>CAVPRW010000031.1:0-481080 GCA_963707985.1 uncultured Nitrospinota bacterium | reverse complement strand
GCTGACCGACGCTGTTGTACTGCTTGCGGCGGGTGCGAGAGCTGATGAGTGCTTCTGTCTGCGGCTCGCGAGCTTCGTCGACTTCTTTCACCACATTGCCCAGCAGATCGCGGAACAAGAGCTTGTAGATCTGGGCACTCGTCGATACGCCGCTCGAGGACACGTACCCGTGGGTTCCGAGGCTTTCCGTGATGAGCTGGTTGTTGTCGTCGTATGAGTAACTGCGAAAGAGCCGGTTCGCGTACACCGGCTGCTCGTTGACGAATTCGTACCCGCCCTCCTGGTAATTGATGAGGTTGCCCCAGCGGTCGAGCGTGCGAGTCGAATACGGTGTCACCAGTCTGACGGTCGTACCCGTTCCGGCGGTGATGTCGGCGTAAAACGCAGGCCTGCGGATCATGATCGCGCGACCGAGCACGTCGTATTGGGTTTCGGTGATGCGTGGGCCGCTACCGGCCGGTTGATTTGCCAGTGAGTTCCCGCGCTTGTCTTCGCGAGTGACCTGACCCTGAAGGTTGTAGTAGTACACGGTCAGGCCATCCGCGGCCACCTTGTTGAACACGTGACCCGCGTTGTCGTAGTCATACCGTGCCACCGGGCGGCTATTTAGTGCCGCGAGGCTCTGGCTCGCCAAGCCCCATTTGCGTCGCTCATAGACAACCTCGCCGAAAGTGTTATAGACGACAGCCCGACCGCTTTGCATGAGCTCGGTGCCATCGAGATACACGTCGAGCGTATCGGTGAGCTGGCCCAGGGCGTAGCGCCGCTCCAACCCTTGCTGGTTGATTCCCAATGGACCGAGGTCGGCATTGATCGCCTGCGTCTCCTTGATCACGCGGCCGGCGTGATCGTAGTAGCGCAACTTGATGTTGCCCTCCGCATCCGTGGTGCTGATGAGATTGCCCCCGACGTCATAGGTTTGCAGCGTTTCGCGTGCGTCCTGCGACTGCGACGTGGCGCGCACCAGCCGAACGGCCCGCGCGAACGCATCTAGAGTAATGGACTTGACAGGGGTTTCAGTCACCTGATTGCGGAACGCGTCAACGCTGCCACCTCCGTTCGCTGTAATGGGCGCCACCAAACGCGTGGGCTCGGTCACTTGAAGGAGTTGGCCCAGCGCGTTGTAGCGCAGCGACGTGACATTGCCCGCTCCGTCCGTGACGCTCAGTACCTTGCCATAGCCGTCATAGGAGGTTGTCTTGACGGTCGTAGCGACATCGGCGTCCGGATCTTCCACGCCGCCACCGTTCTCCCACGTCCAGTACCACACACCGTGATCGACGCCGTTAGCGTCGGTGTACCTCAACCCGTAGCGATCGACGCGGGTCTGCTGGTTAAGCGCGTTGTAGGCAAATCCGGTGATGCGGGCGGTACCATCGAAATATCCAGTGAGCTCCTCCGTGCGCACCAAGTTGCCGACGGCGTCGTAAACCATATTGGTGACATAGCCGGCTGCATCAACACTGCGTGTCCTCCGGCCCACAGCGTCGTACGTGAACGACGTGTCCTGCCACTCGACGATGTTGTTGATGCGGACCCGCTGCAGGACCAGATCACCGAACGCGTTGTATTGGTATATCGTGACAGCGGCGTCCTGCACGCCGGCCACGTCGCCGGGAGCATTAGGTCTGTAGTAATTGGCTTGGCTGGCATCGCTCGGTGTGTGCGTCGAGTAAAACGTCGCGGTCGGCTGCGTCGCCGAGATACTTTGCGGCCGAACTTGTCATACGCCATGGTGATCGTGCGCGCATAAACATCTGGCAGCAGGTTCCCGTTCTCGTCGTGACCCCAATTGAGCTGCGGATCGACTTCGGCCGCAGTCCAGTGCATCCCGTTCGCGGGCGTGCCCGAAATCGTCACGCTGTAACGTGTCACCGTCCCCGGTTCGTCGAACGACGTGTGCGTGCTGCGTCACGTTGTTGAGCGCATTGACTTCGTGCACCACCTGACCCTGGCGGTCGTAGGTCCGATACGTGTGCTGGAAGGCGTTCACGCCCGTGCGGATACTGGTACGCACCGCGTTGCCCAGCGTATCGTAACTAGTGAGGGCTTCCTGTCTGAAGCGGTTGACGCCGGGATCTCTTTCTACTCTGCCGGTGGCGGCATCGTAGTAGCCGTGATAGAGGGTGCTCGTAAGCCGCCCCACAGTGTCGTAGAGGAAGTCTGTTGGTCCGCGCGTCGCTCGGGAAGTTCGCTGCCTCGATCTTGCGAATCAAATTGCCGAAGGCATCGTAGGCGAAGCGATTTTCTCGAGCACGCGATCCAGCACCGGTGTGCCCAGCGCCTCGCCCCTGAGCTTGAACTGCATCGACGGCGAGGTCTCCTTGGTCTTCTGCCCCTTGCGGTCGTAGTCGTAAGTCGAGGCGGCGCCGTTCTTGTCGATCCATCTGGTGCGATCGCCGAGCGCGTTGTACTCATACCGCTCGATATTGTTCAAGGCATCGACTGTGCTCGTAAGCCTCCCGGCGGCATCGTACGCGTGCACCTGTCCGCGGGTGACGCCGTCACCCACGACGCGGTTACCTCGGAGCGCGATCATCTCCGCTTCAGTACGCGGCACGTTGCTCGACAGCTTGAAATCGAACTGTCGTGTCTGGGTTAGCTGATTCAAGGCGTCGTACACGCTTTCGTCGAACGACAGGTCGGGGTGTATCTCGAAGCGCAAGCGCCCAGCGGCGTCGTGGACGTACGTTGTCGTCCGATCGGTTGAAAAATCGGGGACCACCGCGACATCTATGATTGCTTTGTCGAACTGCGTCAGTTCCACGGGCGAGGCATAGTCGATGCGCTGGACGAGTTGGCGCAGTGCGTCGTAGACATGCTTCGTCACCACACACCCCACCCCGCCTTCACGTCCGACATACAATTCGCGCACGGTGTAGGCTTGTCGCCCCCCCGCGTCGTAAGCAATCGCCGAGCGACGATCGTTTACCGGATCCGGAACGATGGCAGCGGCAATAGTCGGCTCGTCGTAAGCGGTCAGGTGGCCTAACGCCATGGCGTATGCACGGCTCTCCACCAGCTGGCCGAGGGCGTCAAAGCGCTGCTCGTTAACCCGGTGCTTACCGCCCGATCCGACGTTCGGCTCAATCACTTGTACGGTGAAGCGCAGCTGGTCCTGCGCGTCATACGCAAAGTGCTGAACTTGGTCATTCGCGCGAAGCGGATGACCGCCACATCAATCGCGCTTTCGGTGTACTGCACGAGCGTTGGACGCGCGGCAAAGCGTGTCGTCACCACCACGTTGCCCATGGCGTCGTACACGCTTTCACTGACCGAGCCGAGCGCATCGACCGTAAAGCGCAGACGGTTATCCGCATCGTAGGCGAAACGGGTGACCTGGTTGGTCGCCGTCGCTGCGCAGCGAGTTGACCGCCGCATTGACCTCGCTCTCGGTAAACGACGTGAATCCCGCAGTTGGGCGCCTGGCGAAGCGCGTGGTGACGATGACGTTTCCGAGCGCGTCGTACACGTTCTCGCTGACCGAGCCGAGCGCATCGATGGTGAAGCGCAGGCGATTGCCGGTGTCGTAAACGAAGCGCGTGGCCTGATCGTTTCCTGTACCCTGCACGGCCGCGAGCGCCGCAGCGATCGCGCTTTCGGTGTACTGCGTCAGCGTGGGACGTGTGGCCCACCGCACGGTTTTGACGACGTTGCCCCGCGCGTCGTACTCATTCTCCTTGACCGAGCCAAGCGCATCGACCGTGTAGCGCAGTCGATTCTCCGCATCGTAGGCGTAACGCGTGACCTGATTATTGGGGTCGTTGCGGTTGACCGCCGCGTTGATCGCACTTTCGGTGTATTCCGTGAGCGTCGGACGGCGCCGCAAAGCGTATCGTGCTCACCACATTCCCGGCCGCGTCGTAAACGCTCTCTATGATCGACCCTGATGGATCGACCGTAAAGCGCAGACGGTTATTGGCATCGTACGCGGAGCGTGTTCGCTGCACGCTCGCCAAGGTGCTTGGAGTGTTGTCGCTGTAACCCAGCGTGGTACTGAGCTCGTTCTGGATCTCCGGCAAGGTGATGCCGGGCGAACTGACCGAATCGATTGCGGCGACCCGCGCATTCGGCAAGAACTTATCGTAGCGGCGAACTTCAATGACGTTGCCGTTGGCGTCATATCGATTTTCGCTGATCGCCCAGCCGCTGCTACCGGTCGCCTTCAGCGCAAAGCGCGCGCGGCCGTCGTTGTCGTACACGACGTAGTTGAGCTGATCGTTCGCAGTGGCTGTCGGCGGAACGAAAATACCGACGACGTCGCCGAAGGCGGCCACCGTGCTCGCGCTCAGACGATTGAGGTAACGACGGCTGTAAACCAGCCGACCAACCGCGTCATATTTGCTCTCGCTGACTTCACCTCGCGCACTGATCGTATGTGTCAATTGACCGGCCGCGTCGTACACATACCAAGTACTCTGGCGGTTGGCATCGATGCGCCGGCTCACATGGCCGCCCGCATCGTACCGATACTGCGTGGTGAGGTCGCGAGTGCCCGGCGCGCCAGCGCCGAACACCGAGCTGGGCGCAGCAATCTCCTTCACGCGCCGTCCCAGGCTATCGAACTCGTACAGCATCACGTGCTGATCCGGGCGCGAGATCGTGCCGCGCGCAACCCTCACGGTGTTGTCGAGGTCGGTCGTAGCTATAGTTCGTGGACAGCTGCAGCCCGCCGGGAGCCGTATCCACGATTGCCGTCTTCATGCGACCCTTGCGGTCGTAAGCATACGTCGTGACCCTCGCGGCCAGGGTGTTTGCCCCCTCCGTCACCTTGATTTGCTGGCCGAGTGCATCGAACTCGAACAGCGTCGTGAGGTTCAATCCGGTGGGATCCACTCGCCGTTCAACCACCCGATTGCGTTGGTCGTAGCCGAACCGCGTCACCGTGCCGCGCGCGTCAGTGACTTCGAGCTTCCGGCCGCTTCGGTCGTAAGTCGTATTGGCGATCACTTGGCCCAATGCGTCTGTCACCGTCGTCAGCTGACCGTCCTTGTTGTACGCATATTGCGTAACGTTGCCGCGCCCATCCGTGACGCTCAGCGTCTCATCGTGGCGCGTGCGCGCCGTGGTCACTTGTACCTTTTCGGGCGTCGTGACGGTGACGCTACGCGCCGCCTCGTTGTACGCATACACGGTCTGTTGATTGAGCGCATTGGTCACGCGGAGCACGCGGCCAAGCGCGTCGTATTCGGTGCGCGTGGTGCGGTTGAGCGGATCGGTCACTACGATGGTACGGCCACTGTCCTGGTAAGCCGTCGTGGTGACGTTACCCGCTCCATCGATCGATTGAATGACGCGACCGAAAGCGTCGTACGCCGTCCGGGTATTCGCGTTGATCCCACCCGCATCGTCAGTCTGCGACACCACTCGCCCGTTCAAATCGTAGTCGAACTGCTTCGTCGTGCTCCGACCCTCCTGAAGCGAGCGCACCTGCGCCGCCAGCTCACCGTGCGCGTTATAGATATTGACAGTGACACCGTTCTCGCCGTCGACCTCCTTCACCAGCCGGCCGCAGCGGTCGTATTCGTAGGAGCTGACGTGGTCGAGGCTCGTGTTGGCCAGCGCCGCCAGCTTGCTCAGCAGCGACTGGTCGGCGAAGCCGCCCCCGCCGCCCGCCAACAACTGATCCATGTCCGCATCAGCGAGCCGCGCTGCATACCGCCGGACTGACTCTATCTGCCCGAAGCTGTTGTACTTCGTCTCGCTCACCTCGCCGGCCAGCGTGTTGTTCGCGCTTTGTCCGATGACGTTGATCGTATGGGTCAGCCGGTTCTCGCGGTCGTAATACAACAGCGTCTTGTTGCCGTTGGCATCCACGCTGCGGATCGCCCGGCCGAGCGTGTCGTACTCATGACGCATACCGTAGTCGCGAATCGCCTCGCTGATCCGCTGCGGAGTGGGATTCGTCCCCAACCACGCATCGCCCTCGCCGCCCAACGTCGCCGTCACTTCGCCGAAGGCGTTGTAGAAAGTGCGCCGAGCGCGCTGCTCGGTCGTATTCGCGGCACTCACTACGCGCGTGAGCCGGCCGGCCTCGTCGTACTCGTTGCGTGTCACCGTCGAGCCGTCCAGCCCGGTGACCTCGCGCACTCGGCCGAAGCCGTCGTATTGCACGAGCGATGTCTGGCGGGAGGCGCCCGCGCGGCTCTTCAGTGAAGCCATGGTGTCGCTCGGGGCGACAGTGACCGGCGTCAGATAGCGCAGTGTTCTCTGCGTGTTGAGCGCGTCGTCGTAAACCGTTTCGGTAAGGAACTGCTGCTCATCCACTGCGCCCACGACGCGCCCTTGTCCGTCGTAATAGACGTAACTGTGCAGCGCGCTCGTGTCGGCCGGCCGCCAGGACGACAGCTGATCGCTGCCCGCCGGCTGATCGGGCGTGGTCGCCGCCGTGCGAATCTGCACCGACACCGTCCTGTCCACTGATTGCCCGCTCGCATTCGTGGCCCGCAACACGATGGTGTAGAACCCGACCGCGCTGGAGCTTCCTGTGATCGTGCGCGTGGTCGCATTGAAGGACAATCCCGGCGGCAAGCCGCTCACCACGCTATAAGTGAGCGATTGGCCGGTGGCCGCCGGGACGACGTAGCTCACCGGTGTATTCGTCACAACATCCAGAGGTGACAGCGACACCCAGGTGGGCCCAGCGCCGCCCTGCCCGCCACTGGGCGCGGAGTTGGTCACTGCGATGAGCACCGTCACATCCGAGGTTTTGCCGCGACCATCATCGGCACGCAGCGTGACGTTGTAACTCGTCACCGTGGCCGGCGGCGTGCCACGCAGTGTCGCAGTGCCAGCATCGAAGCTCAACCAGCTGGGCGGCGTGCCCACCACACTGAAGGTGAGATGGTCGCCATCCGCATCGTATGCCGGCACGCGATATTCGAACGGCTGACCGGCGATCGCGTTCTGATTGGTGACGCCGATCCACACGGGCGCGGCCATGTTCGCTGCCGCGGGGCTGCGCTGGCTGTAGCGCACCGTCTCGATCAGCCGTCCGCCCGCATCGTACTTGTACTCGGTGAGGTAGCCGAGCGCGTCCACGATGCCGACCTTGCGGTTGTCCTTGTCATACAGGTAGCGGGTTACGCGATCGCCCGTCTGCGTCATGATCACGCGCGACACCCCATCGTAGCGGGTGGTCGTGACGGTGTTGGCAGCATCGGTTGACGTCGTGAGCCGACCGGCCGCGTCGTAATCGAACGTCGTTACCCGATCATGCGTCGCATCGGTCGGCACGTCGCTGCTTGCGCCGCCGACGGTGAGACTCAGCTTCGTGACCGTTTGCGTGGCGCTGTCGTACCAGCTACTGGTGTCGGCGCGGTTCAGATACTGCGTTTGCCGGACGAGCTGCCCGGTCGCGTTGTACTCAAAGCGCGTCACCGCCCCGGTCGCGTCGACCGCGTACTCCAGACGCCCCGCGGCGTCATAGAAGCGGTAGCGCCGGCCGCCCTGCGCGTCTTCCACCATCCGCAGCTGGTCGGCGTTGTTGTAGACGTATCGCGTCTGGCGCGTCGTGGCATCGCCCGTCTGACGTACGCTCACCAGTCGACCGCGGCTATCGTAACTGCGCGTCTCGGTCAGACCGCTCGCCGCGGTCACAGTAATGCGGCGGTTGGCATCGTCATAGACGGTGGTCTGAGTGCCATTGGCATCCGTGCTCGTCAACACCCGGCCCATCCCGTCGTACGCGAAGCTCGTCATGACGGTGCGCTGATCGCGGGCGCTGCCGCGCACGACGATCCGCCGGCGCAACTGGCTGTGCGCATCGTAGATGTACTCCGTCACACTCGCCTGTCCATCCAAGACGCCGGTGCCGGTCGCGCTCACCGCGGCGTAGCTCGTCTGCTGGCTCATGTTGCCGCGCAAGTCATAGCTGTACTCGGTGAGCTGCACTTGCGTCTTGTCCTGCAGCCCCGCGACCCAGGCGGTGAGCTGCGCCTCCGTCAGTTGCGCGGCCGGGCTCAGCCCCGTGAGGTCGTAGACTTGGCCGATGTACTGCAGCGTATGCGTCAACAAGCCGTAGCCGACACTCGCGGTCCCGTAGCGGTTCTCGGTCACGCGCCCTTCGGCGCTCACGACGAAGCGCAAGCGCGAGTTCGCGTCATACACATAGCGCGTGGTGAGCGGATCGCTCGCGCTCTGCGCCCCGGCACCATCCGGATCGGCGGTGCGGTAGCGCGTCTCTGTCAGCATCTGGTTGAGCGTGCTGAAGGTGCGCGTCACCGTGTTGCCGAGCGCATCGCGCTCGAGCGTGCGGTTGCCGTTACTGTCATAGCCGTAGGTCACCGTGTTGTTGCGCGCATCGGTGATGCTGACCAGATTGCCGCTTGCGTCGTACGTGAACTTGGTCGACAGCGCCGCCCCGCCCACCGTGGGCGTGAGGATCTCCGTCAACTGCTGGGTCGTCGCGTCATACCGGTACGTCCACACCTGCCCGTTACCGTCGGTGATTGCGGTGCTGTTCGTCGCGGTGCTGTAGGTGAACACCAGTTGCGCGCTGGTCGCGCCGCTATGGTCTTTGACCGTGCTGACCCTTCCGGCAGCGTCATAGGTGAAGAACACGCTCGTGCCGTCGCTCTGCGTCACGCTGGCGATGCGCGCGGTGGTATCGTCGTAGGTATAGTTCGTGACGAAGACGACACCGTCGGCAATGCTGCCGTCGGCCGGCGTCAGATCCGTCGTGATGGTGGTCAGCCGCCCCAAGCTATCGTAGTTGTACTCCACCTGCCGCAGCGCGCTGCCGAGCGTCGCGGTCGCACGCCCGCTCGCATCCTCGATGAGCGCGCGCGTCTCGAGGCGTTGCAGCCGGGTCACCCCGTTGAACAGCCCGTACTTCAGCCGCAGCTCCTGCTGGCTGGCAGTATCCTGGATCAGCGTCAGCCGCGCGCCGTCATACATCAAGACGATGCTGTTGTTGCTCGTATCGGTGCGACGGATCAGCCGGCCCGTCATGCTCGAGGAGGTGGAGTTCGAGTACCGCTCCATCACGCGTGTGGACCCATCGGTCCACACCCACTCGCCCGGCACGCTGTCGTATCTCAGCTCGTCGTGCGCACCGCTCCCTTCGGTGCCGATATACGCCGCCCGTGCGGCATTCCAGGTGTACGTCGTCTCATGGCCGTCACCGTCGGTGCGGATCACCGTGGCACCCGCTTGCGGCTGCGCAGGCGTGCCCGGTCCCTGGAACCTCACCGTCTGCTCGTAGCCCCAGCGCCAGCCATCTCCATCGCCGTCGTTCAGCGTGCCGAGCGAGTTGTAGGTGCGCAGCGCGTAGAGGTCCAGTCCGCGACCTGCGAGCTGCTCGTCCTGCATCTGCAGCACCAGATTGCCGCTCACCGCGTTGACGATCGCGCGGCTGCTTCCTTGCCCAAGCACGCTTTGGCCGAGTACCCCCGCCCCGCCAAGAATGTTCAGCGACGTATTGAGTAGACCCAGTCCGTTGCCCGCGACTATCGCAACCATGACACACCCTCCTTATTCAGTATTTGAGTAGAGATATTCTTGATGTCCAATATCAGCTGATCCACGTCAATAGCCATGTGATTCTCCCTGAGCAGATAGATTATCGTTCAAGTGCAGCTTCATAATTCAAGGCTTGATCCATATAGATAATGACATTCCGATCGAGCACATAGGGTTTGACCCCGCCCGTCAAATCCAGAAACTTGTAGGTGCTATCGGGAAACGCCCCGAAATCATAGGTCCACAGAATGCCGCCGGTACCGGTGCCCAGCATGCCGGCGAGGCGCACGTCCGGCGCGTCGAGATTGATCGTCGGTGCACTGCGGTAGCGCACGAATCCGCGCTCATTCCACTGGCCGTCGAAGGTGAGCGGGTAATAGCCGTTGCGCAGCCCCTCGATCACCATCAGATCGGCCCGGCCATTGCCGTTGGCGTCGAGCAGTTGTACCCCCGGTGCGCTCAACCGCACTCCCGCCGGAGCCGTCTCCATGGTGCGCATGAGGTCGAACTGGCCATTGCCGAGGTTGCGCCAGTAGCGCACCTGCTCGTTGAACTCCACACGGTGGGCAAACCGTTGCCGATCAGATCGACCAACTCGTATTCGGGATGGCCGAGTGAGCGCTCCGGCCTCGAATCCGCCTGCGCCGGTGAACGGCTGGTAGCGCCGCTGCGACGGCTCGAAAGCCGTGTAGCCGAATTCCAGCGGCGGCAGCGACTCGCGGCGCTCGCCGTCGTGGCCCTCGACGAGGACTTGACTGAGAAGGGATACCGCGTTCAGGGGGGGCTGTTCAATGGGCAGCCCGCGTTGATCGAGGTAGATCAAGCGATAGGTGCGGACCAGGCGTTCGCGGTCGGCGTGGGTGCGGATCTCAATGCTGGTGCAGCGTCGGCGGGTGCGGATCTCGAATCCGGCGCGATGATCCGAGAACGGATCGGGCCGTTCTTCATAGACAAACGTGACGGAGACCAGGAACTTGTCGACGGGGTTGCCATCGGTGCCAAGCTCCGTGTAGTCCGCATACTGAATCCGTTTCAGATAGAGCTGGTCCCAGTGATGGTCGGCGGTGTCGCCCGAATCTCGTTCATACTCGTACTGAATGGTGTTGCCGAAGGGATCGACCGTCTTCGTGAGTTGCCAACTGAACACCTCGGCTCGATTCTCCGGATTGGCAATGGCGGCTGGGTCGTCAGGCAAGGTGAACGGCGTTCCGTACACACTGACCAGGCCGTCCTTGCTTCGCACCTCCCAATGATCGGTCTCTGGGGTCGCATGGTGTTCAATCCGGGCGAAGAGTCCTTCCGTTCTCGGTCGGTAGCGCGTGATGCCACCTGTTTCGGCTAACAGGGATGAGATCCTCTGCTCCCGAGAGGATGAATGTATCGCCTTCCTGTCGTGCGCTCGGGTCGTTTCGATAACGGGGAATCCCTTTTGAGGTCTTCCGACTCACGCCAGGAATCGTCAGGCTCCACCCCAAGCCATACGGCCCATTGCCATTGCCGGTGCTGTAGACCAGGCTGAGCTGTGGTTGGAATCCGTTCCGTCCCGGCGGCATGGCGATGGGTACGGTGAAGTTGCCGGTCCCCGTATGGAGGTCAGGTGAAAATGTTTCGCCGATGCCGTGCAGGGCGCCACCACCCTGCGGTATGGAAATCGTTTGCGTGGCAGGATTAGATTTGTTTGCCATCGAGGGAGGCCTCCCTTGGGCATCGTCAACTTGTTGAGCGGCTTGTCCAGCGCCCACCTGGTGTGCCATAGTCGGCGCATGAGCCCACCATCCACACCAGTCAGGAGCCAGGCGGGAGACTGGGGCATGCCTTCGAGCCTTTCCCCTTCCCACTCGTCCATGCCACGATGGCGTATTCCCGGTCGCCCGATTTGCCGCCCGAGCAAGAGCGATACCAACCTGTGTCATCAAAGTTAACACATTGCAATGGTTGCGATAATTAGCACTGCATCGGAGCACAGAGGCAAGGAGCTACTGTGTAGGATGACACAGCGGGGACGGTTCAACAGCGTGGGGACGGGCAATGTCGCTTGCGGGATCAGGTGGTTCACAACCTGTCCCAAGCTGAACGTACTGGTCAAATCTGCGCAGCGAGAAGGGATGAGTGCGATCTTGGTGAGGGGTGGAGGCTATCTGGCGCCCTCATGGATCACACGGCGGGACTCGTGTGGAGTGCCCTCCAACGGCCTTTTTGAAAATTGGCGGGATACAGGTGACGCGGAGGAAAAAATATGGTTTATTCTTCCCGGTGTTCATGTCGTGCGACAAAGGTCGTGCCTCGAAAGGAAGATTGGCCATGATCTTCCCCGGAATGGATCCGCATTTGGAAGAGCCATTGCTGTGGCCAGATGTTCACGCCAGCTTTGTTGTGTGCCTGCGTGAGCACCTCCGCCCCCTTCTTCGGCCGCGCTGCGTGATTGCTGTCGAGTCACGTGTGTTCGTGGAAGGGCCTGACACCGACCATCCGATCATTCCCGAGGCGTGGGTACGGCCGACTCGACCTGAGATGCCCCGTGACACTGGCGTTACGCTGGAAGCCGAGCCGGCAGTCGAAGTCCAAGTCGCACCCTAAGTACAGCTCGTCATGAAAAACTACCCAAATTTGCTTGACTTTGAGGACGCATGCCGGTATCTCTGGCCCAGCCACAACCGCACTGCTGGAAGGAGATCACTATGGTACGCGGCCGCAAGTCATCGTTGCGCATTGCCTTATCCCCCGAAGAGCACCAGACCTTGGAACGGTGGCAACGTTCGACCACCATGGCGGCAGGGCTGGCACGCCGGGGGAAAATCATCCTGTTGCTGGCGGCTGGGCACTCCCAATCCGACGTGGCTCAGTCGGTTGGGGTGCAACGGGCCGTCGTCCGCAAGTGGGCCAAGCGGTTTCTCGCCCAGCGCCTGGATGGCCTCTCTGACGCCCCTGGCCGCGGAGCCAAGGGCGGTTTTCCCCCCGGAGGTCGCGATCCACGTCGTGCGTCTGGCCTGCGAGCGTCCGGATACGCTGGGCCGCAGCCTGTCCCAGTGGGATTGCGCCGAACTGGCGCACCAACTCATCGCGGAGGGGATCGTTGAGGACATCTCTGCCGCCACCGTGCGTCGGATTCTGGCCTACCATCACCTCAAGCCTTGGCGCCATCATCTCTGGCTCTATCCCAAGAAACCACGGGACGCCACCTTTTATGCGACCATCGCCGAACTCATCGACCTCTACACGCGTCCACTGCATGATGATGAGATGGTCCTGTCCGTTGATGAGAAGACCTCGTTGCAGCCCCGTTGTCGTCTGCATCCCACGCAGCCCGCCCAGCCGGGGAACCTGCCCAACCGGCATGAGCATGAATACAAACGCAGTGGGGCCTTGAATTTATTTGCTGCCTTCGATACCCGTTCGGGAACAGTCTTTGGGCAATGTTACCCACGCAAGCGTCAGCAAGAGTTCATCACCTTTCTTGAACAGTTGGACGCGGAGATTGACCAAAGCATCGAGACGATTCATCTCGTGTGCGATAATGTCAGCACGCATCATGGCAAAGAAGTCCGCCAATGGTTGGTGAAACACCCACGCTTTGCCTTTCACTTCACACCGGTTCATTGCTCGTGGATGAATCAGGTGGAGCAGTGGTTCAGCATCTTGCAACGCAAACGCTTGCGCATCGCCGATTTCGAATCGAAAGAGCACCTCCAAGCGAAGATTGGACAGTTCATTCGTGAGTGGAATCAGCACGCGCATCCATTCAACTGGTCCACGAAATCGGTGGCCAAGGTCATGGCCGAGGTCCCTGCCATAGCCGCCTAATTTTGGATACTCAATCATGACGAGCTGTACTTAGAGATCGAGGAGACGTATGTCACCATTCGTGATCGTCAGTCCGGCCAACGGATTGTCACGGTGATCGAGCTGGTCAGCCCTACCAACAAATATGATGGCCCAGGTCGGTTATCGTATGTGGCCAAGCAAACCGAAATGCGGCAGAGCAACGCGCACCTCGTTGAAATCGACTTGCTGCAGACTGGCCCCCACATAGTCGCCGTTCCCGAATGGGCCGCCCGCGCGCATGGGCCATATGATTACCTCGTGTGTATCAACCAAGCCGTCGGTCTGCGCGATCGGTTTCAATTGTATCCACGACGCGTGCGCGAACGCCTGCCGCGCATCCGCTTGCCGCTGGCTGAGCCCGATCCAGATATTGTGCTCGACATTCAGGCCGTGCTGGCTCATACCTATGAAGCCGGAGGCTATGCTGAGCGCCCGAACTATGCGATCCCCTGTGTTCCGCCCCTTTCCCCAGAGGACCAAACCTGGGCTGAAGCCCTCATCCGTCAAACTATGGGCTTAAGGAGTGTCCGCGCCAGGACGAGAGCAGCCGCTCACCCCAATGATCACCCCCTTCCATTGATGGGCCCCGCACCGTTCTGAGGATGCCCCAGGCCATCTGCAGCCGGATGGACTGGTGAGGCAAGACAGCGATCTTCATCACAGAAGGAAACGACCACATGCCGTCCTGTTAGTTGCGATGGCAAAGCTCGACAGACCCCTTAGGCAAGATCGGGGAGATACACGCCTGGCCATCCATCGCATGGTCGCACCCTCTGGATTGTCCGACCCAGTTTGTTCCTGCGTCTCTATGATGCCGAGCCTGTCCCCAGGGCCGCTTCGACCTCGGGTAGCTGGCGCCAACGCACCCCGCGGGGGTGGGTCGGTACCTCGACCCTGTTGCCGTCGGCATCGACGAGTCCCAGCGGGTGGTACACCAGCTCTATGCGGTTGCCATCCGGGTCGTGGATATAGGTGTAGTGCTCACCGGTATCGTTGCGCTTGCCCCAACGCTGGTCGTCTCCTGTCCCACCAGGGCTCATGGTGCCCTGCCCAGCACGGGAGTATTCGATGCCCAGCGCGTCAAGGTGGGCGAGCATCTCGTCCCAATTCTCCACTTCCAGGGCAAAGTGGGCACGGGCAGAAATGATCGGGTCGTCCATCTCGGAAAAGTGCATCTCTGCGTTGCCTATGTGTAACTGCAACTGACCCTTGTTGCGCTCCGGTCCTCTATCACGGAATCTAGCGCCCAGGACCTTCTCGTACCATTCTCTCGTTCGTTGCCGATCGCTGATCTGCACGTTGACATGTTGTACCATAGTGACTTTAGGCATGCCTGTGATCCCCCATCTATCTGTGACACAGAAGCTTTACCAAAACTAGGGTACCTATACCCGTGCAGCCTCGATCCTCCGCTGCCGCTAGTGTACTACAACCGGCCTTCCCACGCCTAGCATTTTACCGCCCCTGGGGTCACAGCGATCCCACAAGTTTCATGGCCGGGCATGAGTAACGTTCATGTATAATATTTGAACTTTACCATCCATACCACCATCCGCCCTGGAACAGAGTATGTCGCAAAAGTAGGGCCGGGGGATGGTGAGGCTCTTGCAACCGATGCGGTCGTTTTAGAGAGAAAGGCCCGAGAATGGAGAAACCCTTTTCGGCGGAGGTTCGTGAAGTGATGGCGGAGGCACTTGCTGCAGGGCGGTTCTCCTCCCTTGAGGCAGCCGCCTGGGAGGTGTCGCTCACGGTGGCCTTATCCAAGGTCAGTGCTTATGAACGGGAATGTGCGCATTTCCGTCGAAAGTATGGCCAGCCGCTCGATGCATTCCAGAAAAGCATAGAGGACATGAGAGGGCTCGAGGATTTTACCAGAGAAGATGATTTAGCAGATTGGGAATTTGCTGAACGAGCCCTCCAGCTCTGGCAAGAGCGCATAGAGATTTTGCGCCATGCGGCTGCATGAGGTTCTCACCCGCTTCTCGGATATCATTCGCTCCTACGAAGTAGTTCAGTTCGAGATCGCAGACCTCAACCGCCGATTGAAGCTCAAAATAATCTTCGCCAATGGCAGCGAATTGCATGTTCGCGACATTATCTTAGATGGCCGGCAACGAAAATATGCCTTCCATTGGCAAGAAGGATCGGGCCGCGACCTGTATGCCAACGTCGAGTTGTATGCCGCGCTCATCCTTCACGCTGTTGACATCCCGTCCGAGATCTTTACGCCGACCTTTGCCATCGGCCGCACAGCCGGCTGGACCGCCCATGTCTTGGAGCAATTCGCTGACAACCTCCTCATCCGCCCGGAGTCGGTCTATGTCGGGCCGCGCGGGCGGACGGTCGCGTCCATCGATCGACGATCCTAGGCGAGTCGAGTTGCTCGTCACCGCCGTGTCGCGCCCTGCTGGCACATCCCCGGCGTGCAGCAAAGCCTGCACGCCGGGACCCATCGAGATGCGTCGTGACGTGCGTTCAACGCCGGCAAGCCTGGGCAGAATCGTCTACTGAGGCTCCAGTAGAGCGCCGGGAGGGTTTGTCCTATTGGTGGTGGAACCGCTCCAGGTGCTGCCGCAGCAAATCCTCTCCGTAGGCGTCGCTGTTTGGTGTCCAGGCCACGACGTAAATGAGGAACTTCTCCGGCTCATCGTGTCAACCCTCCTGCCGGTAAAGTTCATCCATACGCCTACAAGCCCAGCCACAAGCCGGCACTATACCCCGCTCACCGCATGCAGTACCACTACCGACTGACGGGCTCTCCCGTGAACTGGCGGACGTAGGGCTTCCCCACCGCATGAATCACAGTGATGGGTAGAGGGATTTGTCAGATTCCCCCGCATTGAGTGGTAACATTGTGATATATTGATTTTATCGATAATAGACCTTGACCAATCGTCCCATCACATATACCGTGTCGACGGAAGATCAAGCACTTGGCTGACCTCACCCCATGCGTCCCACCGGTCTACCACTCAATCCGATGGAAGGTGTCAAACGCTCTCCAAGTCAAGCGCTTGATGTTCCGACGCCCTACACTGACCCTATCAGCCCTCCGGCTCCGGCTGGGGAGGCGGCATGACCGCAGGCGTGGGCTCGGGGCAGTGCGACGAGCTGAGCCCCAAGCGCCTGCAACGCGTGCGCCTCCCAATCACTCACGCAACAGCAGAGCATCACGGTATCGATGAAGTTAGAAGCACCCTAAAACGGTCCAACTTTGTGGGGTCATGAGGTAGCGAACGTTAAGAAGGCGGAACCTCAATGCAAATCCGTGTCGGCTATGAATTCATCTACAACTGTCCTCAAGGGGCGCCGATGATACTGATAGTAAACGTTCATTACTCGCGCGCCTCGGACATGGTCATTCCCGATTACCTCACCACCGAACCCTCAGTTCCGATCACGGCGTATCGCGACCTCTTCGGAAACTGGTGCAACCGAATCGTGGCCCCGGCCGGCCAGATTCGATTAACCGGTCGCGGGGTGTTAAGAGACTCCGGCCAGCCAGATGTGGTGGTGCCCTCCGCTCCACAGTATGCGGTGGAGGATTTGCCTGAAGAGACGCTCGTCTTCCTGCGAGGGAGCCGCTACTGTGAAACCGATTTGCTGTCGCAGGTGGCTTGGGACTTATTCGCCAAAGCGCCGCCCGGATGGGCTCGTGTTCAGGCGATCTGCGATTACGTCCATCACCACATCACGTTCGGGTATGAGTATGCGCGCTTCACGAAAACGGCCGTTGAAGCATTCAACGAGCGCACAGGAGTCTGCCGCGACTATACCCACCTTGCCGTGGCTCTGTGCCGCTGTATGAATATTCCAGCACGGTACTGCACCGGTTATCTTGGCGACATCGGAATTCCGCCCCCCTATGGCGTCATGGATTTTGCCGCCTGGATGGAAGTGTACCTCGGTGGCCGCTGGTATACTTTTGATCCTCGGAACAACGTTCCACGTATCGGACGAGTACTCATTGCTCGAGGTCGCGATGCGGCTGATGTCGCCATCACCACGACCTTCGGACCGAACACATTGGAGCGCTTCACGGTCGTGGCCGAGGAAGTCGGCGAGAATGGTGAGTCGGCTCCATCTCAATCCTGAGAATGGACTTTAATATGCCCTTTACTGTTCGTCACCTCACGGTGTATCGTTACTCGGAGCCGGTCGAATTGGGAGAGCATCGCATGATGTTCCGGCCTCGAGAAAGTCACGACCTCAGACTCCTCGGAGCGCGGTTGGATATCAATCCCCGACCCACTCGTCTGCGCTGGCTCCATGATGTATTCGACAACTCCATTGCCATCGCGACCTTCAACGGCTCGACGGTCGAACTTCGTTTTGATAGCGTGGTGACCCTTGAGCACGTCGAAATCACGCTGCCGGACTATCCGCTCGAGGAATATGCGCAAACCTACCCCTTCCGATACTCGGACAACGAATTGCCGAACCTCGCACGTGCGTTGGCCCACCACTACCCAAGCGATGATGTGGCACAGTGGGTGAGTCAGTTCCAGGACCCGTCTGGGACCATCGAAACCATGAGCTTGCTGCGGTCCATCACACTGGCCATCAAGGACGAGTTTATCTATACACGGCGCAGTGAGAAGGGGATACAGAGTCCGAATGAAACGCTACAGAGTCGTCGTGGTAGTTGCCGAGATTTTGCTGTGTTGATGATGGAAGCCACACGTTCGCTTGGTCTGGCTGCTCGTTTCGTCAGTGGCTATATCTTTGTTCCCAATTTGGATACTGGCAGCGCTGTAGGAGGTGGTGCAACGCATGCATGGATGCAGGTGTACCTGCCGGGTGCCGGGTGGGTAGATTTTGATCCGACCAACAGCACGATCGGTAACCGCAACCTTATTCGTGTCGCCGTCGCCTGGGATCCCAGCCTGGTGTTACCGTTGTGGGGGACGTTTTTCGGTTCCACCTCCTCCGCCCTCGGCATGGACGTCACCGTCACCGTCACAGACGAAGCTCCTGTGGCCGTGCAGTAAAGGGCTACATCACACCGCCACTCAAGACAAAACTGGGAGCGGTAGGTGTCTCAGCTTCCTGAAAGACATCCTGGCAGGCCGCGGGGCGGATCACCGCAACATCAGTTTGAACAGCGTCTCCACGAGCCTCCCGAAGGGCGGCTTGAACAGCGACAGGCCATTAAGGCGTGATTGCACGAACACACCCTTGCGCTTGGAGAAGGTGTTGAAACCTTCCTCGCCGTGGTATTGCCCCATACCACTCGCTCCCACACCGCCGAAGGGAAGCTCATCTTGGGCGATGTGGAGCATCGTGTCGTTGACGGTCACGCCACCGGCAATAGAATCATGCAGCACGCGTTCGATGCGCGCTCGCTCATTGTCGAAGTAGTACATGGCGAGTGGGCGAGGATGCTCGGCCACATAGCCGAGCGCCTCGTCGAGATGGCGGTAGGGTACCAGCGGCAGCAGCGGACCGAAGATCTCCTCCTGCATGACACGCATGTCATCGCTGACCCCAGTGATAATGGTCGGCGGGAGCTTGCGCGTCGATTCGGATTCGCCGTCCGCCAGTGCTAGAACCTGCGCCCCCTTCGCCCGCGCGTCCTCCAGGTATCCCAGCAAGCGGCTGTAGTGACGGGGATTGATGATGGCGCTGTAATCGGCACTCGCGATGCTGTCGGGGTAGAACCGCTGGACCTCGTCGCGCCCCGAGTCGATGAACCTCTGCACCTCGGCCTCAGGCAGCAGGACGTAATCGGGCGCAATGCAGGTCTGCCCGGCATTCAGGCACTTGCCCCAGATGATGCGGCGTGCTGCCACGTTTATGGGGAAGCCGGGTGCGATGATGACAGGTGACTTGCCACCCAGCTCCAGCGTGACCGGTGTGAGGTTCTCCGCAGCGGCGCGCATAACCTGCTGCCCGACCGCTGTGGAGCCGGTGAACAGAAGGTGATTGAAGGGTTTGGCGGCAAAGGCCTGTGCGACATCGACACCGCCGTTCACAACTGCCACGAGGTCCCGGGCAAAGTAGGACTCGATCAATTGCGCGAATAGCTCCCCGAGGCGGGGCGTAAACTCGGACATCTTGACCACCACCCTGTTCCCCGCCGCCAGCGCCGAGACCAGCGGTCCCACAGCGAGATAGAGCGGATAATTCCAGGGCACGATGATGCCGACCACGCCTAGCGGCTGCTTCACGATGCGGGCGCGGCCGGGCATGAACCAGACCGAGACCGACTTGCGCTCGGGCCGCATCCACCTCGCCACACGTGCCCTGGCGTGCTTCGCCGTCTGCAGTGCGGGGAAGATTTCCAGGATCCTGGTTTCGTGAACAGAGCGATGGCCGAAGTCGGCATCGATGGCCGCAGCAATGGCATCACCGTGTTCCAGCAACAGCCGGCATACGGCATCCAGATGCGCCCGACGCTCGCCCGCGGGTGGATTCGGTTGGCGACGGAAGGCATCGCGCTGCAGCTGGAAGATGGTATCGAGGTCGGAGACCTGCTGGTCGAGGTGCTGAGTGGAGGTGTCCATGGCTCTTCTCCGGATCCGACGGCAAGCCAACGAGCCTCTCCTACCTGGGAGTCGAACGTTCCGCGAAATCAGCCCGTGCCGACTCTAGGAGAGCGGGATGCGCCAGCAGATCGCATGCCGTCAAGGCCAACACTTTGGCCGTAGCGAGGGCGCTGTCATGGGCCAGTGCTGATTTAGCTGCCTGCGTCATGGCGGTGGAGTGGCCAGGTACGGGGTCCTCACTCACGGCGAAACGCAGATAATACGCCGGCAATACCTGACTGACATTGCCGAAGTCGGTGGAGGCGCCACCGCCGTTATAGCCCGAGGGGGTGGCATCGATGGGCATTCCAACGGCCTCGGCATTGGCGCGTGCGGCCTGCACCAAGACTTGATTGGGACGCACATTCTCATACAGGGGATGAGCCGGTAGCACCTCGAGGCGCGCGCCGGTGAGTAGTGCTGCTCCTTCGGCGACTCGACGAACCTTCTCCACAACCTCGTGCAGGTAATCCCGGTCTCTTGAACGCAGCATGAAATTGGCGGCGGCGAAGTCCGGCACCACGTTGGCTGCTTTGCCACCATCAGTGATGATGCCGTGGATGCGCACGTCCTCCCGGAGATGTTGACGCAAGGCATCGATACCTGTAAACAGGTGGATGACGGCATTCAGCGCATTGATGCCCTCGTGCGGCACCACAGCTGCGTGGGCCGCTTTGCCATGATAGGCATACCGGTAGCCCACCATCGCTAGGCTCCAGCTTTGATCCTTGGGAATATCCATGGGAATGATGGTGCGGTTAGACGATGGATGGGAGGAGAGGACCACATCGACATCCTTGAACACCCCGGCGTCCAGAAGGCGAATCTTGCCACCACCTCCCTCCTCTGCCGGTGTGCCTAGAACCATGAGGCGGCCCGGCAGGGATTGTAGGGTGGCCTTCACTCCAAGCCCAGCGCCCAGATTGGACATGGCGATGAGATTATGACCGCAACCGTGGCCGATCCCCGGCAGGGCATCGTACTCCGCCAGTAAGGCCACCGTTGGGCCATCCCCTTGACCCCCCGGCATGGTGGCGCGGAAGGCTGTTTCCACGCCGCCAACCCCGCGCTCGACCCGGAAGCCATGCCGCTCGAGCGCATCGGCCAAGACCTGTGCAGCATGATATTCCTGATAGTTCAGCTCCGGATGAGCATGGATATCCAGACTGATGTCCACTAATTCCTGGTGTAGGGCATCAACGGCTTGCGTCACGCTCTGAAAGTAGCTCGTCGGAGAACCACTTGGTATATTGCTCATACGGCCTCCTCCATCGATTATCGATGTCCCAGACACTTTTCCCGAGTGTTGCAGCGTGCAACATCCACTGAACAGAGGGCGGGATGGTTCACCTGCGCCCGCCCAAGACGCTTATGGTGCTCGCGGTAGACTGATCATGTTGGCAAACAGACGAAATGCGCCAGGGACACCCGCTGGCAACTGGCGAAACCAGGCATATCCGGTATACACGAACTGGCCTTTGCCATAGGTGGCGATGACCATCCCCCCACGTTGCGGTGACTCCCCCGGATCGTGGGATTCCAGCAGTGGTGTGAAGCGCTCATCCCACTGCTCGAGAAAGTACAGGCCACGCTCCTGAATCCAGCCGTCAAAGTCCCTTTGGGTGATGACATTCGGCCAGTGAAAGATCACGTGCCCAGGTTCGAGGACCGTCATCGGCGCGGTCTCATCCACCACCCGGGCGCGGCTGAGTTTCGCAGGATAGGGAGTGAAGACTACCCCCTCCGAGGCGAGAGTGTGATACTGCACGATCAAAGTGCCACCCTCTCGGACGTAGTCCAAGAAACGTTGCTGGTTGGCCACCAGGTCCGGTCGAAATTCATATCCCCGCACCCCCACGACAATGGTATCGTACCAGCTCAGATCCGCCGCGGCCAGGTCCTCGGCGGAGAGCAGACTGACCTCGATGCCAAGCTGTGCGATGGCACTGGGGACCTCATCCCCAGCTCCCATGACATAGCCGACGCGCAGATCTGGGGCGGTCTGTATCCTGAACACCTCGACGCGGGTCTTGGCATCACGGTAGAGCAGCTGGCTACGGATGTGTGGATACTCAATGACCCGGTAGCCGCGTGAAAATTGCTTCCCTTCTAGGTCTGCCACCGCCTCGATGCGGAAACTTCCGTCCGCGCTGAGAGCGGGAATCTGCACGGTAAATCTTCGCGTCAGCTCCTGCCCTGGGGCAGTGAGGGCGAGCCGATGTTCAAGGGGCTCCACGCTCCAGCCTGCAGGAACTTGTAATCGGAGCACAGCGTCTCCGACCACATTCCCGAGGAGCGTGGCGCTGAGCTGCCGTTCCATAGGGTTGATCGGTCAATGGGGCAATGAGGATGGGTGGCTCAAGGGCAAGCGAGAGCTCAGGCACGACTCGAATCGGCTGTCGCACCGGGCCGACACCACGCCCTGCGATGGGAAATTCCACCTGGCGCATTGAATCCACGATGCCTGAGAACCCCTCTTCCTCGATTCGCCAGCGCCACGACGCGCCAAGCAACGGTGGGCCAACAGGATGGATGAGGTGCTTGGGATCCGTCACGCTGAAGAGGTCTCCATCACGTGGGCGTTCAAGCCAATAGGGCTGTGTCAGTGCGGCATCTGCTGGGATGGCCACTTGAAAGGAAAGCTCGATGCCTTGGTGGGGCGTGAGCAGAGTCTTCTGGAACGACGGAGGAGTGACCTCCCATCCGCTTGGGGCCTGCAGATCGACGAATTCGAGAGCGATGGTGTGTAGGCTATGATTGATCATCGACACGGCCACCGCCAGTGTGCCACCACGCACGGCGCTGTGTGTCGCGGCCACGGCATGAATCTCCAAACCCACAGAGCGCTCCAGGGCCGTTCGGAACTCCTGCTCCTTGATGCATAAGGCATGGTCGATGCGGTCAACTGCCAGAGCATCCAATGCCAGGGAGGGCCGCGCTTCACGTAGGCGGCAAATGCGCTCATAGCCCTGCCAGAGGAGCGGGACGATGGCGGATGGCTCCCGGGAACTGAAGCGTTCCGCCGCCGCCTGCGCCACGCCTTGAATCTCATGTAACTCCCTGCGTAGCAGCTGCGCCGCGGTGGAGCCTTCGCGGAAAACGTCCGCAACACGTACCAGCGTCAGGTCCATGCCGTCGAACAGATCGTTGGAGAGGCCACTGCCTTCTACATCCAGGCGTCGAAAGCCATCCAGGCGTTCCCTATGGCGTGGCAGTCGTGGGGGCAGCTGAGACCGATGGAGATTTTGCGCGTTGAGGCCGAGCTGATAGTAGGTCTGCTCCAAGATCGGGCTATATGCCCCCAGATCGACCGTCACCCCCCGTGATCCTTCTACCGGTGCTGCCCCCCGCGAGGAACGAAATTCGTTCCAGAACAGTTTTGCCGCCTGCCACGGCGGCAACCCTGCCGCGATCTGCTGCGGAAAGCGGCTGGAGTCAGCGGCGGCGAAAAACGCTTCGCGGGTCAGGATGCCTGCCGCTTGATGGTGGCCATGACCATCCAATGGTGTACCGAAAAATCTGGAAATGATCACATCGGGTCGAAACGTCCGAATCACCCGGACGATGTCCTCGAGAATCTCCTCGCGGCTCCATTTCGCCAAGGTCTCGTCGGGACTCTTCGAGAACCCAAAATCGTAGGCGCGGGTGAAGAATTGCTCGGCCCCATCCACCCTTCGAGCCTCCAGCAGCTCTTCCGTGCGAATCACTCCCAGCGCTTCGAAAAGTTCGCGGCCGATCCGGTTCTGCCCGCCATCGCCACGAGTTAAGGACAGATACGCCGTCCGGGCGAACACACCACGCGCCAAATAAGCCAGCAGGGCGTTATTCTCGTCATCCGGGTGAGCCGCTGTATATAACACACTGACGTAAACGGGCAGCCGGTAAATCGACTCCGCAAGGGTGGTGGCAGGCTCCCTCCGGGAGTCCCACCACAAGTCTTCCCCCCACCTTCCGCGCTCGATAAGGCAGAAAGCAGGACAAGACAGGCCGCCCCCATGAGACTTCCCAGGGTTACGAGGAACTGCCACCGCGGCGTTCGTAAGGGCGTCCATGGGCCGTGCTTCGCAACTTCCCGGTCCCGCAAGAGCGCTCCTGTCTCCACGCGCAGAGAGGTCCGCGCTGCATGCGCCTCTTGGGCGAAAAGCTCAGCCAGCCCAACAAGGGTGGCAAGTACCACTAGCCGTACAACCATGAACCCCTTGGTCGTTCCCCTCTGTTTCCCGCAAACCCGCTCCATGACCATCTCTCCTCTCGCAAACCAATCCGACAACATCCAATCCGATACTTTTACAGCATTTTCTATCGTTCACACAACCCTCCATTGAGTGGAGGGCGTTCAGCAGGTCACGTCCGCACGACATTCGACAGTCGACATGGCGTCGGATGGTGATTGATTGATGGTAGCCCAGATTGACATCGACCAGCCTGCATGCTACCGTTGCACGCCTAACCACAGGCCGCACGCCGCCATTTCATCCTGTGCCGAGCTCTGACCAGTGACAGGGGGGGCTGGGTAGCTCACAAGGGTAGGTTTTTTTAGACGCGACACTGACCCTGGGTCATTTCTCCCTCGCCCACCGGGAGAGGGCGGGGGTGAGGGGTCTTGTGCGATGATACCATCCAGCCCTCACCCTAACCCTCTCCCAGAGGGCGAGGGGACGAAAAACCTACCCCAGAAAGGGGGTGGGTAGGGGCGATAGCACTCGGGCAATGGTGACGGCGCGCAGCACAAGCCTCACGGTCGAGGGCGGGACAGAGGTTTCGTTCTACACTGGAAGAACTCCCCCAGGTGTAGAGGCACATGGCGAGTATCAGCTGTTTCATATAGGTTTTCAGGGGGTTATGTGATGGATGCGATCGAGCTGTGTTATATGCCGGCCCTTAAGCTGGGGGAGGCAATTCGCGCCAAGAAGGTCTCCCCGGTGGAAGTAATGGACGCCGTGCTGGCGCGTATTGAGCGGCTTAATCCCATGCTCAACGCCTATTGCACTGTCACGGCTGCAGCCGCGCGCGCCGCGGCGAAGGAAGCTGAGGCCGCTGTCATGCGGGGCGAGGAGCTGGGGGCGCTGCACGGGATCCCGGTGTCGATCAAGGATCTGGTGACCACGAAGGGGGTGCGCACGACGCATGGGTCGAAGCTCTACGAGCAATTCATCCCCGATGAAGACGCGCCCGTGGTCGAACGCCTCAAGCGTGCCGGAGCCATCATTCTGGGTAAGACTAACACACCGGAATTCGGACACAAAGCCATCACGGACAATCTGATCTTCGGGCCGAGCCGCAACCCCTGGAGCCTGGAGCACACGCCGGGAGGATCGAGCGGCGGCGCGGCAGCGGCGGTAGCGGCGGGGCTGGGACCGCTGGCAGTAGGGACCGACGCGGGTGGATCGATTCGCATTCCGTCGAGCTGCTGTGCGATCTTCGGACTGAAACCCACGCTCGGGCTGGTCGCAATGGCCCCAACATTTGGCGGGCTCGAGACACTCTCGCACACGGGCCCAATGACTCGCACTGTGCGCGATGCCGCGTTGATGCTGAACGCCATGGTGGGGGCAGAGCCCCGCGATATTAGCTCCCTGCCGGCGATGGAAAACGACTATCTCGCGAGCGTCGACCGAGGAGTTCAAGGATTGCGCGTGGCGTGGAGCCCGGATTGGGGATATGCGGCCGTGGACTCCCAGGTGCGACGGCTCACCGAAGCGGCGGCGCAACGCTTTGCCGATCTGGGCTGTCATGTGGAGGAGGCGCATCCCGGGTTCGACGACCCAGCCGAGACCTATCAAATCCTGTCGACCGCCAACCGCGCCGCCCGAGTGGCGGACCGCTGGCCTGCCGAGCGTGACCGTGTCGATCCCTCATTCGCCACCCAGATCGAGGCGGGGATGCGCTGGAGCGCCGTCGATTTCGTCCGAGCCTCCAATGTCAGGCGCACGCTCAACGATGTGTTCGTACGGTTTTTCAGCCGCTACGATCTCCTCCTGACCCCCACCTTTGCGGCCCCACCGCCACCGATAACGGTGGAAGCCCATGAAGAGATCGCTGGACGGAAAGTTACTCGCCTGGGCTGGCTGGCCTTTACCTTCCCCCTCAGTTTGATTGGCTACCCCGCGGCAAGCGTGCCCTGCGGCTGGACACCCGATGGCCTGCCGGTGGGCCTGCAAATCACCGCGCCACGCTTGTCGGATGCGCTGGTATTGCGGGCAGCAGCGGCGTTCGAAGGGCTGGCTCCCTGGGCCCACAAGCGTCCACCGCTAGGTTGAACCAAGCCGGATAGTATCGGCACATGTCATCCGCATGGGAAGTACTTATTTGAGCCCATGTCTGGATGGGATGCCAACGCGGACCGCGGACCATGGCAGGTAAACGCTACTACGGCTGGGTCATTTTCGGCCTGAGTTTTACCAATCTACTCGTTGAAGGTGGGATCAAGAACACGGTTCCCGTCGTGTATGTGGCCCTCCGGGACAGCTTTCACTGGAGTGCTGCCGCGACCTCTGGGGTGTTCTCTCTAGGAGGGTTGACCGGTGCCCTCTGTGCACCGTTGCTGGGCCATCTCCTGGACCGCATAGGTCCTCGCCTACTCTTCCCTCTGGGCGGGTTGCTGATCTTGCTTGGTTACCTCACCAGCAGCAGCGCCAGCGAGCTCTGGCATTTGTACATGCTCTACGGTATCCTGGCGACGGTGGGTGAAAATTCCATTTCGTCCTTCACCACTGCTGCCATCCTGTCCCCCTGGTTCCCACGCAATCGTGGCCGGATGCTGGGGCTCGCTGATGCCGGCAATTCTCTGGGGCAGGTGATTTTCCTCCCACTGGCCCAATGGCTCATCTCCGCTATCGGCTGGCGGGACACCTTCCGGATCCTTGGTGTGCTGTTTTTTCTCCTGGTGGGGCCGGCCAACATTCTCTTGCAACGGCGTCCTCCCATGCAGCAGGCCACGACCAGAGGGGTCAGGCCGGGCAGAACAGAGGTTCCCTCTGCCTTGGTGGGGGAAGGTCGGGACAGCGGTGAAGCATTCTCCCATCAGATAAACGTCACCGACACTCGCAAGACACAGCACCTATTCCGTCATCACCCAGTATGGCTGCTGGTGATGGCTCGGCTACTGTCGACTATGGGAAACCAGCTGACCCATGTGCATATCGTGGCCTTTTTCATCAGTGTGAGCTACAATCCGCTGTTGGCGGCATCAGCCATTGGAGCGGTCGGCCTGATCGGTATGGCCGGGCGGCCCATCAGCGGCGCCCTGTCCGATGTCTTGGGCCGGGAGGTGGTGTACACCGTGGGGTCGGGAATGCAGATCGGGGGCCTCGTGATCCTACTCACCCTCGGAGATGGACAGAGATTGTGGCCCATTATCTTATTTGTGGCGCTGAATGGCTTGAGCGATGGTATCTTTGGGCTGATGGTGGGAGCCAAGGCTGCCGACCTGTTTCCCACTAACACCCTGGGATCTGTGATGGGGCTCGTGCAGATGGGCCGCGGCCTGGGGATCATGCTGGGGCCGCTAATCGGCGGACTGCTGTTTGACCTGCAGGGCAACTACGTTGTCGCCTTTAGTCTGGCGCTGGTACTGGTGTGCGTCGCCATCGGTTGTATGTGGGGCGCAAGTCTCACGGGCGGCCAACAGCGTGCTGTTTCAGAAGGAAGGCTCATGTGCTAGCACCTCCCTGCACACTCCCGATCACCGTCGCTCGACGCTTTATCCTGGGCAAGCAAGGTCTATGGCCCGGCCGTCGCTGGACGGGTCCTGCCGGCACCGAACACGCCATGCGTGCGGTCGAACACCTGCAACTCGATCCCCTGGTGGTCATTGCACGCAGCCAGGACTTAATGTTGCACAGCCGCGTGATCGATTACCAGCCCGACTTATGGGCAGAGCTGACTTATCAGCAGCGCAAGTTCTTCGATTGGGGAGGCTGGTTGGCGGTGCGGCCCATGGATGAGTTGCCGCATTGGCGCGTGCTGATGCGCCGAGAGCGCGACGAGGCCCCAGTATGGCGCCAATTCGCCTGCGACCACGCCTATGTCATCGACGAGATGCGTGCGGCGTTGCAGGAGCGCCGACTGGTGAGCAACCGCGACTTTGCCATGAGTTCCCGGACCCGTGTGCAGAGCTATCGCGGCCGCAAAGACAGCGCCATTGCCTTGCACTATCTGTGGCGTATGGGTGAGGCGATGACGCATCACCGCCAACGCTTCGAACGCGTCTATGCCCGCACCGAGCACGTCGCGCCAGCGCACCTGATCTATGAATCGAGCGACGCAGAGGCGGACCATTTCTTCATGATGAAGTTGCTAGCGTTCCATGGCTTGAGTCCGTTAAAGACGCTCAGCGGTTGGCTGAAACGACAAATGAGTGCCGCGGAGGCGAAGAACCGGCGTGAAGCCATGCTGGAACATGAAGAGATCGTGACCGTTCACATTGAAGGCTGGAAAGAACCGCACTATGTCCTGGCCACAGATGTACCACTCCTCGAGATACTCACGGCAGGTGATGTGCCCAAAGCCTGGACACCACAGGACACTACCACCGACGACGAGGTGACCTTTCTGTCCCCACTCGATCCGGTCAGCGCCCGCGGCCGGGCCAAGCTTCTCTTTGATTTCGATTATGTGTGGGAGGTCTATAAGCCGGCGCATCAACGCAAGTGGGGTTACTACACGCTGCCAATTTTGTGGGGCGATCGGCTGGTAGCGCGTATCGATCTCAGACTGGATCGACAGACTCGTACCTTGGTGGTCTGCGGTTTTTGGCTGGAGGAGACTAGCACAGGTCAGAGTGCGAGGTTTGCAGCAGCACTGTTGAAAGGCATCGAACGGTTGATGCAGTTCCTGGACGCCGAACGGTTCGATGCACAGAAGCTTGAGCCATCGCGCTTACGCAAGCGTCTACAAGCCTTAAAGCCACGCTGGTGATCGTCACCGTGCACCTGCCAGTCGTGCGCCATTAACGGCCGAGATGCGCGCCGTACCACGGCAGCTTATGCGGGTCTGAGGTGCGGAGAGGCTCCGTCCGGAGTGCTTCTCTCCGCTCATCTCGGCAGGAGGGGCCGTGCGGCTGTCCGCAGTACCGCTCAAGGCGCCCCCTCCCTGGCCTGACCAGCGCAGCTGTGAGCCCTCCCCCCTTACCGCCTCTCGTCGTTTGGTGGCGCAAACTCAGGCGACCTGAAGACCGTACTGGCGATGTGCATGAAGGCTCGCGCCGGCAGCACGCCGATATAGAACACCAATTGCATGCCCACTTCCATGATCTCCGTTTGGCTGAAGCCGTAACGCAGGGCCCCTTCGATCATCCGACGGACAGACAAGTCATAATGCCCCATGACCACCCTGGCGGCCAGGGAACAGACGATCCGGCTCTTCATGTCGAGACCAGGCCGTGTCCAGATGGCCCCCCAGAGATACTCCTGCATCAGCACGTCCAGGTCGTGCTCCACCGGGGTCGGCTCCGTCGGATGGAAGCCGAAGACGTCGGGCATCAACTCCTGGTGTTTGGCAATGCCCCTCTCATACAGGGTCTCCGGCGCGACCGAGGGATCGAAGGTTTCCGGCAGGGTTACATCGATGCCCCGCTCTTCAAAGACCTCCCTGGTCACCGCCAGAGCATTATAGGCCGCCGGTGTGCCGCCGTAGAAGGTGATCATCATGCAGATCTCGATGAGCTCCTCCGGCGTGATGCCCACATTCAGGGCATTGCGTACTTGCGCCCGGACCTGCGGGGCGGCGAGCTGGATGGCAGCGACTGTCAAGGTGGCCATGACACGGTACTTGAGATCCAGGCCCGGGCGGCTCCAGATGGAACCGTACAGACTCTCCGTGGTTATACGGTACATATCCGGGGCCAGCTCGTAGGCCATGGGAACGGACCCCCTGTAGCTCCTCCCCTGTCCCCCAGCCAGGCGCGCCCGGACCTCCAAACCCTTCTGGAACCGCTCGTCTAACGTCGTCATCACGTCTCCCTTCGGCACAATGTTCGCTGTTTAGGCTGGGCACCCTAGGCCCTCGCTTTCACGGTATCCACCATGGCCCGTGCCGCATCTTGATCGCGATACCAGAGATGCATCGATTTCTTCATACTTCGCCCATTTATGGGGCAGATCCAATTCGGCATAGATCGCCTTCACCGGACACGCCGGTTCACACGCGCCACAATCGATGCATTCATTGGGGTCGATGTAGAGCTTGCGGTCCTTCCCTGCGTCAAAATGAATGCACGCGACAGGGCAGACGCTCACGCACGCCTGATCCTTGACGTCAATGCACGGTTCTGCAATCACGAAGGGCATTTCCCATCACCTCCATCTGTGCCAAAGGCGTCGACATGGGCGAAGGGACATGGGTCCAAAGCGCCAGTCCTGGGCTGTGCCGCGGCTCGAAACACGTGCATGAAAATACTATGGGGGACCCCGCCTCACCTCATGGCGCGCTGTCACTCTACGACACGGTGTGCGGCTTCCCAGGGGAATTCCGGGCGAGCGCAATGTCCATAGGTAGAGGTGGCCCGATAGATCGGTCGGAGCAGGTTGAGGCGTTCAATCAGGTCTGTCATCGGCCGCAACCATCTCACGAGCGCTGCCGCATGACCTGGGTCGCACGCCCAAATACCTTACCCCTCGTGGGCCTCGGAAGCCACCGCGTTGAAGGTCACCCGTAGCATCGGTGCCTGGGTCTCGTTCCGCCACTGGTGGCGCACATGGGCGGGCACCAGGACTCCGTCCCCTTCCGAGACAGGATAGCTCTTCCCCTCGCACACCAGGGTCCCCGACCCCTGCAGTACATAGACCGCATGTTCCCACCGATGGGTGTGCCCGCCGGTGTCGGCGTGGCTGACCGCACCGGGGGCCATGGCCCCGTTGTACAGCATGACATAGGTGGGCACGCCATCTTTGCCGCTGAGGAGCACGTGCCCTACTTTCATGTCGAGATCCCGGTAGTTGCGGATGACGGGAGGCTGGCCCGTTCCCTGGCCCCCCTGGTTTCTGGCGCCGCCGCTCTGAGACGCGAGGAGCGGGTTGACCTCGATGCGCCGGATCACCCCGCTGCTGCGATTATTCAGGGTGTAATGGTCCACGTTCCCCGGGATCAACATGGCGTCCCCTTCCCTGATCGGATACTCCTTCCCATCACAGACCAACACCCCGGACCCTTCGAGAATATAGACCTCATGCTCCCACGGATGGATGTGGTGCGAACTGGTCTTGCCGGGCTCGATCACCGAGTACGTCATGGTACAAGTGGTGGGGTGATCATCCAGTGAGATCAGCCTCGCAGCCGCCCCACCCGGTTGATACACGCTCCGGTAATTTCTGATGACGGGTTCCATGACTGCACCTCCTGATCGTTGGCAGGGATAGGGGATTCCTTGTCTCGACAACACTCGGCCACAGGCGATGCGGCTCACGCTGGCCCTTGCCGGACGGTCTCGCCGCTCTAGTGGTATGGCCCATTATAGGCTGCAAGTCATCGGGGGTCAACACGACAGCAAACCGTTGCCTTCTGCACGGCTCTGGGACTGAGAGCCTCCCAACACATTGAATCGCACGGCACTTCGTGCGGGTGCTTGACCTCGTCCCTATTCTCCACTTCCAGGGCAAAGTGGGCACGAGGATTTTACCAGAGAGGATAATCTAGCGGATTGGGAACTTGCTGAACGAGCCCTCCAGCTCTGGCAAACTGGTGTGGATTGTTTTCTCGTCTGCCCCGACCTCAACGGTTCAAGCGCGCGTCACAGTTGGTTCAGTAGCATCAACTCGTGCGGATGGGGTGTCAGGTAGACCTGGTCCAGCAAATAGGGGATCTGAAACTTGCGGACGTAATGGCGGAGCAACGTCACGGGCACGATGAGGGGCAGCAGCCCAAGTCGATACTGATCGATCATGTCGGTTAGCTCGCCGCGTTCACCGCTGTCGAGATGATCGGACACATAACCGGCGAGATGCTGCAGCACATTGGTGTGACTACGGCAGGTTGGGGTGCGGTGCATCACTTCGGTAAATGCGTCGAGATAGGCCGTCGCCAGGGCTTGATCATCGGCAATTTGCTCAGGGTGGGCCAGCAGGCGGCCGAGGCGCTGGGTGCCGACCTGGCTGTGCGCCACCAGGACAAACTTGTGCTGCGCATGAAACTGCAGCAGCGCGGCGCGGCTGATCGTCTGCTCGGTCAGCTGCCGCCAGCGCTGATAGGCAAAGACGCGCGTCACAAAGTTCTCACGCAAGCGTGGATCGTTCAGTCTCCCCTCTTCTTCGACCGGCAAATGGGGAAAATACTGCGTCAGCGCCGCCGCGAATAACCCTTGCCCCGACTTGTGCGGCATACCGTCGTGCGGATATAGCCGCACCCGCTCCAGCCCACAGCTGGGGGAATCCTTCTTGAGAATATAGCCGCAGAGGCGTTCCCTGGCGAGAGCTTGCAAGCGTTGGGCAGCAAAGGTGCGCATGCGCTCGGTGTAATCGGCACCGGTTTTGGGCATGATCAACCGGGTATCATCGCCCTGTCGCTCGAGCCGCAAGGTGTCCCGCGGCACCCCAAGTCCCATTTCGACCTCGGGACATACCGGCACCCATTCGACATAGCGGCCGAAGACCTCGACCAGAAACGCGTCGCGCTTGTGCCCACCATCATAACGCACCTTCTGTCCCAGCAGGCAGGCCGAAATGCCCAGGCGCACTGGGGTAACCATCGTCGCATTCCTCCTCATACCGCCTCGCTCCATGGTTGAGAGGCAATGGCCAGCTTACGACAGCGCGAAGCTCTTGGCGGCCATCTCGGCGATGCTCTTGCCGATGCTGATCGAGGCCGTGGCCCCTGGCGATGGAGCATTGAGCACGTGCACCATACGCTCGGTCTCGACAATGCGAAAATCGTCCACGAGCGCCCCATCCGGCGCCACGGCCTGGGCGCGTACTCCCGACCCCGCCGGGCGCACATCCTGCTTGCGCAGCTCTGGTATGAGCTTTTGCAGGGCTTTCACGAACGCTTCGCGACTGAGCGAGCGATACATCTCTCCCAGGCCGGTCTTCCAGAACTTCGAGGCCATTTTCCAGAAGCCAGGATAGGTGACCATTTTCAAGATATCTTTGGGGGAGAAATCTTCCCAGCTGTAGCCCTCGCGTTTGAAGGCCAGCACGGCGTTAGGACCGGCCTCCACCCCACCATGGATCATGCGGGTGAAATGCACCCCAAGAAATGGGAAACGTGGATCAGGGACGGGATAGATCAAATTTTTCACCAGGAATTGCCGCTCGGGCACGAGCTCGTAGTACTCACCCCGGAAGGGCACGATTTGCAGTTGCGGGTCGACCCCGCAGAGGCGCGCCACATCGTCGGCATGGAGGCCGCCACAATTCACCAGGTAGCGACAGTGGACCGCCCCACGGCTGGTCTCCAGGACCAGTTCATCGGGGTACCGCCGACAGCCGTGAACCTGGGCTTTGGTCTGAATCTCTCCGCCTTCCTTACGAATGATGTCGGCATAGACCTGAGACACCTGCTTGTAGTCGATGATGCCGGTCTCAGGGACCAACAGCCCGGCGATGCCGACGGTGTGTGGCTCATACTCGTGGATCTCCTCGGGTCCCAGGCGACGGATGCCTTCCAAACCATTCGCCTGGCCGCGTCGTTCGAGTTCACCCAGTGCCGGCAACTCGCTGGCGTCTGTGGCCACGACAAGTTTGCCGCAGCGCTCATGAGCGATGCCATGCTCCTGGCAGAACTCGTACATGGCCCTGCGTCCCACCACGCAGTTGCGAGCCTTGAGCGAGCCGGGCCGGTAATATAACCCCGAATGAATCACCCCGCTGTTATGCCCGGTCTGGTGCTGGGCCAGGCGGTCCTCCGCTTCGAGCACGGCGAGCGTCATGTTCGAGCCTGTCTTCAGCGCCATCGCTGTGGCCAGGCCGATGATGCCTCCACCGATGATGACCACATCGTATCGCTGTGCGTTCATGATTGATCACTCCTTTCCGGATCATCTTGCGAGCAAATGCCGTAAGGCTTCTGCCAGCTCAGGGTAACGGAACTGGTACCCTGAGGCCAGGAGTTTGGTGGGTTGTACGCGGGCGCTCGCCAGCAACAGCTCATCGGCCATCTCCCCGAACATGAGCCGCGCGGCGAAGGCTGGCAGCGGCATGGCCGTGGGGCGCCCGAGGACTTTCCCCAGTGTTTTGGTAAATTCCTGATTGGTGACGGCGCGTGGGGCCACCGCGTTCGTCGGGCCTTGCAAGGCATCGGTAACGACCGCATGTTGAAGGGTGCCCACGACGTCGTCAAGGGCGATCCAACTCATATATTGCCGTCCGCTGCCAAGCACACCTCCTAACCCCAGGCGAAACGGTGGCAGCATCTTTGCCAATGCCCCTCCTGCCACACTGAGCACCACCCCCAAGCGCAGTTGGACGACGCGTAGCCCTTGTTGTCTGGCCGGCTCTGTCGCGGCCTCCCAGGCACGGCAGACCTCGGGCAGAAAGCCCCGCCCCGGAGGACTGTCGTCCGTGAGTGTCTCCTCCCCACGGTCGCCATAATAGCCGATGGCCGAGGCAGACACCAAAACCTTCGGGGGGGAGGACAGACGCGTGAGCGTCTCACAGAGGAGCTGAGTGCCCTTGACTCGACTGTCACGGATTCGAGCTTTCTTGGCAGCTGTCCAGCGCTCGGCGATATTCTCCCCCGCCAGGTGCACGACTGCATCGACACCCTCAAGGGCACTCGGCATCGATACTTCCCGCCACCGGGTCCCATTGAGCGGCCTTCCCCCCGGATGTCGGCTGCCCGCGCACCAGGCGTGTCACCTCGTGGCCGCTAGATGTGAGAGAGGAAACCAACGCTGTGCCGATAAGGCCGCTTGCGCCCGTCACCAGGATATTCATGGAAACGCCTCCCGTGATCTGTTCGCCGCCATCATGCTGACAGCATTGCGACATCGAGAGATCTCATGTCAACTAAAAGTTTTGGTGGCAGAGACAGCGAGATTTAGGCAACGGGTATGAGCCGAGCACATGGCGCAGCGCTCCGTCCAGCTGGGGAAACCGAAGCGTGGGAATAACCCGCACATTGAAGCGCTCTGCTATATGCGGGTAGACACGCACCTCGACCTGTACGGCCTGGAGTCGCCCCACGGCCTCTGCCGCGATGTCGGTGAGCGCCGGCGCCATGGCCTTGGCCCGACTCGCGTGAAAGTGGCTGCTCATACGGCGCGAGTTAGACGGTCACCGCAGTCAACACGCTGGAGATGAGCATAGAGTATTGTCTATAAGTTGTCAATATAATATCTAATATTTGCACCTACCGCTGGATAGCGTGATACCTGTTGCAACGGTTGGGGAATCGGCAGAGTAGCGGAGAGATCGAGGGTAGATTAAATTTTGACAAATATTAGACATGAGGCTATGATATGGCCATGAATCACGAACAAGGACATCCCATCCGAGTGGTGGCCCGTCGGACTGGTTTAACTTCGCACGTCATTCGCGTCTGGGAGAAGCGCTATGGGGCGGTGTCGCCGATGCGCACTCCAACCAATCGACGCCTATACTCAGACAGTGACGTTGAGCGCTTACAGCTGTTACATCGTGCCATCCTCGCGGGCCATAGCATCGGACAAATCGCCCAACTGCCGAACGAGCGCTTGCGGGCATTGGCTATGGCTGATGACCTGAGCGCCTCAATCCGGCCAAGAACCACTAGCTCTCGACCAGTTGATTCGTCCCCACGGCGAATCCTTGACACGACGTTGAAGGCCGTCGAGCGCCTGGATGCGACGGTACTTGAAGAACTTTTGACCCAAGCGGCCGTAATGCTGAGCCAGCCGGTCTTGATCGAGCAGGTGATAGTGCCATTGATGTACCGTATCGGGGATCGCTGGCATGAGGGGACGCTGCGCGTGGCGCACGAACACCTGGCTTCGGCCGTGGTCCGCACCGCATTGGGGAATCTGAGTCGAGGGTTTGGCCCGAGCTCATCCGACCCGATGCTGGTGGTGGCCACCCCTACCGGGCAGTTGCACGAGCTCGGGGCGCTGATCGTGGCGACGATCGCGGCCTCGAACGGCTGGCATGTCACCTATCTCGGGCCCAGTCTTCCGGCCGAGGAAATCGCCGCCGCGGTACACCAGAGCCGCGCGCGTGCGGTGGCACTGAGCCTGGTCTATCCACCGGATGACCCATTCCTGAGGGGCGAGCTCATCAAGTTACGGCGGGGCCTCCCCGATGGCGTCGTCATCCTGGTGGGGGGGCAAGCGTATGACGCCTACCGCGATGTGCTGGAGAAGATCGATGCGCTGGTGATCAAAGAGCTAGCCGATTTGCGCAAGCACCTGGATGTCCTGCGTGTGGGCCAACCCAATCGGCCCCAGAGATCGTGAGGTCCTCTGCCAGATCACCTGCCCAGATCGCTCCCAGCAACCTTCACAATGCCACGCAACATGCCGGCGAACACGAACTGATGCAATGGATACAGGGCATACCAGTATATAAGCCCCGTAAGGCCGGCCGGCTCAAAAATGGCTGTCTGACGGATCGTTGAGCCCGAGGTATCTCCTTCAACCTCAAAGGCTAACCAGGCGCGTCCAGGGAGCTTCATCTCGGCGACGAGGCGCAATTGACGATCCGGGATGAAGGTTTCTACTCTCCACCAATCCACCGTGTCCCCGACGCTCAGCCTCTCGGGGTCTCGGCGCCCCCGGCGCATGCCCACACCCCCCATGAGTAAATCAAGAAAGCCCCGCAACCGCCACCACCCATGGCCGTAGTACCATCCGGTCCGGCCCCCAATACGTCGAATGGGTGCAAATGCTAAGGCTGGGGCAACGAGAACCCGGGCCACCCGAGAATCCACCAGGCGGCTGCCGAAGCGTACACCACCCCAGTCCTGCCGAGGCCCTGCTGCCGATAATGCATCGGACCAGCGCGTTTGGGCCAGTTCTTGGTCTTCATGGCGCAGCGCCATGGCGATGGCCTCCTGCACCCCTTGCGGCCGGATGCGAAACAGCCGCCGCGCCGATGCATCGCTCACCACCGTTGGATGGCGAATGCTGTCGATCAAGCGCCGGCCGACCCGGGCATACAACGGCGTCACCAATCCCAGCCATAAACTGGAGAGTCGCGGCGTCAGCACTGGCACTGTCAGCATCAGACGCCGCAGACCGCGCTGGCGCGCGTATTCACGCATGATCTCCCGGTAAGACACCTGATCGGCTCCGCCGATTTCGATGATGGGATTGCCCTCAACTGCGAGGCTGAGGCCCTCAAGCAGATACTCGACCACATCGGTGATGGCTATCGGCTGTGCCGGGACCGACACCCAGCGTGGCGTGATCATGATCGGTAGGCGTTCGACCAGCGCCCGGATCATCTCGAAGGATAGACTGCCCGAACCGATGATGATAGAGGCCCGGAATTCGATGATCTGCACGCCACAACTGCGCAAAATCTCCCCGACCTCCTGGCGACTCTGGAGATGGGAAGAGAGCGCGTGACGACGGTCCCCGAGCCCTCCAAGATAGATAATACGTTGTATGCCAGCCTCAAACGCAACCTCGCCGAAATGGTGTGCGGCCCGGCGATCCTCCTCCTCAAAAGCTCTAGGAGAGTCCATGGCGTGGATCAGGTAATAGGCTACCCGGACACCAGCCATGGCTGCCGGCAGCGTGTGTCGATCCAGCACGTCGCCGGCGACGATCTCGGTAGATCCCGCCACACGCCCGCTGAGAAATTCCGGGCGACGCGCCAGACAGCGCACCCGCTGCCCCGCCTGTTCCAACGCCTTGAGCAAGCGCCCGCCGATATAGCCAGTTGCCCCAGTGAGGAGAATAAGCGGATTCCCTGTGAGGCTCACCGGCTCATCGGGCCCAGACACCGCGGTTACATCAAGGCTACCCATCAAGTCGTACCCCACCTACATGCCGGACGGCGGCCGCGAGCGCCGACTTATGCTGCATTCGCAGTTCTTGACGGAACCGGACGATCGATGTCTGCGGGGTCATAGTTCAAGGGGCGTGGCGCTGGGGTTTACCACCAGTGCCCGCGGGCATGCCAATGCGGGTGTTCGGGGATCATGCGACGGACGCTGTCGAGCCACCAGCGCCCGGCCCCGAGCTCGATGTCGGCCACACGTGCCAGCTCGGCAAGCATCGCAGCTTTCTCTGCCTCCGGGATGGCCTCGGTGTGCTCGCGCCATACGGCCATCGGGACTCCGCAGGTGTCGCATTGGAGGATGACCCATTGTGGCGTCTCGGTATACCACTGAGTGCGCTCATCTAACGTGCATAACAGACAAGCCATCGCGACTCCACTCTGTCTGTTGCATCCGTCACACGAGTACCCACCAGGAGGGGACCGGCGTGAGGACTTGATTCTATAACGCTTGATTCCGCAAAAACTCTCGGATCTGCTGGATGTATGACTGAATGGTGTCCATATTTGGATTTACAGCGACGGCGCGCTCGAACCATTCCAGGGCTTGGCGGGGTTCGACCAGACCAAGATAGCATAGCCCCATGCCGCTGAGGGCGCCGAAGTGCACCGGATTCAGCTCCAGGGTGCGGTGAATGTCGGCGATCGATTTCTCGAACTCCAGCATCAAATAGTAGACAGTGGCGCGTTTATTATACCCTTCGGCGAACGTGGGAGCACGAGCGATGATTTGATCGAAGACCTCGACAGCCTCGGGATACTGCTCCGCTTCCATGAGGCGAATACCCTCGGCCATCCAGGTGTCGATCTGCTCGTTGCCCGACTGCAACCAGACCGTCCACATGACCTCCTGGGCCGCCACCCGCACACGTCCATCGTCATCGCGCAGCGCCTGCACCAACGCAGGCATGACCTGCATGTCCACCCAACTTGGCCAACAACTCCAGCGCCTTCAGTTTTTCCGCCCCGGTTCCCTGTCTTGAGCACCTCCAGAGCATGGGCCAGGCCCTGCCCTCCGCCATTACCGTTGACGGCTTCGAGCGCCAATCCGAGGACGACGATGAGCGTCATTATGGTGGTCAGTGTCGTCACTGTGATGCTCCTCTACTCGGGGTCACCCAGATTCGCTGACGGATCACACGAATCCGCGACACGCCCTCGGGTACCGACATCGCCGCTTGTCGGTCGCATGCTATACACCTCTCGAACGGCATTGTCAAGGTGAGTACTACCGGTCAGCCTGGGGTGACCGGACCCTTTTGTCGAGTCTTCGCACTGATGGCTGTGGCATGGCCACGCCTGCCTGCATGGTGACACTGGTGCGTGTCAACGGCAGATGGGATGAGCGGAGCAACCTGGTATGTTATAATCCAGTCAACGACACACCTGATACCCATCGCATACAGAACAGCGATGCGCTGAGGCGTGGTCATCTCGCGTGGCTGAAGATCGCTGGCATCATGCCGCGCCTGCCCGAAATGATGGCCGGTATGCTGGTTGGCAGGGGAGCAGCAGCGGTGCCTGCGTCGATAAGGAGAGAGCATGGAGCGCCACGAGGCTGAGCGACAGATTGAGCTGTTGCGCCAGCAGCTGCACTACCACAACTATCGCTATTATGTTCTCGATGATCCACAGATCACTGACGCTGAATACGACCAGCTGATGCGCCGCTTGCAAGAACTGGAAGCCTTGTTCCCCGAGCTGATTCAACCGGATTCTCCCACGCAGCGCGTCGGTGCCACGCCGCTTGAGGCGTTCGGTACGGTGCTGCATTCGCTTCCGATGCTCAGCCTCGATAACGCCTTCTCAGCCGAAGAAGTGCGTGACTTTGACGCGCGGATACGGCGCCAACTGGGCCAGAATGATGCTATCGACTATGTGGCCGAACCAAAGATCGATGGGCTGGCGGTGGAGCTGGTGTATGTCGACGGGCTATTCGTGCAGGGGTCGACGCGCGGCGATGGAGTGCGCGGCGAAGATATCACCCAAAATCTCCGCACGATCAAGACCATTCCCCTGCGTTTGATCGTCGCCGCCCATGCTCCACCGCCCCAGCGCCTGGAAGTGCGTGGGGAAGTCTATATGACCAAACGCGACTTCCAACGCCTCAATGCACGTCGTGAGGAGGAGGGAGAGCCCACATTTGCCAATCCTCGTAATGCCTCCGCTGGTGCGCTGCGTCAGCTCGATCCGCGCATCACTGCTAGGCGCCCTCTGGCCATGTTCTGCTATGGCGTCGGCGGCGTCGAGGGCGTGACGTTTCAGACCCACTGGGACGTGCTGCAAAGCCTGGGGCGCTGGGGTTTCAGCATCAACCCCCACATTGCGCAGTGTCACGGGATCGACGCCGCTCTGACCTATTACGAGCGGTTGAGCCAGCAACGTGAGGAGCTTCCGTACGAAATCGACGGCGTGGTCATCAAGGTCGATGCGTTGGCGCGACAAGAGGCCCTGGGCACCCGGTCCCGAAGCCCACGCTGGGCGCTGGCCTATAAGTTCGAGCCGAAGCAGGCGGTGACACGTGTCAAAGAAATCGCCGTGCAGGTCGGTCGCACCGGTGCTTTAACTCCGGTGGCCCTGCTAGAACCTGTGCAGGTGGCTGGGGTGGAAGTCAGTCGAGCTAGCCTGCATAACCCCGACGAGGTCGCCCGCAAGGACGTTCGATCTGGGGACTGGGTGATGGTGCAGCGGGCGGGGGATGTCATTCCGGAAATCGTCGAGGTCCTGAAAGAACGACGCACCGGTGCGGAGAAGCCGTTTGAGATGCCGACGCGTTGCCCCATCTGTGGGTTCGCGGTGGTGCGTCTCGAAGATGAAGTTGTACCTCGCTGTGTGGACCTGTCGTGCCCCGCGAAACTCAAGGAGAGCATCGTCCATTTCGCCTCCAAACGGGCCATGGACATCGAAGGTCTGGGTGACAAAACCGTCGATCAACTGGTAGAGTGCGGGTTGGTCAAAGATATCAGCGATCTCTACGGGATGACCAAAGAGGATGTGCTCAAACTTGACCGCCTTGCCGACAAATCTGCGAGCAATCTCATTGCGGCGATCGAACGCAGTAAACAGACCACCTTGCCCCGTTTCTTGTACGCGCTGGGCATTCGGCATGTTGGCGAACATGTCGCCGACGTGCTGGCGCGGCAATATTCCGACTGGCAAGCTTTACAGCGTGCTGGCTACGAAGAGTTACAGAGCATCCACGAGATCGGGCCGCGCATCGCACAAAGCATTGTGGCCTTTTTCCAGGATATAGGCAATCAGGAGGTACTGGAAAAACTCCACGGCAGTGGCGTGCGGGCGATGCCACAGCAGCGCCCAGCCGTCGATCACGCGTTACGTGGCAAAACGTTCGTGTTTACCGGTGAGCTCCAAACCTACACGCGCGCTCAGGCCAAACGCCTGGTGGAAGCCCGCGGCGGTCGTGTCACATCGTCGGTCAGTCGCAGCACAAGCTACGTGGTGGCAGGAGCGGACGCCGGCTCAAAACTTGACCAGGCCCGCAAGTTTGGAGTGTCCGTGCTCACTGAGGATGAATTTCAGGCTTTGCTCTCCTCATGAATGCGGTGGAACCTTCGCCCTGGCACCTGCGTCTAAGAACCACGCGACGAAGCGGAGAGCGGTCTGTACGGCGCTGGGCATAGCAAGGCATCAAGCAGTCTTCCAGGGCTGAAGGGCAACAAGAGCCTGGCGCTTCGACCCGTATGATATGAAGTGACGAATCATGAAGTTACTCATGAAAAGCATAATAAGGAGGTAACCATGCGTCGGTTGGTTTACGTGCGCTCTCTGACGGTCATGCTCTGCGTGCTCGGCCTTGGCATCGGTGTCGGGGTGATAGTTAGCCAGTCCTCGGGAGCACGGGATACACCATTCTGGACGGAAACGTCCCCCACCGCAATCCCTCTCGTCCAAGTGCCCAATTTTGCGGATATGGCTGAGCACCTCAAGCCTTCGGTGGTCAACATGAGTACCACGCAGGTGGTGAAGGGACAACGGCGCTCGACGCCACGCCTGCCCTTCCCGAGTCCTTTTGGGGAACGCGATCCATTCGAGGAGTTTTTCGATCGCTTTTTCGGTGGCGAGAATCCCCGTGGTGAGAATCCGCAGCGCGAGTTCCGTGGGCGTAGCCTGGGCTCCGGGTTCATCATCAATCGTGAAGGGTACATTGTGACCAATAACCATGTCGTGGAGAACGCCGCTGACATCAAGGTGTCCCTATCGGACAAAGAGGAATATGCAGCGAAGGTTATTGGCCGTGATCCGAAGACCGATGTGGCGCTGATCAAAATCGATGCGAAAAAGGACCTCCCGGCAGTACCGCTGGGTGATTCAAGCAAGCTGCGCGTGGGCGAGTGGGTGATGGCCATCGGTAATCCCTTTGGCCTGGGACACACCGTGACGACGGGGATTGTCAGCGCCAAGGGGCGGATCATCGGCGCGGGTCCCTATGATGATTTTATTCAGACCGACGCTTCGATTAACCCTGGGAACAGCGGTGGGCCATTGTTCAACATGAACGGCGAAGTGGTCGGCATCAATACCGCCATTATCGCCAGCGGTCAGGGCATCGGCTTTGCCATCCCCATCAACGTCGCGAAGGATCTGCTCGTCCCGCTGCGCGAAAAGGGTCGGGTGGTACGTGGCTGGCTTGGCGTGCAGGTGCAAGGCATTACCGCTGATCTGGCGAAATCGTTCGGCCTCGAGCGTGAGCGGGGAGCCTTGGTAGCCGATGTGATGGCGGATACTCCGGCGGAGAAGGCGGGAATCGAGCGCGGTGACATCATTGTTGAGTTCAACGGACGCAAGATTGAAGAAATGAATGACCTGCCACGTGCGGTAGCGGCTACCCCGCCGAATACGGATGTTCCCGTGAAGATCCTGCGCAAGGGGCAGGAGAAGGTCATGCAAGTGAAGGTCGCCGAGCTCAAAGACAAGGAAGAGCGCGTCGCGTCCAGCGGTGGCACTCTCGAAGAGAGCTTGGGCCTGACGGTTCAGGAGCTCACCCCGGAGATTGCTCGCAGCCTTCGGGTCAATGAAGCGAAAGGCCTGGTGGTGACGAATGTGGAAGAGGGGACCCCGGCCGATGAGGCAGGCCTCCGACGGGGTGATGTAATCGTTGAGGTCAACCAGAAGAAGGTCGACAACCTACGTGATTACCAAGCTGCGCTCGGACGAGTTGGTAGTGCCGATTCGCTGCTGCTCCTCGTGCGACGTGCCGGCAATGTCCTTTATGTGGCGCTGAAGATGACGAAGTAAGCCGGGTGCTTCGGGAGCCGGTTGGCGGAGGGCAGGTAGCCCATATTCTCCTTGAACACCGAAGGAGACCGGAACTTGGCATATGATCTCGCTGATCCTGGGGCCGGTACCCTGGCGACGAGCGCGGCTCACAGCCCTCGTCGATCACCAGTGTGGGAGTCTCTGTACCCGCTTGACAAAAGTTGACAGGGCGTCGATTTGACGCTACAGTACTGCCGCGTTTCTCGAAGTCTGAGGTGATCGACTCTGAGCCTTGCCAGCCGGGGAGGACCGATGCGGGCGAGCAAGTGGAGCATGACACGTGGGAGGGCTCCTGGGCACGCTGTGGGTACTTGGCACAGCGATTTATGCTGGACAGGCAGCGCTTGTCAACATCGAGCGCCTCACCGCCGACGCCGAGGGGCTGTGGCTTCAGGGTCATTCCGAGCAGGCGTTACAGAAATTTGAGCAAGCGCTGACACAGATTCGGGAGATCGGCGAGCGCGGCCGTGAATGGAAGATCCTTGACCGCATGGGGCGGATTTATCTGGAACAGGACCAATTCCAACCAGCCCTCGAACACTTTCAGCAAGGCCTGAACGTTGCGCTCGACCTGGGTGACGGCTCGGCTCAAGCTGTGCAATTGGCGGCGATTGCTGAAACCTACAACATGCTGCAGCAACCCCTTCAGGCGATCCCGATCTATGAGTCATTGCTTGCACTGGAGGAGGAGCGGCAGGACCGTGCTGGCCAGTGGCGTGCGCTCTATGGCCTGGGTTTTTCACAAAAGACCAATGGGGCCCCAGCGCAGGCCGTGCCTTACATTCAGCGCGCCCTGGAGCTGGCTCGCGGCCTCGAAGATCAAAGCCTTGCGTTGGCTGCCCTGCAGGAACTTGAGGCTGATTACGCGGCGTTGGCCGAATACGCTGAGGTCGCACGATACAGCGAAGAGATTGTCCAGCTGGCTCGTGCCTTGGGCGATCGCGGGCTCGTCGCCGAGAAATTGGCCACGTCAGGGTATGCCTATGAGCAATTGGGGAATTTCCAGCGGGCCGCCGTGCAGTATCAAGCCGCGTTAGGCACATATCGTGATATCAGCGATGGCCACGGAGAATGGCGTGTCCTGGACGATCTGGGCCGCCTGGCGGTGAAGCAAGGCGACACGACAGAGGCGGTCACACGCTATCAAGACGCCTTCAAGGTTGCCCAGCGGGCGGGGCTACGTGCAGCACAAGTGAGCGCCCTGGAGCATACAGCGGCAGCCTACCGCAGCGCCAAGGACTATGAGAAGGCTACACAATATTATCAGCAAGCGCTGAAGGCTGCCAGGGAAGCCAAGCTGCGTGAACACGAGTGGCTGGTGTTGAGCGATCTTGGCAATATGTATGGCGAGATGGGTAACACCAAGGGGGCGGTGGCACACTACCAACAAGCGCTCACGGTCGTCCGTCAACTAGGCGATCAGGAAGCCGAAAGACAGCTACGCGACGCGCTGGCGCGGTGGGACAAACCACCGGCTAGCAAGGACTCCAAGCCTCCTCGCAAGCGATGAACAGGTTTGTTGGGTAGCTTGATGGCTGAATGTATCTTTTGCGATATCATCGCCAACCTCAAGCCAGGCGCCAAGGTCTACGAGGATGACGTCCTACTGGCCATTGAGGATATTCATCCCCGTACGCCAGTCCACCTCCTCATCATGCCGAAACGGCACGTGCCAACCCTTCTGGACATCGAGCCTGATGATACGGTGTGGCTGACGAGCCTCCCCTTTGTGGCCAATCGGTTGGCACGCGAGCGCGGCATTGCCGACAGCGGTTATCGCCTGGTGGTGAACGTCAACCACGGCGGCGGGCAGGTCATTTTTCATGTCCATTTCCACCTGATGGGTGGTCGTCCTCTCCGCTGGCCTCCGTAGGCTCTACAGGTGTGCGACTGCACTAGACAAACGTTTGGCTGGTCGAGGTCGGGGCTCCGGGGGGCGAGGTGACCACTGTGGTATACTTGGGTATATTACATAGTCTAAAGAGAGGGCGAAGGCAATGGCATCCGCTGAGCAGCAGTTCCGCCTTGAAAAAGACTCGATGGGCGAGGTTAAAGTGCCCCAGCACGCGTATTATGGGGCGCAAACCCAGCGGGCGATCGATAACTTTCCGATCAGCCAGCGGCGCTTCCCGCGGGAATTTATCCGCGCCATCGGCCTTATCAAGAAGGCCGCGACAGAGGTGAACCGAGAGTTAGGGCTCCTTGAGGAGCGCCTGGCCAAACCAATCGTCCGGGCAGCCCAGGAGGTGATCGACGGCAAATGCGATGCCGATTTCGCCATCGACATCTATCAGACGGGGTCGGGTACGTCAACCAACATGAATGCTAATGAGGTCATCGCCAATCGTGCCACTGAGCTTGCCGGTGGGACGCGCGGTAGCCGCATGATCCACCCCAACGATCACGTCAATATCTGCCAATCCAGTAACGATGTTATCCCTACTGCCATCCATGTCGCGGCCCGAGAACGCATCGAGACCCATCTGCTACCAGCCCTCCGCACGCTCCACAAAGCCCTGGCAGCCAAAGCCAGGGAATTCGACGAGGTCATGAAGATCGGTCGCACCCACCTCATGGACGCCACGCCAATCCGTCTCGGCCAGGAGTTCAGCGGCTATGCACGACAGGTAGAGCTGGGCATCCGCCGCGTCGAGAGCACGCGTGCATCTCTCGCTGAGCTGGCCCTGGGAGGGACGGCGGTTGGGACCGGGCTCAACGCCCACCCGGAGTTTCCCAAGCGCGTCATCGCTCGCCTTAGCGAGCTCACCGGTGTCGAATTCCGCGAGGCGGAGAATCATTTCGAAGCCGAGGGGGCGCAGGATGCACTGGTCGAAACCAGTGGAGTCTTGAAAACCGTGGCGGTGAGTCTGATGAAAATTGCCAACGATCTCCGCTGGATGGGGTCTGGACCGCGCTGTGGCATCGGTGAGCTGATGCTGCCCGAGTTACAACCGGGCTCCTCGATCATGCCGGGGAAGGTCAATCCGGTGATCGCCGAGTCGGTAATCCAGGTGGCGGCGCAAGTGATCGGCAACGATACCGTCGTGACTTTAGGTGCGCAATGGGGGGTATTGGACCTGAATACCATGATGCCGGTGATGGCCTCCAATCTCTTGGAGTCGATCCAGATCCTGGGCACGGCGGCAGCGAACTTCGCTGAGCGCTGCATCAGTGGGATTCAGGCTAACCGCGAGCGCTGTGCGGAATTGATCGAGCAGAGTCAGGCCATGTGCACGGCCCTCGCACCAGAAATCGGCTATGACGCTGCCGCTCAGATCGCCAAGGAGTCCTTTGCCAGCGGCAAAACGGTGCGACAGATCGCCCAGGAGCGCCAGGTCTTACCCGAGGATCGGCTGCAGGAATTACTCGACCCCCGACGGATGACGGAACCCGGGCTGACGGCCGGGCCGGCGGGGGGATAAGTGTGGGGCGATCATTGAGGGAGTAGAGATGACTCGGGGGCTGACGTTCTACAACACCTCTATTGGCAAGAAGGTGGTGATGGCCATTACCGGTCTGATCCTCTTCGGGTTTGTCATTGGCCACATGCTGGGCAACCTGCAAGTGTTCATCGGCGCCAACCAGATGAACGCCTATGCTGCGATGCTGAAAGCCAACGCGGTGTTACTCTGGGGGGTGCGCATCGTGCTCCTGGTGGCGGTGATCTTGCACATCGTGGCTGCCGTTCAGCTCACGCGTGTGAGCCTGCGCAGTCGGCCTGAGGGGTACCACTATAAAGATGTCATTCAGGCCGATTACGCTGCACGCACCATGCGCTGGAGCGGGCCAATCATCGCCGTGTTCGTGGTCTATCATTTACTGCACTTCACCACCGGCAGCGTGCATCCGCAGTTTGATCTCCACGATGTGTATCGCAACGTCATCAGCGGTTTTCGCGTCTGGCCGGTTGCTCTCTTCTACATCGTCGCCATGGTCGCGCTGGCATTTCACCTGTGGCACGGGGTTTGGAGTCTGTTCCAGACGCTGGGCCTGATCACCCCCAAGAGCGACAAGATTATCCACCGGCTCGCGGCGATGGCCACATTGGCCATCGCCATCGGCTTCATCTCCATCCCGATGGCCGTCCTGGCGGGCCTCATCTCCTGAGTTGGGAGGTTTAACAACATGGAACTCCGCGCCAACATCCCTGACGGTCCAATCGAGCAGAAATGGGAGAAACATCGCTTCGAGATGAAGCTGGTCAACCCTGCCAACAAGCGCCGGTACAACATCATCGTCGTCGGCTCAGGACTTGCCGGCGCGGCCTCCGCTGCGTCGCTGGCCGAGTTGGGCTATCAGGTCAAATGTTTCTGCTTCCAGGATAGCCCGCGCCGTGCCCACAGCATCGCCGCGCAGGGCGGCATCAACGCTGCCAAAAACTATCGTAACGATGGAGACAGCATCTATCGTCTGTTCTATGACACGGTGAAAGGGGGCGATTATCGCTCCCGCGAGGCCAACGTCTATCGTTTAGCGCAGATCAGCGTCCACATCATCGACCAGTGTGTGGCGCAGGGCGTGCCATTTGCCCGTGAATACGCCGGATTGCTCGATACACGTTCGTTCGGCGGCGCACAAGTGTCCCGTACCTTCTACTGCCGGGGACAAACGGGGCAGCAACTCTTGCTCGGAGCCTATCAGGCCCTGGCCCGTCAAATCAGCGCTGGCCAGGTGCAGATGTACCCTCGTACGGAGATGCTCGACCTCGTGCTCATCGACGGCCAGGCGCGTGGCATTGTGACACGCAATCTCGTGACCGGCCAGATCGACTCCCACGAGGCCGATGCCGTGGTCCTTGGAACCGGGGGCTATGGCAATGCCTTTTACCTGTCGACCAACGCCAAGGGGTGTAACGTCACCGCCATCTGGCGTGCGCACAAACGCGGGGCGGCTTATGCCAACCCCTGCTTTACGCAAATCCACCCTACATGCATTCCGGTGACCGGCGAGCACCAGTCCAAGCTGACCCTGATGAGCGAGTCGCTGCGCAACGATGGACGCGTCTGGGTGCCGAATAAGCAGGGAGAGACGCGGTCGCCCGAGCAGATCCCGGCAGAGGGCCGCGATTACTTTCTCGAACGCATGTACCCGAGTTTTGGCAACCTGGTGCCGCGTGACGTCGCCTCCCGGGCTGTCAAGCGCGTGTGCGATGAAGGCCGAGGTGTCGGGCCCGGTGGCCAGGGGGTATACCTCGACTTCGGCGATGCGATCAAGCGCTTAGGCGAACAAATCATCCGCGAGCGCTACGGCAATCTGTTCGAGATGTATGAGCGCATCACGGGCGAGAACCCCTATAAGGTGCCCATGCGCATCTATCCGGCGATCCATTACACGATGGGCGGATTATGGGTCGACTATAACTTAATGAGTACCATTCCAGGGTTGTACGTCATCGGTGAGGCCAACTTCTCCGACCACGGCGCCAATCGCCTGGGTGCGAGTGCGCTGATGCAGGGCCTGGCCGATGGCTACTTTGTTCTGCCCTACACCATCGGCGATTACTTGGCACAGGCGAAGTTTCCGAAGGTCGATGCCAATCATGCTGCCTTTAGGGAGGTGGAGGGCGAAGTTCGCGAAAAAATCAGCCGGCTCCTCGGGATCAAGGGCAAACGCACGGTCGACTCCATCCATCGCGAGCTTGGAAAGTTGCTCTGGGATCATTGTGGCATGGGCCGGACTGCTACCGGCTTGAAGGATGCATTGCGGCGAATTCCCGAGCTGCGTGAAGAGTTCTGGCACAATGTTCTCGTACCCGGAGACCAGGAAGAACTCAATCAATCCCTGGAGAAAGCCGGGCGAGTGGCAGACTTTTTAGAATTTGCCGAGCTGATGTGCATCGATGCCTTGGAACGGAATGAATCCTGCGGCGCGCATTTCCGCGAGGAATATCAAACCCCTGAGGGTGAGCCGCTGCGCGACGATCTGAACTATTGCCACGTCGCTGCCTGGGAGTTCGCTGGCGTCGGCAAACAACCGATCCTGCACAAGGAACCCTTGACGTTTGAGAATGCGCATCTGACCCAGCGGAGCTACAAGTAATGAACCTCACGTTACATGTGTGGCGACAGAAGCACGCCCATGACAAGGGTGGTTTCGTGCAGTACGAGGCCAGGAATATCAGTCCGGATATGTCCTTCCTGGAGATGCTCGATGTGGTGAATGAGGGGTTGATCGCCAGAGGTGAGGAGCCCATCGCCTTCGATCATGACTGCCGCGAGGGCATCTGCGGCATGTGTGGCTTCGTGATCAACGGCATCGCCCATGGTCCACGTCGTGGTACCACCGTGTGCCAGCTCCACATGCGCAGCTTCAAGGACGGCGATACCCTCTACCTTGAACCATGGCGTGCCAAGGCTTTCCCGGTGATTAAGGATCTCGTCGTGAACCGCAGTGCGTTCGACCGGATCATTCAGTCAGGTGGCTTCATCTCGGTATCGACTGGCGGTGCCCCTGAGGCGAACAGTCTGCCGGTGTCCAAAGAAGATGCCGAGCTCTCTATGGATGCCGCGGAGTGCATCGGCTGTGGCGCCTGCGTGGCGGCCTGCCCCAATGCTTCGGCCATGCTATTCACAGCTGCGAAGGTCTCGCACCTTGGATTACTGCCTCATGGGCAGCCGGAGCGCTATCACCGGGTGCTGTCGATGATGGCCAGGGCCGAGCAGGAGTTCTTTGGCAGCTGCACGAACATTGGCGAGTGCGAAGCCGCGTGCCCCAAGGAGATTAGCATCGATTTCATTGGGCGCTTGAACCGAGACTATATTAAAGCCAGCATCCTGAAGGGCAGCAAAGCCTCACGCAAGAGCTGGGCGGGGTAAAGCCCTATGAGGAACTCACTAAGGCTCGTAGCCGCGCCTGATCGAAGCCAAGCACTTTCGTGTGACCCTTCACTGTGATCGGGCGCTTGATGAGATTGGGATCCTGGGCCATGAGCGCGATGGCTTGTGTCTTGGTCGGTGGTTGCTTCTTGAATCCCTGTTGTCGATAGGAGGCCGAGCGCGTATTGAGGAATTCCATCACGTCGGCATTACCAATTAACGCTTCGATCTCGTCTTCGCTCAGCGGTTCTTTACCCAGATCGCGCTCCTGCAATTGGCCTCCGAGGTCTCGCAAGAAACTTCTTGCTTTGCGGCACGTCGTTCAGGTGGCTTTGTGATAAAAGATGATCGGTTGTGCGGTCATCGTTTTCCCCCGTCGCGCTATTTCACCACTATTACGGGAATCGGCGCTTTCAGGACCACCACATTGCCGGTCTCGCCCATGGTGACACGCCGCTCACCGCTCTCGCCATGCGAGCCGATGAGAATAAGGTCACACTGATGCTCTTCCGCAGCCTTGATGATCTCCTCCGCCGGGCGTCCTGAGCGCGTTTCACAGACGTATGTAAGCCCATGCGCTTTCGCCAGGTCCGACGCCTGCTCCAGCACGCGCTGGGCGACTTGTCGGACATCCGTGCCCACTTCCAACGCCGCGCCGATCCCCCAGGCGGCCTTCTTCTGGGGCTCATATGTGGGCGTCAGCACAGCGATTATGACCAACTCGAGCTGATAAGCTTTTGCCATCCGCACGCCCAACTGCAGTGCCCGATCGGACCAGGGCGCCCCCCTCGTTGCGACCAAGATCCGGGTAAACGGCCCAGCAATTTTTGCATCCGCCATGTGCGACCCTTTCTCTGCTGTCGTCCACAGATATAGCTCCAGCCCAGCGCCTACGTCGCGAGAACGATGGCCTTCCGCTGGTCACGGCAAACGAAATAACCGCCTGGTGTTCGTGGCGACAATTTCCCCCACCTGCTCCGATACCACCCCCTTGATCAGGGCGATCGCATCGACGATCCGGCCGAGGAACGTAGGTTCGGTAGGGCGCCCCTCGAACTCACCGTTGTACGGCCACGGTCCATCGGTCTCGATCACTAGATGATTCAGGGGAACGGCGTCGACGAGCGCCTGATCGCGCTCGCGATAACAGGTTTCGGGGGTCACCGAGATGTAATACCCCGCTTCAACGATGGCGCGGGTCACTTCGGGTGACGCCTTGTGCCAATGGAACACAGCGCGCTCGACGCGCTCTGCCCTCAGCAGGGACAGGGCGTGTGCGGCGGTTTCATGTGGCGCATGAAGGACGACAGCCAAGTCGAGCTCCCGAGCCACCTGCAAGAATCGTTGGAGCCGTGGCTTTGCAGCGGCAATCAGCGTCTCACGGTCCAGTCGTTCACGGATCGTGTACCAGGGGAGCCCTACCTCAGCGATGGCCACCACCCGGGCGCGTTCCCGCCGAATCAGGTCGATCACGCGTTCGCTCTCGTCATCAGCGATCGAGCGCTCGGGATGCACCCCAAGTCCACCATGGATGAACGCGGGAAACGCGGCGCACATCGACAGAACCTGGTACGAGGTGGCTTCGTCTACCGCTGCCGCCACCACTCCTCCGATGCCGGCGCGTTGGGCACGAACAACAAGGCCTGGGAGGTCAGTATAGCGTGGCGAGGTGAGGTGAATATGCGTATCGATGAGCGGCATCGTCGTGCGGACTCCTCAATCGCGAAATTGTTCCCAGAGGCGCTGAAAGCGGCTTTCATAGATCATGTCATACAGCTCCAGCTTGTCCGGGAACTGTCGGGCGCACTCCTCGCGCAACTCCGCTTTCTCGATCTCGACGTCGATACGCTCATAGTCCGACGCGACGATCAGAAAGGCAATCCTATCGGCCTTGCGCTGAAATGCCGCCAACTTTTCATTTTCCTCGGTGACAAGCAATTCGTGCCAGAGATCAGTCATGGCTACTCCTCATGATACGCCTCTCCTCAGGCGTCGAAGGCTGATGGACCGCGGAAATACCCCGCATACTAGCATAGGGCCGACAGGCGGCGCAAGGCAGGCCTAGGTGCCGGCGCGACTCGGCTGGCGCAGCTCAGGAATGACGTACTTCCCGAAGAGTTCGATCGACGACATCACTTGTGCGTGGGGAATGGTCTCCGTGGCGATCAGGAATTGTAATTGATCCACTCCGGTCGCCTCGTGTAGCCTGATAGCATGGAGGCAACTTTCCGGGTCGCCGGCCACAATGACCGCCCGCTCCGCCAGGGTATCGGCATCCAGCTGATTCCAAATCGCCTGGGCGATGGCCCCCGAACCGCCGGAGAGATCGACTGCTGGGGCGTCGCCGGTGCTCAGCTCATCTTTCTTGATGTAGCGTGCGAAATTAGCTTTCAAGTGGTCGGGCACTCCACCCCATTGTTCGATGAGGCGTTCGTAAATGTTTACCTGATCCTTCAGGTACGGCCGATCCGGGCCAAAGAAGGTTTTGAGCGACTTGGCGGCCAGCTCACGGGCAGCTTTATTATCCTCGCCACAGTAGGCCATGGTGGAGCTCAGCCACTGATCATTAATGAAAGCGCCAACGGGTTTCGCCCGGCGCACGTTCTCATGATAAGCCTTGATGTGGGGCGCCAGCACGGAGGGAGCACTCACCCCAAGAGCCATCACCCCAATGCCCTTCTCGGCCGCCAGCTCATAGGTCGAGGGTTGCATGGCCGCCACCCAGATCGGTGGATGTGGATTCTGGAATGGCTTGGGCAGTACCTCACGCGGCGGCACTTGCCAGAACTTGCCTTCCCAGGAGAATAAACCCTTCTCCCAGATTTTCGGCACCATCATCAGCGACTCTTCCCACATCTCGCGCGTCTCACGCGGGTCGATCCCCATGCCGGTCTGCTCATAGGGGGCGGAGCGGCCGGTGCCGAAGTCCACACGCCCGTTAGACAGATGATCGACCATGGCCACCCGTTCTGCCACCCGCACGGGGTGATGATATGGCAGGATCACCACTCCGAACCCCAACCGAATGCGCTTCGTGAGTTTGCTCAAGGCGCCGAAGATGACCTCCGGGCAGGGCGACATCGAAAATCCCGTAAGAAAATGGTGCTCCACGAACCACACGTAGTCGAATCCCATCTCATCAGCCAGGACGCATTGCTCGATGGTTTCGTCGATGACCGCATGGTCATCCAGTGTCGGCCGCTGCATTTCATAGGCCAGACTCAACTTCATGATCGTCCTCCTGGTGGCCGCAAGACTATGCTTTGAGGATAGAAATGAGTAGAGATCTTCTCCTATCATACTCGAAAGCGGTGCCTGGACTCAATCCGCCATCGACATCTGCCTCAGAATGGCCCTCCGAGCTCAGGGAAATCAGCAGTCACAGACGCTTAGGGAATGAACTCAATAGATTTGACATAGGCCGCTGCCTTCCCCCCGTCGCCAGCGTCTGAAGTATCGACCCCAAGATTGATGCCAGATATCGGAGGAACTTCCCCCTTGTCGAAATAGGTTCGGAACGCTGTCACCAGGTCGAACTCGGAAACAATGGTTTGTTGCGGCTCAGCGTGCGCTAAACAGACAAAACGTCCCCCCTCTTGATAATATTTGCCAATATACGGTGTGTTGAGTTGATCATCTTTACACAGAAACAAACCTATAAAATAAGGCACATCTGGGAGAAGAAGAAGGCCGCTGGGGATTTTCTCATGACCAAACGAAATATAAACCATCAAGGCTTCATTACGTATACGGTTCTCATAGGAAGCGCCCTGTGGATATTTGAGAATCCCCCACTCGAGTCTAACTTTCGAGAAGTTCTTGATTTCCATGGAGTCTTTGAACAGAAACCCGCGTAACTGCTCTTTCGCTTCAACGATCAGTCCTCCATCCTGCACCGACAGTTTGAGCGCCTCGGGATTCTTTGCGGCTTCCTCGAATTTGAAGCCTTTGGATTCAAGCCATGTCTCAAGCGGACCCCCGCGATAATCAGAGAAGTCCAGGCGATAAGAGGCTTTATGGTTGTTCTCTTCCGGTCCGGAGGGACGACCTGACAGATTGGGTGGGGGAGTAGAGTCCTGGGGGAGGGGGGCTTCGTCGGCTCCCTGGGTAAGATCGACCCTGAGTGGCAGCATCAAGAGTAATACCGTCATAACGATCCACAATCGATTCATCGCAACTCTCCCATCTGTGATATAGAGAGTTTAAGGTTCGTCGAGATACTCGGGCGTGAATGGACGCTTGGTCCTGAGGAGGGGTGGTCTTACGATTCATCTCCGCGCCACTGATCGCCAGGCCCTAGGGTGAGGGAGGGCGCACCACTGGGCAGCCAAGACCGTTGCTTGCTAATGTGGGACAGGATAATGACCCATCGGAGTTTTGGCAAGTTCCGGCTTGGTAGTTCGATTATGGAGCGGGAGACGGGATTCGAACCCGCCACGTCCAGCTTGGGAAGCTGGCATTCTACCCCTGAATTACTCCCGCTCCAATCGTATGCGAGCGAATAATCGATCGAGGCAGATGCCGCTTACGATATGCCCCCTTCGACACAGTGTCAAGTCAAAAGTGTACGCAGCCGCTCTAGCCGCGGTGCTTGATGATATCGACGGGAAAACGATGAGGGTTGCCACAGGTAAGTGGGGGTGACCTGCTCATGAGATCAATCGGTCACCTGAAAGTGAGGGGACAGAGGCACGACGATCTGGTCACGTCATCACATGTTACGCATGCATGCCTAGGGACGCTGAGACGTCTCCCCGCAGGCCCTAACCCTCTCTAGGTCAACGCCGTCAGTAACGCTTGCGCTTCCTGCAAGTCCGCGGTATCAAAGCCCTCGGTGAACCAGCCGTAGATGGGTGCCAGGAGCTCACGGGTGGCTTGCCGCTTACCCTGCTGCTGCCACAACCGACCCAGGCTGAGCGCCGCGCGCAGCTCCAACGCCTTCGCCTGCTGGCCGCGGGCCACGGCGAGGGCTTGCTGGAAGCAGGCTTCCGCCTGGGGGACATCGGGGCTCGTAAGGAGGAGCTGTAACTCTCCCTGCAACCTCAACATTTCGGCTTCCGACCACCACGCCTCGGTCGTGGCCAACAGCGCTACGCCCTCAGCTAAGACCTGGAGCCCAGACTCGGGCTGTCCGGCTCGGCCGTATGCCTCGGCCAGCAAGGCCAGCCAATGGGGGCGCAGTGCCGCTGGTCCCAGGTGATGAGAGGCCAAGGCTTGGCGGAGAAGCGCCACGCCGGCGGCCGCCTCTCCTTGCATGGCCCGGGCCCACCCCTGCAAGATGCGCCCCTGCTCGGCGCGGAGCGGCCATTGTTGCGCGGCGGCCAGGGCCATCAAGGCGTCGGCATGCGCCTGGGTCGCCGCCACATCTCGGCGGCACTGGCAGACGAGGCCCACAAAGCATTCCGCATAGGCCAGACTGGGGAGATGTGCCCCCTGCCGGGCCAGCACCAGGGCCTCCTGACTTCGCTGCTGGGCCTCGTCGGCATAGCCTAACACCCACAGCACCCGCGCCAGCGAGATGCGCGGGGTGACCCCACCGACAAATCCACCACGCAGGATCGTGGTTGGAGACGGTAAGGTGTCAGACAGGCGCCAGCTCTGCTCCAGGTGGGACCTAGCGGTGAGGAAGTCCCCCCGATAGAAGGCCATCATCCCCATCAGAAAATGCCCCTCCACCAAGAACTCCGTGTCGGGCTGGCACTGCGCCAGATCGAGCAGTTGCTGAGCCAACATCCCCGCGGTAGCCACCTGCCCCTGGTTCATCTGAAACTGCGAGAGCCCCCAGAGGACTCGAGCGAGCTGCGACGTCTCCCCCGTCTGCTGGCAGAGGGTATAGGCCCGGGTGTAGGCCTCGCCCACAGCCGGGGATCCCACCCCCTTCGTCGCCCTCAGCAGCTCCCCCAGGTCGAGCTGCAGCGCGAGCTCGTGCTGGGTGCGCTCTGGGCTCTCCGGCAGGGTTCCCAGGAGCGTCAGCCCTTTGTTGAGAGCGACGATGGCTTCGGAATGGACATTGCGCCGGGCGGCATTGTCCCCCACCTGCTGCCAATAGTGGACGGCCCTGGGGATCTCACCGCCACGCTCGAAGTGGACGGCCAACTGGGCAGCGGCCTCCCCCGTCTGCGCGCCATACCCCGCCTCCAGGCGCAGGCCCATGCGGTAGTGCAAGTGCCGTCGTCGCGCCGACCCCAGCCCCTCATACAGCACCTGCCGGTAGAGCGCATGCGGAAATTGGTAGCGCCCACTGCTAGTCCCATCCGGCCACTCCCGCAGGCCGATGTCGGCGAGGAACTGGCGCTGCGCCGCCAGCCCTTCACACGACGCTTCGACGTCCTCCACCGGGCACTGGGTCCCCGCCGCCACCGCCGCCACCGTAAATTGTTCGCCCGCCACACTGGCAGCCTCCAGCACCCGCCGGTCTTCGGACGGTAGATCCTCCAGGCGCCGGACCACCAACTGCCGCAGCCCCTCCGGCAGGCTGCCCACTTTGGCCTCACTCCCTTCCCGGAGTGTCCACTGCCCCTCGCGACGCACCACCAGCCCCTGGCTCACCAGGTGCTCCACGATGTTCACCAGGAACAGCGCATGGCCCTCCGTACGCTCATAGATGAAGGCCGCGAGTCGGGTGGACACCGGCCCCCCCAGGCGCCCGGCGACATAGGCTGATACGTCCTCGGCAGGTAACAACTCCAGGCGCAATTCTACCGCGTGTCCCCGCCCACGCAGCTCCTGCACGATATGCCGCAGCGGATGCTGCTGGATCGCGGTCTCCACCGGGCGATAGGTCCCCAGCACTAGCAGCCGTGCGGGGACCCGCCGCTGGGCCACATAGTTCAGACACTCGATGGTGGGGGGATCACTCCAGTGCAGGTCTTCGAGGACCAGCACCAGCGGCGTCTCGGCGGTCAGCACGTCGAGGGCCTCGGCGAGCTCGCGCAGCATGCGGGCCGAGGTCGCCCCCTGGAGCTGGCGCTGCAGGCGCTCTAGCTCCGTCTCGGGCAGCAGCCATGGCCATTGGACCAGCCACATCGGCGCATACCGCCGAAAGGCGGCCACCACGTCCTGGGAACCTGGCCCACGGCTGAGTTGCCCCAACGCCTCCAACAGTGGCAGGTACGGTTCCCCCTCCCCATAATGCTCGACACACTGGCCCCGCGCGATCCGCACCCCTCTCCCGGCGGCCAGGCGGGCCAGCCACAGCTCCACCACCGTCGTCTTACCCACCCCCGCTTCGCCGCTGACAAAAACAAGCTGACGGACGCCATGGGCCGCGTGCTGGAAACACTGTTCCAAGGCGTCGACTTCGCATTGGCGACCGACGAGGGGTCCGGCCAGCAGCGGGGGGAAGCCCTCCCGGTCGTCGCCGACGAGAAACCGATAGCCCTTTCGTCCAACCGTTTCGAGGTACTGCGGCGCGTCCGCCGCGTCGCCCAATGCCGCCCGAATCTCCTGCACTGACACCCGTAGCACCGTGTCCGTGACGTGCACCCCCGCCCACACGTGCTGCCGCAACTCGGCTTTGGTCACCAGGCGGCCGGGGTGCGCGGTCAGATAACAGAGCATTGCCAAGGTCCTGGGACGCAGGATTATGACCTGGTCCCCTCGCCACAGGCGGCCGTGCGTGACATCGAGACGGAACGGCCCGAAGGTGAGGTGGTGCTCCTGTGCCATGGGGAGGCTCCTCTGCGCTCAGCTTGAACGGTATTTGAACAGTATGTTGACGCTTGGGGGGTGTCTCTGCACCATAATTTAACACTTTGTCTGTGTCCCTGAACGGTCAGCCCATTCTATATTGCTGTCATGAAAAGGACAACTTGAAAGGGCCATGCACCGACGTGGCGTGGCAGGGGGCGAGCGTGCCACAGTCCCAACCGTCTCTCCCAACCAATCGGGTCTTTGTGGTGCAATTTCGTGCCCAGCCCACCGGGACATCGTCGTCCTATGACGGCCGCGTGGAGCATTTGGTCTCGGGCCAGGTGGCGCGCTTTCACTCGCTGGAGGAGTTGCTGGGATTCATGGTCGGCGTGCTGGACGATGTGCAAGCACAATCGGACTCGCCGTGAGCGCGCCACGAGCGTGTGCCTGACATGGCGCCGTTATAGCAATCGGTTAGGACTCACACGCGGGTCTGCGAAAGGCAGACCCCCATATCACCATCAAGAACCTGACCATGGCCTATGGGAGTCTTGTCATCCAGCATGACCTCACCTTCACCATTCAGCGCGGCGACATCTTCATCATCATGGGCGGCAGTGGCTGCGGCAAGAGCACCCTGCTGCGCCATCTGATCGGCTTGAAGCCCCCGGCGCAGGGGGCAATTTCGAGATGCTGGTGGTCCCTCACAGGCGAGCCCATCAGAACGGTGTTGGACCCTCGTGCAGGATGACAGGAGTGAACCCGATGGACGACGATAGGAGGATGCGATGCGAATAAGCCTACTCATGGCCGTGTTGACCCTCATGTGCGTGGCGGGCTGTGCCACGCCGCCGCAGTCGGCCGCGCCCGAGGCCACCGGGCCGAAGCCGGATGCGCGCTTTCAGGTGACGACGACGTCGATCTCCCAAGGGATGGGGATGAGTTGGGCCGACGGCCGACTCGCCGACAATTTCATGGACTATAAGTTTCGGGTGGAGGCGCTCACGCTCAACGAGTGGAACGATCGCTTTGCCGCCAGCGGCCAGCAGGTGACCCTGTATGGCAATGTCTACCACCTGGAGCATATCCCCGACTTCGCTGGGACGTATACCGAGGCGACGCCGGAGGTGACGAGCGCCATGGGAGGCTCTGAACGCAGTCGCGTGTACCAGAACGAGAACGGTGTCATCGTGCGCATCACCGGGCGGTTTGTGTCTGGGAGCTTAGGCATGACGGGCTATTTCGATGTGCGCCTGCTCAAGAAAGAATTTCACCGTCACCTTGAAAAATTTTTAACGATGACCGTCCATCCCTGCGTACGGTGGGCGGCTCTGGCCCAGCGCACGGCAGCCCACGTCCCCAGGGAATGGGACGAACGTCCTATCACCATGGGTCTAAAGCCCGATGTTCTACACGATGCTACGATGGTACGGTTGGGTGCGATCCGGATGGTCGCCGCGTGTGGGTGGGGGCGGCCATGTTCGATGCGCGGGTTGGCCTGAGCTACACCACCGGCCAAACCACGCATCATACGGCGCCGGATATCGACGCCGAGCGTGACACACTGTTTGCCGACCTGCAACTGTCGTGCAGGGCCGAAGTGGGTGGACGCATGGTCCACCCATCGCTGGAGTGTTCCACGGTGAGAGGAAAGGAGAGATTTATGAAAAGCATCGTCTCGGGAATCCTGGGTCTCGTCGTCGCAGGAATGCTGGCCGGTTGCGCCGGTCAGACTGAGCAACTTAGCATGCAGAGCCCCCAGCAGGGCCCCCAACCGCAAGCGCCACAGTCGGTCACCTTCCCGAATGGGACGACCTTCGGCGGGGCCTCAGGCCGCCAGGCCAGCGAGCTGGCGCAGATCGTCGTCGACTCCAACAACAATAATATGCGGGATTACCAGCAGCTGCAGGGCACGGAAAGCAAAAACTTACAAACCTCGCAACAAGCCCTCTCCATGATCGAGCAGCTCTCCAATGAGCAGGGCACCGGCCAGATCACCCTGTTCTTCCCCACCGGCTCGGCCGAGCTCCGACAGAACTCAGAGCAAGGGCAGCGGCTCATTAACTTTCTCGATTATATCTCCCGCGACAGCCGGGGCCGTGAGGTGCTCTTCGTGTTGATCGGCAGCGCCTCCGCCACCGGGAGCCTGCAGACCAATGAACGCCTGAGCCGGGAGCGCTCCCAGGCGCCCGAGCCGATCATCGACCAGTACCTGGTGAATGTGCCACACAAATACTATCAAGGTCTACGGCCTGGGTGACATGTTAAGCCCGAAGGGGGCGTCTCTGACGGTAGATCAGCGTTATCAGAATGTGCGCATCATCGCCGTCTATCAAACCGACCAGGTGCCAGTGCTGCCTGCCGCCCCGCGCAGTTAGTGGCACCCCCGCCTATCAGCATCACCGATGATCCACGGGAGACACGCACATGAGGGCGACAACATTCAATGGCAGAACACAGGTTCGGGGCTGGGGCTTGGCTGCCGCGCTGGCGCTGGCCGCAGCGATGCTCTGGTGGGGTGGCGGGCGGGGCCCGGTCGTCCACGCCCAATCGGGCTTCGAAACGCCACCAGTCCTCCCGGCGACTGAGCTGGCACCTCCCTATCTGCTCCAGGGGCCAGCGTTTACGGTCGATCCCCAGGTGCCCATCGTGGGGATGCTCGGGCACTTCACGATCCGCGCCGATGTCGGCACCTTCGAGGCGCATGGGCGGGAGATGCTGCGCATTCGGGTGGGCGAGCTGCAGGCCATTGCCCAGATCGAGCGCATGAGTAAGAGTGACGTGTTCCTGCAGGCCGCGGCCAACGCCGTGGCACGCCCAGTGGAGTCCATGGCCAACATACTGGAGAACCCTGTTCAGACGGCCCAAGGGCTGTCCGGGGGAATCGAGCGCTTCTTTGGTCGCGTCGAGCTCGGCGCCCAGCAGCTCGATACGGCCGTGTCGGCGCCGGCACCGAGCAGCACCGATCAGGCCGAGCTCATCGCCCGGCGTGTGGGGGGCCTCACCGCCAATGTGTTCGGCTACGAAGCGGAACGTCGGGCGCTGGCCAAGAGCCTCGGGGTGGACCCCTATACCACCAACCCGGTGCTGGCGAAGAAGCTCAACGACATGGCGTGGGTGGCCTTCTCCGGGCGGGTCGGGGTCAACACCCTCATCAGTGTGTTCGTGCCCGCCTCGATCGCCATCTCGGCGACCACGTTCACCAATAGCCTGATCTATGACACGCCGGCCGCCGACCTCATCGTCCGTAACCAGCAGCAGCTCACCAATATGGGTGCGAGCGAGCCGGATACCCAGGCGCTCATGAAGAACCCCTGGTATTCGTTGAGCGTGCTGACGTCGCTGGTGACGGCGCTCGATCGCCTGTCGGGCGTCAACGGGCGCCCGGCGGTGGTGGCGCTGGCGGCGACCGCGACCACAGAGGACCAGGCGCGCTTCCTGGCCAACGCGCTAGAGATGCTGGCGGCGCAACAGCAGACGGGGGCACCACTCGCCCAGGTGGGGGCGAGTGGCACGGTGATCGGGTGGACCCCGGGTGGCGCACCGCTCGTCCCCGCAGCCGTGGATTATGTGGCCTGGACCGAGCGGGTGGCGGGCTTCGCCGGGCGGCCGGATCTGCAGGGAACCTCAGGGAGCCTCTGGATCACCGGGCGCATGTCGCCAGAGGCCCAGCGCCAGTTCGCCGCGCTCGGCTGGACGATCCACCAGAATGTGCTGCCCCCCTGGCAACGCTAGGCCACTGGGCCAGCCACGCCGAGCATCGTTGGGGTGTGGACTCTGGCGCCGAGGGCAACATTGAGGGGCGCTTGAGCGCATGCTGACTGGAGAAGGGCTAACGGAGGAGGGACCATGAAGCAGCTGTGGGTGTATGTGTGTGTCATCGGCGTATGGGTGGGCAGCGTGGCGTGGGCCCAGCTCCCGCAAATCGAGGATTACAGCGGTGATCTGTGGTCCCGACCAGCCCTCACCGGCGATTGGGGCGGCTTCCGCAACACGATGGCGAAACGCGGCATCAACCTCGATGTCGACCTCGTGCAAGGCGTGCTGGGCCTCAATAGCGGCGGATCGTTCCGGAATCACGACAGCATCCGCTATCCCTATGGCGGGCACGCCGAGTACGTCTCAACGTCGATACCGGCAAGCTGGGCCTGTGGCCGGGCGGCTTTCTCCATATCATGGGGGAAAGCCAATTTGGCTCGTACCTGCAGGGGAAACACACCGGGGCGCTGCTTCCCCCCAACGCCGCGGCCCTCTACCCCATGCCGTTCGATGAGACGACCACGCTCACCAGCGTCGTCTTCACCCAATTTCTGGCCAAGTGGTTCGGCATCTACCTGGGCAAGCTCGACACCTTCGGCGGCGATATGAATGCCTTTGCCCACGAGTGGAAGACGCAATTCATGAATACCGGCTTCGGACCGAACCCGGTGCTCTTCAATACCTTCCCGTATTCGACGTTGGGCGCCGGCTTGATCGTGCTCCCCACCGACGTCGATCGCAGTTCACGTTTACCGCCGCGAGCCCGGGGGGGACCGCCAATAGCGCAGGCTTCAATACCCTGTTCGAGGAGGGGGTCGTGTTGGACGCGGAGCTCCGGGTGGGCATCAAACCCTTCGGCCTGCCCGGGCATCAGTTGATCGGCGGCATCTGGAGCAGCCAAACGTTCACGTCCCTGGCGCAAGATCCGCGCGAGGCGATCCCGGTCGGCAGTATCATCCGCGGGGAGATCCCGCTCAGCGACGTCCGCAGTGAGGTGCAGATTCGTGAGCACGTCAGGCTCCTGGGCCGCCTACTATAACTTCGATCAGTTCCTGTATACGACACAGCGCAGATGGGTCACAAGGCATCGGCATCTTTGGCCGGATTGGCCTTGGGGATCCGAACACCAACATCCTCGAGCAGTTCTACAGCTTCGGGATCGCGGGTCAGGGCATGCTCCCCGGGCGGGATCTGGACCGCTATGGCATCGGCTTCTACTACACCAACTTCAGCAACCACCTGCCGGAGATCATCCTCTCGGGCGACGAGATCGGGCTGGAAGTCTTTTACAACATCGCGGCGACCAACTGGCTCTTTGTGACCCCGGATATCCAGGTCATCGAACCGGCGGGCAAACGTGCCACCACCGCCTTCCTGACCGGGTTACGCGTCCAGATGCGCTTCTAGTCGGTATAATCCATTCGGCAGGGGGTGGAGACAATTCCCTTGGATCATGGCCCTGGGCGCCAATCGATCTCGGGACAGTCGTGAGCTGAATCGCCGATCCGCCCCCGTTTTCAGTGGGTGTCGTGACTGAGGGTACCCTGAAATGTTCAGCGATGTCGGCGGCGGTGGCAGCTTCGTCGCGATCATCACCTGGAGGAGGATTTGAGGGCTCTCTGGGGTAGGTTTTTCATCCCCTCTCCCTCTGGGAGAGGGTTAGGGTGAGGGAAGGATAGTGCCATCGCCTAAGACCCCCTCACCCCCGCCCTCTCCCGGTGGGAGAGGGAGAAAAGCCCCAGGGTCAGTGTCGTGTCTGAAAAAACCTACCCTTGTGAGGGACTTGAAGGGGACCATGACCAAACTCAAACGCAAGCAGCCGTCAAGCCGCAAACCTCCCACCAAGTCGGGGGTGCGACGCGTGCCTGTCCTCACCGTGACGCTTGTCCTGGCGGTGGGGATCGTCGCCACCTTCGTCCTGCTTCGAGGACGACAGCCAGGAGGCATGGGCTTGCCCCTGCCATCCGCGCCTGCACCGAGGAGTTCCCTGGCAGCGACTGCCGATTCGGCCGAGTCTGGCTTTCGGGCGCTGAGCGGCCGCTGGCTCCGGCCCGACGGCGGCTATATCCTCGACATCCGGGACGTCGATGCCCGCGGCAAGATCGATGCGGTGTATCTCAATCCCCGGCCGATCACCGTCGCCAGGGCCGAAGCCACACGCGACGGCTCGACGTTGAACGTGTTCGTCGAGCTCCGCGCCCCCGGCTACCCCGGCAGCACGTACACGCTGACCTATGATCCGCAGCGCGACCAGCTCGCGGGCATCTATTTCCAAGCGGCCCTGCAGCAGCGCTTCGACGTGGTCTTCGTGAGGATGCAGTAGGGCGGCGGGGTACTATCTCTATCCACCCATCGAACAAGGAGGTTGCCATGAGATTCGCAGCACGTCGTCACCGATGTTGGCACTTACTCGACGCTCGTCGCTGTGCTGGCCATCAGCGCACAGGCGTTAGCGCAGACTGACCCGCTGCCCTCGTGGAACGACGGGCCCGCCAAGCAGGCGATCGTCGACTTCGTGCAGGCGACCACCGACCAGTCAAGCCCAACGTTCGTGCCGCCCGAGGCACGGATCGCCACCTTCGACCAGGATGGCACGCTGTGGGTCGAGCACCCGATGTACTCGCAGGTGATGTACTGCCTGGAGCGGGTGCCGGCGGTGGTCAAGGCGAAGCCAGAGCTCGCCAAGGTCGAACCCTTCAAGACCGTGCTGTCCGGCAACCGCGAGGCGATGGCGAAGCTCTCGATGAAAGACCTTGAGAAGATCCTCGCCGCTACCCTGACCGGCATGAGCGTGGACGAGTTCAACGCCGAAGCGAAGAAGTGGCTCGCGATGGCCAAGGATCCACGCTGGAAGCGGCCCTACACCGAGCTCACCTACCTGCCGATGCAGGAGGTGCTGAAGTATCTGCGCGCCAACGGCTACAAGACCTACATCGTCACCGGTGGCGGCCAGGACTTCGTGCGCGTGTACTGCCGAGCAGACCTACGGCATCCCGCCGGAGCAGGTGGTCGGCAGCGCCGGCGGGACGAAGTATGGCTATGCCAAGAACGGCAAGCCGTTCCTGACCAAGGAACCGAAGCTGATCCTGAACGACAACAACGCCGGCAAGCCCGAGGGCATTCATCTGATGATCGGCCGCCGGCCCTATGCCGCGTTCGGCAACTCCACCGGCGACCGGCAGATGCTCGAATACACCAAAGCCGGCGACGGCGCGCGCCTGTCCATGCTGGTGCTGCACGACGATGCCACGCGCGAGTATGCGTACGGTCCAGCCCAGGGGCTGCCTGCCACCAAGGTCGGCACCTTCACCCAGGCGCTGTACGACGAGGCGAAGAAGCAGGGCTGGGTCGTCATCAGCATGAAGAACGACTGGAAGCGCATCTTCGCCTTCGAGTAGGGGCAACCAGTCCAGTAGGAGTTGGCTTCAGGGTGAGGCCGACAGAGCAGCCAGGAGCGGTGATGATACCGGGAGACATACCATGATGAGCACACTCACGAAAGTCCTCGCCTGCATGTGTGCCGCCGCCCTGTGGGTGCCGGCGCTCACCCAGGCCGCGGAGAAGAAACCGAACATCCTCGTCATTTGGGGCGACGACATCGGCATCCACAACATCAGCGCCTACAACCTCGGTGTGATGGGCTACCAGACGCCCAACATCGATCGCCTCGCCAAGGAAGGCGCGCTGTTCACCGACTTCTACGCCCAGCAGAGTTGCACCGCCGGCCGCGCCTCCTTCATCCTCGGTCAGCAGCCGTTCCGCACGGGGTTGCTGACCATCGGCATGCCGGGTTCGCCGCAAGGCATCCCCGACTGGTCGCCGACGATCGCCGACCTGCTCAAGGCGCAGGGCTACACCACCGGCCAGTTCGGCAAGAACCACCTGGGCGACCGCGACCAGCACTTGCCGACCGTGCACGGGTTCGACGAGTTCCTCGGCAATCTCTACCACCTCAATGCCGAGGAGGAGCCCGAGACCTACTACTACCCGAAGGATCCCGAATTCAGGAAGAAGTTCGGGCCGCGCGGCGTGCTGCACACGTGGAGTGACGGCAAGGGCGGGCAGAAGATCGAAGACACCGGCCCGCTGACCCGGGCGCGGATGCCGACCGCCGATCAGGAGTTCTTTGCCGCGGCGACCGCCTTCATCGACCGTGCACACCAGGCGGACACGCCCTTCTTCGTCTGGTTCAACACCACGCGCATGCACGTGTGGACGCACCTGAGCAAGCAGGCGGAGGGGGTCACCGGCATCGGTCTCTACCCCGACGGCATGGTGGAGCACGACAAGATGGTCGGCGACATGCTCAAGAAGCTCGACGATATGGGCATCGCCGACAACACCATCGTGATCTACGGCACCGACAACGGCGCCGAGACGGTGACCTGGCCGGACGGTGGCACCACGCCGTACCACAGCGAGAAGGGCACGACCTGGGAGGGCGGCTTCCGCGTGCCCTGCGTGGTGCGCTGGCCGGGGGTGATCAAGCCGGGGACCATCATCAACGACATCATGTCGCAGGAAGACTGGATGCCCACGTTGCTCGCCGCGGCGGGCGAACCCAACATCGTCGCCAAGCTGAAGCAGGGTTACCAGGCCAACGGTAAGACCTTCAAGGTGCATCCCGATGGCTACAACTTCCTGCCGTACTTCAAGGGCGAGATCAGCAAAGGCCCGCGCGAGGAAATCTACTACTTCGGCCAGGGCGGCGAGCTGAACGCCGTCCGCTGGAACGACTGGAAAGTCCACTTCGCCATCACCGAAGGCAATATCGCCACGGCCGTCCGGCAGGTGCCCGGCTGGCCGGTGATCATCAACCTGCGGGCCGACCCGTTCGAGAAGGCGCCGCACGAGTCCGGGATGTACATCCGCTGGTACGCGGACAACATCTGGCTCTTCGTGCCGGTGCAGCAGAAGCTCAAAGAGTTCCTCACGACCCTGCCGGAATATCCCTTCCAGCAGGGCAGCAGCCTGAACGCCGCGGGCATCAACTACAACTCCCTCCAGGCGCATGCAAGCCCTGAAGCGCTTGAAGGAGTTGGAGAGCCTCCCGGTGCCGAACAACTGATGCATGCATGGCGGAGTAGAAGCCCAACATCCTGTGCATCGACGACAGTTATCCGACCGCACATCCGGTTGCTGTTTGATGGTACGCCGGATGATGGAGTGAACCAGCAGGCGAGAAAGGAGGTAGACATGGGTCACTAGCATGATGCAGGCAACCGATAGGCAACTTGGCCAAGAAGGAAGTCGAGAGCATCATGGTCAAGTCGTAGGTCGTTCAGCTTGTCACCGGAGTGCTTCGCAAGAGGCGCCCCGCTAGCATCTGACCACATCACTCATACGTGGAAGGAGAAAGAACCATGCTACGCATAGGAATATCTCGGTGGCTGAGCCTGCTTGGGGCAAGCCCGGTGGCCATCTCTCTTGGGCTTTCCCTGTTCCTCCTTTCTCCCTCGGTCTCGGCGCAGACGGCGGAGGAGCTTGAGAAGCAATATGGTCGGGAGGCGATGCAGAAGGCGCTTGAGACCAAGCACAATTACGACCTCTACGGCATCCATTTCGACGTCGATAAGGCGACGACCCGGCCCGAGACAGAGCCGTTGTTCGACGACATCGCGCAGATGCTCAAGAACTTCCCGATTTGGCGGCTGAGCATCGTCGGCCACACCGACTCGACCGGCGATGCGGCGCGCAACCAAGTGCTGTCGCTGCAACGGGCCAACGCCGTCAAGTTGGCGCTGGTCGGCCGCGGCATCCAGGACTCACGCCTGGAAACGCAGGGTGCCGGCCAGAACCAGCCCGTCGCCAGCAATGACACGCCGGAAGGCCGGGCGCTCAACCGTCGCGTGGCGCTGATCAGGCTCGATGCAAAGCCCAACATCCTGTTCATCATGGGCGACGACATCGGCTGGATGCAGCCGAGCATCTACCACCGCGGCCTGATGGTCGGGGAAACGCCCAACATCGACCGCATCGGCCATGAGGGCGCGATGTTCGTCGACTACGTCGCCATGCAGAGCTGCACGTCCGGGCGCAATGCCTTCTTCACCGGCATGTATCCGCTGCGCACCGGCATGATCCCGCCGCAGCTGCCCGGCAGCCCGTCCTACCTGCGACCCGGCACGCCGGCGCTCGCCAAGTTCCTGATCGATCTCGGCTATACCACCGGCGAGTTCGGCAAGAACCACCTGGGCGACCACACCGCGGCCCTGCCGACGGCGCACGGCTTCCAGGAGTACTGGGGCTACCTCTACCACCTGGACGCGGTACAGCAGGTGAGCTTCCCAGACATCAACAAGACCCCGACCGAGCAGGCCGTCGCGCCACCGTGCAAGAACACGCCGGTCCCCGGCCTTCCCGAGGTCCCCGGCGCCGTGGACCCCAAGACGACAATCTGCCTGACACCCCCGCGCCCGGTCATCTGGTGCAAGTCCTCCGACGGCACGGAAGCGAATCAGACGTGCAAGGACGAGGGCCCGCTGACGCTGGACCGCTCGAGGACGGTGGACGAGGAGATCTCGGCCAAGGTCATCGACTTCCTGGACCGCAACGACCCCAAGAATACCGGCAAGCCCTTCTTCGTCTGGTACAACCCGGCGCGCATGCACGTCGTGACCATGCTGTCGCCAAAGTATGAAGCTATGCTGGGCGTGCGGGGCGGCAAGGACTGGGGTGTCAACGAAGCCGGCATGAAGCAGATGGACGACAACATCGGCGACGTGTTGAAGAAGCTGGAGGCCATGGGCCAGCTGGATAACACCATCGTCGTCTTCACCACCGACAACGGCGCCGAGTCGATCAGCTTTCCGGACGGGGGCGTCACGCCGTTCAAAGGCCAGAAAGGCGAGGCCTGGGAGGGCGGCTACCGCGCCCCGATGGTCATCCGCTGGCCGGGGGTCATCAAGCCGGGTACGGTGCATAACCAGTTGTTCGCCGCCCTCGACTGGGTGCCCACGCTGGTGGACATCGCCGGTGGGCCCAAAGGGGATGGGTTGAAGCAGCAGATCGAGGCTGGAAAGTATCCCGGCATCGTCAAGACGACCCTTGACGGTGTCAACCAGCGTGACTACCTCGAGGGCAAGTCCCCGACCTCGGCGCGCGACTACTTCTTCTACTTCTCGGGCTCGACGCCGTCGGCGGTGCGCTACAAGAACTGGAAGATGTACTACAACATGTCGCAGCCCGGACCGGCCGGCTGGATCATGCCACTCGTGCCGTTTCACTTCACGTTGGTCCAGAACATCAAGCGCGATCCCTTCGAGCAGTTTGTGGGCATCGACCAGAAGTCGGCCATGAGCCTGGGCGGTGCGCTCGGCGCCCCTATGACCGCCTTTCAGTATGACTGGAACATGCTTCCCATCGGCCAGCAGCTGTGGGAGAAGCACTTGATGTCGTACGAGACCTACCCGCCGCTGCAGGCTCCCGAGACCTACAACCTCACTGGGATCCTGGATCAGATGAAGAAGGGTGCTCACGCGAGCGACTAGGCTCTTGAGACGAGCCTGATGTGACCTCGCGGGCGCCCCATCGTGGGGCGCCCGCCCCGCGATGGGGGTCAGCGATTACTCCCAGTACGACGGAACGCTGCCGCCGCTCGGCCAGGGGCCGGCGTGGGCGCCCTCTTCGGCGGAATGAGACGGGCCAGGGAATGGCGGGAGGAGAAGCAGGAGCAGCCAGCTTACCCAGCGCAGCAGCAGGGAGGAAACCCATGCGCGTGACCACGAGCATCACTGTGCCCGTGTGGTGTCTGATCACGGTGTTGATGACAGCGCCGCTGTGGGCGGCGGAAGAGAGCGCGTCGGAATTGGCGAAGAAAACGCAGAACCCAGTGGCCGACCTGATCAGCGTGCCGTTTCAGAATAACTTCAACTTCAGCGCCGGCCCGAACGACGCGACGATCTACGTCCTCAACGTGCAGCCGGTGATCCCGCTCAAGCTGACCGAGGATTGGAATCTCATCACCCGGACCATCATGCCCATCATCAACCAGCCGTCGCTGTTTCCGGGCGACGACAGCGCCTTCGGGCTGGGGGACCTCAATCCTACGTTCTTCCTGTCCCCGGCGAAGCCCGGCAAGCTCATCTGGGGCGTGGGGCCGACGTTCACCCTGCCGACGGCGACCGACTCGCGGCTGGGCACGAGCCAGTGGAGCATGGGGCCGGCGGCCGTGGCGCTGAGCATGCAAGGCCCCTGGGTCTTCGGCGCGCTCGCCAACCAGCAGTGGTCGTTCGCCGGCTGGGGCGACCAGGATGTGAGCGCCATGCTGATCCAGCCGTTCGTCAATTACAACCTGCCGGACGGCTTGTACCTGGTGAGCGCCCCCATCATCACGGCGAACTGGGAGGCCAGCAGTGGCGATAAGTGGACCGTGCCGGTGGGTGGGGGTGTGGGGAAGCTGTTCAAGCTGGACAAGCTGCCGATCAATACCCAGCTGCAGGCCTTCTACAACGTGGAGCGGCCCCAGTTGGCGGCCGACTGGCAGCTGCGCTTCCAGCTGCAGTTTCTCTTCCCCAAGTAGATCGGGGGGCATGGCGTGCGTGGCATGGCCGGCACACCGAGGAGGAGAGATCGAGTGCCAGCGACGATTCGAACGGCCATCGCGTTCCTGCCGATGCAGAAGTCGGACTCCTTCGACTTGTGGGCCGTGAAGGAGCAGATCGATGAAGCTATAGGCGCCGGACGTTGTGGCCAGTGAGGTGATGTGAGTCTTCGAATCGTAGAGGATACAGGGGTGACAACGGTACGTCCTGACGTGACCCATGTTGAAGTTTCTAAGCGGCTTTACGTTGTCAGCCTATGCAAAGGCAGGAGAAGCGTGCACATGCCTCTGAAGACACCCATTGAAGCCATGCTCCAACTTCTCTGGCGGCAAGCGTGTGAGCGCCGAGGCCATCCGTCGATCTCCCGGACGGAGGTGGGGCATCAGATGACGTGGTCCGAGGCCCTGTGGTTCCCGAGAATTCGTAACTCAGAAAAACAACAGTCGTTACAGCGTTTCCACATCGCGCTCGACGATGAGAATCTCCTCCTGCTGCAACTGCTCCTTCAGTCGTTCTTTGAGAGCAGACAAGAACTGTCGCGCTTCCTGCGCGTCGGACGTCAGCACGCGGTAGATAACGATGGCATCACGATAGGTGACGCCTGCCACCGTCCAGAAGCCTTCATTGGGTTGGGGAAAGAAGGTGAGGCCGCCAAACTGACCGAGAAGCTGCTGCTGCAAAGCTTGAAACTGCTGCGGTTCAACCGGTCTGCCGTCGTTGTAATACAGCGGAACAAAGAGATCATATTCTTTCACCAGAGCCGACTCCCTCCAGGGTTGGAGCGTTGGACTCCCGGCTCAATTCGGTGAACTGTACGCCCGCTTCCCGCAGCTGTTTCACCACTTCCTCACTGACCACGTAGATGCGATTCGGCAACACGGTCCCTGGGGAATGACGTAAGAGCAGGGGTAACGCCTTGGCCTCCTCAGCCTCTGACATCTGGATAATCGTTTTCATAGGCTACACCTCATGCTTGGGCAACGGTTCATTTCCGACTTCGCACCCGTAGCAACACGGCTTTCGCATGACACCTGTGGTTCTCGCACACGTCCCTGAATATCTGTCACGCTTATGGATCAATAGATTAAGAGGATGCCTTTTCAGGCCGCGCGGCGTTCGTAGTGATGATGGAGTCCCCCCACCTCGGGCACCGCGACGACCTTACCGCGGGCAGGAGGGTGAACTGGCCGTGGCTCTGGGCAGTCCATAGCTAACGACAAATGAGTACGGAAACGATGGTAATACTGGAAGTAATCGGTCAGAATGCGCCTCAGATGCGGCTCGTGCAGCACGATGACGTGATCGAGCACCTCCCGACGGATGCTGCCTATCAGCCGTTCCACGTACGGATTCTGCCACGGCGAGCGCAGGGCAATCCCGACCTCCTCGATTCCCATATGCCGGACGCGCGGCCGAAAATGGGCGCCATAGATGTTGTCGCGATCGCGCAGCAGATAGTGTGGAGCTTCGCCCCAGGGGAAGGCTTCAACCACCTGCTGAGCGGTCCACTGCACCGTGGGATGCTCGGTGATGTTGAAGTGCACGAGCCGTCGGCGGTTGTGGGCCAGGATCAGCAGCACAAACAAGACCTTGTGCGCCACAGTAGGGACGGTGAAGAAATCGAGCGATACCAAGTCTTGCACATGGTTCTTCAGGAAGGTCTGCCATGTCGGTGATGAGGGCTTCCGTGGTCGGACACGATACGTTTCGACCGTGGACTTTGCCACGTCAATGCCGAGTTTCCGGAGTTCGCCCATCATCCGGGGGGAACCCCACCTCGAATTGGCCTGCGACATCCGGCGAATCAAGTCCTGGAGGTCCTTAGCCACTGCCGGCCGGCCTGGCCTGCCGCCTTGACTCAACCGTCGCCAATAGTCCTGAATGCGTGTGCGCTGCCACGTAATGACGGTGCGAGGCTGGACGAAGGCGAGCGCGGTTTGCCACCCTGGCCACACGCGGGCGAGCCAGGCCCAGAGCAGCCGATCCGCCGGCTGGATGCGTGGCCTGGGTACTGATCGCTGGTAGACCGCCAGCTGATGCCGCAGGGCCAGGATTTCCAGTTGTATGGAGCGGCGGGACCGAAAGCACGCGGCGAGACACGCGAGCAGCGCACATATGACCGGTGGCATCGTAGATGACCTCATCCGTGACGATTGGCAAGGTTTCCACGGGTGCTCCCCACAGAGCTTGAGAGGCACAACACTACCACCCAGATTGACGGCAGATGCAGGAAAAGTCAATGATTTTCGAGTGTCATGAATTTTCGGGAGCCACAGGTGGTTGTTGTCACGCTCGGTGTCTGCGGGTGGGGTCATGCCTGGCTGCCTATCCTGGGGGTCGATTGGTCATGGAGGGTCAACGCCAGGTCATTATGTCATGGGTCAGGAAGCACAGTCAACAAGTTGACAAAACCGTCATGAGTGTTGGGTTTGGGCCAAGTTGGGCAAACTCGGCCGTCGGGTCCATGGAACCCGTATGGTTGAAAATCTCTGCTGTCTCTACCTCATTGAGGTTGCTCAGGTTGGGTGTATACTGGACCGAACCATCTCGTCATGCCTCCAACCTGAGGAACGGCCATGATCCTCCACGTCCTGATCGCCATGGTCGCTGGCTGGCTCCAACGTCAGCAGCAAGAGGTCATCACGTACCTCCTTGCGGAAAACCGCGTCCTGAAAGCCCAACTTAGTGGCCGCCGGCTCCGCCTCACGGACACGGAACGTCGCCGCCTTGGGATGTTGGCCCACCCCCTTGGTCGCACACGCCTGCAAGAGGTCGCGACGATCGCGACCCCCGAGACCCTCCTGCGCTGGTACACGCGTCTGATCGGGCAAAAGTTCGACGGGAGCCAGCAACGTCGCCAATGTGGCCGACCTCGCATCGCCGAGGAAGCGGAGCGGCTGATTGTGCGCATGGCCAAAGAGAATCCGACCTGGGGCTATCGCCGCATCCAAGGGGCTTTGGCGAACCTGGGACATCGTATCGACAAGATCACGGTGCGGAACATTCTGCGTCGTCACCACCTGGAGCCCGCTCCGCAGCGGCGCAAGGCTGGCATGAGCTGGCAACAGTTTCTGAAGATACACTGGGACGTCCTAGCCGCCACGGACTTTTTCACGGTGGAAGTGGCGACCTGGCATGGGCTGGTGACGTACTATGTGTTGGTGGTGATGGAGCTCAGCACGCGGCGGGTGCATGTCGCGGGCATTACCCCGCATCTGACTGATGCCTTTATGACGCAGTGCGCCCGGCAGTTGACGGATCCCTTTGAAGGTTTCCTCTTCGAGAAACGGTACCTGCTCCACGATCGGGACGAGAAAGTTCGGCATGGCTTCGACCGTACGCTGAGTGCCAGCAGCGTTGAACCGATCGTTTAGCCGCCACGGAGTCCGAACCTCAACGCCTATTGCGAACGATTCGTGCGCTCGATCAAAGAGGAAGCGCTCAAGCAGATGATCGTGATCGGAGAAGCGGCGCTCCGCACGGTGATCCAATCGTACCGGACCCATTACCATCATGAGAGAAATCATCAAGGTCTTGGGAACCAGCTCATTGTCCCAGAGTCCGGTATGGAGAAGCAATGTGGGTTGGTGGTGCGTCGAGAGCGCCTCGGTGGGTTGCTGAGCTACTACCATCGAGAGGCGGCGTGACTCGGCACATTATTTCAACCATACGGGGTCGCATGGAAGGCCCTGCATGCCCAAAGAGGTCTCCTGAGCATGCATTAAGGAGAACTGGGGAGCGAGATGTCGAAGGCCGTTCACCATGAAGGCAACGAGAGAGGAGGCAGGGCGTGAAGGCGAGAGCAGTCGTTTCGATGTGGCGAGCGATGTGATGTGAGTCTCCAAATCGAAGCCACTCTCCAACTTCCCCACAGCAATGCATTGGCAGAGTGTATCGCGCTGGCCAGTGCACGGCGTCTACCCCGTGGGGCCGCCCTTACCTTTGTCATAGATCTCGTAGCGAATCCTGATATCGCAACCGTCTGGGTTGATGAGGCTCTCCACCGCGAAGCGCTGGCACTCCTCATAGCGCGACAAGACAAACCATACTCGCTGTGTGAGGCGGTGAGCTTTGTCCGGATGCGTCAGCGGCGCCTCACGGAAGCGTTGACAACGGATCGCCACTTTGAGCAGGAAGGTTTTCAGCGACTCCTGGTGTAGGCCCTTCCATGAATCCCCCTTCAGCGGCATTGCCGGTTGCCGTTTTGCAAACTGCTGCAGAATCACACACGAGACGGTCTCGGAGGCCTGCCCTGGCGCCAGAAGGTCGAGGCGATCTGCTTCGGGTCCTTTCCTCCAATCGTCGGGGCACCACGGTCCAGTCGCGAATGCACAGCAGCGGACAGGGTTCTGGCACGAGGGGCAGTCGATGAAGAACGCCTTCTTGAACAGACTGAGAGAGCGAAAATACCTGGTGTTGTTGCTGGCCGTGGCTTCCACGATCGTCGTGCAACCGTTGGCACATGGGTTCCTGGCCGGTTTGATGATCTCCGAAGTGTTGCGCAATCTGCTCGTGGTCACCGTCCTCTTCATCGTCTTCCAGCGCCGGCACGTGCGCCTCGTGTTCCTGCTGATCGGCTTGCCGGTCATGGCCAGTAACTGGGCGCATTACACCGTGCCAGAGAGGTTCGAGCCAGCCCTGGCGGTGATCCATCATGCCTTCCTGGTCGCGTTCCTTGGCTTCGCGGTGACGGTGATCCTGCGTCGCATTTTCGAGCGCAAAGTGGTCGGGGGTGACGACGTCCTTGGCGCCGTCTGCGGCTATCTGCTGGCCGGCATCGCCTGGGGAAGCCTCTACCTGCTCGTCGAGCTGCTCGTCCCCGGCTCTTTCAGCGTGCAGGAGGCCATTGCCGGACAGCTGGGCGGTTGGTATGCGCGGCAAGCGGTGTTCGATTACTACAGCCTCATGACGCTGACCACCCTGGGCTATGGCGACATCACGCCCATCAGGCCTCCCGCGACATCGCTCACATTGATCGAGGCCGTGTTCGGACAATTCTACATCGCGGTGATCGTGGCGCAATTGGTGGGGCTGAGGCTGGCTGAGGCGCTGCAGCCGCCGGATCCAAAATCCACTTGACGCCTGGACGCGGCGGTTGGCGGAGATACCTCGGGGGTTTCGACTGCCGGTCGTAGTCCTGGAGATGGGGCTGGGGCTCGCGATGGCCGATGGCCTGCTGGGCTGGGGAGCGGACCACTGCGCCGGCGACGGATTCGGAAGCCGTGAACAACGGGCAGGACCCGACACGGCCGCTGACGCGCTTCGATTTTCGCTACGAGTACGAAGCCCTCTCAGGAAACCGTGACGAGCACATCTTCACCCCGCGCGTCGATCACCGCCTTGTGCTAGGCCATGGCTGGCAACGGGCCAATCGCCTGGATAGCCCTTCGTCTATACCGATGTCTCCAGTGCCGACAACCCCAACGGCGCCTGGACGCTGGGCACAGGCGATCTCTTGGTGCAGGGCTTGATGGTCAAGCATTTCGACCAGTGGCATGCCGCCGCCCTTGGCGCACGGTTCGAATTTCCGACGGCGAGCCAGGATCAATTCGGGACCGGCCGCTACCAGCTGGAACCAACTGTCGCCTATCGCTACTCCCTGCACGACTTCAGCCCAGGGAGCTTCGTGGCCGGGCTCATCCGCTATGCCTTCGATTACGCTGGCGATGCAGGCCGTCCCCACATCAGCGTGCTGCAGCTCCAGCCGCAGGTGAACATCAACCTCCCCCAGTCATGGTTTGTGACGCTCTATCCGAGTCCGGATATCCGGATCAATTTTCTGGACCACGACAAGCTGTTTTTGCCGCTGGATATGATGGTGGGCAAGCTGGTGACGCCAACGCTCGTCACCTCGCTGGAGGTCAGCGCTCCCATCGTCAAAGATTATGATCTGTATAATTTCAAGCTGGAGGTCCGTATCGGCGTCTTCTTCTGAGAGCAGAGGGGCAAACCTCGCCAAAATTTCCGGGGTCTGTGCCATTCTTGGTGAAGAGAGGGTGTGGTATTATCTGCATGGCATCACCTAACGGGAGTCATCGGTAACCATGTGAAAGCCAGCGTCTTTTCTCTTCACCGAGAATGTCACAGACCCAATTTCCGTTGCATATCTGGCTGGCTCAGCTGACCTTATGCAGTCGTACGCATGAACATCGACACGCTCTATATGTGGGCATGGCTCGACCTGTCGAAGGAGCCGATGGTCCTGTCGGTGCCGGACACGCACGGTCGCTATTACCTGATGCCGATGCTCGATGCGTGGACCAACGTCTTCGCCTCGCCGGGCACGCGCACCACCGGACACGGTCCGCACCAACACCGACGAGCCAGACGATATCTCTATGATTACGAAATCAAGTATACCTTCGGGGCTACACCCCTGCAGCAATACCTGATCGAGTTCCCGCATGGGCGCCTCCAGGCGGTCACGAGCGCCTGGGACAGGCGCCCCAAGGATGGCGGCGGATAGTGCTGGTCCCACCTCGACCCCGACCAGACCATCACGGCCGGCGACCGTCTGCACTAGACTGGCATGGACCAGAACTGGCACTTCATGCGCGCGGAGTGTCACTCGACCGATGTGCGCAAGCACTACGATGCGGAGACGAATCGCTTCGCAACCTAGTGGTCGGAGATCAACGTCGCATACGAGACCCATCGCGGTCCGGGTTCGGCGCACATCGCCTGGGAGAAGCAGGAAGGCGACTGGAAGTACGCCGACGGCCTCGGTAGGGGCCTGCAGGTCGTCCTGGCCTACACGAGACAGCTAGGGCATGCCGCGCCATACGATCCTGCGGCGCTGGCCCTGCTGCAGGAGACGGAGGGGATTTCTTCCGCTGGGATGTGATCCTGCATGGGCCGATCCTGGGGCTAACGATCCGGTTGTGAACCAGACTGCCGAAAGGTGGGCAGGGAGGTCTGCTTCGCCCAAGCGGAAAGCGATCTGAACCCACCACATCGGGCCGCATGCGTGACTCCCCAAAGCATCATCCACTTGCATTTCTTTACATTCTATCGCACATTTGCTGTCGTGCAATGCCTTGGCTGTGCAAGGGGTAGCCTTGATGGAAACCGCTACGGGGAGAGCGCTTGCAGTCTATTACGTATGGACGATAGAGCGAGGAAAAGAGTAGACAGCTGTGAACACACCAGGCCAGCGAACGATCGCCTTTTCTACCCGACAGCTGCAGAGCAAGTTCAAACATGCAGCGGATTTTGGTGTGACGGGCCCGTACAGCCGCGCGGGGGCGACTCGGTTTGAACAGGCATTACGCGCGCACATCGAGGACCAGATGACGGTGGTGATACAGGGGACATATCGTGGAGAACCAGTGACACACTTTGTGAATCCCCAAACGGGCTTGCATGTTATGCGTGGGGCTGATGGGGCCTTCGTGTCAGGATGGCACCTTACAACGGATCAACTGGCCAACGTGCTGGCACGTGGCAGCCTATAACTGACGGTCAAGCGCTTTGCTAAGGGGAGTACAATGCAGTCAAAGCGAGTCAAACTCGAATTAACGAACGACGAAGCGCTGGTGTTGTACGATTGGCTGGCCCGCTTCAATCAGCGGGACAGTGCGGACTTTGCGGATCAAGCCGAGGAGCGTGTACTATTTGACCTGGAAGCAATGTTGGAGAAGACCCTTGTAGCACCGTTGCAATCCAATTATGCTGAACTCTTGGCACGGGCACGAGCGAACGTTCGTGATGCGTGTAAATGACAACAGCACGCAAGGACTGTTTGTGTCCACAGAACCCTGCCTCACCTGCTGCACCATGTGGACTAACACATGATATCCTTCCCCGCCGCCGAAACGTTGCTGCATGCTGCCGAAGAGGACCAGGAGAGCGGCTGATGCCTATCCATCACAACGTCGACGAGCGCCGAGCTGGGAGGGGCCTACCCACGAGCCGGAGGCGACTAATAACGCCAGGTCCAGACTTCTGAGTGATATTTCGTCGTACGTAGGTGAGCGCTCAGTTGTCTTGAAGCCGCCGTAAGCTGGCCTGGAAGTATATCCACCTGCCAAGTCTCCGCTATCCCCCGTGTGAGAGCAGCCACCACCTCCGCATAGTCGTATGCTCGCCCGCCGGCCTCCTGCAAGGACGTCATGGGCAGGTGATCATCAGGCTTCCCCGGTCAAGATGTTGAGGTGGCCGATGGTAAGCGTGGTCAACCCTCACGACCAGCAGAGCACAATGCCTAGCGCTGCCAGTGCCAGCAGCGGCCGGACGACGCTTTTGAACAAGCCGAAGTCAAGCAATGTGACCCCTACCAGGGCGATCACCGTGGCGCTAGCCGTGTCTCGCTGCGCTTCCCCCATCTCCTCGCCATCCAGCACAGCCCGCCCCGTGATGCCCACTTGCACTGGCAGCAAGCAGCGATTGTTTCGCGTTTGACGACACCTTGAGGACTATCATGGTACAATCGGTTGACCACTTAGGCTGGCTGACGTTCACCATCAACCGGCACAGCGCATACAAAGGGTCGGAACAGCTTGAGGCTTATGCCTTCGGTCACCGCAGAGAAAGAGGAACAAAAACCATGAAAAAAGTGGCAGCCTTGTTAAGTATGATCGGCGGCGCGAGTCTCTTGGCCTTGGTGGTTGGCTGCGCAACGACCATGCGAACGGAGGACCTATTGTCGGCGGCGGGCTTCAAAATCGTGCCAGCCACCACTCCCGAACTGCAGTCCCGGCTCAAGGCCATACCAGCCTACAAAGTCACGATGGTCCAGCGGGACGGAAAGGAGTATTTTGTGTACCCGGACGTGACCCAGAACGTGCTCTACGTAGGCCAGAACGCCCAGTACCAACGGTATCAGCAGCTCCGCGAGCAGAACCAATTGGCCCAGGAGCAATTGAACGCTGCAGAATTGAATGCCGACTGGGGTGCGTGGGAATCGTGGGGAGGGGAGGGCTGGTGGTCACCCCTCTCACCTTGAGGATCGTTCCAAATGATGGCTTCTAGATAAGGAGGTCGACATCATGACTACGGCAGATGCACCGACCCAACAAGCGAGCATCTGGTGGGTCTTTCTGCTTCAGGGAATTGCCGGAATCCTTCTGGGCGTGATGCTTCTCACCGCGCCCGGCGCGACGCTACTTGCGCTGACCACCTTCCTAGGCTTCTACTGGCTCATCATGGGGGTGCTAGAGCTGGTACGGGTCTTCGTGGATCGCTCCGTCCCGTGGATCTGGTCGCTCCTCATCGGGATCGTGGGGATCCTGGCCGGAATCTTTGTCCTGAGACACCCGCTGCTCGCCGCGTTGACTGTGCCTACGGCGCTCGTCATCATCCTCGGCGTGCTGGGGCTGGTCATGGGGGTGCTCGAAATCATCGCCGGAATAAAGGGTGCTGGGGTCGGGTCGTTTATCCTGGGCGTGATCAACGTGCTGGTCGGGTTGCTGCTGCTCAGCTCTCCGGTAGCGGCAGCGCTGGCGGTACCGCTCATCTTCGGCGTGCTCCTGCTCGTGGAGGGCGTGGGACTTATTATTTGGGCATTCCGCGTCCGGGCCTAAGTGCTGCTCCCCATGCGTCGGGCAAGGGTCATCGGGCATGGGCGTGCACCTGACGACACAGCCGAGCGGGAACGTGCTCACTCGGCATCGTATTCGTGTTGCACGCCCAGGTCGGCCATAATGCCGTGCAATGTCGTCAAGTTAGTATTCCGAGAAGAGCAGCTACATGAGCGAAGGACTTCCGGTCACATACCTGCCCAGGCATGGTGAGACCGCCTGGAGCCTGTCGAGCCAGCGCGCGGGACTCACCGATCTACCGCTTGACGCTCTATGTTCGCACCGCTATGCTAGGAAAAGTGCCGGCACTAGCGCAATATCCCAAACTATTTGACGTCGTGGCATTATTGCAATCGCTGCCTCCCGAGGCGCTGCACCTGACCGACGAGCGCTATGATCTCTCCACCGGTCTCGAGGTCGGTGCCGTAGGCACCGTGGTCGAGGCCTATCCTCGAGATGCGGCCCCGTCGGCGTGCCTGATCGAATTTAGCGACGCCCATGGACGCGGGTATGCCCTCGCGACGGTCCCCGTTGAAGTTCTGCTCGTCTTGCGCTATGTCCCATCTGAAGCCATCACAGCCCAGTCATAACATGGTGTTCGGGGTTATCCCCTGCGCCAATATCCTGTCCATCCTCGAAGCCTGCCCGAGGCGCATCAAGGGAGCAGGACACGCCGCAGCCCGCCTGGGCCTGCCCACGAGCACGCTCCGATTCCGGAGAAACGACGAGGAGGAGAAGCTTCTCGCGCAGTCCCATGCCGAGGACACCTTGCCGAAGAACAGTGGTGAGCGCACGGCGGACCAAATCTCCTCAAAGGAAGGAAGAGATGATGGGCGCGTTTGAATTCCTTCGATCCGCAGCTGTCTCGCTGCCACCGCTGGCGAAGTTTGCCCTGGGCATGGTGATGATTTTTGGCATCCCACCACTCTCGCGCCGTATCCGGCTCCCGGCCGTCGTGGGATTGTTGCTCAGCGGGGTCGTCGTCGGGCCCCATGTCCTTGGCATATTTGGGGAACAGCGGCCGATTGCGGAGTTCTTGGCAGACCTGGGAAAGCTGCTGTCGATGTTTGTCGCCGGCCTGGAGATCGACCTGGCGCACTTTCGGCAGGTGCAGAGGAGGTCCATCACCTTCGGTCTCATGACCACTGGGTTCCCTCTCCTGCTGGGCACGGCTGTTGGGCTCTTATTCGGCTATGGACTCATCGCGGCGATCGTCGTGGGATCACTGCTCGCGTCGCATACACTCCTCGGGTCTCGGATCGTGGCTGAGCTTGGCGCGAATCGACTCGAGCCGGTCACCGTCACCATCGGCGCGACGCTTCTATCCGACACGCTGTCTCTGGTCGTGTTTGCCATCTGTGTGTCGACGTATGAGCGCCATTTTTCGATGTTCGAGCTCGCGGTGCAACTTATTGAGATCGCTATTTTTGTCCCACTCATCCTGTTTGGCCTGAGTCGCGTCGGCGCCTACGCGCTCCAGAAGGCGGAGGGTGAGGAGGACGCCTATTTCATCCTCATGTTTGGGATGATGGCGGCGGCGGGCGTCCTCGCTCGAACCATCAACCTCCCAGACATCGTCGGCGCGTTCCTCGCCGGAGTGGCGGTCAACGCAGCGGTTCACGACAAGCCGGCCAAGGAAAAGTTGGAGTTCTTCGGCAAGGCTTTTTTCATCCCGATCTTCTTTGTGGTGACAGGCTTCTTGATCGATCCGATCGCATTTGCACAAAGCATACACGACAATTTCGCCCTTCTGGCAGCGCTCATCGTCGCGCTCGTCTCCGGCAAGTGGCTGGCCGCTGAACTGGCTGGTCGCGCCTTCAAGTACACGTCAGCCGCGCGTCTGACCAAGTGGTCGCTCACCTTGCCGCAGGTGGCTACGACGCTCGCAGCCACGCTCGTCGCCTTTCATACCTACGACCCTGGGGGCCAACGCCTGATCGATCGCCGCATGCTCGATGTGGTGCTCGCGCTGATGCTGACCACTGCCACTCTGGGCCCGGTGCTGACCCAGCACTTCGCCCCACGCATGCTCGAAGATTCTTCCGCCAAGGGAGTTCTGAACGGTCGGGGCGGGTAGCTGCCAAAGGAGGATGCGATGTGAAAAAGTGATGAGTGAAGAAGGCCTTGCCGCCTTCATCGCATACTACATGCACTCTGGTTGCTAACCCTTGAGTTATTTGTGAAACAGACCACTAAGGTCCGATTGACAAGTGTTCAACGCTTCACTGGTATGAAAGGCATGCATGAAATGGAGTCAAGGATCAAAGCCGAGCCGCGCTGGACCCCCGCGCTCGCAATACTCGTCGTGCTCTTCTTGCTGGTAGTGTTACCCCACCATGTACAGGTGATGCCGGTGTGGGTTTTCCACGTGGCCGTGCTCGCGTTGCTTGTGGTCATGGCTGCCGTCACGCTCACGCCGGCGAACACACTGTGGCAGCGCATCGAGCGCATGCTGATCATTCTCCTGGCCGTGGCCTATATTGCCAACACCATCGTGGAGCTGGTGGATATGATCGGCGTCATCACGCTCCACCCGTCGAAAAGCAACGTCTTCTCGCTGCTTTCTTCATCCGTGGCGATTTGGGTGGCCAACGTTCTGACCTTCTCGATGTTATACTGGCAAATCGATCGGGGCGGCCCGTACGCTCGGGCGAGCAAGTTGAGCGTACAAGCCGGATTGGCTCTTTCCGCAAGCGGCAACACCCGAGGAAGTGCCGCCCGACTGGCGGCCATTGTTCCTCGATTATCTCTTTCTTGGATACAACACGGCCACGGCATTCAGTCCTACCGATGCCTTGCCGCTGACGCGTCGCGCCAAGATGTTGATGATGCTCGAAAGCACGATCTCGCTCTTGACGCTGGTCATCATCGTGTCACACGCCATCAACGTTCTCCCATAGTTGAAGGGACGTTGCGTGTCGAGCGTCTCCAAGGGGCTCTGTGGCAAATGTTCATTTGTTCATTTGCAGGCCTGCTGACACATGAAAATCGAATTGACCAGGCAACCCCGTATTGAAATACGAGGTTTCCAGGATGACAGCGATAATCCTCTCGCCTCCAGAGCCGCATATAAACGCTGATGCTCCACAGGGGCAAGGTCCTCACGCCGGTGTGCTACCTGACCGCCTTCGTGCCGCCGTAGCAACAGTACATGTCATCTTCGTTCTTGCCTTGTTGTCGGTTTCTGTCCCGCTGCCAGCTGCGGCGGTCGACTCTGGGCCATCACCACATCGCTACCCGGTGCTGCGAAAGTTCCAGCGCTTTGTCGATGTCGCGCTCCAGCAGAAATACTTGACTGGAAATTGGGGAGGCCTGCGCAACGAGCTTGAGAGCGCGGGGGTGACGCTGACGGCGACCTATACCACCGATCTCCTCGGCAATCCGGTCGGCGGCAACACACAGGGGTTCCGATATGCTGGGGATACGGCCGTCGACATCCAGGTTGATCTCGAGAAATTGTGGAGCCTGAAAGGCATGCGGTTCGACGTCTCCGGGTCATGGCGTTCCGGGGAAAATTTGTCTGCGAAGGACATCGGCAACACGTTCACCGTCTCCCAGATCTTTGGCGGCGAGACGGCGTGGCTCTATGCGATAGCGTTGGAGTGGCCATCCCTGTTGGACGACCGCTTGGACATCCGCGTGGGTCGCATCGGCGCCGGCGACGATTTTCTCGCATCGCCGCTGTACACCGCCTTCGTCAACTTCGCCTTCGATGGCAACCCGGGCAGCGTGCCGATCAACATCCCGTCCTTCTCGGTCTATCCCGTGGCGACGTGGGGCCTCCGCACCAAGGTCATGCCCGTCGACTCATGGTCGGTCATGACGGGCCTGTACTACAGCGATCCGACGCTGGCTGCAGAACAGCGCCCATGGGATCGATTTCAGCATCCGCAGCTCGGCAGGCATCTTCGTGATCGGGGAACTCGGCTACCTGTATAATCAGGGCCAGGGCGCCACCGGCCTTCCGGGCAATTATAAGGTCGGCGCATATTTTGATTCCAACGGCTATCCCGATCTCTCCAGCGCGGCTCAAGCGGAGATCCGCGGCAACTACGGCGTCTATGTGCTGGTGGACCAGATGGTCTACCGTGAGGGCGGCTCGCAGAGCACCCAGGGACTGACGCCGTTCGCGGCGGTGACCTTCGCCCCGTCGAACCGCAACACCTTCCCATGGTTTTTCTCAGCCGGCGTCGTGTATCAGGGGCTTATCCCGGGGCGGGACAACGATACAGCGGCATTTGGGCTCGCCTATGGGAAGTTCAGTAAGTATCTCAGCGGTCAGCACTACGAGATGGTGCTGGAGTGGACCTACGAGGTGGCGATCGCACCGTGGCTGACGCTGCAGCCCGATCTGCAATACATCATCCAGCCGAGTGGCATGAGCCATATCGCCAATGCCTTGGTCGCCGGCATGCAAATCGCCATCAATTTCTAACCGGCCCTTAGGGAGACCGGGAGATTCCGGGGAGCGGCAAGTGGAATCCACGCCTTTCCTCTGATAAGCATTCTTCCATGACGTGCTGCAGATCACCTTTGCTTGGAGCGATGTGCAGCTGCATGGTTTCCGGATACACGGCAAGGAATACGACGGCACTCGTCTCGGCGGCCCAGCTTTGACACCGATCCGCGCTACGTGCCGCTCGCCGCGCTGCGTTTACACCGTGGGGAGTGCTTCCTCTATGTCTACAATGTAATTGATGACTGGGAATGCCAGATCCGTCTGGAAGGGTTAGCGGCAGGAGTCATGCGGACACCTACGGTAAGCCATACGGCTTCCCCTCAGACTATTGAATTACGGTGCCGAAGCATCCTGGGTATCTGCTGAGGCACCGGCATGTTTCAGAAAACCCATGCCGGAGAGCAAAGGAGATATCTTCACAGATTTTCCCATGTTTACAACAACATATCTCACACGTGACCTTGTGGGATTTTCGTTACCGTAGGTTTTGGTAGACTGGCTGTCGCTAACCCAGTTATGGAAAGCTTTCCATAACTGTTCCGTTCATACTCACACCCCTCCTAGGGGTATTAACCACATTGGACCGAAAACCTCCGTTAAACGCTCATAACTTTTATTTTCAATTAGTTAAGAACTGGCAACGAGACGAGGTGACGATTTGCCCGAGTCACGTCGCTGGCCTTATATGGCAAGACTGCGTGATGGCCAAATGACCACGCGCTCCGGCCTTGTTTTCGCCGTGAAAGTACCCTCGGAGCCTTCCCAAACCGTGGCAAACTACGCAGTAACGATATTCTACACCGTTTCTCTCTTACGGTGATTCCGGCGGGAATGACAGCGGAATGTGCGGATGGCCTCCTGTCAGTCGCCGGGCTGACAGAGCTTGACGGAGGTTTTCGGTTGGATGTGTTTAGTACCCCTCCTATGAGTTTTTGCAACACAACCGATCACTTTGCCGTCTATGGCGCCGGGTAGGCACGACACATTGCTGTGCCGTGCCCCCCTAAGGACGGTGCATGAAAGTTTCCCCTCACCCCGCTCAAGCCTTTCTAAGGCCGATCGCTCGACCCAGCTATTCTGTTCACTGAATCGCCTGAAGTCACGTCCCCTCAAGGAGCAAGCGCGCCGTTATCCCACGCTGACACCTTGACTGGCCTTGAGCGCTTGCGGCGGTCAAGATACTCGGTATACTTGGGGATCGTAGGGGGTTGCCTCCGCTTTGAGTTTGATGTGCCGTCTGATCGCAACACTGCTGGCCTTGAAGCGGTCAAGGTAGCCGGTGCTACTATCTTCCTGCCGGACGTTGGTCGAAAAGATCCACTGACGAAAGCCTTGGCTGCGAAAGTAACGCTGTCGCCGCCAGCGGGCCTTCTTATTCGGATGTCTTCGCTTAATCCAGCGTTGCAGGGCGAGATAGATGCAGGTATCGACTCGTTGAAAGGTCTTCTTCGCCACGACGTGGCAGTGGTAATTGGCCCACCCCCGAATGATCGGATTCAGGTGCTGGATCAGCTTCACCGTTTTCGCCGTCGGGTTGGACTGAATCACCTCTCGCACCTTGGCCAGCAAGGCGTTGACGTTCGCTTTTGCTGGTTTGATGATCAACTTACCGTCCGCGAGCGGGGGAACAACTTCTTAAAGCGACCTCGTGTCGCAGAGCTTCGCTCTCACTGGGCCGTGTTGCAGCCCGCTGCTTGGCAGAGACGATGCCAGGTCACTTGAGCCGATGAATCACTTCATCAGCCCGACCTTCTGCTAGACCCCCGAATGGACCATTGGGGTCGAGCGACTTTCACCCTTTATGCTTCACGCTTGTACCGGCGTGCCACCCTCTGACCCAACCACCTATTGAGGCGGCAGCACCTTCGTCAAGTCCACCGTATCGTCGAGTGGTGTCGCGCCAGAGGTCACGCCATTTTGCTGCAAGAGGAACGCCATGATGTCGATCGAGTCTTTCACCGGAACGGAGCCCGGTGCGGCCATGGGCATCTGCGTGTGCACAGCCGACCAGAGCGTCGAGACCCTTTGACCGCCATACGCTTGCCAGAATGGTTGACCGACGAGCGCGGGACCCCCAGCCCCATGCAACCCAGCGCCATGGCACATGGAGCAGGCCCGTGCATAGACCAGGGCTCCGTCTGCGGCCTGCTGCGGGGTGTACCATCCGCCACTCGACGTGTTCGCGCCTTCGACGACATGACCGATACCGGCATGGCACGTCAAGCATTCGACCGCGTCTGCCGTGATGACGCCCCGATGCACGAGCTGCCTCATGGCATTGCGTGGACCGGAGAACGCCTCAAGGGTGTGACAGCCGCGACACGTGATGGAGTCGTGCGTCTTCAGAAAGGTTTCGACCGTCGCGACCAGCTGCGGGCGGCGTTTCTCCCAGTCTTCTTCGGTACGAATGCGCCTCGTGAGCTCGCCCCACACATCCTTCGCGCCGCGATCGGCCTTGAACAGGAGCAAGCCGACGTATTGCAGAGGGCTAGGGTGGTTCGAATCATACGGGATGTGGCAATCGCCGCAGGTGACGCGCACGCCATACCTATTGTCGAAGTGCGGTGACCGCTTGTAGGTCTTGGCAGCCCAGGTCATCGAGTGGCAGGTCGTGCCGCAAAAGCTGTCGGTGCTGGTGTAGTTGACGAACGCATTGGTCAGCGCGACGGCAACCACGCCAAGGAACACGAACGCCGCCGCGGCAGCCGCGAGGAGGATCCCTCGGCGTCCTGCATGGTTCTTCGCTGGGTCCGGTTGAGTGGCTGCCGCGGTGCTGACGCTGGTTGGCCACCGTGTGTCCTCTGGTTGAGCCATGCCGATAGGTATGCCAGGTACAGGGTGATCCGAGCCCATGCTGAACGCCTGGGAGACCTGGGTCACTGTCCATCAGCCCTGTGAACCCGCACTCATGAGCGTATCACATTCCATCGATTTTCGTGATAACGCCCTGAGCCCTTCACAATCGGCTTGTGATGTCAACGTGTTCTGAAGTTCCAACATAGGCCGAGATCTTGATCGCCGGTCCCCTTGCCTCTCTAGATGGGGCACATGCAAGGGAGGCGGGTGGACCATGGGACCAAGACCCGACGAGATCACACAGAACCTGGCGGAGCGGTGGTGCTGGGAGAGCGCCCGGCGCGAGGATTCGCGGGTGGCGCGCCGTCTGTACCGCAAACACCTGGTCGATGGGGTGTATCGGCTCGATGAAGGCGCGTTGCTGGATGGCTTTTTTCACTTCCTGCAGGCCCTCGGCGTGATGGCGCTGCTGGAGGAAGTCCACGGGGCCGCCATCCACCGCGAGCTGCTTCCCGTCGGGCAGTCTGTCCTGCGCTATGGGATGAAGCCCGTGTTGGGGATTCAACGCCGCAAGGCCCTGCCCCGCTTGCTGTGCAGTGATGAGGCCGTGATGCTGTGGGTGGGCTGCAAGGCCCAGCACGTGCGGCAGGGCGAGCGGCTCCCAGGACCGCTCGGCCCGGACACGTTGGCCCAGACCATCGTGCAATGGCACCTGCGGGATCTGGAGATGGTAGTGAATGGGGCCATTCGGGCCCTGGCCCAGGCGAGGGTCTTGGGCACCAAGGTCACCGGCCTTGCGGATGGCACGGATCTGGAGACGACGGAGCCCTACACGGGCTGTGGCCAGGTCACCCGCACGGTGTGCCTCGAAGATAGACGAGGCCAGGTACACGCGATCGAGGTCACGGTCTACGGCTGGACAGGGTTCCTCTTGATCGATGCCGCCACCAAGATTCCATTGGCGGTCAAAGTGGGGCAGATTCAAGAGCATGAGGCGCTTTGGGCCCGAGCCTTGGTCACGTAAGCGCGGATGCATGTGGCCGGCTACGCCCGGCTGCACACGGTGGTCTTTGATAAGGGCTTTTTGGATGGCACCACCGTGTGGTGGCTCGACCAGCAGGGCATCCACGTGGTCGTGCCCGCGAAAACACACCTGGCGGTGACGGCGGACGCCCGCGCCCAAGCGGCGGCGGGAGAAGATCGCACGGGTGGCCGCCGCGTACACACCGGGCGCCATGGCCAAGGCCAAGGGGCCTGGAGCGAGCGGCGGGAAACCGAGGGGGTCGGGATCATCGGCCTGACGACCGATGACCACTACGGGAGCCCAGCGCCTGGGCGGCAGCAGCATCGCCGTGACGGTCAGCCCAACCCCATCAACGCGGTGGTGGTACGGAAGTGGCGGGGCAAGGAGCACGGTCCAGGAGGCACAACCGTCTTCTTGACTCATGCGTCGGTGGCCAAGCCGCGGCAGCCCGTTGATGACGATGACGCTCGCCGCCTCAGCGAGACCTGCTGCATCACAGAGGCCAAGCCACAGTGGGACCTAGGCCCTCCGCCCCCAAAAACCGACCGGGCGGTGCGGGTCCAGGTGCTGTGCACGATGCTGAGGTTCGCCCTGGCCACCGCGTATCGGCGGGAGTGTGAGCGCGAGGCCAGGGGGGGGAGAGCCTGTCGGCTGGCAACGCTGGCGGCGCCAGCATTTGGAGCAGACGCGCGCACTGGTCATCGTGTTGGCGCAGGGCTATTATGGCCTTTTTCATCTCGCCGAGTCCTCACGCCTGTTAGGAGTCAAGCTCAAAGATGTCCCGCCTGAAATCGGCAACCTCCAGCAGGTCTTGGTCAATTAGAGGCTCACATCACGCGGCTAACCGTTATGTTGGAACTTCAGGAGGCAGTCGGTATGGTTGCGGCGCTGCTCATCGCCGCTATCTTTGTCTTCGCATTCACCTCACCTTTTTCAATCTGACAGTGGTCACGCTGAGCATCACTGGGGCGTGGCACATTTGTTCATACTGCACCTGCTCCTCATCTTCACAACGCAGCAGGAGCATGCGCTCGCAGCGTATGGGAGCGTCGTCCTGCAGGCCTTCCACAAGGTGGAGAGGGCGTTGGCCAACGAGACCCTCCTGACGGAGCGCTTTTAGTCCCATGAGGATACCCTCAACGATCGCACCAAGGCGGTGCGGATCGCCACCATCACGTACCAGGCCGGCGCCATCGACCTGGTGTCCGTGCTCCAGGTGCAGATAGCCCAACTCGCCAGCCCGGCAGAGTTCGTCAAGATCCGCAACGTCCCAGTAACCAATCGCATCAACCTGCAACTGCCGCTCGGCGACAGCTTCGATGGTGGCCCCGCGGCGAACCCGTCTCGCACGATCGCCTTGATCTTGCTATAACTATGACTTTGTACAGGAGGACAGTGGGTAACCCATCGGAGAACAATTGGAGGATGCGATGAGAACGAGGCTAGTGTTTGCACTGTTGGCCCTGGTGTTGGTGGCGGGCTGTGCTATGCCCCAGCAATCAGCAGCACCCGAAGACGCCGGGCCAAAGCCTGACGCGCGCTTTCAGGTGACGACGACATCGATTTCCCCGGGGATGGGGCTCAGTTGGGGCGATGGCCGGCTTGGCGACAACCATATGAATTATAGGTTTACAGTGGAAGCGTTAACACTCAACCAGTGGAACGATCGGTTTGCTCGCAGCGGCCAGCAGGTTACCATCTATGGCAACGTTTACCACCTCGAGGAGGTGGCGGACTTCGCCGGTAGTTATCGCAAAGCGACGCCTGCGGTGACGAGCGCCGTGGGGGGCTCTGACCGCAGTCGCGTGTACCAGAACGAGAATGGTGTCATCATGCGCATCACCGGGCGATTTGTGCCGGGGCACTTAGGTATGACGGACATGTTCGACGTGCGACTGCTCAGAGATGATTTCACAGTCACGCTCAGAGATTTTTGATGCGTGGATCCTCCGGCGCAAGAAGGGACAATCGACCACGAGTGACGGAAGATCCGCCGGGTGCGCGCGCTAGACCGTGTCATCGCCTGCCACGCGGCCGTGATGCCAGGCGTGGTGCGGAAAGTCTGCCGGGAGAGGCGGCTGTGCGTCCCCGCACATAGTCCGTTGTCTTAGGAAAGGAGCAGTGCATGAAAACGCGGTTGTCGTGGTTCCTGGTAGTCATAGCGTTGCTGGTCAATGGCCTGGTTCAGCCTGGGTGGTCCGCAGAGGTGCAAGCCACCTCCCAGGAAGAGACCGCCCTGCGGGCGCGTGCCGAGGTGTTTATGGCGGCGTTCAACGCAGGCGATGCCACCGCCCTGGCGGCCTGTTGGACACCCGATGGCGATTACCTGGATCAAGGCGGTCACCATCTGCAGGGACGTCAGGCCATTGAGCACGCCTATCAGCAGCTCTTCTCGCACACCCGGGCCTGAAGTTGGACATCACCGTCACTTCCCTCCGCCTGCTGACGCCGGATGTCGCCATCGAGGACGGGACCACAGACCTGCTGCCTACCGACAGTGGGCCGCCGAGTCGCGCACGCTACACCGTGATCCACGTCAAACAGGACGGGCAGTGGCGCTTGGCCAGCGTGCGCGAAGCCGTCTTTGTTCCCCCCTCGCAGTACGACTACCTGCAAGAGCTTGAGTGGTTGATCGGTGACTGGCGGGACACGGGCGACACGGCCGAGGGGGCTCGAATGTCCTTTGCCTGGGCTGAACAGCAGAATTTCATTGTGGCCTCCTTAACCACCACGCTGAAAGGTATCCCCGTCAGTAGCGCCACCCAGTGGATTGGTTGGGATCCCGTAGCACAGCAGATCCGTTCATGGAGTTTTGAGCTGAGTGGTGGCTTCGGCGAAGGGATCTGGACTAAGGATGGAAACCAGTGGATGATCAAGACCACGTTTACCCTGCGAGATGGCAAGCAGGTGTCCGCGACCAATATCATCACGCCAGTCGATGAAGAGACCCTCACCTGGCAATCTCAAGACCTAACTGTGGGTGGAACCGCGCTCCCTGGCCCGAAACAGGGCACACTGAAGCGGCTCCAATGAAGGCGTCGCAAAGGTATCGCCGCTGAAATTGCTTGGAAAGGGATTGGAAAGAGTTATAGAATGCGGCGATTTTTAAGGAGGGGAGATCGACCCTACACCGTAATATAGAGCGCATGGAGCAACCACGAACACAGGGCCTGGATGGCGCTGACCCGACGGCGGGCGGTCGCAAGCTCATCGGCTCGGGCGCACGAAGCGAGGGAGCTATGGTGTGCAGCACAGCAGCAGCTCATCAGCGTGGAAGTAGACCCATGATCGACCTGTGGAAGACGGTTTTCCATCACCCCTGTCAATGGCTCTCCAGCCCGGTCAAGCCCCAAGACAGACCATCTCGGAGCGGGTGGAAGGGGCAGGCCAGCGCCATCCTCACTGGTGCCATCGCCGTGGGGAGTCTCCTCCTGGCCCTGGCCGGCTGCGGTGGGGATGGAGGGGGCAGCAACGTGCCCGAGGTTGGAGGACAGACACCTCCGGCGAGGCATGAACCGGTCGCTCAGGATCTCACGATTACCACCAATGAAGACGAACCGATCGTGGTCAAAGTGCTTGCCAATGATCGTGATGCCGATGGGGACCTGCTCAACGTGGTGTCCCTCGTTGAACCTCGCCATGGGACCGTGCGCATCAACCCCGACAACACCCTCACGTACACCCCCGATGCTCGCTTCAACGGCACCGATAGCTTCGCCTACACCATCGGCGACGGGAGAGACGGCACGGACACCGGGACGGTCACCGTGAATGTCCTTCCCGTCCTGCAGCGGCTCACCGCCCCGAGCCGCTCGACCACCATCGCCCTGACCTCCGATGATCGCCGCGCCGTCCTTGTCAATCGGGAGACGCAGAGCCTGTCTGTGATCGAGGTGCGCGACCAGAATGGCCTTGATACGGCTAAACTTCTCGCCGAGGTGGCCGTCGGCAATGAGCCTCGCTTCGTGGCCCTCAGCCCAGACGATCAGGAAGCCTACGTCACCAATGCACTGGACAGCACGGTCGCGGTCGTCTCCCTTCTCGGCTCAGATGCCTTCAGGGTCGTCGCGCAGATCCCCGTTGGCACCGAGCCTCGGGGCTTGGCGATCACGCCGAACGGCACGCGACTGTTTGTCGCCAACCATACGGCTGGCACGGTCTCCATCATCGACCCTCTGGCGCGATCGGTCATCGGCACCGTGCCTGTTGGGGGGAATCCCATGGCGGTGGCGATCACGAACAACGGCGATGCCGACGATCAGGATGAGCGCGTCTTCGTGACCCAGTTCTTTGCCGAGCTCATCCCCGGCGGACCCGGCGAGGGATTTGATACTGGGAAACGCGGCGTCGTCCAGACGTTTCCGGTGGCCAACCCCGGCGCTATCACGCGTATTACCCTGTCCCCACTGGCAAACGCTGGCTTTACGGCCGATCGCACCGCTTTCTGCCTGCAGACGAGCCCAAATCCGTCGCTGCTCCACAGCACCATCTTCTGCCCCAATCTGGCGGCCCCGCCAGGGAGTCCCACGATTACGCAGGTCCCACAGGGCGCCTTCCCAAACCAGCTCTTATCAGCAGTGATTTTCGGTAATCGCCTCTTTCTGCCCAGCATCGGTGCGGCCCCCGAGCCTCCGGTACAATTTACCGTCAATGTGCAGGCCCTCGTCCATGTGGTGGACACCACTGGACTGGTGGAGCAGACGGCGTTGCATGTCAATCTGAACAACGACATCAAGACCGAGGTCCCGCCCGCCAACCCGACCGGTAGCCTCGGCCGCTTATTTGGGAATGACCTGGTGGCCATCGATGCCAACGCCCGCGACATCCGGGGCTTCCCTGGAGGTGCCTTCCTGGTCGTCAGCCGGGGTGGCAACTACGTCGTGCGGGCGAGCCTTGACGCCAACGGGAAGCTGAGCCTCGGGGCGCCCAACGTCGTGCGTTTTCAGACCGGCAACCTGCCGAATGGGGTGGTCATCAGCAAGGATGCGAGGCGTGCCTACGCCAACAACGAGGCCAATGTATCCATCACCGCCATCGATCTGCTGGCAAATACCGTGCTGACCCGCGACATCCCCGCCGGCGAGCCCCCTACGCCCGGCACTTTTGCGCATGCCGTCCTCCTCGGCAAGCTGGCGTTCTTCACGGCCCTGGGCCTCCCGGATAATGGCATCTTCGGAACCCCCATCCGTGACATCGTCCCGCTGGCCAACCGCGGGAAGGCCTCGAACAATGCCTGGAGCAGTTGTGCCTCCTGCCATCCCGATGGGCTCTCGGACGGTGTGACCTGGCTCTTCCCCGCTGGCCCGCGTCAAACGCTGCCGCTCGACGCCTTTTTCGCCAAGGACAACCCGGACGACCAGAAGATCGTGCTCTGGAGTGCGGCGCGTGGCAGTAACACCGACTTCAACAACAACGCACGCAACGTCCAGGGAGGCTGTGGCTTTGCCAGCGACGCGTTCGCCTCGCCCGGTGCGTGTCCCACGTTGGGGGCTACGACGCCAGCCAACCCGAACATCTACGACCACGGTATCACGCAGGGCGCGAGCGACGCGCTCGACGCCCAGACGCTGTGGGTGCAAACCGTGCGTGCACTGCTGCGGCCTCCGCCCAGTAGTACGGCGGCACTCGGTCGGGGACAGACGATCTTTGGCACCACGTGTGCCTCCTGCCACGGCGGACAGAAGTGGACCAAGAGCGAGATCTTCTACCGCGACAATCCGGCCTTTACCCAAGATCCCGCCGCGGGCGGCGTCCCGCTCGACCCCGGAGTCACCAATGCCGGGGCGCAGATCGTGTCGTTCACCCTGTCAGGGCTCACGCTCAACTATCTGGAAGACGTGGGCACCTTCGATGCCACCGACCCGCTCGAAATCCGTGGAGCGGGCGCTACATCTGGCCAGTTGGCCTTGGGTAGCTTGGGCTTTAACGTGCCGTCGCTGTTAGGGGTAGGCTCGCATGCGCCCTACTTGCACAACGGCGAAGCCCAGACGCTCAGCGCGGTCTTCCCGCTGCATAGGTTGGGGAGCGGGACCATTGCCGACGACGCTGACGGCTCAACAGCAAGCGGACCTGATCGTCTTCCTGAATTCGATCGACGGCCGGACCGTGACCTTCCGCTCCCAGGGAGACGATTTCCGCGATGCACTCGCCTTGCCATAGCTATCTCCACACGGCCGGCGGGGGCATCACGGTGGACATGACACGCCGAATCTGCCACTCCAAGAGCGATGTCCTCAACTTGAACGAGGAGACCGTGGATGCTTTCACCGCTCACCACCAGGGGCACGCTGTCGCGACCAGTCTACGGAGGTTCCGTGACTCTCGGCATCCTGCCTCGTTGGCGTCTATGCATGCGCATATCCTGGCTGGCTGCGTGGCTCATCATCGTAGTCCTCCCTCCCCCAACGAAGGCCGATGAGCCCGCTGCCGAAGGCTGGAAGTTCAGTCTCACGCCGTATGTCTGGATGACTGGCCTCGAGGGTCAGGTAGGACTGCGGGGCATTACCGCAGCGGTAGATGCCAGCTTCATCGATATTCTGCAAGACACGGAATCGGTGATCGGATTGGAGGGGCATTTCGAGGCGAGATATGGTCCATGGGGGGGCTTCTTCGATGGGCTGTGGACGAAGCTCGGGGCGGATGGGATTCCCGCGGGCCGGACCACCCTACGGTTGGAGATGCAACTGGCCCTGATGGAGCTGGGGGGGCTGTATCACCTGGGGGAGTGGTCGCTTGACCTTGGCAGCAGCGACTTCATGGCGAAGGGCGAGCCTCGACTGGCGATTGATCTCTATGCCGGTGGTCGCCTGACCTATCTCGATGTCGATCTCGGTGTCAACAGGGCACCACCTCCTGACCGGCCGGACTTGATCCCCCCGATTAGCCTGGATATCTCCAAATGGCAGCTATGGGTGGATCCCATACTCGGCAGCCGCTTCACCGTGGATCTGTTCAAACGCTTCCAACTCCTGGTTGGGGGGGACATCGGCGGCTTCGGCGTGGGATCGCATTTTACCTACTCTATTCTGGGCCTACTCGGGTATCGCTTTCAGATGTTCGGACATGCGGCCATCGCCCACGCTGGGTATCGTACCCTGTCGCAGAACTATGACACGCGTAACAATGGAGATCTCTTCCGCTGGGATATGACCATGCATGGCCCGATCCTGGGGTTGACGATCCAGTTCTGAGACAGGGCCATTCGTCCATGCTTCAGCAATCCAAACCATCATTGGCCAGTGGTGCATCGGCGCTATCCTCTTTGAAGCCTTCCCCTCCGCCCAAACCCATGGCCTTTTTTCAGGCCTCCTAAGGTTGGCCCGCCGGCTGCAGCATAGGTTCTCGCTCTTTGAGGATGGGACTCACGATTTCGATCGCCGGATCGCTGACTACTACTGCCAATGCTGGGCCGACGGCATCCTCGGGATGTCTAGCAACGCGTGTTCCATGTGCACTGGACTGGCATGGGCCGGAGATGGAGCAGCGATCGTTGGTACCCCACACATGGTGGCTGCATTCAACGGATAGGGCTCTGGCACGAGGGGAAGCCGATGAAGAACGCCTTCTCGAACAGACTTGAGAAGCGAAAATACTTGGTGTTGTTGCTGACCATGGTGGCCACAATCGTGATGCAACCGTTGGCCCATGGGTTCCTGGGAGGTTTGGTGATCTCGGAAGCTTTGCGCAACTTGCTCGTATTCACCGTCCTCTTCATCGTCTTCCAGCGCACCTATGTGCGACTCGTATCCGTGCTGATCGGCTTGCCGGTCATGGCCAGTAACTGGGCGCATTACGCCTTGCCGGAGAGGTTCGAGCCGGCCCTGGCGGTGATCCATCATGCCTTCCTCGCCGCGCTCCTTGGTTTTGCGGCCGGGGTGATCCTGCGTCGCATTTTCGAGCGGAAAGTGGTCAGGGGTGACGAGGTCATTGGCGCCATCTGCGGCTATCTGCTGGCAGGCACCGCCTGGGGCAGCCTCTACTTGCTCGTCGAGCTGCTCGTACCCGGCTCTTTCAGCGTGCACCAGAGCATTGCAGGCCAGCTGGGCGGTTGGTATTCGCGGCAATCGTTGTTCGATTACTACAGCCTCATGACGCTGACCACCATGGGCTATGGCGACATCACGCCGATCAGGCCTCCCGCCACATCGCTCACCTGGATGGAGGCTATGTTCGGACAGTTTTACATCGCGGTAATCGTGGCGCAATTAGTGGGGCTGAAGCTGGCTGAGGGGATCCAGCCGACGGAGTCGAAAACCACATGATGCCTGGGAAGCTCTGCCGGGGGGCATCAGGTTTCAAGGAGTGCCTTCGCTGCTTGCAGGTCCAGCCGAAGGCGAAACCCTCGTGGCGGGGGATATGTCAGGCAGGAGGTGGATCTCCTGAGTGCTTGCCGGCTGTGCCGGATAGACGGAGTAATTGTCCATATACTGTCTGGCATGGTGCAGATCCGAGCCACAGACAGGAATCCGACACACTGGGCGGGCGCGGCGCTACGTATTCGGGTTCTCCGGAGTCGAGGTGAAGCGCAGTGGTAAACCCGGCAGGGTGCTCTCAGGGCCATCTATCTCGACCTGGGTGCTACTGAGGTGAATCAGAGGAGGAACCTCCATGAAGACACTCGTTCTCGTTACTCTCCATCGGGCTGCTGCTCGGGGTCGCCTGGAACCCCGCCTGGGGACAGCCGCACCGCCAGGAAGCGGCCGGAGCTCAGGGGCCCGAGCCAACTGGCCAGTCACGCCAGGTCGGATCGGACATTCCGGTCGACGACCTGGACCGCGGCACGCCGCGTCGAATGGTGGAGGGGTTCCGGCGGGTGGCCCGCGCCCACAACTATCAACGGGCTGCCGAATATCTCGACTTGCGAGCCCTCCCCGCCGAGCAAGCGACGACCCTGGGACCGCAGCTGGCCCGTCATTTGAAGATCGTCATGGACCAGCAGGTCCCGATCGATGTCGACCGCTTGAGCGACAGTGCAGCAGGGTTCCTCGATGATGGCCTGCCCCCGGATGTGGAGCAGGTGGGGCGTATCGAGACCCCGGAGATGCCAGTCTACATGCGGCTCCAGCGCGTCCCACGCGAGGACGGCGTGATGATCTGGAAGCTCTCGGCCGCGAGCGTGGCCGCGATTCCAGACCTGTACGCGCGCTATGGGTACGGGCTGCTCGGAAAGGTGCTGCCGAGCGTGTTTAATGAGACAGAGTTTCTCGATATCCAGCTCCGGCAGTGGCTGGCCCTGCCGATCCTTCGTCGGCGTCGGCTACGGCCTCGGACTCCTGGTCACCAGCCTGGGGCTCCGGCTGCTACGGCGACTGGCGGCGCGAGCTGGCGTCAGTGCTGAGCACGTTCGTGGTGGGACCGGTGCGACTGCTGATCCTCGTGCTCTTCCTCTTCATCGCACACCGGCAATTCCAGCCCTCCTTGATCGTGAGCCGCCTGCTCGACTCCTTGGAGCAGATCGTGCTGATCCTCGCGCTCGCGTGGATGGTGCTGCGTATCCTGGAATCCGTCGAGGAGACCGCCCGGAACCATGCGGTGCGACGCGGCAGGACCACTTTACTCCCCCTCCTCCCTGTGCTCCGGAAGTCGGCAAAGATCTTCATCGCCACCTTCGCTGGCCTCGCCGTGGTCCACAGTTTCGGCGTCAACGTCATCACCGTGCTGGCGGGGCTGGGCATCGGCGGCATCGCGGTGGCGCTGGCGGCGCAGAAGACGTTGGAAAACTTCATCGGCAGCATCACGCTCTACGCCGACCAGCCCGTGCGGGTGGGGGAAGTCTGTCGCTTCGGCGGGACGCTCGGCACCGTCGAGGAGGTGGGGTTGCGCTCGACGCGGCTGCGGACCCCCGACCGCACCATCGTCACCATCCCGAACGCGGAGTTCTCGAACCTCCAAATCGAGAACTTCGCCAGGCGCGACCGGTTCTGGTACCATCCGACGCTCGGCTTGCGCTACGAGACGACCCCGGACCAGCTCCGCTACGTCCTGGTCGAGGTGCGTCAGCTGCTCTATGCGCACCCCAAGGTCGACTCGGCGTCGGCCCGCGTCCGGTTCGTCCGCTTCGGCAGCTCGTCGCTAGACCTCGAGGTGTTCAGCTATGTCACCGTGACCGACTACGGCGAGTACCTGGAGGTCGCCGAGGACCTCAATCTCCGGATCATGGACATCGTCGCCGCGGCAGGCTCCAGCTTTGCCTTCCCGTCGCAGACGACCTATGTCGAACAGGGCCCCGGGCTCGATCCTGACCGGGCCCGGGCGGCGGAGGCACGGGTGCAGGCATGGCGTGAGCGGGGCGAGCTGTATCTGCCGCGCTTGCCTCCGGAGAAGATCGCGGCCATCGACAACACGCTGCCATACCCAGCGGACGGCTCGGCCACAGGCACAGGGCCTGGACGGTGATGGCCCGGCGTCAGGCCGCCCACGTCCAGTTGAAGGTTGATCTGGGCATTCATCGGGGGGCTCCGGGTCTACAGGCGATTCTCATGGCTGAAGCGGGCTACGCAGACCAGGGCCTCCTATGCGGCGCAGGACCACGCCTCGTTAGATGCGCCCCAGAGGCACGGCTGGATCGTGGCGAACATCACGAATGACGGGAACTGAGTGTACACCTTCCCGGAGTGACCCGCGGGCGCGGGACACAGCAACGGGGAGCGCGGAGGCTTCGGTGGACACGATGGACAAGGAGGAGAACATGCTGCGAAGTCGAACGATGATAGGAGGGTCCCCCTGGCCGAGGGCCGGCGTCGTGCTGTTGTGCGCAGTCATCCTGACGGGCTGCGCCTCGGCCGTCGCCGTCCGCGTCCCGCCGGCGGGCCCCGACAGCGCCTGCGTCACGCCGGCTCCAGACCACGAGGTCCTCGTCGGCGTGGCCCTCTCGGGCGGCGGCAGCCGCGCCGCCCTCTTCGGGGCCGCCGGCCTGGAGGCGCTCGGACGGCTGCCGGCCCCCGGCGGGGGCGCGGTCCTGGAGCAGGTGACCTACCTGTCGAGCGTCTCCGGGGGCAGCGTGGCGGCCACCGCCTACGCCAGCCAGAAGCCGCCCCGCGAGACCCCGGTCCTGACGCCAGCGGGGGCGTTGACGGCCGAGTATGAGACGTTCTTCGCCGAGTATCAGGCGAAACTGAGCCAGGACTTCGAGAGCGCCCTCCTCTGGCGCCAACTGCTGTCCTTTCGCTGGCTCAACTCGTCGCTGGCGGCCCGCTCCCTCGCCGAGGTCATGGCCCAGCACCTGCTGGGCCCCACCACGTTCGCCGACCTGGCCCAGCGGGAGGCGCGCGGCGACAGCCCGCGAGCTGATCATCAACACCACGCTGTACAACAGCGGCCGGCGCTTGGCGCTTACCACCCTGCCGCCCGACGCCTCCCACTACGACTTCTATGCGGCCCTGCGCGCCTCCCTGGCCCGGCGGGATCTGACCGCCGAGTTCCCGCCGGCCTTCCTGCAGCGCTGGGAGAAACTCCTCACCCTCACGCCGCTGGAGCTCGGCATCGACCTCTGCCCCAGCCGCTTAGCCGGGGCGGTGGCGGCGTCGGCGTCCTTTCCCCCCTTGGTCGGGCCCGTCACCTTCCGGGTCGGCGACACGGACCTCTACTTCCATATGGGGGACGGCGGGCTCTATGAGAACCAGGGGGTGGAGTCCCTGCTCTTCATCTTCCTTAAGCAGCTCCAGGAGCACCGGGCCCGGCGCGCGCTCATCCTCGCCTTCGACAGTTCGTTTCCCTTCGCGGTGGGGGAGCGGCGCCTCACCCGCCGCGCGGAACCCTTCAGCCTGTGGAACTATGACTACACCCGCATCCCCGGCATCATGGAGCAGCGCGCCAGCACCTACCAGGCCCTGTTCTTCCGCACCCTGCAGTTCGAAGGCGTGATCCCCGACGACCAGACCATCCGCGTGGTGCCCCTGCGCCACACCGATGCCCAGTGGCAGCCCGACCTCCGCGACCTCCCCGAGGCGTGCCGGCAGGAGGACCCGCCGCTGGCGTCCCCGACGGCGGTGGCGGAGCGCCTCGCCGAGATCTCGACGCGCTTTTGGCTGGCGTCGGCGTGCGACCGCCAATTGCTGCAGGTCGCGGCCGCCAAGGTGGTGGCGCAGCACCAGCAGGAGATCACCGAATTCTTACAGGGCCGCGTGGCGAGCGGGGCGACGCCGTGAGGCCGGCGGCCGCGCTCACCAGCCCTCATAAAGCTGCGGTGGGTGGCGCCATCGCGGCGGACGCCGGTGAAGGGGCAGCCGATCCACGTGCCCGTGAAGAGCCCTACACGGTACGCGCACGCCGCACATGGCCCCACCCGTGAACAACCAGGGGCCACCGGAGGGTTCAGGACGGATGGGACGACCCTCATATACGCCACCGAGATGGCTCGTCCCGCTGCTCGTCGGCGCCATGCTCGCGGTCATGAGCCCGCACGCTCGTGCGCAAGATCTCGAGCCGAGAGCCTACGCCAACACGCCGGTCGGGCTGAACTTCCTGATCGCCGGCTATACCTACTCGCGAGGCGGCGTGGCCACCGATCCCTCCGTGCCGTTGAACGATGCGGCCATCCAGGTCCACGGCGGTGTGTTGGCCTACGCCCGTGCCCTTGGAGTGTTGGGTCAGTCAGCAAAGGTCGACGTGGTGCTGCCCGTGGCCCGGATCTCGGGATCGGCGACGTTTGCAGGGGAGCCGAGAGAGCGGGATGTGTCCGGACTGGGCGACCCCAGGGTGCGCTTCTCCCTCAACTTCTATGGCGCTCCGGCGCTCTCGCTCAAGGAATTCGCCGACTACGAGCAGGACCTGATCATCGGCGCCAGCCTGCAGGTGTCGGTGCCCTTGGGCCAGTACGAGGCGGACAAGCTGGTGAACGTTGGCACCCATCGCTGGTCGGTCAAACCGGAGCTCGGGGTGTCGAAGGCGTTCGGCAAGCTGACGTTGGAGCTCCTCAACGGTGTGACCTTCTATACCGACAATGACGACTTTCTCGGTGACAAAACCCGCACGCAGGATCCCATCTACTCGGTGCAGGGACACGTCATCTACAGCTTCGGCCACGGGATCTGGGCCGCGCTGGACGGCACCTACTACATGGGCGGACGGACCACCGTCGATGGCGTGAAGGGCGACGATCGGCAGGGGAACACGCGCGTGGGCGCCACCGTGGCGCTGCCGGTGAGCCGGCACCATTCGATCAAGCTCTACGCCAGTCACGGCGTGTCCACCCGCACCGGCAGCGATTTCGATACGGTCGGGATGGCCTGGCAATTCCGTTGGGGAGGAGGGCTGTGAGGTGCGGTGGGGGGCGTTCAGCCAACTGGAGGCGACTAATAACGCCAGGTCCAGACGTCTGAGTGATATTTCGTCGTACGTAGGTGAGCGCTGAGTTGTCTTTCAGCTGCAGTCAGCTGGCCTGGAACTATATCGACCTGCCAGGTCTCCGCTATCCCCTGTGTGAGAGCAGCCACCACCTCCGCGTAGTCGTATGCTCGTCCGCCGGCCTCCTGCAAGGACGTCATGGGTAGGGGAGAGTCAGGCTTGCCTTGAGGTAACCCATTCTCCAGTGATGACCGGCCAAATACGGTCCGCAGTCTCTCGATGTTCATCGACAGTGGGATGCTGCCATGCTGCATGATCACGTTGTGTGCACGTCGCTGAGCGCTGCCGATGATTTTGCGTCCCCCCACAGCGACTTCGTAGCTCGACGGCGTGGCGAAACACACCGGGGATGCCGTATCAGAGGGTAGGGGAATACCACGACGAAGCGGTAGGAGCTCGGCGCTGATCCCAAGGTATGAAAGACCCCGAATCATGGCTTGACTGATCGTCAGATAAGCTGCCAACACCCCGGAGCTGACTCGAGGGTCATCGCCACCGATGACCACACTGTAGGTCACCTCGTGGTCGTGCAGCACAGCTCGTCCGCCGGTAGGCCGGCGCACGACATCGATGCCGAGGGATGAACACTGCCGCAGATCGATCTCACGCTCAAGAGATTGGGCATAGCCCAGTGAAAGGGCTGGTGGTGACCACCCATAAAAGCGCACGGTGGTGGGATTACCCTCAGTAGCAAAGACCTCCAACAACGCCTCATCCACCGCCATGTTGGTAAAACCGTCAGCGGGTCCGGTATCGAGCAAGCGCCATTGCGGACGAGGCTGACCAGGCATCAGCGCCTCTCAGCGCCCTTCCAGCGGTAGTTGGGCTCTCGGGCGGCCTTGGTCTCGTTCAAGCGGCTGACGACCGTCTTCGTCGGAGCACCCAGCACCGTCTCGGGCTCCTTTTCTGCCTCATGAGCGATCTGAATCAGGGCCTCCGCCAGGCAATCGATGCGCTCCTTGCTCTCACTCTCGGTGGGCTCGAGCATCAGCGCTCCCTTGACGATGAGCGGAAAATAGATCGTGGGTGGGTGATAGCCATAATCGATCAGCCGCTTGGCAATGTCCAGAGCTTTGACGCCGTGTTCCACTTGATGCTTATCGGAGACCACACACTCGTGCATAGGCCGCTCGGGGTAGGGCACTTCGTAATGGTCTTTGATGCGATGCAGGAGGTAATTGGCGTTAAGGACGGCGGTCTCGGCCATGCGGCGCAAGCCATCGGGGCCGAGTGTGCGAATATAGGTATAGGCGCGCACCAGCATCCCGAAATTGCCGTAAAACGCCCGCACCCTACCGATACTCTGCGGCCTGTTGTAATCGAGGCGATATTGATCGCCATCGTGCTCGACGACTGGCACCGGAAGAAATGGCACGAGCGACGCCTTGACGCCCACCGGCCCCGCGCCAGGACCGCCCCCTCCATGAGGGGTCGAGAAGGTCTTGTGCAGATTGAATTGGATGACGTCGAAACCCATGTCCCCCGGGCGAGCGATGCCAACGAGGGCATTCAGATTGGCCCCATCGCAATACACCAGCCCCCCCTTGCGATGCACGATGTCGCTCACCGTTTGAATGTGTTTTTCGAAGATTCCGAGGGTATTGGGATTCGTGGTCATGAGGGCAGCGACATCCTCGTCCATCACCTCAGCAACGGCTTGCGGGTCAACGACCCCTTCCTTACTCGACTTGAGCTCGACGACCTGATAGCCACAAAGAGCAGAGCTGGCGGGATTGGTCCCATGTGCTGAGTCAGGCAGGATGACTTTACGTCGCGGGTTGCCCTTGGAGGCATGGTAGGCGCGGATCATCAAGAGGCCGGTCAACTCCCCATGGGCACCAGCCGCCGGTTGCAGAGTGACGCGGTCCATGCCGCTGATCTCTGCCAGGTAGCGCTCCAACTCGTACATCAGCTGCAACGCCCCCTGCACCAACTCCTCGGGCTCATAGGGATGGATGCGGGAGAAGCCGGGAATCCTGGCCACCTCTTCGTTCACGCGCGGGTTGTACTTCATCGTACACGACCCGAGTGGAAATGTCCCCAGATCGATGGCATAGTTCCACTGCGATAACCGCGTGAAATGCCGCAGGACATCGAGCTCTGCAACCTCGGGGAAACCGGCGATCTCATCCCGCAACAGATGGGCTGGGATGGCAGTGTCTACAGGGACCTCCGGCACTTCTGCCTCCGGTAAGGAATAACCTTCCCGCCCGGCAGCCGATTGCTCGAAGATAAGATCCTCCCGGTACACCAGTCCCTGAATCCCCTGCATAGCATCTGACTGCTTGTTCTCCATGATTATCCTTCCGCGCCGACCTACAATGCTTGCAGCGCGGCTGAGAGCGCCGAGCACAGCCGGTCGATATCATCCCGGGAATTCATCTCGGTGACACACATCAGGAGCTGATGGGAACGCTCCGGATAAAATCGCCCCAGGTCGATGCCGGGGATCAGGCGCTGTGCGCTCAACTGGCGAATGAGATGGGCAGCGGGTATGGGGGTTTCCAGCACAAATTCATTGAACGTTGGCCCGGTGAAGGGCACACGGCAACCTGGGATGGCAGCGAGCTGTCGCCGCGCATACGTGGCGCGCTGCAGATTGAGCTCGGCGAGTCGACGGAGGCCGACCTTCCCCAGGGTGCAGAGATGAATCGTCGCCGCCAGCGCACATAAGCCTTCGTTGGTACAGATGTTCGAGGTGGCTTTTTCCCGGCGAATGTGCTGTTCTCGCGTCGAAAGCGTCAGGACATAACCACGGCGTCCCTCGGTATCAACCGTCTCGCCAGCCAATCGCCCCGGCATCTGCCGGACAAATTGATCTCTTGTGGCAAAGAAGCCCAGGTAAGGCCCGCCATAGCTGAGGGCATTGCCGAATGACTGCCCCTCACCGACGACGATATCGGCACCCCAAGCACCAGGAGGCTTGAGCAAGCCGAGCGACACGGGCTCGGCCACGGCTTGGACCAGTAGCGCTTTGTCGTGATGAAGGGCTTCCGCAAAGCCCGTCAAATCCTCGATCACCCCGAAAAAATTGGGGCTCTGGACGACCACACAAGCCACGCGTGGGGACAGCATTGCCTGTACATGCGCCAGCGGCGTCTGTCCTGTCTGATCTATGGCGACCTCCTGCACTTGCATACCGAGGTTTTGCAAATACGTGCGCAGAACGGCGCGATACTCGGGGTGTACGGCTCCAGACACCAGAGCCTCATCGCGCTGGGTCACACGCCGAGCCATTAGGACCGCTTCCGCCACACCCGTAGAGGCATCATACAGCGAGGCGTTGGCAACCTCCATATCGGTGAGCTGGCAGATCAGCGTTTGGTATTCATACAGTGCTTGCAAAGTCCCCTGTGCCATTTCCGGCTGATACGGCGTATAGGCGGTCATGAACTCGCCACGTGAGGTGAGCACGGGGACGATGCTTGGGATAAAATGGTGATACGCACCCGCCCCCAGGAATGCGGCATAGTCCTCGACGTCGGCATTCTGACCAGCCAACGTCCGCATATGCCGTAGCACTTCTTGCTCCGCAAACGCCCTGGGGATATTGAGCGGACCCGTGAAGCGGAGACCATGGGGGATGCCGCTGAAAAGGTCTTCGACCGTGGGCAGCCCCATCGCTTCCAGCATGACCTGGCGATCGGCATCGGTGTTGGGGATATAGCGCATCATCCCTCCCTCACCTGGCGCAGGTAGGCCTGATACTGCTCTGCCGTCATCAGCGTCTCAAGCTGGGCGGGATCGCCAATCTGCACCAAGAGCATCCAGCCCTGGCCATACGGGTCGCTGTTCACCAGCTCAGGCCGATTGAACAGCTCTTCGTTCACCTGTTGGACCGCACCGGTCACTGGTGAGAAGAGGTCAGAGACGGCCTTAACCGATTCCACCACCCCGAAGGGCTCCATGTAGCGTATGTCGCCGCCGGCGTCCGGCAGTTCGACATAGACTACATCCCCCAGCTCCTGCTGGGCATAGTCGGTGATGCCGACATAGGCCTGGTCGCCCTCGACCCTGATCCACTCATGCTCTTTCGTATACCGCAATCCCGCTGGGAACTCCATAAGCCCTCACTCTCTCCCTTATGCCTTGCGCACCTGCGACGGATAAAATGGCGTGGCGGCCACCCGAGCCTGGGCCGGCTTGCCGCGGATGTCGACCTGCACTGGTGTGCCGACCTTCGCACACTCGGTCCGTACATACCCCAGCCCGACGCTTTTGTTCAAGGTTGGGGACACCGTGCCGCTGGTCACCTCCCCCACGACTTCCGCCATCAGCCATGATGTGGTAATGCGCCCGCGCCACGCCCCGATCGATCATCTCGAGGCCGACGAGCCGGCGCTTGATCCCCTCGCCTCGTTCTTTGGCCAGAGCCTCGCGGCCGACGAAATCCCCCTTGCTGAGTTTGACGATCCAGCCGAGGCCCGCTTGCAAGGGGGTGGTGTCGTCCGTAATGTCATTGCCATAGAGCGCATAGCCCATTTCGAGGCGCAAGGTATCGCGGGCGCCCAGGCCGATAGGTTTGATCTGGTACGGTGCACCGGCCTCCATCAGCGCACGCCAGAGTGCTGGCCCTTCCGAAGCGGAACAATACATCTCAAAGCCGTCCTCGCCGGTATATCCCGTACGCGAGATCAGGGTTTCAACCCCTCTCACGCGTCCCTTAGCCGACCAATAATAGCGCACGTCGTCAAGCGCGATATCGCATAAGGACTGCAGCGTTGCCTGGGCCTGACGGCCCTGCAGCGCCAGTTGGGCGATCTGTGCACTGGTGTTGGCGATGTCTGCGTCGCCGTGCGCCTGTTCGATGATCCAGGCGAAGTCTTTGTCGATGTTGGCAGCGTTGACGCATAGGAGAAAATGCTCCAGGCCTAGGCGATAGACGGTGAGGTCATCGACGATCCCCCCGTGTGGATGACAGAGAGTCGAGTATTGCACCTGATAGACTTCGAGCTTCGATGCATCATTGGTGGTGAGCCGCTGCACCACCTCCAGCGCCTGTGGGCCCCTGATCTCGATCTCTCCCATGTGGCTGACGTCGAAGAGACCGACCGAGGTGCGCACGGCTCGATGCTCCTCGATAATGCCCGCATATTGTACAGGCATTTCCCAACCGCCGAAGTCAACGAATTTCGCGCCCGCTTCGCAGTGCAGCTCATAGAGCGGTGTCCGCTTCAGGCTGAGGGCTGCTTGTGGTGCCATATCGAGTTTCCCTTCGAGGAGCTGTCCTCCCCTCGGCCAGGATCTATGAATGAATTGCGTCTGAGGCACACGCCGGAGAGCATAGCGTGCAGCACATGCGGGAAGGAAGTTACGGCGACGGAGTGGGAGGAGCGGCGAGCATGCCACGTCCCAATTCTTTCATCATGACGTTATCGATCGGCCCTGCCCCACGCTGCTGTTGCTGTTTGCGTCGATTCGTCATGGCCAGAGCCTCCTTCATGATGGCATGGGCCATGTCCAACTGGCGATCTTCTTTCCCTTCGTTCGAGAGCTCGATATCGGGGATGATCCCGACATGATCGATATTCCGTCCACTGGGCGTAAAATAGTGGGCGGTCGTCAGGCGCAGTCCGGAGCCATCCTGGAGCGGGAAAATGGTCTGAACCGACCCTTTCCCATAGCTCTTGGTGCCGATAATGGTCGCCTTCTGTAAATCTTGTAGTGCCCCAGCGACGATTTCCGAGCCGCTGGCACTACCGGCATTGATCAGCACAATCAAGGGATATTGCCGATATTGGCCACCCCCATTAGCCATGAACCGCGAGTTTTGATTGCGCACCCGGCCCTCGGTCGAGACCACTATCAGCCCTTCATCAACAAAGAGGTTGCAGACTTTGACCGATTGACTCAAGAGGCCACCGGGATTATTCCGCAAATCCAGGACCAATCCTTCCATTTTTTGCTGGGTCAAGCGGTTTAACGTCTTCTCCATCTCCAGCAGGGTCGTCTCATGGAAGCCACGGACTTTGACATAGCCAATGCGCCCATCGAGCATCTGGCCTTCCACAGTCTTGAGCTCAATTTTGGCGCGCGTCAGAGAGACATCCTCGGGCTCCACGCCACCGCGGCGGACGATGCCCAACACCATGTGGCTTCCCACCGGCCCACGCATACGACGGACTGCCTCCTGCAGTGTCAGCCCTTGTGTGGGTTGGCCATCAATCTTCATGATCCGATCACCCTGCTTGAGGCCAGCTTTGGATGCCGGAGTTCCCTCCATGGGCTCGACAATCACCACTTGGCCGTCTTCGACACCGATGCGTATGCCGATCCCTCCGAAGCTCCCACGCGTTTCCTCTTGCATCTCACGGAACTCATGCGGCGGCATGAAAGCCGAGTTCCCATCAAGGGACTTGACCATGCCCTCGACCGCCCGATGTTCCCAGTTGGTCGGATGTCCATTCGAACGTTGCTGCTGGGTGAGAAACACCTGAATGCTGCTGAATGCATGCACCAGCTCAGCCAGGGAATCTATGGCGGACAGATCGACGGCCTTGGTTTGACCGTTCAGGGAGACGAGTACCTGCTGGCCCTTATAGGCAATAGCTTCCCCCCAGGCGTCGAACATCCTCGTCGACACCATCGACAACCCCTTTGAATAAACCTTGAGGCTCGAGTTTGCTCGCATCCCAATAGGAACTTTCGACGACGCGCGTTACCTCGACAAAGACTTCAGGCCGGCTGGCGTCCAGGTCGCGGGGGTGGCCAGTCGCCGTGATCCCACAACTCAAACACCCCACCAGTAATGCAAACACCGCTAATAACGCGGCCCGCCGCCATAGTGTTCCATACGTCATCGCTACGACCCTTGCTAGCGAAAAGGGTGACGCCCCGCTGGACGTCTATTTTTCCAGAAGCTCTTTACATTTGCGTGTAAAGGCTGGAACGACCTTCTGCCAATCGCCTACGACGCCGAAGTGCGCTCGCTGAAAGATCGCGGCATCCGGGTCTCTATTGATGGCGACAATATTTTTCGAGTATCCCATGCCAGCGATATGCTGCGCCGCGCCAGAAATCCCCACCGCGATGTAGAGATTAGGTGTCACCGTGACCCCTGTTAACCCCACTTGCAGCTCCGAGGGCACCCAACCTTCGTCAACGGCGGCCTTCGAGGCTCCAACCGCGGCCCCGAGGAGGTCGCCGAGCTCTTTGAGGTACTTGAAATTTTCTGCACCCTTCAGGCCTCGACCGCCGGAGATGACGATCGGCGCGCCGGTCAGTGTGATGCCTTCCACCGCTTTTTTGTTCCGACTGATGAACTTAGCTCGCACGACTGCCGCATCGATACCGGATGGGCGATTCACGACTTCCCCTTGGCGAGTCTCGTCACGGGGCAGCGGCTCTTGCGTTTTGCCACGGACACTGGCCATTTGGGGGAAGCAATCGGCACAAGCCATCTCCAGCATGGCGTTGCCCCCGAAGACCGGACGCGTCATGATCAGCCGTTTGCTGTCGGTATCGATACGCAGATCAGTACAATCCGAGCCGAGCGCTGTGTGCAACCGGAACGCCAACCGCGGCCCCACCTCGATCCCCAGCGAGGTTTTCCCTAACAGAAGAATGTTTGGCTGTATATCCCGACAGAGATGTTCTAGCGCCGCGGCATAGGCGTCAGGCTGCGGGCTGGCCAGGAGTAGATCGTCGATCACGTAGGCCTTATCCGCACCATAGGCGATGGCTTCGGCACCGCTGTCACCGACCTGGCTACCCAGCACAGCAGCTACCAACTCTTCTCCCAGCGCATCGGCAAGGCGGCGCCCGGCACCCAGAAGCTCTTGCGCCATGCCAGCGAGCCTGCCATCACTGAGCTCTGCCACCACCAACACGCCTCGTGCTCCATTTGCCGTCATACCACTTCTCCGATCGCTAGATCAGCTTTGCCTCGCGCAGTCGCAGGGCGAGCTTTTCACCCTTTTCCTCATCGGTGTCGCCGTCGAGCAACTCGCAATGAGCCTCGTGGACGGGGACATAGAGCCTCAAGACTTTGGCCTGTACAGCCCGCGCTCCGGTGTGGGCAGGATCGATGCCGAGGGCTGCAGCATCCCACGTCGGGATCTGTTTCTTGCCGGCGGCCATGATGCCCCGCAACGTCGGATAGCGCGGCTTGTTGATTTCGTTGCTGACAGTGATCAAGGCAGGCAACGCCACTTCCATGACATCGTAGCCGCCCTCGACAAGGCGTTCGACCACCGCCCTGCCGTCGGACACCTCGATCTTCTGGGCAATCGACACACAGGGAATCTCCAAGAGCTCCGCCACACCGACTCCGACCTGCCCAACGTCCCAGTCAGCCGCCTGGCGTCCGCAGAGGATCAGATCGAACGCGCCGATCTTCTTGATGGCCTCAGCCAGGATATAGGCGGTAGCGTACGTGTCGGAGTCCTCAAAGGCGTGATCTTTCAGTAAAATCCCGTCATCGGCGCCCATGGCCACGGCTTGTTTCACGGCGCGCTGAGCGAAATCGGGTCCCAGACTGACGATGGTCACCTTACCGCCGTGCTTTTCACGGAGTTGCAACGCGGCCTCGATGGCGTGCTCATCGAACAGACTAATCCGTGGGTCGATATTAGGGGGAGGGATGACCTTATTCCGCTCAGGATCGATCTTGAACGTATCGGCAGGGGCCTCCCAATCCGGCACCTGCTTGATGCAGACGATCACGTTTAGCGGCACACGTTTCCCTCCTTCTCGCCCGTGCCATTGAGTGGTGTTGCTGACCCCTACCCAATGTCTGTCGATCTCCTCCCGCTGCGACGATGTTGGCGATCAACATTCGCCATTTCGCCGCCAGGGCCTAGCTGGCGAGGCATACCGAATTGCATGATTTCTTCAGCGATTACCATCAATGATGCCGGTACTGTAAGATAACCCCCCAAGGATGTCAACCCTTTTTTGCCGCGCCATTTCCGGTTGAAAGCGTGATGTAGAGCGGCTCTGTGAGCCCGATGATAGCCTCAAACAGGGATGCCAGTCGCTGGTGATTCAGAGGCCCTGGATTGCCACGAGCCAGCCGTGACACGACGGCCGCGACACGCTCGTCGAGACTGGGTGCGACTTCCTGGCCTGGCATGGCCTGGGCCAGCTGTGTCGCAAGCTGACGACGTAGAATGAGGAGTTGCAGGATGCGTTTGTCCGAAGTCTCTAAGGCCTGCAGAGCTTGCTCCAGCACCGAGTACTTCATGGAGTCCCCTTCCATGGCAGAAGCCAATAAAAAAAGCCGTGAATCGCAAACGATCCACGGCTTGGCCCGGTGCTTTTCCTGTCAGGAACACCGTGGATCAACAGGCAACCCACGGCATCCCACCGACCAGCTCTACATGTGAGATCATCCCTCCTTGAGGCCGTAGCTGCCCCCGTGCACCTGCCACCCACGCCAAGGCCAGGTGTTCACCGGGGAGCTATGCGACTGATGCGACACTGATCGATTGATCATCATGCCTGCGCTCATGAGAGATAACTCAAAATTAGGCTGTCATTATAGGTGTAGTGGCACGATTGTCAACCAATTTCTGTCGCGATAAGGCTCGCTTCTAACGCTCTTTCCTGCTGGAAGCGGGCCCCAGCACGGAAATGTCTATGTCAAGTGTGGGCGCACGGCCGCGTCGAAGTACACGCTTGCGCGGACTTCGACGGGTGCGGTACATTCAGAAAGTATGTCGTGCTGCCATCTGCCACCGGCTGCATCCGAACGGAAGGAGTGGGAACCACGTCATGGATCGATTCCAGCTTGCTTCGACGTATCAGCCGCAAGGGGACCAACCAGCCGCGATTCGAGAGCTCGTGCAGGGCCTTGAGCAGGGACGCAAACATCAGGTATTGCTCGGAGTCACCGGCTCAGGCAAAACCTTTACGATGGCCAACATGATCGCTCGAGTCAACCGACCGACCCTGGTGATCGCCCCCAATAAGACCCTGGCAGCCCAGCTCTACACCGAATTCAAAGAGTTGTTTCCCACCAATGCGGTCGAATATTTCGTGAGCTATTACGACTACTACCAGCCTGAGGCCTATGTCCCCCAAACCGATACGTACATCGAAAAGGATGCCTCGATCAATGACAAAATCGACAAGTTGCGCCACTCCGCCACCCGCTCGCTCCAGGAACGCCGCGATGTGATCGTCGTGGCCAGTGTGTCCTGTATCTATGGTTTGGGCTCGCCGCAGGATTACCGCAGCATGCTGGTCCTGTTCCAGGATCAAATGGAGATTACCCGCGACCACATCCTCAATAAACTCGTCGAAATCCAGTACCAACGCAACGATATGGATTTCCATCGCGGCACCTTCCGGGTGCGCGGCGATGTGTTGGATATTTTCCCAGCGCACGAAGAGGAGACGGCGATCCGGGTGGAGTTCTTCGGCGATGTCGTGGACGCCATCTGGGAGATCGATCCCCTGCGTGGCGAGCCGTTACGGCGCCTGACGAAGATGGCCATCTATCCGGCCAGCCACTACGTGACGACGCAGGAGAATTTGAAACGCGCCATCGCGGATATCGACGTGGAACTGGAGGAGCGCCTGCAAGCGTTGATGCGTGAGGGCAAGCTGCTTGAGGCCCAGCGCCTGGCCCAACGCACCCACTTCGATCTCGAGATGCTGCGCGAGATGGGCTTTTGCCATGGTATCGAAAATTACTCGCGCCATCTCGATGGGCGCCAGGCTGGGCAGCCGCCGTGGGTGTTGCTCAATTATTTTCCGGATGACTTCCTCCTCTGTATCGATGAAAGTCATGTGACCGTGCCCCAGACCGGCGGCATGTATCGCGGTGACCGTGCCCGCAAGCAGACGCTGGTCGAGTATGGGTTTCGCCTGCCTTCGGCCCTCGACAATCGCCCTCTGAATTTTGAGGAGTTCGAGGCCATGGTACGTCAGGTGATCTATGTCTCGGCGACGCCCGGCCCCTACGAGTTACGCCAGGCCAATGGCCGCGTCGTGGAGCAGATCATTCGGCCGACAGGGCTCATGGACCCCGAGCTCAGCGTGCGCCCGGTGCGTGGGCAGGTGGACGATCTGCTGGAGGAGATCCGCGCGCGGGTGAAGCGGCGGCACCGGGTGCTGGTGACCACCCTCACCAAGCGCATGGCTGAAGAGCTCACCGAGTATTATCAGGAGCTGGGCGTGAAGGTGGCGTACCTGCACTCCGACATCGATACACTGGCGCGCCATGAGATCATCCGCGACTTGCGCCTGGGGAAATACGATGTGCTCATCGGCATCAACCTGCTGCGTGAAGGGTTAGACATCCCCGAGGTCTCGCTGGTCGCCATCCTCGACGCTGATAAGGAGGGGTACCTGCGCTCTGAACGGTCACTCATTCAGACCATCGGCCGGGCGGCGCGCCACGTCAACGGTCAGGTGATTCTGTACGCCGATGCGGTCACCAAATCGATGCGTGTCGCCATCGACGAGACCAATCGCCGTCGTGAGCTGCAGGGTCAATTCAACGAGGACCATGGCATTACGCCGGAGAGCATCGTCAAGTCGATCAGCGACATACTGCATTCGGTCTACGAAGCGGACTACACGACCGTGCCGCTGGCAGCGGAGGAAGAAGACCAGATACCATTCGCAAGCGGAGCTGGACAGGCTCATCAAGAAGCTCCGTAAAGACATGAAAGCCGCTGCTGACCGCTACGACTTCGAACGCGCCGCAGAGCTGCGCGATCGCATTTTCAAGCTTGAAGGCAAAGAATTGGAGCTGCGGCCATGACGGTCGACCTGAAGCATCTGACGTATCAGAGTATCTAGGACTTGCCGGAGATGAAGGCGCGGTATTCGATCATCACCTATGTATCCCATGTGAGCCGACCCCAAACCACGGTGCTGACCTTGTGAGCCGCTGGACAAAGGCCGTATTGCTCTGCCAACCACATGCCGCTAGCACCTGCTTGACCTGTTCCAGCGTCCTGAATACCATGTTCTGTCTCACACGTCGATTGGCAGGGGAAAATCCGTCATGAGGTAGCAATCATGGCATGACTGACAGACTCGAAAACTCTGGAAGAGTAAATCTGCCACAGCCCTAGAAAGAGCCCTGTCGTGGAACCTCATCGACGATTTGATCGGTCGCCAGGGGGGACAGCTGACCAACGTGAACACGTTGGAGGATTTCCTGGTGCGGCCAGCGGGTGTGTGTGATTTGCTCCACAGCAGTGGCGTTTCCTGCATCGAGACGCTGTGGGGGCCGCGCGAGGTGCGATGGTCAGGCGCGATTCGGGGGTGTCAAAAAGCTCGCCGGAAAACAGAAGACGTTGGCGGGCTCGTTCTCATAGCGGTGATTGCGTCTCAAGCGTTGCACCATGCCGAGCGCATAAGGCGCCCCTTCGAGGAGTTGCGCAAACTGCTCGTCACTCAGTGTGAGTCCTGCACGCTGCGCTGCGTAGACACACGCCTCCCGTATGGCCTCATCGGTATGGTTGGCGGTCCCGGCTAGTAGCGGTGGTGGGGTCAGGATGGGCACTTCGGCACCTTCACGAAGCGGCGGATGCCGGCGATGCCAATCGGTCGCTTGCTCGTAGGCATGGCCGGTACGGAGCACGGTCGCGTCGTCGAAAGGGCGGCCGAGGATCTGCATCCCCAGTGGCAGGCCGTGAGCGCCAAAACCATTGCAAACCTCCAACGCAGGCTGGCTGGTGACATTGGCTGCGGTGAACAGGTTAGGTCGTTGCCAGAAAGCGAGACTCCTATGTGCATCGAGACGTGGGGCTTCGCCCTGGCCTGCGGTAATAAAAGCATCATAGCGCTCGTAGAGGGGGGCCATCTCCGCCACCATCTGCCGGTGCTCACGTGTGGCCCGCACATAATCATTGGCAGTGAAGAGCACCGCTGGCAACACACGGGCGCGGAAGTCGGCACCAAAATCTCCCGGTCGAGCCCCCAGGTCTGGCTGGTGAATCGTGAAGATTTCGGTCTCAGCGATGATGACCTTGACGTCAAAATAGTGCTGGAGCGAACGCACGTGACAGTCCTCAAGCTCGGCGCCAAGGCTCTTCAGGACCTGCAACGCCTCTCCCATGGCCCGGCTGACGTCCTCCGAGGCCGGTAGGTCCTCCTCCCAGTGATGACGGAGCACGCCGATCCTGAGACCCTTCAGATCCCGTTGCAGTGCCGTGCGGTACGCAGGGATGCGCTGCTGGATACTGCCTGCATCCCTAGGGTCGAAGCCCGCGATCACTTGCAGAACAATGGCACAATCTTCGACAGAGCGAGCCAGCGGCCCGCAATGATCGAAGGTGAACGAGTTGGGGATGACGCCACCGCGACCGACCAGGCCGAAGGTCGGCATCAATCCTGCCACGCCACACAAAGAAGCCGGACCACGGATCGATCCGCCGGTATCGGATCCCAACGCCATCGGCACCAGCCCTGCAGCCACGGCTGCGCCGGAGCCACTCGAGGAACCACCCGTGAAATGGGCGAGATGCCAGGGATTCCGTGCCGGCGGCCACGGCAGGTCGAAAGAGGGCCCGCCATGCGCAAATTCATGTGTGGCCAGCTTGCCCATCAGGATGGCGCCCGCTTCAGACAGTTTGGCCGTCGCGGTCGCGTCCGCCTTGGGAACGCGATTGAGGCAGACTCGAGAATGTCCCGAGGTGCGGATCCCCTGGGTGTCATAGATGTCCTTCAACGCGAATGGGATGCCGTGCATCGGGCCACGGTAGGTGCCGGCCATGATCTCATGCTCGGCCTGTTTCGCCGCTTGACGCGCCCGGTCGAACGTCGGGGTGATGTAGGCATGCAACTGTGGGTCAAACGTCTCCGTGCGTGCGATGAGCGCCTCAACGTATTCCACCGGGGAGAGTTGGCGCGTCCGGATCAGCGCCGACGCCTCCGCGATGGTCAGGAAAGCAAGTTCGACAGTCATAGGCATGGCCTCGGGATCATGCGTGACGACAGAACGTCGGCCTCAAATGGTCATCGTGCAACCAGTATGGGGGATAATTATACTCGGAGCGGGAAGCACAGGCAACCTCGCTCTGACCCAGATGTAAGAATAGACTTGCGGCGCGGTCAGGGTCGCAGATGATACTGCGCTGGCATCTCCTGGACGCGTCCCTCCTTCGCCAGCTTTTCCAGGTGGGTGGCGACATTTTGCTCAGCGCCGCGCCGCAGTCCTGCGGGCAGGTCGGACGGGTAGACGTCCCGAGTAATTGCCTCCACCGTGCCTAATCCCTTGCCCAGTGCGGCCAACACCTGCTGTTCGCGTTGTTGTCGATGGTCGATATACCAGCGCACCAGTTCCGCCCCGCGGGGCGGTGGCACCACCGGACCATGGCCCGGGCAGATGGTCTCATGTGCGTAGCTGGTCAACAACTCCAGAGACCGCATATAGCTCGCCAGGTCCCGGACGGTAGTTGATGATGCCCCCAAGATACAGTCGCCAGTGAAAAGTGTGCGATCCTCACCGAGGTAGTAGCTCACGTGGTCAACCTCGTGGCCCGGCGTGAACAGCGCTTGCAAAGTCACGCCACCACCGGTCGCCACCATTTCATCCGGCTGAAGTGCGACCACAGCGTCTTTCGGGACCATCGTTTGCAACTTAGCTACGAGCTGAGGATGGCACCGTACCGGAGCCGGCATCACCTCATAGATGCGGTCTAGGCCGCCGATGTGGTCATGATGACTATGTGTGAGGAAGATGGCGCTGATTCTGGGACGTCCCAATTGTTGGTAATAGTCGAGAAGACTCTGCGTCCATTCGCGCATCTGGTCCCCGGTGTCGATCAACACCATCGCTTCACGTGGGTCGCCAACGAAGTAATTGTTGCTGCCACCTGGGTGGAACGCCGCACCATCATCGATATGCATAACATAGACATGGGGTGAGACTTGCATAGAACACCTCGCCGTATCTGTGACACGATCAACAGTAGCGATGGGGCATCGAACCCTTGATACAGACGGATACCAACAGTTGTACAGTGGCGACCGACACCTCGAAGGCGAGCGTCGCGCCGAGAAACGTGCGTGCTTTGACCCCTCAGTTGAAGGGACGGCAAGCCACCATCCAAGGCTCCTGAGAGTAGCACAGAATGGCAGGGTCGGGCTAGATTGAAAACACTACTCCCTCACCTGGCGGCGGCTGCAGCTCTGCTCGAAGGTGCTGTCCTCCTCGGGATTCACGGGCGAACTTGGTAAGCGTTGGTGCAGGACTACACCGGACGGGCACAACCCCCGCCCTCAGCCGCGCCCAGAGAACACGGCGTCAGCACGAACGCCGGGCTGGGGCCAGGTCAGCGGATCAAAAGCGGAGATGTTTGAGAGAGGCATCCATGACGTCGAGAACGGGGCGTCCTCAGCCACGCGTCGGCAAGATCACCGTGGCGCTCCCAGCTACGGGCCGGTCTCCGTTTTCATTCTCGATGAAGACATCGCATTCGATGGAGTTCTCACTGCCGCGCACGTGTTTCTCCACGATTAGTCCCTTACACGTCAGTTGCACGCCCGGCTTGACAAAGCCGCGGAAGCGCACGTCGAGCTTGCGGAGCACCGCCCCCTGGGCCCAGTCGTTGATCATCCGGGATAGATAGGCCAACCCCATGTTACCCGGCGCGATGATACCATCCATCCCCAGGCCACGGGCGTACGCATCGTCTGTAAACCGCTTTTCGGTGATGTGGCACGCCTTCACGTATGCTGCAATCGTCTCGTGTGTCGGATTCATCGGCAGTGGGGTGATCTCATCCCCAATGTCGACATCCTCGAAATACACCGCGTTCCCGCTCATGTCTGCCTCACTCCCGCGCTGCCCCAGACTCGCGTCGGACTTGTGATTGCTCCACGACAGCCACTTTCTCACCCTGCTGGTTCTCGTAAGTGGTTTCACGGATGATGAACACCATCTTGCCCGTGCGTCCCGTTTTTTCATACACGTCGGTGATCCGCGCCTTCAGCGTGATCGTGTCGCCAGGCCGGATCGGAGCGTAGAACTCGCACCGCTGTCCGGCATTGAAAGAGATCTTGCCAAATTGCACTTTTGGGTCGGGCATTTGCTCGGCACGGAACACATCGTAGAAGATCGGCGGAGCCACGAGCCCGCTACTGCCGGTGTGTTTGGCCGCTTCCGGATCGACATACTGCGGGCTGGTCTCACCGACGGCTTGCGCATACGCGAGCATCATGTCCTCGGTGACCTGGAATGTGCCCAACACAAATTCCTTGCCTAGGATGCTCTGATCGAACTCGATCACGGCGCCCTCTCCTCGTCGGCTTAGCTGTGGATTTTGGCCTCTTCCAGGGTGATAGGATGATAGTCACCCGAGTACAATTGTTCCACCAGGTCCTGCATACTATGGACCGGGCGTTTGAATGCGGTCATAAACTTGCCGACAGCGCTGACGAAATGCGCATCGCTGCCGCCGATGCCGGAGAGTTGGCGCGCGGCGACGAGTTGCTCGGCGCGGGCATTCTCCTGTTTGCTACTGCCACCGTTGAGTTGTTCTGCAGCCCGCAGGGAGCTGCCGATGTCATAGCCGTTTTCGAGATGTTCGACGAGCCCGATGTGCCGCCGCCCTGGATGGGCCGGGATACCTATGCCACCGGCGTCTTCCATGGCGTTGATGAGCTCTCGCCCACTCAAGTGCACATTCTTGAGATCAAAGTGATGCGTGATCTTGTCGTTCATCCCATAACACAACACGTGCCCGCAGTCGGTGTCCGCCTCCGTGCCCTTGAAAATGAGGAGGTCATACTGACGGGCAAGGGTCTCATAGTCGGCCTCGCTGTTGAACAGCCGATGCTCCGTGAACACGATGCCGTCGATGCGGTAGTTGCGCCGCAGCTTGGCGAGCCATTTCATATAGGTTTCGACACTCGCCATGCCGTCGTCGGACACATCCGAGTGTACGTGCATATCGATGATCATCCATCATCCTCCAACATTCGATCAGCTGCTATGGGAGCGTGTGCAGGTTCGCATGATTCACTGCAGGCATCTGCTTCACCGGCTCGACAGCGGCTCCCTCTCCACCGATCCATTCGCCCAGCACCTCGTCCTCTGCCAACGCTACCAGACGGACCGGCACGAGCTGATTCACCGCTGCCTCTGGCGCATCGACATGCACGCGGATGTAGTGCTCCGTCAAACCCGACAGGAAGTGTCGGGTCTTATCGCGCTTGCCCTCCAGGAGGATCACCCGCTCCTGGCCGAGAAAGCGCTCGGCGAAGGCTTTTTTCTTGGCCTGGGCTAACTCACGCAGGCGCCGACTACGTTCCTTGGTCACCGCAGGTTGCACCTGACCAGGATACTTGGCGGCTGGCGTCCCCGGCCTGGCCGAATAGCTGAAGACATGCAGATACGAAAAGGGCAGGCGCTCAACAACGCGCAGTGTCCGTTCGAAGTGCACCTCGGTCTCACCTGGGAAGCCGACCAATAGGTCGCTCCCTAATCCGCATTCCGGCATGCGCCTCATGACGTTGGTGATCAAGCGTTCGTACGATGCCACATCATAGTGTCGCCGCATCAGACGTAGGATGTCGTCATCACCGCTCTGCAGACAGATGTGCAGATGTTGACAAATCTTTGGAGAGGCGGCGATAAAATCTAACAAGTCCTCGCTGACTGTGGCAGGCTCAATCGAGTTCAGTCGAATGCGCTCGATCCCGTCCACTCGTACGAGTTGCTCCAGCATCGCCAACAGTGTGGTCGGAGTCGCAAAATCCATCCCATAGGCCCCAGTATGGACGCCGGTAAGATCGATCTCCCTATACCCAGCAGTGGCCAAAGCGCGGGCATGCTCGAGGATGGCGGCAATGGGCCGACTGACACTCGTGCCACGCAGGTGCGGAATGATGCAAAACGTGCAAAAGTCGTCACAGCCGTCCTGCACTTTGATGGTGGCACGGGTAAAGGGACTGACGGTGGCAGCTTCGCCGCCTGCACCGAAGCTGAACCGTTCCTTTGGCTGACCTTTGAAGGGATGTGAGGTGAAGACCTTCTTCCTATTGTCCGGTGTGACGAGGCTGTCCTCGAAGAGCTGGAAGAGTTGGGTCTTCTCCGCATTGCCGATGACCAGGGCCACTTCCGGCATCCTCGCCAAGGTCTGGGCGTCGCGCTGAGCATAGCAGCCGGTGACGATGACTCGCGCTGCGGGATTCCGCTTGGTGAGCGAACGAATGAGCTGCCGAGCATCGGCCTCCGCGTGCCCGGTGACGGCGCAGGTATTGATCACATAGTAGTCAGCGGGCTGATCGATGTCGACGATGTCGTAGCGATGTTGATGAAAGACCTCACGCAGCGACTCTGTTTCGTAAGAATTGAGCTTACATCCGAGCGTGAAAAATGCCACGCGATCCCGCACGACGGCTCCCGTTTCTGTATCTACCGCGCTCAGCCTCTTCCCGACTCACTTGGACCGGCGAGTACAGCGGTGTGATCGAAACCCCCGATCTCCGCTGCCTGGAGATCGGGAAAAATCTGAGGAAGACCACGATGCTCCATACCGTCCGGCAGTCTAGAGAAAAAACCCTTAGTCGTCAAGCCGACCGTTCGTTTGACGGTTCTAGATGCCGCTGAATCTCCTGTAGCAGCCGGGTTTTAGCCTCGGCAAGTGTCCCCGTCATACGTGCTCCGGCGGCCTTGCGATGGCCGCCGCCGCCAAAGACCTCAGCCACGGCTCGCACATCGACATCATGCTTGGCACGTAGGCTAATGCGAATCTGGCCAGGTTCGTGCTCGCGCAAAAACAGGGCGACCTCGACCCCCTGCAAGGACACCGCATAATCGATGAAGCCATCCATATCTTCGTCGCCGTAGCGCGCCTGTCCCAGAATCGCATGATCGAGCGCGAGGATCGACACCCGCCCATCCAGCACGCACTCCAACGACTGCAGCGTAGATGCCAGCAGGGATAAGGTCGTCGGCCGATACTCATAAAACAGTTGTTCTGCGATGAGCTGTGGGTTGGCACCGGCGCGTACCATTTCCCCGGCGATGATCAACGCTTCCGGGGTTGTCGAGGAATGGCGAAAGCGGCCGGTATCGAAGGCAAGCCCGGTATAGAGCCAGGTTCCCAGTGCCGCATCGAAGGGAATTCCCAGGGCCATGCAGAGACGATAGACGAGCTCCGCCGTCGAACTGGCTGCCGTGTCGACATAATTGAAGCGCCCGAAGTGGTCGTCGCTCGGATGATGATCGATTTTTAAGATTGCCGCCTCAGGAGGGATGAGACGGGCCACGCGCTCAAGCCGCGATAAGGTCGGCACATCGACAGTGATGACATTGGCCACCGGCAACTCAGCCTCTAAGCCTTGTCGGTATGAGACGACCGTGTCGATCTGGGGCAAGTAGCCATAGCGTGGCGACAGCATGCCATCGGTCACGAGCCACACCTGCTTGCCGAGATGGCGGAGGATGCGCCCACAGGCCAACATCGACGCCAGTCCGTCGCCGTCGGGATGCACGTGCGAGGTGACCAGAAAATGATCGCTCCCTGGTCCCTGCAGCCACGCCGTGATGGCGTGTAACTCGGGGTCAATCTGGCGTGCGACCGGATTCAGCAATGCCATATGATGTCGATCCTTTCACCGTCCCGCCAACCTTACCCGGGACGGTCTCGTCGGCGGCGGCCCTGATCTGATCTCGGGCCAGCGCATAGCCGCGCTGTAACAAGACTTCGAGGTTTACCACATCAGCACGATTGTAGGCGATGAGCCGCTGCAGCGCCGCGACGTCGCCGTGCCGATAGCGGGCCCAGAGCAAGACTGCATCAAAACCGGTTAAGCCCGCGATCTCACCCTCCCGGTCGATCCCCCACTGCCGCTCGATACGCTTCAAACCGCCCTGGTAGCCAAGCCGGTGCAGCAACAGTCTGAGATCGATCTGCGCCTGGTAGATGGGAATCCCCAACTCACGCTCGATCACCGGCAAATCGAAGCTCTTGCCGTTAAAGGTGACCAGCAGGTCATACCGTCGCAGATGGTCCTCAAAGGTATGCAGGTTGTGACCTCGCACGAAGGACCGAAACTCCTGCCCATCGAAGAGGCCAATGACGGTGATACCCTGTCGGCCATGCCCCAGTGGTCCGGTTTCGATGTCGAGATAGGCGGTCACGTCCTGAAAATCACCATAGAGACGCCAATGCTCGCGCACGGGCAACAGTTGCGCGAAAAAATAGATGTTCCCCTGACGCAGGGCCTCCTGCGACAGGTGAAGGATGGCCTCGGCGTCGTGCAGCAACGTTGACGGCAAGCCGCTACGCTGGGGAGCCGCCAGGAAGTCATCCCAGGTCGAGATGCCACGGCGCCAGAGGGCGCGCTCCCGGCGTTCACCAAGGCCTGGAATATGTTGAAACGTGTGACAGAGCATGTGTCTCAGAGGATCGTCCAGCCGCCATCGACGACAATCACTTGACCGGTCATGTACTTGGCCGCCTCCGATGCCAGAAAAATCAGCGCTGGGGTCAGGTCGTCGTAGGTGGCAAGGCGTCTCATCGGGATGCGACGGGTGGTGTTGTGAAGAATGTCAGGGTCCGCAAAGCGTGCCTCATTCATCGGCGAGAGAAAATAGCCGGGAGCGAGGGCATTGACCGTGATTTGATAACGTGCCCACTCGGCGGCCAGGACTCGCGTGAACTGCACGACTCCTCCCTTGGCGGCGCCGTATGCTCCCAAGAGCGGTACGGCCACGAGTCCGGCTGCCGAGACGACGTTGATAATTCGTCCGCCGCCTTGTTGCATCATGTGTTTGCCAGCGGCCTGGGAGCAAAAGAAGGTGCCATTCAGGTCAGTCTCGATGACACGACGCCATTCGGCTTCGCTGAGATCGGCAATGAGTTTCTCCACCGCGATAGCGGCATTGTTGACCAGGATATCGATCCTCTGAAAGCGCTCGACGGTGCGATCGATCAGGCGTTGCACCTCGGCGGCCTGGGTGATATCGGTTTGTACGGCGAGACAACGACGCCCTTTCCGCTCCACCGCCGCCGCTACCTCTTCGAGCGCCTGCCGATTGCGTGCGGCAATGGCGACATCACAGCCGACCTCGGCGAAGGCCAGCGCCGTCTCTTTCCCAAGCCCGCCGCTGGCTCCGGTGACGATAGCGGTGCGTCCTTCAAGACTGAAGACCCCAAGATTCATCAGATGACGTTTGCCTGTCGTCTGGCGTTCAGCCGTTAGCGCACCGACATGTAGCCTCGGCCCCCCTCAGGACCAGACACCTCATCCGTGAGGAAGGGGATATCATCGGTACGCACTTTGGCTGTCCGCATATGTTTCGCATGCGTCTCGAGTAGCGGCACATTGCCCCACTCCTCACGCAACTGTGCGGCGCGTCTGACCACCTCATCCTTAGGTACGAGCTCACCTGTGCGGCAGCCGATCATAGCGATGTTGCGTTTGCCCTCGACCGGAAACACATGGATCGCCGTGAACAGCTCTTGCCAGCACTTATAGACCGCACGGAAGAGCGAGCTCTCGGGGCCGACGACATCGCTGATGAGGTTGAAGGCGAATACACCTGTCGGCGTCAAGCGTTGCACCGCGGTATGGAAGAATTCCCGGGTCATGAGGTGAAACGGCACCGCCTCTGAAAAGTAGGCATCATGCACGATCAGATCATAGCGTTTGTCGGTTGTTTCCAAGTACGCCCGCGCATCATCCACGATGACGTTCAGGCGTGGCCCAGACTGAAAGTGAAAAAAGCGTTCCGCCACCTCAACCACTGCCGGGTCGATCTCGACGATATCCATGGTGATCGAGGGATAATCCGCATGAAACTTCTTGGGTGTGGACCCGCCCCCAAGCCCGAGGAACAGCACTGACCGGATATCGCGCTTGAAGACCCAGGCTAGATGAAAATATTCCGTGTAACGGAAGTCGCTTTTTACCGGGTCGACAACGTACATGCCGCTTTGGAGTGAATCACCAAACTTGAGGTGCCGGACCTCGCCGTCGTCCGTGACACTAATCTGATGGTGGTTGCTGGTCTTGGTGAACAAGGTTTTTGGCGGGCCCGGATACATACGATACGGCTCCAGCATAGTTTTCCATGCCTTTCGCAGATCAGCCCAGAGCTTCACGCATTCCTCTCACACGATAACAGATGTGGCCAGGCACTTCCCTGGCTGATCGATACTGACCGCAATTCGGTTCAAACCCGCTCCAATAGTGGTTTTTCCCGGAATTATACGGGCATATGCCTGCATGCTGCAAGCAAAAAGTTCCCATCGTGACTTGCCTTGACTTCGTTCTCCGTTCTCTTGGTTGTCATTTGAAAGATTCAGGGGATATTAAATGACGTTCCTTCGTAGCGCCTCGGACAATACCGATGATCAATCCCTCACGGGCTGCTTCCACCATTTCCTTTCTGGAAGGCGCATCCTCAACGCTCGAGCGCATCGACCGGGAGACATCACTCCTTGAGTTCCCGATCAATGATCTGCGGCAAATTCACTACGGGGCTCGGGGTAGCGAAAGGCGAAATTTTGGCCAAGTCGGGCTTACCCTCGCACGCGTGTCACGACCGGCATGAGCCTGCACGGGCAGGGTGGCATATGCGCTCCCGCCTCCATACGACTCGCTGTGATCTCGCAGGGCTTCATCACTGCCGCCCAGCGGCATACCACCCTCATGACCGCCGTGGCCGTAATCGCTTCCCGAAGGCGCAGGCGGTCCGGATTATCGGCTCACACGACCAGCCACGCGCAGAGATTCGGGGTGAGAACCTTGATTAGGTCACAAGTATCATAGCAGGTAACGCGCCCGCACCAATCGTCGGCAAGCGTCAGTCTACCATTGAGGTCATCCTCCCTTCTGGGTTTTCGGGAATTCTGCACTTAGAGAGCGAGCATGGCGGCACGACGGAGGTGTTCGGCGATTGTCACTCACTCGAGCCGCATATACAGAATCTGTACCAAGTCATCGCAGCTGATATCCCCCTCTACGTTGATAGGCATTGCAAGATCCGACGGGAAACGGTCGTGGGTCTGCTGTATTCGGTGTTAGATTTTGGGAGGCAGCACACAACGAGTATTCCGACGCCCCCAGGGAGATACCAGGCGGGCCAGTACATCTTAGACGGTCGCTTCGGGGATGAGGCAGTAGAGGAATCATGGTATCGGGGTCCGCGTAATGGACAAATCCACGAGGCGTGGAGCGGCGCTCTCATCGCAAAGCCCCAAATCCTCGGTGAACTGGGTGAGTCCCGATGGAAGCATCCGGGTTTTTCCCTCTACCGGTTCATACCGAGGTGAACGAAAAGCGAACTCTCAATGTCCGCGCGTACAAGAGCGATGGTTCAGCATGGCAAGAGGAGGACGTCACCAGCATAACCCACTGGAAGTCATCAAACGTCCGGGTCGCGTTCGTCAAGGGCGGTATTCTATACCCGAAGGAATTTGGATTTGTGACGATTGAGGCTGAGTGGCAGGGATTATTCTCCTCTGCTAAGATCGAGGTAGCCCACCTCTCACCAGGACAGCAAACGGTATATTACCAGGGACTTCGAAGGCTCCAGCAAATCCGCTTCGATGAAGCCGACAATCTCTACATAGTCAATCAATCACGATCCATCTTTGGGCTCAATCGCTCTGGAGGGTTGGTTGAAGTCGTGCGCATTGTTATCGATGATGCCCAACCGACTGGGCTTGCTTGTGTTTGCGTCGATAACCATCGGAATTTAATCGCCAGTACACCCTACGGGGCTGTCCGCCTATCGATCAACGGGGGGGATAAGGGACCGACCGGAACCCCTGGCCTTGCTCGCCGAGGCATCCGCCCAGGCGGGGCAGACAACCGAGGGGCTCGTGGCGCTGGCCGAGGCACTGGCAGCGCCGACCTACGAGAAGCCAAGGGATTACTCGAGGCATTGGCGTGAAGGCAATGGGCAGGACAAGAGACATCTCGACGAGAGCGTCGCCGGAGTGCAGACCGTGTGTTCCCAATCTAGGCGGAGAGCGTGTAGGCTATTGCTCAGCATGCAAACAACAGAGGTGGTGGGAATGCCTGAGGAGACGGCTTATCAAGATTTCATGACCCATTGTCGGGCGATCTGGAGCCGACTCGTGCCGCCAGGAGAAGAGGTGCCACTCTTCAAGAAGCGCTGATAATCGTACACAGTATGACGACTCAAGTCTCCGGGGGATGTATGTCTATTGAGGACAAATTCCGACGCAGATTCACAACACCCGCCCAATTCTCCTTTCGCTTTTCCACGGTTGCCCGGCCAGTTGGGGTCAAGCCTATCACCAATGTATCAGCCTTATTCCACGCAAAATGCGCTAACCAGCGATTCCGGAGCGGATGATAGAGCGGCACTGTATAGCCAGTCACGGGGTCAAGGGCTTCGGTACTCACGTATTTGCGATTGTTACACCCCTGGCAGGACCACGCCAATTGTCAGGGGCATGCGTACCACCCTTGGATAGAGGGGAATGGCATTCAGTTAGTCTCCAAGTTGTTGTTGCAGCAAGGCTTGACGCAATGCACGACGTGATTTCGTCATGAAGGGGAAGGCTTTGGGGCGCCGCTTTTTGACCCGAGGCTCGACGCGGTTGGGCCGCGTGGGATTAACGAATCAGGCCTCCAACAGCACACCGGTGGCAGGGGCTCCGAGCCATCGCAAAGCGTCCAGAAAGCTGATCCGTTCCACGCCGACCTGTTGTTGTTTAGCCGATTGCAGCATGACGAGGCGCACGAGATTATAGAGGATGGCAAAAACGAGGAGTTCCTTGTGGACCCCCAACACGGTTTGACAATGGAGCACGTCCATCTTCATCGTGGTCTTGAGTTGTGCCAGATGGGTTTCGGCTTCCCAACGCTGCTGGTAGAGCTCGGCTAAGTCCGCACATGGGTAGCGCTCCGCATCGATCAAGGTGGTGACGACAGTGATCTGGCGCGAGCGAAACCCGCGCTGGGTCACGTGATAGCGGAGCTCGCGCACCACCAACGACGGCGGCAGGGCCTCCAGGGCGTCGGGACTGAGCCAGGGCGGACAGGTGCGGGGCTTGAACCATTCAACCAGTTGGTCGTCTTTGCTAAAGACGCTGATCCAGCGGGACCGTGGGAGCCCTTTGATGGATGCAGAGCGCCTGGTCGCCGGCATGACAAAGGGGCGGTGCGGCGTGAAGTCCACAATCTGCCGTGAGCCGACCCGGAACACCGCATGCATCCCCAGCCGGACGAGCAGGGCGATATGGGCATATGAACACAACCCCCGGTCGGCGACCAGCACATCCTCGGAGGCTAAGGCAGGATGGACGTGTTGCACGAGTGCTAGATCGTGGGTCAGCAAGGGCGCGCTGACCAGCTGGGTTAAGAGCCCAGTACCGGCATGAAAAAGGGCCAACAGGCGGGCGACAGGGAAGCCACAGCCGGGGCGTTGCTCGGAGGGCTGCCCAAACTCTGCCTGCAATACTGGTGTATCCGGCATGGAGCAGCCCGAACCATCGACAAAAAACGTCCGATGTCCATGCCAGCGACCTTCCTCGGCGACGGTGGCCTGGTTAGACTGACCCAGGCGCTCCAAGAGGTGTTCGAGCACGCGGATGGGGAGCTTGGCGCGGGCTTGGCAGTACGCAGAGGCACTGAAATAGAAGCCGGCGAGATGGGGGAGATGGCGACAGGCCGTGTTGCCATGGAGGATCTGCAAGAGAAACAAGTGCACCGTGATCACCGGATTGAGGAGACGGTCACGCCATGCGGTATAGCCTACGGCTTCGCAGGCGGCGTGGATCGCCTCGGGTTGCAGTTGGGCGGCCCAATCGGTTTTGAAGCGCTGCAGGACGGTCGTCACACTGGGTACCATGGGGGCTCTCCTCTAAACAAGCGGGGTGGAGCCTCCATCTTGCCAGATCAGATCAGCGTGTTCCAGTCGTGCTAACTGCTTGTAGAAAAGAGGTTGCAGCTTAACTGAATGCCATTCGGATAGAGGGAGCATATGTTCCACCGAGAACGGATCGGGTGAGTACGGCTCCTGCGACAGACAATTTTCACAGTATGCGCGTGCCCGTCTGGGGACTTTCTCTCGCTGTCTGGCAGGCACCGGGGTTCAGCCATCAGAAGTTGGCGTCAATCCAAGCTCTCTGATCAGGGCCTCTAATGAGGTATTTCGCAGCCGCGCCAACTCTGCGAGATACCCCATGCGCTGGGCATTCACTTCTTCGTCGTGATCTGACAGGGCAATCAATTCTATCTGTTCGTCCGGCGTTAAGGTCTCGGCTTTGCGTCGCGCTACCTGTTCGTGGTAGCGCTCCCACTTGTGTGGCGATATGCCAAGGTTGATTTTCGAGAATAGATGCACTTCCTCTGGCGATAAGCGTAGCCTATAGCGGCGCCGAGGTCGTGTCTGCGCCAGGCGCTCTTGCACCGCCTCGACAATATACGCCTCTGGCGCTAGATCGACTCTGCCAACCTCTTGTCAGAGCTGCCATTCCAGTTTGGGGGCAATCTCATTCGTGATAGTCATGGCATAGCTATCCCTCGGTCACACACCGTTGCCCGGCAATGTCCAAAATAGTACGCCACGGTATGCCACCTCCATCTCTTCGATGTCGCCATTGTGTCCGTCCAATGCCGTCTGCTCTTCTCTCCTGAATGTGTCCTACCTCCCGTGTGCCCGCAACGTGCTGAAACGCTGGAGTTAGGTCTCGTCCTATACCGCGCTCACCTCTGCGCAAGCGTCCACCTGCGTTGTAGGTATCACAGGCCCTCTAAAACTACAAGGTGAGCGGCGACTAGAGGAAGCAGTTGCTACAGACTTTACGAAAAAGTTTTTGGGCTGGGTGCTAGAGGAAAGTCCTCCGAGCATGTATGGCATAGCAAAAGCTCTTTCTCACAGAGGCCTCACCATGCCAGAGATTCGCCTGACTCCAGCGACCCCAACTCGCAAAGCCCGTGAGCGAGGGCTTCGCCAGGTCGAAGATCGCAGAGATGTACGCACTCCGAAGCGCATGATGGCCAGGCTTGTCGCCGCTGCTGGTGAGAGATATGCCCAAATCGCCGCGCTGCTCCAGGTGTCTGAGGAAGCGCTGCGCCTCTGGGTCAAAGCGTTGATGTGACACGGGGCTGCTGGCCGGCGGTCAAGAAAGTCGCCTGGCAGTCCCCATGGACGCGCCTGTCGTGGGGATTGGCCAGGAGCTAGCCTGGGGCAGAACACGATGCGGCGACCGTGGCCAGGTTGTGCGACGGCATTAGTGATTCTCCCCAGGAAGCGGCAAGTATGTTCCTAGTGCATCTCCACAGGAGTTCTTGTGCTTTCTCCTGGGAGCGCCACGCTCCAGCGGCCTTGTAGGCCGGGCTGGAGCCCGGCGTTCCCAGGAAAGAGGGCTTGCACAACAGGTCTTGTGGAAGTGCACTAGAAAACGTGCCGAGGGGAGGGGCCCGGCTGGCTAAAGGCGGCGGACGGACAGGGAAGGGTAAGAGGGGGAGCGTCACCTCAGTCTTGGGCCGGATGCCGGCTCTTGCGGGTGGTGCGGCGCTTAGAGGGTGTTTAAGAACCTGTCATGTGAGCCAAGCGTCGCACCATGAGATGGATCATCGCCACTTGGATCATCGCTTCGCTCGTCTGGGTCAAATACTCATCATCCTTTGATAAGCGGCGATAGCGGCCCAACCAGGCGAAGGTTCGCTCCACGATCCACCGTTTCGGCAGGAGCAGAAAGCCCTTGGCGCCCTCAGGCCGTTTGACGATCTCCAGCCGGACTTTGCGCCAGGGCCGTAGGGCCCACACCCAAGCCACGAGGTCCCCGGCATACGCCTGATCGGCCCAGATCACGCGCAGGCGGGAGCAGTGGTGCCGCAGGACGTCCAGCAGGGACATGGCCCCGACGCGATCTTGCACACTGGGCCGCGGTGACCATCACGTGGAGGAGCAGCCCGAGGGTATCGACGATGATATGGCGCTTGCGCCCCTTGACCTGCTTCGCCGCGTCATACCCACGGACCCCCCTTTTTCCGTGGTCTTGATGGATTGACTATCGATGACGCCAGCACTCGGCTGTCGGAATGTTGCCAGCGGCGACTCGCACATCGCCCCGGAGCAAGTCATGCATCCGCTGCCAGGTGCCGTCCTGACGCCAGATCCAAAAGTCGTGGTAGACGATTTGCCACGGGGGGAAGTCATGCGGCAGCATACGCCAGGCACAGCCACCGCGCACGATATAAAAGATCCCATTCAGGATTTCACGCTTGGGGTACTTCTCTGGTCGTCCCCCACGCTTGGGCTCAGGAACATAGGGTTGGAGCAATGCCCACTCATGGTCACTGACGTCGGTCGGGTAAGGTTTTCGGGGTTCCATACCCCAAGATTAACTCATCTTGTGCACCAGTTGGAAAGTTTTTAAACACCCTCTGAGCTCGACTTTTGCCCTTTTTGAGGTGGGAAAAAGTGGCTTTTCATGGTCAATACCTTCGCCAATTTGGATTTTTGACTATTTTTACTAAAAATGGGATTTTCAAAGTTCTGGAAAATCAATGAGTTATGATTTAACCAAAACTCTGTTTTTGCCCCTTTTCGCTATTTGGCGAAGGTATTGATGGTGCAATAATACTCGACGATCCGTGACCAGGCTAACCACAACCATGAAGCAATCCCCTTAATCAGTGTTGATAGGCCGTGCCCTCCACGATGTGACTTCCAGATCTTCATTCTGTCCTCAATAGACCAACTCGGTGTCTTCGCAATGTGAACGCCCTTGATGAGGTTCTCAAATGACAAACCCATCAAGAGCATAAATGAGTCTATGAACGCCACCTTTTGCTCACGAACTCCAGGATATACTTGAGGAACAGGCAGAACCTCTCTGAGCTTGTCCAGTATTGGGACTGCCGACATCCTGAGAAACTCGGCTTGCTCAAGCCAAGTCAAGGGATCTTGACCCAGCAACTCATATATTTCTTCTTCATTTGAATGACGCATATCTTACCCTATAGCAGGCAGAGCCTCGCCGGGTGCAGTCGGCGAACGTCGATCAGATTGCCGAATCGAGTCGTGGAACCCTTCAGCGCGCGGCAGTCTAACCCTCCACCACCACGGGAGTCAAGGCTACCGGCGGCATGTAGGCGATCCCTGTGCCCTTCCAATATTCTATACAAGCCCGGTTTTCGGGGGTGTTTGACTTACCCAACAGACTCAGTGGTGGCCCGGTTTGACCCCCTCAGGTCCTCAGCGGCCCGATGCTCGTGATTGTCCTCATCTGACGATGAGCCTGGAAATGCCCCACCGCCTTCAGCCACCTCCTGAAGGGAGGCCTCGCCCAAAAGTTGTGCGGTAAAGCCCTTCATCCAAAGGTCAGCTTCTCTTTTCGACGGGCCTAGCTTGATAGTTGCGTAGTTGCGCATATATACTAGCATATGAAGTGGTGATTCCTTTTTCGCACGGTCTCTGATCCGCCCTTTAGGAGGAACCTGTGAAGTCCTACGTCGACGCCCTGAAGGCCCTGGCCGACGACACCCGGCTGCGCATCATGCGACTGCTCCTCATCAACCACACGGCGATGTGTGTCTGCGAGCTCGTCGATGCCTTAGAGGAGCGTCAATACAATGTCTCCCGCCACCTCCAGCTCCTTGAGGCCGCAGGCCTCATCGAAGGCACCAAAGACGGACGCTGGGTCTACTACTCCGTGGCTGCGGCAAAGCATGCGTTTGTCCGGGCGCTCCTCCAGGCCGTGGCCATACTCCCAGCGACAGACGACGCCATCGCGGCGGATCAACACCGGTTTGAAGCGCGCATGCAGCTTCGTGACGGCGGGCGCTGTCGTGTCGGCATTCAAAAGCGCTATCTCATCGGCGGGAGACGCCAAAGCCGAAAGAACCCAAAAGGAATGAACCCAAAAGGAATGAACCCATGAGACGCCCAGCACCCTCTCCACGCCTGACCACCCTTGAGCTGCCTGTCGGCGGGATGGACTGCGCCGAATGTGCTCGGCACATCGAGCAGGGCGTGCGGGCCCTGCCGGGTGTCTCTGACGTGCAGGTGCTCGTGACCGCCGAGCGCGCCACGGTGCGCTTTGACCCAGAGCGCGTCACGCCTGATGAGATCAAGGCCGCCATTGGTAAGGCCGGCTACACCGTGCGCGAGGCGGCCACAACCGAGCCGCCAGAAGCCAAGCGGCAAGACGTTCTCCAGATCATCGGCTGGGGTGCCCTCGGGATGGTGGCGGCAGTGGTCATGGTCGCCGCGCTCGGGGAGCGGCTTGGCCTCTTTGATGCAGTCCTTGAGCGCCTGCCCTGGTGGCTCCCCGCCCTGGCCATTCTGCTCGGGGGCTGGCGCGTCTTCTATGGGGTGCTGCGGGCGGCACGGCGTGGCCAGGTCACCAGCCACACGCTGATGACGGCCGGGGTCATCGCCTCCATCGCCATTGGTCAGTGGACCACCGCCGCGCTCATCGTCTTCTTCATGCGCTTTGCCGATTGGCTTGAAGAACTGACCACGGAGCGAAGCCGTCAGGCACTCAGGCAATTAACCGCTCTTCAACCCGCAACCGCCCACCTGCTTGAAGACGGCACGGAGCGTGAAGTGCCCGTCTCAGACGTGCGAGTGGGCGATGTCGTCGTGATCCGGCCTGGGGAGCGCATCCCCGTCGATGGCCAGGTGCTCGACGGGGACGCTCCGGTGAACCAAGCACCCATCACCGGCGAGAGTGTGCCCGTAGAGAAGGCGCCAGGTGATGCTGTCTTTGCCGCCACCGTCGCTCAGGCGGGCTTTCTCAAGGTGCAGGCCACGAAAGTCGGAAGCGACACCACCTTCGCCCGTATCGTACGCCTGGTCGAGGAGACGGAGGCACACAAAGCCCCCGTTCAACGCTTCGCCGACCGTTTCTCCGCCTACTACTTGCCAGCTGTCCTGCTCCTCGCCCTCATCACCTACCTTATCACTGGCCGCGTGGTGAACGCGGTGGCTGTACTAGTCGTGGCGTGTGCGTGCGCCATTGCGCTGGCGACTCCCGTCGTGGTCCTTGCAAGCGTCGGGAACGCCGCGAAGCGAGGGCTCCTGATCAAGGGCGGGAGCAGCCTTGAGCAGCTCGCGCGGGTCGATACCATCGTCATGGACAAGACCGGCACGCTCACCCTCGGCACACCGCAGGTCACCGACGTGGTGGCGTTTAACGGGCTAGCCGAGCGCGACTTGCTGCGGGCCGTCTCCGGGGTTGAATCGCGGAGCGAACACCCTTTGGCGAAAGCCATCCTCCGGGCGGCGGCTGAGCGCCAGCTGGTACCGCCGGAGCCAGAAGCATTTACGCCGCTCCCCGGTCGGGGCCTGCTCGGCACCCTCGATGGGCATCGCTGGGCGGTCGGTAACCGCCGCCTCCTTGCCGAGCACGGCGCCACCCTCGAGTACACCCAAGAGATGCAAGCCCAAGCGCTCGAAGCCCAGGGGAAGACGGTGTTCTTTGTGGCCGACGGCCAGGGGGTTTCAGGTCTGGTGGCCGTCGGAGATACGCTCCGTCCCGGCGTGAAGGAAGCGCTAGCCGAGCTCAAGCGCTTAGGCATACGCCACCTGCTCCTCTTAACGGGGGACAATGAGCGCGTGGCCGCTGCTCTCGCGAAGGAGCTGGGCCTTGAGACCCGTGCCAACCTCCTCCCCGAGGACAAGATCGCCGTCGTCAAGACGCTCCAGGCCGAGGGGGCTGTCGTGATGATGGTCGGCGACGGGGTGAACGACGCCCCGGCGCTGGCCCAAGCCGATGTCGGAATGGCGATGGGCAGAGGCGGGACTGATGTGGCCATCGAAGCCGCAGACGTGGCGCTCATGCGCGAGGACTGGGCCTTAGTGCCTGAGGCACTCCGGATCGGCCGCCGGGCAGCTCGCACCATCCGCCAGAATCTCGGCTTCACAGCACTCTATAATGTGATCGGCATTGCACTTGCCGCCCTGGGACTCTTACCGCCTGTCTGGGCCGCCGCTGCGCAGAGCCTGCCCGACGTCGCCATTATGCTTAACTCGTCGCGCCTGTTGCGCGCTGGCTCGGGTGGTCAAGCTTCATCACCGACCTCGCGGTGACGAGACGACGGTCTTCCCTCTCCTCTTCGACTGCGAGGGCCTGTCGTCTTCTGTCGGATGGTGCAACAGCTTCTTGTGAGTCCAAACGTTAGGCACGAATGTGCGACGGGTTCGTAGACCAAGCTTGAACTTCGCTATAAGGTTCCGTATCCTCAAGATATGGAAACGACCTATACCATCGGTCAGTTAGCACGAGCGGCGGGCGTCCCTACGTCGACGGTGCGCTATTACGAGCGGATTGGGCTGCTCCAGCCGGAGGCGCGGACGGTTGGAAATTACCGGCTCTACGGCGAAGAAGCCTTGGAGCGTTTGCATTTCATTCGCTCAGCGCAGGCCACGGGGTTTACGCTCGAAGATGTCGCTGCCCTCTTTCATCTCCGGGACGGGACGACTGACATCTGCGAAGACGTCCAAGCTCTCATTGAAGACCGCCTCTCGGACCTTGAGAAGCGGATGAGCGATTTACGGCTTGTCCAGCGCGCGCTGAAAGCGACCCTCAAGCGCTGCCGTGAGACGGAATGGAGTGGCCACTGCCACGTCATCGATAGACTGACCGCTGTTTCTGCCTCACACCCGTAAAACTGCTTCACCGTTATTTCCTAGAGAAAAATCTGGCATCTCCCCTTGACGTTGAACCTAGGTGCAAGGTGTAAAATCCCTGCCGTCGCTCGCGATGTGCTTTGCGATACACAACGCTCTCTGTAGTGGAATAAAAAGGGGGTGGGGACTGTGACGCAGCAGGAGGACACACTATCGTCGCCCTTGGTAATCATCTATACGGCTCCAGGGTGACTCTTCTGCGAGCAAGCGAAAGCGTGGCTTTCGGAGGCTGGCATTCGTTACACCGAGATTGATACCGGTGCCGATGAGGCGAAGGTGGAGGAGATGATAGAGAAAGCCCAAGGCACCTGGGTTTTTCCCACCATGGTGATTGGTGAGGAGGTAGGGCTCGGCTTTGACCCTGAGTGGATGCAGGCGCAACTGGGGAAACACCCATAGGGTAGGTGCCGGAGGGGAAGCCGCATGACGAAGCCGCATGGAGGGACACGAAACGACATCGTGGCGAGACTTGCCAGAGCGCAGTTAAGCCGCAAGGAGGACGACGTCCGAACAGCGATCCTCAGGGGTTTTGCTGAGAAAGGGAGAGCACCGACGGTGCACGAGCTGGCACACGTCCTCGGCGTTGCCGTTGAGTCCGTGCGAGAAGCCTGCCGCACGCTTGTAGGGCATGACCTCATCGTCTGGAGGGATGACGAGGCGTATATCGTCAGTGCGTATCCCTTCTCCGGGCTTCCCACAGCACATCAGGTGCTCATCGAAGGCGGCAGAACGCTCTCTGCGATGTGTGCCATTGATGCCCTGGGTATTCCGTGTATGCTGGGCCAAGGGGGACGCATTCGGTCTTCGTGCTTTTTTTGTCAGAAGCCGGTGCACGTGGATATCCAGGACGGCTTGGTCTGTGAGGCCAAGCCGTCGACGCTCGTGGTCTGGTGGTCTGAGCGAGACGGATGCTGTGTGGCGGAGGTGCGATGCCCCCTGATGAATTTCTTCTGCGACGACGGACACCTTCAGGCATGGCTTGCGACATGTCTGCATGAGAGGGGCACGATGCTGAGCCTGCTGGAAGCTCTCGGAGTGGGAAAGGCAGCGTTCAGTCGATTGCTCATGTGACCATCATATGAAGGGAACACAGCGGGGACAGCAAGCACAAGGGGTTACCCGGCGCAGCACCCGTGCGAAACCCTATGCTCACAAGCGGAGGACACGATGTGCGTGACCTACCTATGGCCTGTGAACTCACTCGAGCCGAGATGACAGCCCGACGCGGCACGCTCGTACCTGGCCTGCTGGCACAGGCGGCTGAACGGATGCCAATCCTGAATGGCGTTCGGTGGCGATTTGCTGCCTCCGGCGAGTTCCTCACCGCCGCGGCTGAAACCATAAACACGGAGCGGCAGTGCTGCCGCTTCCTCCGCTTTGTGTTGGCGATAGAACCAGAGGGTGGCCCCATATGACTGGAGATTACCGGTCCCGAAGGCCCTACAGCGTTTCTCGAAACGCTGCTCCGCGCGTGACCGCCTGATGAAGCACATGCTCTCCATCATGTACTTTCTCGTGGCGGGTCTCTGTGAAATCGGTGGCGGCTATCTCGTCTGGCTGTGGTTGCGCGAGGGCAAGAGTCTTTGGTATGGCGCACTTGGCGCAATCATCTTGACGCTCTACGGTGTGGTCCCCACGTTGCAGCCCGCCAATTTCGGACGCGTCTATGCCGCCTATGGCGGCGTGTTCATCGCGCTGTCGATTCTGTGGGGATGGCAGGTTGACCGAGTCACCCCTGACCGGTTTGACCTCATCGGCGCCTGTGTGGCGCTCATCGGTGTGATGGTCATCATGTATTGGCCGCGAGGCTGAATACGGCTTGTCACCCTCACCGAAAAATTTTCGCTTCTCCCCTTGACCCCGTATCGAGCTCCAGGGTGTAGACTCCTCACGATCAGAGGAGAGACAACGTGAACGGACTCACGATTGGAGAGGTTGCCGAGCGAGCGAAGGTGCATATCGAGATACTTCGTTACGATGAGCGCCGGGGGCTTATCGCGAACCCCCCGCGGAGCACCTCGAATGACCGGCTGTATCCTGAAGACGCCGTGCGGCGGGTGCGGTTCATTAAACGTGCCCAGGAGCTTGGGTTCTCTCTCAAAGAAATTCGGGAGGTGCTCTCCCTCCGAGCGGCCCCTGAGGCGGAGCGCGGCGAGATGCGCGCTCATGCGGAAGCCAAAATTAAAGATATCGACGAGAAGATTGGCTCACTCATGGCGATGAAGAGCGCCCTCTCGAAGCTGGTGACCGAGTGCTCAGGAGAGGGTCCTCTCACGGAGTGCCCGATTCTTGAGTCGTTAGATACCACGGAGGTTACACGATGAACGCCAAGAGAACGATTGAGATGTTCAGTGCGGGATGCCCCGTATGCGAGGACACCATTGAGCTGGTCAACCGCGTGGCCTGTCCATCCTGTGAGGTCACCGTGCTCGATATGAAGCAACCCGATGTGGCGAGCCGGGCCAAGCGCATAGGCATCCGCTCGGTGCCTGCGGTGGTCATCAAGGGCCAACTGGCAGATTGCTGTGCTGGGCGAGGTCCTGACGAAGAGACGCTAAGAGCAGCTGGGCTTGGACAGGAGTAACGGTAACGGCTGCGGTCCCACCTGGACCGGAGGAGGCACGACATCGGGACGGTGATGCCAACACTCGATGCTCTCTGGTTGTTCCCGCTCCTCTTGGTTACAGGCCTTGTCGCCGGCTGGGTCAATGCCGTGACTGGCGGGGGTGGCCTGGTGGTGCTGCCCATCTTCCTGGCGGTGGGCTTCCCCCGCACCTGGCTTTAGGAACCAACATGCTCCAGTCCAGTGTTGGCACCCTGGCGGCGGCATACACCTTCGTTCGTCACAGGCAGGTTGACCTCAGCGAGGCGCGAATCGGCATAGCGTGGACGTTGGTGGGGGCAGTGACGGGAGTGGTAGCCGTCGAGCGCCTTGACCCGGTGCTCCTCAAGGACCTGTTGCCGCTCGTTCTTCTGGGCATCGTGCTCTCTAGCGTGTGCCAGCCTCGGATGGGCGTCGAAGATGCGCCGCCAAGGATGTCACGCCACATGTTTTATCTCCTCGCTGGCCTGGGGCTTGGGTTCTTTGATGGGTGTATCGGCGCTGGGGCGGGAGCGCTCTGGGCGGCGGCGTTTGTGGTCGGGCGGGGGTTTAACCTGGCGAAGGCCACGGCGTATGCGAAACTCGTGAACGCCACGAGTAACGTGGCAGCCTTCACGTGGTTTCTCGCGTATGGCTCGGTGTGGCTTTCAGCCGGGCTCGTGATGGCGCTCGGTCAGCTGGTTGGGGGGGTGCTCGGGGCACGCCTGGTGATGAAGGGAGGTGCCAGAGTCGTTCGCCCCATCTATCTGAGTGTGGTGGTGCTCCTCCTCCTCAAACTGCTCTATGAACGCTACAGTCCATAGAGACAACGGCGGGCTTGGCCTAGGCGCGAGAGGAAAGGGCGTAAGGGGGGATGTGCACGGCTCGGCCCTCCAGCCGGAAATGCCGGAAAATTTATGGGAAGAGCACTGGTCGAAAACTTGAGTCTCTGGTCAGATGTGGCCCGGTTTCTCGGCGATATAGGCCACTTGGCCGAGAATTCCCGCCGCTGCCAACTGCTGGCTCATGCGCAGGCGTTCGAGCCCTTCCTGATAGCGGGCAAATCCCCGCACCGCCTCGAACTCCGCACGCCGCTCACGGTACTGGGTGAGGAACCGGGTGTAGAACCGCACCGCCGCGGCAGAGGTGACGTCCTGCACACAGAGGTGCAAGCCAGCGGCCTGTACAGCCGCGGCATAACTTGCCGGCGTTTCCAGGTCAGCATACCGCCACAACGTACCGAAGCGCCGGTGCTGCGCTTCCGGTAGAGGCTGCCGGAGGACATGGTCGTAGAACGCCAGCCGTCCCCCGGCACGCAACAGGGTAGCACAGCGCTGCAGCAAGGCGCCCCGCCGTGGGATGTGGCACCAGGTATCCAAGCTGAAAATCACGTCAAAGGTGGCCGGTGGCCAACCCCCCCGCAGCCGCACACGCACGGGATATACTGCAACGTCTCTCCGTGTTCCACCGCATAGCGGTAGACTGCCTCGACCTTCGGCCCGCCTTTGCGGGCAAAAGACGGGAGCTCTCCTTTTGCCACCGTTTCAAGCAGGTCACCGCTTGCGGTCTTTCGCTGCAGCGGCCCGGCCGGCGCCGACGCCCCCCAGGCGAGGGAGCTCCCGAGCACCGTGACGCCGAGGCCACGCGTCATCTGTTGAAGAAAGCGCCTTCGAGCCATGGGGCCTCTCATCACGTCACCTCTCTGATGCATCCACTGCGGTATGGCCTTCTCGCCGACATTTCCTGAGTCTCCGTCACGTGTGGTGAGTCAGCCTCCTGGGCTCTCACGGCTGGAATCATCAAGGAGGGATCCGCCATCTGCTAGCGCTTCTTCCGCCAGATGGCACTCAGCGTCGGCCGGGGATGGCCCTGCTCGTCATACCCGGCGGTCACTTCGACCTGATACCCCTCCTGTTGCAGTCTGCGCACGTGCTCCCGGTCCGTCTTCGCTGTCATGCCCGCCGGGACCGCGCCCGCCTTCAACGCGTTCATAACGAATTCAAAGCCCTGGTCCAGCAGGGCGCGGACGTGCGGGTCGCGTGCGGCCATCAAGGCGACATGGGCGTCTTTCTCTGGTCCTGCCATTACGGCCTCCTGGTCGGCCGCGAGTCGCGATCGCTCGCGATCGTCCATCTCCCATCAGACGTATCTACCCGTACATGAGCCACCATCTCTCATAATACCGCGTCTGCCCCCACTCCTCTCACCATGAGTGATACTGCTGGCGAAGTCATTTTTGCGGTGGCTAGCTGAGTGGCAAACTGAGGTTACAAGCGCATGCTGCCCTTGAATCATGCTTGTTTCTGACTTCGCCAGCAGTATCACTTTTGGTGACATTGTAGGCCAGAAAGTTCAGCATAGAGATGGCACACGATGACATCTATGCGATCCAGGGCTACCCAATCGTTTTCCCAATCATGACGAAGACCCAGGATCTGTTGCCGAGGGTTGTGATGTGTACTGCTAACCATTGTGTGTGCGTCTGCACAGCGGCGGCCATGCCGTTCCACCCGTGCGGCTCGCGAATGCTGGCTGAAGGATGTCTGTGGCGTAGCCTCGATGATCCGAGCGGGCATGGCTCTTGCCTTGCGTCTCATATCAGGAAGAAGGGTGGACAGAGAGGCGGAGAGGTCTCGCCACCAGGCGCAATCGAGGGGCTGGCCGGGAGCCCTCATGTGCGGCTCACAGGGCCCACCGAACCATGGCCCAGAAAGAAGACGTATGCCCGCACACTGGCTGACCCTACTCTTGACCAGGTACTGCCCGCAGTGCCACGCCCCAGTGTGGAAAGGGACCCCGGGTCTCGTGCGCAGCTTGAGCCGCCTGTACTGTTGCCAGGCGCATGCGGGCACGCATGCGTCGAGTTTGGCCACGGCCCGCCACGACTTCCAACACCAGCATGCCGCCTGCCATCCAGGCAGCACCCTAACAACTCAGAGGATGGGGTCTGTTTCGGTGCTCGCCACTTCTACGGGAGCCGATACCCAGGGGCGGTTAGCTCTAGTGGGGCAATCCCGATGCGCCGGTCACCTACCCTTGTCACCAAAAGTGATACTGATGGCGAAGTCTGAAATACATACGATCTACGTTCGGCACGAGCTTGAAAAGCAGGTTTGTTAGTGCAATAAGTTCCTGCGAACCTGGCTTCGCCATCAGTATCAAAAGTGACGAAGACCCAGGAGGTCGTGGCGAGCATTGTTCAGCAGATCCCCGCGGAATTCGAGCATCCGGGCCATGGCCTTAGGATCTATCTCTCCACCACCCATCATGCCCGTCATGCCTCGGCCCATCATGGGCTGCTGGCCAGCAGGCTGCTCCGGCTCTCTGCCCTGGCCACCCATCGGCATCTGCCCGGCTATGACAAGTGGAGCTCCGATGAGAGCCAACACGAGAAGCCCTGCCCCAAGTGTCATCACTCGCTTCGTCGTCAAACCTCCTTTCTTCTTCTTTGGAGACCCCCGGCTAGCCCGCCGGAGCATTGCGCAGGCTCTCCGCCCGCAGGAAAAAACTCCCTTCGGTGACGACCACCTCTCCCGGTTGCAGCCCCTGGCGCACGGGATAGAATTCCCCGACGGGCGGGCCAAGCTCGACCGCGCGCTGGAGAAATCTTCCCTCCTCGTCCGGCGCCACGACGAAGACCACCTGATGGCCCGCCATGGTCTGCACGGCGGCGCGCGGGACCGCCACCACGCGCTCCCCGCTTGCGGTACTATACGTCAGCGTCACATACATCCCGAGCCGGAGGCGCCCCTCGGGGTTAGCGACCTCCACCCGAACCTTCGCGGTGCGCGCCTGCGGATCCACCCGCGGGTCGATGTAGGTCACACGGCCCTGAAGTGTGAGGTCGGGATAGGCAAGCGTCGTGAGCGTGGCCTCAGACCCGACGCGGACGTGCGGAAAATCCTGCTCGTAGAGGTCCCCCACGGCCCAGACCTCCGAGAGGTCCGTGACGACAAAGAGTGCCTCTCCCATGCCCACGACTTGGCCAGGGTTTGCCGCACGCTCGAGGATGACCCCATCAAGCGGTGCGGGCACGACCACGGTTGAAATCACCTGGCTCGCACTCTTGAGTGCCCCCACCTGCTTGCGAGTCAGGCCCAAGAGGACAAGCCGCTCACGGGCGGCTTCGGCTTCGGTGGCGTGGCTCGTATGGACTGCGGTGGCTTCTTCAAGCTCTTGGCGGCTGGCAGCCCCGATCTCGACGAGTTGCTTCGTGCGTTCGAGCTTCTGGTGATCGGCCTCGACCATGGCCTGTGCTGAGAGATATTTGGTTTGGGCCTCGGCGAGCTCCACACTAAAGAGCGTGGCCAGCGCCACCCCACGCCTGACGCTCATGCCGAGCTCCACGTGCACCTTGGTGAGAATACCCGCGACAATCGGGAAGACCTTTACCTCCCGGTAAGCGTTGGCCATGACCGTCCCCGGCACCTGGACCGATGCGCTCGCGTCAACCAGGGTCACCTCCGCCGTTTTGATGCCGGCTTGCGCCACGGCCTCGGGCGTGAGAATGACTTCGACGTCACCGGCCGGCTCGGTCGTGGGCGCAACATTTGGCGCCGACATCGCGGGCGCCTCACCCGCCGTCGGCCGTGAGAGCGCGCCGGCCGGATGCGGAGGGCCACGCCGCTCTACCCGAAGCACCAGGGCCGCCCCAAGCGCCCCGAGCGCCATGAGGCCGAGGGCGAGGCATCCTCTGAAGACCCCGCGCCCGACAGTGCCGGACCACGAACGCCGTCGTGGGGGGGTGCTGCTCGGTGTGTCATGGACGCTCATCTCTCTCCTCGCCTCACCAGGACCTCGTACCCACCGCACGCTCAAGCTCGACCACGGCGTTATAGGCGTGCTGTAAGGCGTCGGTATAGCCCATTTCAATGTCGATGTAGCGCCGCTGCTCAGTGATGACCTCCAGGAGCGAGGTGCGCCCGAGCTGATAGGCCTTGCGGATGACCTCGAGGTTCTCGCGGGCAAGGTCCCGCACCCCGTGGGCATACGTCTCACGCGCGCGCGTGGCCGCCGCATACGACACAAACGCCGCTTGCACCTCCTGGCGGACGCCGAGCACCGCGAACTCCTCACGGCGCGACGCGGCCTGTGTCTCCGCCAAGGCCGCCGCGACATTGCCTTGGTTGCGGTTTCTCACCGGGAGCGTGACCGTCACCCCGCCGCCCACGTAGTGAAAGATGTCGGTAATCGGTCGGGGCTCGCCGCGCTGGCTCAGGCCGTTGAGATCAAAGCCAAAGTTCTGCCGCATGTAGCCCACATTCACACTGGCGTCCCAGCGCCCCTCGGCCTCTTCTTTTCGCACCTTCGCCTGGGCCATGGCCGCCTCGGCTCTGGTGGCCAGGAGATCCGGTCGGAGCGAAAGCGCCTCTTGGAGCGCTTCCTCGCGCCTGCGCGTGAGAACAGGCACACTCAGATCTCCCTTCAGCGCTAATGGGGCCTCCGGTGCAAGTCCCACGAGCATTTTGAGCCCAAGCGTCAAGACCTCTACCCGGCTCGCCAAGGTCTCTCGGCTGGCATCGAGGCGGTTGACTTCGACACGCTCGAGGTTCTCGTCAAGGGCTGGAATCGCTCCCCGACGCACGCGCTGAGTGGCAAGTCCAAGGGCTTCGCGGTTGATCGCGAGGAGCTCCTCCGTGATGCGGAGGTTTCGCCGCGCGGCGAGGACCTCTCCAGCCTTCATGCGCACCTCGGAGCTCAGCTCCCGCGCCCGGTTGCTTACCTGGGCCTCCTTCATGGCAAGCTCGCCCTCAGCCACATTGACGCGCCTGGCTTTTCGGCCATTGAGGTCCAAAGGCAGCGTTACCCCCACGGTGAGGTTATTGTCTGGACCCGTGACATTCTGCTGGGCGCTGACGTCCAGCAGGGGGTTCGGGCGGAGCCCCGCCTGCAGGAGCCGCCCACGAGCGGCTTCGACCTCGGCTCTGGCGGCTTTGAGCTCCGGGTTCTCCGAGAGGGCCTGCGTCACCACGGCATCCACCGTCAAGGCTCCAGGGCTCGCCTGCCCTTCAGCCACGCTGAGTTGAACTCGTGCCATGCCTAGGAGGAGGACCAGGACGAGCACTCTATGCCCTTGCATGCGGACCCTCCTAGCGTACGGGAACCGAGAGCCGGGTGGAGCCTTTCCCGGCCGGCCCATCCCAGGTGATGGTCACCTGCCTGGTGCCGCTATCCGGAAAACTGATCGTCCCCTGGTAACGGCCGGGGGCGTTCTCGGGGGCAAGCGTGGCCCCGGCGATCATCGGCGACATGCCGGGCATCGGCATGCTGGTGCTGAGAGTGACCTTCCCGACATCCACCGGCTCTTGGGTGTTCGCCGAGGTAAACGCCAGGACGAAGCTGTTCTTCCCCTGGGTCCACTGCCCGGATTCACTCAGGAGCGTGATCACCACGTCCTTCGCCTTCTGCGTTTGGATGACCTTCAGCTCCGCGCTCCAGGCCGGGACGAAGAGCACGAAGGTACTCAGCAAGAGTCCCATCACCACACGGCTCAGCACACGTGTCATCTGATCTCCCTCCGGTTTTTGCTGTGCATGATTACGCCTTTTCCTCTCCTGCCTGCGCCTCGATGGGCATCACCTCACTCTGCACCTTCGCCGGCTCCCGCCGGAGCTGCCGCTCCCGAAGCCAGAAGAAGATGACCGGCGTCACCAGCAGCACGTGCGCGAGCGAACTGACCATGCCGCCCAGGACCGGTGTCGCCAGGGGTTTCATGACCTCGGAACCGGCGGAGTGGCTCCACATGATCGGCAGCAGGCTCGCGACGACGGCTGAGACCGTCATCACCTTCGGCCGCAGCCGGAGGAGCGCCCCCTCCGTCACCGCCTCCAGGAGCCCTTCGCGTGTGAGCACGCCCTCGTGCTCGGCGCGCTTGCGCGCCACGGCTTCTTCGAGATAGATCACCATCACTACGGCGGTCTGCACGGCCGTCCCAAACAGGGCGATGAAGCCCACCCAGACGGCCACCGAGATGTTGTACCCCATGGCGTACAGCAAATAGATGCCGCCGGAGAGCGCAAAGGGCACAGCCAGGAGGACGTGCGCCGCCTCGAGGAGTGAGTGGTAAGTCACGATACAGCAGCAGGTAGATGATCGCCAGGACCACGGGGATGACGATCCGGAGCCGGCGCCGGGCGCGGACCTCGTTCTCGTACTGGCCACTCCACTCGAGATAGGACCCCGGTGGGAGCTCGACCGTCTCGGCGACGATCTTCCGGGCTTCCTCCACGAAGCTCCCGACGTCGCGCCCGCGGACGTTCAGGAGGACGCTGACGACCAGGAGCCCGTTCTCACTCCCGATCATGGCCGGACCGCTCACCGGCCGGATCTCCGCCAGTTGCCCCAAGGGCACCGACGTACCGTTGGGGGCCGCTACGAGCACGCTGGCCAGCGCCTCGGGACTGGAGCGGTATTGCGGCGCATAGCGCACGCGCACGGGGAAGCGCTGGCGCCCTTCGATGGTCAGCGTCTGGTTGGTCTCCCCCACGGCCGTTTCGATGACGTCCTGGATGGCGCCGACCGTGATGCCATAGCGCGCCGCCGCCGCGCGGTCGACACGAATGTCCAGGTAGGGGGCTCCAGTCACCTGCTCGGGATAGACGTCCACCGCGCCCGGGATGCCCTGCAGCACTTGGGCGACCGCGCGCGCCCGCTCCTCCAGGACCTTCAGGTCGCTCGCCAAAGACCTTCACCCCAACCTCGGAGCGAATGCCGGTGGTGAGCATGTTGATGCGATTGATGATGGGCTGGGTCCAGATGTTCGCCACGCCGGGGAGGGTGGTGGCGGCGTCCAACTCCCCGATGAGCTTCTCCCGTGTCATCCCGGGCCGCCAGGCGGACGCCGGTTTGAGGTGCACGATGGTCTCGGTCATATTCACCGGTGCGGGATCGGTGGAGGTTTCGGCGCGGGCGATCTTGGCCACGACCACGGCCACTTCAGGGAACCGTTGGATGGCGTCGTTCTGCTTCTTGATAATCTCGATGGCCTGCGAGAGCGAGATGGCCGGGTCGGTGACCGGCATGAACATCAAATCGCCCTCATTGAGGGGCGGCATGAACTCCCGGCCGAGGCGCGGGATCAACGAGACGGCCCCCGCGAACACCAGGACCGCCATCCCGACCGTCACGAGGCGGTGCCGGAGGGCCCAGCGCAGCAGGGGGCGATAGACCCAGATGAGCGGCCGGAGCACCGGATTGTCGCCCTCCCCGTGCATCTTGCCGCCCAGGAGGAGCGTGCAGAGGACGGGCACGAGCGTCACGGAGAGGCATGGTCGCCCCGGTCACGGCGAAGGTCTTGGTGAAGGCGAGGGGATGGAAGAGCTTGCCCTCCTGGCCGGTGAGGGCAAAGACCGGGATGAAGGCCAGAATGATAATGGCCATCGAGAAAAAGATCGGCCGTCCAACCAGGCGGGTCGCATCACGCACGGTTGCGGCGACGAGCCGGCGATTGCGCGGGTCAACCCCGCGGATCTCGATGAAGCGGAAGGCATTCTCGGTCACCACGATGGCCGCATCCACCAGGACGCCGATGGCGATGGCGATCCCGGCCAGGGACATCAGATTGGCGCTGATCCCCAGGTAGCGCATGCCGAGAAAGGCCGCCAGGACGGCCAGGGGCAGCGGCAGCGTCACAATCAACACCGAGCGTAGATGCAGCAAAAACACGATGTGCATCAGCGTGACGATGACGATTTCCTCGATCAGCGCCCGCTTGAGCGTGTCGACCGCCCGGGCGATGAGCTCCGAGCGGTCGTAGAACGGCACGATCGCCACGCCCGGGCGGGAGCCCGGCCTGCGACGGCCGCGATTTTCTCCTTGACCCGGTGAATGACGTCGACCGTGCTCACGCCATAGCGGGCGACCACGACGCCACCCACCGCTTCGTCCGTCCCTTTGACGAGGGCATTGGCCCGGAAGGCGTCGCCGATCTTCACCTCGGCGACCTGGCGGAGGAAGATCGGGACTCCGTTCTCCGCGCCGATCACAATCTGCTCGATGTCGCTGACGCGCTCAATGAGGCCCAGACCGCGCACCACCGACCAGGTGCCGTTGGCCTCGACGACGTTGCCGCCGACGTTGCGATTGCTCCGCATCACCGCCTCCACGACGGCGGAGAGCGGGATGCGGAAGGCGCGTAGCCGATTGGGGTCCACATCGATCTGATACTGCCGGACGGTCCCCCCGACACTGGCCACCTCGGCGACGCCCGGCACGGCATTGAGCTGATAGCGGATGAACCAGTCCTGGAGCGACCGCAGATCCCGCAGCGCGTATCCCTTCCCCTCCACGGTATACCAGAAGACGTGCCCCACCCCCGTGGCATCCGGGCCGAGGGTCGGCACCACCTCCGGCGGCAGCGACTTGACCAGCAGGTTGAGCCGTTCCAGGACCCGGGTGCGAGCGAAGTAGAGGTCCACGGCGTCCTCGAAGATGACGTTGATCATCGAGAAGCCAAAGGCCGAGGACGAGCGCACCACCCGCACGCCCGGTAACCCCTGCAGACTGACCGTCAGCGGGTAGGTGATCTGGTCTTCGACCTCCTGGGGTGAGCGGCCCGGCCAGTCGGTGAAGACGATCACCTGGTTGTCCGACAGATCGGGGATGGCGTCAATCGGGGTCGTCAGCAGCGCCCAATAGCCCCAGCCCCCTAAAGCAGAAAGCCTGCGATAATGAGAAAGCGGTTGCGCAGCGACACCTCAATGAGCCAGTAAACCATGCCTGTGCTCCACACCTCTCCGACGCCCTTTTCCGCCCTGGGACGCGCCGAACGACGGCAAGCGTCTTGACCAGGTGCCTAGACGTTCGCCGATGCTCCCGCGGGAAAAGCTCATCCAGAAGCGGTCCTCAAGAGCCTCCGGCTTTCCTCATCTCAAATGTTCACCCCAGGCGAACGTTTGAGAACCAGGCGGAGTAGGCCCCGACAGACGATTCCCTTGAGATGAGGACACACGGCCCCATGCCTCGTGGAATCAGCCTGTGGCCAACGATAAGAGAGAATGCCGAGGAGACTAGACGCTTACGGGAAGAGACCTTGGAGGTGGTTTGGGGACCTTAAGCAGGGTCATAAAAGGGTGTTTCAGAGGTGCTATCGGCACAGACCCGATGGCCAAGAGGGCGACGGTGGGCACACCTGGCGCAAGACAGGAGGTGAGCGTGCATGCCCCTCCGCAGCCTCCCATGACCGCACAGGCGCTAAGAGCCATGCCCACAGGCCCCAAGAGGACCCAGAGTATGACAACTATCCCGGCGACCCAACGCCGCTTCGCGAGGTCCATCGTTTCGCCGCTCTCTAAAGAGGGGTGAAAGAGTTCTCACATGCTCTGACTATACCACAAATCCGGACCGCGCGAGCGGCCAAAGGTGCCTGTGACTATCAACATCCTGAGATGGACCTATGGGAGGGAAGCTGCGGTAATACCTAATAAGCTTTATCTCATTGAAAAGTAAGCGTTATTCCACTGATATGTGCGTTCGCTGCTTCGTCTCATCCTCAGGGCAAATTTCCCACAAACCAGAGAACCGGTACTTTTAGCCTCCGATCGGGGGTCTATCGACTGAAGGGCGGGTCATTCTAACGCAGAACTGCCAGTATAGAATAGTCAAACGGAAATCATCACAGGGCTCAGCGGGGCTTATTAGGTCGTATCGCAGCTTCCCTCCTGTAGGTCCTCGTTGGGATGTGTGATAATAGTATATATGCGCGAGTATGCGATTAACGTTTCACAAGATGAAGCTCAAGCAGGATCATTTCCAGGATCGGCCGGTGGATTCCGGGCCTGGCACCCTTGCGAATCGATACCCCAGCATACGAGCATCTGCAGCGGTTGAACGACGCCCAAGGCAACGCCGCTCCGCACGCTCGCGACGGTCGGGCTGTCCGTGCTCAGCCTCGGTGTGGCCGCGTGAGAGTCGGCCCGGCAAGCATCTAGGAATGGCGATGCCCACCACTGGCGGGGGCTGCGCCGCGAGATGGACGGTGACGGGCGTCAGCGATGGGCAACACGGCAGCGCACCTGGATCACGGTCGATCGGCTGGACAGACGAGGGCCGCGATGGAAAACCTCATCGTCTTCGGTTTCCTGATCGCCCTGGCGGTCGCCTCTGGATGGTGGGGCGATGATAGCCGAGACCGCGTGCATTCACAGGAGGAGGAACTCACCTCCAATGGGGTCTCGTGGTGGAATCCCTCGAACGCCCGTGATGGGTAGAGTATATGCCTGACAGAGCCGGATGAGAACGCCAATCCCACAGGTGAGCGGCGTGATTGACTGAGAGAGGAGGCGCTTGGCTGTGGGGTCTCGTCCTCGTCGCGGCCGTCTGGGCCGCTCATGGAGGCTCGGAGCGCTTGGCCGAGTCGCTCAAGAAGTGACATCGGCAATGGGGGAGCGGCCGCCGGCGATGCCATGATTGGCATCGCTATCGCCAGTCCGGAGATGGCCCTCAACATCACGGGTGGTTTTACCCCGTATCGGAAGGCCATCCTGCTCGCTGGCATGGGGTATGCTGCACGATTTCAGCAATGGGATCCGTGGCCGCATGACGGCGACTTGGAGAGGAATGGAGGGACCACGATGATGGCGCTCACCAGGTCGTGACCGACATCGTCTGGCTCCAAGCGACCGGCCCTGAGGTGCCTAAAATGGGATATCCTACCCCATAGAGGGACAAATAGTCCCATACCTCTCATGAGTGCGGGACTTTCGGTGAGGCAGAGTGGTGACGTGCAGGTAGCCCAGAAGCGGTGAGTGCATACCTTTGTGCCGCCGCTTGTTCGTGTGCCGATGGGGTGTTGCATGCGGGGCGAAACGTCAGAATGAAGGAGCAGGGGGGAGAGGCGATGAAGCGACTGATCAGTGTAGCGGTGACCGCAGTCATGCTGGCTGTGCTGGGTGGCACGGCCCTCGCGCAGATGACCCCGGGCGGACCCATGGGGATGGGCCCTGGCATGGGCTGGGGTTGGGGCATGGGGCCGGGTATGATGGGCCCTGGCATGGGCTGGGGTTGGGGTATGGGGCCGGGTATGATGGGTCCTGGCATGGGCTGGGGTTGGGGTATGGGGCCGGGTATGATGGGCCCCGGGATGGGCTGGGGTATGGGGCCGGGCATGATGGGGCCCGGCATGATGGGACCGGGCATGATGGGCATGGGCCCTGGGATAGCCGAGCCGACGATCACGGAGGAGCGGGCTAAGGAGCTGGCCCAGCAGTATACAGACAACTACCTGAAGGGGTTCAAGGTCGAGCACGTACTCCCCTTTACGTGGGGGAACATGACGATGTATCAGGCGGAGCTGAAGGGCTCGCAAGGTGAAAGTCGCCTCCTCCACATCAACCCATGGGGGAACGTGATGCCGTCCGGCGGTCCTATGATGATGCGCTAAGGAAACGGGACCTCCCCCCAGACCCCCGTGACGTGCGATTTCAGGGGCCGGGGGAGATTGGAAGGATCGCATCTTGGTGGTGAGGATTCGCTCATCAGCCGGAAGGGGGGAGGCCTTAATGCAAGAAGGCCTACGCATGAGGAGAGTCTTTGCAGTCCTAGTGCTGTTCCTGGTGTGGTGGGGATACGGCTTGGGGATCCGATCCGCTCGACCAGTGCGCAGGAACGCGCCCCGGCCTCGCCGGCAGTGTTGCGGCGGGGGGGCGAGGTGTACGAGGCCAATGCGCCATCTGCCACGGCATCAACGGTGACGGCAATGGCGTGGCCGCCCACATGTTGCGCGTCCGACCGCGAGATTTCCGCCCCGGTCTCTTCAAGTTCCGCTCCACCCCGTCCGGTTCACTGCCCACCGATGACGACCTGCTACGCACGGTCACCCATGGCGTCCGGTGGACTGGCATGGTGGGCCGGCCGGACCTCTCAGAGGCCGACCGGCGTGCGGTCGTGCATTACCTGAAGACGTTCTCGCCACGCTTCGCCGCCGAGCGAACGGCAGCGCCGGTGACCGTGCCGCCGCCTCCGCCGAAGGACCAAGCCCTGCTCGAGCAGGGCCGCCGTCTCTACCACGACGCCGGGTGTGCTGAGTGCCACGGAGAGCGGGGCCGCGGGGATGGCCCCTCGGCTCTGGGATTGAAGGACGACTGGGGCTGGCCGACGTGGCCGAGCGATCTGACATGGCGGCCGCTCAAGCGTGGCTCCACCCTGGATGGGATCTACCTCACCATCGCCACGGGGCTCTCCGGCACCCCGATGCCGTCCTATGGGGACTCGCTGGATAGCCAAGAGATCTGGGCCCTGGTGTATTATCTCGAGACCCTGGTGCCGCCCGTGCACCTGCTGTCCCCGACGCGTGCCTTGGGAGAGGAGCCGCAGGGCTGGATGGTGGTGCACATGGCGCGCATGATGGGCGGCGGCATGATGGGACCGGGCATGATGGGCCGGATGCCCTCAGGGCCGATGATGCGCTAAGCGGGGTATTAAGCACAACCAACCGAAAACCTCCGTTAAGCTCTTATGACCTGTATTTCTCGTGAGTTCCAAACTGGCGATGAGACGAGGTGACGATCCACCAAAGTCACGCCGCTGGCCTCCTGGTAGGACTGCGTGATGGCCGGGTGACCACGCACTTCAACCCTGTTTTCACCGTGAAAGTACGCTTGGAGTCCTCCCAAACCGTGGCAAACTGCGCCGTAACAAAATTCTGCGCAGGGCCCATTCTATTCTGGGGAAAGATGGAAGGCGCGGGATCTCTTAACGGAGGTTCTCGGTCCACTGTGGCTCATACCCCCTCTACCACTAAATCCGATGGGATGTGATTTTTTCCGCTACTTGGCAGGTGTCAAAAATCAGGTGTGACAACGATGTGGCATCAAAACCCCGGAATCTTTAGTTGCATCACTGTAGTGACGCAGCGGTCAACTTCGGGAACAGGGGCTGCCCACGCGTCTTCATGGCCGGCCAGCATGGGCTGTGGGCACGAACAGAGCCAACGATTTCAGGCCGGATGAATTCTGGGTCATGACAGGTGGGTCAGTTGATCAGGTTTCGTCTCCAAGGTGTCGAGTGATGAGCCATGGAGCGCATCGAAGATCATAATTCCCGGACGGCGCGCCCCCCAGAAGTGATCATGTTTGATCATATATGTAAAATCAATATGTTACGGGCGGAAAAAGTTGACAGAATAGGAGTTATGTCCATTTGCGGCAGTTGGCTCTAGGGGGTGCAATGGGGAACCACTGGCACATCAAAGGGGAGGCTGAGGCCTGGATCATGGAGCAGGTCATGCGGCGCTGGTGGCGTTGCACTCTCGCCTGCAGGCGCTGGCGGCTCAGGGGTAGTGGTACGTTGATTCCCCCCTCACGGGCTCATGGCAGGGCTTTCGTCCCGCTCCCCCGTGATGGGACCGCAACTCTACCCCAGCGCAGACCGAGTCGATCGACACCCTTGTATATATACCCCATCTGAGGGCGATTCCTGACACCTGACGAAAAAAATGTGAGGGGACCATGGAGCGACCACGAGATTTGCCGGACGGCACAAACCGCGTCATAATTTTGTTTACCTGAGTGGGGACTTAAGCCGGGGTATGTTCAGGATACGTGTAATTTCCGGCCACAGGGAAGTCAGTCCAGAAAAGTAGACCTTATCGGACGGAAGGCCTATTGAACTTCATGCGTGTAAAAACAGCCTGTTATATCCCAGCTCGGTAGAACCTTTTTCGGACACCTGCCTCTGCACGGATGGAACTGTGTGGCGAGTGCAAGCAACCTTAGAACACCATGCAAGTGGTTGTTTTATCTACCTGTGACCGGTTTTTACACGTATCCTGAACATACCCCAAGCCAACCGTATCGGTTCATCGTAACCCCGCAAAATTGCCCATGTGGGCTTTTCCTTGGTGGAAGCCTCGTCCTACCGCTATGTGGCGTGGTTGCTGGTGAAGCTGGTCTCGAATAAACAAGGTCGAGTTAACTCCGCACTAAGGTAAAGGTAATTTTGGCGAGGGCTGGACGGCACACATGGCCGCGAGCTCCTATACGCCAGTGGGGAGTTAAGCCGGCTCATCTGAGGTGTGACCCCCCTCGTGCTGTGGCTCGGGGCCATCTTGACGAGCAGTCGCCAGACCATCACCAATAGCGTACGGCCCGTGCGTCATCATGCCACGGGCCATGTCTCCTCAGATCATCGGGTGTGTTCACAGCGACGCTGGTCGGCATGGGAGCTGGCCCGCAGGTTGCTGACCTTTCTGCTGAACTATGTCGTGCCGAGGGGCCCTGTGTGGCTGGCCGGGGATGAGACGGTCGCAGAACGCCCGGGCCCCACGTCTTCGGCAAGGGACGCCATCGCGATGGCGTGCGCTCGACCCACAGCGATACGGCGTATCGGTGGGGGCATCAGGGGGTCGTCGTGTCGGTACGAGTCAAGTTTCCGTTCGCGGTCAGACCCTGGGCACTCCCGGTGTTGGGGGCCTTGTATCGCGACCCCGCCTGGGATCAGGTCCATGGGACGCGCCATCAAACGCCGGCGCCTCTGGCCCGACTCCGCTTGGCACGCGTGGTACGCTGGTTTCCAGCGCGCCAGTTCATCGTTGTGGGGGATACCGGGTACGGCACCAGCGAGACCGCACGGTTTTGTCGCACACCGGGCGTCACCTCACGTTGGTCAGCAAGTGTTATGGTGATGCCGCCTGGTACGAACCTCCTCCCCCGCGTACGCGTCACACCATGGGACGCCCGCGTGTGAAAGGCCGGAACCTCGCGTCCCCACAAGCGGTCGTGGCGACCACGGTCAACCGCACCAGCCGCACCGTGGCATGGGATGGCGGAAGCACCCGAGACATTGAGGTGGTCACGGGCACGGGTCACTGGTACCGCCTCGGGGCGGACCTGGTGGCAGTCCGCTGGGTCTACGTCCATGATTGTACAGGGACCCCTCGTGACGAGTATCTCTTGACCACAGACATCACGATGAGGCCGCAGCAGATCGTGGCGTGTGACACACAACGCTGGTCCATTGACACGACCTTCGAAGAATGCCGCGCATACCTGAAGCTGGAATTCACGAAGGGTTAGGGCCAAGCCACCGTCCTCCGACTCACCCCCTGCTTATGGGGATGATATACAACGATTGTGCTGCTCTCTCTTCAGCTCCCGAAGACCTCAAGAACTCTTGGGGCCGTCTTCTGGAGGGGCAAATCGACGGTGACCTTTTCTGACATGATCACGTGCGTACGGCGCGCCCTATGGAAGCCGTGGTGTCTTCACACCCAGGATGATCCCGAGGAGTGCTCAAAACTCTCGCGCTCGCTCCAGGAAACCATCCTGTATGCCCTGGCCCCCGCAGCCTAGTGGGGGCGGCAACGACGCTCACCCCTATGCCTCGCAAAAGGGCAAAAGTCGAGCTGAGCCGGAATCAGCGCCATGAGCCCGCGCAGGGCGGCGTTAACCGCCTCGGAGTCGGGGAAGTATGCGCGCACGTCCTGATCCAGGACCACACTACCTGGCACGGGGCGATAATGGTGGCGGGTGATCTCCTTGGTGCCATCCGGATGTGTCACGACGGTCGTGTAGCCCTCGCGCCGGGCCTTGTGAAAGCGTCCCCGCTCCCCAACTTGCTTCAGGTTCTGGACGCATGTCCCCGGCATCTAGTAATGGCTTGTCAGCCTCAAATACGAGGTGGTGTGCCTGACCCTGCTTCATAGCTCTGCCTCTCCTTCCGCGTGGCACGACGTACACTAAATCAGTCCACACAAGATTGGCACAGCACGGTTAGCCGATCTGGTGGCAGATGTGGAAGGCCATGTGCACCTGAACGGCCCCCGGCAGTACAAGTTGTCAGACCTTTACGATGAGCCCGCAGTCACCGCAGCCGTTGAGAAGCGGATCGCACAGGAACACGCCAAGGCTGCGGCATGCGCGGCATGAGTGGACCAATCTTGTGTGGACTGATTTAGTTCGGCACGCGGAGCAGCCTAAATCCGGCTCCACCCGAGTCCGCCTCTCCCATGCTGACTTGTTGCGTGGTGATGACCCCGCCGACGTTGCGCTGGACAACCATGGCGACCTGTCCATCAGTGGGTGAGCTCACAGCCGCAGGGTAAACGACCGTGGTGTCCGAGGCATTGGTGAGCCGTGTCGTGAAGCCATAGTAAGAGTTTGGTAACACGCTCAGTCCGACGGGCAGGCTCCCGACGTTGACGGCTTGGGCGGCAGCGTTGCTAGTAGTGAACATGTTCCCACCGATCGTGATGTTGGTACCGCCAGCGATCTCACACCCCTGATGGGTGGCCCGGGTCATCGAAAAGTAGTTGCCCTGAATGATGACGTTTTGGGCGAAGCCGGCGCTGACGGTCTGGAGGGAGAAACCAGCCGCCGCGTCGGCGTCCGTGAGACCGAAGGAATTCCCAAACACCTGAATGCCTTGGAGGACTCCCGTACTCGCGGAGCGCTTACAGAGAATCCCGTATGAGCGCTGATGGCTGATACGGTTGTTGTAGAACATGAACTCGTTAAAGGCGCCGACGTCCTGTGTGCACTCCACGAGCACCCCGTAGAAATGCGCAAGGATCGTGTTATTCACCATATACAACCCGCTGGAGTCCAACCAGTGCACGCCAATAGCCGATGCGGCATTGTTAGTGTTGAAGACGCAGTTGGTGATGTAGGTCTGCCCGGAGTCCGAAGCGGCCGGGATATAGCAAGATAGTATCCCGGCATAAACGGTATTTGAAAAGCCGCAGTGATCGATCAGAATCGTGTTCGCATTGCCTATCACGATACACCGATACATGCTTTCGAAGTCACACTCTTGCACGAGGTGACGATTGGCGTAAGTGGTCGGGACAATAGAGATCGCGGCCCCGCCGGTCTGCGTTACGCTCGGGGCAAAGTAAAGGTTTCTACACTGAAACATTGAATTCGCCGTGTGTTTAATCATTTCGCACTGAGCGAGGGACGTATACAGCCCAGTGCCTTCGATGGGCACTCCTTCGATACTCAATCGGCCAGAACCAGTCGTGAGGATGCCAGGGGTCGCACTGATGGTGATCTGGGCATGGCCGAGCAGGAGAACGATCGGGCGGTCGACGATGACCGTAGCGGATATCGCCTGGTTACCCGTGAAGCGGCGAGCGTCGATGGTCCCGCCCGACGCGGGGATTTCCTGGACAACGTTGTGGATTTTCGCGCCGAGGTCGGCGCCTGGGTAGTGCTCTGGGTAGAACATCGGACCGTCTTCGGATACCATCCTTCAGCCCCCCTGCAACGCTAAATCGAACCACCCAACATTGGTACACGCGGATTGCGGCGTCCCCATTCTGGCCGAGTCCTTCGGAGAACCAGAGTGTCCCAATCTCGTGTGGACTGATTGAGTGATGTGTACACAGCCCTGCCGCTCGGTATAGCTTACCAGGAGCGACCGCCTACGGCTAAATAACCAATTTCGAGATAACGCTCTTCCCCTGCAGAATGATCTGGGTCGAGGAGCGCCTGTGACAGAGGATCATCAAACACTGTCTCGGCTTCCTCAAAAGGGATCCGATGCTTTCCGAGGTTCTCCCCAGCTTTCTCTGCATCCCATCCAAACGGCAGCGGGCATTCCTGTCTCCCTATGATACTTCAGGCCCGACAGACGTGCGTCGATGTGCCAACCATGGCCATGGCAGGCGTGAGCTCTGACCCATACAGGTGAAATTGGCTAACCCATCCTGGCATTTCCCCTACCATAACCTGTCCTGCTGGGCCTGTCCAGCATTCGTAGCAGTACACGGCGGCCGTTCCAGCTGCCATGGCTTCAGTACTCTGCCGACGACCTTGGCAAGTGCCTGCTGCAGGCCGACCACTCCCTGTGGGCCAGCTTGTTCTTTGGCGGTGAGCTTGTTGGCCCCCAAGTACCTCTGGACCAGGGCAGGCGGCTCTACGATTCGCAACAGCACCGCACCCATGCCGCGCTCTCCAGCGCAGATAATCCTGGAGTGTGTTGCCACATGCTCACGGCGCCGTCCCTCTGGCTCCTTGGCTACCCCGACCAGGTGGTGGCCGGCTGCCAGGCGGCGCTGGCCCTGGCCCAGCAGCTCGCCCAGCCCTCTAGTCTCATCCACGCCCTGTAAGCGAAAAAATGGGCATGGGCTAGGAAGGGGGGAGGAGGTACGGTTGCTCGCCCCACAGGAGTCTATGGCTTAACCGGGCGCTTATGCCTCTGCTTCTCAAAGGGGACGAGCGACTTTTCACCAGGATGACGATTGCCTTCAGGCCGGAACTTTGCTACCGTATACTCGGAGGTTTGCCATGGAAACTATCACTGAAGTCCTCACACAAGCTGAACTGCGCCGACGGGCGCGAGTGCGCGATGAGTATCGTCGGCGGGTTGGTCCTCTGCATGACTGGGACGTTGAGAGCGATGAGGCCGATTGGCCAACCCCGGCAATCGTCCGCGATCTGCAGGCCGCTCTGCGAGTCGCCGATGCTCCACAGACGCTCGGGCTGCGCCATTTATTCCGCTTTACCATCGGTGAATACTTGCTCCGCCAGACGCACGGCTCCAGCACAACCATTCAAGATCGACAGCAAGCTGCCGTCGTCGAGGTGCCAATTCTTGATGAGCCGGTGCCTTTTTGGCAGGTGAGCGCACGCCTGGCTTTGGAACGCAAACGGGTGCTGCGTGAGGCGCTGGACAGCACCGCCACTAGTCTGATTCAGGGCTTCCAGCCACTGTATCGCGACTTCTGGAGCGGGCTGTTTGGCGTCGTCGAAGTCCTTGGATATCCGAACCTCATCATGCTGTGGGAAGAACTCTTTGGCGTGCGTCTGGATGCGTTTATACAACCGCTTGAAGCCATTCTCCGGGAAACGGACGACACCTATCACGAGCGCATGCAGTGGCATCTCAAACGCACCCTCGGGATCAGGCTCGAGGAGGCCAAACGGCATGACATGCTTGCCCTATTCGGGGTGGATGAGACGGCTACTTGGTTCCCGCGAGGTGAGATGCTCCCTTGCTTGCAGCAATGGCTGCGCGACTGGGGCTGGCAGCCCGATGAACCAGGCAACCTACGTATCGAGCAGTACCCCATGCTGGCAGGAGGGGCGTGGTGTGCGGCCCTGGAGATTCCAGGAGACATTCGCCTAGCCCTGGCACCATCGGAGGGGATGCGAGGGTATGCCCAAGCCTTTCGCGAAACGGGGAAGAGCCTGCTGCTGGCGTCCTTGCCCGCCGACGTTCCCCGCCAGCTCCGCTGTTTCCCCGATCCGTCCGTGCTGGAAGCGCAAGCAGAGTTGTACGGCGGGTTGAACCGCACGCCACGCTGGGTGCAAATGTACCGGCACGTCCAACAACCCGAGGAGGGGTTAAGCTTGGCACGGCTCGAACGGCTCTATGTCGTGCGTCGCTATATCGGCAAATGCCTCTACGAGCGCACGTTCTATGAAGACGCGGTCCTTGACGGCAAGGAAGAAGCTTATCGGGACGCATTGCGTCGTGCCAGCGGCTTTACCTACCCAGAGAGCTACTATCTGTATGACATCGACCCTGGCTTCAGCAGCTTTTGGAATGTGCGGGGCTGGGTGTTGGGTGCCGCCATCCGCCAGCAACTGCAGCGGCTCTATGCCGAGGAATGGTTCCGCGAACCGGATGCTCGACTGGCCTTGCACGAGTTTTGGCGGCAAAGCCCATTCCATACGTTCGAGGACCTCGTCGCCCAGGTCAATGGCTCGACACTTGGTGTCGACGCTGTGGTCGCCGACCTCTTAAGTGATTTGTGACCAAAGCGTCCACGACAACTCAACGATTTTATGCCCACCTGGCACGCCACATCCGCCCGTATCGCTGGGATTTCTCCATCGGGCTCCTCGCTACTGCCGCCGCGAGCGGCCTGACAGTGCTCATTCCCCTCACCTTTCGCGGCGGCATCGACAGCATTGTGCAACATGGGCATTCGACTCCGCTGCTGTTATATGGGCTAGCGGTGATCCTGCTGACGATCGGCAAAGGCTGGGGCGAATATCTGGCCTATCAGCGCATCGCCGGTATGGGACAGCGCATTGCGTATGATCTTCGTAACCGAATTTTTGCCCATCTCCAATCCCTGCCGCCCGTCTTCTTCGACCAAGCCAACACTGGGGACATCATGTCTCGTGCCACCTCGGACGTGGAAGGCGTGCGGATGTTCATCAACTGGAGTTTGAGCAGCTTCCTGGAAATGCTGTTCCTGTTCATCGCGGCCCTCGTGTTGATGTCCCTCATGAGCTGGCCGCTGACCTTGCTTGTTTCCACGATGTTCCCCCTCCTGGGATACGCGGTGATGCGGTTTCGCAAGCGTCTGCGACCACGCTATCTGGCAGTTCAGGAGCAGTATGGCCAGATGACGACCGCGTTACAGGAAAATCTGGCCGGGATCAGACTTATTCAAGCGTACCGCCAGGAACAGTCGGAGACGGCCCGCTTCCGCGACATCAACCAGGAATTGTTCCGGCGCGCCATGGCCGCGGCATGGGAGCGAGCCATCTATTTGCCGATGATTTTCTGCCTTGGCACCGCCACGGGTGGCATGGTGCTCTGGTTTGGGGGCAGTCAGGTGATGTCTGGCCGTCTCACACTGGGCGAATTCGTGGCGTTCATCGGCTACGTAGGGCTCCTGGCCAAACCCCTCACGACGCTGGGCTGGATGATTAGCCTGGCACAGCGTGCGGTGGCCTCGCTTGGCCGAATCGAGGAGATTCTCTCGACCGCCCCAGCGCCAACCGTGCCGGCACAGACCGACGCGGTCGTGCGCGCCTCGACCGACAGCGCTCGTGAACAGCCTCTCGTCGTGTTTCAGGAGGTGGATTTCGCCTACAACGGACGGTCGGTTCTGCACGGCATTAATTTCCAGGGTTGGAGAGGAGAGTTGGTCGCCATCACGGGACCGAGCGGCGCGGGGAAGAGCACCATCGGCCATCTTATCCCACGCCTATACGATGTCTCAGCCGGCCAAGTGAGGCTTGATGGTGTCGATGTGCGTGTGCTCCCGTTACAGGAGCTCCGTCGCCGCGTCGCGGTGGTACCACAGGAAACCTTTCTCTTTTCCGCCTCCGTGGCTGAGAATCTGGCCTATGGACGACCAGACGCCCCGCCAGAAACCATCCAGGGCATCGCCCATGACACTTGCCTGTGGGAGTCGATTCAATTGTTTCCACACGGGATTGCTACGATGGTTGGAGAGCGCGGCATCACGCTCTCCGGCGGCCAGAAGCAGCGCGTGGCCCTAGGGCGAGCGCTGCTCTGTGGCGGCGAGGTATTGGTCCTCGATGATCCATTCTCCAATGTCGACGCCGAGACCGAGGAGCGGCTACTCGAGACCATACGCGCCGTGGCCCGTGAGCGCCTGGTGCTGCTGATCACCCACCGCATCAAAACGTTGCAGGCAGCGCATCGCATCATCGTGATGGCCGATGGGTGCATCGTCGCCGAGGGCACACATCAGCAGTTACTGGACCACGGGGGACTCTATCGTCAATTGTATGAGCACCAGTGTTTGCGTGAGAGCCTGGCGTGAGTTTGGGGCACTGACCACCAGGGACGATGTTCTAAGGCACCGCGTATGACCTCCTCACCGCATCCCGAAGACGAGGTGTTGGGTCGTCTTTACGACCGCCGTATGATGCGTCGGCTTCTGGCATACGTGCGACCATACACCAAGCATTTCATCCTGGCCGCCGGGCTCATGACGCTCTGGTCGGGGGCACAACTGATTGGGCCGTATCTGATCAAGGTGGCCATCGATCGCTACATTCTGTTGCACGATCACGCTGGCCTCGCCTTCCTAACCGGCCTCTACTTGTTCTCCCTATTCGTGGCGGCGGGCGTGCGTGCAGCCCAGATCGTGACGATGTCCTACATGAGCCAGCGGGTGATGTTTGACCTGCGCACGCAGTTGTTCGCCCACCTGCAAACCTTGTCCCCGGCGTTCTATGACCGCAATCCGCTGGGGCGGGTGATGAGCCGTCTAACGAACGATATCGACGCCCTCAACGAAACGCTGACCTATGGGCTGATAGGGATACTGGCTGACGCGCTAACCCTGGTTGGCATCGTGATCATTTTGCTCACCTTACATCCGCCTCTGGCGCTGCTCACCCTACTCGTGCTGCCACTCCTGATCGGTGCATTCTTGGTGTTTCGCGGCCCGATGCGCGAGGTCTATCGCGACATCCGGGTCAAGCTGGCGCGGGTCAACGCCCACTTGCAGGAGAATCTCAGCGGCATGCGAGTGGTGCAGCTGCTGTGCCGCGAGACCCTCAACCGCGAGCATTTTCGGCGCCTCAACGGTGAGCAGATGGAGGCACAGCTGCGCTCTATCTGGTATCAGGCGCTATTCACGCCCGTCATTGGCGTGATCACCTCGATCGGCATTGCCGTGATTCTTTGGCGCGGTGGGAGTTGGGCGCTTGAAGGGACACTCACGGTAGGTACGTTGGCCGCCTTTTTAGCCTATGTGCAGCGCTTCTTCCAGCCTATCGACAACTTCAGCGATCAGTATACTCTCATGCAATCGGCGATGGCTGCGGCCGAGCGTGTGTTTCAGCTACTTGATCAACGCCCGGAGATCCGTGACATTCCCGAGCCGGTTCCTCAGTCCACGTTCCAGCATGCCGTGGAGTTCCGGCACGTGTCATTTGCCTATGCCCGCGGGGATCAGGTGCTGCACGATGTCTCGTTCACCCTGCGCCAAGGGGAGCGCTTAGCGTTGGTTGGGCCGACCGGAGCCGGTAAAAGCAGCATCGTCAGTTTGCTCTGCCGCTTTTATGAGCCCCAGCAAGGCCAGATCCTCCTCGACGGCGTCGATATTCGACAGATATCGCTGGCCGACCTGCGTGGTCAGATTGCCTTGGTTTTACAGGAGCCATTCCTATTTTCAGCGTCGTTAGAGCATAATCTGACCCTGGGCAATCGTACCATCACCCGCGAGGACGTGCGGCAGGCAGCCAGGTTGATCGGTACCGAACGCCTCATCGATGCGCTGCCCCAGGGGTTCGAGACGCCGATATTCGAGCGTGGGGCCAATCTCTCGGTGGGTGAGAAGCAGCTGCTGTCGCTGACGCGAGCGCTGGCACATAACCCCGCGATTTTGATCCTGGACGAGGCCACTTCCGGCGTGGATGGCGAGACCGAAGCCTTGATCCAGGAAGGCCTGAAGCACTTGCTCGCCCAGCGTACCGCCCTGGTCATTGCCCATCGCCTGTCGACCATCCGCGAGATGGATCGTATCCTGGTCCTCGACCACGGCCGGATCGCTGAACAAGGCACCCATGCGCAACTCCTGGCTGGGGGAGGCCTGTATGCCAAATTGTACAGTCTTCAATTCGCTGCAGATGCCATGGCCGGGCCTGCTTCGTCGCCACGCGACACATCTCTCAACGACACCCCGGCAATATCTACCTCGATCCTTCCCTCTCTTGCACCCCAGCGCTAGGCTGCTTTACAATGCGGCCATGGCATTCTTGCCATCGGCTCAGGAGTGGGGCAGCCCTTGATGCAGCGAACCACCAGGAGCGACCGCCATGCAAATCACCACCACTACCATTCGACTACGGACAGGCGAGGGGGAGATGAAGTGCCATCAGGCCCAGCCGCGAGGACAGGGGAAGTTCCCTGCGGTAATGGTCATCATGGAGGCGTTTGGCCTCAACGACCACATCAAGGATGTCACCGAGCGGATTGCCGCCGAGGGGTATGTCGCCCTTGCCCCCGACCTCTACTACCGAGAATCTCCTAACGTCGTCGGCTACGACCAACTCCCGGAGGCCATCGCGCTCATGCAGCGGCTTGATGCCGAAAAAGTCGCGGCCGACCTGCAGAGCGTCATCACCCACCTCAAGACCCAGACCTTTGTGAACGGAGAACGTATCGGCATTACAGGCTTCTGTATGGGAGGTACGATCGCCTTCATGGCCGCCTGTACATTTCCCACCGATATCAAGGCAGCGGTGCCGTTTTATGGCGGGAACATCGCCGGCGATACCCCTTCGGCGCCGCTGAATGCTGCCGGTGACTTGCAGGCTCCGGTCCAGTGTTTTTTTGGTGAGAAGGACCCCTACATTCCGCTGTCGCAGGTCAAAAAAATCGAGGATCGACTGCGCGCGCTGGGGAAAACGTTTGAAATCAAGGTGTATGCCGGCGCCGACCATGGATTTTTCTGTGACGAGCGCGCTTCGTATCATCCCGAGGCCGCCCAGGATGCCTGGGAGAAAACCAAAGGCTGGTTCGCCAAGTACTTACAGGAATAGGAAGAGGACCGGTACTGAGCCCGTTAACGCAGCGGCGTCCGCAAGACTTGGCTCACGAAATCGGGGAGACATGCGTCTTGGGACTCGCTAGTGCAGGTCGATATTGGCGCAGGTGACATAGGTCTGGGAGTCGTCAATGCTCAGCATCCTCACATTGCCTAAAGCCGGGGAACCATCGCGGGAGGTGAAGCCGGATGAGCTCCCCTCCCTACGCCAATCCACCGAGGCGATCACCTGGGTGCGCTGTCTGGCTCCCACCGACGCCGATCTTTTGTGGCTTCAGGACACATATGCTTTCCATCCACTGACCATTGAGGATTGCCGGAATCGCAATCAGCGGCCGAAGTTCGAGCCCTATGATGGCTATGCGTTCCTGGTGCTGTTCGCGCTGTCCTGGGAACAGGACACACTGGAGACCACCGAGATTCACTGCTTCCTCATGGCGCACTGTCTCGTCACCGTTGAGGATCAGGATAGCCCCGCCATCGCCGCCGTCTGGCAGCGCATGCATCAGGCGCCAGACCTCATGCAGCGTGGCGCCGACTTTGTACTATATGCGGTCGCTGATGCGGTGGTCGATACGTTTTTTGCGCTGGTTGACCAGTTCGAGGAGGGGATCGATGAGATCGAGGAGTGCATCTTCACACCGCAGCCCGAGTCGGTGCAACCGCTGATTTTCCGTCGTCGCAATATCCTCATCGACATGCGCCGCGCCATTGGCCCCATGCGCGATGTGTTCAACGCCATGCTGAACCGCCATCTACCGCTCATTCAAGAGTCGCACCTGCTCTATTTCCGCGACCTCTACGACCATACAGCCCGCGTCTATGAGTTGGTGGAGACGCAACGCGAGCGGCTGTCCAACGCGCTGGAGGTACATTTGTCGCATATCTCCAACACCTTGAACCAGGTGATGAAACGCTTGACGGCGGTGGCGACAATTTTCATGCCGTTGACCTTCCTGACCGGTTTCTTCGGGATGAACTTCGAACAGCTCCCGTTCCGAAGCCTCTGGGCCCTGGTGCTGGCGTTGGTTGCGATGGCGCTCATCCCCGCTGGTATGTGGCTTTGGATGCGACGTGCCCGGTGGTTTTGAAGCCTGATGAACGGGGGCAGAGCAGCGATCTCGGCGGCAAGGCCAGCCTCGCGGTTTCATTGACCCCTACGTTGTAACACCTGCTGCACAGCTCTCCGGAGTTCCATCAGCGTCACGGGCTTCCCTAGCGTAGGTACAGCCGTTTGCTCTAGGAAGGAACGGAACTCTGGGCTCAGCCTATCCCCCGTTAAGAAGACCACGCGTTCACATAAGGCCGGATGGTTATGCCGTAATGCTCGGTAGAAGGCAGGTCCGTCGGTCTCCGGCATGCGCAGATCGCTGAGGATGAGATCGTAGCTGTGTTTCTGCAGCTTGTCCAACGCCATAGCGCCAGTGGTGGCTATATCCACGAGATGGGCGTCGATAGACAGTAACTCCGCCAGGGTTTCCACCACCTCTGCCTCATCATCGAGAATGAGGATGTGTTTTTGCGTGACCGGCGGCTGCATTCCAGGTGCATGGCTCGGTGTCGCAGTCTCTGTCGGATGAGTTCCCACAGGCAGTTCGACAACAAAAGCAGCCCCACGCCCCGGCGGGCTTTCCACGCGTATCGTACCCCCATGACTAGCGATGATGCCCTGACAGAGCGAGAGACCCAAGCCGGTGCCTTGCCCAGGAGGCTTGGTGGTGAAAAAGGGCTCGAAAATACGTGGCTGTAGCTCAGCTGGAATGCCAGGCCCTGTATCAGCCACTATGAGGATGACGCCCCCTGAGGACGCCTCGACACGGGTGGTGATGGTTATACGCCGCTGTGGAGAGCCGTTATGCATGGCTTGTTGGGCGTTGGCGATGAGATTCACCATTACTTGGTACAGCATATGAGAGTCGGCCCAAATCTGCGGGAGCCGATCGGTCAAATCCCAGACGATCTCGACATTATCCACTCGCAACGGGTACGCTAGCAGCTCGACGGCTTCCCGAGCAATCTGATCGAGCTGAACCTGCTGCCGCTCGGGAGGGTGCTGGCGAGCAAGAGCCAGGAAGCTCTTGACGATGCGTGCACAACGATCTGCTGCCTTGTGGAGTTGGTTGGCCCGGTCCGTGATGGGGCCTGGTGGACACACCCCGAGGAGCAACTCGGTCTGGCCAAGGACGATGGTTAGGGGATTATTCAACTCATGCGCCACCTCGGCCAGCAGCGAACCCATGGTCGCCAGTTTGTCGGTTTGGCGAAGTGCAGCCTCCGTGCGCATGCGTTCAACTGCGGTGGCCAACACGTGGGCGACCGCATGGAGAAAGTAGACCTCATCGGTGGTGTACGCTCGGTTTCGGGCGGTATGTGCTTCTAGGACGCCAAATACTCGGCTCTGTCCATGGATGATGACGCTCATGCCGCTGGCCGCTCCATGGTCGTCAAGCCATGAGGCGTTGCGGAATCGCGTGTCGGTGGACAGGTTCTCGACGACCACCGGCTGGTCAGCGCCCAGGATGTAGCCCGCGAGGGACTCGGCACTGGCGTCGACGATGGCGTGACCCACGGCTCCTTGCTCCCAACCCACACCTGCACGCAACACCATGCTGCGGTTCGGGAGCAGTTCGAACACCCCACAATATTCCATCTCGAGTGTCTGCGCGACGAGGCTGACCACATCGCCCATCAACAAAGCAAGGTCGGTATAGGCGAGGGCATGTTTGCCCAGGTCGGCAATAGCAGCCTGTTGGCGGCCACGGGCTTCAAGCAACTCCTCCACCTGTTTGCGTGCGGTGATGTCTTCAGCGGTGCCCTCATAGTACCGTAGGGCACCGCTGGCCTCACGTACAGCCCGACTATTGACAGAGACCCATATGACGCTCGTGTCTTTACGGCATAGCTGCATCTCGAAGCCCTGCACCACCCCATGTGCTTCGAGCCATTGCCGGAACTGCCGGCCTTGAGTTGGATCCACATACAATTGGTGGTCGATACTGGTGATGGCGGCTATCATCTCCGTGCTCGACTCATAGCCCAACATACGCACCATAGCAGGGTTGACGGTGATGAAGCGCCCCTCGGGTGTGCTCTGGTAGATGCCCTCGGCGGCATTTTCGAAGATCATGCGGTATTGTTCCTCGGCTTGCTTGACCTCGTTATAGAGCCTGACGGCTTCGAGGGCGCTGATCGCAGTATTCGCGATCAGCGTCAAAGCTTTGATGTCTCCAGGTGTAAAGCGGCGGTGGCGGAGTGAGTTCACGTTCAAGACGCCGACCAATTGACCTCCGAGCAGCAGGGGCAAGGAAATGGCGGACTGGATCTCTGGGCGGGCGCGGGCGGGCGCGAAACGTAAGTCTTTGACCTCACCGTGTAAGAGCAGCGGCTCGCGGTGACGCGCGACCCAACCCGCAATCCCTTGGTCGATCGGCACGCATTTGCCTGACAGGGCTTGATGGTGCATGCCACGCACCGCCGCTATCCAGAGCTCGTTGCCCGCAGGCGTCGGCAACATGATGGAAATCTCCTCGGCCTCGCATTGCTGAAGGGCCGCGTCTGCGGTCTTCTCCAAGATGGTTTTCAAATCCAAGGTAAACTCGATCGTCCGACTCAATTCGTAAAGCGCTACTGTCTCCCGGAGCAGGAGATTTTCCTGGCGCAGCCGGTGGACGTCTAGGGCGCGCGATAGGGTGAGCAGGAGGGTCTGCAATCTAAATGGCTTCAGGAGGTAATCGAAGGCGCCAGCCTGCATCGCCTCCACTGCCGTCTGCACCGTGCCCTGGCCGGTCATGATGATGCCCACCAGCGACGGGTCGATAGCTAGCGCGGCGCGGAGGAGTGCCACACCATCCATCTCGGGCATCATCAAATCGGCCAGGAGGAGGTCGAAATCCTGGTCTTGCATGACTTGCAAGGCCTCCGTCGGCGACGTTGTCCCTACCACGTCATAGCCTTGCGCTGACAACGTTTCACATAAGGCGGTCTTGAGCTCGACTTCGTCATCGACGATTAGCAAGCGGCCCAGAGTCGATGTGTCCATGATGCACCTCGCCAGTAACCCTTCTAGGCCTCAATGAAAGATGCTCCGTGCTGTTTATGCTGGGTGGGCAGCGTGACCAATACTGTGGTCCCTTCGTAGACTGTGCTCACAATGTAAAGGGCGCCTTGATGCTCTTGCACGATGCGCCGACAGATCGGTAACCCCAAGCCTGTTCCTCGGCCTTCTGGCTTGGATGTGAAGAATGGCTCCATCACCCGCGGTAAATCCTCGGCCGCGATCCCCATACCCGTGTCGGAGATAGCGATCTCGATTTGCTGAGCGGGGGGATCCGTCTTCACCTGCAGCGTCAACGTTCCGCCCTGGGGCATGGCGTCGCTGGCGTTGGCGAACAGATTCAGGAACAGCTGTCGTAACTGCTGACGATCGGCCTGCACCATCGGCACGTCGGGCGCAAACTGGCACACGACAGCGATGTGATGGTTGCGCAGGTGGTAGTGAATCAATTCCAGTGTGCACTCGATCTCCTCGCGCACGTCCAGCGTGGAAACTTGCTGTTGGCCGCGGCGTGTGGACTGCAGTAGATTGCCGACGAGCTGCCCCATGCGCTGGACCTCCCGTACGATAACTTCGAGGGCCCGCCGCTGGGGTGCATCGGGAGCCATTTGTCCTAGCAGCATCTCAACGCGCAAGCTCACCGTGGCCAGGGGATTGTTCAGTTCGTGGGCGATGCTCGCTGCCAACTCTCCCATGGTTGCGAGCTTGGCGGTTTGCCAAAGTTGTTGCGACATCGCCCTAATCTCTTCGTCCTTTGCCCGCAGCTCTGCGGTGCGTGCCGCGACGCGGTCGTCCAGCTCCAAGGTCAACTGCAGCAACTCAGAATTGGTCCGTTCCAATTTCTCGTGTGCCGCGCGCAGCTCTGCGGTGCGCTCTTCCACCCGCTCTTCCAACTCCATGGTCAGGGCGAGTAGGCCACGGTTGGTCTCGGCTAGCTCATCTTGCAGCCGGCGAATGGTTTCCTGCGCTGCTTCGAATCGTTGTTCCCAGACATGCGCACTCACCGCATCTCATCCTCCCCTTTGACGACCAGAACCGTTGCATCGTCATCATCTTTGGCCAGCGCCTGTAATAGACGCCGGGCCATCACCGATGCCGAAGCCCTCCTGAGGTCTGGAAAATCTTGCCATCGCCAAAGCGTCGTTAGGCCATCAGAGTGGAGGACTAAGACATGGTTTGGCTGCCAACGATGTTGTATGACCGCGGGGTTGGGGGCGTTGACGCCGACGATGCCACGGCGGACCGGAAAATTCATCGGTTCAACACTCCCGAACACGCGCACTTCGATGTTACCGATGCTGGCGAAGGTCAGTTGTGTCCCACCCCAATCGAAGCGCGCCAGCGCCATCACCACACCACGCGTGGCACGGCAAGTACGGCCGACACCGCGAAAAATAAGATCCAACGGTTGATCGACATGGCCCTCCACGTATTGTCGCGCCGTCTGCGCCGCGCGCTGGGCCAAGGGCCCGTGTCCCAAACCATCGATCACCGCCACCAGCGCACCCTCGCCCCAGCACTTGATCACGAAGGCATCACCGTTCTCCGTCATCCTCGGATGTGGCCGACTGGCTGCGCCAAAGGTCAGCGGGCCAGGCATCGTCCGGCGTACATCGGCGCGCAGCCAGCGCTTACAGGTGATTCGCGTGCCCCCGTTCGTCCCCGGCTCTGACACAATGTCTAACTCATCCATGAGGCGGTTTATCGTGCCCAAGCCATAGCCCAAACCGCCCGCCGTCGAAAAGCCATTCCGCAGCGCTTGTTCTATATCCGCGATGCCAGGGCCGCGGTCCTGCGAAATGACCTGCATGCCGACGCGCCGGCCATCGACGAGTAGCGTCAGCGTCAGCGTCCCCCCCTTGGTACGCCTCAGCAGATTGGCGCCGAGCTCGCTCACGGCGAGGGCTACCTCAGCGCTTACCGTCTCGTCAAAGCCGATGGCCAGCGCCATCACCTGAGCCCTCTGGCGTGCCTCGTTCACATCGCTGCCATGGACGACTGCGATCAGTACAGGTGGCAAATGATGCATAGACGCCTGTATCATGAGGTGTTCTCTCCCAAGCGTCTGTGCCACTTCTTCGCTGTCACGATGGTGCCTTTGCCGCTCTCGGAGGCGATCTCAAACTCGTCCATCAAGCGCTTGGCGCCCGGCAATCCCATCCCCAACCCGTCCCTGGTGGTATAACCTCCTTGCATCGCCTGCTCAACGTCAGTGATGCCCGGGCCGCTATCTTTAAACGTCAGCTCGATGCCGATCCTACCCCCCGTATCTAGTGCCCGCCAACGCATGATGCCTGACCCAGCATACAGAAAGACATTGCGTGCCAACTCCGAGGCGACAGTGGCGATGCGTGTGACATCCGTGATGCCGAAGCCCATTTGGGTCGCCGCAGTGCGAACAGTCCTGCGGGCCTCAACGATGTCGCTCTCCGAGTGAATCCGCACTTCCCCCGCATGCTCAGCGCTCATAGCTATCGCTTCCCCTGGCCCGCATCGGTCAATGTCTCCAGCGCACGGTCCACGTCCAACGCGCTCATTGCGCGGCCCAGCGTCAACCCCAACTGAGTGGCGGTGATGGCAACGCTTGGGCGCATCCCGGCAATGACCGTGCGCCCCCCCATCAGCGCCGCCATCTGGGCCGTTTCCGTTACTGTCCTGGCGAAAAAGGAATCGAGCGTCTCGACCGCAGAGATGTCCAACACCAGCCCCGTCGCTTCGTACTGCTCCATCATCTGGAGCACTTTCATTTGGAGCGCCGACACGCTCGCATCATCAGGGTCAGCCGGCATGGTAACCATCAGCACGTCGCGCACTTTGACGACCGAAATGCCTTCCTCCGCCATGGCGTCTCCCCTTTGCCGCTATTTCCTAGGCACGTGGCCATGTCCGTGCTACCGCTGCCCATCTCTGGCCGCATCTTGCAGATGCATGCTTTCCATCGCGAAGCGCAGCCCAGCTTCCAGCGATGCCCGTGTGACGACGCCTTCGAGGTCAATACCTAAGTGCACGAGCGTCCGGGCGATCGTCGGACGCACGCCCGTCAACACTAACTGTGCGCCCAGCAGCCGTACCGCGGCGATGGCCTCAAGGAGGTACTGAGCCGTGTGCGTGTCGACCATCGGTACCCCAGTGATGTCCACCAGTGCTACCGACGACCTCGTCTCCACGACGCGAGTCAATAGCCGCTCCGTAAACTGCTGCGCGCGTTGGGTATCCAGCATGCCAATGAGCGGCGCGACGATCACCCCCTCCCAGACTCGCACGACCGGTGTGGAAATCTCCAAAATCTCTCGGGATTGCCGAGCGATGACCGCCTCAGAGGCCGCAATGTAAGTGGTGATGGCCAATTCCTCGTCCAACTGAATGAGTTTGAGCAGCGCGATGATCGTGCGCTGCGCCTTCTTCAGGTCGGATCCAAAGGCGGCTATCACGCGGGGGATCACCGACTGCATGTAGAGCGAATATGCCCCTATGTACCAGCGCGGTGACAACCCAATACGCTGGTGGACGCGCCCAACGTGTAGGCGGTTCGCCAGATACTCTTGGCCGTAGTCCCCGACCGTCAGACCGAGGAAGTATTGCTTCTGCATCGCCTTCACATGTTTCAACGTGGCGTCATCCGGGAAGAAGGCCCTCGTCTCGTCGAAGCGCAAGAACTGTCGATACAGGTCCTCCACGACTTCGTCTGCGTAAGTTTCGCTAAGGGGACTCAAGTCGCGCAGTAACAGCGCGTCGTCATCGGTGAAACCGACGAATTCTTTCCGCTGTTCCCACTTTAACACCGTGACCTCGGTCTGCCGGTCCTGCCCGTTCGGGTGTTCCATGGTTCCTCCTATCTGTTTGTTCAGAGGTGGTGACGGGGTACAGCAGCTCTGGAAGAGGACGTTTCACCCAGGACACGCCCTGCAAATGGTTTTCCGTGCGCACCACACATGCGGTGGCCACTTACCCAGACGTTGCCAATCGTCCGGCGGTCGAATCCGAAAGCACAATTCGAACCTAGGGGTGCCTATCGCGGGCATGAGTATATCATCTTTTTGATAAAAATAGATTAAAATATACTTAAATATCCGAGAAGCAGGATGCCTTTAGGAGCTGCATGAACAGCGGAGTGCGTCATGCCGTTTGGGCCCAGCTGCACCCAACATCTCCATTTCAGTGCCATCTCAAATATGGTATGATGACCTCTTCTTCGAATTTGTGCGTGACCTTTCGAGGTGCTGGCGTTCGCGGTGTCTCCGCCAATGGTTCGTGATGGCTGCACCTGTGGGAGTGCGTGATGACCTCTCGTTTGCGACAATTTGCCGCTCCAATGACTGTTCTTGCCCAACAGGGGTTGGCGCAGCAGCAGGTGGTGTTGCTCCTGTGCTGCATCATGCATGCGATCCATGATGGCTATACCAGCGCCATGTACTTGTTGCTCCCCCTCATTGCCACCGACCTGCAGCTCTCCTATGCCCAGGTGGGGTTTCTCAAGACCTTGATCTCTGGAGGCCAGAGCCTCTTTCAACTACCGGGGGGAATCATCGCCGAGCGCGTCGGTGAGCGACGTATGCTAGCCCTCGGGCTGGCGACCCTATCCGGCGCCTTCCTGCTGCTGTCGCCGGCTTGGTCATTTCCAACGGTGGCGTCACTCTGCCTGCTCATCGGCGTCGGCGCCAGCCTACAGCACCCTCTGTCCTCTTCCCTGGTTTCACGCGCCTACGAAGCGCAGGGAAGACGCACCGCCATGGGCACCTATAATTTCGCTGGGGACGTCGGCAAGGTGGTTTTCCCGGCACTGTTGAGTGGGATAATTCTGGTCCTGAGCTGGCGCGCTTCGGTCGAGCTCCTGGGAGCCTTCGGTCTGGTCGCGGCGCTGGTGGTCTGGATGGGAGGCAAGTCTCAGGAGCGCCTGGCGCAACACACGGCTGATGCCGGCATGCAGCGGCAAAAGGTACGCGGTTGGGGTATTACCGATCGCAAGCGCTTTGGTGGACTGGTGGCGGTGGGCATGCTGGATGATTCGGCGCGCGCGGCGTTCCTCACCTTTGTGCCCTTCTTGCTGGCTCAGAAAGGCGCCAGCCCCGAGCAAATGGGTTTGTTATTTACCTTGGTGTTTGCTGGTGGGGCCTGCGGCAAGTTCGTCTGCGGTCCGCTGGCGGAGCGCCTTGGGGCGGTGCGTATGGTGGTGGTGACGGAGCTCCTTACCGGCCTGTCGATTCTGGCGCTCTTGCCGCTGCCGCTTACGGCAGCGCTGTTCCTGCTACCGGTCCTGGGTGTGTTCTTGAATGGCACGTCATCGGTGCTCTACGCTACCGTGGCCGAGCTGGTCTCGCCTGAGGCGCGTACTCGCGGTTACGGGTTGTTCTATATGCTCTATCAGGGGTCTGGGATGGTCGCTCCAGTGCTGTATGGTTGGCTCGGGGATGTTGCGGGGTTGGGATGGACGATGATCCTCTTGGGGTTCCTGACCATGGGTGCCGCACCGTTGGCTGTGTTGATGCGGGAGCGGAAGACTGTCGTGGCGGTATCATAGCCAAATTCCTCCTCCCCCTGGGGGAGGCAAACTATTGACGAAGCTGGCGGACGCATCAGGGTACTGGGAGAACATCGGTGGACAGGATTAAAGTCAGTGTGATCGGGGCCTCGGGGTATGGGGGGGCGGAGACGGTGCGTCTGCTCGCAACGCACCCACTCGTACAGCTCGTGCATGTGACGGCGGAGACCAAGAAGGGCACGGCCATGTCTACTCTCTATCCGAACCTGCGCGGCTTTGTGGATCAAACCATGGTCGAGGCTGATCTCGAACGCATCGGCGGTGAGTCAGACGTAACCATTGTGTCGCTGCCCAGCGGCATGGCCATGAGCCTGGTGCCGGACTTACTGAAACAGGGCACCAAGGTGATCGATGTCGCCGCCGATTTCAGGCTGAAACAGCCTGAGCTCTATCCCCAATGGTACAAGCTCACGCACACCGCTCCGGAGTATCTGGACGAGGCGGTGTATGGTCTCTCGGAACTGCATCGCGACGCGATCGCCCGTGCCCGCTTGGTGGCGGATCCCGGCTGCTATCCGGCGGCGGCCATTCTGGCGTTGGCGCCCTTGTTGCGTGCTGGCAAAGTACGTCCCCAGGGGATCATCATCGACGCCAAGTCCGGCGTGTCGGGCGCAGGACGTGGAGGTGGCGGCGGGTTGGGGTTTTCCGAGACCAACGAGAACGTCAAAGCCTACAGCGTGGTGGGACATAACCATACGGCGGAGATCGAGCAGGAGCTGTCGGGCATCGCCGGGACGACCGTGCAAGTCGTCTTCACCCCACACCTCATCCCGATGACACGAGGCATTCTGGTCACGGCGTACGCCCCACTGGCGAGTGATCTGTCGGAGCCTGACGCGCTCGCGCTCTATCGACAAACGTATGCGCGTGAACCCTTCGTTCGTGTGCTCGAGAATGCGCTACCCGAGACCAAGGCTACCCTGGGCTCGAATTTCTGCGACGTCGCTGTTAGAGTGAATCAGCGTGCCGGGGTGGCCATCGCTATCGCCGTCATTGACAATTTAGGCAAGGGCGCCGCCGGTCAGGCGGTACAGAATCTGAATCTCATGTGTGGACTGCCGGAGGAAACCGGGCTGAAGTTTCCCGGCATCTATCCATAATGGAGCGCAAATGTCTCGGTGTAGCCAGGAGGATGACCAGCGCTTGACCGCGGATCACCTCCGTCCACACCCCAGTAGGGAATGATCTCGATATGGTGACTGTACCTCAGCGCCAGCTCCTCGAAACCTTGCTCTCTGAGCGCATCCTGATTATGGATGGCGCTATGGGCACCATGATCCAGTGCCACCGACTCGACGAAGCGGCCTTCCGTGGGGAGCGGTTTAAGGATCACGCTCACGATGTCCAAGGGGATAATGATCTGTTGACGCTGACCCGCCCAGACGTCATCTCAGGCATCCATCACGCCTATCTCGCGGCTGGCAGCGATATCATCGAAACCAATACGTTTACCGCCACCGCCGTGGCGCAGGCCGATTACGGCCTGCAAGCCGTGGTGTATGAGATCAACTTGCAGGCTGCTCGGCTGGCCAAACAAGCCACGGCAGAGTGGACCGCCCGCACACCGCAGAAACCGCGCTTTGTCGCCGGCGCCATTGGTCCTACCAATCGTACGCTGTCGCTGTCGCCCGATGTCAACGACCCAGCCTTCCGCGCCTTGACGTTCGATCAACTCCGCGCGACCTATGCTGAACAAGTGCGTGGCCTGATCGACGGTGGTGTGGACCTCCTGGTCCTCGAGACGATCTTCGACACCCTCAACGCCAAGGCCGCCCTTGTGGCCATCCAGGAGTTATTCGACGAAAAGGGTGTGACGCTACCGCTGCTGATTTCGGTGACCATCACGGACCGCAGCGGACGTACGTTGTCGGGACAGACGATCGACGCCTTCTGGACTTCTATCGCCCAGACGCAACCTTTTTGCGTTGGCATCAATTGCGCGCTTGGCGCCAGCGAGATGCGACCCTACATGGCCGAACTGGCGAAAATCGCTACGACATATGTGAGTTGCTACCCGAACGCGGGGCTGCCGAACGCTTTCGGCGACTATGATGAACAGGCGGAAACGACCGCTGGCTTGCTGCGTGAGTTTGCCGCCAGCGGCCTGGTCAACATTCTCGGTGGCTGCTGTGGCACCACCCCTGATCATATTCGCGCCATCGCCCAGGCGGTCGAGGGCATGGCACCGCGAGTCGTGCCACAACCAGCGGAGCGTTACACCCAATTCAGTGGGCTAGAGACGCTGACCATCCGCCCGGACAGCAACTTCATCATGATCGGTGAGCGCACCAATGTCACCGGCTCACGCCGTTTTGCGCGCTTGATCAAAAGCGGCGATTTCACAGCGGCGATGGACGTGGCCCTGGACCAGGTGCGGGGGGGCGCCAACATTCTGGATGTGAACATGGACGAGGCGATGCTCGACTCCGAGCAGGCCATGACCACATTTCTCAATCTGCTGGCCACCGAGCCGGAGATCGCACGGCTGCCGATCATGGTCGATAGCTCCAAATGGTCGGTGATCGAGGCTGGATTGAAGTGCGTGCAGGGCAAGGGCATCGTCAACTCCATCAGCCTCAAAGAAGGCGAGCAGGACTTCCTCGATAAAGCCCGACGCATCAAGCGTTATGGCGCCGGCGTAGTGGTGATGGCCTTTGATGAGCAGGGACAGGCGGAAACCGTTGAGCGCAAAGTCGCAATCTGCCAGCGGGCCTACCACCTCCTCACCGAACGGGTGGGATTCGATCCGCACGACATCATCTTTGATCCGAACATCCTGGCCATCGGCACCGGTATCGAGGAGCATAATCGCTTCGCCATCAATTACCTCAAGGCCACCACGATGATCAAGCAGACCTGCCCCGGAGCCAAGATCAGCGGAGGTGTGAGCAATCTCTCCTTTGCCTTCCGCGGCAACGACCTGGTACGTGAGGCGATCCACTCGGCCTTTCTCTACCATGCTATCCGGGCCGGCATGGACATGGGGATTGTCAACGCCGGGCAGCTCGGGATCTACGAGGAAATTCCCAAGGACTTGCTCGAACATGTCGAGGACTTGCTCTTCGATCGTCGAGCAGATGCGACCGAACGCATGATCACTCTGGCTGAGACCGTTAAGGGAGAGGGCCAGAAAAAGGCACTCGACCTGTCGTGGCGTGAGGGCAGCGTTGAGGAGCGCTTATCTTATGCCGTGGTCAAAGGTGAGGTTGAATTCCTCGATCTTGATCTAGAAGAAGCACGGCAGCGCTATGCCCGCCCCCTGGAGATCATTGAAGGTCCGCTGATGAGCGGCATGCAGATCGTTGGCGATCTCTTTGGCGCCGGCAAGATGTTCCTACCGCAAGTGGTGAAGAGTGCACGGGCCATGAAGAAGGCGGTGGCCTATCTCCTGCCCTTTATGGAGGCGGAGAAGGGGGATGCGGGCAAACCCACCTCGCAGGGCACGGTCGTGCTGGCGACGGTCAAAGGCGATGTGCACGATATCGGCAAGAACATCGTCGGTGTCGTGCTTGGCTGCAACAATTATCAGGTCATCGACCTCGGTGTCATGGTGCCCTGCGATAAGATATTGCAGACGGCCCTCGATGTGCAAGCCGATGTCGTCGGCTTAAGTGGGCTCATTACCCCGTCCCTCGACGAGATGGTGTTCGTTGCCAAAGAAATGCAGCGTCGGGGGTTTACCCTCCCGCTGCTGATCGGGGGCGCGACGACCAGCGCGCAGCATACGGCCGTGAAGATCGCCCCGCAGTTCAGCCAGAGCACTGTGCACGTGCTCGATGCTTCACGCGCCGTCGGGGTGGTGGCGAGCCTGCTCGATCCCAAACAGCGTGAGACCTTCGATCAAGCGGCTCGCGATGAGCATGAGCGCTTGCGCGCTGTCTTTGCGAGGAGGCGCGAGAGCGTTCTGGTCCCATACGACGCGGCGCTTGCCGGACGGCTGAAGATCGAGTGGCGTCCAACCGACATTTCTGTGCCGTCATTTACGGGCCGTCGATTGCTGGATGATGTACCGCTGGCCGAGATCGCCTCGTATATCGATTGGACATTCCTCTTCGTGGCCTGGGAGCTGAAGGGAAAATTTCCGCAGATCCTGGAGCATCCCCAATACGGCGAGGCGGCGCGCGAGCTGTATGCGAACGCCAGGGAACTGTTGCAGCGCATCATCGACGAACGCCTGTTGACCGCCAAGGGCGTCTATGGCTTATGGCCCGCCAATAGCGACGGCGACGACATCATCCTCTACATCGACGACACGCGGCGGCAGGAGTTGGCTCGCTTTTATATGCTGCGGCAGCAGGAAGTCCATAACGACACGCGTCCCTATCTGTCCCTGGCCGACTTCATTGCACCCGTCGACAGCGGTTTGGCCGACTATCTGGGTGGGTTTGCCGTTACGGCCGGGCTGGGAGCGGATGCGCTTGTTCGACGCTTCGAGCAGGACCACGATGATTACAACGCGATCATGGTCAAAGCCCTGGCCGATCGCCTGGCTGAAGCGTTCGCCGAATATCTCCATCAACGGGTGCGGCGGGAGTGGGGCTATGGGACGAGCGAACGGCTGAGCCTCGAAGCGTTGATCGGCCAGCAGTATCGCGGCATTCGACCCGCCCTTGGCTATCCTGCGTGCCCCGATCATAGCGAGAAATGCACGCTGTTCGCCGAGCTTAAAGCCTCTGCGGCCGGCATGTACCTCACCGAGAGCGCCGCCATGATGCCGGCGGCGACGGTGAGCGGTTTGTACTTCGCCCATCCTCAGGCACGCTATTTCAATGTTGGGAGAGTCGATCGGGATCAGGTCAGAGCGTATGCCAAGCGCAAAGGGATGGAGCTCACGGAAGTCGAGAAGTGGCTGGCACCCAATCTTGGCTATGTCCCTTGAGGAATATGGTCCAGTGCCGGGTCGTGCAAAAACCAACGCTGGTCACCCCGGCTACCACCGCCCCGCGAATCCCTAATGGCCACTCGGGGTGAGCTGCCACGAGCGCCGAGGTTGATATGGGCAGGTATGGTGCGAAGAGCCATGTATAGCCTAAAGCTGTGTTCCATGCTTGGCACTAAGGCAGGGTGGGCCATACGAGCTTACGCCATTGGTGAGGTCTAAACGCGCGTTTACCTCCCTGCCGCGACTGCCTGCGGGGCGCAGGCACGTGTATTGCCGCCGCGTGCCCCTTGCAGCATCGCTGTTCAGCCCGGGTTGGTGGCTGTCCTAGGCTTCATCCTCAGCCGCGTCTGGCGAGTTGTACGCTGGGAGTGTGGGGCGCGCTGGCTGAGCTGCCCGTCCACTGTGTAAGGCGGCGATGCGGCGACGACGCTATATCTGCGCGGCTGTCGGTGCCAAGGCGCCTCGTCGGATGCTTCCCCACCCAACGGGGAAAAATCAAGCGCCTCTGGGCGGTCCATGAGGAGCCTCCACCGCTGATAACCATGGTCCGGGGCATTCCACCGGTAGCGTACATCAATCCGTTCTCCAGGGTGGGGCTGATACTGCGCGAACAAAGACAGCAAGCACCTTGAGGCCAGGCGCAGACTGACCTGCTCTCCCGTCCGCGCCTCGGTCAAAATCACCGTCCGGACCAGTCCCTGGGGGGTATCGCTGATGGTGTAGCGGTCGATCACCCCAGCCAGGACCTCGCCTGGCTGGGGTTGCCAGGCTGGAGGCCCGTCGTCCCAGCGTGGGAGTGCGTTATGCCAGTTCTGCATGAGACTCTCCTTCCCTTGCGATGTATGCCTCCGCCATCCATGGAACCACCTTGAATGTAGTGTCCTCGGCTCTTCGGCGGCATTGTTCCGCATCTGCCCAGCCTCGGTAATCGTGTCAGCAAGCTTTTCGGTTGCATGGTTCAGCGTATCCGCTGCGTGGTCGTGTCCCGTCTTGACGTAATCTCTGATACTGTGCGTGATGCAGGGACCGATCTGCCGATCACCCCAGCTGTTGGCCTTCTGGGGTCACTGCCTATCTTTGACGGGATTCAGGCCCACCCCCAGGAGGAACCAGGACTACCTGAGCCGCGATGCCATAGGATTCCCAGCGGTCCACCAAGCTTGGCAGCCGCTCTTCATCGCGCGCCTGAAAGAGATAACATGCATCTGGGGCACGGATAATCCGTGGCGGGTGTCCCATCTCACGTTCCATGATGGCAACGTTGGCCGCCTGGGTCACCAACATCTGCACATCAATCACAATACTCGGTTGCCATCGGCCCATACGCATCACCGTGCTTTCGGTGCGGGTGCAGACACGCCGGACCCGTTATGCGGCGCTTTCGTCTCCTGGTCCTCACCGTCACGCCCCGCATACACGTGCGAGAGCGTCCCCTCGCGTGAGCGGGCAGTCGCATCATGGGGCATGGTAGGGAAATGGGGCCCCGACGCATAGGCCGGCGCTGGTGGTTGGTACTGGCGTTCCAGGTCCCGCAAGCCGCGGGCAATGGCCAAGCGCAACACTGCTGTGCGTGTCGGCATGCCCAAGGCCCGGACTTCTGGGTCCGCGGCCATGACCTCGATAAGGGCATCAGCGCGTTCGAGCAGATCCTGGGTCAACCGCAATTGCGTGGGCGTCTTTGCAGGGCTCATGTCATCCTCCTGAACTCTATTTAGAGGTTAGTTGAGAGAATACATTAATACTGCTCTATAGAATACCATAAAAAACCTTAAAAGCAATACATTGGGAAGGCTTTTCGACGACAGCAAGGTATCTCTTCAACGGTCCTAGAGCTATCTTGAGACGAGCTCTTTGGTCACATAGAGCTCCCGCCTGCTCCTTAGGAGGGGCTCGCTGTGGAGAGGTGCACAGCGTATCATTAGTCTTATAGTAGTATTACATGCATAGTTTTCTTGATATTTATACACTCATGAAGTATAGTAATGTGTGAAGCAACTCAGAAAGTGACGCGCGGCTGGGCTTGGACCTACCAGGATCTTCGCGCAGGAGTAGTGCAGACCGAGAAGGAGAGGTATGACGTTCGTACGTTGGAGTCCATCCAGAAATTTTATGTCGATGCCTGAGGAGATCCATCATCTGTTTCGTCACGCCCTTGAGAATGATCGCGGCCATGGGGGCGCCGAGGTGACTGGCACCTGGGAGCCTCCGGTTGATATCTATGAGACGGACGACGCGCTCGTCCTTGAGGTGGAGCTACCGGGGGTCGCCACGGATGCTATCAGCGTTGAGCTCCACGAGCATACCCTCAGGCTGAGCGGGGAACGCACACGCGAACCGGCCATCAAGGGAGGACATTACCAGCGGGAAGAAGGCCGCTATGGCGCCTTCCAGCGTGCCTTTCGACTGCCCTCGATCGTAGATCAGGCGCAGGTCCAGGCCACGTATAAGAATGGTGTGCTCGCCTTACGGCTGCCTAAACGTGACGCGGCCCGACCGCAGGGGATTCCGATCACTGTCTAGCGGTGGCGCGGGGACCTACGGCCGCTGGGGTGTGAGGTACAGGACGGACAGCCCCCGCCGTGTCTAGTGAGGCGGCGGGGTGGTGAGGTGTTTGTGGGGTGTGAGGACCTCGTGAATACGACAATTCGTGAGAAGTGGAGGGTGCCACCCATGACCATTGCAAAAGTGCTCGCGGTGTACAAAACTTCGCCCATCGTGCTTGTGGTGGAGTCGGCGGAAGGTACGGTGCTGGAGCTGTCCCTTACGGACATGCACGGGGCCGGCCATCGGTTTAGTGACGGGGCGTGGACGAGCCTGATCGACGAGTATCAGATGTTTACCTGCCCGTCTGCAGCAGGCTAGCGCGGTGCGGACCACCGCCATCGGCCTGGCCCTGGCAACTTGCGGATGGTGTCCCAATCGGGGCAGAGGGGGTGGCTTTACGCTACGTTGTCCAATAGGAAGAGGCCATCCCAAGCTAGACATGACGTCCTGCCTTACAGCCCGCTCCTGGAACCATCATCGGGGCGGGCTGGACACGATGACACCAGAAGGAGACTGCATTGATTGCATTCAAAGCGATGGAGCAGGACCGTATGGCGTTCCTCTACGAACTTTACACACGCAGTGCAGGAGACGCGCGCCAGGGAGTCCCCTATGAGACGCTGATTGATGCCCTGGGGTTCGAGGAACGTGTGACGAAAGGCATCCAACGCGCGCTCGAACGGGAAGGGTTTGTGGAACTGACCGACGTCCCTCGGATGACTACGGTGGGTCGTACGGTGATGGACCACGCGCAACGTCAGACCCATCAGCAAACGATCGGGATGACATCCCAAGGGATGAGGCTCATGGAGGACATCTTCTCGCATCGTGCTGACACGGCATCTCCCACACCTCCGGCGTCTTCAGCAGCCTAAAGGCCAGGTCCCAGTCGACCAGGAGTAGGGACTGTCCCGGACCGCATCCAGGTACGCACCTCCTCCTGCTTAGCATTCTCCAACCACGCCACGAGCGCCTGCAGCGTTACGATTTCCTTCGCTAAATCACCGCTGGCCCATAGGTTGACGCCGCGCGTCCTGCCACTTGGGACTCAGGCAGCTGGACGTCCGCCGACGGGTCCAGCAGATTCGCGTCGGCCTTCCAGTACGCGTCGATGGTGCCCCCATCTCGCTAGAAGGCCGGTGGGCTGCCTCTCCTCTCAACGAAACGAAATGCCGCGACCCGGTACTCCCCTTCCAGGCCCGGCAGAATCGAGAGGCCTAAGGCGTGAGTGGATTGCCGCTAAGCATCCTCCCCGAGTATTTCCCACAAGACCGTAAAGTGAAACAGATAGATCCCCATCAAGGCCAGCAAGGCTGGAGGCTCTAGTGGCAAGGGTCTCTGCTCCCTCTGTCCCCCGGCAGCCCGATTGTCGCAAGATTCCAACATTTTGAGCAGGAATCTCACAGACGGCGTGGGACGCTTGCAGTACATTCCCCAGGCACGAGTGGAGCCGTGTCTCGCCTGTCTCAGTGCTCTCGCGGGATCAGGCCACTCCACTCGTCCGTCGCACAGGCACGTCACTACAAACGCTTCATACACAGGAGACACATTATGTACAGTACATCATGGATCAAGTCCAGCGTGCTCGCCGTCGTGTTCGGCGTCGCGCTGGCTGTGCCGGCCGCAGCGGCCATGCCGGACGCCTGGATCACCACGAAGACCAAGCTGGCCCTCCTGACCACGGAGGGCGTCAGCGGGACGGCCGTCCACGTGGACACCGTCCTCGGCCGGGTCACCTTATACGGCAAGGTGGGTTCCGCCGGGGAGAAGGCGAAAGCGGCGACCGTGGCCCAGCAAATCGACGGGGTGACGGGCGTGCGCAACCTGCTCCAGGTGGCGGCCCCACCGCGCGAGCAGGCCGTGCAGGTGTCCGATGACGCCCTGAAGCCACGGGTCGAGCAAGCGTTGCGGGCTGATCCCTCCCTCCAGAACAGCCAGATCGCCGTGCAGTCCGTCAACCAGGGCGTCGTGCGACTGGCCGGCACGGCGCCGACCTTGAGTGCACACCGGCGTGCCGTGGAGGTGGTGGCCCGCGTGCCGGGCGTCCGGCGGGTCGCCAGCGAGGTCCACAGCCCCGACACCCTGGCCGATGCGGAGATCTGGCGTGAGCCCACACCGCACCAGCCCCGTGAGGCCCACGGCGTGCGAGAGGCGGCCAGCGATATGTGGATCACCTCAGAGACGAAAATGCGCTTGCTGGCCGACAGCCAGACGCCGGCGCTCGACATCAATGTGGATACGCAGGCGGGAGTTGTCACGCTCTTCGGGATCGTGCCTTCGCAACAAGCCAAGGCCGCCGCTGCGGCCGATGCCCGTCAGGTGAGCGGCGTGACGCGCGTGGTGAACGACCTGCAGGTGGTGGCGAGTGCGAAGCAGGCCGCGGTGAAGGCGCGCGACGAGGAGCTGGCGCGCGCGGTGAAGCAGGCCTTTGAGACCGCGGCGTTCAAGGACATCGGCGTGGAAGTGAAGAATGGTGTCGTGCGGCTGACAGGGACCGTCGCCAACGGGGCGCGGCGCCTAGAGGCGGCGATGGCCGCGCGTGCGATCCCGGGCGTGCGGGCGGTCAAGGATGATCTGCACCTCGCGGCCGCCACTCCGGCATGAGGGCGCTTGACCAAGCCGGAGGATTCTACAGAAGAGAGGCAGTGGCTGAAGGGCGCTGCCTCATCGGTCACGCGGCATAGCGCCGCACAACCACCCGAGGTGACCGCACGCGCGGCCGCCTGGGGGCACACAAGGGGGAAGATCATGAGTGGCAAGATCGACCAGATCAAGGGGCGCATCAAAGAGGCGGTAGGGGTGCTTACGGATGACGACAACCTCAAGAACGAGGGGAAGCTCGATCAGGTGGTAGGGGAAGTGAAGGAAACAGCGGAGAGGGTGGCGGAAAAGGTCAAGGAAACCGTAGCGAAGGCCGTGGAGAAGGTGAAGGACGCCTGACCGGTTCCAGCCCCCGCCGTCCCACCACGGGATGCGCGTAGGCTGCCAGGGGCGAGGAAGACGGAGAGCCAGCCCATCCGGCCAGGTCTTTCTCGCTCCGCCTTGAACTATGACGGGCAAGACACGGCCACTACGGAGGCATCACGCTGCAGAAGCACATCTTCTCACAGAAGGAGAAGCAACAGATGACCAAATATCGGCGGTTTCGTCAAGGGATCATAGGAGTCGCGGGCGGTGCTTTGCTGGTAACCTTGGTGGGTTGCTCCACGCCCTTGACCACACGCGAAAAGGGGATGCTCATTGGTGGAGGCGTTGGTGTCGGTACCGGTGCGCTGCTCGGTGGAGGAACAGGCGCCGTAATCGGCGGCGCACTGGGCGCAGGCGGTGGCTTGTTGGTCGGCGACCAGTTACAGAAGTAGGACCGTGGGTCGGAAGGACAGGAGCGGTAGCTCACCACACAGGCACGCGAGATTGAGAGCCAACATCGACAAATCGAGCGCCTCAAGAACCGGCAGAAGAATGGCAAGAGATGGCCGCCTCCCTCGTCTAGGGTGAAGGCTGACCATCTGGAAGTTTGAAAAAGCAGAGCGGTCTCTGAAAGTAGCAGCAGGGCTCAGCACTCCGCTGTATGTCAGATCTCAGGTGAACAATGCACCGTAAAGAAAGGGCAAAACTGTGTCAGACAAACAGAGTCTCACCACTGAGTCGGGCAGCCCGATAGGTGATAACCAGAATTCGCTGACGGCTGGTCCACGTGGCCCACTCCTGGTGCAGGATTTCCATCTGGTCGAGAAGATGGCGCACTTCAACCGTGAGCGCGTGCCGGAACGAGTGGTTCACGCCAAAGGATCGGGAGCTCATGGCGTCTTCACCGTGACGCACAATATCACCTGCTACACGAAGGCCAAGCTCTTCTCGCAAATAGACAAGCAAACTGAGGTGCTTATGCGCTTCTCGATCGTCGCCGGTGAACGCGGCGCGGCCGATGCCGAACGCGATGTACGTGGCTTTGCAGTCAAGTTCTACACCGAAGAAGGCAATTGGGACCTGGTGGGCAACAATACGCCGGTCTTCTTCATCCGTGATCCGCTCAAGTTCAGTGACTTCATCCACACACAGAAACGCGATCCCCAAACCAACCTCCGCAGTCCTACCGCGATGTGGGATTTCTGGTCGCTTTCGCCGGAAAGTCTCCATCAGGTGACGATCCTCTTCAGTGATCGCGGGCTGCCCAGAGGCTATCGCCATCTGCATGGCTTTGGCAGTCACACGTTCAGTTTCATCAATGCGGCGAACGAACGGTTCTGGGTCAAGTTTCATTTCAAGACCATGCAGGGCATTGAGAACCTGACCAACGAAGAAGCCGCGAAGCTCATCGGTGCTGACCGCGAAAGCGCGCAGCGCGACTTGTTCTCTGCTATCGAACGAGGCGATTATCCGCAGTGGCAGCTCTACGTCCAAATCATGCCGGAGGCCGAGGCGGACCATACACCATACAATCCTTTCGATTTAACAAAGGTCTGGCCGCACCAGGACTATCCGTTGATGGAGGTGGGCGTCCTCGAACTCAACCGCAACCCGGAAAACTATCACGCCGAAATTGAGCAAGCCGCTTTTGCGCCCGCCAACATTGTGCCGGGCATTTCTTTCAGCCCTGATAAGATGCTGCAAGCGCGCATCCTGTCTTACCCCGACGCGCATCGTTATCGGCTCGGCGTCAATGCTGAAAGCCTTCCGGTCAATCGTCCACATGCGACGGAGGCGCACACGTACCACCGCGATGGCGCGATGCGCTTTGACGGCAATGGCGGCGGGTCTGTCAACTACGAACCGAATAGCTTCAGTGGCCCCGTGGAGGATGAACGTTTCAAAGAACCGCCCCTGCGCATCTCCGGCGAAGCAGATCGGTACGATCACCGCCTCGGCAACGATGATTACACGCAGGCTGGCAATCTTTACCGGTTGCTACCTACAGATGAAAAGCAGCGGTTGTTCCGCAACATCGCGGCGGCGATGCAGGGAGTGCCACAGTTCATCATCGAACGACAACTGAAACACTTCACGAAGGCCGACCCGGCTTATGGTCAAGGAGTCGCTAAGGCACTCGGCCTCCCAATCAACAAGCCGAAAGCGGTCGCTTGATGGCACACGAGTAACGTAATCAGCAGCAGGGAGCCTAAAACTGGTGAAGCACCTGCCGCAGTGGGAAGGGCTCGCGGTGTTGCTGGGGGATGAGCCGGCCCTGGTCTGAACAGTCGAACCGGGAAAGCATGATCGGGGCGGTTCTTCCGGACTGTCGTGTGCTCACCTCACGCGCTGAATTGTCAAGCTCGTGGGCGCGCTGACAGTGTCCTCATTTAGACTTAATGTTCACATCATGGAGGCATTCGATGCTCAACTGAGGGCCTTTCGATAATACCTTCTTCCCAGCAAGAGTCCTACGACAAGGCCTACCGCTAAGGCTCCAAGCATTCGCTTGCCACCGCCAAACGGGAGAAATCGGGTCTGCTGCGGGGTTACTTCCACCATGCCGAGCGGGATCATGCGAACACCGCCTCCTCCGCCACCTCCTTCGACGGTATGCCCTGGCGGCTGCTTGTCCGCAGAGTCGAGGTCGTTCGTGCCCACCGCCCCCCCGCCGAAGCCGTAGGAGACCTTCGCCACGGGGATCAGGGTCTTCCCCTGCGTCTCGATCGGGGCGCCATAGATCGTGTGAATCGATGAGCTCCTATGGAGACGCTCTGCAATGGCTTGCAGGAGATGTTGCACCAGCATTGCTACGCTCCTATCCTGAGGGCTGCTTTGCCGTAAAATGGGCTGTTGCCCCAAACATCAGCGGGTTGCCCTAAGCGTGGGGCCTCCAACAGTTACGCCCCGAGCCTAAGGAGCAACCTGTAAGATGTGATGAAGAACCCGTCCATTGAGACACAAGAGTCTAGACTGAGGATCCAGACGCCCCCGCATTCACCCCTCTGGCGGTTGTCGGCCCCAGCGCCGAAATAGCGCTACCAACCCCATGACCGCGAGGACCACTACCACTCCCATGCCGCGGCAGACTGGGTCCGTTGCTGCTCCCCCCTTAGAGTCGGCGCCGGCGGAGCAGAAAGACGATGAGGACAACGATCACGATGACGAAGAGGAGGCCACTGGGTCCGTAGCCGTACTGATGATACCCAAAGCTCGGCCATGTGCCGATGCCCCCAAACAATAGGATGATGACCACAACAATAAGTAGTAATTCCATCGCTGCATCCTCCTCCTCAACCCCGTGGATAGTTCATGCCTCTCTCGTCTGATATATCTGACTTCCGATTCTTGATGAATATTGAAGGGATCATGGGCCGTGCCCTCCTCACAGCATATCGCCGGAGCGCGCCGAGTATACGCATGCTATTCGGGCAAAGTCACGGGAATTATCCGAAGCTTTGGGGCACAGGAACCCGCCGCACTCTGAGAGCGGTCCTGGCCGTGCCAAGAAGTTGAGCCCTGAGGCAGCGTAATGCGATTCCTGAGAATGCAGCGGAGGCACGTGCGGGGCAGACAAGGCTATGCGGAGAGCCCTTCAACTCTCTTGAACGTCTAGGGCAACTCTTGTGACTCCCACAACCAAAATCCTTGACCAGCATTCTTAGCCACTTATGGATCGGCTCAGATGTGGGAGTAGCCTACACGTCGCCCAGTACAACATGTCAACATGTCAGCACACAAATTCCCTACTTGACTTGTTGTGTTTGAGCGAAACGGGGCGTATTAACCTGTTGACAATTTCGAACTGAGGATACTACCGACGCGCTCCCCTCCGAGTTGTTGATCAGGAGGTCCCGTCCCTCGTGGCCCGGTAGCGAGCCTACCCCTACGGCTGTCTAGTCTCTCCCTGCCCGATTATAGCAAGATTCCAACATTTTGCGCAGGAATCTCACAGACGGCCCCGGGCGTGGGCAGTACATTAGTCATACATGATTGGAAAGAGAGAACGAATGGTGAGGACGACGCATCCGTCGACCGCAAGGAGGAACCCAGGAGAGGACGAGAGAGGTTGGTGCGGCGTGTCACGCTGCTGAGCAGGGGTGCGGCGCTGACGAGAACTATTAATGACACAGATGAAAGACACCATGGAGGACTAACCAATGAACCAAACCATCTTCGCAGACCAGTGGAAGCACATGCGGGGCGCACTAAAATCGTGGTGGGGCAAACTCTCCGATGCCGACTTCGACAAGATCGGGGGACAGATGGACCAACTGATCGACTTGGTACAAGAGAAATACGGTTATGCTCGTGATCAGGCTCACCAAGAAGTTGAAGGGCGCTTCAATGAATACGCCGCCAAAATGAGCGGTCCCAGCAGCAGTGGGATGCCGGAAGCAAATGGCACTGTTGCTCAGATGACGGCCAAGGTACAAGAGCTTGGGATGACGGCCGCAAGCATGGCAGGGGGGGCTGCAACAGCGGTCGGTGAGACGGCGGGATCCATGGCGAGCGCGATTTGGGACAATGTTCCGCATGAAGGCACGATAGCCAGCGCTGCGACCGCTGTAGCCGGTGGCTTGGAATCGGCGAGCTCTTACCTGCAAGAGAAGGGCTATGAAAATATTGCCACAGACCTCACCGCCGTGATTCGCCGCTACCCCGTGCAATCGTTATTAGTTGGGGTTGGCCTTGGCTATGTACTGGCGCGCATTACGAAGGAATAACCCATGGACAACGGGTCGCAACACGCGTCAGAGCCGAGCGTAGCGGCGCTGGTGGGCGGCATCGTGAACGATGTCAAAGATTTACTGGTACAGGAATTGGCGCTAACGAAGCTCGAGGTGCAAGACACTCTGCGTCACGCCAAGACCGCCGCAATCACACTGGGCCTCGGGATAGGAGTCGTCGCCATCGGTGGGATGTTGCTGATGCTCATGTTGGTCCAGGTGCTGGTGGCCTACACGGCGATTCCGCTCTGGGGGTGCTACGGCATCGTGGGGGGCGTCTTGGTCGTCCTGGCTGGGGTGCTGCTCGCCATAGGCAAACGCCAAGCAGAGGCTCTCGACGTGGTGCCTCAGCGGACGCTTGAGACAATAAAGGAGAATGTGCAATGGCTGACAGAGCAGACGACAGGCCACAGGACATCGACGCTACCTGTCAAGGTATCGAGTACACACGTGCGGCCATAACAGAGAAGCTCGACATCCTGGAAGCGCGCGTCCGGGAGACCGTCGAAGGCGCACAATCATCCGTGGAGGATATCGTGGAGAATGTCAAGGACATGGTAGACACGACCGTCGAAGCGGTGAGGCATGGCGTTGAAGGCGCACAATCCACGGTGGAGGAGATTGTGGAGACGGTCAAGGGAACCGTCGGGGAGACCGTCGAAACGGTCAAGCGCACCTTTGATGTGCCGTATCAGGTGGATCAACACCCGTGGCTGATGGTTGGCGGTGCCACGTTGGCGGGCTATCTGCTCGGCAGCTGGGGTGGTGGGAGCACGTCTCCTGCATGCTCCATCGCTGACTCATCTTCCGCTGCGGCAGGTACAACTACTGATATGTCCGCCTCTCATGCCGAGCAAGACTGCCTCCCTCCCTCCGATGGTGAGTTGTCCGTTCATCCACAGCTGCAGGAGGGTATGGGAATCGGCTTACTGGAGCAATTGAAGGACGAAATGGCCATACTCAAAGTCGCAGCCGTGGGGGCTTTACTCAGCACACTACGCGAGATGGTCAAGCAGGCTGTGCCGACCCTGGCCCCACACATTGAGAGGGCTCGGAGCCAGCGGGGCGGTCAGCCAATCGAGAGCCCAAGGCAGCAGCCAGCCCCAATGTCCCGTGCAGGGGTAAACGGAGGCGCCATCTGAGAATGCAGGGCCAGGGAGGCAGCGCCGTCATTGCTTCCCACCACTCGCCATCTTCGAGCAGTTTAGGCATCCCGCTGCCTGGCTCGAGGAATAGGTGAACAATTATTAGATTATTGCAAATCAAGCAATCGAATAGGACCTAGGGGCGCATGAGCTCTCCCGTTTCTGGGAAGGCCCACCCTCTAGCTGTCCATTAGGAGGGAGGTGAGTGACCCGAGCCATGCATTGCGACCCGTTCATAGGGAAGAATCGCAATTACGGAGGATGAGCCATGGAACCAAGGAAATGCAAGACAATTCTACATTGCACGATGGTTGCGTGTTGCTTCCTTTGGGGGGTAGTGAAGTATGACCTCTTCGCTGAGACGCCAATACAGGCATTAGCGGAGACGCTTGACCGTCTTCAGGCCGTATCGCGCGATCCAGGTCTTGGGGAGGATATCAAAACAGAGCAGGTGCGAGACATCATTGTTGACCAATTTGATTTTAGGGAAATGTCCAAGCGTATCCTTGGAGCACACTGGGAACAGAACATTGAGAAGCAAGATGAATTTGTAGTCATATTTACCGAATTTACTAAAAGAACATTTTTGAATAAAATGGATAAATTAAGAGCGATGAAAGTGACATGTATAGATGAAGAGATACAAGGATCAACTGCAAGGGTCATGACAAGCATAGACCTGTCTGGTGAAGCATTTAAGGTAAAGTTCCAAATGCACCCATTTGGATCAGCCTGGAAAGTGTACGATGTACTGTTGGAAAACGATAGTTTCAGTGTGATAAGAAGCTACAGAACACAGTTTCATTGGATCTTGAAATCCTTATCATTTGATGAATTGCTAAACATTATCAGAACAAAAAACCTCTAATTCTACTTCTACACGAATGCAGGCTGGATCACCAAGAGTTTGGCGACCACGACACGGTCGGAATTATGTGGCGGTCCAGGAAGACTGGATACGCCCGAGATACTTGGGGGCGGCACGAGCGCTTCCCTTCTCATTCCCTTCAGGCAGGATGTGCACTGCGGGCACGCGTTGTCGGGCCTGCGCGCGTGAGATCAGACGGGGCAGGTTTTGGCCGCAGCACCACGGCCGCATGGCCCGGCATATGCCAATTCGTCACGCCCTCCAGAGGTGCCGTGCCACTGCCACCGTAGCGTGGGTCTTCACTGGACCACAAGATTGTCCATTCCCGGTCCTGCGGCGGGGCCAATAGCGGTTCCGGTGCCGGACACATCGGTAGGTCACGCCCAAGATTGACCACCAGCAGGCGATCATCGCTATTCTCGCCGAAAAAGCGCAGCACGAAGGCTTCCGACCCCAGGACAGCCCCCTCCATCCCGCCCAGGCGCTGGGCACGAAATACAGGATCCTCACGCCGTAATCGCAACAGATCGCAGTGGAGCGTATAGATCTCGGCGTGGCGCTGGCGTTCGGAGAGATCGAGCTTCGAACGGGCGAAGGTCTCGGGGTCTGAGGGATCAGGTAATTGCGCCTGCATCTCCGGTTGGGCGATGCTGGGAAACTGGCGGAGAGACTCTGCGCGCCCCTGACGCACCAGTTGGGCAAGCTCTCCATCGAAATCAGCAAAGTAAAAAAAAGGACTCGAGGCGGCGAACTCCTGTCCCTGAAAGAGCATAGGGGTCCCAGGCCCCAGGAGCATCACTGCGGTCAAGGCTTTAGACCGGCCGGGACTGGTCAGCCGGTGGCAGCGCAGGCCGCGGCCGGAATTGGCGATCTGGTCGTGATTTTGGATGAAGGTCACGAACGTGGCCGGCTGGAGGCCAAAGGCTGGCGTGCCGCGACGCTGTTGCTGCCAGGTATACCACTGTCCTTGGTAGAGGTAGCCCCACTTGAGCGCCGAGATAAACTCCTGGGGCGTGCCATGATGATCGGTGTAATAGGCCTCGTTGCGCCCGGTCAGCGCTACCATGGCGCTGTGGTGGAAGTCATCGTTCCAAAGGGCATCGAGGCCATAGCCACCCTGTGCTGGCGGGCGTACCATGTGGGTCTGCTGCCGCTCGTTTTCCGCCACCAGGAGGGTGGCGCGCCCGTGGGCCGCCTGGCGCACGACGCGGGCGACCGCCGCCAGAATATGGTCCGATGAACTGTCGTAAATGTTCTGGGTGGCGTCGAGGCGCAGGCCATCGAAGTGAAATTCATCGATCCAGTATCCGGCATTGGCGAGAAAGAACTCGCGCACAGGGCCAGCGTGCTCGTCGTCGAAGTTGATGGCCTCTCCCCAGTCGGTGGTATAGCGGGCGGAAAAATACTCTGGCGAAAACCGCATGAGATAATTTCCGTCCGGCCCAAAGTGATTATAGACCACGTCCAGGATCACCCCGAGCCCCAGCGCGTGGGCGCGATCGACGAAGCGTCGACAATCGTCAGGCGTGCCATAGAGACGCGTGGGGGCAAACAGGTTAACGCCATCATAGCCCCAGCCGAAGCGACCTGGGAAATCGGCGATGGGCATGATCTCGATCACGGTGATCCCGACCTTGGCCAATTCCGGCAGTTCGCGGCTGGCAGCCTCCCACGTCCCCTCGGATGTGAAGGTTCCGAGGTGCATCTCATAGATGACCTGCCCGATCAGGGGCACGCCGGGCCATAGACTGTCATGCCAGTCAAAGCTGTCTGGATCGATGACCTGTGAAGGGCCATGCGGCCCACGGGGCTGAAAACGCGACGCCGGGTCCGGATATAACGTGGCCTCGCCATCGAGCCGGTAGCGATACAGTGTACCGGCGTCCGCGCCAGCCACCAGCCCTGAGAAATAGCCGGACGCCTCGGGCATTAATGCAACGACCCGTGGCTCCGCGCCAGGCCTCTGCCCGGGTCCACCTTCGAGTACCACTTCCACATGGCAGCGCTGTGAGGCCCATACCCGAAAATGGACACCCTTCCCCGGGACCACCTCTGCCCCTACAGGGAGTCGGCGGGGTTGTCGGACTTGGGGATCGTCACAGAGTTGCTTGAGGTTCTTTGTCTTTTCCATCAGCATGAGGTTCTCCTACGGAGTGGAGGGGTGCAGTCCCAAGAGCTTGCCACGCCTGCTTGTGTTGCAGCCTCGCGTGCAGCACTGCCATCGTGCGGCCTTGCAAAGCATACCGTGGCTCGCCCTCGAACGGCAGTGGTGCCGAGGCGGTATCGAGCACTCGCTCCCACCGCTGCCCCTTCTTGAGGGGCGGGAGCATAAAGGGAATGGCTTCGTGATGGGCGTTCATCAGCAGTAGCAGGGTGTCGCCCACCACCAGGTCGCCCCGCTCATCAGTGCCTCCAATGAGATCTCCGGCCAGGCGCACCCCAAGGCAGCGGACATAGCCATTATGCCAGTCCTTCTCGGTCATCTCCTGGCCAGAAGCATCGAACCACGAGATGTCCTGAATCCCCTCGCCATGAATCGCACGGTCATGAAAGAACTTACGGCGTCGAAAGACCGGCTGGGTGCGCCGGACCTCAATGGCAGCGCGCACGAAGTCACACCAGGCTCGCTGCTCGTCGGTCAACTGCCAATTGAGCCAGGTGAGCTCATTATCCTGGCAATACGTGTTGTTGTTCCCCTGCTGCGTCTGGCCGAGCTCGTCGCCGGCCAGGAGCATGGGGACGCCTTGCGACAACACCAGCGTCGTGAGAAAATTGCGCTGTTGTTGCCAGCGTAGGGCGTTGATGGCGGGATCGTCGGTTGGGCCCTCGACCCCACAGTTCCAACTGTGGTTGTCATTGGTGCCGTCCTGGTTCTCGTCGCCATTCGCGTCGTTATGCTTGTCATTGTAACTGACCAGGTCGTGGAGCGTAAAGCCGTCGTGGCAGGTGATAAAATTGATGCTGGCCGAGGGCTTGCGCCCATCATGCTGATACAGATCGCTGCTGCCGCTCAGTCGGGTGGCAAACTCTGATAATGTGCCCCCGTCGCCCTTCCAGAAGCTGCCGCACGGTGTCGCGGTACTTGCCGTTCCACTCACTCCACAAGATCGGGAAATTGCCCACCTGGTAGCCGCCGGTACCGACGTCCCAAGGCTCGGCGATAAGCTTGACCTGGGACAAGACCGGGTCCTGATGAATGATGTCGAAGAAGGCTCCCAGGCGGTCGACCTCAAAAAGCTCACGGGCCAGGGTGCTGGCCAGATCAAACCGAAAGCCGTCGACATGCATCTCCGTGACCCAGTACCGCAGGCTGTCCATGATGAGCTGGAGCACGCGGGGATGTTGCATGTTGGGGGAGTTGCCACAGCCCGTAAAATCCATGTAGTAGCGCGGGTCTTCCGGGGAGAGTCGGTAGTAGGCGGCGTTATCCACCCCGCGCATCGACAACGTGGGACCGAGCTGGCTGCCTTCGGCGGTGTGGTTATAGACCACGTCCAGGATCACTTCGATGTCCGCGGCATGCAGAGCGGAAACCATCATCTTGAACTGCTGGACGGCGTCTTGCGGCACACGCGTCGCAGTATACCGGCTGGCGGGGGCGAAGAAGGCGAGTGTGCTGTAGCCCCAGTAATTGTTGAGCCCGCGGTCGACGAGATAGCGGTCATTGAGGAAGTGGTGCACGGGCATGAGCTCGACGGCTGTGATCCCCAGGCTGGTCAGGTGCCTGACAGCGGCCGCTGTCGCCAGCCCGAGGTACGTGCCGCGCAGCCGTTCAGGCACCTCCGGATGCAGCTGTGTGAAGCCTTTCACATGCAGCTCATAGATGATGGTCTTGTGCCATGGGGTCCGTGGCGGGCGGTCATCGCTCCAGGTAAAGGCCGGATCGATGACCACGGCCAGGGGGGCATAGGCCGCGCTGTCCCGCTCGTCGAAGGACAGGTCCGCGTCCGGATCGCCTATACGATAGCCAAAGAGCTCGTCGGCCCACCGCACGTCGCGGCCGATGGACTTGGCATACGGGTCCAGCAGCACTTTGTGAGGGTTGAAGCGGAGGCCCTGTTGCGGCTCATAGGGGCCATGCACACGATACCCATAGAGCTGCCCCGGTAGGACCTCTGGTAGGTAGCCATGCCAGGCTTGGTCAGTATGTTCGGGGAGCGCAATGCGGCACACCTCGGACTGCGCATCCACCGTCTCGAACAGACAGAGCTCAACCTTGGTGGCATGCTCGGAGAACAGCGCAAAGTTCACACCTCGCCCATCCCACGTGGCGCCGGGCGGATAGGGACTTCCTGGCCAAATGCGCATTGCTTCACCTCCGTCGGAAGAGCGTTCGGATCCATCTCCCACCACCTGTGGCCAGCCGCCGTGGAGCTGTGTGCGCCACAGCCCGCCTCATCACGCGCTAATCCCGCCTGGCGATGACGGGAGCACGGGGCTCTCCGCCAGGAGGCGGAGCCCATGGGCTCCATTCGGCAAGGCCTGTGGTTCGAGGGTGGAGAGCAGCGGGATCAGATGCATCACGTGGTTGCGTGTCTCGCGCAGGGTCATCGCCACCTCATCAGCACCGGCCGAGAGCAGGCGCGATCGGTCCTCTTGGACATTGCCGGTGAACCCCCAGCGTCCGACCACGATCTTGAGCTCGGGGAACCGAACCCGCAGGCGCTTGCAGAGGTAGCGGGTCGGGGCCAAGGCTCCGGGCGGGAGTGCCGCAATACAGACGAGCCCCACGCGTTGCTGCTCAATCAGGGAGAGCACCTCGGCGGTCAGCACCTCAGGCGACACGATCTCCAGCACGATCTGTGTGGGATCGAGCAATTGCCGGAACATCTGCAGGGCCAATTCGTCCACCGCGTCGTGCGCCGGACAACCGAAAATGCGGACGGGCGGCAGTGGCGCCACACGGACTTCTCCCGCCAAGAGCTCTGGGGCGTCTGCCGGGAGCGTCGCCGTTTGGGACTGGCGCACCCCCAGGTCCTCCACGATCGCACGCGTCGCCTGGACCACGAATTGGACGTCTTCATCCGTGAGGGCGTCTTGCCCACGGTCCTGTTTGGCAGAGGTCAGCGCTGGCAGGAGCAGGTCGTCGTAGACCTCGTCCAGCGTATGCGTCTGCAGATACTCATCCACCAGCTCCGCCGCCTCATCGTCATCCTTGGCGATCAACCGCTGATAGTAGCTGGTGTGTGTTTCCAGCGGTGCCTCTTCGCCTATCAGCACCCCGACGAACTTCAGCTGCGGAACGTATTTGCCGAGTACACCCAGGCACACGGTCAGCGGGGTGGCCAGGAGCAGTCCGACGGGCCCCCACAGCCACGTCCAAAAGGCGATCGCCACCAGCAGCGCCACGGCTGAGACGCCAGCGCTCTGGCCATAGAGCAACGGCTCCATGACCATGTTGCTTGAGAGTTCCAGCAGCACGATGAGGCCGACGACCATAAGTGGCTGCCCCCACCCAGGGAAGACGGCCAGGCTGAGGGCGGTCGGGAGGAGTGCCGACACCGCCGGACCGACGTATGGGATAAACCGCAAGGCGGCCGCCAGAAACCCCCAGAGAACGGCATATGGTACGCCGATCAGAAACAGCCCAAGGCCCACTGCAACCCCATAGCTGCCATTGATGAGCGACTGCATAAGTAAGTAGCGGCTAATGCGCTGGCCGGCCTCATCCAGCGCTTTGGTGGCCAGCGTCATCTGGCCGTAGCCGGCGAGGGCAATCAGCCGATTGCGCAGGTCGGCATGCTTGAGAAGCATGAAGATCACCAACACCAGCACCAGACCGGCAGTCGCCAACGGCTCGAACAGTGTCGGCAGCTGCCAGAGGACGGACGGTGCTTGAACGGCCACGAGCACCGGCTTTTCCGTGTCCTGTGCAAGCGGGCTGCCTTGCCGAGGCGAGTCGGTCTTGTGCAGCTCGTCGAGGAGTTCCCCGACTGTCCGTTCGAGCTTCTCGACGATGCCGCCTTGGCTGGCTCCCCGCAGATCGGCAATCTTGTGTCTTGAGGTTGCTCGTATATTGTGGCAGCTCGTTCGCGAGCGTTGCGAGCTGGCCCGTCACCGCCCAGCCAATGCCACCGAGGATGACAAACGCCAGCACCACGATCAGGATCACCGGCGGCGTGCGTCCGAGCCCGAGGCGTTGGAGCATGCTGACGACCGGATTCAACAAGAAGGTCAGCAAGATGGCCAGCGCCACCGGGATCAGCACCACGCGTCCCCAATACAGACACGCAATGACCAGGACGAAACTGGCAAGGGCATAAAACAGTGGCGGCTTGCGTACCACAGCGGGCATGATGATTTCCTTAGTAGCTCTCCGCATCGTTTCAACTGCACGCGGCCCCTGGCCATGGTCCCGCAGCAGAGTGATAGACCTCCAATACTTGCGAGATACGTGTCGACTTGGGCATCAAACTATACCGCAGGCGTCCCGTGCCGTCTGTGAAATTCCTGCTGAAAATGTTGAAATCTTGCGACGATCCTAGCGGTGAGCAGGGTAACTACTCCCACACCGTGCCTAACGAACCTGCCTTGCGTTACTTGGCATATTGGAAAGACGGCATAGCCTGCAGTGCGTCTTTCGTCGCGCCCGGCAATACAATCCTGCCGTCGCCACTCTTGAAATGGTTGACGGGAATCGCCACCTGGCGTTCGCCGAGACCAAGGAACCCCCCTACGCCGATAATGGCATAAGAGACGGAGCTGTCAGGTGCGATGATGAGGTCGTCCACGTCCCCTACCTTTTCGTCTTTGTCATTGTACACGGACTTGCCGAGGATCTGCTTCTTCGCGCTCCATCCGAGGGCGATGGTCTTGATCTCCTCAATAGTCACCCCCGTAGTTGTCGAGCCCGCAACTTGGGCCGCCACGTCCACAGCGGCGACGGCCATCATCACGCCCATGAGCCCGGCTACAATCGTGTTGCGCATCGCTGTTCTCCTTTTATGGTGCAAAGTCTCGGGCCTGTCTAGTGGCACGCGTCACTGGCCCATCGCAACGCGTCTACGATAGGGCATACTGGCATGGACCCTCACAACCGCTGTGAGCAGCCCGATAGGCCTAAGTCGAGTCCCACCAGTCCTCAGTACTGCAAGCGGATCGTCAGCTCTAGATTTCGCCCGTCAAATGCAAAGCTGGCGGCAGCAAACGATGGCGCGCCGAGCAGGGCTTTTGCATCATTTGAAAAGCCATAGCCTTCCGTGGGTACCCCCAGCCAATTGGTGTCAAGCTTGCCGTTGCTATTTTCGTCATGAATAACGGCCAGCGCATACGTTCCCGGCAGGATGTCTTCAAAGTCGCAACGCGCTTGCGTATGCCGCACTTTGATCACCATTACATTTGTGGCCGAGCGCAGCACCTCAATCGGGAAACCAATGGGCGCGTCGAAAAGGGCGCAATCGACGGTTCCAGTGCTGTTACGAATGTTCAGGATTTGCACGTGAATTCCGGGACATGAGGATAATTGGCCCAAGGCGAGGGTAGGATGGTTCGCCAACACCAACACTGCCAACCATGCGACGCACTGAGCGCGCATGGCGCCTTCCTTCTTTGGATCCTTAGACCAAACCTGCCTACACACTTCAGTTGCTATCGTCGACGCTTTTGCCAGTATGCATAGCGCCAAACGATGTCCTTTGTCTCTCCCCCACCGATCGGTCATCTCGTCGTGGGAAGTGGCGTCGCGGACGTGGATTCGCTACATCCACGTGAGACGAATACGCCTATGCCGATAATGTACTTCTTCGCAATCATGAAGGCCGTTTCAAGCGTGTAAGTACGCGCTTCAGGTTTTTGAGTAGCCGATCAATGGCCTCGCGCACCAGGGCAGCGCGGCTCGTGTGCTCCGCATCTGCCAGCTGATCCAGCTCAGCGAGTTGACTCTGCCGCACATGTAGGCTCACGGTTACGAGGGGATCATCCGCGTTTCCTTGTGTCCGCGGGTGTCCTCCCCGAGGTATGCGCTCAGTGGTCATTCAGTATCCCTCCCTGTTTTTCCCTGCTCGCCGCTGCTAATCGTTTACTGTAGGCCAGTCTTTACAATATTTCAATATATATTTATTTATAGATCGATTGATTGTGGTATTATAGTGGTAGTCCTGTGAGGTGGATGGCTCGATGATGGGTCAGCTCCGACATGTGGGGGTGCATCTACCCATACAGTGGACCCCTGATGCGTCACGGGCGCGGGCACACATGACGCGATCCATTGGTTCGAGTGATATGGGAGCGCAAGGAGGTGGAGCATGGTCGTCTGGACAATCGTGTTGGCAGGGATCATCCTGATCGGCGTTGTGGTCATCTTCAAGCGGAAACAACGTCAGGCGGACCACATCGCCTACTGGCAGCAGCAACGGGAGATCGAGCAACGTAAGGGCGAGGCCGCCTCGCAGCAGCCCGATTCCGAGGCACGACGCCAAAAAACAGACCAAGCGAAGGCGAGTGTGGAACGCATCGACGGCGAGCTCTCGCGGCTCGCAGGGTCGAAGGGGTCAGTTGGTCGCCACGTCTCATAGCGAGCAATCGGCGGGAAGCGAAGGGGGGGACCATGGCTAAAGAGGGATGTACATCTACAGCCGTGATGGGGAGCGCTACGCTGCTGCTGCAGACAGCTGGCGCCACGATGCATTGGGACGGCCGGAGTGGCGTATGTCATAATGAAGGGCCGCTGACGGGTCCGGGGCCTGGGCAGCGGTGTTCCTTTCAGGCCATGGGCCAGCCGGTCACAGGTGATGGCGCCAGACCGTATTGGACGACGGGTGCGATCGGCCTAGTTCCCTCCTTATCCTCGCAGACGATACAATGGGAGCAGGAGGCGGCAGGCGTGACCTTTGACCTCGATCCCGCCCTTCTGACGGAGACCACGCCTCCGGTGATTCACAGAGCGACTGGCGAATTGGTATGGGTCCACTGGCAGGAGACGGCTGCGTCCTGCACCCCCCCGGTGCATCCCATGGTGATAGTCCGTGGCCCGTACGATTCACCCGACGTCGAGCGTGTCATGATTATGCCTTCCTTGCCAGCCCGCGATCCTCTGTTGCAACACCTGGCACTGCTTCTGCGGACCGCGATCAAAGGCGAGGGCGGGGCGGGGCAGCTGTATGCCGACATATTGGCTGATGCGCTCGCGGTTCACTTCCTCAAACGCTATGCCGCCGCGCGGCCATCCCCGTACGCGGGGAGTGGTGGGCTCTTGTCGTACAAGTTGCGGCGCACGATCGCCTATATCCAGGCGCATCTGGAGGAGGAGTTACCCCTGGCCACATTGGCCAGCGTGGCGCAGACGAGCCCGGCCCATTTTGCGCGCCTGTTCAAGCACGCCACCGGTCTGGCTCCCCACCAGTATGTGATCACCTGCCGGATGGCACACGCCAGGCGGTTGTTGGCCGAGACTGACGTGTCTCTCATCGACATCGGTCTCCAGGTGGGGTGTGCCGACCAAAGTCACTTTACCGCGCTCTTTCGGACGCACGTCGCCCAGACCCCTAAAGCCTTCCGAGACCACGCCAGGCATGCATGAGTGGCGACGACCGAGGTACGTCCTTCTCCGTCTGGATGATTGTCGCAAGATTTCAACATTTTCAGCAGGAATTTCACAGACGACGTGGGACGCCTGAGGTACATTCCCGATGCAAAACCTGATGCCAAAGAGGAACCGTGCCCTACGTGTCGCGGGGCATTCATGCTGCACGCGGAGCCATTGATGGCTACCGTTCACGCAGTTGAGGCGATGCAAGGAGCTACAAAGGATAAGGATATGAACCATTGCGACCACAACGAGGTCCTCCATCTCACCCGGATCGATATTCCCCCTGAAATCCGACGGTATGTGATTCAGCTGCTGAATCAGACCCTGGCCTGTACCGTGGATTTGCGCTCCCACGTCAAGCAAGCCGGCTGGAATGTCAGAGGCCATGACTTTGCCCCCTTGCAGGCCCTCTTCGCCGCGACGGCGAGCGAACTGGACGCATACGCTGACTTGGTGGCGGAACGGATCGCAGTGCTGGGGGGAGTTGCGAAGGGAACAGCCCACACGGCGGCCACGCAGTCGCGGTTGGCCGAGTATCCCGACACCCTCGTGGATGGTCAGGCCCATGTGGTGGCGCTGGCCGAGCGCTTCGCGCCCTATGCCACAGCGATGCGGGGTGGCATTGCACTCGCCGCGGATGTCGAGGATGCGGACACTGCAGCAGTCTATACCGACATCTCGCGCGGGGTCGATAAGCGCCTCTGGGTCTTGGAAGCGCACCTCTACCGCTGACGGGGCAGCGCAGAGCCCAAGAGTCATGCTGGAGGAACAGAGGAGTCAAGTTGGTCTCGCTCCCTCACGCAGAGAGCACAAACGGTGCGGGCGCAGGTGGGAGATGCCATTCAACGACTGACGGATGTGCTCACAGGAGGAGCGCTGGCTACCAGCCATCGGAAAAGTAAAGGAAAAGCGGAAGGATCTTCGGCGTCGAAGCTCATCCCACCCGAACCCATGGCAGCACAGTCGCGCGACATAGGCCCATGCAAGCTGCCCGCCCATGGCACGCCTGATCATGTCAGCGAGTGAATTCGTCAACCGCGCCGCAATCGCTGTGGTCGCGGCAAGGAGGTATTCGATGTCAGAACGAGACTTCCCCCCGCGGGGGAGACAACCCTCTTCTGAGTTGGAAGAAGTCCTTGACCAGGTTCGACAGTACTGGCAGGGATTTAGGGGCGGCCCGATCGTCGGCCTCGTCGGCCTCGTGGTGGTGCTGATCTTTCTCTGGTCGAGCTGGTTCACGGTCCAGCCGGAAGAGACGGGGATCGTACAGCGCTTTGGAAAGGTCGTGCGCACGGCCGGGCCGGGCCTGCACTTCAAGTGGCCATTTGGGATCGACACGGTCCGCATGGTGCCCACGGCCCGCGTGCTCAAGGAGGAATTCGGCTTCCGGACGACTGGCCAGTGCCCCCGGCCAGCGGACGCAATACTCGGGCACTCAAGCCTCGGGCAATCAGGCTTATAAGAGCGAGTCCCTCATGCTGACGGGGGACCTCAACGTCATCGACGTCCAGTGGATCATTCAGTACCGCATCGAAGACCCGATCCGCTTCCTCTTCCATGTGCGCGACACGCCGAAAACGATCCGCGACATCACCGAGGCGGTCATGCGCCGGGTGGTCGGGAATCGGCTCGGCAGCGACGTGCTCACCGTCGGCCGGGTGGCGGTTTCCACCGAGGTGAAAGAGGAGATCCAGAAGATTCTGAGCGAATACGAGACCGGGGTGCGCCTGGTCACCGTGGAACTCCAGGACGTGACCCCCCCGGATGCCGTGAAGCCGGCCTTCAACGAGGTCAACGAGGCGCGCCAGGACAAGGAACGGACGATCAATCAGGCCCAGGAGCAGGCCAACCGGGAAATCCCCAAGGCCGGTGGCGAGGCGGCCCAGAGCATCAGCGAGGCCGAAGGCTACGCCATCGAGCGGGTCAACCGGGCGCACGGAGAGGCCACCCGCTTCCAGGCCGTCTTGGCCGAGTATCAGCAGGCCCCGGAGGTCACGCGCCGGCGCCTCCATCTGGAGGCCCTGGGCCGTTTCCTGACGGAGATGAAGGGATTGTATATCGTGGACAGCGATCAGAAGGCCATGGTGCCCTGGCTCTCCTTGGAGTCGGGTCCGAAGGAATCGGGTCCCAAGCCGACTGCCGAAGGGAGGTCAGCCGTGAAAACAGCGTTGCAGGTGTCGATCATCGTCGTCATGGTGGCGATCCTCCTCGTGCTCTCCGGCACCTTCTACACCTTGGAAGAGGGTCAGCAAGCGGTCATCGTGCAGTTCGGCCGGCCCGTGGGGGAGACGGTGACCGAGGCGGGGCTGCACGTCAAGCTCCCCTTCGTGCAAGAGGTGCGACGCTTCGAGAAACGTCTCCTCATCTGGGATGGCGACCCGAACCAGATTCCGACCAAAGGGCGGGAGTTCATCTGGGTGGACACCACGGCGCGCTGGCGCATCGCCGATGCCAAGAAGTTTCTGGAAAACGTGGCCACTGAAGAAGGGGCGCAGTCACGGCTGGACGACATCATCGATTCCGTGGTCCGGGACCAGGTGTCGAGCAGCGAGCTCGTCGAGCTCGTCCGCAGTGCCTCATGGGAAGTCCCCGAGGGCGAGGTGCTGGAGGAGGTCCCGGCGGAGCGGGAGGAGGAGCTCAAAAAGGAGATCACCCGGGGACGGGAGGAGATCACCCGCACCATCCTGGCCGAGGCCCGGAAGATCATCCCCCAATACGGGATCGAGCTGGTGGACGTGCGCATCAAGCGCCTCGACTACGTTGAGAGCGTCCGGGAGAAGGTCTACGCCCGGATGATCTCCGAGCGGAAGCGCATCGCCGCTCAGTTCCGGTCCGAGGGGGAAGGGCGGAGTGCGGAGATCCTCGGGGCGATGGAGAAGGAGCTGCGTCAGATCCGCTCCACCGCCTACCGGCAGGTGCAGGAGATCCGGGGCGAGGCCGACGCCGAGGCGACGCGCGTCTACGGGGAAGTCTACAGTCGCGATCCCGAGTTCTATGCCTTCTCGCGCACCCTGGAAGTCTATGGCGAGGGGGGGAACAAGAACTCCGTGCTGATCCTCACCACGGACAGCGACTACTATCGCTATCTCAAGCATGCGGCTCCTGAGGGGGACGTGCGCCTCCCAGCGGTAAACTCTCAAAATGCCACGAGACCGTAGACAGCTACAGACGCCTGTCCGGCCTGGTGTCGTTCAGGGAAGTAAGTCACGATGCCAGGCTGCTGGAGTTTAGGCTGGCGCTGGCCATCCCCTCCTGATGCGCCTGGCCATGTAGGAGAGTTCGGCAGGGGAGAGGCAGTTCCCCGAAGGGCACTGCCTTATCGGAGACGCGGCACGGCGCCGCGCCACTACACGAGACCGACCGCACACGCGGCCGCCTCGATGCATGAAAGGGGAACGCAATGATCAGTGGCGAGATAGAACAAATCAAACAGCGAATCAAAAAGGCGGCGGGTGTGCTGGTGGATGACGACAGCCATACGAGCGAGGGAAAGCTCGATCAGGTAGTGGAAAAGGTGAAGATCAAAGTGGAGAGGGTGAAAGGCAAACTGCAGCAGGCGGTGGATCAAATGAGGGCGGCTGTGGCAGCCAAGAGGGCCGGCCGCTGAACCAAGCGCAGATCTGTCTCCGATAACTATCGGAGACATCTTCAAAGTCGCGGACGCGAGTTCCAACGCTGGCTCTCGCACGACCAATGCAGGCCTCGCCTGATCGCATTCACGAGCGCGGGGAAGGGGGGCCTGAGTTGGCTGATCGGTGTGACGATCGATCTGTGCTTCAAACGCCCGCTCTTGGCCCCCTGCGCTCCTAGGGCAGGCGGCCAAGAAATTCTTTCGTAAGCTCTTCCAGGGTGTACGCTACGTGGCACGGCTGATCATCGTGGATCAATTCATGAACGATGGCACGGCAAAGCAGGAGGTTCTACCGGGGGTGGAACACCGACAGCAGCGCTCTCCCAACAACTGCGCAGATTCTCCCCCATCGTCATGCGAACACTCTCGTCATTTGGGCTAGGGGATCTCAAATTCTCCAATCCCTATGCTGTGCTTAAGGCTCGAAAGGATGGGTAGAGTTAGCGTATAATATTATAAGGTATTTTCGCTGGTGTTGCAGCCACACGCTCACCAGGCGGCTGGAGTGATAACGGTGTGCGATTACAGTCTGCGACAGCTATGCCCGTCAAGTTTCTACTCAACCCCATTGCCAGAGCACAAGGTGGCCAACTTCTCTGGAACAGGCTTCACGAGGCTTGTGCCTACTTGGGATACGTCGAGGATAAGGATTATAGTCTCGAATGGACACAGGCTGGGCACGCCGTCGAGCAAGCGTGCAGGGCCGCTGCCGAGTGGGACCGCGTGGTCGCGGTTGGCGGGGATGGTACCGTCCGTGCGGTGGCCGAAGGTCTCTTTAAAGCCGGCACCGGTGCGGCGCTAGGGGTGATCCCCCAGGGTACTGGCAACGACTTCGCCCGAGTCACTGGCGTCTACCAGCTCTGGTCTCAACGTCGGATGCTTGGCGTGGCCGAGATCGTCAAGCAGCTGGTCGCAGGGCCTACCAAAGCCGTCGATGTCCTCAGCCTCAATGATCAGACCTTCTTCTTGTGCTACTGCGGTGTGGGATGGGATGCGCTCGTCTGCCGGGCGTATACCCAATTGCGTCGCTCCCCACCTATGCAAGCGGTGCTGCGACGACGGTGCATCAACGAATGTGTCTATGCCATGCTGGCTTTGCGATACTGCTCGACGCGCTTGCCCAGCCTATCCTGGCAACTCGACACGCCGGAAAATGGCTGGACAACCGGCGCTATCCCCCCGGGAGCCAGTGTCGTGATCGTGAGCAATGTACCAACGTATGCCGGTGGGGCACCATTGACGGCAGTCTCATCCTCTAACGATGGCATGTTCGAGATTACACCGATGACGCGACCGTGGCACTTTGCCCTCCTAGTCTTGTCGCGGTATTGGCGACCCTTGCGACGCTTCTGTCCACTGGAGAGCACGCGCGTGAGAGGGGTCCAGCTATCGCTTCCCAGTGGCTGTGCGTTGCAAATTGATGGGGATGACGCCCCAGGGGTTCTAGCCGAGGCGACCAACCTCTCAATTCGGGTGGCAGGGCAGATCTCGGTCGTGTACGCACCGTCGTCGCCAGAGCCCCTTCCCCATGCGCCTTGAAGCCAGCGCAAGTTAGGCAATGACCGCTGACACGTCCGTTGCTTCGTCCCCCATGGCGAGAGGATTGCTTGACAACCCCAAACTGTCATGTGGGAACCATTGACTTAAATCAGGGCGGTGTCAGTGTGGGCGGGACAACGGGCCGGAGGGGAATCGGCATCCCTTGTTGCTGATCTGCCTCGTCTCTCCACCATGTACCACCCATCAGCGTCCATGCCAGGTGACGCGCCTGAACCGATGGCCGCAGATATCACAGCGGAAGGGATACAGGCGGATGGCGCGCAGGACCCATTCGACCAATCCCTGGCGCCTGGACCGGAAGATGCGCGCGCCCTGACACTTAGGACACAGCAGGCTGATTCCCCCCTCATCAGGCCCTTCTTCGTCCATGTCCGGCATCATACAAGTTCCTTCCCGCGGCCGCGGGGCTGGCATCAGCAGTCGCGTTCATCACAGATGTCCTCTATGACACCTGAAGCGTGAAAACCAAGCCATCTATGCCGAGATCGAACCGAAAGGCGGCAATCATCAGCAGGTCGCCACCCGTCCGAGAGGGCATGTACATCCACCTATTTCGGGCGTTGGCCGGTGTCAATCATGGTATGGATAAAATCACGGGCATGGCAGTCCACCTGTCCTTCATCAGCGAGCTTGAAGGGTAAGGCCTCACCACGCTGAATCCATGCGGTCGCGTGACGATTGTCGTCACCCTGAGTCAGGAGGGGAGGGGGCAACATTTGTAAGGAGGCCTCAGGATGCTGTACAGCGGGCGTTGTCTGGTTAACCCCGCCGTTGTAGCTCGCACCTGTGATGATCCGGAAATTTCTTTACATTTTCATACGTATGAAAATTCAAATATACAAAAATGCACGTAAAAAAGCAAGCAGGCTGGCCAGATGGTTAGGATGTGGGAGCAATACTCGGGTCCAGAGGATGGGGCAAAAGGTTCGGTGAGAGTCATGCTTGCGCTGCAGAATAGGTATAAGCATCAGGAGGTACGAGAAGATAAAGACGTTGAACTCTGCTGCGGATAGTGGGAGGGGAATGGGTGGTGTGTCAGCGTTTTTTGCAGTGGTTTCCTTGAGCAATGACCTCGTTAGCAGCTGGTTGATTCTATCGCCTGAATGATTTTCCCGCCAATGCGACTTCAAGTTAGAGCACTCTATAAAATCCGTAACCGGGTCACGTCGATGTTTTCTTATTTGGGAGAGAATACATGAATTTTGGATTGCTCCTCTATCCACTCGGTGAGAAGTTGCTCGATGAGTTCCGAAAGATCCTGCCCGGTGCTGCCATCTTCTAGAAGGCGATTGGCCATCTTCTTAGTTTGTTGCCGCAAGAGGACGGTGGTGGCCTGATAGTCGGGGTCGCTGCGCTTGCCGGGTGGCCGTCCTTTCCCCCGCACCGGCCCTACCGTGATAGGAGGGACAGGCTGTCGCGCGGCGGGTTGCTTGGTCGGTCGCTGTTGCAGCTTGGCAACAGCGTTGCTAAATTTACTTTTCTCCGGCATTGGTCAATCGCTCCTTTCCTGCTGCATAATATGCTTTCCATGCCTCGATGACGTTGATACCTTTCACGTTCGTGATTGGCATGCCCGCCGTGGCAACTTGATCAGACGTTTGCAGCCGGGGAATAGGCTCTCCAGACGCAATCGGAGAAAAATTTGTGGTAAGCAAGAATCGTCACGAAGACGGCTCGAAACTTCAGTAGTCTCCGTTACCGTGCGTATAGCCCATGCATGGCGCGGGCCTTCAGAGCCGCACGTGGGCGGTGACAACTACCACATGCGCGGGTTCGGTGCTGCTATTCTCCAGCTGATGGGGGACGGCTGACGCAAACGTGATTGCGTCGCCGGTCCTAAGCCCATGCACCTCGTCCCCCAGCGTCAGGGTGACCTCCCCGCTTAACACGAGGACAAACTTCTCTCCTGTGTGCATGGTGGGGAATTTTCCGCTGCGCCCCCCTGGTGCCATGATGATCAAGATGGGCTCCAACATCCCTGCCCCCTTCGTGGGGCGCAGGGCCTCGATCGAGACCGGTGACCACGTGCTGGTAAGCTTTTGACGAGCGTTGGCGCGCACCAGTTCGTCAGAGGTCGGTTCGGGCTCGGCGAAAAACGTGCTGAGGCTGACCCCGAGGGCCATGGCAATGCGCTCCAGCGATCCGATGGACGGCATGACATGACCGTGTTCTACCTGGGAGATGAGGCTGGGGGAAAAGCCGGTCTCGGCGGCCAAAGCCCGGAGCGACAGGCCTAGACCGAGGCGGAGCTGCCGGATACGTTCGCCCACATTGATGGAGCTCATGAGTATCCCTTTGCTTTGGTTAAAGGACGTACCTTTACCCAAGATGTACAGTGTACCTTAACAGAGCATTCTTCGAAATGCCACTCTCTCGTCAAAATTTGCCATACCAGCGAGAATTTTGGTTGGTGTGACGAGCTAGAATATTCAGTATACCTGATCACATCAGTAGTGCCGCATCCAGCAGGTCCGCCATGGCATCTGCCCGCATGGAGCCCCCAAGAGGCAGGGCGAGCGGCCCCCGTGGTCGATCTGCTCAGCCCCCCTGGCCAAACATATCGTCAAGCTGAACTTGCGGTCGACGGATGGTTTGCCTCTACAAACTGAGGTCGCGGCGCGAGATTTTCCAGACGCCGCGATCGCAGCGATAGATGACACCAGAAGAGGACAGCCATAGAAGTTGGGAGGGTAAAGACCGAGGGGGCATGATCAGAAACCTGATCACAATGAGCTGTGGAGGTATGAAAGTGCACGGCTCCAAGGTGAAGATGGAAGGGACAAAAGTCAATGTTGTTCATGCCTTCGAGTGATCGGAGGAAATAGGCGCCGGCGATGCTAAAATCCTGCGTGACAGACAGTGGAAACACCGCTCAGTGCCCCGTTTTGCCATAGATCTGGATACGGTGGCGGCAACTTTCAACGACGTACAGCCTGCCCTGATCGTCCACTTTGACCGAGATGGGGCCCCAGAAGAATTTCTCGATGCTGGCCGACTCCTCGCGCAGGTCATCGGTCGGTGACAGGCTAATCTCTGGCTCCAGGTTAGCCTTCTGGCGCTCCTCCAACTCATCCTGGTTGGCAATGAAGTAGCTCTCGCCCCACTTCGACAGCCCGGACTCGCCACGAAACTTGGCCAAAAAGCCACCGTCCGGACCGAGCACCTGTACGCGCTCGTTCCCCCAATCGGCAATGTAGATATGGCCCGCGCCATCGACTGCCACGCCCGAGGGTCGGGAAAATTCCCCATCGCCCCGGCCGGAGGTCCCATAGCTGGCCAGGAATGCCCCCTGGGCGTCGAATTTCTGGATCCGATCGTTCCGCCAGTCGGCCACATACACCGCGCCGGCGCGGTCAACCGCAATTCCCCAGGGCAGGTTCAATTCCCCGGGACCATGTCCTTCCTTACCCCACTGTCCCAGAAAGCGGCCATCTTTGGTGTAGCGCTGAATACGGTTATTGAGACCGTCAACCACGAGAAGATGCTGGTCCTGGTCGAAGGCAAGTCCCGCAGGACGGTCGAACATGCCCACACCACTACCCCTGACACCCCACTTGCCCAGAAAGCGCCCCTGCGCGTCGAAGATGGAAATGCGATGCAAGGCTTCATCGGAGATGTAGACGTTTCCATCGGCATCGACGGCGATCGCCGCCGGCCACATCAGCTGGCCGTCCTCGGTACCGCCGCTGCTGAATTCGCCCAGGTAGTCTTCATCCAACGTGCACATCGTCACCCGCTTATAGAGCATGCGCAGCTCGACTTCCGACCCGGCGCGGTTCAGGACATAGAGCACTCCATCCCGACCTCGGGCAACATCGACCGGGTTATTGAAGCCGCGGCCATTTTGGGCATAAAAGCCGATAGTATGGCTATAACGGTATAGGTCTTGGGTAAAAGCGGCCATGCTTGCGTCCCCCAGGCACGTCAAGCGAGCTGGTATTCTCGCGTGGCGACGATCAGTTGCAACAGTTCGCGAATCCGCTCCGCGGCGCTGGCCGAGTCACCATTCGTGTCAAAATCGATGTCGCCCCCCACTGCCAGGTGATCGACCAGTTGCTGCCGAGTTTTCGCGTCGACGCTGAGCGGACCCATCACATCGAGGCAAATGTCCACGACAGTTTCTGGCGCAAGCCTGGTCCCATGCGCTCGCACGCGATCGATGATCGACCATACCCCTGGCTTGTCGACATCGGCCAATTGCCGCGAGGCAAAGTTGACGCGACTCATCAGCGTGGCACTATTGATCCATTCCGACCCGGTGTGCCAACCCTCGACACTCGGTGGGTCCAGCAATTGTTGCCCCATATAGCCGGTCTCCAACGCCAGCGTGATGTCATCGACGTCAGGAAAGCGATGCCCACCGGCCAGACGCGCGGTGCCCACGACCAGGTCCGCCGGGCTTTTGACTTTGGCAAACTGGGCCCGCTTGAAAAAGTCGGCGTTGAAGAGCACCCGCATCACGGCGCGGATATCGTATTCATGGGTGATGAAGGCGTCCATCAGGGTCTGGATGGCCTCGGGGTCATGCGGAGGGACGCTCTGCCACGCTGGCACCTGCGGTTCATCAGCGACGAAGAAGTTATAGAGATGCCGAGCGATGAACCTGGCTGTCGCTGGCTGTCGGCAGATGATGTCGATGATCTCCACGCCGTCAAAGGGGCCAGCATGGCCCAAGAAGGTTTTTTCCGAGGCGTCGTGGTCATCAGGCCGGTATTCGAACTGCCAGTCTAATCGCCCATAGGGCCAGACGGAATCGCGTGCCACCCGAGCCGTGTGCAGCGAGGCATCGCGGATCGTCCAGCCGGTGAAGGCGCGGGCACACTGACGGACGTCGGTCTCGGTGTAGTTGCCGACCCCCATCGAGAAGAGCTCCAGCAATTCCCGACCGTAATTCTCGTTGATGGCCTCCTTGTGGCTATCCTTGTTATCCAACCAAAAAATCATCGCCGGGTCTTTCGACACTTCGACCAATATCCTATGGAAGCTGCCCAGCCCGTGACGGCGGAACATAGCGATCTGGCCAAGAATCTGTTTGGGATGATTCAGTTTCGTATAGCCTGTGGCGAACACGCCGTGCCAGAAGAGGGACATTTTCTCCTCCAGCGGGCGCCTGGTGTTGATCATACGGTATAACCAGTAGGTCTGGCAGCTATCGATCAGCATCAGGCTGTTCTCATCGACGTGATAGCGCCTGATCAAGTCTTCATCATCAAGGGCTGCCGAGGCCTGCTCAGGGTGAAGCAACTCTTCCACCGTGGCTTCATACCCCTGGGCCACATAGCGTTCCAGTTCATCGCGTCTCGCTCCAAAGCCAGCGCGACGCAAGAGATGGGCCATCAGCGCCATATCTGATTGCGACATGTGTCAACCTCCTTCCTGTGGTCTGGGAGACACCGGGGCATCACGAGATCAGCCCTTTCCCCTCCGGCACCAGCGTTGTCTGACGTGCGGCGAGCGGCACGGAGGCGCCAACGGGGAGCACCTCAAGCCCTCGGAGCACAATATTGTCTTTGAAGGGGGGATCGGCTGTGAGTGAGACGCATCTCCGCGAACCGCTCCAGCAGCGTCTCGAACGTGATTCTGGCCTCGAGACGGGCCAGCGGTGCACCCAGGCAGTGGTGGATGCCACGGCCAAAGCCGAGGATGCTGGGCCCATGCCGCTGCACATCGAGTCGATCCGGCTGATCGAACACGTCCGGATCACGATTGGCCGAACCGAGCAGCAGCACGATGCCCTGGCCTTTGCGAATGGCGCGACCCCCGATCTCCAGATCTTGCGTCGCCGTGCGGCCCACCACCTGCACTGGGGAGTCATAACGTAGCAGCTCGTCGACAGCGCCAGCGATGAGGCTGGGGTCCGAGCGCAGCAGGTGCAACTGCTCGGGATGACGTAACAGTGCCAACAGACCATTGCCGATCAGATTGGTCGTGGTTTCATTCCCAGCCACCAGGAGCAGCCGCAGCATGACCAGCAACTCGTCATGGCTCAGTTGATCGCCTGCAGCCTCGGCGGCCACCAAGGCGCTGATCAGATCGTCCTGCGGCTCCGCCCGCCGTTGTTCGATGAGACTCAGGAAATACGCGTCCAGCTCGTAGGCGGCCTGAGCCGCCAGCTGCCGTTCACGTGCCGTGATCGTGGGCTCGATGACACGGGCGCGCAGATGTGACCAGGCCTGAAACTGGGCGAGATCCTGTGTCGGCACCCCGAGCAATTCGGCCATGACGATCATCGGCAGCGGCCGGGCGAGCGTCTCCATGACCTCGAACGAGGTCGGGTCGGCAATCCGGTCCAGCAGGTTTGTGGCGATCTGGCGTATACGTGGTGTCAGCGCCTCGATGGCGCGTGGGGTGAAGGCCTGCTGTACGAGGGCGCGCAAGCGTGTGTGATCGGGTGGATCGAGAAATAGCATGCTCGGGCCACCGGGGATGGACGCTGCAGCTTGGGCCTGGCTGACCTCTTGGCGGTAGCGCGCATCGTTCGAGAAGCGACTGTGATCACGTAAGATCGCATCGATGTCGCGATAGCGCGAGAAAACCCACGAATGGCTCAAGAAGTTCCAATGGACGGGATCTTGCGCACGCAGTTTCGCATAGGTGGGATAGGGGTTCCGGTAGACCCGCGGCGCCAGCGGGTAATACGTTACGCCGCTGTGCCACCACTCCCACGCCAGCGTCGCACGGATCACGATGGGCCGGATATAGGATCGCCAAGATATGGCCATAGCAGCCTCCTACCACATACCCCTACTCTAATAGCGTGGCCTTAGAGCCTTTACCCCCCCGTTCATAAAGGAGGGAAGAGGACATATCTGGAGCTTCTTAAGCACCCTCTGACCACTGGTTAGCTGCCGGCGACCGATGCGGCCAGCGGTGCCGGCTCGCACAGCGGCGGCGTGTCCCACCTCTTCAGCTCGGGGAGGACATGGGAGACAAAACATCGCATGTTACGCTCGGCCTCCTCATAGGGCATCCCAGCATAGCTGAAATGGCAGATCAGGCCATTCATGCCGATCATGTTACGAATTGTGGCCAGCTTATCGATCACCTGGTTAGGAGTGCCCCAGGGCATCAGTCGAGCGAAGTCCCGAGCGGCGCCATCCTGGCCATGACGCCCGATGTAGTGGCCCACTTTGCGATAAAATTCATAGCCCTGGTGCGTACCGAAGTGGTCGGCGGTCATCTCGTAGTGCTGCATGGCCGTGTGATAATAGCCACCGATGTACTTGTAGGCCATCTCCTCAGCGCGGTCGGCGTGCTCATCGACGAAGCAGAAGCTGGCACAGAACGGCGGTGGCGGCTCTGTTCCATTCACCTCCTGGTACGCCTGGTGGTAAGTGGCGAAATCCTTCTCGACGACATCCCAGGGTTTTTGGGGAATGATCAACAGGCCGACGCCGAGCTGCGCCATGATCGGCATCGATTCCGGGGAGACGGCAGCCGCATAGGTACGTCCGCGGAACGACCGTAGTGGCTGCGGGCGGATGTCCCGACGCGGCTGTTTGAGCGTCTTTCCCCCCTCGATATAACCGCGCTCAAGCGCTGTCAACACCAGTTCGGCGTGTTCGAGGAAGCGCTGGCGCCCCTCGTTCTGATCGATGCGCAAGCCCTCGTACTCAACGCGGGCGAGGCCACGGCCGAGCCCCAAGATCGTCCGGCCGCCGGAGAGATGATCGAGCAACGCAATCTGTTCGGTGACGCGCACCGGGTCGTGCCAGGGCAGCACCACCACCATGGACCCGAGCCTGGCACGCGTGGTCTTCGCCGCCATGTAGGAGAGGAACTGGAGCACATCCGGACACATGGTGTAGTCGGTGAAGTGGTGCTCCACCGACCAGATGGACTCAAATCCCAGGGGCTCGGCCATCTCGGCCAGTCGCAGTTCCTGGCGGTACACCTCGGCGTCGGAGAGACGATTGCCGGGATTCTGAAACAGCGGTCCAAAACCGACGTGCATGGGATTCTCCTTGTGCGGCTGGTGCCTGAGATTATCCACATGATCAAAGCGGTTCTGCACACGGAGACATGCAGACGAGTTATCCTGAGTCTAGAGCACTGTCGCGGCAGGGTCAAGCACAGCCTTATCGTCCGTATCGAGGGGCAGGTGTCATTCGGCTGCCCTCTTACGACCGTGGGTATGCTATGCTAGGCCTGGTTTGAGACACGTGAGATGCCATCAGACATGCAAACATCGAGAAGATGACGAGAGGGGGACCAGATGCCAACCATCAGTATCGATCACATTGCCATGCCCACAGCCAATGCCGAGCGCCTCCTGGCGTTTTACAAGCGCCTCGGATTTCCCATCAACAACGAGGAAGCATGGCGCGCGGGGAAAGTGGCGACATTTTCGATCCAAGTGGGAGAATCCAAGATTAATGTGCACCCGGAAGGCTATACGGCGAGCCTCCGTGGCCCAACGGCCGTACCGGGGTGCACCGACATCTGCTTTGTGTTCGAGGGCACGGTGGAGGAATGCCAGAAGATGCTGCAGGAGGCGGGGGTAACCATCATTCGTGGGCCGGTGCCACGCGCGGGTGGGCGAGGTCGTGGCACCGCGCCGTCGTTGAGCTTCTATGCCCGTGACCCCGACGACAACTTACTGGAGTGGATGATTTATCAGGACACCCCAGCGACGCAGCCGTAAATGTTTGCATCCACGGCCGCAGCCAGTCTGCCAGCGCCGGGCTGACGCGTCGGCTCAGCCACTCAGGTGCAATAGGACCATGCCGAGGAGAATCACCAGGCTGCCCGGCAGAATAGCCCGCACCCGCGCCCGTTCCTGGAACACCACATAGCCGATGCCCAGGGCGAAGAGGACTTCGGCCTGCTTGGCGGCCTCGACGTACGACGTCAGCGTCATCTGGTAGGCCAGGCTGTGACACACGCTTGCCAGGCAGGCGAACAGCCCCATGCCGACAAATGATGGCCAATGGCGTGGGATCTGCGCAAAATGGTGGGCTGAGCGCCTGAGCGCCAATGGAAGGATGACCAGCGAGGCGGCCGAATAGGCCATGAGGTTGGCAAAATAGGCATCGGAGCGGATGATGACTTGCTTGATGACGACGACCGCGGGGGCATACAATACGGCTGCCAGCAGCGTATACCGCAGGCCTCGATCGATCAACAGCTCCCGCAGGGGTGCCCACAGGGAGAGGCGACTCTTCTGGATGTTCAAGAGATAAACACCGGCTAAGCTGACCAGGATGCCAACCAAGCCCAGGGGTGAAGGTGTTTCCCCGAGACTGAGGAAGGCAAAGACGACCAGAAACAGCAAGCTGACCTTCCACAAAGCCGTGACAATCGAGATGTCGGACAAGCGTAGCGCCTTGGCCAGGCTGAGCGTGGCGGCGGTTTGGGCCACGCCGAAGAGCACGACATAGAACCAAAACCCTGGGAGCAACGGTGGAATCCCATGCCACAGGACGAAGCCGGCGACAAAAGGGAGGAGAAACGTAAAGCGGCCCCACACATTGATCGTATCGTCCAGGGTCTGCCCCAGGTGCTTCATCGACATATTACGCAACACCTGGAACAAGGCCGATAGGAGTGCCAACCCAAACCACATAGTCCCCTCGCTGCGCTGCTCTCCAGGGCTCCATGGTCATTGCCGCAGTACATGCGGCAGTGAACAGCGGGGGCCAATTATACGCGCACAATCCTTCGGTGACAAACTCAGGATGTCAGATGATGCGCTGCCCCATCTTAGAAGCGACGTACGCGCTCCTGTCGCCAGATCCATCCATACGATCACATGAGGGTAACAGGGCGGGTCACGGCGGGCGGCAAAGAGCTCACACCTATGGAAATATATGCATCGAGATACGTATATGAGAAAGTAGAACCTGCTTTATCAGAGCGGGCTCGCTGAGGATCAGTAGTAAGGGCTGTGAGCAAGAGGAGCTCAGCCCTGCGGTGATACCGATACACCGATGGCCGAGGAGAACATACCGATGCAGATGCGTCAGATCTTGGCGCCCACTGATTTCTCGCAACCCGCCAAACAGGCTGTGGATTATGCCTTCGAGCTCGCCCAGGCATTTGGAGCGAAGCTGATCTTACTCCATGTCATCGAAGTGCCACTCTATCCCACCGGTGGCTTCATGCCACCCGGAATGGCGGCTGTCCTCCTGGGAGAATGGGAGCGCCAGGCCCGGATGGACCTGGCAGAGGTGCTGTCAGAGAGCCGTGATGCACCGGTCGAGATCATGCGCCGGGTGGTGATCGGCAGCGCGTCTCGAGCCATCATCGAGGTGGCGGCGGCGGAGCAGGTGGACGTGATCGTCATGGCGACCCATGGCCGCAGCGGCGTCAGCCATCTCATCATGGGGAGTGTGACCGAACGCGTGGTGCGCCTGGCCCCTTGTGCTGTGCTGACCATTCGACCGACAGCGTTGCATACCTCGCATGCGGAACCATCGGCACAGCGTGAGCCTGCCGAGCAGGGCATGAAGCCTGGCAGAGAAACCTAAGAAGCTGTATGCTGGGCCCGGGGATGTTGGTCTCTTGCCGTGTATCTCCCCATCAGCTCTACTGTGGCCGATGGGGGAGGGGAAAAACTCGTGGTCGCATACCCATCGGCTCATGACATGTTCACCGGGCTTTCCGAGGCAGAAGCGCGCGACAAACTGCGCGCCCAGGGGTATAACGAGCTGCCCACGGCGCGCGCCCGCTCTAGCCTAGCCATCGTCGCTGAGATCCTCCGCGACCCCATCTTCATCCTGCTCGTGGCGGGCGGGGCGCTTTATCTTATCTTAGGCGATGTCCAAGAAGCCTTGATCCTCCTGGGGTTTGTCGTCCTCTTGATGGGCATTACCTGGTATCAGGAACGCAAAACCGAACGTGCGCTCGAAGCGCTACGGGATCTTTCCAGCCCACGCGCCCTGATTATCCGCGAGGGCCGACAGCGGCGGATCGCCGGCAGAGAAGTCGTCGATGGGGATATCGTGGTCCTGAAGGAGGGCGATCGCGTCCCCGCCGATGGTGTGTTGCTGGCACGCACGCATCTGTCGGTCGACGAATCCATCTTGACCGGTGAGTCCATACCGGTCCGCAAGGGGGTCTGGGACGGTCATCGGATGCTGAGCCCGCCGGGCGGCGATGATTTGCCATTTGTGTATGCTGGCACGTTAGTTGTCCAGGGGCAGGGTGTTGCTCAGGTGCAAGCCATCGGCATCCATACGGCCGTGGGTGCCATTGGCAAGGCCTTGCAAACCGTCGAGCCGGAAGAAACGCCATTGCAGCGGGACATGGCCCAATTGGTGCGCCGACTGGCTCTGGTCGGGGGGGGACTGTGCGTCGCGGTGGTGCTTGGCTATGGGCTGACGCGCGGCCACTGGCTTGACGGCATCTTAGCTGGTGTGGCGTTGGCCATGGCCATCCTGCCAAATGAATTCCCTGTCGTGCTGGTCATTTTTCTGGCCCTCGGCGCCTGGCGTATCGCTCATCAGCACGTGCTCACCCGCCGCATGCCTGCTGTGGAGGCTCTGGGGGCGACCACCGTGTTGTGCGTCGACAAGACTGGCACTCTCACGCTCAATCGCATGGCGGTCCGCCAGCTGCGAGCCGCGGACGCGTTATACACAGTGGAGAGTCCGCGCATGGGACCGCTGCCGGAGCCATTCCACGAGCTCGTCGAGTTCAGCCTCCTGGCCAGCCAGCGCGATCCCTTCGACCCAATGGAGCAGGCGGTCACGCACTGGGGGGAGGATGCCCTGGCCCAGACGGAGCACCTGCACCGCGATTGGACGGTCGTCCGCGAATACCCCCTCTCACCGCAGCTGCTAGCCATGTCGCTCGTGTGGCGCTCGCCTGCTGGGCCTGACTACGTCATTGCCGCTAAGGGCGCGCCGGAAGCGATCGTGGATCTCTGCCACCTCGGAGCGGCTGAACGTAAGGCTGTTATCCACGACGTGCGCGCGATGGCGGGGGAGGGATTGCGCGTGCTCGGGGTTGCCAAAGCCGCCTTCACGGAACCCATATTGCCTGGCGAGCAGCACGACTTCCCCTTCGCATTCGTGGGGCTCATCGGCTTGGCCGACCCGGTACGTCCGACAGTGCCAGCCGCCTTGCAGGACTGTTATGCTGCCGGCATTCGGGTGCTGATGATCACGGGGGACTACCCCGGCACAGCCCAGAGCATCGCCCGCCAGGTGGGCCTGGTGCCGCGTCAGGAGGGGCTGGAGAACGTGCTCACCGGTGCCGATCTGGAGCGCATGGATGAGCCGACCCTGCAGCGCCGCCTGAGGGACATCCGCATCTGTGCCCGGGTTGTCCCTACGCACAAGCTTCGTATCGTGAACGCCCTGAAGCGTGGCGGCGACGTGGTGGCCATGACCGGCGATGGGGTCAACGATGCCCCGGCATTAAAAGCTGCACACATCGGCGTGGCCATGGGAGGGCGAGGCACCGACGTGGCGCGCGAGGCCGCCGATCTGGTGCTCCTGGACGACGATTTTTCATCGCTGGTGGCGACGGTGCGGTTGGGGCGCCGAGTGTTCGATAACCTGCGTAAAGCCATGGCCTACTTGCTGGCCATTCATGTCCCGATCGCCGGCATGTCGTTGCTGCCGGTGGCGTGGCAATGGCCGTTGATCCTCATGCCCGTGCACATCGCCTTCCTGCATCTGATCATCGATCCGGTGTGCTCGATCGTCTTCGAGGGCGAGGCCGAGGAGGCTGATGTGATGCGCCGGCCGCCACGTGATCCGCAGGCGCCCCTGTTCGGCCGGGCGATAATCGGTCTGAGTGTCTTGCAAGGGCTGGGTGTGTTGCTGGTCACCGGAGCGGTCTTCGGGATCGCCCTCGCCCGTGGGCAGGGTGCTGAGGAGGCGCGGGCCCTGACCTTTACGACGCTGATTATGGCCAACCTCGGCCTCGTCTTCACCAATCGATCCTGGTCTCGTGGCCTCCTGGCCACGATGCGCGTGCCTAATACGGCGTTGTGGTGGGTCACTGGAGGGACACTGGCGTTGCTCGCACTGGTGCTGTATCTCCCCACCCTGCGTGACCTCTTCCGATTCTCGACCTTGCACAGTCTTGACCTGGCGATCTGCCTCGCGGCCGGCAGCGCCAGCATGCTCTGGTGTGAGGCGCTGAAGCATTGGCGCCGACCGCTCGAGACCACACCTCCGGGAGGTCGGTCACACGATGCCGGAAATTCCACGTGAGGAGATTGCCGCCAGCGAGGCGGGCGCTCCCCAAGGGCCAACAGGGGCAGCCGAGACTGACAAGGCCAACGTGGAGAAATGGTGTACCCACAATTGCTGCGAGCCGCGAGGTGGCAGGACCCCAATGTCAAGTCGAAGGCCAATTGTCTCGCGTGTCATAAGGGGGCCGAGAAGGGCGTATACGAGGACGAGTAGAGGAATTAAGCGCCCAGCCTCTCCTCACCCTCCAATCCGTGTTACAACACCACCGTTCGTCGGGGAGAGACAGTGATGAGCCAAACTATGGAGCCCACAATGAACGACTGGTATCGCGACGATCTGTCGTACATCCTGCATCCCGCCACGATGCTGCAGGCTCATCACGAAGAGGGGCCGAAAATCCTGGTCGAGGGGCATGGCATCTACGTCAAAGATTTAGAGGGGCGACAGTTCATCGATGGCCTGGCGGGTCTCTGGAATGTCAACATCGGCCATGGCCGTACGGAGATCGGCGATGCGGTGCGCGAGCAGATCGGCAAGCTTGCCTTTGCACCGAGCTTTTTCGGCTTCTCGAATCTGCCGTCGATTGAACTGGCCAAAAAGCTCATCGACATGACCCCACCGCATCTGACCCGCGTCTTCTATACCTCCGGCGGCTCGGAGACCAATGAGAGCGCCTTCAAGATCGCCCGCTACTATTTCAAGCTCAACGGTCAGCCCGAGCGCTTCAAAATCATCTCGCGGAATCAGGCCTATCACGGGGTATCGATGGGCGCCCTGAGCGCCACCGGCATTCAAAGTCAGCGGGACATGGCGGCCCCCCTGGTGCCCGGCTTCAGCTTCATTCCGGCGCCGCATTGTTATCGTTGCGAGCTCGGACTACAATATCCCACCTGTGAGCTGGCGTGCGCCAGGGCGCTGGAGGAACACCTGCTGGAAGAGGGGCCTGACACCGTGGCCGCCTTCATCGGTGAGCCGATCATGGGTGCGGGGGGTGCCATCGTGCCACCGCCGGAATACTGGCCGATGATCGAGGCGATCTGCCGTAAGTACGGAGTACTGCTTATTCTCGACGAAGTGATCACCGGCTTCGGCCGCACCGGCAAACGCTTCGCGCTCGAACATTGGGACCTTCGACCAGACATGCTGTCGCTGGCCAAAGGGATCAGCAGCGGCTATGTGCCGCTCGGTGCCAGTATCATCACGGAGGAGATTTACCGCGATCTGGTCGACAAGGCTCCGCCAGGTGCGCCGTTCCCACACGGGTTTACCTACAATGGCCATCCGGTGGCCTGTGTGGCAGCGCTAAAGAATCTCGAGATCCTGGAGCAGGAGCGATTGATCGATCAGGCGGCTGAGGTGGGCGCGTATTTCCAGGAGCGGCTGCGTGGTTTCCTGGATCATCCGCTGGTGGGGGATGTACGGGGGCTGGGATTGATCGCCGGCATCGAGCTCGTGCGCGATAAAGCTTCCAGGGAACGCTTTGAGCCGATCGGTAAGGCAGGGGCTTTGCTGACGCAACTAGCCTACGAACGCGGCCTCATCTGCCGCGCCATTCTGGATACAGTGGCGTTTGCGCCGCCGCTCTGTATCACCACAAGCCAGGTGGATGACCTGGTGCGGATCTTTGGCGAGGCTCTCGACCGCGGACAGGAAGAGCTCTTGGACTATCTTTAACTATTCAGGGGAGGTGTGGCGAGTAGTCCTCCCCCCTTGTGGAGGAAGATGCGGGTAGAGGGCAGGATGTTTTGTCATCCAACCCCCCATCCGGGCTTTCCTCCCAAGGAGGAAGGAGCGAGGAGGAGCGTTGAAAGTGCCTGCGCGTCGCTTCGTACAGGTTGACGTCTTTACCGACACGCCGTTTTGTGGCAACCCCTTGGCCGTGATCCTCGAGGGCCGTGGGCTCACTGGCGAGCAGATGCAAGCCATCGCGCGCGAGATGAACCTTTCCGAAACCACCTTCGTCCTGCCGTCGACCGATCCCGTCGGCGCATGCCAAGGTGCGCATCTTTACCCCGCAACTGGAACTGCCTTTCGCCGGACATCCGGTGCTGGGCACCAGTTACGTGCTGGCGACGGAGGGCCTGATCCCGCACCGTGGGGAACATTTTGAGATTAGGCTCGAATTGGGCATCGGCGTGGTGCCTGTTGCCATCGCCTGCATAGATGAGGTGGTGACGCAAGTGACCATGACTCAGCCCGCCCCGCAGTTCCTCGCTATCTTGCCCCCGGCAGATGTCGGGCAACTTGCCCGCGGTCTCGGGCTCGATCCGCAGGATATCTTGAGCACTGGTCTGCCGGCACAGCTGGTCAGCACCGGTTTACCCCAGCTCATGGTGCCGGTGCGATCTTTGGCGGCCGTACAGGCCATCACACTGGAGCTTGGAGCTCTACACACGATCTGTCAGCGCTATGACACACACAGCATCTACGCCTTTACACGCGAAACCGTCACCTCCAGTGCTCACGTGCACTCCCGGCTCTTCGCTCCCCTGGCCGGTGTTTTCGAAGATCCGGCGACGGGCAGCGCCAGCGGCGCGCTTGGGGCGTATCTGGTACATTATCGGGTGTTCGGTGGCGAGGCGACGGTCGTCTGCCTCGAAAATGAGCAGGGATATGAGCTGGGGCGGCCGAGCCGCATCCTGATCGAGATCGTGCAGGATGGCGCGACGATCTCCAGCGTGCGGGTCGGTGGCCGTGTCGTCAAGGTCATCGATGGGACCATCTACGTGTAGCAGTCACCTTCACAGTAGAGGAGGGCGGCGAACCATGACGGATGGAAGAGATTTCGTCAGGCAGTTGCGTCGCGACACCGAACCGTCGATGCGGCGCGTCACCGATCACGTGTTCGTGCAGGATACCGTGAAAGGTCTCATACCGCGCGAGACCTTGGTCCGTTTTGCCGAGCAGGAACATCATTATGTCCGCGGCATCTACGATTACTTCGCCATGTGCGTCCTGCAAGCCCCCGATTTGGATATGAAAGAGTGGTTCATCGAAGTCGCGAGTCGCGAGGTCGGCTATCTCTCGCTGTATCGCAACTTCATTCAGGCCCTCGGGATCAGTGCTGACACCTTGCGCGCCTCGCAACCGTTGCCGGGCGCCCTCGCCGCTACCAATTATCAGTTTCGCCTGGCGGGCTGTGCGACCCCTGGCGAAAACATGGCCGCGGTGTTGATGATCGAAGAAAGCTGGGCAGAGGTCTGCCGCCGCATGCATCAGGCGTTGCAGACGCACTACGATCTGCCGGCTGAGGCCGTGGCCGGCTTCGATATCCCGCCACTCGACGTGCGCCAGGAAGAAGCCTTCATCGCCCGCTTTGCCACCACTGATGAGATGTGCCGTCTGATATCAACTGCTGCCGAGCTCGCACTGATCTATGAGGCCATGTTCTTCGACAGCGTGTATGCTGGGCGATGAGGCGCCTTGCGGCCGCAATAGGATGGCGTGGCTCAGCATATTTTCCGCGACAGAGGTGGCGCATGCCTGACAAAGTTCATCGACTGATTGCCCATGAAACGTCATAACATCCCTTTGGAGTCGCCCGGGCATACCGGTCCCCTGTGTGCCTTCAAAATGGCTTGAGCTCGTCCTCTTCGAACCAGTGGTGGGAAGGAGGGGAGACTTGCGCCACCTGTGCCCAATCGACCTGGGCAGCGATCTCCTCAGCCTCGTGCTGAGCTAGCAGCTCCCGGAGCAGTTCCAGGTGTTCCAAGGCGATGTTAGGTCCCAATGATTTCGTTGAGGCCCTCGATGACCCGCAGCATTTCCTCCGGCGTGGCACGGGCAAGCCGTGGCCCAATGCGTTCAACAGCCAGGGTGCGAATTTGACTGATTTTTACCCACGACCTTGCAGGGAGCCCTGGCGCGCTGAGTTCGAGCGTCAACGGAAAGCCAGCACGTTGGGGTTGGCTGGTCAGGGCAACGGCAATTACTGTTCCAGACCGCTCGTTGAAGATATCATGGCTAAGAATCAGAACGGGCCGCCGCCCCGCTTGCTCCCGACCACGGGTGGGATTCAGGTCAGCCCAGCGAATCTCGCCCCTCAGTATGCGGGCCATGCCGCTGCGTCCTCAGCCAGCCCTTCTTCCGCCAGTGCCTTCTCAAAGGCCGGGTCCAGCTTTGCACACTCGCGGGCCAAGCGGCTCTGTTCGAGCCGCACCAGCTTTTCTTCAATGGCGATCTGGATAGCTTGACTCCGACTGGGGAACACCGCGTTTGCGACGAGCTGATCGAGCCGCTGCAGTGTGTGCTCATCAAGAGAAATCGCCACTTTCGTTCGTGCCATCATGCACCTCCACGTATGCCTTTGAGCATCGAGCAAAGTTCATGGCAGTAGGTATTACCATATGTCATACCTGGAGATGGGTCAAGACTTGTCTTGCGCAGGGACCTAACGCACGAAGCTGAGTGGCGCGCGGCTATTTGCGCGTCCGCTCCAGCAAGTGGTTAGGCGGCTTCTCTACGCAAAAGGCGCCGCTTGGGTTCAGTCGCCTGCTGCCATGAGCACCCGCTTTGCCACTTCCGGCAGCTCGATCGGCGCAAACATGGCCGCAGGGTAGAGATAGCCGTCAGGCTCTGACTTGTCCTCGTCTATGATGCGGAGCATGTTGTGCGCTGCTGCCTCTGCATCCGGCAGTGTACGGTAGACTTTGCCGAGGATGAGGCTTGCCGGATTACTGTCATTATTGATGCAGATCACAAAATCACTCATCGAATCACCCTCTTGATTTTGAAATCCTTCCGACCGATGCCGTGCGCTTCAAACCAGTGGATCTCGGCTTCGCAGATTGTACCATCCGCAAGTCGCACCGTGGCGATGCCCTTCATTTTCCGCCAACGGCCCCTGCCGTAAGTGCGCTCCAGATAGCGTCGGATGTACACACCCCGGCCCGCTGCGATGGTCTCAACATCTATGATCTCGCCAAGGATCTCAAACGCTGTCGTCACTCATCACCGCTCACGGTCACAGCCCTGTGCCGGGCATGCTCAGCTCTTGATTGCTCCAAGTTTAAGAGGGGCCGATTGCTCTTCAGCCATTGTACACCCTTTGGTTCTGACCCGCCGCTGATGCTGTTGTTCGGCGAACCTCTCATTGCGATGAAACACTCGGCCATGTGCTGCCGTAGGCTGCCAGTTCTAGGGCCGCGCTCACCACAAGCAGCATGCTCCCACCAGCACGACGATGTAGTCTCGATAGCGTCACGTAGATTCCGCGACACTCTTCGGGACCTCGAGCGGTGTTGATGAGCACGACTAGATGCGGCGATTCCCAGCCCTTGAAGCTGTGAAGAGTAGCAGCCTTTACGCGTGCGTCTCCCATCCAGAATGCTGACTTGCGCCAGCGCGAAGACGCATGGTCAGTTCCAAAAACATGGCACGACCGAATGGGCCTCAAGACCCGAGACGGCGTCGGAACCTGTGCGGTGCGTCTGAGCCACGATAGCCACATCAGACCATTTCAAGGGCTCTCTTGAGACGCGCGCAGGGAGCATGAGGATTTCATCTATAGACCTCGCGACGAGATTGACGGGGTTCACTTGCACCCACGTGAGGTGTAACGGCTCAAACAGGTCGCCCTGCACAGCGGCGGGGAATGCGTTTTCTCGGTCACGCAAGAACATCTCTAAAAAGCGCTGGAGGTGTGGGACTAGCTCCACTGCCTTGTGAGGGCTGGAAGGTGTATTGCTCCACAGTTCTGTGGCACTTGACAGCATGTCGACAGCAGGCCATATTCATGCCATGGCTACTCTGCAAGTCAAAAATGTACCTGAGACTCTCCATCAGCGCTTGCGGCGTTACGCGCAAGAGCACCAGTGCACCTTGAATGACATCGTGCTGATCGCCCTCGAACGGGAACTGGCGCGACACGAATGGCACGAACGGCTTGCCCAGCGCCCTATGACTGAACTTGGGGTGTCAGCGGCGTCGCTGCTCGAACAGGACCGACAACAGCGGGAGCAGGATCTGCCGTGATCCGTTATGTGGTCGATGCCTCCGCCGCCGCAGAATATCTCCCGCGCACGCCGCTTGGCCTCAAGCTTGCTGACCTCGTTGAGGGCGTCTTCTGACTTGCCCCGGAACTATTGGACGTCGAGGTGCTCTCGGTCTTGAGACGCGCCGTGCTACGCCAGCAGCTTGAGGAGGCGCGTGCACGATTGGACCTCGAGGATCTCCGCGACTGGCCAATCGACCGTATTACGCACACCGCCATGATCCGAGAAGCCTGGCAACACCGCCATAACGTCAGTGCCTACGATGCATTTTATGTGGCCGCTGCACGCGTCTATGAGGCGTCACTCCTTACTGCAGATGGCCCTCTGACGCGTGCCCCTGCTCTCGGCATCGTCCTGCAGAACATCCGGATAGGATCAGTACCGGCGTCGCAGGTGGTTTGTCATACGTTCTTGAGCCCTAACGGGCTGCGAGTTGTGCGGCGGGGCCGCACGACCCCCGACTGCTGATTGGACCACCAAGCTGCCAATGACCGCTGTTACACCGTCCGCTGCACGCCATTGTTCGGCGTAGCCCCAACCCGAGGACTGCGACTGGAGGCTGCGAGGTTGCATCCCCGCTTATTCAGGCTGTCTTGTACGAGAAGCCAGCCAACGTGCGAAGGACTGTTGGCTTTCCCCGCTCCGTCGCCCCGCCAATAAGCCTTCCACCCCAATATGCTCGTCCAGGTCTGGCCACTCAATCGCGTAGCCATCGCCGAGTAACTGCCAGTGTTGTCGCTCTGCAGGGGAGCCGTGCAGAAGGCGGGGATACCACACCAATGGGACCATCAGACTACGTCCGTCGGCGAGGTCGACGGTTAACTTGTCTGCTGTGACCGTCACATGTACCACAACGGGCTCTGTTTCAAGGACCAAAGTAGTCATGCCATGCCTCAAGAAGAGTGGCGTGATGTTGTCTTACTCACCGCATAATTCGGCGGACCTCGTGCTCTCGGAAGCCACGATTGATCACCAGCGATACCGGCTCAAGCCAGAATTTGGCCACAGGCCGCTCTCGTGTCACGTGGATGTACGGTGGCTCTCCATGGTCGGACCTGAAAAAAATGAAACGATACGGTCCCAGCCGAAGCACTGTGGGCATAAGGCTGCATATCCGGTATGCATGATGTTGTACTCGAGGACAACATTGTACGCCGAAACGAGAGGGTGAGCTACTAAAGCCGAACGCTGCCGGTGAGCAGCGGCCCACGGGTAAGGAGCTGCGAATGAGCCCAGAGCCTGCCCTGTGGGCCGTCCGCTCCACTGGGTGGTTAGGGGCTACGTTGCTGTGAGTAGAGCAGAACACATAAAAACTGCCTGGAATGCTAGGGGACTTATGCATCCCACGCAAGACCCCAGGGGGTATCGATCACGAACAGCCAACTCCCATCTGGCTGCCGCCGTGACACTTCCACGCTGTGGCCGCTCATCGTGGTGTGGTGGCCGTCAGACCCTGTCCCTGACAGGGCCCATTTGGCAGAGGTGAGCGTAATGTCCCCTGTCTGGGCGAGGGTCTTGACTTCTAAAGTGATCATCGGCTTGACGGCCACAAAAGCGCTTAAGGCCGCCCGAATGGCCTGGGTCCCAGTGACGACTTGGCTTGGTTCCGGAGTCAAGGTCGCGTGTGGTTCGTACAGCGCCACGAGCGCATCCAGATTGCCGGCGTTCAAGGCGTCTGAGAACAAGCGATCCAACTCTTCAGGGTTCCGTGCGGGCATACAACCCCCTCCTTTCGCTGAGATGACCCGATGCTACTCGCAACCACACCCGGTGGTAATCACAAGGGCTGATGAAAGAAGAACCTCTGACGGTCTCAGACGACGTTGGGCACTCCCCCACCACTCTGGGGAATGGGTCTCCGCTGAGGAGAGCGGCCATGGTTGTTCTCCTGCCCAAGGATGCTCACATTCCTGAGGTGCTGGCCCCTAACGCTGGGCGTCAAGCCGGGTAGAAGCCTGAGGCTCTCTCCTTGTCTCTGCCCTATGAATGCTCCGGCCATGATATAATAAACGCCATCAAAACTACACATAGGCAACGAAGAAAATCATGGCCGAGCACCCCAACAAACATATTCAGGAAGCGATTCGCTACGCCGAAAGCCAAGGCTGGGTCGTGACACAAGCCGGCCCACGGGCACATATTTGGGGTATGCTGTGGTGTCCACTCCACGCGCGGGACGGCTGCCGCATCCATATCATGTCGACACCCCGGAATCCTGAAAACCATGCTCGGGATATCCGCCGCGCCGTCGACCGCTGTCCTCACACTTAATGCCCACTACCGTCGGAAAAGACAGGTAGGGGTTGGGCGAAACGGGAGGGAATACGCCATCATGAAGGAACATGAATTTACCCTTATTTTGACAACTGATCCCTCTGAGGAAGAAGCGGATAGGCTCTATGGATGCTGTAATGATGGGACGCTGTCCACCATCGCCGGAGTCCCCCAGATACACTTCCACCGTGCAGCCTCCTCATTGGTAGATGCCATTCGCTCGGCCATCGGGGATGTAAGAGCCGCAGGTCTTGACGTGGAGCATGTAGAGATTGAACCTAAAGCAGTCACGCAACTTGGGTGAGTTCCGGAGAATTCATACCATTGGGAATCGTATATACGATTGGAGAACGAGGAGGCCGAACGCTCGCAGCTGAGCCGTGCCCGAAAGCGGAACGTGCAGCGGCGCTGTAGGGCCGTGTCCGCTCCAGTGCCTGGTTCGGCGGTCTATGTCTCACCGTATAGTTCAGCGGTATTGCTGCTCTCGCACCAGGCGTTCATATTCAGTCAGTAGAAACGAGAGATAGCTCCGCACCCGATTGCCGAACAGACGCGCCTCGTTATTCCGATGGGGATCCTTCATGTCGATCAGCACGTGCACGTACTCATCCACCAGTCGGCGTGGAGTAAATAGCCATGCAGAGCCGATGTCCACTCAAGGACGCGGTCCAACGTGGTACCCATGATAGGCCTTGGTAGTTTTGCGCACTAACTGGTTAAGTCAATCACGCTTCCGATAGCTATGACGTTCGCGATCGCTAGACCTCGAACGCTGTTGTGCGTCACAGATTCGCAATAAACCACAGCATCTTGATGTCACCAGCCTCGCGACTCTCGAGCGCTTCGCGTTCATAGCTCCATCAGATCGCCCAAGGGAGCGCTGCAGATATGTTGACGGTGCTCGGCAACCGTTGGCGGACCGCTCTGGTGTACACGGGATGACGGTGTACAGGCTGCCTCACGCATACATCAAGCTCTGCGTGGTCTAATTTCGCATCCGATTTGATGTCTCGGCACAGAGGTGTTTATCATACCTGTGTCCGGCGCAACGTTCCGCGGCTTTCCTGGCCGCAGCGCTTCACTCGCGTCGAAGGACGCCTCTAGAAATAGGGTGCGCGTTATCGCAGCCTCAGACATGCAGGATCAGAAGGTCGTTCTCGGCCCAGCTAGCGCTCGAACTCCAGAAAGTGAGCCTTCCCAACGTGCATGCGTCAGAACGCTCTTTTAACTGTTCAAGGATCTCTTGCAGATCTCCCTGCGTCGACGTCCTTGCTATGAGTCGATAGAACTCTCGACAACTGAGACGCTAGTCTTTTCGCCACTAGCCATATAAGAGAGCTGTAATCGCCAAGCTCCATTGGGAATCTCAACATTGCCCTTTGCACCTCTCCGCAGCCGACCGTCATTGTAACAAGAACCGCCTAAGAAATCGTCACGTAAGCGACCGGCCATATGCCTAAAATCTGAGAGACTCATTCTTGTGCACTCCAAGCTCGGGTTCGGCAGCTCACGCTAGCCTTTTGAACCTAGATTGTCCTAGTCCTTACTTTCTGCTCATGGTTCGCTCATTTTCAGGGCAGTTTGCGAGAATCGGCACAGAGGCGCGTGTAAATGTCCGCCGAGAAGTCCAGGAGCCCGAGGACCCTTGGTGCAGGTGAGCAAGAGGCGTGAGATGACGGCGCCGACGACGGCCTTCCCGGATGATGGTGGGCATCAGGCCTTGAAAGGCATCCAGCAGGTGTTCAGCCGTCAGATGAGCCGTGGCCCCTGTTGGGCTGCCGACAGATAACACGGCCAGCGTGGTCTTGGCCGTAGCCACTGCTTCCTGCAACGCTGGCCGTCACCTCCACGCCTCACTCCGGCCACAGGCTTTGGCGCATCCCGGCAGGCGTCGCCGCCGCAGTGGGCGCTCCCCCCTGCCCGGCCCGGGCCAACGGGCACGGACGGATGACCAAGCGCTGCTCCATCCCGTTGCGGCCGGTGTCCTGTGGTTCAGGGCGTCATGGGGGCGCTCGTCGTTGTACGCACGGCGGCAGCGGTCGACGCGTGCTGGTGGTGCCGCCTGGTGGTGCGCCGGTGGCCGGGTGGCTTCAGCGTTGGAGGGGGCGGTGCCTGCGCTCGTGTGCCCCGTGCTGCTCTGGGCGCCCCGGTTCAAGGCGTTGAGGGCGGCTGCCAAGCGTGATCCCCCACACGGAGAGCTGGCTCAGGCCGCAGAAGGCCGGGGTGGCGAATGGCGGGCCGTTGTCCGTGCGCATCGCGTCGGGCAGGCCATCGTCCGGGAACAGGGGCGCGAAGATGGGGCGGGCCTCCACCTGCTGGGTCGAGAGCCGCGCCGAGCCACCTCAGAGAAAGCGGCGGTAGGCGTCGGCCACCGTCAAGGGGGAGCAGGAGAGGCCAGCGCCAGGGCGGAACGGGCCCTTGCAGTCCGCCGTCCAGACGGCGTTCGGGGGCTCGGCCTGCACGGCGATGGCCCCTGGCTGTCGGTGCCCCCGGCGGCGTGTGCGCGCTTGCCTTCAGCCGGCGCGTTGGCACCGCGCGCCCACGGTGCGCGGCGCCGGCCGGGCCAGGTCCGGCCGACGGCGTGCGAGGTCAGGCAGCATCTGGCGCGGACCCCAGTGCCGGTGAGCCCGTTTGGCTTCCAAGAGGACCGCTGCCACCGCCTCTGACATACGGTGGGGGGAGCGGTGTGGCGCACGGCTCTGCTCCGGGAGCCCCGCCGGTCCGTTGCGCGGTATCAGCGGCGTACCCACGTGGAGCCGGTGTGGCGACGCATGCCGAAGCGCTCGCAGCGCTCGGTCATAGAGTATACGTGGCTCAGGTAAGCCGCGATGCACTGCGTGCGTTCAATCATCGGCTCGGTCTCTTTCCACGGCATGGCGCACCTCCTGATGCGCCTGCACCTGAGCAGACGGTCACCGATGTTGCCGGTCTAAACGGTCACCAGTGTACCCGGTCTGTACCGTTGTGCGACTTCGCAGCCACCTCCGCGGTCACGGGCTCCACCCGCTCAACGCCCTTCGCGATCAGCCTGGATGTGTCCCCCGGCTGCGAGGGGTGCATCATGGTCAAGGCCGGCGCCTCTGTCTACACTGGAGCCAGGTAGTCGGCTAAGACCGCTGATGGCAGGTGGTGCTCCGAATGTGCGTAGAGATCATCGTGATGTTCACGTCCCTATGGCCGAGTCATGCCTGGACCGTCCGAATATCGGGACAGACTTCGGGCCCATGTGTGGCACACGAGTGCCGAGAGGTATGACAGCTCGCAGCCTCGGCGATCGTTGCTTTCCGTCTAGCCGCCTTCACGGCGTGTTGCATCACCAGTCGACTCACATGATGCCGCCGATGGATACCTGGGCGCGGATCGAGCGAACGGCTAACATCGAACCACACGACATTGGGACACCGGTGTGTGCCGTCGCTAGAAAAATCCCCCCTGCCCCCCTTTGTCAAAGGGGGAGTGCGACGCGCTGGGGGATTTGCCGCTGCCGATCATGTGCACGCATCGTGTGTGGTCTGATTTAGCGTATGGAGACCCGGTCTTTATCGACCTTACCGTCCCCGACGACCAGGTGATTGGCGGAGATTCATGGACACGGCGACGCGGCCGCTGCAAGGAGGGGCATTCACGGCGAGGGAAGGTGATGGGATGCGCCGAGCGGGGTAATGCGGGACCTGGAACTCAATGGGCAGCTATTCGACGTCCTCCGCGATCATGCCAGAGTCCTCGGTGAAGACGTGCATATCCTTCACACTGACGAACACCTCGATGCCTTTCTGCAATTGTAGCTGACGGTAGCGCTCCTGGGACAGCTCGACATGCACCGCCGCCCCGCTCGAGGTGGTGAGCTCGACCTTGACGACAGGCCCGGCGGCGTTGAGGTGGGTAATGGTGGCCCGGAAGTGGGGCTGGGCGGTCGGCCGATGCTCGATCTCCAAGAGATGGGGCCGGGCAAATACCATGGCCGGGATGGCATGCGGAAAGGCGCAGTACTCCCCACTGTCTTCGACATAGCGGCGGAGCATCGCGGCAGAAGTCGCCTCTGGTGGTGTTCCCAGCGGCAATTCCAGAGTGAAATCCCCGACGTGCACCGTGCCGGCTTCCATGCGCCCGTGAAACAGGTTGACATTGCCAAGAAAGCGATAGACGAAGGGGGTCGCCGGATGTTCGTAGACCTCCTCAGGGGTACCGATCTGCTCGATGTGGCCCTCGCGCATGACCACGACACTATCGGCAAGCTCCAGCGCCTCCTCCTGGTCATGCGTGACGAAGACGCTGGTAATGCCGATGTCATCGTGCAACCGCCTGAGCCAGCGCCGCAACTCCTGCCTGACCCTGGCATCCAGGGCGCCAAATGGTTCATCAAGCAACAAGATCTGCGGTTGGACAGCCAGGGCTCTGGCGAGCGCTACACGCTGACGCTGTCCCCCCGACAGCTGCGAGGGATACCGCCTGGCCAGCGGCTCAAGCTGTACGAGTCGCAGGAGCTCTCGCACTCTGGCTGTCAGCACAGTCTCTGAAGGCCGCTCGCGACGGGGCTTGACGCGCAGTCCAAAGGCGATGTTTTCAAACACGGTCATGATGCCGAAACAGCGCGTAATGTTGAAAGACAAACCCCACGTGCCGGTCGCTCGCACGTCGATGCGTCACATCCGCGCCTTCGAACAGCACAGCTGCCGCGCTCCGGTACTTCGAGGCCAGCGATGATACGCAGGAGCGTCGTCTTCCCAGAGCCGGAGGGCCCAAGCAGCGCGACCAGTTTGCCGGTGGCAATGGTGCACTGCACGTCATGGAGAGCTGTGAAGTCACCGAAGGTTTTTGTGATGCCCTGCAGCTCGATGCTCATGGCACCTGTCTCCTGGTGGGCTCTGGCGTGGCACGAGTCGCATGCTGTCCCATCTTCCGTTCGACCGCATGCTTGGCGATCAAGGTCACCAGGGCCAGTAGGCACAACAGCGACGCCACCGCAAACGCGGCGGTAAACTGGTACTCATTGTAGAGAATTTCCACGTGGAGAGGGATGGTGTTGGTGAGTCCACGAATATGTCCGGACACGACCGAGACCGCGCCAAATTCCCCCATGGCCCGGGCATTACACAGAATGACGCCGTACAGCAGCCCCCATTTCACGCTGGGCAGCGTGACGCGCCAGAAGGTTTGCCAGCCGTTGGCGCCAAGAGTCAAGGCCGCCTCTTCTTCATCGCTGCCTTGCGCTTGCATGAGCGGGATCAACTCGCGCGCCACATAGGGAAAGGTCACAAAGATCGTGGCCAGAACGATACCAGGGAGGGCGAACACGATCTTGATCTCATGCTCCGCCAACCAGGGACCAAACACCCCTTGCCGGCCACACAACAACACAAAGATCATCCCGGAGATGACGGGCGAGACGCTGAACGGCAGGTCGATCAACGTGATCAAAAGATGTTTGCCGGGGAATTCGAACTTCGCCACTGTCCATGAGGCCATCAGCCCAAAGAGCACATTCAGCGGCACCGCGATGGCTGCGGTCAGCAGTGTGAGCTGAATGGCTGCCAGCGCGACCGGATCACTAATGGCGGACCAATAGACGGCAATGCCTTGCTGCAAAGCTTTGACGAATATCGCCAGCAGTGGTACCACCAGGAATATTCCAAGGTAGGCTAGAGCCAGCCCAATCAGACCCCAGCGGATCACGCCCGGTTCCGTCAGGGCCGTAGGCGCCGCCCCCGTTCCAGCAGTGAGCTTACCTGCGATAGACACGGCTAACGGGTCTCCTTGGCGGCGAGTGCTGACGCACTCCGTTTCCATTGCAGGACGTTGATGCCCAACAGGAGCGCGAAGGAGAGGCTGAGGAAGACCAACGCTATGGCTGTCGCGCCCGCATAGTCGAACTGTTCGAGCTTGATCATGATCAACAGCGGCGTGATTTCTGTGCGCAGCGGCAGATTACCGGCGATAAAAATCACCGAGCCATACTCCCCAAGCCCGCGGGCAAACGCCAGCGCAAATCCGGTTAAGAGCGCCGGCAAGAGCTCGGGCATGATCACCCGCATGAAGGTTTGCCAACGACTCGCCCCAAGACTTGCCGCTGCCTCCTCAACGGCGGCATCGAAATCCTGCAGCACCGGCTCAACCGTCCGGACCACGAAGGGCAGCCCGATGAAGATGAGGGCAATGACAATGCCTGTTGGCGTATAGGCGATCTTGAGGCCCAAGGCCTCGAGGTAGCTACCAATCCAGCCGTTGCTGGCGTAGAGACTGGTGAGCGCGATGCCTGCCACCGCGGTCGGCAGCGCAAACGGCAGGTCCACCAGGCCATCGATGAAGCGCTTCCCAGGAAAACGGTATCGCACCAGTACCCACGCCACCAGGAGGCCAGCGATGACATTCACTGAGGCAGCGATCCAGGCGGTCTCGAGGCTGAGGCGATAGGCAGCCAAGGTGCGAGCGGAGGTGACTGTGGCCCAGAATTCGCTCCAGCTCAACGTGGCCGTTTTCAGCAATACCGTCGACAGCGGAATCAGGACGATGAGGCTCAGATACAGCAAGGTGAACCCCAGCGTGATCCCAAACCCTGGCAGCACCCGACGTGTTCTCGTCATTGTCATCATCAAAGCCTCCATGTGCCAGGAAGGCTGCTGTACTTACATGTAAGATCGCACAACTTGTATTCAGTCCTCGAGTCACTTATTTCCGATGCCGCTCGTACAGGAAACAACAGCTGGAGCAGGGCCTGGCGGATCAACATCGCCAACCTCACGCCGGAGCCCTTCGAGTTTCGACTGCAGTTGTCTGAGGCGGTCAGCATGTTCAGCGCGAGCAGCCAGATTCTTCGTTTCGTCAGGGTCGTTCTGAAGGTTGTAAAGCTCCCATTCCTCGGGCTGCTCCCAGAAGTGCATAAGTTTCCATTGATCGGTCCGCACGCCCCGATTCTTGCGGACACAATGCATCGCTGGGTACTCATAGTATTCATAGAGAAAAGCATCGCGCCATGGCGTTTCCCCTCCTTCGAGTATGGGAAGCCAACTCCGTCCATGCATCCACGAGGGGACGGGTACACCCGCCAATTCCAAAAGGGTCGATGCAATATCGATATTCAAAACCATGTGGTTTGTGTCCGTATGGCCTGCGTGTACGCGCGCTGGGAAGCGTAGCATCATCGGCACGCGGATTGACGGCTCATACATCAAGCGTTTATCAAAGAGGCCATGCTCACCTAAGAAGAACCCATTGTCTGATGTGTATACGATCACGGTGTTTTCTGTGAGACCGTTCGTGTCAAGAAAATCTAATACTCTACCGACATTTTCATCGACGCCGAGCAAGACGCGATAGTAATTCTTAACGAGAAGTTGCAGATTTCTCCGCTTCCGCTCCTCACGAGGTAATGACTCTGGCACGCCCCGATCGCTGAAATCCGGTATGTCCGCTATGGCCATCTCCGCTTTGCGGACGGCTTCGGGTCGTCCTTCCAAACGATCCTCGAACGTACGTGGAACTGGTATCTCTACATCCTCGAACATCTTCTCGAACCGACTGGCAGGAAGCCACGATCTATGAGGCGCTTTGAATTGGTAGAGCAGGCAAAACGGTTTGTCCTTTGGCTTCTGCTGCAGGAAAGTGAGTGCCTGATCACCTATCACATCCTCGACGTGACCGCGAAACTTCACACGGACGCCATTCGCAATCATCTCAGGATCTTGGTAAACACCTTGTCCGGGCAAGATGATCCACTGGTCGAAGCCTGTAGGCCAAGAGCGAAGATGCCACTTGCCTGCGAGCGCCGTATGATAACCAACCTGCCGAAGCAAGTGAACGAAGGTTATCTGGTCGTCCCGAAACCCAGGTTGATTCCAGCTTGTGGGGCCGCCTCCGTTGGTTATGACGCCATGTGCGTGTGAGTAAAGTCCCGTGAGGATAGACGCGCGACTCGGCGCACAGAGCGAGTTGGTGACAAACGCTTCAGTGAAACGGATGCCCTCTGATGCGATACGATCCATATTCGGTGTTTGGAGAATTTGGTTACCGTAAGCACTCATTGCAGCCTGTTGTTGATCATCCGTCAGGATGAGAATGATGTTGGGCGCGGTGCGTGGCGCGGCGCCTCCCGGTATTATATTTGCCCCGCCTGCCAGTTTCCTTAAGGGCAGGGTCGCAACCGTCCCGCCAATGAGCTTGAGCGCCTGACGACGATTGACTCTCTGTCTCATTCCTGTTTTCCTTAGGTACCTAATTTTCGCCCACACTAGCGGCAACGTATTGCTGGGTAGGACGTTGGTCAAAATCGGTGGTGGCCTTACCTGTCGCGAGCGGATCCATATGAACGTCCCGATGGCGGTCATGTGGCCTTTGTGCTTCTCTCTGATCAGCGCGGCGGTAGGATGGAAATCCCCAGCAAAGGCGATATGCAGGATTGGGCATGATCAAACGTCGCCAGCAGGGCTTTGCCGCGCAGCAGATGCTGACGTAACTCAATGCCCTGGTGCACAACGCCAACGTCTGGGCCAGCCAGGGGCTCCTCGCCTACTGTCTCATCGTGAGGCGAGCGGGGATGGTCCGCATGGGAGCGGACGCATTTCATGGAGGTAAAGCAGATGGAGAACCAACTCGCTCACCAGTGCCTTTAGGTGCGCTGAGGGGATTCGCTTGTTTCAAGGTCGTCCCACAAGCGTGCCAAATGGCCTTTCGGGTGATTTACTGTGCACCACTCGATGCGCTGATTTGCGCCCACGGTGACGATGCGTTCCCTGCAAAAGAGGTGGCTGACAGAGGTGGCAATTTGCCACCATTTCGACAATGAACTGGGTCGGCACGGGGCCCACTATAAACTCGACCAGCCTTCCCCCCTTAAAGAAGAGTAAGGTGGGAGCAACTCTGATTTTGAGACGTGCTGCTAGCTCAAGGTGCGTCGCCAGGTCCACCCTGACCAGACGCGAGATCCCTGTGAAGGTCGTTGCTAATTGGTCAAGCCCCGGGATCAGTGCCATGGACGAGGGATTCTCGAAGATGACCAGCGTGGGCAGGGATGACTGCAGCACGAGGCTGTCGAAGTCCGTTGAGGTGAGACCTGACTGGTGTTCGCTAGGTCCAGGGTTCATGGGCATGTCCTCCGGTGGCCTGGTCATGTTGTATGACTTCGTTACGCACATGGGGTGATGACCTATGGGTATGACTGGCAGGGGAATCTCATGAGGCGAGTGTCGGCGCCTATGACGTGAGGTGATCGCAGCGGATGAGATGTCGAGGGCTCAGCCCGCCAGTCGCGGGCGGGCTGCAGTCTTCGCTGGAGGCACCTGTCTTGTTGCCTTCCTTTACCCCCGCCACCACTGTTTCACCCGCGCCCCCAAGCCTGGCTGGTAAGCGGTCAGACTCCGCCCCACCGCCTCTGGGTCTGGCGGCAAGCCGAAAAGGTTGCGAATAGTCGGGCCCACATCATACAGCCGTAAGCCTTCCTTATACCCTGGCTCAACCTGGCCCAGTCGGCAGCCGGCCTCATTTAAGATAAAGATGCCGTGCCAGTCGTGATTCGCCTCATCGGGTCCGGTGTCGTTATCGAAGGTGTACATGCTGCCCAGACCGACGCTGCCGACGGAACGCCAATGCAGGTCGCCGAAATAGACGATCAGGTCGGGCGGCACGCCGTTGACGGTGCGGTACAGTTCCTGCGGCCGATAGGCCCGGGAGCCAAGATTACGCCCCTGCGGGTCGGTGATGGCGGCGATGCGCTCGATGAGGTCCTCTCGGACGCGCTCATAATCCTCCGGCGCCACGATCCCCTGTGGCTCGCGGCCGCGGACATTGAGGAACAGACGCCCATAGTAGCCGCCGTCGCCCCAGGCCTTTGTCTTCGACCAGTCGATCGTCACCTTATCAATGGGCGTGGGCTGCTCCGGATAGCTCACCACGGAGAGAAAACCTTGCTCAATGAGCCATTCATTAAAGCAGATGCCGCCGTCCATCTTCTTGGCGCCATGATCGGACACGACCATCACCACCGTGTCGTTGGGAGTGAGGTCGAGGAGCTCAGCCACCTCGCGATCGACATAGCGATAGTAATCGCGAATGGCATGCTCAAAGGGGTTCCCGGCTTCATACTTCGGATGGGTCGGATCCATATAGCTCCAGAAGCCGTGATGAATCCGGTCGACACCCAGCTCCACCAGCATGAAGAAATCCCAGGGTTTGTTATGGATCAAATGCTTGGCGACACGAAAATGTTTTTCTGTCTTGGTATAGACACGCTTGAGGAGCGCCTCTTTGTCGGGAGTACGAAAATCCTCGACGTCGAGGACATAGCCACCGGAGACACGTTCGACCTCTGGCTTGAGCTCGGAGGGATACGTGTACTCGCTTTTGGTCGAAGGGGTCAGAAAGTCCGTGACCATGTAGCCATTGATGGGTTTAGGCGGATACGTCTGTGGCACACCCAGCAGAATGACCTGTTTCCCGTCCCGCCCCAACACATCCCAGACCCGATCATAGCGTAGTGCAGTGCCGTTAGCGATGATGTACCCGTCGTAAGAGTAATCCTTGCGATTCCGGAAGCCATAGATGCCGAGTTCTCCGGGATCACGGCTGCTCATCATCGAGGCCCAAGCTGGCACAGTGATCGGTGGATGCGTGCTCTCCAACCGGCCATACGCGCCATGCTCCATCAGGCCCCGCAGGGTGGGCAACTCCTCCCGCCACTGCTCGAACACGAGTTGGGGAGCGGCACAATCGAGTCCAATCACTAAACATTTCATGAGTGGTTCACCTCCATGAAGGGATTGTCCTGGTTGAGGATAATGTCAGCAACCTCGGGTCGAATGAGACCGTCCGGGGCCTGGCGTTCGGACAGGAGCCTGCGCAACAGTGTGCCGCTAAACTGCACTCTGGCGTCATCGCCGTGCGGACACGTTTTGTCGTTGGCGACACTGGCGCAGCGCCGACAGTAAAAGAAGGCGGTGAAAAAGAGCGGGATGATGCCGAGGTCGGGAAAGTCGTCGAAGATCTCTTGCGCGGCGTACGGCGCATAGTAGTTGCCTACTCCGGCATGGTCACGGCCGACAATGAAATGGGTGCAACCGAAGTTCTTCCGCACGATGGCGTGAAAGATGGCTTCCCGCGGGCCGGCATAGCGCATCTCGGTATGGAGAGTGGCCAACACCGCGCGTTCGCCCAAGTAATAATGGTGCACGAGCGCCTCGTAGGTCCGTAAAATCACCTCGTCCTTGAAATCGCCAGCCTTCTTGCGGCCGATGACCGGATGAATGAAGAGACCATCCACAAAGGTCAAAGCCGTCTTCTGCACGTATTCGTGCCCGAGGTGTGGGACGTTGCGCGTTTGAAAGCCCACAACCGTGCGCCAGCCTTTAGCCTCGAACAGGACGCGCGTCTCTAGCGGGGTGAGGCGATAACGCGCCAAGGGGGTTTCGATGTCGCCAAAGACCTGGAGGTTGCCGCCCAGCAGGCACTCTTGCAGGCGTAGGACGTTTGCCACGCCGGGGTGCTTGGGGTCCTGGGTCCCAAAGACCTGTTTCGCCAGTTCTTGCCGGTCGTAGCTGTACGCGCGTGCTCCCTCCAACAGGGCCAACGGGTGGCCATCATGCCATAGGCCCACCGCTTCCCCGAGTTGGTTGGCCTGCTGGCGGGAGATATCCAGCACGATCGGAATCGTCCAGGGGACGCCGCTGGTGAGGCGTTTCGCAAAGAGCGTGGCGCGCAGGTCGTCCAGCCCCATGAATCCCTCCAGAGGGCTGAAAGCACCACTACCGATGTTGACGATGTCGCTGGCGACTTCCGAGTTGACGTCCAGACGCGGCAGTCGGAAGACCTCTGCAAGCAGGCGGTCGCGATCTGCTCCCCGGTGTATGCGTCGAATCAAATGTCCTCCATGCGGTCTTGGCAGCACAGCTCCTCCTTTGTCATAGGGGTGATAAATAGCGGTCCTTGACCACAGCCTCGCTGGTCCTTGTCTCACTCCAAATACCCAAGATCGCGGAGTCGCGCTTTGACCATTGCGGTCTCGTCGGCTGAGAGGGCCAAGGCTGGCTCTTCTTCAAGCACCTGGGTGAGGAGATGGGTCACATACGCTGTCACATCGCGAAAGGGCGTATCGGGCACCTGTACTTCCAAAGCCTCGATGAGATAGCGCGGCAATAGCAACGAGCGCATGCTATTGACAGGTGTCGCTGCCATGTACCCCAACGCCTCCAGGCGCTGCAGGATCTTCGTCAAGCTCTCCTCGGGAGACTCGCGATCGGTCTCGACGACCACTTCGGGGGCGAGTGGTGCTTCATACGGGTCGGAGACTCCGGTAAAGGCAGCGATCTCACCGCGGAGGGCTTTGGCATAGAGCCCTTTGACATCGCGGTCGATGCAGACGTCGAGGGCGCACTTGACATAGACCTCGACAAAGCGGCCGATCTCCTGACGCGCCTCGGCACGCAGGTCGCGGTAGGGAGAGATGGCACACGTGACCGCCACTCCGCCACAGTGGGTGATCAACTTGGCGACGTAGGTGATGCGGCGAATATTCTCGTCGCGATCCTCCTTGGAAAAGCCGAGACCACGCGACAGGCGCAAGCGCACTTCATCGCCATCCAACACCTCCACACGCTGTCCCCGTTGCACCAGCCCCAGCACCTCCTCAAGCAGGCGTGCCAGCGTGCTCTTACCCGAGCTCGGAAGCCCGGTAAACCAGACGGTGAATCCCATCAATTCCCCCCTCCTTTATTGTGCATCCCTCTTTCCTCCTGCCGAACGCATTCCTACCACTCGGCATCGATGCAGCCCCCTTCTCCGACTCAGAGGCCTATGCTGCGATGCCCACTACCCCGATGTGGTGCGCTCTCGAGGTTTACGGTTTGCCGCAGCTTGCCGGATCCACTCATCACCGTTCATTGGCTGAAGAACGCCCGGTAGATTTTGCCTTCCTGGGCAAGGAATCTTCCGATAGTCGGCCTCTCATCCTTGCGGTTTGATCCCACAATTCCTGGCGCGTGTTGGTTTTCACGGTGCAAGCGCAATGTGGTACGTCCCTTGCGATATTCCATGGAAGGAACCACGAAGTTCGTTTCCCGTTTAGGGCAAACCATCCGAAAGGTTGGGACGCAAAGCTACTGGCCTAAGTCCAGGCTTGCCTGGATATGGTAGGCGAGGGTTGCCGGGCGCACACAGCACCTCCACCGGGCTGTGCCTGTTGCACGGCTGACAAAACGCTCACAACGCGGAGGTGCTCTATGGTATCAGCTTCAGTCTTGTCTCAATCTGCAGGGGCGTGGCGCGCTCGGATTGTCGCTTCGCTGTTCAGCAGTATGGTCTCAGTTAGCATCGCTCTACTACTGTCCATCGCCAATGCATACCCAGCCGAGGTGCCACGCGGCGTGTTTAGTCTCACTCCACCTAACAAACCAGTCAATGCTGCAATTTTGGGCCACCCGTCCGTCGGGGGTGTATCGATCAGAAGCCAATGGCAGGTAGTTGAGCCAACGGAAGGTGTCTATAATTGGTCATATTTCGACAGCCAAATTACTCGTGTAATGAACGCTGGTAAAACCGACCCCCTCCTTCGTATTTCCGCAGGAGGACAAAACACTCCACAATGGGTTTTTGATGCTGGTGTTCAGACGTTCTCCTTTGTGGATACGATTCGTTATCATGATACTTATGGCCAGACCCTGACGATTCCAGTCTTCTGGGACCCCATTCTTGAAAAAGAAGAAAAACCTTATCGCCGCTATGGGGCAGCATTTTTCTGGCAATCCAGAAGTTGAATTGGTGGTGGTTTCCTGTGCTAATGCTATCACCGACGATCTGGAATGTCCCTTCCACGAAAACTGACGTAACAAATTGGAAGGCTGATAGGATATACTTCAGACAAGCTCGTGAATACCTGTAACCAGCTAGTCGATGCTACAATGACAGCATTTCCCCATCAGATCATTTTATTAGCAATTAATGGAAGTTCAAATCAGCTGGATCCAGATCAAAACTATGTCCCCAGAAATGTAGTCAATCATGCATTTAAGAAGTATCCTGGTAGATTTATCGTGCAAAAGAATTCGTTGTCCGCCGATACCCCTGACCCTGAGCTGATTTCGGTCCTTGGTAACTGGCAGATCATATTTGATAATCAGCCAGACGTTGCAGGACAAATGTTGTGGTATGTTACGAATGACTCAAGCTGCAAAATGAATAGTGGTATAAAACCATGTGACCCTATAACGGTGTTGCAAGAAGCAGTTCGTACAGGAGCAGAGTATGGTATGAGCTATCAAGAAATTTATCAGCAGGATATTCTTAATCCAGTGCTTGCAGATGTGATCAGCTATGCGGCTGATGTTCTCATGCCCTAATCTGAATCAGAGAACCTCAATATTACTAAGACGTCGATGCATATGATTGATGTCACCAGGAAGAGTTCATCTGGGACAGGTCGTTAACGATAGAGCACCGTAATGCTCGTATGTGGCAGAGGGGGATTTACGCTTCCCGCCATGAAGACCCCCCTCTGGTTTTCCGGCCGTCCCGGCATGCATCACATCACTAACATCTTCGTCTTTGCAGCCCGGACCGGACGCGTTGCTGCCCGTACTTTGCATCTACGAGATCAGTTCATTGGCAATCGCTAAAGGTAACCCCTCTCCCTCCGTTAACTGCGAGAACGAACGGCCCCCTGGAGCAAATCAACGTCCCATCATGGGCAAGAATTCGCACGGCAGCATTTATATTGGCATTAGTCTGGTTGGCCACGCCAACCCCTGCCGATTCGACACTACTGCATGGGAGTGGTGCGCTGACATCTTTGCCAATCGGTAAGGGGATTGCAATGCTGAAACCTTGCGGTTGGTTTACCAGAATACTTAAACGTTGCCTTCGGCGATGACATTCACGACGCAGATCGCATCAGGATCCTCTGCACGTGCAATTGAGGAGATGCTGAGTGACCATAAGACACTCAGGCAGAAGGCTATCAAAATGAGAGTCAATTGACGATACATCCGACTAGCGTTTTTCCCCATCACTCATTTCCTCCAATACACTTTGCAAAGGTGCCGGTTAAGAACCACAAAAGTCATGGATACCTTTCCACATGTTGAGACTTTCTCTGTGGTATTTCACGGCAGTATTGAATCATTGACAATCACTGAAAATCACCCCCTGCGATCCATGAGCCTCCAATTGGAAGGGGCCCTTGGAGCAGAATTCGAGGCCAGCATAAGTGTAAACTTTTACAGTTAGTTTCGTTTGTGCTGTCACCTTGATTGGCCACACCAAGCGCGAGTGTTTCAAGCATGTCGCAGCGAACTGGTACTTTGATAACCTTACGAGCAGGTGTGGATATGGCGATATTGAAATCATTTGGTTGATCCACTATAACGCTCAAGATCGGGGTAGTGTTTGACGCCAAACGCATAACGCAGATGGCCCCTGGATCATCTGCACTGGCAACCCAAGGTCCGCCGAATGACCATAGTACCATCAAGCTCAAGGCTATGATTGTAATAATCCAGCGACTGTACTTCGTCTCTGGCTTCCTCTCCATGTACTTTCTCCTCTATTCAGTATTACTTGGTAACAACCTACCCGCTCTTTGGATCACACGCTGTAATAATAGAAGCTTTCTTTAAATCACCTCCTTTCTAGATGAAAAAAATCGGCTCTTCGCCAAGTTTGAGGCCAGTGTCTGAGCTCGATAGTCAGGGGCTGAGAGCCGCTTATTGACAAGCACAGGATTCCTCGCAAACTTCTGGATTAACACTCACCCCCAGAAGGAGGAACCCGTGCTCATGGATTTCAATTGTATCGAAGCGCTGCTGCGCTTTACCCGAATTCCATGTCATCAATCAGGTCATGAGGCCCCAGTCAGCTCGATTTGCACCTCGAACGCCACGATCGATGCTATCGTGTGTCCCCGATGTGAGACGGACTGCTCGGGTCAAGGAGAGTCGGCCGCGGTAGTATCCGCGACTTGCCCATCCTGGAGCGTCCCGTCATGCTGTGGCTGCATCTGAGGCGATTTCAGTGCCCGGATTGCCCACATCGGCCCTGGGAAACGAGTGCGACCTTCGGCGAGCGGGTCAAGTGGACCGAGCGTCTCTACAACCGAGTGCGAGAGGAATACCTGCGAGGGTGCCCGTGCAGAGAACTGGCCCGTCGCTATGGTCTCTCCGAACGCACCGTGTTTCGCTGGACCTTTGAAAGAAGTCGTGGTGGTCGCCCCAGAAAGCTCGGTCGAGCCCTTGGCATTGATGAATACGCCCGGCGCAAGGGCCACCACTACAATACGCTGCATCGTCGACTTGGACAAAGGCCAGCCGATCGCGACATTCAAGGGCAGACGCGCCGATGAGGTCATCGCCTGGTTCAACAGCCGTCCTCAAGACGAACGTGACCAAGTTGAAGTCGTCGTGTTGGATATGTCCAAGACCTTCTTTGCGGCGATCAAAGAGGTCTTTGGCGACCAGGTGCAAGTCATTGACCGCTTCCATGTGATCCAGCAGGCTGTGGATGCACTTGACGAGGTCTTGCGTTCGGTGCAAAAACAGCTCGATCGACGAGGAAGCCAAAGCCCTCAAGAAGCTGCGCAAACGCTGGCTGAAGTCAGCCGATCAGCTCAATGTAGACGAGTTGATCGCGCGTTACGAGTGGCGCCGGCGCTTTCCCGAGTTGCGCGAAACGCATCGACTGGGTGCAGGACTTGCGGAGGTGGTTCGATCGCAAATATGAAAAACCCGCCCGAGAGGCGCTTTTGAAGCTGATTGAGCGAGCGAGCCAGAGCGTCCAAGAGCCGCTGCAACGGCTTGCGGGGACGTTGACGCGTTGGTTCGATCCGATTGTCCGCTACATTCGGCACCGCTACACCAACGGCATGACCGAGGGATTCAACAACAAGATCAAGCTGATCCAGCGGATGGCGTATGGTCTACGAAATGAACACAATAGGCGAAAGCGCATTTTAGCCAGTTGTGGCCAGCCTTAACGCTTGGCCTCAATGATGGCGAAGAGCCAAAAAATCGCAACTCCTCCTCAGCCCCAGAAGATACAGTGAAAACTGTAGGCGTCAGCGAAGCGGCTGGAAAACATCATCGGCCTGATGTTCCCGGCGTTCGTTGGGTGCCGGATCACCGTTTCGCTGACCCAAGTGCACGTCTGGGGCCAACACTGACCCGGCATGTTCCTGGACGCCTTGTCTAAACGGAAGAGGGTGAAGCACTTTGGGGCAGCGGTGAGGAGCTGCTGGTAACCTTCTCGCAGCGTGTGGAGGACAAGGGTCTCAGCATCTACCGTCGCTAGCAGTGGAAATGGAAAGGTTATGACTGCGTTTTCAAGAAGGTTGACCACCACTTGAAGCTAGTGGAAACCTTGTGGTGTGGTCAAGCACATTGGATCCGGCAAGGACTTGATGGTCTGCTGCTCTTGGTCGCGAATAGCGATGCCACGCTGGTCATCCCGGTGTATTTCACCTTCCGCCAGCTCGACGCCGTATGACCCGGCCGGCCCTGCCACCACGAGCTAAGGTGGATGCGGCTCATGCTGGAGCGGATGCGCGGGAAACTGCAACTAAATCGAACCACACGACATTGGCACACACGCTTGACAGAAGCCCCAATCTGACCGACCTCTGAGGTACCATACTGTACCAATCTTGTGTGGACTGATTTAGGGTGCTGGCGGCTGGCCAGCTCCCCTTGGCATAGCCGGCCGAAAAGTCGGATTAGGGTATTTGGAGCGCCTGCCGGACGTCTCCATCAATTCCTTTGACTTTTAGGGTCACCGAATCAGGTGTGACGGTAATGCTCCCATAGCCAGGATTGTCAATGCCACAGATGATCCCTTCACTCCAGATTCCCGGTTGTTGTGTCGTCCAGCAGTGAGGGGGTTTCATATTTGCGTGGGGCACGGAAATCTCCGGGAACCCACTGTTTGTTCCGTCATCAAGCGCCCCCCCAGAGTGAATATCTCCTGAAATCACAATCACGCCTCCGATCAGATTCCCCTGGATAAAGTCGATGAGTTCGGTACGCTCTGTCTGAAACGCCCCCCAGCCGTCTAACGGCTTCGTTGTTGGATTGAATGGGACAGTGCTTAGGAGGAACCTCCATCGGGCTGTCGAATTCAGTAGGCTATCCTTGAGCCATGTTTTTTGATCGGCCCCCAGGATCGATTTGTTTGGCCCATCCGGGGTATCGTTCGGATCTCGCTGGGAACGGAGATCCAGCATGAAAAATTCCGCTTGAGCATATCGAAACCGATGCCAAATTCCGTCCTGGCTTGGAAGAGATGGAGTTGGAAAGTATTCGTGGAACGCTTTCAATGCATCCTTCTTCCCGGGAAATGTCTTGTCAGCGTTATCTTTCCCAAAATCATGATCGTCCCACACATGGTAGAAGGGAAACTGCCTGATGTAGTTCGTAAAATCCTTCCCTGCATTCGATTCACTACCCCTCATCTGCCGATGCATTGCCCGCATTTTTGAAAGCGTTGCGGGGTCACTATGGTTAAAATCGCCGAGAAAAATCACGAAGGGAGGGTTTTCACCGGCTATTTTGGCATACGCAGGCGCTGATGTTGTTATGAAGTCGGATACCACAGTGAAAGAGAAACTCTTCATTGCCGAATCACTCGGGTTTGTTTTGAGCTCGTATGTTCCTGGCAAAGCCATCCCATTAGCCCACACTCGGTAGAAATACTGCGTATTCGAGTGCAAGCCGGACAGCCGTACCTTGCCAGTCAGATCCCTTGATTGAGCCGTTTCCACGGCCTCGCTTAGGACCGAATCTAGGAAATCCGGTGCTGTACTGAACTCGACCTGCACCTTCGCGGGGCTATTGGTGCGAACCCAGATTGTTGCGCCCGTCGGCCTGACAGCTCCCACCAAGGGCCCATGCGTCAGGCCCACCTCTGTGGAATGGGCTTCGGGGGGCATGCTTCCGCAAAGGATAACAAGATAAGCTAGAGCTAAAAAGATGCGTGAGCCTCGCAGCAGCGATTTCAGCTTTATCGCTGTTCTCTGCATCAGGCCTCTAAATCGGACCACACGGCAAGGGTATACGTATGATAGGGCTGGACTGCTCCAAATCACATCTGTCGAGTACATTGGTTTGGCTCCTTCACTAGCTCACCCACCGGCTCAGCTCAAGCCATTTTGTGAATCAACGTCCCTCTTTTGGAGCAGCACGAAACAGCCAAGCCTTTCTGCGTTCTGGATCCTTCACGTCACTGGCATAGACCTCTACATAGCTCACATGATCCTCCAACGCGTTCCGAAAGGCTGTTAGCCGATCTCCAGTCTGTTGATCCATAAACCCTTTCCCTCCCAGTATTTGATACCCTACAATGGTGTCGGCTGAAGCCTCTCGGATGATCTGCCTCATTACATTGCTAAATGGCAAATCAGCTTTAAGTCCATTTTGTTGGATGTATACTTTTTGAGGAAAGATTGCCAAAGCATAGGAAACGACCGGTTTTAAGACGTGGCTTCGATTTCCGCCGAGGGGCTCACCGATATTAAGATTCGTCGGAGTATTCGGAAAGGCCTTTTGATAGACATCAATAATCCGTTTCCAGGCTGCAATGAGCTTCTCATCGGAATATCCAGCCTGCTGCCACTTCGCATGTGCTTTTGGTAGATTCATCTCCGTGATATGTCCACCCCCGGTCATGTGAATGCTATAGATATGGGGATTCCCCTTATACCTTCTCCCGAAGGCATGTATAAATTCCTCCCACTTGGCCAAATAGACCTCATCCCATGGAATGGGCATCGTTGCAGTTTTGGGAAAATTCTCCGGGTAGGCTAGGTCTGTATTGCTAAACTCAAACGGCCTTGGCTCCGGCCTGATAAACCCAGTTCAGGGGTAAACATGCCTGCGGTCACCCGCAACATGGTCTTCTTGCCAGCGTTGCTGGTGACCTGAATGGCTTTGTCAATCAGTTCCCAATTGTACTCCCCCTCGGCGGGTTCGATCGTCTTCCATCTGAAGCGCCAGCTCATCCCGTATATGTCGGTATCCCTGAGTTCGGACAGTTTAGATGCATTCGCTTCGAGAGAAATATCCAGGGGCTGAAGCGAAAAAATCTTCACCGGTGTCGATGCTCCCCGCAAAAGATTTAAGGAAAAGATTATAGACAGGCTAAGGAGATGATCAAAATCGTTGATGCACTAAGTCGGTTGCAATACTGCTTTAACCAATCAATTCTGCAGCAGATAAATCTTCGCATTATAACTCTCATAGACTACCTTTCCCCGTTTTTCGATATATCTCCTTCACCTCAGGTCCCATTAGAAGTGGAAGAGAACTATATGGGACAGCGACAATCCACGCTCTTGTATGGTCTGCTAATGGTCTCACACAATGCATTCAGATCTGTAAGAGTTGGCTTTCCTTCCATCTTCTCAAGGTATAGAGCGAGGACTCTGACGGATCATAAAAGACTTGTCGAAAGGTATAATGCTGCACGTAGTAGTGAGATTCGAGATCTGCATAGTGAGAAACGGCATCAGGCAAAATTGCGATAACCAGATCTCCAATTAGATAGTGAGATTTAAGGTATTGAACAGAGGTACGATAGTCAATATAATAGGCATCATCTCTCGTGTGAATACCAGACGGATTTATGAAACCAGTGAGACGATACATTTTCAGAAAAGGGCTTGATCCCAGAATGACTATAATAATAAGTGTAGCAGTTACAAATCTTTTGAGCAGTGAGAGTGTATGAAAACCACTATATGTTAAAAAACGAAGGCCGTAGTCCAACATATAGACAGTAATTGCCGATGCAGGAAGAATTAGAAAAGGCTCAAAATAATAAGCATAGCGGATGGCTGCATGTGAGAGAAGATTTGTCATGAAAAAAATGAGGGAGAAAAGCAGAGCACAGTAATAGGATAATCCCGTTTGCTTGAAAATGAGGGGTAGCCCACCGATCAGAATCAGAGTCAACAGGGCGTTGTTTTCAAGCCAGAGAAAGTTCTTAATGTAGAAGCTCGGATCGTACATCGAATCCAGAAAATAGAGGGTCGGTAGACTAACATCACTCAGACCAGTCCCGACCACCAGATAGGGAAGCTGTAGAAGGATTCGACGGGACAGCTGAACTACGACTACTACACCTATCAAGCCGATAGCGATCCACAAATGCTTTTCCCTGAGCCAGGTAAAATCTTTACCTCTGACCACCACCAGTCCGATTCCCAGTGCTGGAAGCAGAAAGCCAGCACCCTCCCAACTGAGGTAGGTCAGAATGAAGGAGATGGCCGCTAGATAAAGGTAGGGTGGTGACATTGGTGTAAGGCGGATAGCCCGGAAAAAGAGATAGGAAGTCAGAAGGGCAAAGAACTGGGCCTGTTGGGGATGCCAAAGATACTTCGCCCAAATCAGCGCCTGTGGACAGAAGGTATAGACCGCCGCAGCTAGTAGGCCAACTCTCCGATCAAAGATCTGTTGGCCGATGATATAGATCAGGGGGATCGTCATGATCCCGAACAGAGCCGCGGGTAACCTTACAGCAAAATCGCTGAACCCGAAGAGTTTAACTGACAGTGCTATAGGATACGGGACAAGCTCATATGTTGCCAGGGGGATTTCGACGGGACCCAGCATTTTATGGGGATAGCCCTTGGCAAGGAGCCCCTTGACAAAGGTAAGCATGTGGATTTCATCATGATAGAGCGATTGCATGTCCAGACCGTGGAGGCGAAGGAAGGCGCCGGTCCCTATCAAAACAAGGAGCAGAAGCTTCGCAAACGTAACGCGAAGGAAGACGACCAATCGGAGCTCGAGAAGCGTTGAGCCTGGAAATCTGACGCCTTATGACACAACGCCTCGATTATCAGGATAGCCTTGAAGAACATCAGGGCTGCTGCTGAGAACCAGACTACATACCATTGAAATGGAAATGTGGGGTTAACCCGCACATCAAAGCTCAAGAGGTACAATGCACTCAAGACAAGGAGGACAGGAAGATGCGCCAACGCATCCGCTTTGCTGGCCTCGTCTGGATCGGTCCATCGAATGGCATAGAGGATGCGTGAGGTCCCCCTCCAAACGATAAGGTTAACCCGGAGGTTAGAGATAACGCTATAATCAACGTCTTTGCCCGCTGAACTGTATAAGCCAAAGGAAGGACTGGTTCGAGGACCTTCTTAGCAGGTAACGGTTCGCTTTCGGATAGCGTGATGGCGCCGAAGTGCCCTGAGCCCTGATCATTTGCCCTGGGAGTGGATAGCGACGCGGTCCAACCCGAGTTGCCGCCAAAAGTATGCGGCTCTCCATGGTTGATCACGAATCCATCCACAAAGAGGCCGGACATAGCGTGAGAACCCGGGTCGAGACGAGATGATGATATGATTTGCACCTGCCCGTAATAGCGGCGCAATCTGGTATAGATCGGTCGAGGCCTCCTCACTATGTTGTCCGATGGCAACGCCGTATAACCTCATCCACTTCGTCGTAAGGCTATTGGCGAGCTTTAATGAAAGTAAATCCCTGGCAGCGACCGGGAGAAATTGGGCAGGCGGCGCCTCCCCTTCTACGGTCATACCATTGACCACCAGAGAGTAAGGACGAGCCGAGACAACCCTAATCCAGGCATCATCTGCCCGAGTGGGGAGCTTCAACGTATAGGAAAAGGTGGCTTGATCCTGCAAAGACCCCGCGTGTGCGATCCAACTTCCCTGGGGTGGCATGGTCAACGCCAGAGGATGCACGCTCAGGGGGTAGATCTCCGCTGCTCGGGGTCGTCCTGCTGTCCGTGCGCTCGTCCATGACGTTGCATCGAAGAGCTCGGAAAGCCATGAAATTTCCCCCTCCGCCTGCCTTTGTTCGATAGGGAAGAACTTCCAGGAAGCATCTGTCGAAACGGGGAACTCTCGGCCTATCTGGTCCAGATAGGCGCCCTCCGCCGCCGTCATAGCCGGTCCCGGATAGCTCATCCGCCTGGCGATTATCCCCAACACATTTTTCCCAGGATGCAGAGCATGGCTAATATCATAGATGCCTGAAACATTCACTGACCCATAAGACGCAGCATCGACAACCTTACCATTAATATAGAGAAAGAAAGAATCGGTGGCAGCCACCATTATCCATGCCTGTTGAATAGGCCCCACGATGTACAACTCTTTCCGAAAGTAGCCCTGTGGGCCTTCATCGGACGCGACCAGCCATTGTGCATGTTTGAAATCGAGCGGATAGGAGGCTGGGACATAATCAACATATGTCTTCCAGATATAGAAACCCATGATCATCCCTGTCATCAGAACGACAATCAACGGAATCCGTTGTGCTAGCCTTTGCCCTCCCGTCATGTCCCGCCTAGGCTTTTGAAGATCCTGAAATTGCCGAAAGGGTCAAGGCTCATCGACGCCTCATAAGCCTCTCGCGCGCTTGTAAAATCGTTGTTTTTCCAAAATGCGTCGCCAAGATTAGCCTGCACGTTCGCATTCAACAGCCGATTCTGTGAGCGATAGATGAGGAAGCGGCCCATCGCGATGCTCTCTTCGTAGCGGCCCTGATCAAAATACGCTTTGCCTAGAAAATAGGGAACCTGGAGCTGTGCTGGGTCAAAGGCCAATGCGGCCTCCCACCAACCAATCGCTGGGCCAACCTCGCCGTTTCGGTACGACGCCAGGCCTATAGCGACGTAGGTCCACGCGATGCGCTTATGGATGATTACCCTTAGTGGTGCTGGGGCCTCCTGGGCCGCCAGCAAATATTCAGCGAGAGCTGCAACAAAATTCATCTCCTGAGCATAACGATCACCAAGATAAAAACGTGCGTTCGGATGTGAAGGTATTCCTAGCTGATTGTAGGCATTACCCCAGTGGAGATGACTCAATTCACTCCCGGTCAGTTGGTGATCCCAGCGTTGGGCAGCCTCGTATTTTGCGATCGCCTCAACATAACGGCCGCGGGCCATGTCACGATCGCCCTGTTCTTGAAGATATTGCGCAGCAAACCCCTTGAATAGCATCAGCCCTTGAATGGCAACCATCATACTTGCAGTGAGGACCACCCACCGCATATTTCGCCCCTCGCTGACGGTGAGGGATGGGATGAGGAGCAAGAGACCTCCCATCAGACAAACTAGGCATCCCCAGCCCATAAAATAGAAGGCTGTGGCCAGCCGACCCAGCACGGTTTCGGTTGAGAGGTTCATCTGAAAGGCTGGCTCGATGCCGTAATTCGCCGGAAGGTTGAGGCGAGAGAAGCTCATGATACTCGCGTACTGGGAATTTTCGTCGACCAGGGACCAGAAGGCAGGATCTCTCAGGGCCAAGTGAACAATCGAAAAACCGCACAGCCCTAGTCCCATCACCCCGCAAACGGCTAACACCTTACTTGACCGATAAAACCAGCCGATGCCTGCCATACACCCAATCAATGCAGCCGTCCATCCAAAGCTTATGCTGGGATTCGCCCCTCCAGTGATGGTCGCCTCAATCCAGGTGAGAAAGGCGCTCATCGTCAGGACCAGCACACCAGCAAGTGTGAGCAATCTCCTCAAATCACATCCTCTCATCCGGGCAGATTGGCTCCATTTGTAATAGTATTTCCTCGGATATCAATCCTCTGGCATCTAGACGCACTAGTTGCCAGGGCTCAACCGGACTCGCATAGCATCCAGCAAGAGAGAGCGCTCCTGTTGCGTGAAGGTCTGGAAAATGAGTAGCACACCGGTATAGACAACCATGCCGCTAAAAATGCCCAAGAACGCTGATGCGAGCTTCATATCCTTGGTCACCCAGCAGCAAAGCCCCAGAGCGAGGCCAGCCAGAAGCGGGCGCCACACCAACCATAGGCTGCCAAAACCGCACCCGAGCCTGTGCAGCATCAGCAGCCCAGCCAGGAACAGCACGCCTTCGCCGACCAAGGTACCGATAGCTGCTCCGATGAAGCTATAGAAACGGATGAGCAGGAGGTCTAGCACCGTATTGACGATGAGGGCCGCTGCCATGCATCCCATGTAGAGGCGCTGGCGGCCCAGTGCGGTGAACATATAGCCATAGAGGGACGTCGGGAGGAGCAGGACCACTGTCGGGGCCAGAAGCCGGACAGCCACGTCGGCCTGGCGGAACGCTTCTCCAAAGAACAGCAGTACAATGTTATCCGAGAAGACGAATAGCATGACGGCGAGGGGCATGCCCATGGCATATAAGAATTTGAGGCTCTGCTCATATGCCCTGAACAGCTGTACGGAAGAGATCTGCGCAAGTCTGGAGAAGACAGGAAACAGCGGCAAGGTCATGTTCACCGTGAAGGGGTGCATGGCCTCTAAGAATTTGTAGGCGGCGCTGAAAAGTCCCAACGCCGTTGGCGTGCCTAGAGCGGCGAGTAAGAGTTTGTCCACGTGTTGGGTCAATCGTCCGAGTATCTCGGCGATTCCCAGCGGCAGAGCTTCCGATAGGAGCACCCATGCGGCGGCCAGATCCAAGCATGGCTTCGCACGCCCATGCCGGAAGCCCACCAATCCCCAGAAATAGCACCACTGAGTGACGTTGGCTAGCAGCAGAGCAGTGAAAACTCCTTTTACTCCGAAACTCGTTTGCGTGACCAGCCAGATGCCCACTATGAAGATTACCTTGTGCAGCACGAACCCCAGGATATCCCACCCCATCTCCTCGAACGCTCGCAGGACCGCACTGTAGCCAAGGCTATGAAACGTGACAATTGCAGCCAGGCCAGCGATATACATCGATTGACGCACTTCAGGCGTCAGACTAAGTAAATTGGCGAGCACTACGATGCACCCTAGGCTGACGAGGCACAGCATCCATAGCAGCGTCTGGGCAATTCCCAAGTGTATTCGAAAATTTTTAAGCTCCAATGTCATGTTCCGAATGAGGATATTCCGCACCCCCATGTCGGCCACTAATTGAAATATTCCTACCAAGGCGATGATTAAGGAGAAGTGTCCAAAGCCCTCCGCGCCGAGGTATCTGGCAATTATCACAACGGTCACAAAGAATATGGCCGCTCCAATGGCATACCCTGCTGCGCAGAACATCGAATTGCTGAGCACGTGTTTGCTAGTGGTGGTCATCCCTCTTGCCGTTTCCCGGAAAGGTAAAAGTTGGTCGGTTCTGTTTCCTCTGTAGAGAGCTGCAGTGCTGAGCTGATTTCCGCTTTGCCTCGTCGAAGGCGTGCCCAAGTAAACCAATGGTCTGGGTAGGCACTGACATACTGCGCCAGCAGCGCTGCGTATTGCTCGGCCCCCCTTTGGATGCTGGCAGGGGCATCATCTTTCAGCATGATCGGCTCCTCGAGGATAATGCGATGGCGGTCATCTGCACCGCGGATGATAAAAGCTGGGAGCAGCGCGACCTGTGCTCTGGCAGCGATGATCAACGGTCCCACCGAGAGGGCCAGGGGATGGCCCATGAACTCCACGCGCGTAAACTGTCGGCCCCGGGCCCCGTCGCCATACAAGAGCACGACTTTCCCTTCCAGGAGCTTTCGATAAAGTGGTCTGAGATACATTCCGGGTCTCCAAAACTCAAAACTCACCCGTTCATGTTCCCAGCACCGGAGCTTAGCCCGCATGACGGCGTGTTCCAAGCGATGCCAGGAACGGTATTGCGGCTGGGGACTGAGGGTGAAGACCTGGTGGACTCGATAGCCTCGAAAGATAAGACCCGCGATCAACATTCCAGACGAACCGAAGTGCGAGGCCAGTAGGATGACCCCTTTCCCGGTAGACAGCGCTTGATCCAGGTAACCCCTTCCTTCGACGCTCGGTACCAGGCGCTCAACGAGCGCTTCATCCAGGCATTGATAGAAGAAACCGTCGATGACATGCTTATAGCGGGTCACCAGATTACGCCGCACCAAGCGCTTGATCGCCGCTTCAGGCAATTGATGTTGGAAAACGGTTTTGAGACCCTGCAGGATCTGTCGATGCAACTGATCTCTGATTAGCACAGCATGGCAAGTACCCAGAAAGGTGCCGACGCCAAGCGCTTGCCGCCAGGATAGACAGCGCACAATCCATCGCAGCGGATAGAAGACGAGCAGGATGGCTAAGCCCCGTATCGATTTAGAGAATACTATGGCACTTTGGGCTCCCATCCCCCACTCACCACCCGTAACTGATAACGCGCCAGTTTTTGGTCATACTCCGCCTCGCTGAGAGCCAGATGCAGCTTTTGCAACACAGCCTCAGCATCGAGCACTGCCGACAAGGGCAAAAGGTCCTGCTGGAACATAGCCTGATTCAATCTCACTGCTTCCAGCGCCTGTTCTATCTGCTTGAGGATGAGTGTCGCCTCGGCTTCCAGTTCTTGGGTATGCAGGTAGAGTTCCGCAATCGTATATTCGAGGCCGCGCTGGAAATCCATCAGCAGCTTTTCCTGTTCGGCCACCCTGGCACGGGCGACCTCTGCCTTGCTTCGGATTAAACCGAAGTCAAAGATCGGTACTTTCACCTTGACCGCCGCCGTCCACTGATCGCTGGGGTGTCCTGCGAAAGCATCTACAGCGCCATATTGGGCTTTCAACGATAGGCTGGGATATTGCTCGCTCCGGATACGACTGACTTCCTCTACACTCCCCGAGACTTTGAACTGTCGCGCCTTCAACTCCGGATGTGTCTGACGGGCCAGCTCCAGCAGCCTTTCCAGAGGTGGAAGCAAAGCCCAAGAGTCCGGAAGGTCTTGAATTTCCACTGTGGATGCTTGATCGAACCCAATCGCCGAGGCGAGGGCTCGTTGACTTTTTTGCAAAGCCAGGCGAGCGACGGAAAGATCTCGCTTGGCCATTGCAACCCTTACCTCCGCTAGCAACAGGTCATTTTTGGAGATGAGATGCTGCTGAAATTTGGCCAGTGCCAGCTGGTAGGCTTCCTCGAAAGCTGACACAACCTCTGTAGCGATCTGGACCGCTTTGTGCCGCTTGAGCACGTCAACATAGGCTACCGCGACGGTCGAGGTAACTTGGAGACGGAGGGCGCGGTTTTGCCATCCCTCTTCAGAGACCTTGAATTCAGCCTGGCGTATGGATGCCGACGTCTGTCCTACCAAAGCTCCTTCCTTGACGAGCGGCACCTCCAGACCAAGGATTGCTTGAGCGTATCCTCCAGCGACATTTTGCTGTCGGACGCCTTCTTGAGTAAATCCTGAGAGTGCCGCGAAGGGCGAGATAGATTGACCAGACAGATAACCGCTCTCGCCTTCCAGTTCTAGGGTTGGCTTGCGCTCTGCCACCCTCACGTCGACTTGTGATTGAGCTGCGGCTTGCCGGGCGTCGCTCGCCTTCAAGGAGGGATGGTTGCTAAAGGCCAGCTCGATGCAGGCCTGCAGATCGCAATGAATGGCTTGCGCTGCTTCCGCCGCCAGCAGAAGCGGCAGAAGCCATGCGCAGAGCGATAGGGACAGAGCAATCAACCACCGACATTCGGACATTGCTAATTCGACTGTTTCCGGGCAACTTGTTCTTTGAGCTCTTTAAATTCATCCCCGATTAACACGTGGTCATTGTCCCTCAGGGAGAACTGGCCGACCACCACCACTTGTTCCCCTTCCGCCAGGCCATTGAGGATCTGCGTCATGCCTGCGGCGACCACCCCGACCTGCACTTTTCTGAGCCTGGCGGTTGTGCCATTTTCCAGGACAAAGACGGAGCTTTCCTGTATGCCTGTCGGATTGATCAGAGAGACGCTTGGCACTGCTAAGGTCTGATGCTCTCGCTTGATTCGCGTAAAAGCCGTTAATCCGGGCTTCAATTTCAACGCTGGATTTGCTAGCTTTGTATAGACGAGAAACGTCCTGGTTTTCGGATCGGTCACGGGCTTAATCTTCACGACCTCTCCCTCCAACACGTCGTTGGGGAAGGCGGTCACGGTGACGGTGGCGGGCTGCTGAACATGGATCTCGCCAATCCGTTCCTCGGCAATATTCGTGGCCACAAGCACGTGATCAATCCGGCCAAGCGTCATCAGCGTTTGCCGAAGCGCTGGAGTTTCTCCCACGTTAATTGGGCGCTCCATGACGATGCCGGCCACTGGCGACGTGACGGCTAGGTTCTGAAGATCTTTTCTGACCCGGACGAGTTTTTCCTTTGCTTCATTATGCTTGGTGTTAGCTGCATCGAGTGTGGCCTGCGCCTTCTCTACCTCAAGCTTTGGTAGAAGTCCCTGGGTATAGATGGCCCCAATGCGCTGGAGGTAGTTCGCTGCACGCCCCCGATCAGCAGTCGCCTGCTCCATAGCCGTTTGTGCCGCAATGACGGCGGCGTTAACTATCTCACGATCAAAGCGCAACAGCGCTTGCCCTGGTGAGACGATATCACCAAGGTCAACAGCAACCTGCTCGACGCGCACCGACATGATAGCAGTAAGATTCACAAGTGTAATCGGCTCGACCTCACCGCTTGCTCCAATGATCTCCGTCAATGTTGTCTGCTTAGCGGTGGCAACTCTGACCGGCAGCGGTGTGCCGATAGTCCTCGCCATGGTTGGGCTGGTCTGGAGTAGGTGGCTCCCCACCACGAATGTAACAGGAGCCATTAAGCCTAACAGTAACAAACCGATCAATATCCATGTCCGCAGTCTCAAGGTCGTCCTTTCCGTATTGTCGGCTGGATTGATATTGATCGAATCTTGCCTTGAGGTTTCCAGGATAAAGGCTAGTCACGGCATGAGAGTTAGATGATAACTATGTTACTCTTCTCAGGCGAGATTGTTATGCACTAATAACAAGATTTCATATACTGGGAACCCAAGCAATCTTACGGTAGTAAAATCTCTTAATAAGAAATGTTTTTCCGCTTTTCTTCTAATGTTTTTAAAATCTGCAACATGATCGTGTGGGTAATCTCTTGACTCGTTTATTCTTCTTATTGCATCTCTAAAACTCACTTTAAAAAATAGCTTAACAAACTGTATATTACGGTTTGCGCCTTCAAAAATGATCTGTGGCATATTTTGTAATGGATATCCTAAAAGTAGTATCCCATTATTTTTAATAACACGTTTAAATTCGATGAGAGTCTTTTCTTGATCTTCTACATGCTCTATGAGACTGAGACAAAACATCAAATCAAAATAACCGGTCTTGAACGGCAAATTCCTGACATCGGATTTATGAAAAGTAATGTTACGGAGACCTTTCTTAAGAATCATCTGTTGAGTTAAATCTAGAACAGGAGCTATATCCACAGCATGGACTTGTTTCCCAATGGTTGAGAGTAATGGCAGATAAAATCCTGATCCGGTTCCAATGTCAGCTATCGACTCATAGTCTCTTTGAGGCAATAGGCGGATGGCCTCTTTTATTCTTCTTACAAAAAATCTCTTCGCTATGACATTTGAAGCTAAATAGGCTTTACCACATCCTACTCTATACCCCTTAGGACTACTAATATCAAACATCTCTTCCGGATAATCACTCACAGTTGGGAACATTATTTTGTCATACTGGATATCCATACTGGTATAACCTCCTTGTAGTTCCCCAAGCAATGTGGGAAATGATGACCTGGCTTGATGTGTCAAGATTCTGTACAATGTTTGAGGCTTTCCATGGATTTGACCCTTACTAGATATCGTAATCCAAATCCTGCTTTTCCGCAGCGGTAATGATGATCATAAAGACCGAAGCCAGCGATCCCACGATAAGCGCTAGCTTCATACACCCACCGTGATTACTCGATGTATCCAAGCCCTTGTAAGCGGGCTTTGATCGCTTCTTCTTCTACGGCTGAGTAGTCGTGTGGCGATGCTGTACTATCCCCATTTGATCCCAGTGCATGCGCATAGTGTATGGGGTGCGTCGCTAGGTAGGCATCCGCAAATATCTGGGTCAGTACCTCTCCATCCAGGTTCGATGGGATCGGTACACCGAATAGATACAGGATGGTCGGCGCCAGATCGATGATGCTTGCCTCCTTGATTTCCATCGGGGCTGTGAGGTGGGGACCGCTCGCCAAGAAAATTCCTTCATCTCGATGATCCCCGCTCTTGACACGCTTCCGCTCATGACCGTCTAGTGGCTGACCGGAGCCGTCCTCGTCCGGTGCTGGGCCGAAAGAGGTAGGAATAACCGTTGTCGAGCTCCCACTCGATCGTCAGGTCGGGCGCCTGCTCGACCTGGGGACCAGCATAGAGCTCCTCTCGTCCGGTGCACCTGCTTGATCATGCGTCTGGCCGGTTAGGGATTCCGCCACGGCGCTAGTTGAGCCGTGAGATGGGTCGCGCACCGTCTCATACTCGTGCGGGTCCACAAGGCCCAGTGGTTCCCTGCCCTTTAGGTTGATCCATATCGACGGGAAATAAGGGGTTTCCTCCGAATACGCCTGGGTCTGTGTCCAGTCAATGACCGAGAACCGCGCCCATGACTCCACCATATCTGGGAAATTCGTCATGCGGTAGATGGCCCGTTTGATAGTGGGGGGAGCACTCGCAAGCCGTATCTGCTTGGCGCGTTCGATGCCCGCCTTGACAAAGCCCTTGAAGCGCTTGAAACGCAGCAATCCCTCGCGTTCTCGAGCCAACGATTGAGATACACGGCCTTGTCGCTGTTGCCGCCGTTCCCATGATCGGACATCACCATCACGGTGGTATCCCGAGAGGCCAACCCATAAAGTGGCCGATGGTCTCGTCGGTCTTTTGATAGATCGCTAAGCAGGGAATGGGCCACCTTGTCGCTCAGGGAGTCTCATCACGCAGCGGCGACAGACGGGATCGCAGAAGCGCCAGAATCGATGGCTGGCGGCATCAGTCTCGCCCAGCACCAACATGAAAACAGTCCCAGTCCTCCTGCTTGATAGAGATACCGCGCCGCCGCGGTCTTCTTGTCGATCGTGCGCAAGGCGGCATCAACCATGTCGCCAGGGTCGGTGTAAGCGAACAGATTCGGCCCCATCGGGTAGTCGCCAACGTTGCGCATTGATGTCGTCACAGAGCTCAGGGGGATATGTGGCACTGCGATCCACCAATCCCGCCACCCCTGGTGCATCCATGCCACTCACCATGATGCCGTTGACTTTTTCGGGAGGATAGGTGAAGGGCACCGACAACACGGCGACACGTTTGCCCGCTTGGCTCAGGTGGCTGCCAAAGCGTTGGTGCCCGACGCCAGCTGGCGTTGATGAAATGGGTTTCATAACTATGCGATGTGCGGCCGGTAAAATCATAAATGCCATGCTTGCCGGGATTTGTTCCGGTCATGAAGGAGTTCCAGGCAGGAGGCGACATCGGCGGTATGGTGGAGCGCAGCGTTCCCGCTATCCCCGTGTTCAGGAGCCTTGCGAAGTGTGGCAACTTGCCTGCCTGCACCCAGGGCAGAATGAGATCGAATGTCGCACCATCGAGGCCAAGCATCACAATTTTTGCCATCAGTTGCCCCTCATCTCTCCCTCGGTTAATCGATGTAGCCCAAATCTTTGAGCCGCGCCTGGATTTTTGCCGTCTCCAGCATGGTGTAGACTGCCTCTGAGGGCCGAGTGGCATGCGTCAGCAGATCGTTTTCCTGGTATTGCACCGGGTGCAAGGAGACAAATTCCTCACGAAAGGCCTCGAGCATGACCTTCCCATCCATCTCGGCCGGCACCGGGAGCCCGAGCAGATACAACAGGGTAGGGGCAACATCCGTGATATGGGCCTGTGAGAGTGTGACACCGGCACGGAATGGGGCACCTTTCATCAGCAAGATGCCATCCAGGCGATGCGTGCCGCTCCACGAGGCCGCGAGCTCCTCGCGTGCCTCGGCATAGGTGCGCAGGCTCGGATGCTTCGCTCCCGCGCCACTCTTGCGTGACTCCAGGCCCCCCTCTTCCCACCAGGAGAACACCAGGTCTGGAGCCCGATCGATATAGGGACCTTGGTACACTTCCTCCTTGCGGTATACCTTGTGAATCAGGCGCTTTCCGGTCGAGTCATCGCTCAGGTTCGACAGGTTCTCTTGTAAGATCGCAATCAACTTCTCATAATCCGCTCCTGGCTTAACGGTGCCGTGCGGCATGCGGCCTTCGAGGTTGATCCAGATTTCCGAAGGAAAAGCCAAGAATTCCAGGCAGTATGCCCGCGTCTTTTGCCAATCGATCATGCTGAGAGCAGTGGCGTATGATTCCCACTTTTCGCGCAGCGTTGGGAAGAAGCGTACGATGGCGGTTTTCTGACGCGGCGATAGCATGCCACGCAGATAGCCATCGAGACCACCGATGCCCCGGTGCAGCAGCCGCTTTGGTGACCCAGCGGAGCCGTTTTTGTAGGCGAGCAATCCCAACTCGTGCAGGTATTGATTGAGGTGGATGATTTTTCCTGAAACCGGACCCCCGCCATGATCGGACAGCACGATCACCGTGCACTCTGGAGGTATGGCGTCCAACAAGGTCGCGATATCGGTATCGAGGGCACGGTAGATCTTGAGAATCGCGTCGCCATACTTCTCTGCCCCGCTTGGATCGTAACTGGGATGCGTTGGGTCCATATAGTTCCAAAAGAAGTGTTGCACGGTATCCGTGGCCGTGTAGACCAGCATCATGACATCGACCGGATACTTCTTGAGGAGATACGCCGTGATTTGCGTCCGACGATTCTCAATCCTGACCAGGGATTCGAGAATCTTGTCACGTCTGTTATCCGTTGTCATGAACCCCAGATGTCGGGGATCAAGATAGAGCTCACCAACGCTATGCTCGATCTCCTGCTTGAGCCAGCGCGGATACACAAAGTCAGAATCCTTATCGGGGGTGTCTAACCCTGAGATGCAAAACCCATTCACCTCTTCTGGTGGATAGGTCATCGGTACATTAAACACTCCGACGCTCCGCCCCTGGGAGCATAGCAACTGCCAAATGCTGGGGATCTTGCGGTTTGAGGCATTGGCGTAGCGGATGGAATGATCGGCAGGATGATATTCAGTGAAATTAAATACGCCGTGTTTGCCCGGATTCATCCCGGTCATGAATGAGGTCCAGGCCGGCGGCGTGATGGGGGGAATGGTCGATTCCAGGTTTCCCCGAGTCCCTGTATCCATCAGATGTTTGAAGGTAGGAAGCTGCCCAGTGGCCACCCATGGTTTGATGAGGTCAAATGTCGCCCCATCGAGGCCGATGATCAGCACCTGCGGTCGATGCGGTTGCTGTGACTGCGTCATAGTCCAGGCACCTTTACGTTCACCGAGGGTTATGGCGCGAAAGCGGCGTGGGTCTTAACGGACCTCGATGCCGACTGGGGTAGTGTCGCGCTGTGCAACGTAGGCGTGCGGCTCCAGCAACTCGTAGTAGACATTCTCGATTTTCGCCGCCAGGGTTGGCCATGCGAGGTGTTCGTGAGCCCATCGGCGAGCACTGTGGCCCAGCCGGTGGGCCAGGGCTGGGTCTTGCAAGAGCGTGAGCATGCCGTGCCCCAGCGCTTGCCAGTCGTGGTCCGGTACGACTAGGGCACTGTGCAGATGCTGCAAACCCTTGGCCGATCCTTCAAAGACCACGATGGGTTTTCCCGCCGCCATGTAATTGAGCAGTTTGACCGGGAATCCAGGACATTGGGGGCGTGGCACCACGGTCACATCCGCAGCTGCCAGAAAGAGCGGGATCTCCGCAGAAAGGACCGATGCATGACGATGGCGACGTGCTGTTCCAGATCGAGTGCGGTGACCATCTGACGGCACTCCTGCAGGTCCTCTGCCGTCGCCACATTGGCCACCAACAGGAGCCGGGCCTCCGGCAGCCGATCGACAACGATCCGCATCCCCTGCAGCAAGTAATCGAGACGCTGAAAGCGATCGAGAACGCCGGTATACATCACCAGCGGTCGATCGCCGATGCCATGCCGCGCGCGCAGCGCCTGGCGCTGGCCCTCGGGAATATCCTGAAAGGCGCTGCTATCAACTCCCAGCGGGAATGACATGGAGATGGTCGGATCGAACGCCGCGCCCCTGCAAGAATCGACCGAGCTCATCAGAGATGGCGATCACCCGATCGGCTGTGCGTGGAACGTAGTGGTCTAGACACTGCGCCAGCCAGGTCGCCAACCGTTGCGGCTTGAGGAAATTATAGGTCGGCAGCTCATCGCTCATCGTATTGACGGCGTTGTAGATCAACTGTCGACGAGTCAGGAGCTTGGCCACAAAGCCGATGAGCGCCCCTTCATAGTTGTGGGCATGGATCAGATCAATGCCTTCGCGACGGATCACTCGACACAGCGTCAGCACCATGAGGAGATCGAGAACTGGCTTCTGCCACGTGGGGCCCACCACGATCTTCCGCCCAAACCTGAGGTTTGGGATGCGTACGATCCGCACCCCCTGTGGGGCTTTGCCATGCCCGAAGTGATAGGTCACGAGATGCACACCATGACCTTTTTGGGCGATGGCCTCGGCAGTCTCCCGAATCCCTGCCGGCGTCCCATGATTGGCCGGAAAGGGCGAGGCAACCACCATAGCGATTTGGAGCGGTCGACGTGGTACGCCAGCCAGAAGAGCGGTGACATCGGTCGAGAACGTCAGAGGGATTTCGGCACCGCCAATGCGGACAAATCGCCGCCGCCGATCGGGAAAATTGATCGGTAACATGACCTGACGCCGCTCGATACGGCGTCTGTCTTGAAACGACTGGTCCTGCCCGGCTCGCCGGCGATCGTACGTGAACACAATGGGATGGATATTGCGCAGCTTGCGGGATAACCAGAATAGCTCCTTGAATGCCCTCAGCACCACCTGGATGTTTGCACCAGTCTGCTGGCCCCGTAGTCGTGGGAAGTGGGTCACCGGCACCTCTTTGATCTTGAATCCCATGCGCATTGCCTGCACCAAGATATCGGTATTCACCATGGCGCCCACGGCATCGATCTTGATGGCGCTGAAAACGGCGCTGCGAAACAATTTGAAGGCACAATCGATATCACGCACCTGCAACCCCAGCAGGAGGCGGACAAGCGCCTTCCAACCTAGCGCATTAAGGCGACGATGCCAGGGATCCTGGCGTTTCGCTCGATAGCCGATAACGATGTCGTATTGTTCGATCCAGGTAAGCGGCAACACGAGCTCGCTGAGATGAAATTGTAAATCGGAATCGCAGAAGAAGATAAGCTCCTGGCAAGCCTGCATGATGCCAGTTTTGAGGGCTGCACCGTAGCCCCTATTGTTGGCATGATGTCGCGCGATCACGCGCTCGTTCTGCTCACTCAGACCATCGATAATCTCACCCGTTTTGTCCTGACTACCATCATCGACGACAATGATCTCCCAATCCTTAAACAAAGCTCGTACACAATGCACCGCCTGCTCAACAGCTTTGGCGATGTTATCTTCTTCATTATAAGCGGGAAGAATGATGGAAATTCCGCGCTGTGCTACAAGAGCCATACGTGGATCTCCCACACGCGAGCTGCATTTTGCCTCGGATGTAGAGGCCCTCCGCCCCCAATCATCGTCGGCCGCGCCCTAGACAACCTCAATGCCTGTGCCAGGTCAATCCCGGTCGACAGACACTTCCCCGGCGGCCCTCGCGGCCTGGTCCTAGGCACTGTTAAGGGGAAGCCAGGCTCCGCCCCCCTCGGTTTGCCCCTTTTCCGCCAGTCCAACCTGCCCCGGTGTCTTCGCCGATAATGCCATGCCTTGGCACCCACTCCTGGCTGCGGCAACATCAGCGCGCAACCAAGGGTACCCATGGGCATGCGGACAGCTGGTACCCCGCTGCGGGAAAGGAGAATACCCGTGCTACAGACAGCCACGCTGCTGCAGCTTGGTTGTCAGCCAATAAAGGGTAAAAGTCTGAAGGGAAAAACACGCCCCAGGAGATGCCAACGCAGCCCCATCTCCTCAGAGCGTTAACTGCCGAAAGGACGCACGTAGGCGTCTGGTAGGGAGGTATGAAACACCTTGTGCTAGCTTCACACTTGTGCTTCACTAAAAGTGGGCTAGCAAAGGCGTACCTTCCGCCTCATGAAGATTAAGGACGTGCGTCTTGCACCCTGGCCCTCCCCAGCCCTGGTCGGCCAACCGTTGTTGGGGAGGGCCACTGTTTTGTGGCCCCTTTTAATGCCTAATCATACAGCTGTTAGCGCCCCCCATCCTGCCGTGGTCCACTGTCCTACGGCAGGGCTTTGATCGTCTGTACCGATCAGGTTACCATCATCGTCGGCGGCTATCACCTCTGTCGGTTTGAAGTGGCCTGCGTGTGGAGGTCATCCCACCGCAACTGACTGAGCCAAGCCTGCCTTGTGCCATCGATATGGCGGTGGCGGACGTAGCATCCAACGTTCATCCGAGAACTGAACCGTCGCCGTTCACAGCTCAGATCATACCTGCCGTCAGCTGAGAGTCAAGAAGTATTTTATCTACTTTTTTAATCATTTGATATCATTAATATCATAAAAATTACTCTTTATCATATACTAAAACATTATATTTTTTTAAATCTCTAGATCTTAAAATTAACTTGTAATTATCATCAATATCTTTGAGGACAAGAGCTAGGTAGCGAACGTTGTCCCGTCTGACATTCCTCGCGGAGGACCCTCGCCCGCAACGCCTCACGAGCGCCTATCCTATTACCACTGTCGCGACACAGGCTAAGCGGTTTCGTATCTGCCTATTTCCTGCGCAGTTTTAAGCATTAATGCCCTCCAGAGTGCAGCCTACCCCCGACTTCCGGAGCTGCTGCCCACAGCAGCAGCCCATCTGCAGGCTTCGCTGCTGCCATGTCCGCCGCGCATCATCAGCATCTTCCGTCGCCATCGTGGCAGTCTCTACAACGATGGCACGCGCTTTGCCCCATAGTTTCCTTGCCGGATTGTCAATTGAAGTGCACGCCCTGGAGACACGTCACGTCACCGGCGTTGGGACACGCTGGCGCGCGCGGAGTCGTTCTCCGTGCGTAGAGCGCACGCGGTGTCGCTGCTAGGCTGGGGCACATGCATCGACAAATGTACGAGATATGGTAAGGGTGGGTGCCTGCACCGACGGCTTCTCGTGCTTGCTTCACAGTGTGGGGTCCTTATGAACAACAGGGAGGGTGAACTGCGCACGTTGTACCGCCTGACTCGCCTGCTGGCCATGGGAACACAAAGCTCCTCACTGCTACGCACTCTCTTGCGGGAGGCGCTGAGGCTGACAGGTGGCCGCGGAGGGCAGATACTCCTGCTCAAGGCTGACCGTAGGACACTTCTGCTCCACCTCGGCGAGGGGGAGGACATCGCCGATGCTCAAGAAGTCCCTGCCGATGCCCCGCCGTGGGCAAATGTCATCCGTGAAGGGAAGGTGGTGCGGCTGGAATCGATGCGGGCCGGCTCCAGCCATGCCCTGGAGGACTACCAGGTGAGCCTGGGAATTCCCTTGCTGGCACGCGGCGACGTCTTGGGAATCCTGACCTTATGGGATCTGTCGGAGGTATGGGCGAAACATGATCGAGCGCCTTTCCTGGAAGCACTCGCAAATCTTGCCGCCCATGCCCTGCACAACGATTCGTTGTATCGCGACCTGCTGCGGCAGAAAGAGGAGCTTTGCACCCTCATCGAGGTTAGCAGCGATATCACCGCCAGTCTCGATCTCGATGAGGTCTTCAAGCGCGTCGTGCGCCATGCAGCACGCCTGTTGCGGGCACAAGCCGCGGCACTCATGCTGGTGGATGACACAGGCCAAACGCTGCGGATGAAGGCCACCTATGGCGGTAACCAGACCTGGATGCAACGTCCGCCGCTAGACCTGACGACCAGTGTCCTCGGCGAGGTGGTGCGCAGCGGCTCACCACTCGCCATCCTGGATCTTCAAGACAACACGCATGCGCCCTATGCGCAGTTAGCTGCTCAGGCAGGCTTGAGCTCCCTCTTGTGCATCCCTCTGCGAACGAGCGTCCGACTCATCGGCCTGCTCACGGTGTACACCATGGAGCCACGCCGGTTCCGGGCGGAAGAGGTGGAATTGTTGCTGGCACTCGCCGCGCAATCGTCTACCGCGATTGAGAACGCTCGACTATACCAAGCAATGCTCGACACCCAGGAACAACTCCGGCAATCGGAACGGCTTGCGGCTCTGGGAAGCATGTCTGCTGGCCTGGCACATGAGATTCGCAATCCTCTACACACCATGCAGCTCTTAGCCTACGCCATGCAGAAGGATTGTCTACGCTCCAGGACGCTATCTGCGGATCTGGAGGTCATGCAGAGCGAGATCGGGCGGCTGACCCTGCTTGTGGAGCAATTTCTGGATTTCGCACGGCCGAAGCGCCCAGCCGTCACCCCTCAGAAGCTCCAGGAAATCATGGAGGAAACGCTGCTGCTGGTGCGGACTGAAGCCCGCCGCCGCGGTATTCGCATTGCCAAAGCCTGGCCCAACGATCTCCCCGTCGTCTGTGTGGATGGGACTCAAATCAAGCAGGTGTTTCTCAATATCCTGCTCAATGCCATGCAGGCCATGCCGTCTGGAGGAGCCATCGAGGTGCGGCTATACGCCGGCGATTCATGCATCACCACCGACATTCATGACCAGGGCGAAGGCATGCCGGCAGCGGTGAAGGCCCAGCTCTTCACCCCCTTCTTCACCACCAAGCCCAGAGGAGTTGGTTTAGGGTTATCGATCTCGCAACGTATCATCGAAGGGCATGGTGGGGCGATTCGCGTGACATCCCAGCCGGGCATCGGCACGACGGTTCGCATCGAATTACCCCTCGTGGGTGAGAACGCCTATGAACAAAATCTTGCTGGTCGATGACGAGCGGAATGTGCACTACTCGTTACAACGGGCGCTAGGAGAGGCCTTCCGGCTCATCAGTGCCTTTTCCGGAGAGGAAGCTCTCCAACGACTGAGCAGCGAAAAACCGCACCTGATCCTCCTGGATGTCAAGCTACCCGGGGCTGATGGTCTGGAAACTCTGCAACGTATCAAAGCCCTCGATCGGGATGTGCCGGTGATCCTCCTAACCGCCTATGGCACGACAGAAACCGCCATCACCGCCATGAAGCACGGCGCCTACGATTACCTCTTGAAGCCGGTTGATATCGCCAGTCTCCGGGGCATTATGACCAAAGCCCTGCATTTGCGGGCACTAACAGGCCAGATCGACACGCTCTTGTTACCCGAGTCCAACCAGGCGACCCCCCTCCTCGGCCGCAGCGTGGCGATGCAAGACCTGTATAAGATGATCGGCCGTGTCGCCCCGACAGACACGACGGTGCTGTTATCCGGGGAGAGTGGGACCGGTAAAGAGTTGGTCGCACGCGCGATCCATCAGCATAGCCTGCGGGCCGATGGCCCCTGGGTCGCTCTGAACTGTGCCGCCATCCCTGAGTCACTGCTGGAAAGCGAGCTCTTCGGCCATGAAAAAGGAGCCTTCACCGGCGCCATCGAACGGAAGCCCGGATCGTTTGAGGAAGCCTCGGGGGGCACGCTGTTCCTCGATGAAGCCGGGGAGCTCCCCCTAACCGTACAAGCGAAACTGCTACGCGCCCTGCAGGAGAAAGAGATTCGCCGCCTCGGGGGGCGTGAATCCATGCCCATCGACGTGCGCATCATTGCCGCCACCAATCGAGACTTGGAGGGGGCTGTCGCACGTGCGGAGTTTCGCGAAGATTTGTACTACCGGCTGAATGTGATTCATCTGCATCTACCCCCTCTACGAGCCCGGCAGGAAGACATTCCTCTGCTCGCCCAGCACTTTCTGACGCGCTACAGCCGGGAGCTGGAGCGGCCGGTTGGTGGGTTTGCCCCTGAGGCGCTCGAAGCCTTGAGCGCTCATACGTGGCCAGGAAATGTCCGAGAGTTGGAAAATACCATGAAGCAGGCGCTCATGACGTGCCGTGGATATTTGATCACCGCCGAAGATTTGCGCTTCGGCGAGCGTTCAATCACCCGCGGACAGCTGGCTCCCCTACGTGATCCCCTCGACGAAGGGCTCGAACAGATTCTCCTGTCGCATGCCGGTCAAGCCTATCACCGTGTCGAAGATCGCCTGATCCGCAAAGCCCTGGAGCTCACCAAACACAATCAAGTTCGAGCCGCTCACCTGCTGGGCATCACCCGTAACATTCTGCGCCACCGCATGAAGCAATTTGGCATGCTGTAGCCTGATGCTGGCGACGCAATGTGCTGGCGCGGTGTTGTTGAAACAACAGTCGAGGCGGTGTCGCGTCGCCGCGGCGCACAGCAGACGGAAGGACACAGCATCATGCCACAATGAGTTATCCACCCCCTATACTACGTGGCATCGATTGTGCTCTGTTGGCCATGCTCCATCAAGTCCCAGATCCTATCGGTGCAATCGCAGGTTGGAAGCCTCAACATCCCTTGAGAGGGGGGTACGACTAATGGATCATGCACCATCATCGCTGTAAAGGAGATGGCATGAAACGTCTTCTCGTGCCAACGGATTTCTCAGAGACCTCACGGATTGCCGTCAGGCACGCGGTCGAACTGAGTGATGCGGTGGGAGGTGAGCTCCTGCTTCTGCATGTCGTCGATGTGACAATGCTGGAACGCTCTCAGTTAGCCGGTATCCGTGAAGCCTTCACCCTGACCATCGATCCGACCGGCAATGCCTTCAGTTATGAAGTTCCCCATGCGACGGACGACGGCCTCTGCGCGGAGGCTGAATGGAAGCTCGCCGCCCTGCTCCCTCCTCTTTGGCCACTGCCGCGCCCTGTGGAGTGCTGGCAACCCATTCAGGGGGGCCCAGCATGCTCTCGACTTCATGGCTAAGTGCGGCATTCAGGGCATGGTGGGTGGTGGTTCGGCCGAAGGTGGCGCGATACACAAGGTCGTCTTGGATTGGCAAGCGGCCCAAGCCCGTGTTGGGCGTCATTTGGAGCTGGGTGAAGGCCTGTGCTGCGGATATCATTTCCATCTCGCCGATAGCCGAGAACAGGGGATTCGTGAGGCAGGCAAGTATGACGAAGAGAACCTGAAAATGTTCGGACCGCTGCTGCTGGTGCGCGCCCTAACCGACCAGCAGATCGAAGCGATGGGTGACCTGAGCAACGCTCCATTTGCAGGGCTGCCCACCATTGAGGATGCCATCAACAAGGGTGGCGTGCTTTGCGGATCGCCTGAGCAGATGATCGAGCATCTCAAAGCACTGGAAGAACGCTACCCGGGTCTTGAGCGGGTGATGGTCAGCTTATCGGTCGGCATACGGAAAACGGTGGTGTTGGAATAACTTGAGCGCTTTGCCATGGAGGTCATGCCCGCCTTCAAGTACACGGCAAAAACACCGGTGCTAGCAGACTAATCAGCTGGTGCTGGCGGCTCTGCGAGTATCCCGCTAACGCCAGCCCTGATCATTGCCCCATCGGGTTCTCCTGCCCCCAACGCCTCACACGCGCACGATGGCTTTTGAAACTATATATGCGGTGAATCATGTTAGCCTGAGCGCTACGGAGGGGACAGTGAATGCAGCCATGTTCACTTATACAGTAGGTCATGTTATGGTGTTCCGCAGCCTGTTGTCCGGGGCACAGTTGAGGACTGAGGGTATTGGCATGGTGACCGGTACCGGTACTGGGGCCTACATCCGGCGGATGACCTCTTACAGGCCATCACCGATATCCTGAAGGGCCAAGGACAACCACGCTGAGTGGCGATGCATGTCGACCCAAGTTCACGATCCGAGAGAAAAGTCACCTGGCACCGACGACGGCACGGAACTACCTACCGTGAGCGGACACATGGCATGGGGCCAGAGGCCCCGTGCTTACCCATCCTCGACGTGCGATGGGGAACACATGCGGTCATAGTTGACAGGCTTACATCATGGACTATGTGCTTGAGCTGTGTGGTGTGAGCAAAACCTTCGGTGACGTGCGCGCAGTAGATGACCTGTCGTTACAAGTGCGCAAAGGGGAGTTTTTATCACTGCTGGGGCCGAGTGGCTGCGGCAAGACGACGACATTGCGCCTAGTAGCTGGGTTCGAAAAACCCTCTGCGGGAGAGGTCTACCTGCAAGGCCAGCCGCTTGGGAGCACCCCGCCGTACAAGCGCTATGTGAACACGGTCTTCCAGCATTACGTGTTGTTCCCACATATGACCGTCTACCAAAATATCGCTTTTGGCCTACACATGAAGCGCCTTCCCAAGGATGATATTCAGTCGCGCGTGACTGATGTCCTGAAGATCGTCGAACTCACCAGCTACGAAGCACGCTATCCACATCAGCTCAGCGGCGGGGAACAGCAGCGAGTGGGACTAGCGCGGGCGTTGGTCAACGAGCCTGCGGTTCTGTTGCTCGATGAGCCTCTTGGAGCCCTCGACCTGAAGGTGCGCAAGCGCATGCAGCTTGAGCTGAAGCGCATTCACCGTGAGGTTGGCATCACCTTTCTGTACGTCACGCACGACCAAGAGGAAGCGCTGGTGCTATCCGACCGCATCGCCGTCATGAACCGTGGGCGCCTGGAACAGCTCGACACCGTTGAGAATATCTATCTGTGCCCGAGCAGCAAGTATGTGTCAGACTTCATCGGCGAGATTAATCTGTTCAGCGGCAATCTTGTCGCGAGCGGCAACAGCGGTATGACCATCCGGACCATTGAGGGAGATGTCCTGCGTGTCGATGTCAACGATGATCTCGCGGTCGGAACTAACGTCGAGGCTACCGTGCGTCCGGAAAAAATTTCCTTGAGCACTGAGCCTCCCCACGGGGAGAACTCGTTCACTGGGATCGTCGTCGACCACTCTTTTCTGGGGCCGACGACCGCGTACTATGTACAACTAGACAGCGGTAAAGCGATCAAGGTGTTGCGACAAAATCACGGCGCTCCAGGCGATCGGCTGCTGCATTCGGGCGAACGCGTTACGCTCTCCTGGGGACGAGCCTGGATCAAGGTCTTTGCGCACCTGAGGTAGTGGCGCATGGAGACTGACCGGTCACCCATGTCACACTGCTCATTCTCAGGGGTTTGCTATCCGGCCAGGATGATGCCGGCGTCCAGCAGCACACTGACGCCCTGCTCAACGTCTACCGGCGCAGAATATTCCTCCAGCGCGCCCCCCATCTCCACTTTACCACCGAACCCACCCGCGGCATGGACAGTATTGATGTGGGAACCGGACATCACCGCCCGCCCCAATCTGGAGAGCGGATTGAGGAGCCCCAACATGATACCTCGCGCGATTTAGACCACCTCGAACCCAATCGATGCCATTTGCGCTCGCAGATACGCGTGCATAGCCCAGTCCTCCTCGGAAAATGTTAAACAGTTGACTCCTTCGTTGCCGGCACTAGAGGTGGTCAGCGTCTCGATTGCATTCCAGAGACGATCGATGGTCATCCCAAATGATCCCCTACATAGCTCTTTCTTCCAAAGCAATTGCCTCACAACAGCGAAACCTGCAGCAAAAGCGGATTGCCCTCCATAACGGGTGTGCGAGCGTCGTATCAACATGCTCATGAACTCCCTACCCTGGACCGAATACTATCGCTTTACAACTACCCCTTAAGGCAGTTGAAGAACTCGTAACCCAACGCTGGCGACCCTTTTGAGTTATGAGGGATACCATCTCAAGCGGACATGCGGCATCATAGCAGCTCCAACCAAAAACCTCGCCCGTTTTTGAGGAGGATCCACCCTGAGCCGCAAGGAACTTCCTGTGCCCCAGGAGCACCTCGCGCCCTTTGATCTGGAGACGTTGGGAAAGTTACTACGAGTAACGACCTGATTGCCCCTGCTCTTTGATAGATGCCCTGTTGACCTCGTTGGACGGAACGCCCCTGTGCCGCACTACCCCTTGCCAGATGCTACTGATGAGTGTTTTTGATCATTGAACAGGGAGCCACCTCGCCACGTGTGGATCATCATCGAAACGGGGGCCACTGGAGCGGCGATCCGTTGATCTGTGGAGGTACCCCAGCGCCCGCATTACATCGGCGCATCGTGCTAGAGGCATTATGCGTTATCCCGTTCTCACCACCTGGGGCACAGCGGTTCTGTCCGTGCTGCTCGGCCCTCGACGCACGGGGGGCCCGGCTGGGCATCCATCATCCATGGGCGCGATGCCCCTTGGACCCAGGTCTTTGACGACGAACGCCTGACCGCAGCCCGGCTGAATCGTCTCACCTATCGCACCCCTCTCCTGGAGTACTGCGGTGAGTTGTGTCGTGCTCGTCAACGCCTGCACCGAGACGCTCAACAGCCTTACGGATGATTGGCGGTGGATCGTGACGAGGGGTGGAAAACCGGGCCTCGCTGTTGTGGCATGCTGGCACGAGCCTACCGGTTTCCACCCCTCTGGGAACACGCGGCTCCCGTTTCAATTGACAAAAACAGGTGGGGCACGTCCGTGATGCGCTTCGCGAATAGCATCTTCTACCCAACGCAGCCCAGCCTCGGGAGGTTGGCACCGCACATGCTAAGACTATACCTGGGCCAGTAAGCTCCTAGGTTTGGCTCGCATGCAGGGCGTTAGAGGCAATCACTTTATAGCTCAGGGTGGCAGAGCCTGACGACAGTTTCAGGGGCATAGGAAAGTTGGTACGAAGGCGGGGGCGCATGCAATGCCATGCGTCGGGGTGATATACCGCGGGAGAGAGAGCCGCTATCTCGACGGGAGGCAAGAATCCAGTGTTCGCAAAACGTTTGGGGGAAAGGCTTGAGGCCTCAATCGCGCATGAACATGGGGAGCTCGCCAATGTTCTAAGTACCATGCGTGTTGTCGTTCGCTACCACGGGGAGTCATCAGAGGTCTGGTAAGTTATGTTCGAGCATCTCATCGAAGCTTCTTGTCTGCCGCTACCGGCCGACGTCACAACCGCTGCGTCCTGAGAATGCCTCCGTCGCACCTGCGTGGGGGCTGGTTGCGGTTCGATGGGCAGATAGCGGAAGGGGCTCCCGGTTTCCCGCAGCAGCGCAGCTTGAAAGCGCTCGTACGTTTGTAATTCCTCGGCTGCGAGGTCGACCGTGACGGTCAGCCCTTGACCGTCGGCCACTGTTACAGCCCAACGGCACTCTGGTGCGGCGGTGGAAGGCAGCACATGAAGGATACGGCAAAAGATCGTGGGGGGGTGCACAACAATTTTCTCTCGTATAAAGGATGTGATCTAAAAGGCCATCCTCAGCGCCATTCCCCGGCAGTCCTGAAGAGTTTAAGAAGCTCGGGGCTGTGGGGCAGGTAACCTGGGGCGATAAATTTCTCCCCCACATCATTCAGTGTTGTCTTCTGGAACCGCGAGCAGGCTGACCGAATAGGGTCCTCCTGGGGCCTCTCTTACACCTCCCTTGCCTCATGGCCTTGTTACTTGGTGTCATTAGGGGAGGACTCTTGCCCGTTTGGGGATTTGTTCCCCATCCCCTTACTCAGTTGAAACACTTCCCTGACACGGCGAGTGACCTCGCTTGGTTCCCTCTGTTCAGGTTCAGGCGTTGGCTCCTGAACCGGTTGCACGACTTCTGGGGCTTGCCTCCGACCCTTGCCGACTGGCGCGCCGGTATTGGGCTCGTTGGTGTGCAAGCCTGGCTCAGCGAGGGTGGCTGGAGGGGGGGTCACGTCCTTCCCCTCCCCTAAGACGCGCACTTCTGAAATCGTCACTGACCCTGCCGGTCTACTGGCATACATGAAGATATGACTCAGGGACACCGACCGCAGCAGACGGCGGAGCCCTTCTTCCAGCTCAACGCCTGAGAATCGCGCACTGACCCGTTTCCCGGCGCTTGGGCCGGAGGATATACGGATACCGGCCTGCTGCCCAATTTGTGCCAAGACCTCCGCCATATCCGCCTCCTGCAAGTCCACGGAGAGCCGACCTTCGTGGACAGCGACATAAAGCCCCTTTGCGGCACTCTTCTGGCGCGTGTCCTCTGTTTGCAGTCTTTTCCCTTGTGACCAGGCTCCCGTGCAGGGGACGAGGAAGCAGAGAAGACCTACCAGCATGCTGATGATCCAGTATCCATTGTGTCGGTGATGTCGAGTCGACACCATATGCACTCCCTTATGATTTAACGCCAAAAACATGGTGGTACCATGCCATGCTGCACTCACACGACGATACGGCCGCAGGGGAAAGCAGACGAGCCTAGCGGGCCGAAGTCTGGCGAACGCTTGGGGCCAACACCTTCACGGCGATATCTTTACGATCTTGTCGAGTGACTTCCCAGGCGATGACAACGGCTCCATCCTGACAGCATGGCGATCTGGGGCTGGACAGCACCTCCCCCAGATTTCTGCTCGTCTACACGGATGTCCGCGTTGAGCCACGTCTTCCCAAAGTCGGTCGACCAGGTGAGGTAGATCCCTTCCTGCTGGTCATCGCCACGATCCTCCTGCCAGACGACAGCAATGGTCCCTTTTCCGTCGAGGGCGATCTGGGGGAGCCGAGCCTCAGCCTCTCCTGCGGGACCCGTGTTAAGCCGGACCCCCTCCGTGTGCCAGGTCTTCCCGAAGTCTGAGGACATATTGAGGTAGATGTCCCAACCACCGTGCCTGGCATCCTGCCAGGCCACGTATACATGCCCTGCGGGATCGGCGGCCAGGGTGGGCAAACTGGCGCGGGAGACCTTCGCCTTGGCGACATCGAGTCGCACCTCCTTCGACCACGTCCTGCCGTGGTCGGTCGACGCCACCAGGTAGATGCCGTACTCGCCATCCCGGTTATCCGCCCAGGCGACATAGATGTGCCCCTGGTCATTGGCAGCCATCTGCATGGGGCCCTCGACATCCCCCTCAGCACCTTTCACGCGGAGCTCCTCCCGCCAGGTCCGGCCGAAATCGTCCGAGGCCCGGAAGTAGACGCTGCCCCCGCCGTCCCTGGTATCGAACCAGATGGCATAGACATGGCCCCGGTCGTCGCTGCGGATCTGGGGCCAGGCTTGCATCACCCTCCCCCGGCCCAGCGCATCGCCGCTCAGCTTCATATCCTGAGGGAGCCAGGTCGCGCCATGATCGTCCGAGCGATTGAAGTAGATGCGATGGCCCGCGGACCTTCCCCTGCCGGCTCCCATCTCCGCCTTCAGTCCGCTCATCGGACCAGACCACATAGATATGACCTTTCCCATCGGCACTGACCTCTGGAGGAAACGCGCCATAATCCTATTCAGCTTGACAGTTGGCCCGAAGGACGCCCCGAAATCCTTCGACGTACTCGAAGAGGACATCCTTCGTGCCATCGCGATGCTTGGTCCACCAGACGGCGTAGACATTCCCTTTCCCGTCGCTGTCAACCCGGGGGCTGGAGGACCGTGACCCACCAGGTTTCTCCCGATCGAGCCACGAGCCTCCTGCTGCCAGCTCTGCCCCCGATCGGTCGAACGGTTGAGGAAGATGTGACCAGACTGGCTGTCACGCTCTTCCTTCCAGATGAGGTAGATAGATCCTCTGAGGTCCACGCTCAGGCGAGGGGTGACCGAGCCCCCTGTGGTCTGCGACGATGGGTTGGAAAGAAACGCGTTGACTCTGGAGAAGGGCTCACGAGCATCCCGAGGATGGCTCCCAGGATGATCGTCTTGAGGATCGTCATTTCACTCCTCTCTCACCTTGTCCAAAAGCCCTAGGAGAGTCGCCTGCTAAGCACACCTTGCTTCGTCATCCATACGGCCATATCGGCTGCCCTCAGCGCTTAGAGACCTCACCGCGTCCAGGGAAATGCCATACAGTGTAGGAGGACGGACACATCATCTGACGATGCAATCGAGCAGGAATCAGGCCAAAACTTTGAGCCATCAGGATGGCGATGGGACTGCTTGGCGAAAACCGATAGTAGCTCAACCCCAGGGGAAGCCTTAGAAACCGCCGCCGAGGCGACCAGGAGGCGGGAGCTTGTAAGCTCCTCGCCTCCTGGTCGCTGCCCCCAGGCCCGAGTTACAGGCTTGAGGGCTTGGTTCTGGCTATGCTGTTGGAGCGACGATTCGGCTTACTTTTCCACCGCTGGGTCGGAGTGGTGCATATAGCCAGTGCCAATCATGTTGGTGGGTGGGGCTAATGCAGCGATCGTCTCCTGGAAGCCCGAGTAGTCTTTCTTGCATCGAATTCATTGCCAGTTGTCGCCGGACCAGGTCTCGATATGGCCTGGCTTTCCCGCCGCAAGTCCGCGTTCGGGAACTACGTTCAGGTTGAGTGAAATTGAAAGAGGTCAGACTCAGCCGCTGCGTGCATTTGAGATCGAGTCTGCGGGAGCCCAGGTAGATCTCGTCACAATAGCCGTCCAAATGGATGCCGATTGGCCCAATCGACCCGCCATGTGGCGTCCCATACTTCAGGAGCTCTCGCCTCAGGTCTCCAGGCTCTCTGTCATCGACGGCACTGAAGAAATAGAGGTTTGTCCGGAAAGCGCCCGTGTCCCCAAAGGTGGCGGCGACCGTGTTATAGCTGTTGTAGCGCAGCCATCGTGCCGTCCCCACTGCCTTCCCAGCAGGCGCCCTCGCTCCCCTTGCAGGGGATGGAGTCGATCCTGATCAGCGAATTGTTGTTGCCGTTGACCAGGAGAATATACGTGAGGAACCGATTGCCGTAGCCATCCAGCACGATCACGCCCTCCGGAGCGGTTTGCGCGAGACCACCAAACTGGCCATTGGCGTCGGTGGGATCGTGCAACGCGAAGAACTGCGCATCGGTCTTGGTGGGCTCTACGATCGCGTCTTGCTTATAGTTGCAAGCGGCGTCAAAGAACTTCAGGTGGATGTCCGACCCCTTGTAGCTCAGGTCTTGGAAAGACGTGTCCGCGACGACCAGGAAGGCAGACCAATTGGCGTCGATTTTGTAGAACGGGATCACATGCACGGCGTACTCCTCCAGCATCGGATCCGCTAACCCTGACCACGCTGGGGCTGCAATGCCCATGGATAGGGCGAGAGCAGCGATCATGACCACACTCTTCCATTGAATTTTCACTGGTAAACCTCCTTACACTTCTTATCACTCTGCGGTGTTACTTCACCGTCTACACAAGCACTCCACTACCTGAAAAACCACGGCTCTAACCGTTCCTCTTGCCGCGCGTCCCTCACCTCCTTTCGGTGTCTTGGTTCAGCTGAGGAAGAGGTCTACTCGCTTATCCCCTCCCTGGACTCTCCATCCTGTCATGGAGCGCCTCGCATGACGCGCCAGCTAGCGGCCACGCGTGGTGACAACATCGCTAGCTTTGGGGATGCACGCGGTACCACTCCCCCTGTCGTTTCACCCACTCTTCCCGGACGACCATCTGTTGCTTCTGGCGCTCGAGCAGCGGGTGTCTGATCCGGATCAGGGTGCGCACCGTCAGCACGCCTTTCGCCTCATCGATCTGCACCCCCTCGATACGAGGCCTCCAGATACTGCAGCGGTCCCTGGCCTTGGATGTAGTTGGTCAAGCTCATCTCCCGCCGCACCTTCGGTTCGAGCAAGCCATACTGGGCCGCATAGTCCTCTTTGATCCTCGCCTCCCAGAACGCCTGCCCCCGCGCTTTCAAGCCCGCTTCAGGCTCCACCTTGGCGGTTTCCTGAGCCACCAGAGGCAGAGCCAGCAGGGCCAAGCTCATCAAAGCGCCCAGCAGGAATCGAGGGCTGAGCCTCGCGTGTGGGCGGCACCAGCCGCGATCAACGCCCCTGCAGTCGTCTTCCCGCTTGCGCTGTCGCCAATCGAACATGAATGATCAACCTCCTCTACACCAGGCTCAGGCCCCGGAAGGCGTGACACGTATCGCCGACGACCTGCTGCACCAATTGGGCATGCCGTCGTTGGATCGCCGCGAGGTCGAGGGTCAGAATATAGGCCAACAGGCCCCGCACCTCTTGCGTCGCCTGCTCGATCTGTTTTCTTTCATGCGCACTCGGCCGCAAGAGTCCATGGGCTTGGGCGTACCCGAGGCACTCCAACGCATGCCCCAGGACCTTCAGCTTGGCGCCGGCGCGAAACAGGTCGACACCTGGCGCGGAGGAGATCTCCCGGTAGTAGCGATCGATGAGGTCAGGGTCCGCCTGGAGGCGATAGATCAGCATCTGCAGTTGGTCCCGCACGATGTCTCCGCCGTCCGCCGGCAGCACACCGTGCCTGGCCGCTACTAAGACGCTATAGCAGAGGTGGGTGCCGCCGCACGTGAAGCTGTGAATGGGCAGTTTCTTTGCCAGCGGGAGACCTGCCGTGGCGTAGGCCTTGAGCTCCTGAGTCGCCTCTTGCAGGACTTTTACGCCAAAGGCCGCAATCTCTCGCAGCTGAATCCTCTCCCCGTAGGCATTGTCCCACTCCTGGGCTTGCAGCTCGGCAAAGGCGATCAGACTCCAGGCGAGATCATTACGATCGAAGGTGCGCGGATCGAAGCGAAAAAGCGCCTTCGCTCCGTCGCCGAGGTCCTGCAGTTGAAAGACGCGACCGTCGCAGGAGAACATCTCGGAAGCGGGGACGCCCGCCTCTAAAAAGGTCTTGAGAAACATGTTGGAGTGCACTTCAATCTCGGCGGGAATGTAGAGATACCGTCGCTTGTTGACTTCCTGGGCCCGTACACAGGTGCGCAGCACGTAGCCAGCCGCACTCTCTCCATTGAGGCGACAACCCCTCCCGACGCCCCGGATGGCATGGACGAGGGCCCACGGGTCATTGGGGCCAATCGCATACCGCTCGATAAACCGCCGCACCCCCTGGTCCGGGTCACGAGCGGCGTACACCTCAGAAGTCAGTGCCGGCACCATTCCGGCCACCATCGCGAATTTGAGAAATCTGCGACGCGTGAGATGTGGCTCACAGACCGAGTAAAACGCGTTCATCATTGCTGGCTCCACAGAGGAACAGATACTCACGACTTGCTGGTGAGACGTACAGAAGCAATTCCGATGCCGGGTACCCCCTAAAACAGCACCGCCTCCGAGGACGTGACTCGGAGGCTGTGCTGGCAAGGATTTACCGAAAAACGAATGTGATGATAGAAGCTGCAAATGAATCAGTCTGTCGTCTATTGTTACACTCTGTAACAGCTTTTCCTGTTCACCCCGTTGAAGACTGCAACATCAGGACGGCAGGTCGATCGCATAGCGCTTCATCTTCCGCCACAGCGTGGTGCGGCTGATGCCCAGCTCCGCCGCCACTTTGGTCTGATTCCAGCGGTGTGCGGAGAGCGCGGCCAGGATGTGCGCTCTTTCGAGCTGCACGAGGGTCCGGCGTGGATGGTCCGCGACCGGCTTGAAGTCATCGCGCCCGAGGAGACTCGGGGGCAGGTCTTCCGGCAGGAGCAGGGGGAACGACCCAGAATCACCGCGCGTTCGATGGCCTTCTCCAACTCCCGCACATTCCCAGGCCACGCATAGCGCAGGAGCACCTCGATCAGAAGGTTTCGACAGTTCTGCAGATGATCTCCTGTGCGCTTCAGCGGGATGGCCTAGGGGTAGCCGCACGGATTCGTACTTATAGTCCAGCATCGGGGCGCATGTCGAGAGGGATGTCAGCGGATGTCTGTGCGGGCGAGAGACTGGGGTAGACGATTCACAAGTGACCCGGCGCTGAAGAGAGATCAGATGTCCATGGAGAAGATCTCAGAGTGGCCCGAAATGTTCAGCCAAGTCCTGCTCTCGCTGCCTGACGAATCGGGCCAGGTCGTCTACAGCCGACGCATCCGGCATATTCGCCAAGCTCATGGCCAGAGTGTTCGCCCCTGGCCCCTCGAAACACGCGCCGGCCTGGCACATCGACTCCTGAGAGTTGTGTGACCATGGATGGGCTGAGTTTCCGCTAGCCGTAGGACTGATGGTCATGATTGAGTTTCGTGCGGTTGTATCGACGGCTCATGCACAAGGGCGAACGCTGGTTTCACCCTTGTGCACTGACCTGGGGCGGGTTTTGGCCGGCGTGTCGCCCATGGCGATCTTGCCGACTATGCATCTGCCTCAATGATGGCAGCCCCGTGCGGAAATGTCCCAGACAGCTTCGACGACGCCACGGCGCACAGCGATGTACTGATCCCAGCGGTTCACCATGATATCCTGCTGGCCGCTGGAGAGAAAGAATTGATCGCCCACCTTGAGTGGCGTAATGCCATCGGTGCGCAGCACGATCTGTTCGGGATGCAGCGCCTCAACGCTGACACCGGGCATCCCTTCCACCCTGGGGAGCACCCCTCCTGGTGACCCCAACGCGCGCGTCCCCACATCACCGATGGCGACGCCAGGTCTTGGCGTGCTGATGATTGTCCCCATGATGGTGGCAGCGATCTGAAAGTCGCGCATATAGTCATACGAATGGGACATCAGCGCATAGGTGCCACCTTCTACCTCGGTCACCCCCGGGATATCCCTGGCCACGTCGTAGGTCCATGATTCGCCGGTGGACACGACCTCCACCGGAATGCCGGCGCCTTCGATGGCATCTTTCACATCGAGGCACAACTGGATGAAGCGCCGTCCCTCGATCAGGCGCGTCTCCTTGTTCGGCCGTCCAGGGACGGTCTGATGGCTCATCACCCCCTTGAAGGCAATGCCCGGAAGCGTTGTGGCCAGCTTGGCAAGATTCACCCCCTGTGCGATCTGCCGCACCCCGGCGCGGTGCATTGACGTGTCGACTTCAATCACCACCCCGATGGTGACGCCATGCGCCTGTGCCACAGCTGACAACTCTTGCAGGTTGCGGGGATCATCGATGGCCACTCTTAGATCGGCATGCTTGGCCAGGGCACAGAGGCGCTCGATTTTATCGCGTCCGACCACCTGGTTGGCGATGAAGATGTCGTCGATTCCCCCTTCCGCCATGACCTCGGCCTCGGCCACCTTCGCGGCGCACACCCCCCCCACAGTTCCGCCGGTGCGCATCTGCATGTGCGCCAGGATTGGACTTTTGAGATTTTTGATATGTGCCCGCATCTTGCACGTGCTGTCCCGATAGGTGTCAGCAATCAGCTGATAGTTGTGTTCAAGGGCGTCTAGATCGATCAGCAGACATGGGGTGTCGAGGTCCTCGATACGTGTTCCAGGTGAGGGTCGGTAATAATCCATCGACTATCTCCTCTTCTACCGGTATCGTCCACGCGCCGCCACGTCCCAGACCACCTCCAGCTTGCCGTCGCGCACGGCATGGATGTAGTCGTACAAATTGACGCATGTACCGATGTCCCAGGGCGTAAGCCAGATCTTATCGGCCAATGCGACCTTGCTCTCAGCGTCATCCTGGAGCTGCAGCCGGCCATGCTCTGCACTCAACGCCATCACCGTGGCACCGGGAATATCTTCGGAGACCGGTAGGCCGGTATCGATCCCGACGGCCTTCTGACCGGCGTCGACGATGGCGGTTCCCGGTTCAGGGCGGCTTGTCACCGTGGTCATCACTCTGGCGGCGGGTTTGAACTGTGGGCAACACTGGACATATCGATAGTCCATGAGCGCGTACGTCCCGGCGAGAACTTCCGTCACCCCCGCCATGGCCCCAGCGAGCTCGTAGTTGTAGGTGCCGCCGACACTGACTGTGTGCACGGTGAGACCGGCTCTCTCCACCATCTCTCGGGTGTCCACGATCTTCTGGATCCATTGCCGTGATTCAGCTGCCAACTTTCCAGGGTCTTGGGTGGGCGTTGGGCCTTCGCGGCTCATCAGTCCCGCAAGATCGAGATGCGGCGCCTGCTGCACTGTGCTTGGCCAGATCCAGTGCCGGCTGGCCGGGCTCGACTCCGCATCCGGTTGCCGTGCGTATGGATCTCCACTACCACGTGCAGCGTTACCCCATGTGCCCTCGCGGCGTTGGACAGGTCCTGGATATTCTGCGGCTGATCAACAGCCACGCTCATCTTGGCATGGCGTGCCAAGGCGCACAGGCGACCGATCTTTTGTGGAGTGACGATTTCGTTGGCGATCAACACGTCGTTGAACCCGTGTGTGGTGAACACCTCGGCTTGGCCGATGGTAGTGACACAAATGCCATCGACGGTGCCTCCAGCGTCAAGCTGTTTGTGGGCAATGGCGGGGCAGCGATGTGACTCGACAGCAGGGCGTACCTTGGCATCATGCTGGCGGAAGAAGCCGTGCAAGGTGCTGATGTTACGTTCCAGGATGGCGAGGTCCAGCACAAGGGCCGGTGTATCGAGTTGTTCGACCGGTGTGCCCACGGGTTTGAAGATAGGTCGCTCCATGCATGCCTCCTGGCGTGAGAAATTCAGTCATGATGCCGAATCCTACTTGGCGCCTCATCGAGCACCGTATTGTACACCAGCCTGTGAGGCCTACGGAATGTCTTAGCCTACGCCAGCCCATGTTCCTTCACCGCCCGCACAGCAGCCGTGAAGCCACCGAGGGTTTCGGCGACGACGGCATCGGTGTGGCAGGTGCCGACCAGGGCGCGGCCGCCGTTGAAGTCGATGCCCTGCAGGATCAAGGCTTGCCGCAGGGCACTGCTCTGCTGTGGGTGCCGAGAATCGAGGCGCTGCCAGGGGACATCGTCCACTGACTGATCATTGCCATCGTGTGGTGGGGCGTCGGCGCCGTAGTACAGTTTCCAATCACTATGCTTGCCGTACACTCGCCAGGCCACTTTCTCACGCGCCAGAATCTCGTTCATGCCATAGCGTAACTTAGCCGCCTGATCATTGGCAACGCGCTGTGCCTTGCCATCGGCGACCGCAGACAGCATCGCGACACCTGCAGCGGCCGATAAGGGGTTAGCATTGAAAGTACCGGGATGGTGAATTTTCGTCTGCCCCGCCTTGAGTGTTCAGGAATGCGAGGATATCAGCTCGGCCGGCCACAGCACCACCAGGCAAGCCGCCGGCCAGAACTTTGGCGAACGTCGAGAGATCAGGCATCACGCCAAACAAGGCCTGCGCACCACCAGGCGCCACACGGAAGCCTGTTACCACTTCGTCGAAGATCAACAGCACGCCGGCTTGGCTTGTCTCCGCGCGCAGTGCCTCCAGAAACCCAGGCGCGATTGGCACGACGCCAAAATGGCCGCCAGTGGGCTCAATGATCACCGCCGCCACGTCGCCCGCGGCGAGGGCAGCTCGAACGGCGGCGAGATCATTCGGTGGGCAGAGGGCAACAGCCTCCACTGCTTCTGGCATCTGCCCGGGCTCGGGGCCGGCATCATATGGCGGCTGTACGCCGACCTCCAAGCCCTCGTGCCAGCCATGGAAGTGGCCTGCGAACTTCACCACACGCCGCTTCCCGGCAAATGCACGCGCCAGACGCAACGCCATGTGCGTGGCTTCCGTGCCAGACGCGGTAAAGCGCACCATTTCGGCGCACGGCACCAGGCGACAGATCCACTCACCCCACTCGACTTCCTTGGCATGGCTGGCCCCATAGTGTGTTCCGCGCTGCATCTGGTCGATCACCGCCTGGCAGATTTGGGGTGGACTATGGCCCAGCAGCAGAGCACCGTGCCCCATCCAGTAGTCGATGTAGCGATGGCCGTCGACATCCCACTTGTAGGCGCCATCAGCGCGCTCAATGTAGATGGGGAACGGCTGCATGCGGCGATTATCGTGGGTCACCCCATCGGGAAAAATCTGTTGAGCGCGTGCAAAGAGCTGCCGTGAGTTGGGTAACGCCTGAGCGTACGTCTCATCGAGTGTGATGGCGGATAGGGGTTGCATCCGGGGCTGCATGGTTGGGTCTCCAGACAAGCAGGGCATCCCATGTCATACGGTGCCATTTGTCAGCCCCTCCCACGGGGAAGGAAGGGGGGAGGACGTGGGAGTCGCGAGTCATGTGTCAGGTATCTCAGTCCTCCCCCGCCACGAGGGAGGACTCATCGGAACTCGTCGGTTACTGCCGCTCGTACTTCACGACACGACGCACCCGTCCCCACTCACCCGGCTGCACGACATAGAGGTCGCCCTGCGAATCCACCCAAATGCCGTGGCAAGAACGGTGGATGGGACCACCCCAGCGGGCTAGCCGCTCGCCATCCAACGTCAAAATGCTGACCATGCCACCGTTATGTTCGGGGATGTAGACGATGTCCTCGTGATCCACATAGAAAAACGCTGGGCCGATCAACTCCGTCGACCAGATGGAGAGCAACTTCCCATCCTGATCGAAGATCTGCACGCGATCGTTCTCGCGATCAGCGACCAGCAAGCGGCCGCGGCGATCGATCCACACCCCATGGGGCAGGTTGAACTGTCCCGGAGCCTTCCCCGGTTCGCCCCACGAGAAGAGATGTTTGCCATCCGGCGAGAACTTGTGCACGCGGGCATTGCCATAGCCATCAGACATGAACATCTCGCCACTGGGCGCCACGACAATGTCCGTCGGCAGGTTGAACGGGTCGCCCCCGTGCGTCACGTGTTTCCACCCACCCGAGCTGAAGTCGTCCGCTGGGATCCCGGTGTCGGAGCGGAAACCTTTGGTGCCGATCGTCGACAGCAATTTCCCATCGGTGGTGAACTTCATGAATTGCCCGTGATCCCGGTCGGTAATCCATACGGTATCGTCCGCTTCGATGCGAATCGCATGCGGAAACGCAAACAGCCCGGCTCCCCATGATGAGAGGAAGTTGCCGTCCCGGTCGAAGACGAGAATCGGATGCTCGGGCGAGCGATTGAAGCAATAGACACGGTCCTTCGAATCGACGGCGACGGCTGCTGCCTTCATCTCCACACCTTCGGGAAGGCGTGCCCAGTCCTCATGCACTTCGTAGGTATACTTCCCACTGCCAACGATCGTTGCCATCATATCCCCCTTTCGGTTCAGCCCACCAAATACACACCGACATCGGTTGCTATTATAGCAAGGTTGACTCTACATGCATACCGCTACCGCTGGAAGCCTGGTGCTAGCACCCGACGAGGACCTCGGCATCGGCTGCATATCGCAACCGCTTTGGGTCGAGACCTGGGTCCCACCGTGTTGCAGTCTTCATCATCGGCACAGACACGACCCTGGGCAGCTGCTGGTGAGTGTAAAACGGCGAGTAGCGTGAAGAACCATCCCAGCGCCACGGCCGCCTTGGAAACCACAAGAGTCTTACGCAATGAGGGCATGTGCGTCTCCTCGTTAATACGGCTAGCTGGTGTGAACCTCATGAAGGGAGGATCTCTTCGCATCCTCCACGGCCTCAGGAGGTAGAGCCCGCTCATGGCAACCGAGTTGCCTCCCCTGAACGTAGATGTGAAGCGGAGGTTAGCGCTTGTCCCTGAAGAGCCCCCGCATTTCTGTATGTAATGCGCGCATGCGATCCTTGATCTCGGCAGCTTTGACAAGCTGCTCTGGTGTCAGCAGTTCCCGCACCTCAATGGCAACCTTCAGTCCCTCTTGCATGAGCTGGTCGCGAAGCTGCGCTATCCGTTGCATTTGGACGGTGAAATCCTCGACGCGGACCTGTGCAGGCGCGAATAGTTTATCGGCCAAGTCCTTGTGAGTGGCCTGCAGCTCGCCGAAGAGGGTGCGAAATGTCGTCCGGTGAGCCGCCATGATCTCTTGCACTCGTTTCTCCTGTGCATCGGTCAAATCGATGCCTTTCAGCACCAGGGGTAGCAGCATCCCTGGCCCATCCTCCATCATGCGGCCTGGTCCCGGTGCTCCCATCCCCTGGCGTGGTTGTGCATACCCTGCTGCGGCCCACAAACCAAGCACGACGATTCCAGCCCATACGAGACGTGATGTGTGCATCAGCTCATCTCCTGTCCTTACGGCTCTCCAATGATGAGAGCGAATATGTCGTCATCACACGCCAAATTAGCAAGCGTTTCTCGCCCTTCACAGGGCCATTCCCACGCCAGGGCCGCCTGCAGGTCGTCGAGGTCGGACAGGCGATCCGGTGCAGTGTTGAAGCCGATCTCCGCACCGGGGAAGAGGGCCGTCGATACGCCCTCGATGAAGGGCCAGATAGATGCCTGATGAACCTCTGTGGGCAGGGGCAATGGGGGTTGCCGCCACCAGCCACCGAACCACGCGAACATGACCATGGCGGCAAGTGTCGCCACCGCTGCGACCCAGCGCCTGCGAACGCCTGGCTGCTGGGTCGGTGCCACCTGAGATGGCGGTGACCCGGATAACACGACCTGGAGGTCGCTGATCTCCTGCTCCAACCGACGTAACCGGACAGCGCAGACACCGCAGGAAGTCACATGGGCACGCTCCTCGCGACACGCTTCGCCTTCGGACAATAGCCATAACGTCCGATCGCTGACACAGCGGCTCATGTCTCTCCTCCAAGGACACGACGCAAACGGTGCACCGCCCTATAGAGATGTTGCTTCACACTGCCGACGCTCAAGCGCAGTGCGTCGGCGACCTCTTCCGTCGACCGGCCTTCAAGATAGCGCAAGGCAAACACCTCTTGCTGGCGTGATGGGAGCTCACGAAAGGCCTGCCAAATACGCCCGACAACTTCTCGTGCGAGGGTATCCTCCTCTGGCGTCGGTCCGCAGCTGGGGCGGTCGAGGACGGATGGAAAGTCGACGTCAGCGGTGCGATACGGTGCACGCCACCATTTCCACCATCCCGAGCGCCGTCGATCGCGACAGGCGTTTACGGTGACACGGGTCAGCCATGGCTCCCATGCCATGGCGCGGGTTTCGGTTTGCCAGGCCTGCCAGAGTTTGATGAAGACCTCCTGGGCCACGTCTTCGGCTTCATGAGCATCAGCCAGAAGCAGACGACACAATCGCACCACCCGTGGATAATGCAACCGATACAGTTGTGCATAGTGAGCTTGCGCATCAGGTGCTGCATTGATGTGTGCCACGATGTCTTTCCCGGTATCTTCCACACACCTTTCCCACTGCGACTAACGAAAGAGCCCAAGGGTCCGTTGACACCATCATCAGCCGGACGTGCTCGCAGGACCTCTGCGGGGCTTCGACTGGGGCAGGAGAGGGGGCACTGGCAGACTCCTGGGAAAGCCCAGCGGATCACATGGCCTATCTCAACGGGCCTCGGAACGCTTGGTCGACGTTGGTCTCTGCTAGTGCCTTTCGCAAAAGGATGGTGGCCACCTTCAGCGTGGTGAAGGTACTTGAGGGAGAGGGCGTGGTGTGGCACCCGGTGGAGGTGGGGCGTTCGCTGGTGGTGGCACATAGCTCGATGAAGACGCCGTGGTGCCGGGTACCTGGTTCCCTTTGGCATACATGCATTGGACATAGGCGACATCGTACCGCCACTGCAGCGTCCCCGCCGTGGCGGAGCCAGACTCGGCGCCAGCCGCGGTGCCGACGAGCACCCCTGTGCCAGCTCCTACGGCCGCGCCCACACCGGCATTGCCTGCGGCCGCACCGATAGCGGCCCCAGCAGCCGCACCTAAGACGGTGCCGATGGCACTGCCTTGCACGGTGCTCTGCATACTCGCGTGGGCAGGGGTCGTGCCGAGCTGCCCCTGAGCAAACTGTCGGCAGAGCATATCGTCGACCTGAAACTGGTCGAAAGGCTTGCCCACGCCAGGCAGTACCATCACATTTGGACCGGTCGGCAAGGTGGTGCAAGCACCGAGGAAAATCACTATTGGGAGAAATACCCCCCACGTCTTGGACATGTCCTCCTCCCTCCTATCCCGGTGGCACTGGATTCACCTGGCGCCATCCTCCGGGGCATTGCTGCACGTAGGGATAATATCCAGGGGGGTTGTCACAATAATGCCAGTATGGCTGCGGTGGAGGCGGTTGGACATACACCTGGGGCGGGGGCTGAACATACACTGGAGGCGGCGCGACGACGACCGGAGGATATCCATATGGCAGCCCAAATGGGACCACGACCCGTGGGACGACTACCACGGACGGCGGCCTATAGCGGTAATAACCATACGGGCGATAGCCATATCCTCCTTGCCAGGCAGATGCCGGGACTGCGCTCCCAATAGCTACCGCCATTACTATCATCAGGATCCCGATTGCCTTCGACATATCCGCTCTCCTCACCGCTTACCTGATTTGGGCTCCCTTGCGTGCCAACGAGGCTACTCACTTCACCATTAACGAATAGTAGTATAGCACCAGGAGAGAAAAAAACCTTGCTCTTATCAGTGTCCCTCGCGGGAACGCTGGTGACCTTCGCAGTCGCGGGAACCCAAGGTCGTCATCACTGAGAAAACAGCTAGCGCAAGCATCCCCACACCAGATGAGACCCGCGAGGACACCAACATATTCGTCTGAAAGCCTCACGACTGCACAAGGTTACCACGGCACCTGTCGAGGGGGATGTGAGGTGCCGCAATGGCGTAGTATCGGTCCATTTGTAGCCCGCCCCGATGGATTTTGGGAGCGCTCAGCTACAGAGCTGTCGAAAAATTCTCCTTGACAACGTACGCGCTCGAATTATGATTCCTACAAATTTGGGATATACTATAGTATTCTGCTATATCTGACGATATATTGTCATAGTTTTTCATGTTTATTAGTCCTGGCTCTTTCTTCGGTGGAGCCTTGATGTTAGGTGGAGATTGTAGGGTCTCTACGGCCGGTAGGGCATAGTTCATAGCGAGGATTTCATAGAAGGGTAGCCTATTGTCGATGTAGCACCACCATTTGTAACCATATCAGATAGGACGACCCTAGCGGGCTCGAGCATTCATGCTGATCTTGTCCACCATCCCCTGTTGAGCTGTCGAAGCCCATATACAGCAAACCAAGAGCATACACCCCAGGGAGGGAGAGCACGTGATTATCCCCCCGCCCGCGCAGAAGCGCGATAATCTTCTACTTCTAGAGGGAGTCAAGCCGCTGCAAGCATCACTTCAGGAAGATCATCAGCTCGATGCCATTGTGGCGAACAGTTCCCAGATGCAGCGGGTCCTGGACATCGCTCGGCAGTTAGCCAGCACTCAGGCCACCGCCCTCATCCAGGGGGAAAGTGGGACGGGAAAAGAGGTCATCGCCAAAGCGATCCATGCCTGGAGCCCTCGGGCCCACCAATCCTTGATCACCATCGATTGCACCACCATCCCGGAATCGCTGATGGAAAGCGAACTGTTTGGCCATGAGCGAGGGGCGTTCACCGGTGCTCTGGTGACGAAGCGGGGCCTCTTCGAGGAAGGGAACTGTGGCACGGTTTTCCTCGATGAAGTCGGGGAGATGCCGCTATCTGCCCAGGCCAAGCTGTTACGGGTCTTGCAGGAACAAATCATCCGGCGTGTGGGGGGGACGGCCTCCATCCACATTGATGTGCGGGTCCTTGCGGCCACCAACAAGGATTTAAGAACCCTTGTCCACACCCGGAGATTCCGTGAGGATCTCTATTATCGACTCAACGGGGTTGTCATCACGCTCCCACCCTTGCGGGAGCGCCCGGAAGATATCCTGGCCCTGGCCAATCATTTCTTCAATCGGTATCGACAGCAGTTCGCCAGGAAGGTCGGGGGTATGGCTCCCGAGACCATCGAGGTGCTCCTGCGCTATGCGTGGCCTGGGAATGTGCGGGAGTTGGAGAAGGCCATCGAACGCGCGGTGATTCTGGGGCGTTCCTCCCTGCTCCTGCCGGAAGACCTGCCCCCGAGTCTCCTCGGGCGCGATGACTTCAAGCCGGTCGCGGACCCTCCACGCCGGACCCTCGTGCAGCTCGAAAAAGCGCACATCCTGGCCGCGCTCTCCGCACACCGCTGGAATCAGACCAAAGTGGCGGCGGAGCTGGGCATCAGCCGCACCACGCTGTGGCGGAAGCTGAAGCGCTATGCGATCGACCTGCCGTCCTGATGTTGCAGTCTTCAACGGGGTGAACAGGAAAAGCTGTTACAAAGTGTAACACGAGACGACAGACTGATGCCTGTTCAGCTTCTATCATCCCCGTCGTATTTCGGTAAATCCTGGCCAGTACAGCCTCCGAGTCACGTCCTCGGGGGCGGTGCTGACCCGGGGGGGGCCCGGCATTGGAATTGCTTTGTACGACTCTCAGCTAACGTGAGTATGTGTTCCGCTGGGGAGCCAACGATGATGAAGGCGTTTTACGCGGTCTGTGGGCCACACCTCACCCGCCGCAAGTTTCTCACATTCGCGCTGGTGGCCGGCCTGGTGCCGCCCCTCAGGGCCCAGGGGGCTGCCGCCCGTGACCCGGACCAGGGGGTGCGGCGGTTCATCGAGCGCTATGCGGTTACCTCCCAGGATCCGTGGGCCCTCGTGCATGCCATCCGCGGCCTCGGGCGGGGCTGTCGCCTCCAGGGCGAAAGTGCCCCGGGCTACGTGCTCCGCACCTGCGTCCGGGCCCAGGAGGTCAACAACCACCGGTATCTCTACATCCCCGCCACGCTTGAAGTGCACTCCAACATGTTTCTCAAGACCTTCTGAGCTCAATTTTAGCCAATTATGCGGCATAGCAAACCACGTCAATAAAGCGCTCGAAGAAGGCACGTGGCACTTACATCATATCGCTCTCCTGCGGTGACGGTGACGTGGAAAAATGGCTACGGTCGCACACGTGGCGTCGGACCAAGACCATCGCATCGGAACATGTTGGAGAGCTGTTGACATACCACGCCGTGGTTCGGACGCAGGTGGCGCCCTTGTGGATGAATAGAGGAGCCGTCAGCGTGATGATTGAATAGAGGCTCAACAACGCCGGGGTGGTCCGGGCCATGGCCAGCCCCTCCCACTGGCGCGGCGTCTCCCTCCCCACATGTGCCCAAGCCTCCTCCCGTGTGGTCTACCGGCGGACGACGAGCCGGATGATCTGTCAGGCCCGCTGTCTCATCGTGTGATGGCGGCGGCCACGCGCCTCAGGGAATCGCGCAGAGGGACACCGCACGGTCATCAAGGTCCGCGCCTAGACCCAGCGAGTCCATGTTAGGGGCGGCAGCAGCATCCCACAGAGCCAACGCCGCACACTGACTTGAACAACGTGGGCACGGGAAGAGCGCACGCGATTCCGGTATATGCCTTTCGCTTGCATGTGAGCGCTGCGTTGACGCGCGATGGTGTCATCGAGGCCACAGACCACGACACTCCAGGGGACGAATACGGCCACCAACAGCTTCAGCAGGAGCCGACTGGCAACATGGGCGACCAGACAGCCCGATTCAGGACGCGATGATCGGTCTGAATGTAGGACGCTGCGCAGTGTCCCATCCCCCGCAGAGCGGCGGTGACGCGCCGCCGCCCTGCAGCAAGAATGGTGCCGGCGATCAGGACTGTGACGTGCGGCCAAACGGGCTTCGAAAAAACCGGCGCGAAGCCCGTAAGGACACTGAGGAGTGCTGGGCCGGCGCTGGTTTGTATGGTGTTGAGGAAGGCTTCACGGCCGCGGTGGAGACCTCGTTACATTTCATGTTTGTGCGCGAACGTGGGGCCTTGGGGCCAGCCCCAGAAGTACTGCCTGCGGAATACGAGAGCCTCATGGACGACATAGAGCAGATTACTAAATGGTATATTGGTGCCGTTGCCCTATAAGACAGACGACATCGCCAGGTCGATCGATGATTAGTGCGAATAAGCCGGTGATGTCGCGGCCTAGCACGCTTGTTTCGAGCGATTCCAGCTCGGGGACGGCGGCATACTGGCCGCGAAAGACGACCCGACTCCCTCCTTCTTCCCGACTGAAGCGCACTTGGGTTTCAACAATGACTGACCTCGCCATACCTCCTACGCCGCCGATGCCTTCCTGGGTAGCAACGGGTTGAGGGCGGAGCGCTGTGAGGACAGATGCGCTCACTACCGTGCGATCTGCGCCTCTATCCACGAGAAATTCTGCCGGGTTCCAGAGACCGTCGCCCCCCAGAATTTCCCCCCGGATTACAGGTCGCACAACTCCATCATCGAACAGCAGTCACTCTCCAGCGATTCGCGTAAATGCGGGCCATCTTTTCTCGGGGACTAGAGCGGAGGAAAAACCCATCGTCTTCCGGTTGTACCACTCCGGCCAGTGCCAGAGCTTCCTCGGACGTATGAGCGACAAATAGCTCTTTGCGAGCGATGCAGATACACTTGCCACGATACCGCGCGTAAATCTCTGAGGCCTGTGCGTGCGGCCAGGCCGAATTCCGGTCGAAGCGCTCACGTTGCGCCCGAGCTTTGGCTAGCTCCTCGGGGTCAGTCACCTTTTTCATGATGATCGGAGGAGGGGCTTTGCTTGGCCCTATCATATTGACATCCTCAATACAAAAAGTTTGCACCTGGGTTCGCGTCACCTATGCCTATGGTGCAGTCAGGTGGTATTCTAACATGGCAGGCATCCTGAGCAAAGCGGCCCCGGACCGTGCGAGCGCCATCGAAGAGATTGACTCAGCACTGAGCCAGTTCTTGCCGCCGCCACTGGGCGATGACCTCCTCGTTGCCGGCCTCATCTTAATGCCCAGCCACAACGCTCACGAATTTCCTCTTGCATTTCATGGCTATTTGGAGCAGAACTGGAGGGTGTCATATATGCCGAGGTTGGGAAACCGGAACGTAGCTCCCGCTGACGAGACAGGAGCAACGCCATGAGTATTGACGGGAAGCTCGACGCCAGGAGATTCTTGGGGACGTCTGCAATCGCTGAAGATCTCATTCGAGTTGGGCCCATGAATGAGCTCGGGCAGCGCGGCTGTATGGTGGTGACGGGAGGCGGCCATGTCATTGCCGTCTATGACCACGATGGTCAAGTCTATGCCGTCGATAACCGTTGTCCGCACATGGGATTCCCTCTGGATCGAGGCACGGTCAAAGATGGTATTCTCACTTGCCACTGGCACCATGCGCGCTTCGATCTGGCGAGCGGCGGGACTTTTGACCCCTTCGCCGATGACGTGCGCGCCTTTCCCGTCCACATCATTGACGGCGAGATTTGGGTAAATCCCTCACCGTCGCCGCGCGATCCCATTCAGCACTGGTCCACCCGTCTACGCGAGGGACTGGAGCACACCATCCGCCTGGTCGTTGCGAAGTCCGTGCTCGGTTTGCAGGCGGCAGGTGCCGATCATCGTATTCCGCTCGAGATTGGCACGCACTTTGGTATGGCCTACTCGGCCGAGGGCTGGGGGGCGGCCATGAGCATCTTGACTTGTGTCGCCAATATGCTGCCGTATCTCGCTGATGAAGACCGGCCGCGTGCCTTATATCACGGACTGCTGCATGTCGCGCGCGAATGCTCGGGTCAGCCGCCGCGATTCCTGGTCGCACCACTGCCGAGCGGCGAGACACGTCCTGAGGTCTTCAAGCAATGGTTTCGGCACTTCATCGAGGTGCGCAACGCTGATGGCGGGGAGCGTTGCCTGTGCACGGCGATCGACCTTGGGCTACCGGCCGGAACCATCGCCGAGATGATCTTCGCGGCCGCGACCGACCACCTTTATCTCGACGGCGGGCACGTGGTGGATTTTGCCAATAAGGCTTTTGAGCTGCTCGATCACATCGGCTGGGAGCATGCCGGACAGGTGTTGACAAGCCTGGTGCATGGCATGGCCACGGCTCGACGCAGCCAAGAACTCAATTCCTGGCGCCATCCCATCGATCTTGCCTCTTTGGTGTGGGCTGCTCGCAACGAACTCCCCGCGCTCTATGCTCAGGGCAGAGATAATCCTGATATATGGCAGGGCGAAGAGGCACTGGTCGAGGCGATCCTCGGGGACGATCCGGTGGCCATTCTGCAGGCCATCAAAGATGCCATCCGGGCGGGTGCGTCGCCGGAGGCCTTGGGGTCAGCCGTGGCACATGCCGCGTTTGTGCGCATGGCGCGTTTTCACACAGCGAATGAGTTCGGCGACTGGGAGACGGTGCATAATACGCTGACCGCCGCCAATGCCCTGCATCAGGCCTTGCAGCGTGTGCCATCGATCGAGCTGCTGCGTGGAGTGTTCGATACCGCCATGAGCATCTACCTGGATCGATTCCTGAACATGCCGGCGCAACGTATTCCAGAAGCTGGGCACACGACTGTCGATAGCGAACAAGTCCGCGCTGAAGTGCTGAATCGCATGAATGTGCAGCAGCAAGTCGAAGAGGTGGCGCAGCTTGTATCCAACTATCTGGCTGACAGCGCCGATCCTCGTGGTATCATGATGACGCTCGGCCAGGCGATGTTGCGTGAAGATGCGGGCTTTCATGCATTTCAGATCGTCGATGCTGCGTTCAAGCAGTACCAGGCACGCCGTGGCACTCACGCCGGAAGGGATGTGCTGATCGGTCTGGCCCGCTATCTGGCCGCACACGCGCCAACACCCCGTGCCGTGGGGCAGACGTACCAGATTGCCTTGCGTCTGCATCGGGGTGAGGCACTGTACCAGGAGATGCCGTGAAGGACATCATGCCATGCAGCGTCTGCTGCTATTAATGACGACCACGACATATCGCGCTCAAGCCTTTCTTGATGCCGCGAAACGCTTGGGCACCCCGGTGACGGTTGGTTCCGAGCGCCCTCAGGCGCTGGCTGCAGTCAATCCTGCCGGCCACCTCGTGCTTGATTTCTCGGTGCCCGAGGAAGCCACACAGGTCATCGTCGAGTTCGCCAAGGCACATCCCATTGGTGGCGTCATAGCCGCCGATGATGACGGCATCATCCTGGCCGCCATGGCTGCGTCAGCTTTGGGGTTGCCGCATAATCCGGTGGCAGCCGTGGTAGCTGCTCGCAATAAGTACCGGATGCGGCAGATCCTGTCTGAATCTGGCATCCCCTGTCCCTGCTTCTGGCGTTTTCCCATCGACGATGACCCCGCAGCGATAGCCCGCCGTGTCGAGTATCCCTGTGTCGTCAAGCCGCTGTCCTTATCGGCTAGCCGTGGCGTCATCCGCGCCGATAATCCCAGCCAATTCGTGGCCGCCTACCAGCGACTGCTGGCCATCCTGCAGCGTCCGGACGTCGCCGTCTCCCGGCGTCGATCGGCGCAAGAGATCCTCGTCGAGCGCTTCATCCCTGGGTCTGAAGTCGCCCTGGAAGGACTTCTGACGCATGGTCAGCTGCGCGTGTTAGCCCTCTTCGATAAACCAGATCCGCTAGATGGTCCGTTCTTTGAGGAGACGATCTATGTGACCCCGTCTCGTTTATCTGCAGCGGTTCAGGACCAAGTCGCCTCGTGCACGGCCGAGGTCACCTCCGCTCTTGGGCTTCGACACGGCCCGGTGCATGCGGAGCTGCGGGTAAATGAGCACGGCCCATGGCCCCTGGAGATCGCCCCGCGCTCCATCGGTGGTCTCTGCTCCCGTACCCTGCGTTTTGGTGACGAGCTGTCGCTAGAGGAACTGCTGCTCCGACACGCTCTCGGCCTCGAGACGAAGATCTTGGAGCGCGACAGGCTTGCGGCTGGCGTCATGATGATTCCCATTCCCAAAAGCTGGTATCCTAAGGCAGGTGACGGGCCAGGAGAATGCCAGGCAGGTCGGAGGCATTGAGGATATCAGGATCACGATTCCACTCGGACAGGAGGTCGTCCCTCTCCCGGAGGGATCGCGGTATCTGGGCTTCATTTTCGCCCGCGACTCAACCCCCTCAGGCGTCGAGTTGGCGCTTCGCGAAGCGCATCGACGGCTGACATTCGTGATCACACCTCCCGAGGCTCGTCCTGCCCAGGTGGAACATGTGAGCCCGGCGACACCTGGGGCTGACAGGCTGCCCCTGTTGGAGCACTGAGCGTAGAAACAGCAGAATTTTTGTCAAGGAGAGAGACATGATCGATATTACAGAAGCCGCAGGACAATATATCACCCATCTCCTGGCGGATGAGGAGCGCCAGGGGCTCGCGTTACGTCTAGCGATTGCCGGACAGCGGCCCGGCGGATTTCAGTATAAGCTAGGCTTCGTGCGCGAGGACGAGCGCGCGGCTGATGATGTTGTGATCGATGCTGGCGGCTTCCGGGTATTCATCGACGCCGAGAGCGCGCCCAATCTGCAAGGGGCCACCTTAGACTTCGTGGAGACTCCTGAGCAGAGCGGTTTCAGGATCCACAATCCGAAGACACAATGGACTGACCCCAAGGCCATCGCCATCCAGAAGTTGCTCGACGAGCACATCAATCCGGCCGTGGCGGACCACGGGGGATACGTCACGCTCCTCGACGTCAAAGATGATATCGCCTACGTAGCCCTCGGCGGGGGGTGCCAGGGATGTGGTATGGCAGATGTGACGCTGAAGCAGGGGATTGAGGCGCTGATTACGGAAGAGGTCCCTGGCATCCGACAGGTCGTCGATTCGACCGACCATGCTAGCGGCACGAACCCCTTCTATCAGCCTGCCAAAGGCGGAGAGTCACCCTTTGCATGAGCTTCGTGCCATTGCCATGGGGGGTCCGACCAGGAACATCGAGGTGTGGATCCCCGGTTACGGAGTGCGATGCGCCAAAATGAGATTGCCCACGGGGTCTACTTTGGCGTGGAAATCGGGGAAAATCACCGTCGTCGTATCATCTTGATCGACGATGGCTGGACCCTCAAAGGTCATCCCAGAGGTTAGCCGCGCGCGCGTATAGCAGGGCGTCTCGACAAATCCTCCCAGCTGATCGAAATATACCGGGCGCGAACCCGCCAAGGCTCCAGCGAGACTCGACGATGCAGCGCTCGCAATCTGAGGCTGAAGCTTAGGCAACAGGCCAATCGCCGTCACCCGTAGGTTGACCAGCTCCACCGGCGCGTTTGGGAGATCGTAGGAGTATAGCCGTCGGTGCTCGCGATGGAATGCCGCCACGAGCTCTTGCACCAGCGCTTGCGTCACGTGCCCAGCAGGCATGGGACAGGTGAGCTCGAAGCTTTGATGTGCATAACGGAGGTCGGCCGCATAAACGAGTCGTTGGGCTGCTGAGGGTACCTGCTCAGCCTGTAGCCAGGCGAGCGCCTGATCTTCGAGGTTGGTATAGACTGCAGCGATACGTGCCAGATCATACTGCGGCCCCTCCTGGTAGCAGGTTTGCACATAGTCATTTTTCAGATCGGTGCTCAGCAGGCCAGATGTCGACAGTACCCCGGGAGTCGGCGGAATGACGATGGCTGGGATGTCGAGCAGCTCAGCAAGGCGACAAGCATGCAAAGGTCCAGCTCCGCCAAAGGCCACCAGCACAAACTGACGCGGGTCATGGCCACGGCCGATGGATACGGTGCGAATCGCCCGTGCCATATTGTTATTGATGATCTCGATGATGCCCGCCGCGGCCTCGTTGAGGCCAAGCTCGAGGGGTTGTGCAATGCGCTTTTGGATGGCCTGCCGGGCAACTTCACGATCCAACGGAACCTCACCGCCCAGTAGCGATGCGGGAATGCGCCCCAGGAGCAAGTTGGCATCGGTGACTGTCGGCTCCTCGCCACCGCGTCCGTAACAGGCAGGTCCGGGCTCGGCTCCGGCGCTGCGCGGTCCCACCTCCAGTCGGCCCGGCGCCAGAACCGTGGCAATGCTGCCGCCACCCGCCCCGATGGTATTGATATCGATGATGGGAATCTTCAGGGGGAAGGGGCCGATTTTCGCTTCTTTGGTGATCTCCGGCTGGCGGTCACGCACCAGGCAAATATCGGCACTGGTGCCGCCCACATCAATGGAGATGATATTGGAATATCCAGCCGAGTGCGCCACGTTCACCGCCCCGATCACCCCGGCGGCGGGGCCGGAGAGGGCGGTGTGGATGGCCTGTCGGGCAGCGGTTTCCGCACTTGTGACACCGCCGTTCGACTTCATGATCAACAGCGGGGCGCCGATCTGTGCCGTGTCCAACTTCCCGCGCAGCAGATTGAGGTAGCGGCTCACATGGGGCATGACCGCGGCATTGAGGACCGTAGCCATGCTGCGCTCGAATTCGCGAAATTGCGGTAGCACTTCCGACGACAGGGAAACCACCGCCTCGGGGTACTCCTGCGCGATCATTCGTGCCGCCTGTTGTTCGTGCAGAGGATTAACATAGGCGTGCAGAAACACCACGGCAATCGACGGCACACCGAGCCGACGCAGGCGTTGCACCGCCCGCCGGCAGTCGTCCTCATCAAAGGGCGTCAGCACCTGGCCGGTCACATCGAGGCGCTCACTCACCTCGAAGATGCGATCCGGTGTCACCGGTCGTGTGGGCTTGATCCAGCCGTACAGATTCCCCTCGCGCGGGATGTCATGACGCCCGATCTCCAAGACGTACTTAAAGCCTTTGGTGGTAAGCAGCCCCATCGGCGCTGTCTTGCCCTCCAAGATGGCATTCGTGGCAGTAGTCGTGCCGTGAAAGACACGCATGATATCCGCTGGCCCCAATCGCCCCAGCATCAGGATTTTCTGAATGCCGGTCATGAAGCCCACCGAAAGGTCATGCGGAGTCGATGGGGTCTTGGTGATCCACGTGGTGCCGGTTGCTGCATCGGCCAATGTCACGTCAGTGAACGTCCCACCGACGTCAATCGCCAGCGTACATGAGGCCATAAGTGGACTCCCGGGTGCGAAGCTGTTGAAACTCTTCCGTTATTGGGCTGAGGCGCTCTCACAGTTCATGCCAGCTCTTCTTTAACACTCTTCCACAGCCGCCGCCACCAACGTTTGCGAGCGATACGAGCCATGAATTCTTCGACCTGGGCATCCCACTCGCGGGTTTCGAGCTCCGCCGACACCGGATCTTCATCCTTCAGCGACAGGGTCACATGCCCACCGCCACCCACAAAATGTAGTGCATCAAAAGCCTGGCTTTGCAGCTCCAAGTCCAAATCCACCCCAAAAAATGCGATCGCGTGTTCGATGACCTCTTGGGGAGTCATATACGTTTGCACTTCATAGCGCATGTGTGGCACTCCTCTACTGTCTAGCTGCCGATGTCAGGGCACCTGATGGAGGCGATGCTGGACGTATCGTGAAGAGCCGAGGGATAGAACGTGCCTTTTCTTAACAAACTAGGCCTGTGGTGTCAAGACAAGAAGGGCGTGGAAGCTGCGCTCGGTTGAAGAAATCAGGGAGGCAGCCCAAAGCAAGCTACGGCTTGACAAGCTTTAGAACCATGACTATAATGGTCGCACTTTGACGCTGCCCTGGTGTCCAAAGACATGTGTCTGAAGGGTGAATTGACATGCTGCGGCTCATCATGGAACTGTCTGCCATCCCCCCGGAGGGTATCTCCCAAAGCTTTACCTGTACTGGGAGTGCTCTGGGAATCGTCGACACCGAGCTTATCGTCACACAGCTCGTCGAGATCGAATGCCAGTTCTACAAAATCAATCAGGAGGTGATCGTCCAGGGGAGCCTGCGTTCCGTTGTGCACCTCACCTGCAGTCGCTGTGCTGAGGAGTTTAAGCAGCCTTTACGCATCGCCCTCGACGCGGTATACCTACCCCTGCAGGCGATTTCATCTGAACGGGCACAAGAGCTTGAGGTAGGGGAGGCTGATGTCTATGGGTACGCTGAGCCGTTGGTTGACATCGCCGAGATGGTACGAGATAAGCTCATTTTATCGATCCCTCTGCAACCACACTGTACGGTCGGATGCAAGGGCCTATGTCCCTCCTGCGGTGTCAACCGTAACACGATCAGTTGTCAGTGCGCCGAGGAAAAGCTGGGCTCTCCGTTCGAGCCATTGAAAGGTTTGCGCTTCTCGTAAGAGAGGCGAGGAGTGACTGATGCCAGTTCCGAAGCGAAAGACCTCGAAGTCGCGCCGCGATAAACGTCGAACTCACTGGAAGCTCGCCTTGCGGGGGATGGCACTCTGCCCGCGCTGCCAAGAAGCCAAATTCCCTCATCGAATTTGTCCCAATTGCGGTTACTACAAAGATCGCCAAGTTCTGGAAGCCAACGAATAGCGGCATCGGATTCCACGCCAACGGGGTTTCAGGGGAAGGCGGTGCCATGGCTTGGAAAATTGCGATTGATGCGATGGGAGGCGATAAGGGCTCTGGACCACTTATCCAGGGGGCTCTGCTCGCCGCAGCTGAGTTTGGCAGTAAAATCGTCCTCGTCGGTGATGAACAGTTGTTGACGGCCGAGATGAAGGAATACGCCAATGGGGACTTACCGTTCGAGATCCGTCACGCCCCCCAGGTTATCGCGATGGAGGAGTCCCCAGTAGCCGCTTTTCGGAAGAAGAAGTCGGCCTCGATTCGCGTTGCCATGGAGATGGTGCAGGATCATGAGGTTGACGCCATAATCTCCGCTGGTCATTCCGGCGGCACCTTGTTGGCTGCCACGCTCATCCTCAAAACACTCCCCGGCCTGGACCGTCCGGCCATCGCCACCCTGCTACCCACCATTCGCGGCCATGCGATCCTGATCGACGCTGGGGCAAATGTCGACTGCAAACCCATCCACCTCTACCAGTTCGGCATCATGGGAAGCGGCTACGCGACGCATGTACTCCAACGCGAACGTCCACGGGTTGGTATGCTGAGTATTGGTGAAGAGGATAATAAGGGCAACGAGACCACCAAAGAGGCCTGCCAACTGCTGCGCAAGAGCTCGCTGAATTTCGTCGGCAACGTCGAAGCGAAGGCAGTCTATCGTGGCTTCGCCGATGTGATCGTGTGCGATGGGTTCATCGGGAATATTGCCCTGAAAATCAGCGAAAGCTTCGCGGAGATGATAGAAAGCTTCCTCAAGGAAGCGTTTAGGCGCGATAGTCGGAGTAAGCTGGGGTATCTGCTCCTCAAACCCTCCCTGGCGCAATTGAAGCACAAAATGGATTACGCCGAATACGGTGGTGCCCCGTTACTTGGAGTAAATGGTACCTGCATCATCGCCCACGGCGCCTCGTCGGCCAAAGCCATCAAGAATGCCATCGGGCTGGCGGAGCGATTACTCACCCATCAAGTCAATACCCATATCCAGGAGGATCTTGCCGCCAACGGTGACATGCAGCAGCTTAACCCTCAGAAAATGAGCCTGTGGCGGCACATCCGCGGATCCATCCCGTTTTCACGCGAGCGGGACGATCCCGAACCTGAAGAGTCTGTATAAATCAATTGACACCACTGGGTCTATGATGTATCCAAATCGCACGACTGGCTTGTCTTGCAGATGAAGCCGTAAGGAGCGGTTGATGCCGGAACAGATGGCTTTCCTCTTTCCGGGGCAGGGCTCCCAGTTCGTCGGGATGGCACGCGATCTCTACGAACGGGAGCCATTGGCGCGTAAATGCTTTCACGAAGCGAATGAGATCCTCGGCTTTGATCTAGCCAACCTGTGCTTTAATGGTCCTGCCGAAGAGCTACAGTTGACTGCCAATGCGCAGCCAGCCATTCTCGTGCACAGCGTCATCGCCTGTGAGTTGCTGCGTGCCCGTAGTGTCACCCCGATGGCACTGGCCGGACACAGTTTGGGTGAATACTCGGCTCTAGTGGCATCCGGTGCTATGCCGTTCGCTGATGCCGTTCGAGTGGTGCATCAGCGTGGCCGCTTCATGCAGGAGGCCGTCCCCGTGGGCATTGGGGCAATGGCCGCCATTCTTGGCCTGGACAGCACGCAAGTGGAGCTTGCTTGTGTGGAAGTCATCGACGACGGTGTGGTGCAACCGGCCAATTACAATTGCCCAGGGCAGATAGTCATCTCCGGACATGCTGGGGCCGTGCGCCGGGCCATGGCACGATGCCTGGAACAGGGTGCCGTGAAAGTCGTAGAATTGCCGGTGAGCGCACCCTTTCATAGTGCACTGATGGCGCCCGCAGCCGAGCGCCTGCAACCCGAACTGTCCAAGATCACCTTCTCCGATATGCAGGTGCCTGTGATTTCCAATGTGGAAGCTAAACCCTTTGGGTCGAGGGTGCGGGTATCGAGGCTCCTGGTCGATCAGGTAACCGCGCCCGTGCGCTGGCAGGAGTCGGTGCAAACCTTGAAGTACATGGGAGTGGACGCCGTTGTCGAGGTTGGACCGGGTAAAGTCCTCTCGGCGTTCATGCGGCGTATCGATCGCACAGTCAAAGTGATTGAGCTCAGCGCGCTTCTCGATGCGGCGTGAGGGTAGGCCATGGAGCTGGCAGGCCAGATTGCCGTAGTAACTGGCGGGTCGCGGGGGATCGGTCGTGCCATCGCCCATGAACTTGCGGTCATGCGGGCACATGTGATCATCAATTACGTTACGAATCAAGCAGCGGCAGAAGAAACACGCTACCATATCGCAATGGCTGGAGGGGCGGCGACTCTTTGCCGTTTCGATGTGGCCGATGCACAGGGAACGGCGCAGGCCTTTGAGGCGATCCTTGACGAGCGTGGCCGGATTGATATCCTCGTCAACAACGCAGGCGTCACGCGTGATGGCCTCGTGCTTCGCATGAAAGAGGAGGATTGGCAGCAGGTCTTACAGGTCAATCTCTCAGGCATGTATCACTGTTCGAAGGCGGCGATTCGCCCGATGATCCGGCAGCGCCATGGGCGAATTATCAATATTACTTCCATCGTCGGGATAATTGGCAACGCAGGACAGGTCAATTATGCCGCGGCCAAAGCCGGTGCGATTGGCTTGACCAAATCTCTGGCCCGAGAAGTTGCTAGTCGTGGAATCACCGTCAATGCCGTCGCCCCCGGGTTTATCGAGACTGAGATGACCCAGGGGCTATCAGCACAGGCCAAGGCAGACCTTGTCCGGCAGATCCCTCTTGGCCGATGGGGAACGCCCCAGGACGTGGCCGATTGCGTCGGCTTTCTGGTTTCGTCATGTGCAAGCTATATTACTGGCCAAGTCATCCAGGTCAACGGTGGGCTGTCGATGTAAGGGAGGTCGTTCGCGGTGGCATCGATCGAACAGCGGGTGAAGGATATCATTGTGGAACAATTAGGTGTCGAGGAGGACGAAGTCTCTCCGGAGGCATCGTTTATCGACGATCTCGGGGCTGATTCCCTGGATACGGTCGAACTCGTCATGGCCTTTGAAGAGGAATTTAATATCGAGATCCCCGACGAGGATGCGGAGGGGATTAGCACGGTCCAGGATGCGATCGATTACATCAAGGCAAACGTGAAGGAGGTGTAACCTCCTGCACTATGGATGACAACGATAGAGGTGTCAGCGCAGCCAACAAAGCTACACAATTCCCCCCAGGGATTCTGAGGCTGACTTCACTGCAGGTCTTTGCGTGTTGGAGGGGTAGTGTCAGTAGTGATTCAGGTGTCGTGCAGCTCACAGTCGAGGCAGTAGCCAAAAACGCGGACCCACGCAGGAAAGGATAGGCGTATGGAGGGGATGAAACGGCGGGTGGTTGTCACCGGCCTGGGGCTCATTACACCACTCGGCACCGGCATTCAGAAGACCTGGGAAGGGATTTGCAAAGGTGCTTCGGGAATTGATCGGATCACCACCTTCGATACCACGGATTTCCCTGTGCAGATCGCGGGTGAAGTCAAGGACTTCAACCCAGAGGATTTCATCGAGCGCAAGGAAATCAAGAAGATGGATGTCTTCATCCAATACGCCTTGAGTGCAGGGTCCATGGCCATCGAGGACGCTGGGATGAGGATCACCGAGGCCAATGCCGATCGCGTCGGCGTGATCGTAGGGGCAGGTATTGGCGGCATTCAAACCATTGAACGTTACCATTCAATCCTCCTGCAAAACGGTCAGCGCCGCATCAGCCCCTTCTTTATCCCCATGCTGATTACGAATTTGGCGGCGGGCCAAATCTCCATGCGCTTTGGTGCCCGCGGCCCGAACTCTTGTGTGACCACTGCCTGCGCTGCCGGAACGCATGCCATCGGCGATTCTTTCAAGATCATTCAACGCGGCGATGCCGATGCCATGATCGCAGGCGGAAGTGAATCGGCCATCACTCCACTGACCATCGCTGGCTTTGCAAACATGAAGGCGCTTTCGAGCCGCAATGACACTCCGCAGAAAGCCAGTCGTCCGTTCGATATCGAGCGTGATGGCTTTGTGATCGCAGAAGGCGCGGGGATCGTCGTCCTTGAAGAGTTGCAAGTCGCCTTGGCGCGAAAGGCAAAGATCTACGCCGAAGTCATCGGCTATGGAATGACCGCAGATGCCTACCACATGACCGCTCCAGATCCCGAAGGACGTGGCGTGATCAACTGTATGCGCATGGCATTACGGGATGCAGGTATCGCTCCGGAAGCCATCGACTACATCAATGCCCATGGTACCTCGACTCCCTATAATGATAAACATGAAACCAGTGCGATCAGGCATGTGTTTGGCGAGCATGCCCACCGATTAGCGGTAAGCTCAACCAAATCGATGACCGGACATCTCCTTGGTGCCGCAGGAGGGGTTGAGGCGGCCCTCTGTGCGTTGGCCCTCACAGAGGGCATTATTCCCCCGACCATCAACTATGAATATCCCGACCCCGAATGCGATCTAGATTACGTTCCAAATCATGCTAAGCACATCGATATAGAAAATGTGCTCTCGAATTCCTTCGGATTCGGCGGGACGAATGCGTGCATTATCTTAAAGAAATATATCGCCTAACCAGAGATTGTTCGTGGCGGTTGTCGAGACCGACTAAGACTTGAGGGGACATGCTGCCGGTAGAGGCACGCAAAGAGCAGCTTGTGGAGCTTGAGCGGTCATTACATTATCGATTTCACCGCCTAGAGCTCTTGAACCAAGCTCTAACACATAAGTCATATGTGCATGAACAACGCGAGGCTGTCCAGCACAATGAGCGCCTCGAGTTTCTCGGCGATGCGGTCCTTGGATTGGTGATTAGCGATTATTGCTACAGGCAGTTCGCCAATCTTGCCGAAGGCGAACTCTCGAAGCTACGGGCATCTCTGGTGAACGACGGGAACCTGGCAAGGATTGCAAGGCGCCTTGAACTAGGCTCCTACCTCCTCATCGGACGCGGGGAGGAACTTACCGGTGGCCGTGCCAAGGCCTCTCTCCTGGCTGATACCTTTGAAGCGGTGCTGGCGGCCGTTTATCTTGATAGCTCGCTGGGAGATGTGTCCCAGGTGATTCTACAGTGTTTTCAGGAGGACCTGAACACCGTCCTGCATGAGGGTTATCGGGACTTCAAGAGCGAACTTCAAGAGTATACTCAGGACAAATTTGGCTGCGTTCCGACATACACTGTCGTCCGAGAGCGCGGTCCAGACCATGAAAAAGTCTTCGAGGTCGAACTCGCTATCCGTCGCCAAATCCATGGGTTAGGAACGGGCAAGAGCAAGAAAGAGGCCGAACAAGATGCGGCTCGCAACGTGCTCGCAGCGTTCAGGACTACGGAGCTCCTGACGAACCCTGACAGCGGTTCTTTGAGCTATCCTGAAAACGGCCTGAATGCTCACCCGCAATAACTAACCGTTCTACATATAAAGGATTCAAGTCGTGCGTTGGAAATTTTGGGAACGTAAGCAACCGACGCCATCGGATGATGCTCCTACCCAAGTTGCAACGACCGAGCCGCCGCCTATCGCTGAGGATGATGCAGAAGTTCCAGAGGAGGAATTGGCGGATGTAGTGGTCGGAGAATTGGCCCCAGAAACGTCCAGCCCTCGGCAGGGCTTTCTGCGTTTCCTGAAAGAACGCTTAACAAAAACGCGTCAAGGATTGCTGCGCAAAATCGATCGGCTGCTCAGCGGCAGGCAAGTAATTGATGCAGATCTCTTTGAGGAATTGGAAGAGGTTCTGATCAGTAGCGATCTCGGTGTGCAAACGACCATGCGCATTATGCAGGAACTTCAGCAGTCGGTGGCAGAGCAACGCCTGCGCCAGCCGATAGAGATTCGAGCCCATCTGAAGCAGTGCCTCCTGGATATCTTGCATGTCAGCGCCGAGGAACTATGCACTGAAGTGGCACAACCCCCGGCAGTCATCCTGCTGGTGGGAGTGAATGGAGTTGGCAAGACGACGACCATCGCCAAACTAGCGTACCAGTTGAAACACCAAGGGAAAAAGGTCTTGTTAGCCGCGGCAGACACTTTTCGCGCAGCGGCGATCGAGCAGCTGCAGGAATGGGCCGATCGCGTCGGCGTGGAAGTGATCAAGCATGGTGCGGGTGCCGATCCGGCAGCCGTCGTTTATGACACCATTCAGGCTGCCAAAGCACGCCATGTCGATGTGGTGATCGTAGATACGGCGGGTCGCCTCCACACCAAAGTGAATCTCATGGAAGAGTGTAAAAAGATTCAGCGGGTGCTGGCTCGCGAGCACGAAGGGGCTCCGCATGAGACCCTCCTTGTCCTCGATGCCACCGTCGGCCAGAACGGGGTGGCACAAGCCAAGCAATTTCATGAGACACTTGGCCTGACAGGGCTGGTCATGACCAAGCTCGATGGTACCGCCAAGGGAGGCATCGTCGTCAGCATCGTCAATGAACTAAAAATTCCAGTGAAACTCATCGGGGTCGGTGAAAAGCTCCCCGATCTCCAACCTTTCGACCCCACCGCGTTCATCGAAGCCCTCTTCGATGACTAGGTTGTGCTTCACGGTTGAACATTCCCCAGTGCCTTTGTACGCTAGAGTGACTGCGCATTCATCTCAGTGCGTCTGATAGATGAACTCTCCTGGGAGCATGGTCAGGAGGCGTTCCAGCGCTGTTCGTAGGTATCCCTCATCTTTCGATTCCAGGGTCAGCATCACCTTGTAGGAAGGATTGTGGATATCAGGATAGGAGCCGAGCATGAGCTCGGGAAACTCTCGGAGGAGGTTATGGAGAAAGGCCGCAATGTTGCCTTCACCCTCCTTGACGTACACCTTACGAAGAAAATATGGCTGGTCGCGGAAGCGTTCCTTGATCGAGTCGAATTTCTGTCGCAACAGGTCGGGAATCCCAGGGAAGATATAGACATTTCTCATGACAACCGCGGGAAGCCAGAGACCATCTTCGAGGATGAGCACTGCCCCCTCAGGAACCTCAGTGAGCTTCAACCGGGCCTCGTTTAGATCCCCGCCATAGCGACTCCGCAGCAGGCGTTCGAGTTCAGGATGACGAATGACGCGATGCCCAAAGGCCTTGGCGATCCCCTCGATGGTGACATCGTCGTGCGTCGGCCCCACGCCGCCGGAAGTGAACACTACATCGAACTGGCGAGAGAAGGTGGCTACTTCCAGGGCGATGACATCGACCTCATCGGGGATCACCGAGACTTTCTTCACATCTACGCCCAGTAGACGCAACTCACCCAAGAGGTAGGCGGCGTTCGCATCCTGGACTTTGCCTGAAAGTATCTCGTTGCCAATGATCACGATCCCAGCCGTCTTGGCCATCCTCAATTTCCTCTGAGGGTTGACATCGCTCGCAACTAAACCGCCTATTGCACAAGCGCTTTTGCCACCCTAGCGATCCCCAGCTAGCTTGTCAAGCGGAAAGTCGTCGAGTTCGCGTTGGCCTGTGACACCCAGGCACAGGGTCTCACCAGTTGCAAACCACCAGATCATCTTAGGGACCCGTCCTGTCGCGATGAGCTGTTGACAGCGAGGCTGAAACTCGCTAATTTACAGCCTTCCACACCAATAAATCGGAAGGGGGTGATCGTTCAAAGATCAGTCGTGTAGGCTGTTTGTCGACTACCGATTGTTCATGTGTCACAATCAAGGGGAGAGTCTATGAAGCTATTGGCAATGGGCGAAGCGTCGCTGGCTGATCACAGACTCAGCCGCCGACGCTTCCTCGGGTGGGGAGTCCTCGCCGCAGGAATGAGCCTCATCCCACAGCCAGCCGCTGCAAGAAGAAGTATCTTTCAACCCCCACGAACGCCTCTCCAAGAATTCAAATCCCCCGAGACCTGGCCCAGGAGAAGTTTCTTTCAGCCAGCGATCAATCCGCCCGAAAAAACCGTCGCCCTCTACAATACCCATACCGGTGAAAGTATTAATGCTGTTTACTGGTTCCGAGGACAATATCTCCCCGAAGCAATGTCTGCTGTCGACCGCGTCCTCCGTGACCACCGCACTGATGAAATCAAGCCGATCGATCCACAGTTATTGGACCTCATCCACGCCATCAGCGGAGAGTTAGAATGCTCTCACCCATTCGACGTTATTTCCGCGTATCGTTCCCCCACCACCAATGCGTTTCTTCGCTTCATGAGTCGGCGCGTTGCCGAACATAGCCTGCACATGGACGGTAAGGCCATCGATCTTCGCATGCCCGGATGGGCCTGCGATGCGGTGAGGCGTGTCGCCGTGGATCTACACATGGGAGGCGTCGGCTATTATCCGCGCTCCAATTTCGTGCATGTAGACGTTGGTCCTGTACGATACTGGTAAAGAGCCACACTGTAGCGCATCTCAGAGACAGTGCGAGTCGATGTGGTCGCTTTTGGTAGGACTTGATAAACTTCGGCTCGCGCTGTGCCCCCGGAAGCGCCTCACCTCCACGACCCTTTTGAAGCAGCCCGTTATATGACAAATCGCGCCCACCCCCCACCTTCTCTGCCTGCAAGTGCGGAGCTGGCGTCGCTGCGGCTCGGCCACTCTATCCTCTACTGGCAAGGTTTTTGCTGTAGAGAATTGTGTGTGGGTTCCTAGCTGCACAGATGCATACGCGAGCGATGCCCCATCACACCAGTCATCATTTATGCAAAAAATGGTAAAGGAGGGTACCACTCATGAAAGATCTCACGTCTGCGGAGGCAATCGATGAACTTGCAGCAGGGGAGGCCATTCAAGCCGAACTTGTGGGGCAGCGCATGACCCTGGAGTGGGGGCAACGGCTGTTTACACAGCTCGTCAACACCTGGACAGTACTGGATTCCTATGAGGCCCTGGCCTACGAGGATAAGGTAGCCGTGCAGATGCGTGTGCTGGACGAAGCAACTTCCAGTTTGTGGCACCTCCATAAGCGCCTGTTACAGGCGAATCGCATCCTCAAGAGCCATCGGAAACAGCTCGGACGCCTCAAGAATCCCTTGATTCTTTAATCAGCGCGAGATCAAGGCGAGCGATGAAGGCGGACAGGAAGACATGCAAGTATGCCCAGAACATCATCCGCAATATCCGTGCCCCATGCCCACCAGCTCCAACCGCGCACCAAAAGGGGGGAGGCGAATTTGCCCAGGCGAAAAAAAATTCCCCAGGACGAACGCCGATCCCCCACCCTTTTGCCCTAGGCTGGCATAGACTACCCCCGCCCCGCACACGTTTGACACTCAATAATTCCACTGATATCTAGCGTGTTGATACCGATCAGCCGGTGCGGGAAGAGTGGTTCTTTCGGGTCTTCTTGACTGCACACGACTTCATGGAGTAGAACAACCTCCTAATCATGCAAGTCGATCTGTGTCCACCCTTAGGCAAAGGACGCCTACTATGCTTAGCTCGCGACAGGTAGGTAGGCAATGTGTCCATCTGATTCGGAGTTGGCGCCCTTGCTCGCATTGCCTGAAGTTCAGTCTGCTGCTGCTGGTTGCACTGGTCACCCCCGTATTGGAGGCTGGCGAGTCCTATCCCAATCCGCAAGTCAATAAGTTTGCTCCTATAGGTACGGTCAAGCGCATACGTCAAGCCAGTGCCACGTTCTCCGAATCGATGGTGGCTGTTGGCGACCCACGCAGCCCAGTTGATCCCTTCATCATCGACTGCCCTGAAGGAGGAACAGGCCGTTGGATTGATAGCCGCACATGGGTGTACGACTTCGCGCGCGATCTTCCCGGCGGCGTTCGCTGTCGTTTCACGCTCCGCCCTGGCCTGGTATCCCAGGCTGGGACAATTGTCACCGGCCAGACGATCTTCACCTTTACAACCGGCGGTCCATCGATCCTGACGTCCATCCCCCTTCAGGATTCAACCATTGACGAAGATCAAGCGTTTGTCCTCAGCCTTGATGCGCAGCCGACAGAAGAGGCAGTATTACGTCACGCCGCATTCGCGGTGACGGGGGTCCCGGAGCGGATTGGCGTACGGCTGATCACCGGTGCAGGCCGTGAGGCGATTCTCCAGACCCTTCACGGATGGGCGGAGCATCAACACGTCCTGGTCCTGCAGGCCAGGCTGACATTTCCGAGCCGTGCAGACGTGCGCTTGATCTGGGGCAAGGGCGTCACCGCTGAGAGCGGGGTAGCCAATGAGCAAGATCAGGTCCTCTCCTTCAAAGTCCGTCAGCCGTTCCAGGCAGAATTCCGTTGTGAACGACAGAGCCGACGTGCCGCATGCCTCCCCATTACACCGATGAGCCTACGGTTTTCTGCGTCTGTGGCCTGGGAGCAGGCGCAACGCATCATGCTGGTCGGCGAGCAGGGAGGCCGCCGCAGTCCTACGTTGGATCAGAACGACGAAGGCACGCCGTTCGTCAGCGGCATCAACTTTAAAGGTCCTTTCCCTGAGGCAGCGACCTTTCGGATCGAGATCCCCAGTGACCTGACCGACGAATCAGGACGACCACTCGCCAACGCGAACCGATTCCCTCTACAAGTCAACACGGCAGAATTTCCCCCCTTGGCCAAATTTGCGGCGCGATTCGGCATCGTGGAGTGGAAGGCTGACCCCACCCTGCCGGTGACACTCCGCAACTTGGAACCGGAGGTACGCACCAGACTGTTGCACGTGGCCGACGCTGTGGCAGATAAGACGGCAGGATCCGCGACAGATCCCTCAGACCAGCTCTCCGGAAGACATCTACACCTGTCATCCGAGCAACCGGGAGACATCCTGGTATGGCTTCGCGCCGTAGCAACGGCAGCACGCGACAGCTCGATCTTTGGAACACGACAGACAGCCTCCCCAGTCAAAAGTTTTGTCCTGCCCAAACCCCATGAGACAAAACCTCTCGAAGTCGTTGGCATCCCGTTGGAAGCCCCAGGGCTTTATATTGTCGAGATTGAGAGTCCTCGGTTGGGAGCTTCCCTGCTGGGCAAACCGCAATCGATGTTTGTCCCCACGTCGGTCTTGGTCACCAATCTTGCGGTGCACTTCAAATGGGGCGGTGAGGCTTCCCTCATCTGGGTGACCACGTTGGATGAAGGTCGCCCGGTGCAAGCAGCTCAGGTGGCGGTGCATGATTGTCGGGGGAAGACGCTCTGGGCTGGACCGACAGACGCCCAGGGGATCGCGCGTGTCGGTAAGCTTCTACCCCAGGGAGCGCTTGCTGCATGTCCCTATGAAGCCAACTTGTCTCACTACGACTCCCAGCAGACGCTGGCCATCAACCGCCTTGATGGGGGACTGTTCGTGACCGCGACACTGGCCGACGACTTTAGCTTCGCACATAGCAGCTGGGATCGTGGCATCGAGCCCTGGAGATTCCAACTACCGCTCACGAATGATCGTGAGGCCATCATCACCCATACAGTTTTCGATCGCGCCCTTCTCCGCGCCGGGGATACGCTGCACATGAAACACATCCTGCGGGAGCGGACGCTGCGCGGGTTCTCCAGGGTACCCGATGAACAGCTCCCGAATCGCGTCTCGATGCGCCATGTTGGCAGCGAGGAGCAATACACATTGCCGCTGTCTTGGGAAGCGGGGGGCATGGCCGAAAGCACCTGGGCCATTCCGAAGGGTGCCAAGCTTGGGCGCTATCAGGTCGTGCTACTGCGACAGGCGTCCGAGCAAGGGACCGAGGAGTCAGACCTCGACCAAGGGCGCATCTCCGGCGAATTTCGCGTCGAAGAATTTCGTGTCCCTATACTGCGGGGCTTCCTGCAGCCTGCATCCGAGCCGCAGATCGGGGTCTCCGAACTTCCAGTGGAAATTGGCGTGCAGTATCTCGCTGGCGGTGGAGCTGGCCATCTCCCTGTCACGCTGCGGGCCAAAATCCAACCCAAAAGTGTGTCCTTCCCGGCAGATTATGCAGGGTTTGTCTTTGCCGGCAGGCGTCTCAAAGAGGGCGTGATACGCCAAGGTGCTGGCAATAGCTCTGGCAGCGATGAGGATGGTGAGGCGTCCGTCACCTCGACGCCGATCACCGGAAGCAGTGGCGTGCATCAGCGGCTTGACCTGGTGCTGGATGCCACAGGGATGGCCAGGGCAAGCATCACGCAGCTGCCAAGGCTCGAAGAGCCAGCAGACCTAATCCTGGAGCTGGCCTATCGCGACCCCAACGGTGAGGTTCAAACGGTGGCGACCAGCGTGCCACTTTGGCCGACGAAGTGGCTGGTGGGCGTTAAAACCGAAGCGTGGGTGGCCTCGAAAGATGTCATCACCGCGCGAGTCGCCGTGGTCGATGTGCACGGTCAACCCGTCCCCAATGCTTTAGTGCAGCTCGAAGTCTGGCAGCGGAAATTTTATTCTTATCGGAAACGCCTGGTCGGGGGATTTTATGCCTATGAGCATGTCGATGAAACGCGACAACTAGGAGCATTGTGCCAAGGTAGCACCAATTCCCAGGGCCTGATGCTGTGCGAAGCAAAACCGCCGGCCGACGGCAACCTCATCGTGCAGGCATCGCTGTTGAGTAACGGTGGCCTGGTCGCCGTAGCCCATCAGGATGTATGGGTTCCTGGTACTCGTCAGTGGTGGTTCGATGTCCAAGATCACGATCGCATCGATCTCATCCCGGAGAGGCACCAGTACGAGCCTGGTGAGATGGCGCGGTTTCAGGTGCGTATGCCGTTCCGAGAGGCCACGGCCTTGATCACAACGGAGCGGGAAGGAGTCCTCGATGGTTTTGTGGTGCCCCTTTCGGGTCAAGAACCCGTCATCGAGGTCCCGGTGCAAGAGGATTTTGCCCCGAACATGTTTATCTCTGTCTTGGCGGTGCGGGGGCGCATTAGTGGCGTGCAGCCGACGGCGATGGTAGACCTTGGCCGGCCCTCATTCAAACTTGGAATCGCAGAAATCAGGGTGGGATGGCGCAAGCATGAGCTCATGGTGAAGGTGACTGCCGACCGGACGACTTATCGGGTCCGGGACAAAGTACTGGTGCGTGTAACGGTACGGACTGCCGATGGTCAGCTCCCGCCCGCTGGAAGCGAGGTGGCGGTGGCAGCCGTGGATGAAGGCCTCCTGGAGCTACTTCCGAACAAGAGCTGGAATCTGCTAGAGGCCATGATGGGTCGACGCGGCTATGGGGTACAAACCGCCACGGCACAGATGCAAGTCGTTGGCAAGCGACATTACGGCCTGAAGGCGCTGCCACAAGGAGGGGGTGGTGGGAAGCAACCAACACGCGAGCTATTCGACACACTTCTTTCGTGGAATGGACGAGTGCCCCTGGATGCGAACGGCGAGGTTTCCCTGGAAATCCCCCTCAACGACTCGTTAACCAGCTTCCGTCTCGTCGCGGTAGCGACCGGGGGGCATGACCTGTTCGGCACCGGCTCGACATCCATCCGTTCAACCCAGGATCTGATGCTCTTGTCAGGTATCGCACCCCTCGTCCGCGAGGGGGATCAATTTCGCGCCGAGTTCACGCTGCGCAATACCACCGAGCAGGCTATGGAGGTGCAGGTCCAGGGCCGTGTCGACGGTTTTCCGGACCCACTCATGGCGCGGGCGCTGTCGCTGGGCTCCAGCCAATCCCAAGTGATCGGCTGGGACATGATCGCGCCGACGGGTGTGCGCACCTTGCGCTATGAGGTGGAAGCCACTGCGTCAGGTGGCGCCACTGATCACATTCGTGTCGTGCAGCAAGTGTACCCCGTCGTGCCGATTCGGACCATCCAGGCGACTCTCTCCCAGTGGCAGCACGAGATCAAGCAACCGATCCAGCGTCCTGCTGACGCCCTCCCCAGCGGAGGTGGCGTGCAACTCCTCATACGCCCATCTTTGATTGAAGGCATGGGTGTCATGCGTGACTGGATGCGGCGTTACCCATACTCATGTCTCGAGCAGCAGATTTCACGGGCGGTGGCGCTGCGTGATCAGGGACAATGGGAACAAATCGCGGCTATCCTTCCGTCACACCTCGATCCGGATGGACTGCTCAAATACTTTCCGAGCATGGCGCAAGGGAGCGAGGTGTTAACCCCTTACGCCTTATCGGTTATCCATGAGACAGGTTGGGAGATCCCGGCCGAGACCCGTGAGCGTATGATACAGGGGTTGCAGCGTTTTGTGGAGGGCACAATCCGGCGTCGGCCTTCCGTCGCAGCCGTTGATCTGCCGCTCCGCAAGCTCGCGGCTATCGAGGCGCTGTCACGCCATACGACGGTGAACCCCCAGGTGCTTAGCAGCATCACCATTGAGCCCAATCTGTGGCCAACCTCTGCCGTGCTGGATTGGTGGAACGTGCTGCATCGTGTGCCGGGCATCCACCATCAAGAATCACAGCTACTCCAGGCCGAGCAAATCGTGCGCTCGCGGCTGAATCTGCAGGGCAGAAGCCTGGGATTTTCCAGCGAAAACTCCGAGGGGTTGTGGTGGCTGATGACATCGGCGGATACGAATGCCGTCCGACTTGTGCTGCTCCTCTTAGAGCAACACTTATGGCAAGAAGATCTTCCCCGCCTTCTCAACGGTACGCTGGCGCGCCAGCAGCGTGGAACCTGGGATCTGACAGTAGCCAACGCCTGGGGAGCGCTGGCGATTGAAAAGTTCTCCCAGGCGTTCGAGCACGTTCCCATCGGAGGTACTACGACGGCCGCCCTCGACGGCGCGGTCCGGGAGGTCACGTGGGCGCAATCGCCGCAGGGTGACACTTTCGCCTTTCCCTGGCCCGGCGCAGGCACGACACTCACAGTGGACCATGCTGGGGCCGGCCACCCCTGGGTGACACTAGAGGCCACGGCGGCGATCCCGCTCAAGGCTCCACTCGCCAGTGGATACCGCTTGAGGAAATCGCTCATACCTGTCGATACGTCAGCCTCTGGTCGCTTTAGCCGTGGCGACATCGTCCGTGTGCGGCTGGAAATTGAAGCTGACCGAGACATGACCTGGGTAGTGGTGAATGATCCAATTCCGGCGGGGGCATCGCACCTCGGTACCGGACTGGGGACAGATTCACACCTGGCTGTTCAAGGAGAAGACAGCCAAGCTCGTAGCAGGGCAGCCTTCGAGGAGCGCGCCTTCGACGGTTTTCGGGCCTATTACGAATTTGTTCCGAAGGGAGACCTAACCGTTGAGTATACCGTGCGACTGAACCAGAGCGGCCGCTTCCACTTGCCGTCGACGCGCGTCGAGGCTCTCTACGCTCCAGAGATGTTCGGGGAGCTGCCAAACGACATGGTCGAGGTACGTCCATGATCCGGCGATTCTTGCCCGTAGTTCTGGCGTGTACCGTGTGTGCTGTGGCCGCAGCTCTCTGGCAGGTGAATGGCCGAGACGACGTGGCACTGCCGTCATTTACGGACGTTCGTGCATCGTTTCGCCCTTCAGACAGCAGCCTGCTCGATCGACAAGGTCATATCTTGCATGAGCGGCGACTCGATTTCCAGGTACGGCGGCTAGCCTGGACACCACTGGCAGATATCTCTCCCGCGTTACAGGCGGCGGTGCTCACCTCCGAGGACCGGCGCTTTTACCGCCATGGCGGCGTCGACACCTGGGCAATCGTCGGGGCCATGGCGCGCTGGTTTGTCGGGAAACCGCTGCGCGGCGCCAGTACGATTTCGATGCAACTCACCACCCTAATCGACCCGAACTCGCACCCGCGTCGATCACCACGACTGATTCCCCAAAAGTGGTGGCAAATACGGCTCGCACGGGCTTTGGAACGCTGTTGGTCGAAGACCGAAATCCTTGAAGCTTATCTCAATCTTGTGAGCTATCGCGGTGAATTGCAAGGGATCGCCGCCGCCGCGAGTGTGTTATTTGGCAAAGCCCCGCACGGTATCACCGATGCCGAAGCTGCCATCCTGGCGGTGTTATTGCGCGGGCCTAATGCCGAGCCCGCGATCGTAGCCCGACGTGCCCAAGCCTTACTGCACACCCGCGGTGGCGCCGCTACTCATCAGGACATCACGGGATTTGTGGAGCGGGTGCTCACGCCTGTGGGTGCGGGCCTCCAAGTCTCTCTGGCACCGCATGTGGCCCAACGGTTGTTACGTGCAAGCGATGCACCAGGCTTCGTGCACTCGACGCTTGACAGCCGCTTACAAGCATTTACTGCCGACACGCTCCGCCACCATCTTATGGCAATTCGAGCCCAGCACGTCTATGATGGAGCCGTCTTGGTGGTGGAAAATCATAGCGGGGATGTCCTGGCCTATGTCGCTGGCAGTGGAAACCTCGCTAGCGCCAGACATGTAGATGGCATTCAGGCCAGACGTCAGGCAGGCTCCCTATTAAAACCCTTCCTCTATGGCATGGCCATCGAGCGCAAGATGCTCACGCCGGCTTCGCTGCTGGAAGACGAGCCGCTCAATGTGCCGGTGATCGGGGGGGTATATCGTCCCAGGAACTACGATGAGGCATTTCGTGGGCTGGTATCAGTGCGCACCGCACTGGCAGGATCATTGAATATCCCCGCCGTGCGGACCTTAGGCCTCGTCGGAGCCGAGGACTTCGTTGAGGAGCTCCGACGTCTGGGGCTTAACGGTGCCAACGAGTCAGGAGACTACTATGGTCCGTCCCTCGCTCTGGGCTCTGTCGACGCGAGCCTTTGGGAACTACTGCAGGCCTATCGAACCCTCGCCAACGGCGGGATGTGGACTCCGCTGCGCCTAACACCGGGGGAGCTAACCCCCCAGAGCGGCCGCCGGGTATACTCCGAAGCCACCACTTTCCTGCTGTCGCACATTCTTTCCGACCGGGACAGCCGCAGCGTGACATTTGGGCTCGAAAGCCCGCTCGCGACGCGCTTCTGGAGTGCGGTGAAAACTGGTACCAGTCAAGAGATGCGTGATAACTGGTGCATCGGCTACACGCGCCATTACACCGTCGGTGTCTGGGTGGGAAACCTGTCCGGTGAACCCATGCGACATGTCAGCGGTGTCATCGGAGCGGCACCCATCTGGAGCGACATCATGACCTGGTTGCACCGCACTGCTCCAAGCGTACCCACGGAACCACCCACCGGGGTCGTAGAGCGCCAGGTCAGCTTTCCCGGCAGCATCGAGCCCGATCGGCAGGAGTGGTTTCTTCAGGGCACAGAGCCGCTAGTGCCTCAAAAATACTGGGCTGGAGGGTTCCCGCAGGTCCGCACACCTGTGTCGGGAGAGGTGATTGCTCTCGACCCAGACATCCCAGCGGCGCACCAGCGTATCGCCTTTGTGGGAGATGAGGCCAGCCCTGAGCAACGCTGGGTGCTCAATGGACAGGATCTTGGCGCAGTGACAGGGCCGCTGCTGTGGGAACCCGAACCCGGAACACACACCCTGTCGATTGTCGATGATGAACGACGAATCCTCGATACCGTTTGCTTCGAGGTCCGTCCTCTCATGACTGAGGATTTGCTACCATCTGCAACGCGGTAACGGCTGGCGGTGCATCGGGGTCCAGATCGGGGATACGTTTGAGTTGCTCGAGCCAGACCGTGGCCTCGCTATCGCTGGGCGCCCGATAATCCCCTCGCGGTGAGAGCGAACCACCAGAGCCGACCTTGGGAGCGTTCGGCACACAGCTACGCTTGAACTGGCTGATCTGGAAGAAACGCCACAAAAAGACCGACAGCCAGTGTTTGATCTCGCCAAGGGTATATTGATGCCGCTGCTCCGCTGGAATATCTGGCCAGCGACCGTACGTGCGATCCCGCCAACAGCAATATGCTAAAAAGGCCACCTTGGTCGGCAGATAACCTAGCCGAGTCGTATAGTAGATGTTGAAGTCCTGGAGCTCATAGGGCCCAACCACTGCTTCGGTTTTCTGGCCAGGCTGATCACCATTGACGTCCCCCGGAATGAGCTCGGGACTGAATTCTGTCTCGAGAATGGCCTCTAATACCCGACTCGCCTCCGACCCAAGTTGTGCAGTGTCGGCAACCCAGCGGATGAGGTACTGGATCAAAGTTTTGGGCACGCTGGCATTGACATTGTAGTGGGACATATGGTCGCCGACACCGTATGTTGACCAGCCGAGAGCCAATTCGCTCAGGTCGCTGGTCCCCACCACCAGGGCCTGGTGGTAATTCGCCAGTCGGAACAGGTGACTAGTACGCTCGCCTGCCTGAACGTTTTCAAAGGTAACGTCGTAGACGGGCTCCCCATGCGCATAAGGGTGATCGAGATCGCGCAGCATCTGCTCACAGCTCGGGCGAATATCGAGTTCGTGCGCCTCACAGCCAACGGCCTGCATGAGCGCCCAGGCATTGGCCAGCGTGCGCGTGCTGGTGGCAAAACCGGGCATGGTGTAGGCTTTAATGTGTGTACGTGGATATCCCAACACATCCATGGCGCGGGCCGCGACGATCAGGGCATGTGTGGAATCAAGTCCGCCGGAGATCCCCAATACCACGTTGGAGATGCGCGAACTTTTGAGTCGTTTGACCAGCCCCTGAACCTGAATATTGTAGGCCTCATAGCACCGACGGTCGCGCACGGTCGGGTCTGCCGGCACATACGGGAAACGATCGTAGGCCCGATTGAGGAGCAATCGATCGGTCGCGGGTAAGGTAACGGGGAAGCGGATGGTGCGGAATTGTCTCGCCTCATCACGATGCCGCTGCACGCTCTGAGCGAAGCTGGTCTGTCGCATGCGTTCCTGGGAGAGTCGCTCCAGATCCAGGTCAGCGGTGACCAACTGGGAAGCGTATGAGAACCGGTCGGCCTCGCGCAATCAAGATGCCGTTCTCGTATACCATCGCCTGTCCATCCCAGGCCAAATCTGTGGTGGATTCCCCGGTGCCTGCTGCAGTGTAGAGATAGGCCGCCAGACAGCGTGCCGACTGATTGGCGGCGAGACTGTGGCGATATTCTGCCTTGCCGATCGTCACATTGGACGCTGACAGGTTGAGGAGAACCGTGGCTCCCGCCAAGGCGGCGTATGAAGAGGGGGGGATGGGGACCCAGAGGTCCTCACAGATCTCCACGAAGAAGGTGAAGCTCGAGTCGTCCCCAGCCTGGAAGAGTAGTCGCTCACCGAAGGGAATATCGTCCTGCCCACAAAGCGCAATGGTCGTCCGAGTGGCGGAGGAGGCGGGAGCAAACTGTCGCAACTCGTAAAATTCGCGATAGTTCGGTGGGTAAGTCTTCGGGACAACCCCGAGAATCTGCCCCCGATACAGCACGACCGCGCAGTTGAACAAGAGATGTTGCACCTGCAGCGGCATTCCGATCACCGCAATCAGGTTCAAGTCCGTAGAAGCCATGAGCACGGTCTGCAAGGCGTCGAGCGTGCCATTCAGCAAAGCCTGCTGATGAAACAGGTCCTCGCACGAATAGGCTGATAGCCCGAGCTCGGGGAACAGCGCCAGGACCGCATTCTCCGACGCCGCTTGCTCCATGAGTGCGATGGTCTTCGAGGCGTTGAATTCTGGATCCGCGACCTGCACCTCGGGTACGCCCACGGCCACACGGATAAACCCATGATAATAGAGGCTAAAAAAGCTTTCCGCTGGTGTCACGGGCTATACGTCTCCAGAGTGGATCGTTGCGCCGATAGAATAATGCCTCAGAAGGCGAGGAGCAAATCTCCGATGACACGTCTGATTGTGCAGCCGTGACCGTCAACCCCGACTTCATATGTGCTACAGAGGCCTGGCTCGGACAATCGAATGGGGCAGGCCTCTCGCCTGCCCTATCGCTGTATGCTCTGATAGTGGCCCCTCCTATGGTTCGTTCGACAGCACGAGCGTTCCTGCGGCTGAGAGCATCCCACCCATCCCGTTCACGAGTGAGATCTTCGCATTTGGAACCTGGCGTGCGCCGCATTCACCACGCTGTTGGCGTGTGGCTTCGATAATGGGGAAAATACCGTACATGCCAGAATGGGTATAGGATAGCCCTCCCCCGTTCGTGTTGATCGGTAACGTACCACCTGGGGTCGACTTCCCCTCCTCGAAGAAATATACTCCTTCGCCTGGCTTGCAAAAGCCCAGAGACTCCAGCATGATAGGTGGTCCTGACGTGAAAGCATCGTAGAGCATAATATGATTGAAGTCCTTATGGGTGACGCCGGCCATGGCGAAGGCTTTTTCCCCGGATTTGCGCGTGGCCTCGCTGAAGGTCAAATTGTGCATCTGGGAGACGGACACGTGCTCGCTCCCTTCCCCTGCTCCCCAGATATATACTGGCTTCTTGGCGCAGTCCTTGGCACGATCGGCCCGTGTGAGCACCACGGCGCCACCGGCATCAGTCACTAAGCAGATATTGAGCAAATTGAATGGATAACACACCGGCCGCGATTTGAGCACATCCTCAATGGTCAGGGGGTCCCGGAAACGGGCTTTGGGATTGAGAGCGGCCCACTTCCGCGTCGACACCGCCACCTGCGCCCATTGCTCCAACGTCGTCCCGTATTCGTGCATGTGGCGTGTGGTGATCATCCCGAAATTGGTTGGAGCCGGGCCAAAGCCATAGGGGATTTCGTATTGGCCGCTCAGAGCCGTGTCGCGACTACGCGTCACTCCGACCTGCGAGCGCCCGCTCTCACCATGAGAAACTACCGCCACATCACACAAGCCATGGTGCAACGCCAACAGGGCATGACCAACCATGATGATGAAGGAACAGCCACCCACTGAGGTCCCGTCGATGTACCGTGGCGAAATACCCAAAGCTTCGCCAAGGAGGGCCGGTGAATGCTGACCGGCGGTGAAAATGCCGTCAACGTCGGAGACTTTCAACCCAGCATCCCGTACGGCGTTGTGGATCGCCTCCAGATGGAGCGTCAACTGGCTTTTGTTCGGCACGGTGCCGATCTCATCGCTCTCGTCAGCACCTACAATGCAGACTGTACTACGCAGCTCTTTCATTGCTCTCTTCCCCTGACTAGCGGTTGCTATCGGACATGCGAAATCACTCATAGCCCCGGCCTATTTGGCTGGCTGAAAGAGTGGCACGGTCATCTCATCAGTGAGCTTCTCAAACACCACTTCCACCGGCATATCACATTTGACCACCTTAGGGTCCGGGTCGATGTTGATGAGGTTGGACATCAAGTGTGGGCCCTCATCAAGTTCAACCATGGCGAAAACGTAGGGAGGCTTGATCTTATATGCGGGATTGAAGTTCTGGTAGGCGATCTCAAAGGAGTAGAGCTTGCCTTTGCCACTGGCCTGAATCCAGCTGATACGCCGAGATGAGCAAAATGGGCAGAACACACGCGGATAAAAGAACAGCTTGCCACAATCCTCGCACTTGGGCAACATCAGCTTCCCCTCTTTGAGACCATCCCAGTATGGTTTGGCCTCAGGGGTAATGGGCTGAGGGATCGGACGATTCGGGGTTTCCATATCTCTCCTTTCTGTTCCACGCCGACGAGAAGGTGCTACCTGGGGTAGGCACAGGTTCCTATGGCTGAGAGCCGAGGCCATCGCAGCCACTCAGGGATACCACACTCAATGCTGACCTAGACGATACAGGCGAAGGCGCAATGTGCGATCTTTCTGCCGCTTGTACCACATTCCACGTCTAGAATCCAGACCGATGTATGCGAATCGCATCGAGAATGTTCCCCATAAATAAACGAGGTGTGGATGGTCAATAGCTAGGCACAGTGCACACCGTAAACGTTGACAATGGCCTCTTTGTCCTTGTCGGGATCGGACAATAGGTCACATTGTGGGCGCCTTTATCTGCCGGGCTCGTGGTGATTAGCGTGAGGGTGGTGGAATCGAAAACTTGCACGGCGGATGCGTATAGGTCTCCCTTCAATAGCACCCGTTGCCTGAGCCGCACTCCCACCATTGGCGAAGACCTCGAAGAACCCCCAGCTGTTGATGATGAGGCCCAATTCGTGGGGGGAGCGCTGAGCGTAATGCGAATCCAGCCCTCGAATGATCGATGCCTCGATGTAGGCCTCTATGCCGTGCCAAGGAGAAGGTCCCCAGATTTCTTGCACCCAGGCTTCGGCGATGTTGCTGCTCAGATTGCCAAAGCGATCCTGGTAAATCACTTCACCGACCAATTCCCCACTAGGTATCCACTCGCGGCCGTGGTAACTCCAGACGCTGATAATCGTCAATGGTCATACCCATCTCGTAGGCCTGAGTACCGCATGACAACCAGGCTGCCAACGGCGCAAACACGTCGCGGCCGTGGAAGGTACGACTTATAGGCTGCCGGAAGTACCGTGCCTCGATGGCATGGACAACGCGCCGAACCTCTGCCTGATCCAGAGCCGGTCCCAGAACACCATTATCAGGAGCAACGAAGTGATGCGCTGCAGTTTCGACAACAAGTGGTCGCCGCGTCCCACCGACTCCAGGGTCGACGACAACGAGAAAGATTGTGCGGGGAGGGAAATAGGCACAACTCGCCGCAAGCACGATCGCCGCTTCACGAATGCGCTGTGGCATGATCTCATGGCTGATATCAATCAGTTGTAGATCAGGGTTGATACCGAGCATGACCCCCTTCATGATCCCAACAAAAGGGTCGCGCTGGCCGAAATCTGTCAGCAAGGCAACGATCCGTGAAGACATCTGGGGGACAGTCCTGTCGTCGCGCCTGGTCATCCTACATCATATTGACCCTAAATGCTGAAGACGAACCGATGTTCCATAAATCCTGGTGGCGAGGATTTTTCCCACTCAGTGACCAGGTCATGGAGCGTCACCGATTCGAGGATCTGGCGGATCTGATCGTTGAGGCGGCTCCACAACACGTTAATCAGTAGATCGTCGATCCGCTGACCAGTGCTCGGTTCCCGTTCGCAGTTGGCGGTTTTGGCTTCAGGTGCCAGGGGTTCTTCGACGGCTCGCAGGATATCGGCAATCGTAATCTGTTGTGGCGTCTGGGCCAAGAAGTAGCCACCGCCTGGCCCTCGCACACTACGCACCAATCCTGCCCGTCTGAGTTTCGCGAAGAGTTGTTCGAGGTTGGAAATCGTGATGCCCTGCCGTAGGGAAATATCTGCCAATGGGGTGGGGAAATTGCGGGAGTTCAGGGCCACATCCAACATTCCACGCACGGCGTAGCGCCCCCTTGCCGAAATTTTCACCCTGCATCCCTCCATGGCGGTCTGTCGCACCCGTGAGCCTCCTAGCGTGCGATCGGCAGGTCAGGATGATTGCCCCATTCCTGCCACGAACCATCATAATTACGTAGTTGATCATACCCTAGTAATGTCAGCGTGAACACTGTAGGGCGGCACGGACGCCAGTATCGCAATGCACCATGATCTCATGATCGGGGGTCACGCCTGCTGCCTCGTAAATCTCACACAGTTCAGCGGCGGGTTTGAAGCTTTTGAGGTCATCATTGGTAACGTTGTGCACCCATTCGATATCGAAGATCCGGGGATGTCCCCACCGCGCTGAGCGCGCACGTCAAAGCCGCTGTATTGGGTATACGGCTCGCTCAGGCGGGTGATCACGGTGCCGAGGCTGCGCTATGCGGCAGCGTCTCACAGACGAGATCGTAATCGATGAGCTCGGTTATGGTTGGCGTCTCCGAGCAGACCGGGCATTCCGGGTTACGCTTCATCTCAATAGGTTCGAAGCGCATTTGCAGGGCCTCAAAGAGCAACAGACGACCTTGCAACACCTGCCCTTTCCCGAGAATGAGCTTGAGGGCTTCAGTCGCCTGGATGACTCCAACAACCCCTGCCATGGCCCCCAACACTCCAGCTTCCTGACAACTAGGAATCGCGCCGGGCGGTGGTGGTTGCGGGATCAGACACCGATAGCATGGCCCAGCGTGAGGAACCACAGTCAGAATCTGTCCAGAAAAGCGGAAGATCCCCGCCATCGAGAGCGGCGTATCAGACATCACACAGGCATCGTTGACCAAAAATTTGGTCGGGAAATTGTCGCTTCCCTCTACCACCACGTCGTAATCTTTGAGGATGTCCACGATGTTGCCGGCGTTGAGACGCACATCATGAGGGACAATCGTCAAGTTGGGATTCAGCGCCAATAGTGTCTCCCGGGCTGATTCGACCTTCTTGCGCCCTATATCCGCGGTGGTGTGCAAAATCTGGCGCTGGAGATTGCTAGTGTCGACGATGTCGTTATCGACAATGCCGATGGTTCCTACGCCAGCCGCTGCGAGATAGTACGCCACGGGGGAGCCCAACCCGCCGGCGCCCACTACCAGCACTGACGCTCGATTGATCCGTTTCTGGCCGATGCCTCCCACCTCGGGAAGTACGATGTGCCGGCTATAGCGGCGGACCTCCTCCTCAGAAAAATCCAACTCAGTGATCGGTGCTCCTAACTTCGCTAGCTTTGCGGATGTCCCAGCGGCCACTCGGCCCTCCTTGCTGTTGCCAGCCACGCTTCAGGACTTTTGGACGACAATCTGCCAATCGTTGTTATCGAGCTTCGTGACCCCCAGGACTTTGTGGCCTTCATTCTGCATGCTGCGGGGAACATTCGCGGCCGATTCATCATTGTCCACGATAACTCGGAGCACCTGCCCCGGCTGCATCATTTCCAACGCCAGTTTCGATTTGACAAATGTGTAGGGGCATACTTCTCCCTGCAAATTCAAATCCTTATCGGCACTAACCTCGGTTGACACGCCATCATCCTCCCAGTCAGCATCCCTTACGCACACACTTCGATGGGGATGGACAAAAATGTTTGTGTCGGCTCATCCCAACGATACCCCTGCATATCGCGAATTTCACCGGCGTAGGCAGACAGCACCACAAATCGAACACCGGGAAACCAGAGGTCCCACCCTTCGGCGTTACGTTGGTCCTCTTGCGAAAAATACGCCCCCGTGTTTGGATGTGAGTGATAACACACCTTGACCACCCACGCATGCTTCTGTGCCTCTTTGACGATGGCCTCAATATCATCCTTGGCCATGGTGTATCCGATGGTCGCATCCCGTGGAAAGCGTTCGGGGTATTTTTGGTGAAGGTCCTGCTGGACATTTCGACAGGGTCTCACCAGGTCCTCAGTGCTGATATCTTCCCCCTCCGGCCCGATAATCATACCGCAGCACTCGAAGGGGAACTCCGCCAGTGCCTGCGCATACATCTGTTCTGCGTTCGCACGAGTCACCCGCATGAGTGCTCATCCCTCCCACAGGCCAGTGCTGAAGTAACGGTCTCCCGCATCTGGCAAAATCGTCACGATTACCCCTTCGGTCATCTGCCGCGCCAGCTGCAAGGCAGCGTATACAGCTGCCCCAGCCGATTGTCCCACCAAGATCCCTTCCTCCAGAGCCAGGCGGCGTGCCATCGTGTAGGCATCCTCGGTACGCACCGCCAGCTTGAGGTCGGGGAACTGAGCATTCCAGATGCCTGGGGCGATGGCTGTCTCCATGTGTTTCAGCCCTTCAATCCCATGCAGATCCTCAGCCGGCAGGACAGCGGCGATTTGGATCCGCGGATTGAACTCCCGTAGCCGACGGCCTGTACCCATCAGGGTGCCGCTGGTTCCAACACCCGCCACGAAATGGGTGATTTGCCCTTTCGTCTGCTCGATGATCTCCGGTCCGGTCGTATCATAGTGGGCCCACCAATTAGCCGGGTTGTTGTATTGGTCCGGCATAAAGTACTTCTCAGGGTTGTCCTCGTAGCGGCGATGTGCCTCCCGAATCGCCCCATCGGACCCAGCAAGGGGATCAGTGTAGATGACGTGGGCACCATAGGCCTGCAAGATCCGCTTGCGCTCCTGGCTTACATTCCGTGGCACGGCCAATTCCACACGATACCCCTTCACCGCGCCGATCAGCGCATAGGCGATGCCGGTATTGCCGGAGCTGGAATCAAGGATCACCTTTTCTCGCGTCAGGACTTTTGTACGCTCTCCTTCCTCGATCATGCGCAAGGCTGGACGGTCCTTCACCGATCCACCCGGGTTGAACCACTCGGCTTTGCCATAGATGCTGACGCGGTCAAGCTCTTTGGTAATATTGACGAAACGGAGCAGCGGCGTCTTGCCGATCTGCTCCAAGATAGAATTAACCGCCTTCGGGTTGCGGGTATTCCCGTGCTCACTTACCACACTCATGGGATAACTCCGTGGTTCGGTGCTCCTCGTCTATCAGAAGCAGATGATTGCATCGCTCTCCCCCAAGAGCTGTATGACCTCACGCTGACCGAGGCGCTCAACGTCCCATTTCAGGCGCAGACAGGTGGCGTTCAGTCAATGATTCTCGTTCGGCGATCAGACGTACGTTGAGGAGCTGGAGTGTCTCAAGATGCTTATCGATTTCGAGCGAGCCAATCAATGCTGGTTGCATAGGCAACAAGGTATACACCCCGTCATCACGGAAGATCACGGCGATGCCGTGATCGGCTAGCGTCAGCCCGACGGTCATCCGCAACGCCTCGGAGTTCCGGCACGTATTGAAAGGAGTCTGACGTATGACAACGGCGATATGTTTCATGTGTCTACACTCTACTATCCTGCTCCTGGTGGTGCATGCCGCAAACAGCTCTCCCATTAATTGAAAGCGAGATACCGATCAACACTACTGACTAATTGCGCATGATCATATTGGCTGCCACAGACGATGGCACCTTCGATTTTGGGTCGCTGGCGCTCGGCGAGATTGTGCGAGCACAGAACGATCTGCGCCCCCTTCTCGACCAGCGTCACAAATGTTGGGAGGAAGGCGTTGTGCACACCGTCACACATGATAAAAATGTGCACCGTGTGACCCCTCTCCATGGCCGCTGCGGCCAATTTGTTGACCGTGTGGGTATTCTCGTGTTCAGGGCTCGTACTCAGAAAAAAGCCCAGCTTCTCAGCCATGTTCAGCCTCCTCTCGGCAGTTCCTGAGCGAGCCTGCGAGCCTATCCGCTACCCGACTGCCCCGATCGGAACACCGCAGAATTGCTCGTAGTCGATCAATTCGTGAATAGTTGGCTTATCCCCACACAACGGACAGGCTGGATCGTGTCGTAATCGCAGCTCGCGGAAGGTCAGTTTCAGCGCATCGTACATCAGGAGGCGGCCAATAAGCGGCTTGCCGATGTCCAGGATGAGCTTGATGGTCTCAATGGCTTGGATCGTGCCGATGACCCCCGGCAACACCCCCAGTACGCCCCCTTCCTGGCAGCTCGGTACCATACCTGGTGGTGGTGGCTCCGGATAGAGACAGCGATAGCAGGGGCCCTCATGTGGCTTAAAGACGGTCGCCTGCCCTTCGAATCGGAAGATACTCCCGTGCACGTTGGGGATATTGGCCATGACGCAGGCGTCGTTCACCAAGTAGCGCGTGGGGAAGTTGTCGCAGCCATCGACCACCACATCGTAATTGTTGATGATGTCAAAGATATTGCTGGAATGCAACAACTCCTGATAGGGAATCACCGTCACGTCGGGGTTGAGCGCTTGTAGCGTTTCCCTGGCGGATGCTGTTTTGGATCGTCCCACGTCGGCTGTCGTGTGTAAAATCTGTCGCTGAAGATTGCTTACATCCACCGTGTCGGCATCGATAAGCCCCAGGGTCCCCACGCCAGCAGCCGCCAGATAGAATGCCGCCGGGGAGCCCAGTCCGCCGGCGCCCACCAGCAAGACTTTCGCCTCCAAGAGCTTGGTCTGACCCAATCCGCCCACCTCGGGCAAGAGGATATGGCGGCTGTAGCGTCTGATCTGCTCCTCGCTAAAATTATACATGCCCTCCTCCCGCAATCGCCGGGACGATTGAGACCTCATCGCCATCTTTCAACGCCGTCGCCTCGCCCTTGAGGAAACGGATGTCCTCCTCGTTGATGTAGATATTGACAAAGCGCCGCAGCGCCCCGTTTTCATCGCACAGACGCGCTTTCACGCCGGGAAACTTCACTTCGAGATTACCAATCACCTCGCGTACATCACTACCCTCGATCACGACTTCTCCCTGGTTATCGGTAAGCCGTTGGAGCGGGGTTGGAATCAACACTCGAACTGCCATCTGGGATTACTCCTCTATGACGCAATGTCACTCGCCCCATGCCCCTGTAACCGAGTAGGCCTCGGGGGAGGGGTGCGCTCAGCTCCGCTCCTGGTGGTGGGCGACCATCAGGCTCGGCACCGGTGGCACGGCGTAACCTCGCAGCTCCGCCGCACCCGCTCGGAAATAGCGTTTCAGGCTAAAGTAGCGTTCACCCCGATCTGGACAGATAAACACGACCTGCTTTTTCGGACCCAATCGCTTGGCGACCTGGAGGGCTGCGGCACAGGCAGCACCAGCTGATACGCCCACCAATAACCCCTCATCATAGGCCAGCCGCTGGGCCATCTCATAGGCCTCATCATCGTCGACGGCAACGATTTCATCGAGGATCTGCATATTCAGCACTTTCGGAATAAAACCCGCGCCAATGCCCTCGATCTTCGTGGCCGCAGGCAATCCCCCCGACAACACTGGTGACGCGGCAGGCTCCACGGCCACGACGCGCACCTCGGGATAGCGGTTTTTCAACACTTCGCCAACACCGGTGATCGTCCCACCCGTGCCCACGCCAGCGACAAAGGCATGCACAGGCTCGTCGCCTAGGGTTCTCAGAATCTCGCGTGCGGTCGTGCGGCGATGGATCTCAGGGTTTGAGGGGTTATTAAATTGTTGTGGCATAAAATAGTCCGGATGCTCCAAGATCATCGACTCAGCCATCTCGACCGACCCTTGCATACCGCGCTCGGCAGGGCTGAAGACGACCTCGGCTCCGAAGGACCTGAGCAAGTGATAGCGCTCAAAGCTGATACTATCAGTAAGGACCAGAATGACGCGATAGCCGCGTACTGCCCCCACCATGGCCAACCCGATCCCCGTATTACCGCTGGTCGGTTCCACGATCGTACCGCCACGGGCCAACAGTCCCTTGCGCTCGGCATCCAGCACCATACTCCAGGCGATGCGATCCTTGACGCTGCCCCCAGGATTGAGCGATTCGACTTTGGCGAATACGCTTGCCGATCGCCTCCCAGGGAGCTTCGAAAGCTTCACCAGTGGAGTCCCACCGATCGCTTCAAGGACGTTGGCCTTGATCTTTCGCGCCATCGCAGCGACTCTCCTGCTCTGATCCTTCATGACAAATCCTTGACGCAACGCTGTACTAACTCTAAAAAATCCTGAATTTAAAGTCAAGTATTTTCCACGACGGCTTCTCGGGCACGAGACGACCTCTAGCATCGTTCGGCAGCTCGCTTTGCAGACGTGTCGTGGACGCGATAGGCTTGCTTTTTGAACATGGCTCATCTAGTATAAACTAACACTAGCCTAAACCGACAAGTGATACCTCTACGTAAGGCTGGGGCGAGGTTAATCCCAATCGATGGCCTGCGGCGTTGGGATTAACGGGGTGTACCAAGTGGAGAGATGGCTGTTTGAGGGGGGTCGCGTTGATGTTGGTTGACTATTTACCGGTGTTGCTTTTTCTTGTTTTAGGGGCCATTTTCGTCCCGTTGAATCTCCTCATCGGCAGTCTGATTCGTCCTAGCATAGATGAGCCTGACAAGTATGCGTCATATGAATGTGGCGAGGAATCCGAAGGGCATCTGTTCAACCAATTTAATCCACGGTTTTATGTCATCGCTTTGATTTTTGTGATTTTTGAGGTAGAACTCGTCTTTCTCTTCCCGTGGGCCCTTCGCCTGCGTGAGCTCGGCTGGTACGGTTTTGTGACGGGTTTTATCTTCCTGGTCATCTTGCTACTGAGCCTGGTGTACGAGTGGGGCAAGGGCAACCTCGAATGGATCATGCCACAGCGTATTCCCGCACCCACGGGTGTTGAGCGCAGGCAGGCATTAGAACGACTCCCCCGCTAACCCCAAGGCCCTAGAGCGCTTCCATTCAGCGTGGTCACAAAGCGTGTCGAGGAGACATTGGTATGCATGATTGGGTGCAGCGGGTATTGGCCGCCGTCCCTGCCTTGGGCGCCGTGCCAGAGCCGCTCCTGGCACTGGTTCTGAGCATCCTGATCGCGACGGTTATCCTCGGGTTCATTTCAGTTATGGTGATGTTTCTCATCTGGCTTGAACGTAAGGTCTCGGCCCATATGCAGGATCGGCTGGGACCTATGCGGGTAGGGGGGTGGCATGGCTGGGCGCAATCGATCGCCGATGGCGTCAAGCTCCTGTTTAAAGAGGATATTGTTCCCGAACAGGCAGATCGCTTGGTGTTTGCGCTCGCTCCAATGGTGGTGTTCGCCAGTGCGTTTGGCGCGTTTGTCGTCATTCCGTTTAGTCCGACGCTAATCGTGAGCGACCTGAACATCGGCCTGCTCTACCTAGTGGCCATCTCGTCAGTGGTAATTATTGGCATTATGATGGCCGGCTGGGCTTCGAATAATAAATGGGCGCTGTATGGCGCCATTCGCTCGGCGGCACAGATTATCAGTTACGAAATTCCGGCCGGATTTGCGCTGTTGACCACCATCATGCTGGCCGGGAGTTTAAGTATGCGGGACATCTCAACTGCCCAAGCGGGGGGAATTCATCATTGGTTTATTTTTAGTAATCCATTTAGTTTTATAGCTTTTTTTATCTACTATTGTGCTGCTCTGGCCGAGGTCAATCGCACACCGTTCGATATTCCAGAAGCCGAATCGGAGCTGGTGGCAGGCTATCACACCGAGTACAGCGGCATGCGTTTCGCGATCTTTTTCTTAGCCGAGTATGCCAACATGTTCGCCGTCAGTGCCATTGCCACCACGCTGTTCTTGGGAGGATGGAACAGTATCTTGCCGACTCCCATTCTGCCACCTGCCCTAACATTCATTATTAAATGTCTATTACTCATTTTCGTCATGATGTGGTTGCGCTGGACTCTACCACGCTTGCGGGTCGATCAGCTGATGTACATGTCCTGGAAGGTGTTGCTGCCGTTCTCGGCCGTGTGTGTGGTCGGCGTGGGCCTGTGGATCATGGTGTTTGGATGATGCGGCATTGGAGAGTGTACTGCTCGTTAGGCTCTTACTCATAGCCATTCTGCTCGTCTGCTCGGCCTTCTTCTCCGGGTCAGAGGCTGCCCTCTTTTCGCTCAATACAGTCCAGGTCGAACGCATGCGGGAGCGCGGGGGCATGGTTGGCCGCCTCATCGCTGCCATGCTCCAACACCCCACCAACCTGATCATCACCTTCCTGATCGGTAACGAGTTCGTTAATGTGGCGCTGGCGGTCACCTCTACTTCGCTCGCACTCCTTCTGTATGGCGAAGGAGGGGAGTACATGGCGATCGTCGCCACGACGCTCATACTCCTGCTCTGCGGTGAAGTGACCCCGAAAAGCCTAGCGGTCCGGTACCCTGAGCGCATTTCTCGGCTAGTCGCCTGGCCCATGCAGGCCTTCGCCTATGTCATCACCCCACTGCGTTGGGGGTTGCGGAAGCTGGTGGATACTATCATGGGCGCACATGCCGAGCGGCCGATCGCCTTGATCACTACGGAGGAATTTACGAGCTTGGTGGAGATCAGTGAGGGTGAAGGGATTATCGATCAGCGCGAGCGGCATTTGATCCAACGGGTTTTCGAGTTTGCTGGACACCGGGTATCTCAAATCATGACCCCCCGTACCGACATTTTCGCGCTTGAAGTCGGCGAAGCGTTGGTCACGGCTCTACCCAAAATCAAAGACAATCGCTTCTCCCGTATTCCGGTCTACGAAGGAACGATCGATCGAATCATTGGCATTCTCTACGCCAAGGATCTGCTACCTTACAGTCGCCATCCCGAGCTGGAGGTCAAGTTGCGAGACTTGCTCCATCGAGTGTTTTTCGTGCCTGAATCGAAGCGGATCGACGATCTGCTGCGGGAATTTCAGCGCAATAAGGTGCATATGGCGATCGTGGTCGATGAGTACGGTGGAATATCGGGGCTCGTCACTATGGAGGATGCCTTGGAGGAGCTGGTCGGCGAAATTGTGGACGAATTCGACATCGAAGAGGTCATGCAGCGACAGATCGACGCACAGACCTACGTGGTATCCGCCCGGTTGCCGCTGGATGAATTCAATGCACAATTGGGTGTATCGATTCCACACGGAGACGCAGATACCATCGGCGGCCATGTCTTCCACCTCTTCGGCAAGCTGCCGAAGCGTGGCGAAGCGGTGAGCGCCCATGGGTTGACTTTTACCATCGAGCATATCAAAGGCACACGCATTCTGGAGATTCGTGTGCGCCGAGAGGAAGGGTAGTCGTGGAGCCGTGGTTGGCTTCGGTGGTGATCGTTGCTTGTTTGGGGACAGAGGCATTCATCTCTGGGGCGGAGATTGCCCTGTACTCTGCCAATAAGTTAAAGATCCGCCATAGCGCCGAGCAAGGCTCGCGCATCGCCGAGCTGATCTTGCAGACGCTCGACAAGCCAGAACAAATGCTCGGCAGCACCCTGGTCATGCACAACCTCGTGGTCGTAACCGGGACGTCACTAGCCACTGCAGTCTTCGTCAATTGGCTGGGTCACCGGGGAGAGTGGGCAGCCCTCGTGCTCATGACCACGCTCGTGCTGACGGTAGGCGAAATCTTCCCGAAGACGATTTTTCAGCACCATGCGGACCGGCTCGCAGCAATGGTTATTCTGCCGCTGCGTGCGGTGTTCTACATCTGCTACCCCGTGGCCTACATGATCACCTGGCTGGTCGGACAGGGGCTGCGTTTTTTTGGTCTGCAGTCGGAGCATAAGAATCCCTTCGTGACCAAAGAAGAGCTAGAGCTATTGGTACGTCTGACTGATCGCAGCAGTGCGCTTGGGGTGCATGAACGGCGGATGATTCGGCGGATCTTCGGCTTCAGTGACACACGGGTGCGCGACGCGATGATCCCGTTGGTCGAAGTTGTCGCCCTTGAGGATAACACCAGCGTCGATGAACTGATTCAGGCCATCCGTGAGCATGGGTTCTCGCGCATCCCCATTTTCCAGGACAACATTCATAACATCGTCGGCTGGGTGAATGCTTTAGATGTCCTTTCCATGCCACCAGGTGAGCGAAGCTTTCGTCAGCTGATTCGACCGGCGTATTACGTACCTGAGACACGCCGCATCGGAGATCTTCTCAAAGATGTCCAGCAGAAGGGCATCCCGCTGGCTGTGGTGGTAGATGAATACGGCGGGTCGGTGGGGATTGTAACCATCGAAGATATGATCGAGGAAATCGTTGGGGAAATCGAAGACGAATATGATGCCCGGGGGCGGCTTTACGAAATTCTACCTGACGGCTCGTTTCGCATCGACGCGCGCATGGAGATCGACGCCATCAACGAGATCTTGGGCATACATCTGCCGACAGGAGATTACGCTACACTGGCGGGGTTTATCCTGGCTGAGCTTGAGCGCATACCGCAACGCGGGGAGCTGCTCATGCATGACGGGCTGATGCTCGAGATCGAAGAGGCCACCAACCGTATGGTTGAGCGCGTACATGTGGTGCCTCGCTCTGCCCCACCGGTGGAGAGTGAGAAGGGTGAAACATGACCGTCACGCTCAAGCTCTTTGCCACATTTCGTGACTTCCTACCACGGCATGCCATTCGATCGGGACTGCAAATGGACGTGCACGAACACGACACCGTCCAAGTGCTCATGCAAGCGTTGGGTGTGCCGGACGATCTCCCCAGGATCGTGCTGGTTAATGGGCGGCATGCCACGGAGAACAGTTTCTTGACAGATGGAGATATCGTCAGTGTCTTCCCACCTTTGATCGGCGGTCGTTCATCGCAGGAGCCTTGAACGCAGTTTGGGGGGATTCCTCCTTGCCCAAGGGTGAGGGCAGCGATTCACCGCCCTTCGTGCCGTCGAGGGTGACGTCCTAGGGACGCCCACCATAGTGCTTGAATGCAGCCATAGGTAGAGGTGAGCGGGCATGTCACATCCTATAAACATCGATGCGCAAATCAGCATCATCCAGCGGGGTGCTGTCGATCTCATCACCATTGAAGAGTTACGGCGGAAGCTTGAGCGCGCGACGACGACCGGCAAACCGTTGCGGGTCAAGCTGGGGCTCGACCCGACTGCACCTGATATCCATCTTGGGCATACCGTCGTCCTGCATAAGCTGCGGCAGTTTCAAGAACTCGGCCATCACGTCTTCTTGGTCATCGGCGATTTTACCGGGATGATTGGTGATCCGACAGGGAAATCCGAAACCCGCAAGCCCCTCACGCGGGATGACATTTTGGCCAATGCCCAGACCTATGCAGCGCAGATCTACAAGGTGCTGGACCCTACGATGACAACGGTGCGGTTCAACAGTGAATGGCTGGGGCAACTCACCCCCGAGGCGATTGTGACGCTGGCCGCCAAGCACACGGTCGCCCGTATGCTCGAACGCGACGACTTCCAACGACGTTTTCATGAGGGGCGCGCCATCAGCGTGCATGAATTTCTCTACCCCCTGTTTCAGGCCTACGATTCGGTTGCACTGCAGGCGGACGTGGAGTTGGGGGGGACCGATCAGAAGTTTAATTTGCTCGTCGGCAGAGATATTCAGCGCGAATATGGACAAGAACCGCAGGTCATCCTGACCACCCCCCTGCTTGAAGGGCTCGACGGGGTGCAGAAGATGAGCAAAAGTTTAGGAAATTATATCGGTATCACCGAATCGCCGCGGCAGATCTATGGCAAGATCATGTCGCTCTCCGATCAGCTCATGTTGCGTTATTACGAACTATTAAGCGCTATCGACACCGCTCTGTTGGAGAAAGAGAAGCGGCACATGGCCGAAGGATCAATCAATCCCCGCGATGTTAAAATGGCCCTCGCGCGCGAGCTGGTCGCGCGCTTTCATGACGCTACGGCAGCACAGGAGGCAGAGCGCGAATTTCGGCGTATGTTTCAAGCCGGGGGATTACCCGATGATATCGTCGCACCCTCCATCCGCCTTTCCGGTGTCAATGGTGAGCAAATGTGGATCGTCGAAGTTCTCGTCCAGGCAGGCCTGGCACCGAGTAACAGTGAGGCCCGTCGGTTAATTCAACACGGCGCGGTTAGGGTCAATGGTGAGCGGGTGAACGACGCCAACTTGCGTCTGTCGGCCAGTGAACCACATCTTCTGCAGGTGGGCCGCAGGCGATTCGCCCGCATACATCCAGAAAATATTGTGCGCTCATCTTCCTGACAACCCACATAAATCGAAGAATTCTAAATACTTCTAGTGTTTTCCATGAAATATAGAAGATTTTGTCTGATAGCGAAAAACATCTTGACACTATGAGGGGTGGGTCGTATATTTACATCTCGCTCTTTGAGGGGGAAGTTAGGCCGGGTAAGGCAAGGCAGCAGCCGATGGGCTATCTGGTGCCGACGTTGCCGGTGAATTGCAGGCTTCGGAAGGGAGCCTCACCGGCTCATGAGCCCTCGGGAAAGTGGGAAGGTTCCGCTTAGCCTGCTGGAAGAGGTTCTGTGTGGGCCTATAGCTCAGCTGGTTAGAGCGCACGCCTGATAAGCGTGAGGTCCCTGGTTCAATTCCAGGTAGGCCCATCAAGTGTTAAGAGCTGCATACGGTTTTACCTGGCATTTGCTTGTAAGCTTCACTACAAGAGCGAGGGGAATTAGCTCAGCTGGGAGAGCGCCGCCCTTGCAAGGCGGAGGTCACCGGTTCGAACCCGGTATTCTCCACAGACTTGTTTGCTCTGCTAGTGTAGAGAGCAAAATTGCCTTATGTTGTAACGCTCTTTGACAACTGAATACGAAAACAGCACATTCGCTGGCAATATATGGTCAAGCGCATAAGGGCATACGGTGGATGCCTTGGCGCTCGCAGGCGATGAAGGGCGTAGTAAGCTGCGAAAAGCCCCGGGGAGCCGCTTACAGGCGTTGATCCGGGGGTACCCGAATGGGGAAACCCGCGGCAGGTAATGCTGCCGCATCTACATCTGAATCCATAGGATGTAGAGGCCAACCCGGGGAAGTGAAATATCTCAGTACCCGGAGGAAGAGAAAGCAACAGCGATTCCCTGAGTAGCGACGAGCGAAACGGGATGAGCCCAAACCCGTTGTCCGTGATAGCGTGTATGCGTTGGACAACTGGGGTTGTGGGGACGAACTGGATCGAGATACACCTCGATCGGAGAGTTATCAAGAGGCGGCATAGGTGAACGACCTGGAACGGTCGGCCATAGACGGTGATAGCCCGGTAACCGAAATGGTGCCTTCTCTCTGGGTTCGTTTCCCGAGTACCATGGGGCCCGTGAAACCCTGTGGGAAGCTGGGAGGACCACCTTCCAAGGCTAAATACTCGCGAGCGACCGATAGTGCACAAGTACCGTGAGGGAAAGGTGAAAAGCACCCCGGTGAGGGGAGTGAAATAGAACCTGAAACCGTGTGTCTACAAGCGGTGGAAGCACGGTGATCATTGAGGTGACTCGATGATCTGTGCGACTGCGTACCTTTTGCATAATGGGCCGACGAGTTACTCTACGTAGCAAGGTTAAACCGTTAGGTGAAGCCGTAGCGAAAGCGAGTCTGAATAGGGCGTTGAGTTACGTGGAGTAGACCCGAAGCCGGATGAGCTACCCATGGCCAGGGTGAAACCGGTCTACCAGCCGGTGGAGGCCCGAACCCTTCAAGGTTGAAAACTTGTGGGATGAGCTGTGGGTAGGAGTGAAAAGCTAAGCGAATTCGGTGATAGCTGGTTCTCCCCGAAAGATATTTAGGTATCGCCTCCCGAGGTGGCTGATGGCGGTAGAGCACTGGATGGACAAGGGGCCCCACCAGGCTACCAACTCCAACCAAACTCCGAATGCCATCAAGACCGATCGGGGGAGACAGACTGTGGGAGCTAAGTTCCATGGTCGAGAGGGAAACAGCCCAGACCGCCAGCTAAGGTCCCAAAATCCCGGCTAAGTGGGAAAGGTTGTCAAGACGCTTAGACAGCCAGGAGGTTGGCTTAGAAGCAGCCATCCTTTAAAGAAAGCGTAACAGCTCACTGGTCAAGTGGCTCGGCGCCGAAAATCCAACGGGGCTCAAGCCGGGTACCGAAGCTGCGGCTCTCTCCGTAAGGAGGGGGGGTAGGGGAGCGTTCCCTGCTGCGTTGAAGGCAGATCGTAAGGACTGCTGGAGTGCAGGGAAGTGACTATGTCGGCATAAGTAACGATAAAACGGGTGAAAAACCCGTTCGCCGAAAACCCAAGGTTTCCTGGGGAAGGGTAATCCTCCCAGGGTTAGTCGGTCCCTAAGCCGAGGCCGTCAGGCGTAGGTGATGGGAAACGGGTTAATATTCCCGTACCACCGGCAGGGCGTTATCAGCGATGGGGTGACGGAGAAGGGTAGACCAGCCGACGATTGGTCGAGTCGGTTGAAGCCGGTAGGAGGACGATCCAGGAAAATCCGGGTTGTCATTAACTCCGAGAGGCGAGTACGAGAGGCCTAGCCTCATAAAGTGGTTGAGCCCATGCTCCCAAGAAAAACCTCTAGTGAGTCCTGTAGGTGACCGTACCGGAAACCGACGCAGGTGGGTGGGGTGAGCAACCCGAGGCGCTTGAGAGAACCGTCGTTAAGGAACTCGGCAAAATGACCCCGTAACTTCGGGAGAAGGGGTGCCTCATTAGGCTGAAAGGGCTTGCCCCCGGAGGCTGAAGAGGCCGCAGAGAAATGGCTCAGGCGACTGTTTACTTAAAACACAGGACTCTGCTAACGCGCAAGCGGATGTATAGGGTCTGACGCCTGCCCGGTGCTGGAAGGTTAAGGGGAGGGGTTAGTGGCGGTAACGTTGCGAAGCTCTGAACTGAAGCCCCAGTAAACGGCGGCCGTAACTATAACGGTCCTAAGGTAGCGAAATTCCTTGTCGGGTAAGTTCCGACCTGCATGAATGGCGTAACGACTTGAGCGCTCTCTCAACGACGGACTCAGTGAAATTGTAGTGCCAGTGAAAATGCTGGCTACCCACGACGGGACGGAAAGACCCCGTGCAGCTTTACTATACCTTGTCATTGGAGTTTGATGTTGGATGTGTAGGATAGGTGGGAGGCGTAGAAGCGGGAGCGCTAGCTCTCGTGGAGCCACCGTTGAAATACCACCCTTCCTTCATTGAGCTTCTAACCCCAGACCGTTATCCGGTTGGGGGACAGTGATAGGCGGGTAGTTTGACTGGGGCGGTCGCCTCCTAAAATGTAACGGAGGCGCCCAAAGGTCCCCTCAGGCTGGATGGAAACCAGTCATCGAGTGCAAAGGCATAAGGGGGCTTGACTGCGAGAGGGACACCTCGAGCAGGTGCGAAAGCAGGGCTTAGTGATCCGGCGGTGCCACGTGGAAGGGCCGTCGCTCAACGGATAAAAGCTACGCCGGGGATAACAGGCTGATCCCCCCCAAGAGTTCACATCGACGGGGAGGTTTGGCACCTCGATGTCGGCTCGTCGCATCCTGGGGCTGAAGAAGGTCCCAAGGGTTGGGCTGTTCGCCCATTAAAGCGGTCCGCGAGCTGGGTTTAGAACGTCGTGAGACAGTTCGGTCCCTATCTGTCGTGGGCGTAGGAGACTTGAGGGAAGCTGTCCCCAGTACGAGAGGACCGGGATGGACGCACCTCTGGTGTATGAGTTGTCGCGCCAGCGGCATCGCTCGGTAGCCATGTGCGGAAGGGATAACCGCTGAAAGCATCTAAGCGGGAAGCCCCCCCCAAGATGAGGTCTCCCTGAAGGCCCCTCGTAGACTACGAGGTTGATAGGCGGGAGGTGTACGCACAGTAATGTGTTTAGCTGACCCGTACTAATCGGCCGTTCGGCTTGACCATACTTCTGCTTGCGAGTGGGCTGTTTTCGTATTGAGTTGTCAAAAACATAAAGGCCGTCGAATATATTCGACGGCCTTTATGTTTTTGACCATCGTCACCATGTCTCGGAGCACGGGATCTGATGGTCATTATGCGCGGCTCGCTGTTATCGGCAGAGAATCCCTCCGTCTAGCCATATGCTTTGGCCCGTATAATAGCGCGACGCATCCGAAGCGAGATAAACTACTACCGATTCGACGTCCGTGGGTCGACCGAATCGTTGCACTGGAATGGCTCGTTTTAGCTGCTCTCGGATTTCCGGCTCTAGAGAGGGTAGTGCCTGATCCTCAAACCATCCAATGCCTAGGGTATTAACAGTCACCCCCCGCTTAGCCCATTCCAACGCTAAGGCCTGGGAGAATTGCATCAGACCACCTTTTGCCGCGGCATACGCCGCATGCTCCACGCTACCGCGGGCACCATAGATACAGGTCACATTGATCACGCGTCCCCAGCCACGGTCGAGCATATGGCGCCCCGCAGCTCTGGTACAATAAAAAGCACCTGTCAAGTTAGTCGATAGGATCTGACGCCACTCCTCATCACTGAGTTCAGTGACGGCTTTACTCAAGCCAAATTCTCCACCAGCATTATTGATCAAGATGTCGACGCTACCGAGGTGCATTGCCACATGTGCCACTAACTGGTCCACGGCCCTGGAATCAGTCACATCCGCTGGCAGCGCTAGCCCTGTTTTCCCAAGTTTCGTGACCGCCGCGACCGTCTCTTGGATTTCCTGCTCCGTCCGTGCTACAGCTACGACCGCAGCGCCCGCTTGCGCCAAAGACAATGCCATCGTCGCGCCAAGCCCTCTGCCAGCCCCTGTCACAATGGCGACTTTTCCCTCCAAGGTAAATCGGTCAAACACCATCTAGCGTACTCCTAGGGCAGCAATGCCCCGCCGTCAAGCAAAAGCGTCTGCCCAGTTAGATAATTAGCCCCATTCGAGGCCAGAAACACAGCCAGCGGCCCAATATCCTCTGCCTCTCCCCCGCCAAGCGGGATGCGGCTGATGCGTATAGTACGCTCGCGGGCCTCCGGCTCATCCGTCGGGACTTTGAGTGGGAAGTAGCCTGGGGCAATGCAATTCACCTGAATATTATGACGACTCCATTCCACGGCGAGTGCGCGCGTGAAGTTGATCACCGCAGCTTTCGAGGCACAATACGGGGTACTGTTCCGAAGTCCACGATATCCCCACCCAGAGGCGATGTTAATCACCTTGCCACTGTTTCTGGACGGCCATGTGCCGTCCGACCGTTCGCGAGCAAATAAAGGTGCTCGTCAGGTTAAGATCAACCACCCAATGCCATTCCTCATCGGTCATCTCCAACACAGCTTTCCGACGACTGCCTCCGGCGTTATTGACTAGAATGTCGACCCTTCCTAGAGCTTCAAGAGCTCTTGCCACCATGCCCTCGACATCGTCTGTTTTGGTCACATCACAAGGTGTCACAAAGGCCCTACGACCACGCTGCTCGACCTCTTTGCCGACCGCCTCAATCTCTCCAAGTGTCCGTGCAGTAATAACCAAGTCTGCTCCTGCGTCCGCCATGGCCAGAGCCATGGCACGACCCAAGCCGCGTCCAGACCCGGTCACCATGGCCACTTTTCCCGCTAACGATAGCTGCTCGCTTATCATGGGCGCACCCCGTTCACAGCACCATATCCGCTGACAACTCTTCTCCCACTCAAGGGTCTTCCCCTGTAGCACGATCTCTATCACGCTGTCAAGCGTGAGGGGAGCCGCTTCTCGCCCTAGACCACCACCGAGTGTTAGTCTGGCTGCCTTAGTTTGTTACAGTTGTTGCTCCAGTTATTCCTGATGAACGAGGTCACCCTAGGTCGAAAGCACCCTTGAGCAGTCATTTCGACCATCGGATGTCGAGCCTCCATGACATGATCGCTGCGACCATCGCACAAGTACACATCAGAGCGGCGAGCGGAGCCTTTCGGCAATGCAGCGATTATGAAAAAAGCAGGACGTGAAAAATAGCCTCCGTTATCAATGGAAAGTCAATGCTCTAAGGACTTGAGATCTTTTCTGTCGATTTACTGACCCTCTATCTCGTCCACTGAATCTTCCGAAATCCAGAGATCATCTCGTAGACCAACGGTATAGCTTGTTGGGCGCCCTTCAAATTCGTGTCGTGTGCCGTTCCATCCGTACGAGGCTAGGGAGTCATGCAAACAACTCTCTCCGGCAAGTCAGGTTAGGGGCATTTTGGCCAGGTTGGGATAGGCACACCTTCTAGTTGACAGCACCCACCTACCACCGTTGAGCGGAAAAGCGAAGCTAACAAAAAAGCGCACGGATTGTCGAGAAAAGGCAGCCAAGACAAGCGGTCGATTTTCCTACTTGACGAACCCCTACAACTTCGTTATAACCTACCTCCTGCAGGATGGTCGTTGGCTTCTTCGCATCCTGTGCCTCGATAGCAAGCATTTTCTTAAGACGATCACTCCGGGGTCGTCCAACAGGCAGGACATGCGGCTCTGGACCGTAGAATCGGGGTTCGAATCCCTGCCCCGGAATAGCTGAAATGATGAGGCCCCATCGTCTAGAGGCCAAGGACGCTGCCCTCTCACGGCAGAAACCCGAGTTCGAATCTCGGTGGGGCCATTTGTAAAATCAATGATTTCCACGCCTTTCCTTACCGTTGTTCTGCCGTTGGTATCCAGATAGTGTCTATCGCCTTGCTCGAACCCAACACAGCATCCAAACTTTTGACAGCCTGCTGCAGATGATCGGCCGACAGATGCGCATACCGCGCCGTCATGCGCAGGTCTTTATGCTCTAAGAGCTGTTGAATGGCCCGCAGGTTGAAGCCACCCATCGCTAGAAAGGACGCGAATGTATGCCGCAGGTCGTGCAAACGCAGGTTGGGGACATCGACTTTACGGCAGGCCCGCCCGAACGCCCGGGTGACCATCGGCCCATTGAGGTCAGGAAAAAAGATATCGGTTCCCACCACCCGCGGCCAGGCTTTGAGCACCGCAGCCACGGTGTCATTGATCGGGATCACCCGCCATTCATTGTTTTTGGTGTGACTCAAGGTGAGTGTCCGCCGGCGGAGGTCCACATCCCCCCATCGCAGAGCAAGGATTTCCGAGCGCCGCATGCCCATATGCATGGCGAGATCCACGATGGGGCGAAGGTACGGCGGCGTGTCACAGGCGGCTAACAGGCGCATGGTTTCCTCCGGCGTCAGATAGCGCAGCCGGCCTGGTGGTTCTGTGAGTGCCCTCATCCCCTTCAGGGGATTCTCTTATAGATAGCCCCAGCGCACAGCCTTGTTGAGCATGGCCTTGAGGCAGTCCACCTCTTAATTGACGGTTGCGGGATCGACAGACTCGAGGCGCTGCTGCTTGTACCGCTCCGCTGCTGCCAGGGTGATGTCAAAGAGATATCGATCCCCAAACACGGGGATAAGCCAGCGATCAACGGCGATACAGTCACGACGTAGGAGCTCCCACTCTTGTTCGCCTGCGAGAAGGCGAGATACTCGGGGGCAAATTGCCGAAACGTCAGTTTCTTCTCTTCATAGATGCCGAGGTATTCCCCCTTGGCGATCTTCACCTGGACCTGAGCCAAGGCCAGCTCGGCGATGTGCTTGCTGGGTCCGATCTTCTTTACGTTTCCGCACCCCTTTGACATAGTAGTCGATGTACCAGACTCGCCCCTTTTTAAAGACTGCCATGTTCACCCCATATTCATGGGGCAGGCATCGCCCCCTTCGCTGAGGAGATGAAGCTCCCCTGTGGATTCGCCTATCTACACTCTTGGCTCGCTCAACGGCGTGCTCGGCATCGTGTCCGCCGGGCGGTCCTGCATGCCGAAGCGTTGATTCATGTGTATGGCCGTGCATTAGGGGACGCCGTTGAATCGGCCAGCCTCGTGACTGACCCGAAGTATGCTGTCAGTATCGGCGGCAATACGTTCGTGACCGGGCATCCCGTTGAATCGGCCAGCCTCGTGACTGACCTGAAGTATCTACCCGCCTCAAAGGATGCACTCGAAACGGCTCTGCTCATTGCCATGCATGCACAGTCGGACCCCAGGCAGATAAGTCTGATGAAGGCTGGTTATCTCCTCTTATCTCAGTTTCAACCCGGAGTTGGCGATGTTGTGGTAACCTTCCAGCCACGGTCGATCCCTGATGATCCGGTCGCACTCGCTCAAGCCGTCAGCGAGCTCATGCCAGAGTATATGCGTTGGCAGGATGCTATGCGGCAGGAGGAGGAACAGCTTGCTGCCGAGTTATCCCGTGCCGGCTTCTAACCATGTCCGTCAGCCACACGGTGGCTATTCATGAAGCTGTCCCCTTCCTGAGCGACACAATCCTTCCAAAAGGTCACTGTCACAGTCCGATTCTTTACGTTCTTACGCGATCCGGCCGCCAGACTGCGGTCGCATTTTCTGAACGCACGCCTCGCGGACCACAGTCCCCGGGACTTCGAGCGCTGGATCACAGCCACCTGGGTACACAACTGGCAAGCCAAGATGATCGCCCGTGAACCCAATGCGCAGAAAGCGATCGAGTTGCTCTCCACGCGCGTCGATTTCGTCGGCTTGACCGAGCGCTTCGATGAATCGGTGCTGATGCTAGGCGGATGGCTGCAGGAGCCTGGTTTTCGCCCAGAATATCGCCGCGCCAACTAGTTGAGCGACAAACGACCCCCGCACGAGGTAGCACGCCTGCAACGCGACACGCGTTATCTGGATTCAGACCCTGCTCGCGCCCGGATTCAAGAGGCAATGGCCGAGGACCAGAAGGTCTACTACTTCGCGGTAGCGACCATCTTCCCGCGGCAGCTCGCCGCTTTTCACGGGAAGCTAGCATCGGAGCTTCGAAGTCTTCAGCAGCGAAACCGATGCGTAGGCCGTTTAGCAGAGCCCATATGGAGCAGCGTGGTACGGAGCTACGTCTATAAGCCATTGCTGCATTGCCACATGCTTCGACACGAGGCCTGGGTTTTGACCAAATCTTCTGGCTAGTTCAGGCGGTGTGGGGCAGCGTGGCTGGGCATTTTCCGTTTCCCTGCCTCGCGGCTCTTGAAGGCCCGGTTGGCCGCAATATCCGCGTCCATCAACGTGCGCAGCGGCTGTCAGCCAGCCAGGGTCACGCCGATCAGCCGGCCAATGCCATACGTCAGTCCAGCTGCCGCCAAGCCAAAGAGTAATTGGCGGCTCCCAGCATACAGCGCGTTCCGCCCTGTGAACAGCGTAATCGCCGCCCCGATCACGAATAGAGCTGCGGCGCTGACCCCAAGGCTGGCCATGACAGCAGGCATCCCGGTGAGGACCGTAAACGGAGCGACTGGCAGGATAGCACCGATGGCGAAAAGGATGAATGACGTCGCCGCCGCCACCCAGGGCGACCCACCTAGCTGCTCGGGGTCGAGGCCTAACTCCTCTTGCGCTAACGTCTCCAGAGCCTTCCCTTTGTCCGCCATCAGCTCCGCGGCCACTTTGCCCGCCTCGTCAGGGCTCAATCCTTTCGCCTCGTAAATCAGTGCCAATTCCTGCTGTTCTTCCTGCGGGACCGCGGCAATCTCGTCCGCCTCAATGGCGAGTTGGCGCTGTGAGAGCTCGCGAGAGCTTTGCACTGAGACCCATTCTCCCATGGCCATGGAACAGGCACCTGCCAGTAAACCTGCCAGTCCGGTGACCAGGATACCTTGGCCCGACAGATCCGCCCCAGCAACACCCATCACCAGGCTCAGATTGGACACCAGACCATCATTCGCCCCCAGGACTGCTGCCCGGAGGGCATTTCCCCCAACGGCCCGATGCCGCCCCTCAAGGCGAGCCAGCGTCCGACCCTCCATGCCCATAGGGGACGCCCCCGCGATAGCCCGCAGGAGGCGAGCATGGGACCGTTCATCGGCGGGCAACGTGGTCTGTCTAGCTTCCGGCTGGGTGTCATACATGTGTTGGTCCGCGTGTTCCATAGTCGCAAGGGTGGGGAGCACCCATGACGCGCCCAGGCGCTTCGCTAACCAACGTAGGGTCTGTGCTCGCCAGCTCGGCCGTCGCGGTGGCACCGACAGACCCGCCTGGCGCAGCTGCCGTTCCCAGAGCCCGGCATGCGCTTCCTCGACCGTCGCCAGGCGCCGGTAGATTTCTGCGAGCTGTGGCTGAGATGCCACCTCGGCCATGGTGCGGTAGAGCATAGCCCCATCGATTTCCCCTTGCAGATTGATGCGGTAGCGCGCAATGTCTTCTGGCCGTGCCATGAGTCCTCCTTCATGAGCCAACTCTCAGATGTCGATGCTGAAACTTGCAGAGGCAATGGGCAGATATACTATTCTCATGGAGCTCACTCGACGCCGCTCTCGGCCACTGCTGCCCGACAGAGAACAATAGTCTGTTACACGCCTACTGCGTCAGGACGTTACGGGTCTGGAATCACTGCCCTCGCTGCGTGGCAGTCTTTCGCGAAGCAGATCTTCGACGTCGTCGATCTTCTCACCCAACAAGTTCAGCTTGTGCGCCAGTCCTTGGATCTGCACCTCGGCGCGGCGGTTGACATCGTAGTCGAGCTCACCTCGCAGGCGATCCTTGGCGTCCTGGCGATTCTGACTCATCATGATCACAGGCGCCTGGATGGCAGCCAGCATAGATAGGAACAAGTTCAACAAAATGAACGGATAGGGATCCCAGGCAGAGCGGTCCAATAACACATTGGCAGTCGTGTACACGGCCAACACCACCCCAAACGTGATGATGAAGGACCAGGAGCCTCCAAAGCGGGCGACTGAGTCAGCAATGCGCTCGCCAAACGTGGCTTCCTTCTCGATCACCTCGTTCGGGTTACGCATGGCGCGACTACGCACCAACTCCTGGGCGGCGTGCAGCTGACGGCCTAAGACCGTGAGCATGTCCATCCCTGCATCTGGTTTGCGTTGGACCAACACGGAGATGTGCGTACGATCGACTTCGAGACAGACGCTGTCTTCCAGGGCATTGGCCTCAGTTTGGTGCGGTGTGCGCTCGAGCATGGAGGCGAAACCAAAGAACTCTCCGGCCGCCGGTTCATGGATGACGACTTCCTGATGATCCTCATCGACGGTGGTGACTCGAACTACTCCCGAAATCAGGACGTAGGCTCGTCCTCCGGGATCGCCCGTCTTGTATATGCGCTGGCGGCTGGCAAAGGCCTTGATGTCGACCTGTGCAGCCAACACCGCCCTCTCTTCCTCGTCTAGAAGGGCGAATAACGGCACTTGTTTCAGCACGTCCGGGTTGCACGCCATAACTGACCTCGTCGGCAAAGAGTGGGAATGCTCGATTCAATCTCGGCATCGCTTCATAGAGCGGCGTGGATGAGCAGGATGAGGCGATTCAGAGATTTGCGGGAAACCAGAACTCGGCCTCATCGCCCGCCTCCTTAAAAGAACGTGTGCGGTCTCAACCTCTGTCATCGGCGGTGAATATGGGCGATGCCGGGCCGGAATGCAAGTCAACCAGGGCTGCCGCTGCTCTGTAGCCCCGGCGTTAGCACCTCACGCAAAAAGACATCAAAATTTAACGTCGGCATAACCGATTCTTGACACATGGGCGGTAACCTCCTTTCCGGTAGCCCTGGATGATTTGCCTCAGCCTGAGGGGAAACACTTTGTTGAAGGGCGGAACAGCAAAGATGGGCGAGCACAGCCATGCGCACACAGCAGTCTGAGGATGGGCAGAGACCTCTTTGGTACGTCCTCCACACCCGCAGCCACTGTGAGCAGTTAGTCTGCGATCAATTGGCGGCCAAGGGCTTTCTCATGTTCCTACCCAAGATTGCCACATGGTCGCGCCGGGCGGGGAAACGACATCTCATCTCCGTGCCCATGTTTCCCAGTTACCTGTTCTTGCAGCATACCATCGATAAGAGCAGCTCTATCGAAGTGCGCAAGGCTCGTGGTTTGGTGCGCATCCTTGGTGAGTCCTGGGAGAAACCGAGCATCGTACCGGACGCCGAAATCGAGGCGATTCAAACCACCTTACGTGCGTCGATACCCGTCATGCCCCATCCATACCTTCAGGAAGGGCAACGAGTACGCATTACCCAAGGATCGTTGCGAGGGGTGGAAGGCATTTTGCTGCGGAGCAAACCCACGAAAGGGCTACTGATTCTCTCGGTTGACCTGCTTCAACGCAGCATCGCCGTAGAGATTGATTGCCACGTGGTCACTGCAGCATGAACCGTATGAGCACCGACCTCACCAGAGGGCCTTGTCAAATTCTCGACAAACCTATACAGCCTCCGCCTAATGTGGCATACGCCTTCCGCAACCAGGGCTCCTTGTGAGCGGAACGCCCTCGCCTCAGCCCGATAGACCATCGTGGCGCTGCTGTGACCCCAGCCGCACCACTCACCCCCTTCACACACCCTCGCTTTCCGGCCGAGATCAGCAGCCATGGCGTCTGGCTCGACGACGGCTGACATCGTTGGGTTCCATGGTGAGGAGTAGCGACCCCCTGGCTTGACCGGATTCGTGGCGAACTACGGCAGGTTCACCAGGGAAGGGCTGAATTGAAGTCGAAATTTGATCCCTCCTGAACGCGGTGGGCATGTGTCGTAGCACCGGGTTGAAGCGACAGCGCTGCCATACGTGACTCAAAACCAATCAGATACTGGAATCCAGGTCTGGCCGTATGGGAAGAGGACATTGAGGACAGCAACCGCTGCAGCGGGTGGTGACTGAGCCTCCTGTCGCAAGATCGAGGCAACAGGGCGATAACCGAACACGAGTTGCATGAACCGTTGCGCGGACAAGCGCACAGCGATGGCGCTATCAGGCGCATCAATGAGTTGCAGTTGGGTGTTGTCGAAGTGCAACGTACACGTGTCCGCACCAACCATCAGAGCGATGGTTCCTGTCCAGTGCGCCAGGGATTGTTGCCAGCGTGCCTGCCATTCAGGCAGGAGTGCCTGTGCCAACGCCGGCAGGCTCACTAGGCGTGCCATCCAAGCCGCAAAGCGATGGTGATATGTCTGATGGCGAATAGCCCACTCTTCGGGCGGATGCCGCCAGTGTGAGGTATCCGGTACTTGCAAGGCATCGATCATGTCGTACAAGACTGGAGCGCTGGGAGGGATACGATAACGGAGCACGGTGGGAGCATTGGGACCCTCCAGCAAGTGGGCATGATGCTGCAACAACGCCAGAGCTGCAGCCCATGTATCCGCTGCCAACTCTTGGGCCTGGAGACTCTCCGTACTTCCCTGCAAAGCTAAATAGCCCTGGGGACCCCCGGCAGCATCGACGGCCAGCCAAAGCGGATTATCGGCTGACCGGTACTGGAGCCGGTGATGCTGCCACTCCACCGTACGCGTGAAGCTGCCCGTCAAGGGTCCAAAGTGGCGGTTGTATAGGGTCACCATATGCTCTGCATCCTCTAGCGTCACAGGCCGCAGGTGCAGAGGACCCGATGGTTGTGCCAGTACGGCAGCGCGATCGATATCCTGAACGGACACATCAAAGACGTCATCATAGCCGTAGCGGTCATAGAATTTGGGAATACCATCGAGTAAGAGTAACGGATAGCCGTGGGACTGAGCATAGTCGATGGCATCCTGCATGAGCGCCGTCGCCACGCCCTGGCGACGATGCTCAGGATAGGTCACGACCGCTCCGATACACCCCGTGAGCAGCCGTGCCATCCCCACATGCATGGTCCGTTCATGAAGAGAATAGCTTCCTACCTGTTCGCCATTGCGAAAGGCACCCCTCAGCTGCTCCGGTCGGTACCCGGGCATCGTTGTGACAAACTGATACCAATCCCTGGCGCTTGCAGGGGACGGCTCACGGGAGAACGCCTGATCCGCAAATTGACAGTGCGTCTCGCGCTCGCCGGCAGTCGCCAATGCTCGTACAGTCATCGGTGGTAACACCATGTTCGATACTCCTCATGAGGGCGCCTTACCTACGTTGATCCAAGATCTCCTGGACTGCATACGCAATGCATCTTGACCTTGAGAATACCACCGTTTTCCCTCCATCCTTCCCTGAGGCGCACCTGGCTCCCATTTCTCCTCTCCCTCCGGGAGAGGGCGGGGCGAGGGCCACAATCCTCTTGTTTCGGGTGTCTTCTAGCAGTATGCTTAGCGGCATGTTCGGGGATGATGCCGATGGCCCAAATCCCAGAGACCATCCCCGTCAGCAACCTGTCCCAAAACGCGGCCGCACTCCTTAAGCGCAAGCAAGTCTCACCACAACCCCGCGTGATTACTGGATGGGGCCAAGTGGCCGTGATCGGGCTCAGTGTCGATGCATATGAGCGTGGCGGACGAGCGCGTAAGATACTCCAGCTCCTCATGCGGGGGGGCAGCTCACTTCCGCGTGTCCACCGAGCGCGCGATCATGGCAGCTATGCCGCGCCGCCTAGGGGGATCTCAACTGTAGGCGAGCTATCGGTCGATCACCAGCTACCCCAAGCCTACGAGCAGTGTCTGGTTCCCGTTCTTTGTGCACCCCGGGCTGTCTTCCTGGTTGCACAGGGGGCATTGCAGCCCGGTGAACGGGTCTTGGATGCCGTTTGTGGCACAGGTATTGTGGCGCGGACCCTGCCGCCGGGTCTCGGGGCGTCGATGGCCTGGCATAAGGGCAATCTGGAAGCCCTGCCGTTCGATGACCAGACCTTTGATGTGGTGCTGTGCCAGCCCAGGGGCTTCGATTTTGCTCGAACCGTGCTGCGGCAGTGGGCGAGCTGCAGCGTGTTCTACGGAAAGCTACCCAATCTCGCAGGTGACCGAGGACCTACTACATGAGGCCAGCGGAAATTATCGATGCATATAAAGCCGGTAGATTGTCCACCACCGAGCTGAAGGAATGGCTCCGTGTACTGGCGCAACAGGCAACGCGGACACCCCTTTCCGAGGGCCAGCGTGGCCTGTGGATGCTGCAAAAGCTGGCACCGGACATGAGCGCCTATAACGTGCCTGTCTGCCTCAGGCTCGGGCGTGTGCTGGACCCGGAGAGGCTCCGGGAGGCGTGCGCTTTCCTGTTGGAACAATTCCCCATTCTGACGAGCGTGATCCAAGTAGAGAACGGAGTGCCGTTCCTGGTATCCCGTCCATCCTCCTCACCGTGTTTCCAGGTAGAAACATTGTCGCCAGCGCTCGAACGTACCGAGGTCCTGGACTATCTACGGCAATTGGCCAAGGCTCCATTTGCCTTGGAGCACGGTCCGTTGCTACGCGTGCACCTGTTGACCATCCCTGCCGGCGATGGACGACCGGCAGAACAATTTCTGCTCTGCAGCATGCACCATATCATTGTTGACGGCAGGTCCCTTCTCCCCATGATCACTACCCTGCTGGATGCGTATCTTGCCATGGTCGCGGGCGAACCTCCGGTGCTGATCCCCGTTGCAGCCACTTACGCGGATTTCGTGGCCTGGGAACAGGCGGTGGTGGCTGGTGATGAGGGGCGTGAGCATCTTGCCTACTGGCAAGAACAATTGGCCGGCCCGTTACCAGTTCTGGAGCTGCCCAACGCCCGACCTCATGAGGATGAGGCCTGCCTGTTCGAGGGGAGAACCCAGACGACTTCGCTTGCGGTCGCGTTGAGCCAGACTATCCAGGCCTTTGCCGAATCCCTACAGGTAAACCCGTCGGTGGTGTTCCTCGCCCTGTTCAAGGTTTTGCTCTATCGCTATAGCGGCCAGGAAGACCTCATCGTCGGCCTGCCGACCATGGGCCGTTCGCAGGAGCGCTTTGAGGCCCTAGTCGGCTACTTCGTCAACATGATCGCCCTCCGGAGTCGGATCGATGGCAGGCGGACTTTTGCAGATTTCATCCGCGAGCTGGAGCTGACCCTGGTGGATGGCCTCGACCACGCGGCCTACCCCTTTCCTGCTGTGGTCCGCGGGCTACACCTGACGCCTGCCCGTGGTCATGCACCCGTGTTCCAGGTCTGTTTCGCCTACCAGAACTTCGTCCAGCAACAGGAGCGCGAAGCATTTGGCCATACATACGGCCAGGCCCTGGCCATCGAGTTCGTGGATGAGATTCACCAGGAGGGCGAGTTCGAACTGACGTTGGAGGTTGTGCGACACTGTGACCACTTCGTGCTCAACCTGAAATACAACCCCGAGCGTTACGATCTCGTGACTATCGAACGAATGCTGTGGCACCTGACGACTCTGGCTGAAGGCGTGCTTCGGGATCCAAACCGGCCTCTGGATGCGTATGCACTGCTCACCTCCACCGAAGCCGCCTGGCTGCTCCGCTCTGTCCCTCCATCTCAACCGTTCCCCGCGCTAGGAGGAAGGGGACTTGAAGGAGCTGTACCTCTTCCAGTTGGCCAGGAGGGGGGGGCGGACGTCTGTATTCACGAGATGTTTGCACACCAGACGAGGGCCACCCCGGACGCCATCGCCGTGACATGCGAGGAGCAGTCACTCTCCTATGCAGAGCTAGATGCGCGTAGTACTCTCCTGGCGATCTACCTGCAACAGCAGGGTGTGCAGCCTGAGAGTCTGGTAGGGATCTGCGTAGAACGGTCGTTGGAGATGATCGTCGGTCTCCTGAGCATTCTCAAGGCTGGGGGAGCCTATGTACCCCTGGACCCAGCCTATCCCCCCGACCGTCTGGCCTACATGATCCGCGACAGTGGGGTGCGGCTGATCCTGACGCAGGCCGCCCAGACGGGGAAAATCACCACATTGAGCCAGAACATCCGTTCTCTCGCGCTGGACTCGGACTGGCCTGTGGTGGAACAGGCCGTGCGCGACGGTGCGCCACAGGCGCTTCAGAGCGGAGCTCAGCCACACCATCTGGCATATGTCATATACACCTCGGGTAGCACCGGAACCCCCAAGGCTACCCTGGTGCAGCACAATCATGTCGTGCGCCTGTTCTCCTCGACTGACAGCTATACTTCACGAGTTTATAATTTATGATTCTTCAAAAGTTTGAAAATGCAAAGTAAGCAAAGAACTCACTGCACTTTTGTAAATAGTTTGGGTGTCTCTGAAAAAGCCAAAAATAGCGATTTTCAATGCTGTAAAATCTTCGTAATACTTCGAATAGAGACATTTTTTCTTCATAAGTTTCCATAGACACTCAATGAGATTTACGTTAGGAGAATATGCAGGCAAATACAGGAGCTCAATATTCAATGATGCTGCACATTCCAGCACAAGTGAACATTTTTGCTATCTGGCATTGTCCAAGACGAGTGTCATTGGCATCTCAAGATGTAGAGCATCGAGCTGTCCGAGAAGTGTGCAGGTAGTGTGCGCATTACTGTAAGAATCATGTGTGACTGTCAGCAGTTCATGTGTCACAGCATGGAGAGCTCCAAGAATATTCACGCGTGGTCTCCCAGCAGGTGCCTTTACAAACATGCGGGAGAAACACCAGCGAAAGCCTAAAAATGAGGAAAAAACACCATGCACTGCATCCACGAAAAAGACTGCTCTTGTGCCAGATTTGGCTTCCTCCAGGCGCGGTTCGAATGCTGTTTTTTAAACTGCTCTTGCTTCTGGATATCTGCTTTCGCAGGGATCATGCCGACTTTACGACGTTTGAGACCTCTCGATTTTAAAAACTTGCGTACTTGTGTCTCACTTCTTTTGATTCCAGTAAGTTCTGTAATACTATTCACCGCTTCTTGTATTGTTGCCGGAGGATGTGTCAAAAAATAGGATTCCAGTGTCGACGTATGCGTACATAAGTGGCTTTGAGGTTTATAGAAACTCACTTATTTACGCTTTTCAAGACCACCCTGCTTATACGTACGGACATAACTCGTCACGGTAGTAATCGAAATGCCTGTGAGACGGGCAATTTCCTTATGAGGAAGTTTTTGACTCTTCAACCATAAAGCCTCCATCTTGCGTTGCATCCGCGGGTGAGGATGATGATAGCGTTCGTAGTGCAAAGCTTCAAGAGCTTCAGGGGGAAACTCAATCTGGATCATAGAGACCTCAACGCCCACAATCCCTCTGGAGAAGACAAATGCCCAGTCAGAGGCTCCATTATACGTCGTCTCTGTAGCTCAGAAAATCATCATTTATGGACTCGGTATGTATAAAACTCCTGGACAAGGCCATCGCCGATGGCGACCACATCTACGGCGTGCTCAAGGGCAGCATGGTGAATGCCGGTGGCAAAACCAACGGCTACACCGTGCCCAATCCCAAGGCCCAGGCCCAAGTGATCGCGGATGCTCTGGAGCGGGCGGGTATCTCTGCGGACACCGTGAGTTACGTCGAGGCCCACGGTACGGGCACGGCATTGGGCGATCCGATCGAGATTGCGGGTCTGACGCAGGCCTTCGAGCGCTACACCCAGAAGAAGCAATTTTGCGCCATCGGCTCCGTCAAATCGAACATCGGGCACGGAGAAAGTGCCGCTGGGATTGCCGGGCTGACCAAAGTCCTGCTGCAATTGCAGCATGGCGAGCTGGTGCCCTCCCTCCACGCCGAGGTCCCCAATCCGCATATCGACTTCAGCGCTACCCCGTTCGTGGTGCAACGCGAGTTCACCGCTTGGAATCGGCCTATGATCAAGAGCAATGGGGATGGCGAGCGGGAGATCCCAAGAATCGCCGGCATCTCTTCGTTCGGCGCTGGCGGGGCCAACGCACATCTGGTAGTCGAGGAATACCGCGCCCCTGAACCGGTCGCGGCTGAGTCCGCAACGCCGTGCGTGATCGTGTTGTCAGCGCGTAACGCGGAGAGCCTGAAGCAGATAGCCGCCAATCTGCACCGCGTGTTGTGCGATGGGGCTGTCACCCACGATCTGGCTGCCATTGCCTATACGCTGCAGGTGGGTCGGGAAGCGATGGATGAACGCCTTGCTTTCATGGCCAGCTCGCTGGACGAGCTCAAGGCCGGGCTGCAAGCCTTTCTGCATGAGGAAGAGTTCTACGGGGAGTCGCTGTATCGCGGCCAGGTCGACCGCCATAAGGAGGCGCTGGCGCTGTTCGCGGCGGATGAGGATATGGCTACTGCCATCGACGCCTGGATCGCTAAAGGGAAATACGAGAAACTGTTGGAGCTGTGGGTCAAGGGCCTATATATCGATTGGCAAAAGCTCTATACCACGGCAGGGCTGAGTCACAGGTTACCCCGTCGCGTCAGCTTGCCCACCTACCCCTTCGCCAGAGAACGCTACTGGCTCGATGGTTTCGACCTGAATCCCATGATGCCAGATGATTCCTGCGCGGAGCCAACATTCGCCTCGGGAAACGGTGCGCACGCTTCCGCCGGCACAGACACGGCAGAGACCATGATGCTCGTCCCGTCCTGGATGGCCGTACCCGCTGCGGCGCGAGGCGACGATTCTTCTCCAGACAACCGAGTCCTGATCGTCGGCGGCACCGAACGCCAGCGTGCCGTGCTGCGGCGTATTTATCCTGAAGTGAATGTGTTTGACACACATGAGGACGACGAGATTGAGGCCATCGCTGAGCGCCTGGCCGCTGTGGAGCCGATCCGTCACATCATCGTCGTCGCGCCCGAGCACGAATGTATTTCACCGGCCGACGAAACGCTGATTTACGAGCAGGAACGGGGTGTGCTGTCGGTTTTCAGACTGGTCAAAGCCATGCTTTCCCGTGGTTACGGGGTCCACGAGCTGGATTGGACCCTGGTCACCACCCTGGCACAGGCCGTCCATGCCCGAGACCTTATTAACCCGGCCCATGCAGCCCTGCACGGGCTGGCCGGCAGCATGGCCAAAGAGTATCCTCACTGGCGCACTCGCCTGATTGACCTGGAGGGTACCGAGGATTGGGCTGGGCCAGGCGATTCTCCACTCGTCATCCAGCAGATGCTTCGCTTGCCGCCGGACAGTGCGGGCAACGCCTGGGCCTACCGGGGAGGAGAATGGTTCCGCCAGGAGTTGGTCCCCGTGCGCAACCTTGCTGCGGACGGCCAGGTGTATCGCCAAAACGGCGTCTATGTGGTGATCGGCGGGGCTGGCGGGCTGGGCGCCATCTGGAGCCGCTTCATGATCGAAAAATACGGCGCCCACATCATCTGGATCGGCAGGCGACCCAAGGACGCCGAGATCCAGGCGAAACTGGATGACCTCGCTCGGCTTGGCCCAGCGCGCATCTATCTCAGCGCTGACGCTACCGACCGCGAGGCCCTGGAACGGGCCTATACCGCGATCAAGCGGCACCATCCTCACATTCACGGCGTCATCCATGCAGCCATCGTGCTCGAGGACAAGGGCCTGGTTGGGATGGACGAGGTGCGTTTTCGAGCCGGACTTGCGGCCAAGGTCGATGTCTGCGTCCGTCTCGCCCAGGTGTTTGCGCAGGAAGACCTGGACTTCACCCTGTTCTTCTCATCCGCGCAATCCTTCTCCAAGTCACCAGGCCAGAGCAATTACGCTGCCGGTTGCACCTTCAAGGATGCCTTTGCCAGTGCCCTCTCACGCTACTGGCGTGGCCGCGTCAAGGTCGTCAACTGGGGCTATTGGGGACATACCGGCATCGTCTCGTCCCCCGACTACCAGGAGCGCATGCGGCAGGCCGGCATCGGCTCCATCGAACCCGAGGAAGGTATGACCGCCCTGGATGCACTGCTCAATGGGCCTATGGACCAGGTGGTCCTGATGAAGATAGTCAATCTGGCCGTTGGGATGCCTTAATCCGTGGTCAGGTTTGGCTTCGTTGTCTATAGTGGCACTTAAATCTGTCGCTCTCGCAACGGCACTCGAGAATACTCATGTTGAGTGGTTTTTGTTCGGTTCACGCGACGCGTAGGCGCTCCAGTGCTGTACGAACGCTTCGCCACGGTGTTGTTCTGTGAGGTCAGCGAACAGATCATCCCAGAGGACACACCGGCGGGCCTCTTGAGCAGTCGCCACCGACAGGTCAGCAGCGTTGTGGTGTGCCTGGCCCTCCTCCTGGCCCGATGGTAAAAGACCAAGAGCAGGGTGTATTGATGCACCGACGTGGTCGGGCTAGTCGCCTACGAGCTCGCCCTCGCTCAAGATGCGAAACCCGATCTTCAACGTCACCTGAAATTCGCTCACCTTGCCGTCTTGGATCAGCCCCCGTGTCTCAGTGACGTGGTACCAGGCCAAGCCTTTCAGGCTCTGAGATGCCTGGGCGATGGCACTCCGTATTGCCTCATCCGCGGAGATCTCTGAGACTCCCACGAGTTCGATGAGTTTATAGGTCTTGCCCCTATCATCCATGATGGTCTCCTTTTGGCCGGTATCCCATGAGCACTCCACTTCAAAACATGCGTGCGAGCCGCAACAAGTCGTTAGCGGCGCCGAAATAGCGATACCAATCCGATTCCCGCAAGGATCAACACCACCAGAATGACGATGAAGATAGTACTCATTTCCTCCCTCCTCAACGGCCTGCAGAATCACCGAGGCGTGGATTGTCCGATGCACGGCACCCACACCTCCTGGACGTCGAAGCCAGGCAGCGCGCCACTCAGGGGCTGCAATCCCAGCGTGCCCCACTCGGAGTCCAGGCGCCCACCTGGCACTTGGTGGCGTAGAGGCACACGGGGGCGTGATCACGTATACTCCACGATGAGATACATGTCGCGTTTCAGCGGCTGGGTGAGCATCCCCGACATGCGCCCACTCCACTGGTGGAACTCCGTCGTCTCAGTGACGTGCTTGATCTGGGCTTCGAGCCTCGCGAGATCTGCGACTTCCTGTCCGAAGACCACATCCGCGGCGCCGGGCGAAGCAACGTGGTGACGCGGGAGGCACGCCCGCAGGCCACCCACCTGACGCACCATGGCCATCAGTGGGTGGAGCTCCTGCTCGAACGGCACGAGTCTTCCCCGGTTGCGTCTGACAGGTGAGACGCGAGAGAGACATGGCGTCATCTCCTCTCCCAATGTCCGACACTCAATGGCCTTTGCGTGCTTGAGCCCATCACGCGTGGTCGGTCCACCTCGGCGATGTTTCCAGCAGCAGAAGGCATGTCATTCAGAGAGGGCAAATGGAGCCTCCTCCGGGATCCGCAGGCAGGGCTCGCCATGGTTTGCCTGACGATCCTGCCTTGGCCTTACTTGGCGTAGTTGAAGGTTGGTATCGCCTTCAGCGTGTCCTTGGTAGCGCCCGGCAGCACGTACTTGCCGTCGCTGCTTTTGAACTGGTTGAAGGGGATAGCCACATAGTGCTCGCCGAGGCCGAGGAACCCGCCCACGCCGATGATGGCGTAGGAGAGGGACTTGTCGGGCGCGACGATGATGTCGTCCACGTCGCCTAATCTCTCGTTGTGGTCATTGTATACGGGCTTCCCGAGAATCTGCTTCTTCGCGCTCCACCCGCGTGCGAGGGTTGTGATCTCCGTCGCCGGCACGCCGAGGGTCGTCGTGCCCGCGACTTGGGCCGCCACATGCACGGCGGCGACGACCATCATCACGCCCATAAGTCCGGCTATAACTGTTGTGCGCATTGCTGCTCTCCTTTCGTATGGCATGGTCTCAGGTCTCGGACGAGGCTCTATCGTAGTCCCCCTGAGCACACCACGTTTTTATATCCGACCCGATACTAGCAGAATGATCACGACTAGCACGACTATGCCAAGCGGGCCTCCGCCAATGTACATGGGTCTTCCGCCTTCGTCTGGATGTGTTCAAAGACCTGGAATAGGTGTTTGCGACAGAACCGTCATCTGGCTGCCTCGGCTATTGGGCCGCATTTTTCCCTTTCTGCCCTTCTTCCTTCATTTTTTCCCCAGCATGGTGCGTGGTGTCCTTGATCGTGTCGGCAACCTTGTCGGCCGGAAGCATTGCGCACGCCTACCCTGCATCTCTCAGCATCATATGTACGGCGAAGCGCCTGCGGGTGTTGTCCACTCGTACGTCAGGATTGTACCGCAGGCGTCCCGCGCCGTCTGTGACATTCCTGCTAAAAATGTTGGAATCTTGCGACAATCGTGCAGGTGGAACGGGAAGACGCCTTCCCAGCGTGCGGCGCTCAGCCGTCAGCGTTCAACCAGCAGACGGAAACCCTAGGGCCATGGACAAATCCCTCACGCGGTGGATTTGCACGGCCGCTAATGGTGGGGCGTCTGGCGGCCGGCGGACCGTTCCCGGTGGCACCCCTCGCGACCGACGACAGTCCTGGCCGAGTGGACCGGACGGCGGCGCGCCCCCCATCACGCATGCCTCGTGTGGTCGCGGTAGACTATGGGGGTTAGGGGAGATGTGCGTCGGAAAGAGTGCAGGGCAGTGACTGTGGTCCGCGCACCCGACCTGGAAACCGATCTCAATGAGGGTTACGTCTGCCCCCCACCGTGGAGCTGGGTGAGTAGAAACCTGTCTCATCCCTCACCAACGCCTCTGCAGATCGTACGGGCGTGGGGCTCCCCACCCTGAGGTTATGGCCCAAGGGGTGCGTTCGGCGACGACTGAGAGGCGAGAGAGTCGTGCAGCTGGCTCAAGGCCAGCACTTGACTTCGGGTCTCACGCAGAGTCGTCCCTACCTCATCGGCTCCGGCTGCCAGGAGGAGCGCTCGATTCTCATCGATGTTCCCGATGAACCCCCAGCGTCCCACCACAATCTTGCACTCAGGGGACCGGGTCCGCAGCCGCTTGCACAGGTAACGAGTTGGAGCTGATGCCCCGGGTGGAAGGGCCGCAATGCAGATGAGGGACGCGCGTTGCTGCTCCATCAGGGAGAGCACTTCGGCGGTTAGCATCGCCGCGGACACCACTTCCAGCTCGTACCGCCTCGGATCGAGCAACTGCTGCATCATCAAGAGGGCCACCTCATCTGCCTCGTCACGGGCCGGACAGGCCACCATCCGGATGGTCGACGGCGAGATGGGGCCCTGGCCGTCGACCACGGCTGCCGCCGCCACGGCAGCGGGCGTCTCGGCAGGGGACTGGCGTGTGCCGAGGTCCTCGACGATCTCGCGCGTGGCCTGCACGATGAAGTGCCAATCGTCCTCGGCCAGGGAGTTGTGCTGGCGATCTTGCTTCGCCGCGACCAGCGCGGGGACCAGCACCGCATCGTAGACTGCTTCCAGCGCATGGGTCTTGAGAAACTCGTCCACGATCTCCAGCGCTTCATCGTCATCCCGTGCGACCAGTCGCTGATAGTAGCTCGTGGACGTCTCCAGCACCGGCCCATCGCTGATCAGCACCCCGATGAAGCCCAGCTGCGGGACATATTTGCCGAGCACCCCGAGGCAGACGGTGAGGGGAGTGGAGAGCAGGAGGCCCACCGGTCCCCACAGCCAGGTCCAGAACGCCACGGCCACGAGCAGCGCCACCGTGGAGACCCCGGCACTCTGGCCATAGAGGAAGGGCTCCAGGCCCACACTAAGGACGAGCTCGAGTCCCACGATCAGGCCAATGATCAGGAAGGGTTGCAGCCAGCCCTGAAAAACGGCCAAGCTCAGCGCCGTCGGCAGAATCGTGGCAGCTGTGGAGCCGATATAGGGGATAAAGCGCAAGATGGCCGCCAGAAACCCCCAGACGATCGCGTGGGGCAGGCCGATCAGGAACAGTCCCAGGCCTACCGCACACCCGAAGCTGCCGTTGATGATCGACTGCATGAGCAAGTAGCGGCTGATGCGGTGGCTGGCCTCATCGAGCGCTTTGGTGGCGAGCGTCAGCCGGCCGTAGCCGGCGAGCGCAAGCAGCCGATCGCGTAGATCGGCCTGCTTGAGCAGCATGAAGATCACCAAAATCAGCACCAGACCCGCGGTTGCGAGAGGCTCCAGGGCCAACGGCAGCTGCCAGAGCACCGAGGGCCCTTGCACCACCACCTGCACGGGCTTCTCCGTCTCCCCAGCAGGTTTGTTGGTCTGCTGCAGCTCATCAATGACCTTCTGGGCCGCGGTCTGGAACTTCTCGATGACTGAGCTGTTGCCGACCCACCGAAGATCGGCGATCTTGTGGCGGATATTCTCCTCATAGCGGGGCAGCTCAGCCGCGAGACTCGAGAGAATCCGCCGTAATGGTCCAGCCGATGCCCCCCAATAAGGAAAACATCAGGAGGACGACCAGGATCACCGCGGGCGTCCGTCTCAGCCCTCGGCCTTGGAGCACGCTGACGACCGGGTTCAGCAAAAAGCTGAGCAAGAGCGCCAACGCCACCGGGATGAAGACCGTGTGGGCCCAATACAACGCCGCAATGATCAGGGCCAGACTCGTAAGCAGCTGAAACAGCGGTACCTGGGGGACCGGAGTGGGCATGCGCACTGACCTCCTTTCAGGCCTAGACGTGACGGGGGACGAAGCCCATAGCTTGGCCGGTGTTCGGATGCCGTCCCGAGCCGCTCCTGTATGGTTCGACCCGTCAGGGTGCCGACGTCTGCGACCGAGAATCATTCGCCCTGCGACACGCCGCGCACGTGTGAGATCCTCGGCTAGGGGTGCCGTTAGACCGACCGCCGTCCCCTCATGCCCAGCACCAACATGATGAGGAAGATAACCACAGCGGCCACCAGCTTGTCGCTGTATTCCTGCAAGCGCCGGTCGACCTTTTGTTTCGGCTCTCTCGCGCGCATACCGGTATTTTTCTGGCCCTAGCGCGACCAACATAGCTTTCTTGCCCCCAACCTTCTCAAGGTCGACATCAGTGAGCTGGTCCCACCACGACCGATCCCCCCTCGCACGCGTATCCACTGGCATTCAAAGGTATTTGAGAATCGTAGGATGGCCCTCCTCCTCGTGGGTAACACTGTGTGGTGACTCGAGAGGATACACCACCTTCCCCTTATTTCCACACCTTTTGCTTATACCTCCACGGCAGACTCACATGCCTGGCGACTGAGCCCAGATGATTGCCACGAGGCTCACCATCATCTCCCCTAGGTGTAGCCGCCACTCTACTAATAAATATATAAATATATATTGTATTATTGAAAAACTTGTTCTATCCTATGACAGTAGAAGGATGAGAGCTGACAGACACGAGGCCCATCGGATGGTCGATACACGAGTGCATCGGAGAGGATGCCCACGGAAGCAGGGCAGAGGGTGAAAGACGCCGCCGAATAGCCAAGGACGACACAGGATGGTTCGCCCTCGAACATATCAGCCGACTTATGTTCATCATGGGTTGTGAGCCAAAGGCTCATGACCCCCTGTCGCACAAAACCCATGCCGGGTCTTTGAACACATCGAGACCGAGGAGGAAAACACATGTACATCGGCGGCGGCATACTTGGCACAATCGTGCTAGTCCTGATCATTCTGTTCGTCTTGGGGCGGATATAAAAGCGCAGTGCGCGCATGGCGACGACGATAGAGCCGCGTCCGAGGCATGAGACCATGCCACACGAACGGAGCGTGGCGATGCACCACACGGTAGTGGCCGGATCGTACTGTGCCCCCTGTAGGCAGTCCTTCCCGCACCCAGCCGACTGCCTTCAGGGGCGATGGCTGTACAGGCTTCGCCGGAGAAAACGCGAAATTTTGTACAGTGACACGGCATGAGTACCATCGCTGCTACCAGCACTCTCATGTCGCGTCTCGCGTCAGGAAGACGCAGCCCAGCCGATCATCACTTCTCGAACCTTCACACCGTTGTTGTCCAGGCGTTCAAGAAAGCCAGAAGGAGAAGACCGATGCTCCGAAGTGTGAGCGGTATGCGCGGCTTTACGATTCATGCCACCGACGGCGACATGGGTTCGGTGGACGATTTCTTGTTCGACGACCAGCAGTGGACGATTCGTTACCTCGTCGCGAACACCGGCAGCTGGCTGAGCAGCCGGCTGGTGCTGGTCTCCCCGATCGCGTTCCGATCGGCAGATGTGGGCCAGGGAGACCTTCGACGTTGCGCTGACGCGGCAGCAGGTGGAGAATAGCCCGAGCATCGCGACCGATCAGCCAGTCTCGCGTCAGCTGGAGGGGGAGTACTCTCGCTATTACGGCTACCCGTGTTACTGGGCCGGGCAGGGTCTGTGGGGCGCCGGAATGTACCCGCGAATGGAGGACATGGCCGCCGTCAGCTCCACCTATCAGGAGATGGAGACCGGGCGACAGCCCGAGGGCGACCCCTACCTTCGCAGCGCACGCGAGGTGACCGGCTATGCTATTCAGGCGCGCGACGGCGATCTTGGCCATGTCGAAGATTTCATCGTGGACGACGAGAGCTGGGGGATTCGCTATCTGGTCGTGGATACGCGCAACTGGTGGCCGGGTAAGCATGTGCTGGTGTCGCCACGGTGGATCGACTCGGTGAGTTGGACCGAGTCGAGCGTCATGGTTGACCTCTTGCGCGAGACGATCAAGGAAGGCCCGGAGTACGACCCATCCATGCTGCTCGATCGGGCGTATGAGAGCAGACTACACCAGACTCTTCAGCGCGCGCCGTACTGGGATGAGAGCGGTGGCACGTGTTAGTGAACAGTCTCGAAAACACGCTGGAATAATTGTGCAAGCTCTGGACAGAGCCGGTACATCTGAAGACGTTCAAGAGTTAACGGGAGACAACCGCCTTCACGTACGCCGCTTCCGGAATGCAGATCGGGAAGTCGGATGCGCCGCGGCTGTCGCGAATCGACAGAGGGAGGTCATAGCCATGAAGCGAATCCTTGTGATGCTTGGCATCAGCCTGCTAGTCGCCGGTGGGTTTCTGCCTTTTCACTCAGAGGCGCGCAGCCCCACAAGCGGGCGAGTACAGGTGTTGGATCAAGAGCTCATGCGTGATGTGCAGCGGCAGCTGAAAGGCCTGGGCTTTAACCCGGGGGCTGCCGATGGCCACTTGGGCGCGCAGACGGTGGCCGCTCTACGTGCGTACCAGCAAGCTACCGTCTACCGGTGACGGGCAGACTGGATGAGACGACCTTGCGTTCCATCCTGCCGGAGCGGTTCGAGGCCACTGGCGTACCGCTGGACCTCTCAAGTCGAGAGGTTCTGCAGCAGGCGCAGCGCCAGCTGAAAGCCCTGGGGTTCGACCCCGGCAGCACGGACGGCACCTTTGGGCCGCAGACGGTGGCGGCTCTACGTGCGTACCAGCAAGCCTACCGTCTACCGGTGACGGGCAGACTGGATGAGACGACCTTGCGTTCCATCCTGCCGGAGCGGTTCGAGGCCACTGGCGTACCGCTGGACCTCTCAAATCGAGAGGTTCTGCAGCAGGCGCAGCGCCAGCTGAAAGGCCTGGGGTTCGACCCCGGCAGCACGGACGGCACCTTTGGGCCGCAGACCGAAGCGGCGCTGCGCGCCTATCAGCAAGCCTACCGGCTGCCACAGACGGGTCGACTCGATGAGGCGACCCTACGCTCTCTCCTCCCTGAGAAGCGACAAGGCGCTCTGCGTTAGGACTGCTGGCGCGGGAAGGGATATGACGGTAAGCCTGCATCGCTGCCGTATCCCTCCCGTTGTCCTGCCTCCGCCACTGCCTCCGATCCTGCATACAACTCTTCTCCAGCCATACCGAGAAACCTGCACCATCCCAACCCAATGGAAGAGGCTGGCAAACCGGAAACAGTTTGCGGCACTGGAGTGAGTATTGGCCCGAGACCTGCTATCAGGCGCAGCCGGACAAAGCAGCCTGACGATGGTGCGGCGGTCAGATCGAGAGTGGACAACGTTGCATCGGCACGATGAAATGGAAGAAGGCGATGCGTTTAGCAGGGAAAGTAGCGCTGGTGACGGGTGCGCAGCAGGGAATCGGGGAAGCGATCGCCCTCGCCTTTGGACCAGAGGACGCAGTACCATCCCAGTTAACCGTGGTAAGCCCTTTGATGTCTTGAAAAAAGCGGGTCCTTCGGGCGTCCTTCTAGACGTGATATGATTGGGAGTGCTTGATCGCGTCCACAGGAGGCCGACGATGCACCTGCCGACCCAATTCTGCCATAACCCGCAGTGCCCTGCCGGAGGATACATGGGGCAGGGGAATATTCGGGTGCATAGCCAAGCGCAGCAGCGGTATCGTTGTACCGCCTGTGGCTAAGACCTTCGCGGCCACCAACGATACACCCTTCTACCGGTTGAGGACGGCAGCGGATGTGATGACGTTCGTCCTGACCGGGCTTTGCCATGGCTGTTCGACCCAGGCCATCGTCGCCGCCTGCGGGGTCGAGGAGCGCACCGGGGCTGCGTGGCTGACCCGCCCGGGCCAGCACGTCCAGCGGGTGTATCAGCATGTGGTCAAGCGCAATGCGGAGCCGCTGGGTGGGGCGTGTGGAGCGCTGCGCGGTGCAGGGAACCGAGCCCAGCCATCGGCGCCGTGCTGGCCGCCACCCACAGCGGTAGCGGACTCACTACCAGCCTACCTTGAACAACTCAACGACACCGTCCGCGCCTCCCTGGCCCCCCTGGTCCGCCGGGGGCTGACCAGCGCCCACACCGAGGCGATCGTGACGGCAGGGATGTGGCTGGTCGGCATTGCTGACACCTGCTGCTGGCAGCCTGTGAGCTGCGGGTGGCGGCCCCGCGACGAGCCCCCTAGACGTTGCAGGAGCGCATGCCGGCGATGACCGTCGGGTTGACGAATCATCGGCGGGTGATGCAGGAACTGTGGCGCTACCAAGTGCCACTCCCAGTCTGGGTGCCACCCATGCGCCGAGGGCGTCCACCCGAGCGAGATTGACAACCAGCGATGGCGCTGGCCGCATGACCACGGTTAACTGTGGTGCTACCTGTTGGCCACCGAGCTGCTCGAAATCATCGGTGCATCCCCCACTCAGCTATGCGGACGTCGGGGGCGCACGCGGCCTTGTATCAGAGGGTGTCTTTCCATCGGCGGACAGGTTAGCTGAACTGCTTACCTTCCTTGATAGGCAAAGCCTGCCCGATGAAGTATCGGACGGATTCTATGAGGACCTCATCGCGCTCGGCTTCACTGAGTCACAGCTTCAATCCGTCTTCGACCTCGGCCTAGTCGAGTACCAGGTCCACGTGGCTGACGATTCGACCGGCCAGACTGACACAGTCGGTGTTTTCACGTTAACCCTTCTTGGTCAAAGCGCTTGCCGTGAGCGGCAGTGATCGTCGGTCGAACAACCGCAACGACCTGACGATTAACCAGAGGTTCGCAGCAAGCTCGTGCTTGCCCGCCGCGTGTTATGTTAGGCTGCTTGTGTTAGGCTACTCCGAGACGGGGGCGTGGGAGGACAGGCCTGATCCTCGAATTCAGCCTGCCGCGTTGCCGCATGTCAGTAGATGTCGTCAGCCGTGCACTGGGAGATGGCTTATAGACCTGACTTTGCCTATGCCGCCAGACCTGGAACACCATCGTTCTAGCAGCGCCAATGATGTTTCAGTTTACCAAAACAGCAGATTCACACGTTCGGACATAGTCCCAGCCAAGGGGCTTGACACACGCGACCACAGAGAGGATGGCAGGACGACTCGTCGTGCTTGAACACAATCGTCGGAGGGTTTCAGATGGATCCAACAGCTACCTCAATCTTTGACCTGAGTCCGTCGGAAAAGCTTCAACTGGTGGAGGACTTGTGGGATGACCTTGCAGCAATTCCTGAAGCTGTACCAATTCACGACTGGCAAAAAGAAGAGCTAGCCCGGAGAAAGACCAACCTGATGAAAAACCCGGCCTCCGGACTCACATGGGAGGAAGTCAAACGAAGGGTCCGAAGCCGTTATGGCCGCTGATTTGATCATTGCGCCCGAGGCCGAGCAAGACATTGCAGAGGCTTACGCATGGTATGAGGGACGCCGGGTCGGCTTGGGAGAGGAGTTCCTGAGTTGCGTTGATGCGTGTATTGAAGCAATTCGCCGTACACCCGAGATGCATTTGGTCATCCACGAAAGCTATCGCCGAGGATTAGTGCGCCGTTTTCCATACGCGGTCTTCTACGAGTCTGTAGAAGGCACGATGACCGTCTACGGTGTGTTTCACACGTCTCGCAATCCCGACAAATGGCGTCAGCGTCTTCCTTGAGTCCGTATGGTCGGTTGCTTAGCCGCCTTCTGGAGTATATGCGCTTGACAGCGTGCCGCTTGGCATCGAGCGTGCGCGCCATGCATAGCACAGAGCTTGCGGGGTGAGAGGTCCCATCACTGGTACCAAAAGTTGGCAGAAGAGCTCTTTATTGGACTCTGGGAAGATTGTGAGGATTTCAGAGACAGCACGGCATGGGTCCGTCACACTCGCCAGTGGAAGTGGGGAAGTTGATCTGGCGCAACTCATCCTTGTTGAGACTGATAGCTTGATCGATGCTGACAATAAAGTGACTCCGGCCTTTGACCATCTGGAGTACATGGATCGGCAGGACATTCTTGGTGTCAGCGTGGTGACGCTGATGGGACTCACAGTTGGTTGCCGCAAAAAATGAGAGTTGCATATTCTGGAGCGGTTCTTATGGAGGAAGCTTCCAAATGCATGAAATCGCCAAATCGTTGGGGATTGATCGACTGAGCCTTGCCGAGCGCATCCTCCTCGTAGAAGAAATCTGGGATAGCATTGCTGCCGAGGTCGAAGCCCTCGAAGTCCCGCAGTCGCATAAGGATGAGCTCGACCGCCGACTAGCAGCCTACCACGCCGATCCGCACGCAGGATCGAGCTGGGAAGACGTGAAGCGCCGCTTGCAGAAGCCGTAGCAACCGATCCGATGATCATTCGCCCGGAAGCGGAAGCCGATTTGGTCTACGCTCGCGACTGGTATGAGCGCCAGCGCGAAGGGCTCGGGTCGGCGTTTCTCCTGTGCGTTGACGAGGTGCTTGAGCGCATTGGCCGCACACCGGAGATATACACGGCGGTTTACCGCGACGTCCGGCGGGCATTGACCCGCCGGTTTCCGTAGGCCGTATACTATCGTCTGGTGAACGATGAAGTGGTCGTGTTGGACATCCTGCATACGCGCCGTGATCCGCGCGAGTGGCGGTCACGAACCTAGCCGAGAGTGTGATCTCGGAACGGCCAAGGGGAAACCAAGATAGCCCTCCCAGACCGGGAGCGCCTTACGCTTGTTCGTCACTCAGTGCAAACGGAGCGCGACGTGCCGTCACTACGGATAATGAGGCGCGCTCTGGCCTAGTGCCCGCAGCGAAGAGGTCGAAAGCTATGGGCCACATGGATGGCACAGAGTCTATTCCCGCTTACCCCTGGAGGCTTGCACGCTGTCCCCGGAGAGCATATGACATGCTTCCGATTTTGATTGGAGATCATGAACAATCAGCTGCATTGATCTATTCGACATTATTTTCTACTTTGGTCGCGTGAGGAATGTTTTGGGACGTCAGCAAATGTGAAATCTCAAGCTTACAGACGATATGGAGCTTCCCTTGGGAAGTCTGAATACCGTTTGGAACCTCGGGAGTTTCGAATGCTTATCGGTATGATTGTAATTTCGTGGTACATTTCTAACCTCATCAATAGTTAAGTAACACGTCTCATTAGGCAAACTAAAGGGTACTATGATGGATCTTGAAAGTATTCGGCGCCAATTCGAGGCATTACCACTTGAAGCACAACGGCAAGTCGCCGATTTTATTGATTTCTTGTATGTGCGCTATCAGTGCTCTCCCCTTCCGAAGCGTTCAGGGAAGTTAAGGTTGGCTAAGGAGCCCTTTGTTGGACTCTGGGAAGATCGTGAGGATTTGGGCGATAGTACGGCATGGGTCCGCCATGCTCGCCAACAGGAGTGGGGCAGCTGATGTGGCGCAACTCATTCTCGTTGATACAGATATCTTGATCGATGCTGGCCGTAAAGCGACTGCGGCCATTGACTATTTGGAGCACATGGAGCAACAGGCCACCCTTGGAGTGAGTGTGGTCACGCAGATGGAACTCATGGTTGGTTGCCGTAATAAACGAGAGTTGCGGGTTTTGGACCGATTCTTACGTCGGTTTAGCATCGTCACTGTGAACGAGGCCATTGCCGATGTTAGTGTCGCCCTCCTGCGTCGGTATCGGTTGAGCCATGGTCTTCTGATAGCGGATGCCTTCATAGCCGCCACCGCACTTACTGTGGACAGTCCGCTGGTGACCAAAAATCAGCGGGACTACCGGTTCATAGAAGGTCTGGTGTTGCTTCCGTACCCGCAGGCTCTATCCTAACACGCACTCTAGGGGATGCAGCGCAGAGTGCCGCGCCGCTGACGCTTTTTGGGGGTGTGCTGGGTGTGTCTTGGGGGCTCGAACGTGCGAGTTCTCTCTCCGGGCAAGTGAGGCCGCAGGAGAAGCGAAGTGCAGGGCTGTTATTGCAAGACGGGGAGGGTCATGCATGGAGGAAGAATATGAATTTTCAGGTGGAAGAGTATGTGCCGAACACTCATGATGACATTCTCCACATGATGGATGAGGGAACCGGCTGGGGTCGTACGATCCCAGAAGTGCTGCGGCGGTCGGCGAAGCGTTTTCTTGGGTGTAGAGGAGATGCTTGAGCGCATTGGCTGCACGCCGGACTGGAGACGCATAGAATGCACAATATTTTGCGCATCAACGCGACGCAATGGGTGACCGCCTATCCCCAGACCATCCCCTCCTGTATAGCGCAATTGCCGCCACGGCTTCCGGCGAGGGAGGCACAGCTGGCGTCGCTACGTTCAGCCGAAGCATTGGCGCGGAACATGGCCATGGAGGAGTTGCTGCGCCAGTTGCTCTGGGGGTGTTTGCAGGCAGTGGGCCTGTTCCGCGAACAGACGCCCATACCCGTGGACCAGGCAACCGGGTTACCGCATATAAACACTGGCCTGCTGCCGCTCTATGATCGCTGGCTCGCCGCGTCGCTTGCCGTCCTCAAGGATTTTTTCCATAGAGACGGCCGGTCCCTTACCGTGGTGGACCCAACTCCGCTGGACCTGGACGCCTGCTGGCGGGCGTGGGATGAGCACAAGACGGCGTGGTTGCAGGACGATAGTCAAAAGGCACTGATCGTGCTGGTGGAGGCCTGCCTGCGCGCGCTGCCGGAGATCCTCACCGGTAAGCGGCTGGCCACAGATGTGATCTTCCCCAATGGCTCAATGCACCTGGTTGAAGGGGTCTATCAGGGGAATGCGGGCGCTGATTATTTCAACGGCGTGCTGGCGGACACGGCCGTGGCCTACGTGCGCGAGCGGCTGGCGCGCGATCCGTCTGCGGAGATCCGTATCCTCGAAATCGGCGCGGGTACCGGCGGCACCACATCCGCCATTCTGCCGGCACTGGCGCCCTTCAACGATCGTATCCGCGAGTACTGTTACACGGACCTCTCTCAAGCCTTCCTCATGCACGCAGAGCAACGCTATACGCTGGGGCATGCCTACCTGACCACGCGGCTCTTCGACGTCTCACGCCCAATCGACGGTCAAGACATCGACGCGGACCGCTATGACCTCGTCATCGCAGCCAATGTCCTGCACGCCACCAAAAACATCCGTAACAGCCTGCACAATGCCAAGGCGCCTCTGAAGAAACATGGTCTCATGTTGCTCAACGAATTGAACGGCACACCGCTGGTGGTGCATCTGACCTTCGGCTTATTGGAGGGCTGGTGGTTGTATGATGATCCCGCCCTGCGCCTGCATGGCAATCCGGGACTGTCGCCGCACACATGGCAGCGGGTGCTGGAAGAGGAGGGGCTGCGCTCGGTCTGGTTCCCGGCTGAAACGGCACACGATCTGGGACAGCAGATTATCGTGGCGGAAAGCGATGGGGTGGTGCGACAGGGGCGGGCCGTGTCCACTGAGGACGACGCGTGTGGACATCGACCCCGTTCATGCCTCGCCGGTATTACGGGAGGCGGTGGCATCCGGGCTCGCATCGAACCCTGCCACTGCAGACGTGGCCGACCTGGTGACCAATACGATCCTTCAAGGCCTCTCCCTATCCCTCAAGATTTCCGCCGACAGTATCGATCATCGCAAGCCCTTCTCCGATTATGGCCTGGACTCCATCCTCGGTGTCAGGTTCGTCAAACACCTGACTGATCGGCTCGGGATCAACCTCAACACGGCGATCCTTTTCGATCACACCAGCGTAGACCGGTTGGCTCGCCACCTGGTCAGGACTCACGGAGACCTTATCAAGCTCTCAGATGCCGCGGCAGCGACCGTGCCTGTCCCTCAACAAGCCCCCCCCTCATGGCACCTGTCGCTCAGGCCCCAGAACGGCAAACATTGGCTTTCACTCGACACCAGGAGCCTAGGCACAGCGTCGGTGCAGACCAGCGACGGGACACAGCGGACGACGGCAATGGCATCGCGGTCATCGGCATGTCCGGTCAGTTTCCCGACGCTGTCAACGTCGACCTCTTCTGGCAGAACCTGATCACCGGGGTCGACGGAGTTCACGAGCTGCCTGACCGCTATCTCAACCAGGACCTCTACTACGACCCGATGAAAACACCCGGCAAGACCTATTGCCGCTGGGGCGGCATCCTGGCCGAACGCACCTGTTTCGATCCCCTGTTCTTCAGCATCTCCCCTCGGGAAGCCGAGTCCATGAGCCCCCACCAGCGCCTCATCCTCCTGGAAGGCTGGAAGTGCCTCGAGGATGCCGGGTACAACCCCAAAAGCCTCGCAGACACCCTGGTCGGCGTGTTCGTGGGCGCGGAACCGACTGGCTATTTCCACCAATCCTTCACTGGCTCCTCCGACGCCATCGTCGCTTCACGCCTGTCTTATTACCTTGACCTTAAAGGCCCCGCCATGGTGATCAACACCGGCTGTTCTTCCTCTGGTGTGGCCCTACACCTGGCCTGCGAAAGCCTCAGGCATGGCGAGTGCCAACCTGGCGCTGGCGGGCGGGGTGTTCGCCGCGCTGAAGCAGAACATGCTCATCGGTCTGTCCGCCATCGATATGCTCAGCCCCACGGGCAGATGTCACACGTTTGACCAAGCGGCCGACGGAACGGCCTTCTCCGAGGGCGTCGGTATGGTGGTCTTGAAGCGGCTCGCGGATGCCGTGGCCGATGGTGATCCGATTTACGGCGTGATTTGCGGCTCGGGCGTCAACCAGGACGGTGCGAGCAATGGCATCACTGCACCCAGCGGCTCGGCTCAAGAAGCCTTGATCACCTCGGTTTACCAGCGCTTCGGCATCGATCCGCAGCGCCTCAGCTATGTCGAGGCCCACGGCACTGGCACCAAACTGGGCGATCCTGTCGAAGCCAACGCCCTGGTACGCGCCTTCCGCCGCTTCACCGACCTCCAGCACTACTGCGCCATAGGCAGTGCGAAAGCTCATATCGGCCATACCGCCGCCAGCGCCGGCGTCATCGGCCTGATCAAGGTCTTGCTGTCCATGCAGCATCACCGCTTACCGGGTTTGCTGCACTTCACCGAGCTGAATCCGTTGATCGAGTTCGATGGCTCGCCGTTTTACGTCAATACTCAGGCACGGGAATGGTGCTCTACGGACGGCACACCCCTGATGGCTGCCCTCAATTCCTTCGGCCATAGCGGCACCAATGCCCATCTGGTTATCGAAGAATACATCCCTGCGCCCTCAGGGCGCCGCCTCCGTGGAGATCGGCCCGTTCTGGTGCCCCTCTCCGCCCAGACCGAGGCGGCGTTGGCCGCCCATGCCGCCAAACTTGGACGCTTCCTTCAGGTCGCCGCCGCGCCAATTGGGGATTTTGGCATCGTGGCACCACTGCAACAGCAGCTCACTGCGATGGTGGCCAGCATCATGGCGGTCCTCCCGGAGGACATCGATGTACGTCTGTCATTGGCGGATTATGGGATGGAATGGGGCCATCTGGTCACGTTGCGCCAGCGGCTCCAGGAGGACTGGCAGGTGGACGCCGACCTCGATGGGCTGAGCCGTTGTGTCTCGCTGGCGGAGGTACTGGATTACCTGGCAATTCACCATGGCGACGCCCTGTCGAGTCTGTACGCCCCCGAAGCGCCGGCGGAGGCAGGTCCAGCCATCGACCTGGAAGCACTGGCCTATACCCTGCAGGTTGGGCGCGAAGCGATGAAGTACCGCGCCGTCTTCCTGGGGCGCGACATCACCGAGCTGTATCAGCGCCTGATGACCTTCGCGCAGGGGGGAGTAATGATCGAGGGCTGCTGGCATGGAGAGGTCCCTCAGGGGAAGCAAGCAGCCCTCCTCAGCGCGGGCCGTGACAGTCAGCAGCTCGTGATGCGCTGGATCGGCGAGGGGGCGCTCGACCAGGTGGCCGAGGCGTGGACGCGAGGTGAGGTCGTCGATTGGCAATTGTTCTACGGCGCGGATCGGCCGCCACGTCTGCATCTGCCGACCTATCCCTTTGCTCGTGAGCGTTATGAAGCGGCGGAAAACCTCGTGGCTGAGGCCGAGGCGCGGGCGGTTGCCCACGTGACTGCGGAAAGTGGCCGCGAGGCCATGGTGGGCGAGGACGCACCCCTCCCGGAGGAGGCCGTCGAGCCTTTTGAGCTGATGACCTTTGAAGAAGTTTGGGAGGAGCAGGCCCCGGCCCCGACGCACATCCGGCCGCAGACCCTGGTTTGTTTTCTCTCGGATCCGGACCACCAACGTGTGTTGCGTGAGACTGGCCAATCAGAAGGTGCCGGGCAGCCGCCTGATCTTCATCGCCCAATATGCCGGCGCACCCGAGCAATGCCCGCATGCTTCGTCCGACGCTCCAGTATTTCACGTCAATCCCCTCGAAAAAGCTTCCTACATCCGCATCTTCCAACGCTTACGGCAAGAGGGCACGCACGTGGATGCCGTGCTTTACCTCTGGGCCGATGAGGACGAGGCTCTGCTGCAAAACTTCGCACCCTTGGTCTATATCCTCCAAGCCATGGCCGAAACAACGCTTAGCATCGAGCGCATCCTGTGCGCTGCTCGCTGTCACACCGATTCCCTCGACCGCTGTTTCCTGGAATCATGGATTGGCTTTGAGCGGTCGCTCGGCCTGGTAGCGCCCAACACGCGCGTGTCCGTGGTCCTGGATGAAAGTGGAGACCGCGGTGCTTCGGCATGGCTGGAGCGGCTGTGGTTCGAGCTGAGTACCGCCACCCCCCAAAGCATTCTCTACCGGAACGGCCAGCGCTATGGCTGCAGCATCCAGCCTACCGTCCTCGTCCAGGACAATGGCGCGGCCTTGCGCATGGGCGGGACGTACCTCATCACCGGAGGTTGCGGCAGGTTGGGCCTGATGTTCGCGCACCATCTGGCCGAGACCAGGGCCGCCAACCTCATCCTCACAGGTCGTTCCGCCCTCGACGCCACGAAGCGTGCGGCGATCGAGCAGGTGGAGGGCGCTGGCGGTAAGGTTCTATATATCCAGGCCGACGTCTGCGATGCTGCTGCCATGACAGCGGGGTTGCAACGGGCAAGGCAACACTTCGATGCCATTCATGGCGTCATCCATGCTGCCGGGGTCCAGAGCCGGGGTAGTGTCTTCGAAAAGTCCATCGCCGACTTCCAACAGGTGCTCAACCCCAAAATCGCCGGGACTCTGGTTCTGGACCAGGTCCTGCGGGACGACAACCTGGACTTCATCTGCTACTTCTCGTCATCTGCTGCGATTCTTGGAGACTTTGGTGCCTGTGATTATGCCGTGGCCAGCCGTTTCCAGGCGACCCATGCGGCCCGGCATAATACACTAGTGGCGCGGGGCGAGCGCCGAGGTCACGCCATTACTATCCACTGGCCTCTTTGGCAAGACGGCGGCATGGGGTTCCACGGTGACGCGCAGGCCGAGAGCCTCTACCTGAAGTCGAGCGGACAACGAGCGCTACGAACGCAAGAGGGCCTCGATCTTTTTGAACGGATCCTCAGCCAGGACCACACCCAGCACCTGGTCCTGGTTGGTGAGCCGGAGAGGGTGTGGGGCTTTCTCGCTCGGAAACACTCTGTCCCCGCTACAGCATCGACCCGTCCCGTTTCGTATTCTTGCCCCAGTGGGGCAGAGCCTACAAGGACCGGTGTTTTCAGATACGACCCTGTCCCTGATGAAAAGGACAAAGCGCCAGGCTCAATTCCTTTCTTTGGTAACACGGGCCAGGGACGTCGAGCCAACATGAAAGGTTTGACCGTGGCCCAATGCGTGGCCTCGGACCTGGCCGAGTTGACGGGCCAGCTTCTACAGATCCCTCGCCACAGGTTGGACCCCGAGGCAAACCTGGCTGATTTTGGTTTTGACTCGATCAGCCTCAGCGAGTTTGCCGACGTCCTCACCACACACTTCGAACCCGCCGGGCTCGGTGCCGCCATCACACCGGCGCTGTTCTTCGGCTACCCCACCCTTGGCATGCTGGGTCAATATTTCATGGATATGCATGGTCAGGCCATGCATGGCTTTTACCGGGAAGGAACGAGTGAGTCTGTGTCCTTTCAGGCTGCCTCACCCTCTTCTTCCACACCTGCGGCATCCACACGGCACCTGCCCGAAGCAGCGGCGCTTCTGGGGACCTCACGCCACGCACCTATTGCCATCATCGGTATGAGTGGGCGCTTCCCACAAGCACGCAACGTCTCCGAGATGTGGACCATCCTGGCGCAGGGACGCGAGGCCGTGATGGAAATGCCCGAGGACCGCTTTGATTGGCGCCTCTACTATGGCGACCCCGCTGCCGGCAAAACTGACGGCAAATGGAGTGGATGTGTGCCAGGCGTACGCGAATTCGATCCACTGTTTTTCGATATCTCTCCCAGGGAAGCGGAAACCATGGACCCGCGTCAACGGCTGTTGCTCCAGGAGGCATGGAACGCTCTGGAGGACGCAGGGTACGGCCGGAAACAGATCGAGGCCAATTGCATCGGCATGTTCGTTGGTGTGGAGCAGGGGGATTACCAGCAGCTCACCGGCATGACCGCTGGCGTCACCGGTAGCCACAACGCTGTCCTGGCCGCCCGGCTGGCGTACTTTCTCAACCTTCGCGGTCCCAACATGGCCATCGACACCGCCTGTTCCTCCGGCTTGGTGGCCGTGCATCAGGCTTGCCTCAGCCTGCGCGCTGGCGAGTGCACCACGGCCATCGCCGCTGGCGTCCACCTACTCCTCACACCCGCTCAGCTCCTGGGCATGAGCGCGGCCGGCATGTTATCCACTGACGGTCACTGTTACGCCTTTGACAAGCGTGCCAATGGTTTGGTACCGGGGGAAGCGGTGGCCGTGGTTGTGTTAAAATGCCTGTCGCAGGCCGAGGCCGATGGCGATCCTATCTATGCCGTGATCGATGGCAGCGGCATCAACTATGACGGCAAGACCAATGGCATCACCGCGCCCAACGGCGTGTCCCAGACTGACCTACTCAACACCGTGTATGAACGTTTCCGCATCGACCCAGCGGAGATCGAGTACATCGTCACTCATGGCACGGGCACACGCCTGGGCGATCCGGTCGAAATCCAGGCGCTCCAAGATGCCTTCATAGGCCGCTGTGGCCATCGCGGGCGGGGTTATTGTGCGCTCACCTCCTGCAAAACCAATTTCGGCCACACCTTTGCCGCATCCGGTGTGGTCAGCCTGATCGCCATGGTCCAGGCTATACGCCACAAGATCATTCCAGCGAGTCTGAATTGTGAACAGGACAGCGAGTACGTCGACTGGCAGGACAGCCCGTTCTACGTCAACAAGCAGGGACGGCCCTGGACGAGTGCACGACGCGTCGGGGCAGTCAGCGCCTTCGGCATGAGCGGCACCAACGCCCACATGGTCGTGCGTTCCGACGATGGAGAGGTTGCCCCAGGGCCAATCCTGGCGCCGTTTTATCTCCTGGGGCTTTCGGCAAGAACCCCGGATGCCCTGCGGCGGAAGATCAGCGACATGGTGACGTTCTTGGAGGGTGACGAGGCGCCTGACCTGACACGCATCGGTTTCACGCTGCTAGGGGGGCGCTCGCATTTTCGACACCGCTGCGCGATTGTCATCCAGGACCGCGACGACGCCATCCAGGTCTGGCGTCAGGTGGTCAACACGCCCGACGCCAGCCGGCCCAATGTCTTCCAAGGTGTGGTGCCGCGAGGCTTCACGGCCCGGCGTGCCGTTCAGACGTTGGCCCTGGACCTGCTCAACCGCTGCCGGGCGCATAACGAGCAACCTTGCTTGGAGCACGAGCAGTATCAAGAGAACTTGTTCGCCCTCGCTGACCTCTACTGTCAAGGTTATGAGCTGCCCTGGGATCGACTGTTCCCTGCGGGCATGCGACGCCTAAGCCTGCCCACCTACCCCTTTGCCCGCGAACACTATTGGGTTAGTGGAGCAGCTGTCGCGCTGACCTCTGACACCGCTGTTGCCTGCGGGCAAGCCGCAGAAGCGATAGTTGGCACCTTGATGCTCCAGGCCTGCTGGCGCGAGCAGGACCTTATCCCACCGGTTTTGCCGCCAGAGCATGTCCGCCATCTGGCGATCTTCTGCGATCTGCCCCACCAGGATGGCGTCGAGGTCGCCATTGCCAATCGGCTGACAGGAACCCGCTGTCTTTTCCTTCACGATGATGCACAAGACATCGCTGCCCGATTTGCATCCTACGCTGCCCGCATCCTGACCGAGATCAAGGCCCTCATCGTCGATACAGGGGACGATCGTGTTATTTCCACTCTGATCCAGGTGGTGATTCCTCACCGCGATGAGGCGTGGCTGCTGACCGGCCTGGCCGGCCTGTTGCAAACCGCCCGACTGGAGTACCCCACGCTGGTGGGCCAGCTTATTGCCGTGGATCCGGAGACGGATGCCGCTGCGTTTGCTGAGATCCTGGAGCGTGAGAGTCGTGTACCGTCGGAGAGACGGGTACGTTATGACGGCGGGCGACGTCGGGTGCCTGGTTGGCGACAGATGACAATGCGCCTTGACACTAGCGTGTCGACACCTCCCTGGCGCCAGGGCGCGACCTATCTCATCACCGGTGGTATGGGCGGCCTGGGACGCCTAATTGCCCGTGACATCGTGGCCCGCACCGCCGCGGTGAACCTGGTCATCGTGGGGCGTTCGGCGCGAAGTGAGGATCCGTCTCTCGCCCTCTTGAATGACACCGCACCATCCGGAACGTGTATTGTCTATCGCCAGGTGGATGTGACCAATCGTGAGACTGTGACCGGACTGATTCGGGACATCGAGCGCGAGTTCGGCGGCCTGAGCGGCATCATCCACGCCGCTGGCATCATTCGCGATAACGCCATCCGCCAAAAAACCTCACAAGAGATGTGGGATGTGCTCGCCCCTAAAGTTGCGGGCCTGGTGCACCTGGATCGGGCGACCCAGCACCTGGACCTGGACTTCCTCGTGTGCTTCTCCTCCATGACCGCTGTCCTCGGCAACCCAGGTCAGGCCGATTACGCCGCGGCCAACGCCTTCATGGACGCGTATGCCATGTACCGCAACGGTCTCGTGGCCGCAGGCCAGCGTTGGGGCCGCACCCTCTCGATCAATTGGCCCCTGTGGCGTGAGGGGGGCATGGCCACAGTGGGGGGCGATGAAGCATGGGAAACCTTCATGCGACAGAAGACCGGCCTGATCGCCCTGCGCACCACGACGGGCCTGCGTGCCCTATACCAGGCCTTGGCCACCGCAGGGGATCAGGTCCTTGTGGCCGAGGGAGACGTGTCAGTCATCCGGGAACGGTTATTCCCTGAGACCTATGTCGCCGACGAGCAGCGAGAACTAGTGAACGTTGCCGATGTGGACCTGGACCGTCTCAGGGAACACACCGTCCACCAACTGAAACGGCTGCTGGCCGACTACCTCAAGCTGGACGTCACTTCTGTCGACGCTGGAGAGCCACTGGAGCGTTACGGCATCGATTCGATCATGATTAAACAGCTCAACGAAAAACTGGCTATCGTCTTCGGCAAACTGTCCGCGACCCTCTTCTACGAGTACCAGACTCTGATGGCTCTTGCCGATTATTTGGTCAGAGAGCATGCGGCAGCCTGCCTGCGCTGGAGCACGCTATCCTCCGCCCATCCGCCGGCACATGGCCCAGCCAATACCGCATCCGTTCCCAACGGACCCGCACTCCTGATACCGAATCCCCCACGCCAACAAGAGGGTCGGATGCTCGTGAGCCCCGGGCGGCAGACAACACCCGCTCGCGAGCCCATCGCCATCATTGGTATGAGTGGGCGCTATCCGCTGGCTGGAAACCTGGAAGAATACTGGGAGAACCTCAGGGTCGGTAGGGATTGCATCACGGAAATCCCGGAGGATCGTTGGCCCCTCGAGGGATTCTACCAGCCCGACAAGGAAGAAGCCGTGGCGCAAGGTAAGAGCTACTGCAAGTGGGGCGGTTTCGTGGACCACTTTGCCGATTTCGATTGCCTGTTCTTCAACCTCTCACCCCGTGAAGCCCTCAACATGGATCCCCAGGAGCGACTGTTCGTTGAAGCCTGTTGGGCGGTGCTGGAGGACGCCGGGTATACCCGTGCCATGCTGGCGGAACGCCACGGCAACCGGGTCGGTGTCTTCGCAGGCATCACCAAGACGGGGTTCGACCTCTACGGTCCGGAGATGTGGCAGCGCGGCGAAAAATTTTCGCCCCATACTTCCTTCAGCTCCGTGGCCAACCGTGTCTCCTACCTGCTGAACCTCTGCGGGCCCAGTATGCCGATCGATACCATGTGCTCCTCGTCACTGACCGCAGTTCACGAGGCTTGCGAGCATCTGTTGCGCCGGGAATGCGAGCTCGCGATCGCAGGTGGGGTCAACCTCTACCTCCATCCTACCAGTTACACCGGCCTGTGCCACCAGCGGATGCTTTCCGTGGACGGGCGCTGCAAGAGCTTTGGCATGGGCGGCAACGGGTATGTACCCGGCGAAGGGGTGGGGGTGGTATTGCTCAAACCGCTGACTCGCGCCATCGCGGATGGTGACCGCATCCATGCGGTTATCCGCGCGACCAGCATCAATCATGACGGCAAAACCAACGGCTATACGGTGCCCAATCCCAACGCGCAGGGCGCCTTGATCCGCGAGACCCTGGAAAAGGCTGGTGTGCCGGCACGAGCGGTGAGTTATATTGAGGCCCACGGCACGGGCACGGACCTGGGCGACCCGATTGAGATCACCGGGCTCAACCAGGCATTTCATGCCTGGACGCGCGACACGAGCTTCTGCGCCATTGGCTCAGTCAAGTCCAATATCGGCCATTTGGAAGCGGCCGCGGGGATTGCCGGCCTCACCAAGGTGGTTCTGCAGATGCAGCATGGGCTGCTCGTTCCCACGCTGCACGTGAATGAGTTGAACCCCAACATCGACTTCTCGCAGTCGCCGTTCCTACCCCAGCGCGATCTAGCGGTGTGGCAGCGACCTCACATCGAGATCGACGGCATCACGCAGGAATATAGCCGGATCGCAGGGGTTTCCTCGTTCGGGGCGGGTGGCGCAAACGCACACGTCATTCTTGAAGAATACCGAGAATCGGTCGGAGAGACCGTCGTCGAAGAAAACGACGACCGTGCCAACCGAGACCGGCTCGCAACCATTTTCGTGTTGTCGGCTCGCAAGGCAGACGAACTGTGCGCGCGGGCCCAGCAACTGCTACACGCCGTCGCGTGCCGGCCGTTGACTGATGCTGATCTCGCCAGCATAGCATACACACTGCAGGTGGGGCGGGAAGCTATGGACGAACGGCTAGCCATGACCGCCGCGTCGATCGCAGACCTGGCGGAAAAGCTCCGAGCGTTTTTGGCAGACGCCCCTGAGATCGACGGCCTGGTGTGCGCCCGGGTAGAGAAAGTGGGAGTGGCCGAGTTCTCCTCCGACAAGAGCATTGCGCACCGGATCGAGGACTGGCTCCGACAGGGCCAGGTTACCGACATCCTGGGACTCTGGGCCAAGGGACTCGACGTTGACTGGCACGGGCTCTACGGTGAACACCGGCCCCGGCGCATCGATCTGCCCAGCTATCCCTTTGCCGGGAGACGCTTCTGGTTACCTGGAGGCTGGGATCGGGGCAGCACGCAAACATCTGCCGCCGGGCAGTCCGCTGCGCCTCAACCGATCACATCCGAGCCGGCCGCGACGGATGTCGAGGAGGCTACACCACGGTGGACAGCGCTCCTGCCCCAGGCGGCCCCAGCATCGCTGCCACAGCCTGTGCATCGGCCCCTCGCCTCGCCGCCGTTACGCTACGCCGTGACCGCAGAGAGCGGTGCTGAACGGCCACGGGCGACAGTCACGCTCATGCCGCTTGCCAGCGTCGCAAGCATGGGCGAGACCATCACCCGCCCCAAGCCGCGCGGTATTGGCCTACGGCCTTTGACCATGACACAGCCGCATGTGGTCCCCACCCCCGACCCGGTTGCCACTCCCGCAGCGACTGCTATGGACGCCGGACGTCCGGCGACGATCCCGTCGGAAATCCTGTGTGAAGCGCTGGCAGCGAGCCTGGCCGAGGCGCTGTTCCTGGAGCGGGAGGAAGTTGCGCTGGACAAGCCGTTCATCGATATGGGGCTGGATTCGATCGTGGCGGCGGAGTGGGTGCGGGGGCTCAACGCTCGATACGGCATCAATATCACAGTGACCACGGTCTACGACCACCCAACCATCTTCGCCTTTGCCGCCTTCCTGGCCCTCCAGCTAGGGCCACCGGCACCGGCGCCCGCAGTGCAGAGACCTACCCTGGACAATATACTCCAGAGGGTGCAGCAGGGGGATCTCGATATTGCTCAAGCCTACCGGCTATTACAGCAGATCGACGCATAGGTCTCGCTTGGCTGCACATGCCCCCATCCTTTGGCTTTTAAATCAGTCTATAGGAGATTGGCACAGTCAGTTTCGCCGAATAGGTGTCAGGGTGAAGTAACGGAAAGGGGCATGTGGGTCTGCACAGATAAACACTTTTTACCATACTGTAGAGGGAAGTCAGACTGTTGTGGAAATCGTTGGGATAATGATGGCCAAAGGAGGGTAACGCGGGCTACATCTGGGAAAGTCTCCCCTACTTTACAGAGACCATCCATCCGAAGCAATCCGGCATAATTCCTCGCTGAATCCCGGTTAGTACGTCATACAATTTCTGAGTCATTGGCCCGACCTTGCGGTCGTTGATGACAATCGTATGGCCTTTATAGAATAGCTCACAAACGGGGGAGATGACGGCGGCCGTGCCGGTGCCGAACACTTCAGTGAGGTTGCCCGCGCCATGCGCAGCCAAGATGTCATCGATACCGATGCGGCGCTCTGCGACGCGAATCCCCCAACTCTGGGCCAGTGCGATCACACTGTCACGTGTCACGCCATCGAGAATCGACCCCTCCAGGGGCGGGGTGACCAACTGCTCGTCGATCACGAAAAAGATGTTCATCGAGCCCACCTCTTCGATGTAGCGGTGGGCGATGCCATCCAGCCAGAGTACCTGGGAAAATCCCTGAGCCTGGGCCTCTTCAGCGGCCAGTAGACTGGCGGCATAGTTGGCCGGCGTTTTGGCGGCCCCTAACCCTCCGCTCACGGCCCGCACATAGCGATCCTCCACGAGGATCTTGACCGGCTTGAAACCCTCAGAATAATAGGCGCCCACTGGCGACATAATGACGAAGAAGCGATACGTCCGTGATGGGTGCACGCCAAGGGTGGGATCGGTCGCGATGAGCGTCGGGCGTATGTAGAGCGAGCACCCTGGTGTGCGCGGCACCCAATCGGCATCGAGGCGGACAAGTTCCTGTAGGGCTACCAACGTGAAGGTTTCATCAAGAGGTGGGATACACAACCTCGCCGCCGAGGTATTCAGGCGTCTCAGGTGACGTTGGGGACGAAACAGCACTACATCGTCCGTCGGGGTGCGAAACGCTTTCAATCCGTCAAAGATCGCTTGGCCATAGTGGAAAACGATCGTCGAAGGCTCCAGAGAAAAGGGTCCATAGGGCTCGATCCGGGCTTCATGCCAGCCCGCTTGGATCGTATAATCCATGAGCAGCATATGGTCGGTGAACACCTGACCGAACCCTAACTGGGACTCAGGCACGCGAGCTCTGGGAGTACTTGTTCGTAGAATGTGTAACGGCATGGTGATCCCTTCCAGAGGGAGTCTAAATTCCCGCCAGCGGCTCGCCCCCTCTCTAACGAGCCCCACAATCTTCCTTCAGGCTGACCTTTCCCCACACTCCGGGTCTGCCTCCTCTCCCACCCAGAGGGGAGCCTCGTTTGGGGACTTAGTCCTCTTCAAGTCGCTGCTCCAAGCTCTCCCAGGTGCCGACCATCAGGATCGTAATCCCTGCCTCTTGGTTCGTCGATTTGATAGACCATGCGGTAGTCGATCCCGTCCACCGTGCAGATGGTGATCCACAAACCCTGAAACAGTTGGGTGAGCGCCAGACCCTCCTGGGGAGCCGCCAGCAGTGCTGGCAAATGAACCTGTAGGAGGGTGTCTCGCACCGTGTCGGACAACCCTACCAGTTCGTCGAGTACTGCAGGAAAAACGTGCAGTCCTGGTAAAGGGGGGTGGGAGAAATCTGTTCCTGCCAGCAGACCTCCCATGCCGCTGACAATTCCCGCCGCTTCGACCTCGGCCAGGGTCTCGTGTCGGCGTAACAACTCTTCCATCCGGGGGGGATCGTGCAGGATGGCGAGGGTTTCCTGGTCTTCAGGGCCTAAGATCTGTAGGACACGACGCACCTGGCCCTTATCCTTGGCCATGATTCATCTCCTCGGCACTCTCCCGAACCGGCTACCCTATGACGAGGCCACCGAATCACCGACGGATGTTTGTCACCGACAGCATTAGTGGTCGGTAAGATTGGAGATGCGTGAGAATCGAGGGGATGGACCCCGCGTGTCACAGGTCCCCGAGCACCACCCGCACGATTTTGCGTTCCAGCATATGCCCGAGACGCTCCACGACCGCCCGTCGCTCGTAATTCCCGAAGGTGGCGATGTAGACCACGCCAAGTAAACGTCCGATCCGGAAGTCGACAACCGTTGATGACACTGGCCCTTGTGGTCCGCTCTGCAATACCCGTAGCCCCACCACCTCATCCGAGAAGCCCTGAAATGCCAAACGTTCCACCATTAACAGGTGCTGACCTGGGTGGATTTCCTGGCCAACGTTGGCCTCGAACTGCCCGAGAAAGATCTCCTGCATCCAACGCGACACCCCTGCAGCATCTTCGAAGAGGTGAGCGACGGTAGCCACTGCCAGGTCGGAGCCGACAGCGATCGGCTCACCTCTGGGAAGCGGTGCGGAAAATTCCTGTACATAACCTGTGAGACGTCCGATGGCAGTAAAGTGCTCGGCACGACTACCCAAAAAGCCCTGCTCCGCCATCGTGGCATTGTCCAGGACGCCCTCGTGTGTGGGGTGGAAACCTTGGAATTCTGCAGGCAGCTCGCGCACCTCGAGGACCATGCGAGGCAGGTCGGCTTCCGTGATTGAGCGTGTGGCGCGATTCAGGGCTTCTGACATCGGAAAATGGTATGAATATATCATGCTTTAACGCAATGGACTATGCCGTTGAGGTAGTTATACGAGAAGCGTCGAGTCATGTCAACAGCACATCACACATCTCCCCTGGTACCTGTCTATGTGGGACCTGCTGGGGCAATGTCAGGATAATTGCGGCAGATCTTCTCCATGCGCGATACTCCTCTTCGCCCAGCATCGATTATTCGAAAAGTTGCGCCAGCGCCTGCGCCGCGGCCTCGACATCAGCGGCGGCGAACACGCCGGAGACTACCGCGATGCCATCGGCACCGGCGTCGATGACCTGCTGCACATTGTCGATGGTGATGCCGCCGATGGCGAATACCGGCACCTTCACATGCTGCTTGACCTCCCGAAAAATCCCCAATGAGATATCGGTGCGTTTGGTCTTGGTGGGGGAGGGAAAGGGGGTACCAAAGGCTACGTAGTCAGCGCCCGCTTGCTCGGCAGCTACGGCGCGAGTGACGTCTCCATAGCATGAGGCGCCGATGATGGCATCGGGGCCGAGCAGGGCACGGGTCTCCTCCACGGACGGATCTTCGCGCCCGACATGCGCCCCATCGGCGCCGACCGCTTTTGCCACCGACGGATGATCGTTGATAATTAATAGCGCCCCATGGCGCCGCGTCACGGCCAGGATCTCGCGCCCCAAGCGGATCACCTCGTCCTGCGGTGTTTCCTTTTCCCGCAGTTGCACCATGGTGGCGCCACCGCGCACGGCCGCCTCCACGGCTTCGACAAAACGGGAGCGGGGGATCAGCTTGGTGTCGGTGATGACGTACAATCCACGTAACTTCGCGTGTACACTCACGAGTACTTCCTCCACATGTATCGTGGCTGCGGATGCAGGAAAAAAGCTGTGACCGTCCCTAATATAAACACAATCATGGTGGGAAGGGAATCATCTTGGTAGAAGCGGGGGAAAAGGTCGGCTGTATAGGGTACAGTGAGATGTCCAAGAGGATTAGGCGCGAGGTATTTTGCTCACTGCGGCGAGGAGAATCGCCCCAACAAGCTACGCACGCCCGGCAGCACCACCGTATCCATGACCTGTTGGCACAGCCTGGCCAGGGAGGTCTCGGCGGGAGCATAGCTGACCTCTATCAGATCACCCTCCCCGGTGGTGGTGACATCGTGGACACCCGGATGCCCTGCCAGGGCCCGGCGCACATTCAACGTTCAGAGACCGCACAGAAGGCCGTCAACCTTGAGCGTAGCCCGGCGCAGCAGATTGGCATGATCGGCTGCCGTGTCGGCAATCACATGTACTTCCGGTCGTATCCACATATTGCGTAGCCCAACGCTCATTGCCGGGTGCTCCTCTAGCAGGTCTCTTGGCCTTGCCCCTGTTCTAACCGCTTGAGAAATACTTGCATCTCCTTGAGGGTTTGCAGGTCGCCATTCCGCTCGGCGATGGGAATACCCTGGCCGTATGCTTGCATCGCTTCGGCGGGCGCACCGCTTCGCTCTAAGGCTTTGCCGAGATCACGGAAGGCTGCCGAGTAATCGGGCTTGAGGCGGATCGCTTGGCGGAATTCCAGCACGGCCTCTGGATAGCGGCCGACATCGAAGAGCGCACTGGCATAGCCGAAGTGAGAGAAATAGTCATCCGGGTCGAGATCGACGATTTCCCGAAACTGCTCAAGGCGTGATGGTTCGTGATCTTTCTCCGCCATCGCTAGGCTCCTTGACTGCATCAGACACTTCCTGCAAGCAGCGTTATACTGATTGTATTATTCTCCCTAAGAGGGTGAGCTGTCAACAAAGGAGGCTGGACAATCGAGGGTTCCGGATTGACGACGATCTTCGGAAGAGACTTGCATCGACAGCATAATTTTGCCATACTGAGCACACTTCGCACCTGCAATGTGAGGGGGAGATATGACCGTTACCGTGCCGGCGGATCGCATATACACCCTGCTCAAGGAGGCTGGCTATCGCTTGACCACGCCGCGACGGGCGGTAGCGCATGTGCTGTTAGCCGGGGAGACACCTCTTAGCATCGAAGAGATCCACACTCGCCTAGACGACCGCTCCATCAACCGAGTGTCTGTGTACCGCACGGTCCAACTGTTCTGCGACTTGGGCATCGTGCGTCGGCTGCAATTTCATGAGGGATTTGCCCGCTATGAGCTGGCGGATTCCTTTGGCAGCCATCATCATCACTTCGTCTGCAATCTTTGCGGCAGAGTGGAAGATATCGATGCTTGCCCCCTCGCGACTACCGAGCAGGCCATTATCCGCCGCACGCACTCGCGTATCACCTCGCATACCTTGGAGTTCTACGGTGTGTGTGGCGTCTGCGCCGAGGGCGTCCCTGTCTCATCCTCTTCCTGATCTAAGGCCAACAGGAGGCACTGTGCCTCACAATGTCCTGTGACACTATCAGAAACATGGGTAAGTGGAAGGGGAAAATCGCCGGACGGTGCTGAGCAGGTGCAGCCGAAGGCCCCCTGGTGACAGGGGCTGACGGGCCACGGAAGCCCACTCGCTCGTGGCTGTCCACGCCGGAGCCCGCCTCTGTGATCTTGCTCGTCAGGCTTATGCCCGCTCTGGCACGACGGCCTGCAAGGCTTCGCGCAAGGTGTCGACTATCCGGTCTACTTCTTCGCCTCGAATGACCAGCGCCGGACATAGCATCATGATATCACTGCGAATGCGGGTATAGAGCCCGCGCTTAATGCATTCATCCTGCACGCGCGGGCCGATCTTCAGAGCCGGGTCCGTCGGCGCCTTGGTCGAGCGGTCGGCGACGAGCTCGACGGCTGCCATCAGGCCCAGGCCCCGCACATCGCCCACGGCGGCAAACTCTTCGAGTGTCTTGAGTCCGGCCAAGAGACGCGTCCCCATCTCCCCAGCGTGTTTAACCAAACCTTCCTTCTCTATGATCTCGATATTCTTCAGACCGACGGCACAACAGGTCGGATGGCCGGAGTAGGTATAGGCGTGCATCCAGCGATCCTCGTACTTGGCCGATAGCACGGCCTGGCGAATGCTATCCGAGATCATGATGCCGCCCAGCGGCAGATAACCGCTGGTGACGCCTTTGGCGAACGACATGATATCCGGCTCAACGCCCCAACGGTCGAGGGCGAACCAGCTGCCAGTTCGGCCAAAGCCGGTAATCACCTCGTCGGCGATAAATAAGACCTCGTATTGATCGCATACGCGGCGGATGTTGGGGAAATAGTCATCGGGCGGCACAATGACCCCGCCGGCGCCCTGTACCGGCTCAGCGATGAAGGCAGCCACGGTGTCTGGGCCTTCTGCAAGGATTTTTTCCTCCAATTGCCGGGCTGCGGCCTGACCAATGGTTTCACCCGGCTTCACACCTTCAAACCGATAGGGATACGGTGCCTGCACATGGACGAAATTGGGTACCCGTGGCTCGAACATCTTCCAGTATGGAGCCATTCCAGTGGCGCTCATCGCTGCCAGTGTCACGCCATGGTAGCCATGCTGGCGTGCGATAATTTTGACCTTGTCCGGTTTGCCATTGGCCTTCCAATAAAACCTCGCGGTCTTGAAAGCACTCTCGTTCGATTCTGCTCCACCACTGGTGAAGTATACGGTGTTGAGGCTGGGGTATGCCAACGACGCCAATTTCGTGGCCAACTTTGTGGCCGGGATATTGGTGGCACCCGCGTAGGATGAGCAATACGCCAGTTCGGCCATCTGCGTCGCAGCCGCTTCGGCCAACTCTCGACGACCATGGCCCACATTAACGTTCCACAAGCAGGCCAGTCCATCGATATATTGCCGCCCCTCGGCATCCCACAAGTAAATCCCTTCCCCTTTCACCCACACCTTGGGGGACTGGTGATCGGCGGGGTGATGCAAGGGATGGAAAAGATGTTCCTGATCCTCCTTGACCAGATCCACGGTGCTGACTTGAGCCATCTGGAGTCCTCCTCAGTTATGATGACCGTTCGAACAACTGCATGAACTGCTCTAGCGAGGCTGGCGGCACTTTGGCGACGGCAAGATTTTCCTCCACGTGCCTGACCTGCTTCATGCCGATCAGGGCCGAGCCGACCCCTGGAGAGGAGCGAACGAATTGGATGGCACACTGGGCAGCGGTGTCAAGTTGGAAAACCTGCGCCAGGACATCAGGCAACCCGCGGGTCAGACGGCTTTGTAGGATCGAAGCACTGCACATCGCATAGATCCCAAATACCTGCGCGGCCTCGAGTGGTGCCAGCATCTGTCCATCGACCTGCTGGTTTTGTTGGGTCAATGCCTCAGGCATAGCGAGATTGTGAGGCAGCTGAATCGCCCGAAAATGGTGCTCTTCACCCCCAACGTCCTGCGCTGCTGCGACCAGCTCTCCGAGGGCCAGATAATCCGTGGCGTCCGGCGGTCGACGGTAACCTTCCCAGGTGGCCGTGCCAGACCAGCGCAGCTTGCCGGCAGCGACGTTTGCCTCTAGCGCCTGAAAGGCGGCACGCATGCGCTGTACGAACTCTACCCGTGGGACTTCGTCGAGCTGGGTTTCGGGGTTATGTATGTAATAGATATCCACACACTCCAGCCCAAGATTCTGGAGGCTCGCGTCCAGTTGATGTTGAAGATACGCCGGCGTCATGCAATGACACCCGGCGACGATATCGGCTGGCTTGATGATTCCTGGTTGAATAAACGTCTTCTCGACATAGCCGAAAAATTCTTGCTGCGATCGCGGTGGACCCTCGTCAAACGGCAGGAAGCCCCCCTTGGTGGCGATGACCAGCTCATCGCGATGCACCCGCCCTTGCTCGAAGAGCATGGCCAACGCCTGTCCGATCGTACGCTCGCTTTGTTGGAAGCGATAGTTTATCGCGGTATCGATAAGGTTGCAGCCCAGCTCGACCGCTCGAATGATGGCGTCACGATACTGGGTATCCGTGCTCACATCATGTTCACCAAGATAAGTTCCAAGGCCAATCGAGGAGATCTGCAGCCCCTGAAATTCGCGGAAATGTTCCTGTGCGACGGTTCCCTGCAGACGGGACGCATAGCGGGCTGTCCCTTCAGGGGTCGCGTGTCCTGGAAACGTCATGAACCTCTCCTCTTTGCGGAGTGGCACGACTAGCGTATGAAACCGGCCGCGCAGGTCAGTCCCCTGAGTTGAGCGGTACATCCGCCATCGCGGTCGTTTGACAACGTAACTTCTGGCGCGGCCGATCATCATGTCCACGCGGCGTTGTTCTCGCTTGCTCTAATCTAGCATACAATGTTGAGGGGGGAAAGGCATGGAAGGCCTGAATTCTCAGAGACCTTCGACGGCTGGGAGCACCTCGCGTCCGAAGAGTTCCACACTGCGTCGAGCCCGTGTATAATCCATATTGCCGAACATGATCTGCATCTCCGGCTGAATTGGCCCGAATTGTTGGCGCAGGTGATGCAATTGATCGAGCACCGCGTGGGAGTCCCCGATCAACGCGCGCCCCTCAGTCCAGAGCCGCTTGACGATTGCGATGCCCTCCTCAAAGCGTGGACGGCTCTCCTCCATGTCGACCTCGAAGGCTTCGAATTCATGCGGCAGGAAGGCTCGGGCGAATCCCGCCTCCAAGCGTCCTCCGCTGATGCAGTCGACCATGGCTAGTTCGGCGGCTAATTTCAGAGGATGGTGCAAGGCGGGGATGGCTGCACCGGTGACCAGTCGGATGTCACGCGTGCGCTGGGCTGCGGCAGCCAGAAAAATCAGGGGGCTGGGACTGTACCCCCCATAGGCTCGAAAATAGTGCTCGACGATTTTCACGGTGGCATAGTCGAGGCTGTCCGCTAAGCCACAGAGGTCCAGCGCTTCCTGAAAATAGACCTGGCCCGACATGTACTCGGGGTGACATGATGGGAAAAAGTTCAGTCCGCACCGCATATGTCCCCCGGCCCGTGGCCTATCTCGATATCTCGCACCTAGGCTTCTTCAAGCTCGACGTGCAAATCGATCTCACGCAGTACCTTAGCGACCTCTTCACACTGTGGCTTGTCGCCGACATAAGCCACTGCTTGCCCATTAGAATGGGCTGCATAGGTAATTTGAAAGGCCTCCGACGAACTGCATCCCGTTGCCTTTTGTACCTGGGTGATAACTTCCTCGAAGGCGTGCACCTCATCGTTGAACAGGATCACCATCCATGGTTGACCGAGGCCTGTTCCGAGGTCCTCTTCATGGTATGTTTGCGTCTGTGTTGCCACAACAGCACCTCCTCTGTGCGCTCTTTGACCTGCTTATGGTAGCCGGGGTACTGGGGAAAGTCAATTGAAGCCCTGCCGGAGCTTCCCTGCAATATTCAGCCATAGCGGGAATAGCGGGAACGCTGCTGGATGTTCTATCGAAGCCTCAGACAAGGTTCAGCGGTGAGTATTTGCCGCAGACAGTCCTTATCCATGGCATGATCGGATGGCCATGACTGGTGGACCTGAAGTGATGCTGCAGCATGTCCCTCGATAGGCACGGGCTTGGGTGGAGGGTCATCTGTTAGGACCTTTAACAACGGCATTTTTCCTACGGTGCTATCATAGGATGGTGGCTCAGAAGTTGAAGATGGCGGCAAAGCCGCTGCGGCCATCCTGGATTTCGGAGAAAGTTGTGAGATGAGGGGCGATGTACCTACGTCTTAACCTTTATATGCCTCGTTGGTGAACTGTTGCTTGTGAGTCATAGACGCGCTTGCGCCGCGGTGGGAGAACTCGATGCGACTCCAGGACCTCGAACATCTCGATGGCGCTCTGGAAGCCTTTACGACATGTGCCAATGTTGACATGCTGCTCAGCACGCTCTTCGCCCACATACGAGATATGTTCCACATGGAGGCCGCTTTCGTCTGGGTGGCTGTCAATGGAGGGCAGTCACATTTATATCGTACAGAGGGTGCTCTAGCACCGGTGGCCGCTCGTCTTCAACGTCTGAAGATCTCTGTGAATGGAGAACGCACCATCGCACGACGCCTCCACAAACTGGGTTATCGCGCCACACTGGCCGCTTCGCTTTGCGTCCATGGCAAGATGGTGGGTATGATTGCGGCCGGCTCACAACGCTTCCGACGCGTGAGTCGCTTCGAGGCCGCGATTTTTCACCTATTAGTTCGATTTGCCGTATCCACTCTCGAACGGTTACAATTCCCGCCCACGTGTGCGGGCGAAGAGGCTCGACGGCCCGCAACAATCAGCGCAGACCTGGCTGTTCAGCAGGAGCGGATGCATCTCCTGAATGTCTTTGTCTCAGGAATTATTCACGACCTCAATAATGCGATGGCCGTGATTGGCGGTCGAGTCGATATGCTCTTGCACAATCTTCATGATCAGCGTGTATTGCGACACCTGATGGAGGCCGAGCACGCGACCCTTGAGGCCTACCAATTGATTCGCCACATCCACGGCTTCATGAGTAGTGACCATGAGGGCGGTATGGTGCTGGTTGATATCAATCAACTAGTCAGCGATAGCCTACAGATCGCCCGGTCGAGATGGTTTCAGGGTTTCCGTCAGCGGCGTGTTCCTGTCGACCTGAGGGCGGATCTTCAGCCGGTGCCGGCGGTTCTTGGTAGAGCCTCCGACTTCCGCATCGCTCTCCTCTGTCTGCTTCGACACGCCATGGACACACTTCGTCCCGGCGGCGGGCTCATCGTGCGTACTTCGGCCGTGGGCGAAGCTGAAGGACAGGTGGTTGTGGTCAGCCTTGCCGATGACCCTTGCCAACCCTGTACGATAGAGCACGAAGCTGGCATTGGAATACTGCTGAGACAAGCTCTCACACCTGAAAGCCAGCAGGCTTTGGAGTTTGCCCAGACGGTCCTCCACAATCTTGACGGGCAGATTACTGTCGATCGGAGTCGCGATGGGGGTACGTCCACGACCTTGACCTTCTCCGTGGGCCGCATGACCGCTGGTGTACACTAGTTCGGGCGTGACTAAGATTTTATAGGCGAAATGTTGAACCCAATGCTACAGTGACGATGTCCTTCACACCAATCTATGACCGAGAATCTCAGATATTTCTCCAGTGCTGGGCTCATCATGAAGTTGGAGAGGCATCGCCTGCTATGCTGAATATTCCTTTCCACCCGTTGGTTGCCCGCTGGTTCAGGGAGCGTTTTGAGCATCCCACACCCCCACAAGCCTCTGGATGGCAGCACATCTCCACAGGTGGTCATACGTTAATCGCCGCACCTACTGGCTCGGGTAAGACGCTCGCGGCGTTTCTCTGGTCGATCGATCGCCTGGTGACGCAGGGATTGTCGGGCTCCCTCGGCGACCACATCTATGTTGTATATGTCTCTCCATTGAAAGCCCTCGGCAACGATATCCAGAAAAACTTGCAACAGCCGCTGGCCGAGATTTTGCGACGTGCGGCCGATGACGGACTGAAGCTGCCTGACATTCGCACGGCGGTGCGTTCTGGCGATACCCCTGCGCGCGAACGGCAAGCGATGGTGCGCCGACCGCCGCATATCCTGATCACTACACCCGAGTCCCTGTATATTCTGCTCACGGCCGAGCGTAGCCGGCAAGCCCTGGCCCACGCCGAGACGGTGATTGTGGATGAGATCCATGCCATCGCCGGGGATAAGCGCGGAGCGCATTTGGCGCTATCCCTACAGCGTCTCGACGCACTCGCTGGGCGACGACTGCAGCGCATCGGTCTGAGCGCCACCCAGAAGCCGATCGATGATATCGCTCGCCTCCTCGTGGGCACTGATCATATCGCTCCTGACGCCTCTCCCCAGTGCGCTATCGTGGATATGGGACACCGCCGCACCATGGAGCTGCAGATCGAAGTGCCCGATCAGGAGCTAGGTCCGATCGCCAGTCATGAAATGTGGGGCGAAGTCTATGATCGTATCATGGCGCTGGTGCAGCAGCACCGCAGCACGCTGGTCTTCGTGAATACACGACGACTGGTAGAGCGCGTGGCGCACCAACTGACTACACGCCTGGGAGAAGGGCGCGTGGCCGCCCACCACGGCAGTCTCTCACGGCAGTTGCGTCTGGAGGCCGAAGAAGGGTTGAAAAGCGGAGCCCTCCCGGTGGTGGTGGCCACCGCTTCGTTGGAGCTTGGCATCGACATTGGACATGTCGATTTGGTCTGCCACCTCGGTGCTCCGCGTGCCCTGGCGACCCTGTTGCAACGGGTCGGCCGCTCTGGTCATGGCGTTGGGGGCATTCCCAAGGGCATCCTGTTCCCCATGACACGTGATGAACTGGTACAGTGCGCGGCCGCAGTCTGGGCCGTACGGCGCGGCGTGTTAGATCGTGTGCTGCTGCCAAGTGCCCCGCTCGACATTCTGGCGCAACAAATCGTAGCCACCGCTGCCAGTACGGAAATCACCGAGGCGGCCCTATGGGAGCTGGTGCGCGGGGCGTATCCCTATCGGCACTTACAGCGGGATGATTTCGAGGCTGTTCTAGAAATCCTGGCCGAAGGGGTCAGCACTCGGCGGGGGCGCGGCACTGCCCTGATCCACTGGGATCGCGTGCATGCTCGTATCCACGCCCGGCGTGGAGCGCGGTTGGCGGCTATTACCAGTGGCGGGGCGATCCCCGACACTGCTGATTACGACGTCATCGAAGAGCCGGCGGAGACTTTTGTCGGTACCGTCAACGAAGATTTCGCCGTCGAAAGCCTCGCCGGGGACATTTTCCTGCTCGGCAACCGTTCCTGGCGCATCCGCCGCGTGGAATCCGGACGTGTGCGTGTGGAAGATGCGCAAGGGGCGCCCCCCACGATTCCTTTTTGGCTTGGCGAGGCTCCCGCGCGTACGGCCGAGCTGTCCCAAGCGGTGGCTGAGTTGCGTCAAGAGGTCGCGGCGCGCTTGGCCGAGCCGACGGCCGCTGTGTCGTGGCTCCAGGGCGAAACCGGTGTCGACTCAGCTGGCGCCCAGCAAATCGTCGCCTATCTGACGTTAACGCTGGCGGTGCTGGGGGTGGTGCCAAGCCAGCACGTGGTGGTGGCCGAGCGTTTTTTCGACGAAGCTGGAGGCATGCAAGTGGTACTGCATGCGCCCTTTGGGGGGCGTATCAACCGCGCCTGGGGCATGGCCCTACGGAAGCGCTTCTGCTTGACGTTCGATTTCGAGCTTCAGGCCGCCGCCACTGACGATGGGATCATCTTATCATTAGGAGCCCAGCACAGTTTTCCACTCGAGAATGTCTTCGCGATGGTGCGCGAGACGACCCTGGAGCGTGATCTCATTCAGGCAGCTTTGGCGGCCCCAATGTTTGAGAATCGTTGGCGCTGGAATAGCGGCCGAGCTCTAGCCATTTTGCGCCATCAAGGGGGCAAGAGGGTACCGGTCGCCATCCAGCGCATGCGTGCGCAAGATTTGCTAGCCGCGGTCTTCCCAGCACAATTGGGCTGCCAGGACAACCATGCCGGGCCGATTGATCCCCCCGATCACCCGCTGGTCAATGAAACCATCGCCAACTGCCTGCATGAGGCCATGGACCTCGACGGACTGCGGGCGCTGTTGACCACTATCGAGCAGGGGGGGATTCGCACTTTGGCGATCGATACCCCTCTTCCGTCGCCGATGACTCATGAGATCCTTAACGCGAACCCCTATGCCTTCCTCGATGATGCCCCGCTGGAGGAGCGTCGTGCCCGGGCAGTATCGTTGCGACGCACCGATCCGGACCTGGCTGGTGGCATCGGTGCCCTCGATCAAGCGGCCATCGACGAGGTGTGCGCGCAAGCCTGGCCGGATGTCCGAGATGTGGAAGAATTCCATGACGTCCTGCTCAGCGTCGGCATTTTGCCAGTCGAGGCCGCGCGTATCTGGCAATCGTACGCCCAGGAGCTGGTGCAGGACGGCCGTGCGACCCTGGCTCAGTGGCATCTCCACGGGGCTTCACTGCCCTGTCAAGCTTATGTCGCTGCCGAACGTCTACCGCTCGTGCAACTCGCTATTGCCGAGATGGTGTCGCAGCCGGCTATTGAACCTCCAGCCCTGCGGCGCCGAGCCCACGAAGAGCTCAGCGCGGAAGAGGCGCTGCGAATGATCGTGCAAGGGTGGATGGAATGTCTTGGACCGACGACGGTACCGGCGCTGGCGACGCGTTTGGGTCTCTCGGTGCGGCGTGTCGAGGCTGCGATGCTGGCGCTTGAGGCCAACGGCACGGTTCTACGCGGGCGGTTCACGCCGGGCCAGGGCAGACGAGACGGAGGAATGGTGTGAGCGTGGGCTGCTGGCTCGCATCCACCGTTTGACGATCGGTCGCTTGCGGCGCGAAATCGAGCCCGTCTCGGCGGCCGACTTCATTCGGTTCCTGTTGCGCTGGCAACATGTCCATCCTGGCACGCAACTCCATGGACGGACCGGGCTCGTGCACATCATCGGCCAGCTTCAGGGGCTTGAATTGCCGGCCCCTGCCTGGGAAGCCCACATTTTTCCTGCCCGCATCGGGCGCTACGACCCATCCATCCTGGAGGATCTCTGCCTGGCCGGAGAGGTGAGTTGGGGACGACTTGGGCTGCGGGCGCAGGCGGAGGCGGTGGAGGAGCCGCAACCACCGGCACACGACCGGAGGAAATCGGCAGGGCGTGTGCTCGCCCCCACGCGCGCCGCACCGCTGGCATTCATGCTACGCGAACACCTCTCCTGGCTGCTGCAGCCCGCCTCACGGACCTTCGACGAAGTCATCGCTGGGTTATCAGAGCCGGCTCGTGAAGTCGCCGAAACCCTCAAGCAGTATGGGGCGTCGTTTCTCAGTGACCTTGCCCAGCGCACTGGTCGTTTGCCTATCCAGGTCGAAGACGGGCTGTGGGAGCTGGTAGCCTGTGGGTTGGTCACGGGGGATGGTATTGCGGGTCTGCGCACTTTATTGATGCCCGATCTGAAGCGACATCCGACGCGACGGCTGGCAGGGCGGTGGCTCCGTGGTCGACCAGCGGTGCGATTGATGCCCGTGGGGCGCTGGTCGCTGTTACGACCGGTATGGACGCTGCAGTCGACGGCTGAGGCTCCACGGCTCCGTGACGAAACCATGGCCAGACAATTGCTGCGCCGTTATGGGGTGGTGTTCCGTGAATTGCTGGCGCGCGAGTTGCCAATGCCTTCCTGGCGCGTGCTTCTGCCGATCTATCGTCGCTTGGAGGCGCGCGGGGAAATTCGTGGTGGACGGTTTGTCGCCGGGTTCATCGGGGAGCAGTTTGCCCTTCCAGAAGCGGTCGATGCGTTGCGTGCTGTGCGTCGGCAGTCGAAAGGATCCGAGACCGCCATCGTTGCTGCGGCGGATCCGCTGAACCTGGTTGGCATCCTCACCCCCGGATCGCGTCTGTCACCCTTCACCCAACAGGTCATCGTGTACCGCTCGGGAGTGCCGATTGAGACGGGCCCCTTAGGGGCCGTCAAGAGTCATTTGCACGGTCAGGAGCTGCTAGCACTGGAGTGACAGATCAGCAGACGTGCATCTCTGGTGGCATCAACGCCAGGGCATGCTCGGTCCACAGTTGCCGCAGGCTCCTCAGTGCTGGCTCCCACGCGGCTGGCGCCACAGACGGCCAGGGCGCAGCTTTGGTTGGACGCACCATCATGATGGGGACGTCGGCGTGCAACGGAATCTGCGCCAGCTCTTTGGCTTTGCGTACTGCCACCGCCATATCCCCGACCTCGTCGATGAGGCCGAGGCTTAGTGCCTGGCGACCGGTCCACACACGCCCACGGGCGACTTCCTCGATGGCCTCGACCGATTGTCCCCTTCCCGCTGCGACCCGTGCCTTGAAGCGCTGATAAATTTCATCCATCCAGCGGCGTAGTAGCTCCCATTCCTGGTCGGAATAGGAGGCGAAGGGCGAAGGCATTGCTGCGGTGGCCCCAATGCGGATGATCTCGCGGTGGATGCTGGCCTTTTCGAGGAGGCCGTGCCAGTCGATCTTCCCGGCGATGACACCGATCGAGCCCGTTAAGGTGGTGGCACCAGCCACGATATGCTGGGCTCCACACGCCACATAGTAGCCGCCTGAGGCGGCTACGTTGCCCATGCAGACGACGACGGGTTTCCTGCGCTGCACGCGGCTCACCTCATGCCAGATAAGGTCCGAGGCGATTGCCGATCCGCCTGGCGAGTCGACATAGAAGACAATTCCCTTGATGCGTGACGACGACTCGGCGCGTCGCAGCGCTTGCGCGATAGTCTCGTGACCAGCCAGTTGCTGACCCACCAGCGGCAACGGCAGCGGCAGGTCATGACTCTCGCCTGGGACGATGGTGCCGACGAGCTGAACGATCCCGATGGCATGACGTTCTAGAGAATGCCAATGATACGGCCGCCTGATTCGCTGTCGAGCGCGTCCCCAGGGAGCGATGCTCAGGGGTTTGCCTGTTTGGCTCAGTGATGAGGAAAGCTCATCGTCGTACGCGATGGCGTCCAGTAAGTGGCGTGCATGTGCCTCCGCGGCCGAGAGCAATCCCTGATCAACGGCCTGCCGGATGGTTTCGATCGGCTGCCGGCGGGTGTGAGCAATAGTGCCGAGCACCTCCTCAAACATGCTTTCGAGCAACGCCGTCTGCATCTCGCGCTGTGACTCGGGCATTGAGGCATAGAGTAGGCGGTTCGCGGCGGATTTATACTCGGCGATATGGTGGAACTGTGGACGTATATGCAACTGATCTAACGCCGCCCGCACAAATGTTGCCTCCGTACGCAGGCCATGGAGGGTAAATTCCGCGCTCTCCGGGGCTATCAGCGTATCCGCCGCGCTGGCCAGATAGTAGGTGTAGATGTTGGCTGTCACCAGGAAGGCGATCAGACGTTTACCTGAGGTCCGAAACGCCAACAGATTTCGCCGCAGGCTCTCGAGCGCCGGCAGCCCCGCCTGCAGGTCGCCTATGGTGACGATGATGCCCTTCACCTGCGGATCGTCGGCCAGCAGTTGCAAGCGTTCGCTCCACACCTGCAAACTCTCCCGCGGTGGTTTAAAGCGACGTTGCAGCCAGCCGCGCCAGCCTTGGGGGTGGACATGGTGCTCTGGGAGCCTGCCCGCGATGTGGAGGAGGACAAAGTCAGGGACAGATGAAAACCCGGCGACAACATTACAGAGCCACCGGCCGGAGTTGACCACGGCCTCAGCGATGATGGAACCCGGGTGCATTGTTGGCGTTCGTTCGTGTCTGTGATCATCTCGGTTTGACGCGGGTGAATCTGGCTGTGTCATCTGCTGGTTCCTTGTGCGTCAAGGACAATTTGGTCTCTGGGATGTCGATGACCTTGCGTTGCCTTGATTTACCTCATTCATTAAAAATTATTTGCAATTTTTGCCGTTATGATGGGATATTTGTTTTCTCATGAGAGAGCAAGACGCATCTCTGTGGAGTCAATCATTGTATCACATTCTCGTCCTGGACCTCGGCGATCCCTCATGGCGCAAGATTGCCAGAGGGGAACAGGTGAGCCCATGATGTGTGACACCCCACCCCTGCAGTTTCTGCTCATCGATGACGATCCCGATGACCTAAAACGCCTTGCACACCGGCTGCGGAAAGGATTCCCAGGAGCCGTGGTGCATGAGATCACCGGCAAACAGGATTTGGACAAGGCTATTGCCCAATATCCCTTCGATGTTGTGGTGAGCGAATATCGGCTCCAGTGGAGCGATGGACTCCGAGTGCTCAAGACGATTCGCCGGCGCTTTCCTCATACGCCTGTCATTTGGGTGAGCTCGGCGAGTCACGAGGACGCGATTGCCGCCGGGATGAAGGCGGGGTTGAATGATTACGTGTCGAAGCGGCATCTTCAGCGTCTGCTGAAAGCGATCCGAGATAGTGTAGAGCAAGCCAAGCGCTGCCAGCAAGATGTGCACACGCTCGAAGCTCTGAGAGCCGATGAACAGCGCTATCGCATGCTCTCAGAGCTCACGTCCGATTATGCGTATCTCCTGCACATCAACGCTGACGGGAGCATGGTTTGTGAATGGGTGAATGAGGGCTTTACGGCTATCACTGGGTATACGCTTGAAGCGCTTACTTGCCATGGCGGCTGGACCAGCTTCATTCATGCCGAGGATTTGTCTATCATCTTGCAGCGTCCACCACGTTGGCTCATGGGGCAAACCGACATCAGCGAATTTCGCATCATCACACGGCGTGGTGAAGAGCGCTGGTTCCGTGACTATACGTGTCCGGTGCGTGACAGCCACGAGCGACATGTCATACGAGTCTATGGGGCTGGGCAGGAGATCACCGAACGCAGACGTCTCGATGAGCCCCTACGTCAGAGCCAGAAAATGGAGGCTATCGGACGATTGGCTGGCGGCATTGCCCATGACTTCAACAATTTGCTGCAAGTGATTTCAGGCTATAGTGATATGTTGCAGAGACGCCTGACGCGGCAACGCACACTATGCCGATATGTCCAGGAAATCAAAAATGTGTCCGAGCAAGGGGCGATACTCACACGTCAACTTATGACCGTCAGTCGCAAGCCATCGTTCCAGTCTCAGGTGCTGGATTTCGGAGGTATCATTCGCAATATCATCCCCATCCTGCGACGCGTGCTCGGGGAGGACATCGAGTTGATCGCTTCAGTGGCTCCGGAGCTCGGGCAGGTGACCGCCGATTCCGGGCAGCTTGAGCAGGTCATTCTGAACCTGGCAGTGAATGCCAGGGACGCGATGCCGCAAGGCGGCCGTCTCATCCTCGAAGCCGTGAATATGGAGGTGGATGCAGCGCTGGCCAGCCGGCTGGGGGGAATGGCGCCAGGTGAATATATCCGTCTCATCGTAAGCGATACCGGCTCGGGGATGGACACGGAGACGCAAACGCACATCTTCGAACCGTTTTTTACCACGAAAGAACCGGGCAAAGGGACTGGGCTTGGCCTGTTCACCGTGTATGGTATCGTCAATCAGAATGGTGGTCAACATGCAGGTGGAGAGTACCCCAAAGGTCGGCACTACCTTCACCATCCATTTGCCCCGTGTAGATGCCCCCGTCAAAGAGATCAAGGTTGAGCCTACTCCTAAACCCTCTCCCCATGCTGATGAAACGATCCTGCTGGTTGAGGATGAACAGGTCGTGCGCGATTTGGTGGGACAGGTTCTCCATGCCACGGGATATAGGGTCTTAGAGGCGACTAGCGGTGAACAAGCCCTGCAAATGAGCCGCGCCCATCGAGGACCCATCCACCTGTTGTTGGCCGATGTGGTGCTCCCTGGGCTCAGTGGTCCTGAAGTGGCAGACCAGTTGGTCTCCACACGGCCGGAAATGCAGGTCATTTATATGTCGGGCTATGCTCCAGACATTATTATACGCTATGGCATTTCCGCGCAGCACCGCCTGTTTCTTCAAAAACCCTTCACACCAACTACCCTTCTGGGACACGTGCGAGAAGCCCTGGACACCTTGAAGGCATAACCGATACATTCGAGTAAGCTCTTTCAGGATACACCGGAAGATCAGGTGTGTGATATTCGGCCACGCGTCCCTCAGAAGCGACGCTACCGTCGCTGTCGCGACCGCCTCCGGTTGATCGAGACGCTCAAGGATGGCCTGCTCGCCTACGAGGCGGACTGCCGAGGTCGACCGCGTGCAGTCTGGGTGATTCAGAGTCTGGAGGGCCTGATGATCATCAGCCATAGACGGTCGAACACACCAGGTCGATTCCTCCACGCATCTGAGTGTTTAACGAGGCCGACCGGCAGGCCTATGCGGGACGGTGCTGGCGGTTCCCCACGCAGTTGGTCACTGCGGGGCGTCTGGGAAGGTGCGGATGGCGGTCATGGTCGCGGCGGGTTGTTCCTCCATGAGCCAGTGGCCGGCATGGGGGATGACCACCTCGGTAACCTGGGTGGCGGCATTCCGCATGACGACCGCCTAGGTGGCACCGAAGGACTGCTCGCCACCGACCGCTCGTCCAGGTGCCTTGTGTCACCAGGTCTGGGGCGCCGGCGACGCAGCTGATTCGCACACTGTCGCCCAAATTTCCGGCACCACTTTCGGATGGCTTCATACGTCACACTGATCTCCCGTGCAAACGGGAGCTCTTCCACGTCGCGGTCGCTCAGGCAGAAGCGGTCGTCGAGCCAGACGCCATGGCTGATGATCTCGGTCGGAAAGCAATGGTGTGTGTATGGGTTAAGTGGTGCGGATGCGTTCATAGCAGCCCCAAGAGGGCCTATCGAGATGAGGAGAGGGCGTTCCTCTCACAAGGAACCCTGGTTGAGGGATGACTATGCCACATCAGGCGGAGGTTGTATAGGCTTGTCGATACGTTGACAATGCCCTTTTTATCAAGCAATGTGTTACCCGGCGGCAACGGGCCTCACCAGCCATGCCCTGTTAGGCGGAGATGTCCTGAGACCGGTCATGGTCGGGCTGGCCGCCGAGGGCATTCGTGTCGGCCAATCACTGGGCTATGCGCTCGTACCGATCTATGGGGCGGAGTCGGGGGTGTGGATGGCGGCAGCCCAGGGTGACTCGGAATCGGCCATGGCCATCAACCGGAGCCTGACGGCGCAGCTCGGCCGTGTGACGGAGCGGGAACGCCCCTCGGTCGCGCAGGATCTGCTGCGGGGACGTCGCACCGAGATCGAATACACGAACGGACTATTGGTGCGTAAGGCGCATGACCTGGGACTGGCGGTTCCCCTCCAGGAGGCCGTGTTGGGCCTCGTGCGCCGGATCGAGCGGTGTGAGCCGACGCCCGCCCTCCCCGGCATCTCTCGGCGATCGCACGAACGGTGGCGGGCCGGCCACGCGCTTTCGATGGCGGAGAATCGTTCGGATCACCTCGGCCTGGGTGAGCAGTCGGTGGCAAACTGACCCGAGGCATGCCAGGCCTTCATCCAGGCGGAAACCGCCAAGCGGGACAAGGGCATCAAGACCGCCAACATCAACGCCAATGCAGCACGACGCGAGGGCAAGATCCGCCATGAGCACCCCAGTCGACGAATTCGAGTTCTTCCTCGAAAAGGAATGGTCGGACGGTCTCCCGGTCGTGACGCCGACGGAAGCGCGCCTGCAACGCATGCTCATGGGGACGAGACACCATCCGGATGAACCGATTGGCAACATACCGCCGGCCATGGAGCCAGCGACCGTCCGCACCGTCGCCGTCCACGCCCTCATGGCCGGCTGCAAGCCCGAATATCTGCCAGTGGTTCTGGGGGGCATCACCCTGATGCTGCGCGAGGAGTTCAATCTCAATGGCGTGCAAGGCACCATGCACGGCGTCGCGCCCCTCATGATCGTCAACGGCCCATACGCGCAGCGGATCGGGCTGCACGGTGGAAACGGCTGCTTCGGCCCTGGTTTCCGCGCGAATGCCACCATTGGGCGCGCCATACGGCTCATGATGATGAACCTCGGAGGCGGTATTCCCGGCATCGCTTCGGCAACGATTTTTGCGACCCCGATGCGCTATACGGCGTGCCTCACCGAGAACCTCGAGCACAGCCCTTGGGAGTCCTTGGCCGTCTCAAAAGGCTATGCACCGGACGACAATGTGATCACCTGCGCGATGGTTGAGAGTCCGCGCCTGTGCTTCGACGACGTCAGCCAGGAACCGGACCGGCTGTTGACGGGGATCGCCGACGGGATGACCGGCATGGGTTCTTGGAACATGCATACCCGCTCGGACATGGTCATCGCCATGGGGCCGCAGCACGCCGAAATCTGCGCCAAGGCGGGCTTGACCCGCGCGGAGGTGCATAGGCGCCTGTGTGCGCAGGCGGGACGCAAGGTCCGTGATCTCAAGAGCGGCGGCAACTGGCGCCGCGAACGAGCGCTCGCCTTCCCGATCAAAGTAGACCCTGACGATGATGACTGCTTCATCCCGACCATCAAGGACCTGAAGGACCTGCAGTTGATCGTCGCCGGGGGCTGGGGACCCTGCACCGCCATTTGCCACGGCTGGAGCGGCGGCAGCCAGGCGGTGCACGGCCGCTATGAGATTTAGGCAGCACACGAATCGACTTGAAGAACGATTGGCAGGAGACACGCATGGACAATACCCTTGAATTCATCGACCCGACCGTAGGCGGCAGCAAGGCGAAGATCGTGATGGCCCCAAGGCCTATGGACCTTGCCGGCAAAGCCGTCGGCATGATCGACAACACCAAGGAACAGGGTGCCGTCATTCTGCAAACCATTGCCGACGCCTTGTGCGAGCGCTACGGTGTGTCCCGCGTCATCATCAAGCGCAAGGAGCACTACTCCAAGCCTGCGACCGATGCCTTGATTGATGAGATCGCCAAGGAGGTACAGGTCGCCGTCGCCGCCGTCGGCGGGTGAGGATCCTGCACGTTGTGCAGTGTGCACGACACCATCGAATTCGAGAAACGGGGCATTCCGGCCACCGTCGTGATTACGGCAGCCTTCAAGAAAGCGGCCATATTCCAGTTTCGAGCGAAAGGTATGGAAGGCCATCCGCTTATTGAGTTGCCCCACCCCATCAGCAATCTGACGATGGAAGAGATGACGGCGGTGACGCTGCGTTACGTTGACCAGCTCGCAAGCCAGCTCGTGGTGTAAGCCGGTCACTTCATGGAAGTGTCACGCCTCTGGAACCGTGACCTGTATCTGGCTTTCCCGAAGAATTGGAGAAATTTTGTACGCTAGACGAGATCGCCTTGATAAATCATTACTTGCGGATGCTCTCAACAATCGGTCCTTCCTTGAAATCACCACCAGGACATCTCTGAGGCGCAGAATAAGGGTAACTGGAGGGACGGTGCGATGAGACACAATGAAGATCGGAACTTATTGGCTATTTTTGTCCAACCCCCGAACATGTCAAATGAGCTGGGGTGAGGTCGCGTCGCGCCCCGGAACGCATGGGAGGCGACGGGGGGGTACCTGGGTGTATCCCGTTGTTCCTCAGCGATGGCTTCAAGGACTACTCCACAGCACTACTGGCCCAGTGTAGTCACTGGGTGCAGCCACCTCGTCAATCAGCCAAAGGCCCAACCCCGAAGCCCCCCTGGATGCCGCTGCCGGCCCTGGGCTATGCCCAGGTGGGCAAAACGTATCGGCGCGGACGTCAGGTTCGTGTCAGCCACCGGGTGGTCTTCGGGCCCCTGGCGATGGCTGCTGGGCTCACCGACCGGGTGTGAACCTTGAGAGAGGCCCTGCTATGTCGCGTGCCATCGTGGCTTCAGCCATGGGTTCGTTTGATAACACAGAGGGTTCAACGTATTAAATTTAACCTCCCCGTCACCTCGAAGTGATCGCCGCGTCACCTGGACCTGCCATACTACCCACCAGAACGTTCTGCATGGAGGGATGACCAATGTTTCCCCTACCCATCCATAACACCCTGATCGTCAGTGACGTACACCTTGGCAGTCATGTCTGTCGGGCCAAGGCCCTGCTTGATACCCTTGAGGCGGAAACCTATGATCATCTCATCCTCCTTGGCGATATCTTTGATGATCTGAATTTCCGCCGCCTGAAGAAGTCCCACTGGCACGTGTTGTCACGGATTCGCCAGCTCTCCGATCACGTGCAGGTCGTCTGGGTGGAAGGCAATCATGATTGGGGGTTGAGTGAGATCACCTCGCACTTCCTGGGTGTCCCGGTCTATCAGACGTATACCTGGACCCAGGCGGGTCTCACGATGCTGGCCCTGCATGGCCATCAATTTGACCACTTCCTCGTTGATCATCCGTGGATCAGCGACCTAGCGACCTGGGGGTATCACAGTCTTCAGCATCGCTGCAGGCAACGCTGGCTGGCCAGGCGGCTCAAGCGCCTCAGCAAGCGCTGGCTGCGCCTCAGTCAACAGGTGGCGGATCGGGCACTAACGTATGCCGGCACACGGCAAGCATCCCACGTCTTCTGTGGCCATACCCATGTAGCCATGACGAAGACGGTGGGCACGGCCACCTATTGGAATACCGGATGCTGGACCGATATGCCGTCCAGCTATATCGCCGTCAAGGGTGAGCATGTCGAGCTGCGTGAGGTGTTCTAGATGCTCGTGATCGCTAGGGCCACATACCTGCCTGTGTGCTGGAGCACGGCTCTGGTCACGACGATGATCGCATCACCGCACGCTCAGCCTCTCCAGGTGCTGCCTTGATGTTGCGCACTGGATTGCCTGTGGGAGGCTGCGATGAAGATCCTGTTCGGTATTCAGGGGACCGGTAACGGCCATCTCTCGCGCTCTCGGGAGATTGTCCGGGCCCTGATGGCTGTGGCAGATGTCGAGGTCCTCATCAGCGGCGGGATGCATGAAGTGTCCTTAGGACTTGATGTGCCTATCCATCACGTGCGTGGAATTGAGTTGGCCTTTGGGACGGCGGGACGTGTAGGGTATCTGGAGTCGTGGGGGCGCCTCGATCTTGCCCAGTTCCTAGCTGACGTCAGGCAGGTTCCGGCACAGGCTTTTGACCTGATCATCAGCGATTTTGAGCCTGTAACGGCGTGGGCAGCCAGGATTCGCCATCACCCCTGCCTGGCCGTGAGCCATCATGCCGCGTTTCTCTCGCCATTGGTGCCACGCCCGCCCCGACGAAACCCCGTTGCGGAATGGCTAATGCGCTGGTATGCGCCAACAGAGAAGGCCATCGCCTTCCACTTCCAGCCGTATGAGTCTTGGATTCAGACGCCCATTGTTCGCCAGGCCGTACGCGAGACGGAGGTCACGCATCGGGGGCACTATACCGTCTACCTGCCAGCCTATGATGACACCACGGTGATCCAAGTGCTGAGCCAGGTGCCTGTGCGATGGGAGACCTTTTCGAAGCGCTATCGTGGGCAGCCGTATACACAAGGTGGCATTACCCTTGCCCCCGTGGAAGCTGACGCCTTTACGCACAGTATGGCGGGGTGTGAAGGTCTGGTGTGCGGCAGCGGGTTTGAAACCCCAGCCGAGGCCCTCCACCTGGGCAAGAAGTTGCTGGCCATCCCCATGTGGGGGCAATATGAGCAAGCCTGCAACGCAGCAGCCCTGAGACAGATGGGGATCAGCACAGAGAGGACCTTGTCTGTCGACGGGCTGACCCGCTGGATTGAGCGGGCGACTCCCGTGCACATCACTTACCCAGATCCCATTCCTCCTGTGATCGCAACCATCCTGAGGATTTTCGCACGACTCCTCGACATAGTGCATTAGCAGATTCAGGGGGGGGTGCCTTGGGCCAGTTGATACAGGGGTTATTTGCACGATCCCTCGAAATGTTGCACTAAAGAGATCCATTCCATATCGCCTACGTAAAAATTTACACGGAGTTCATTACCTCGTAATATACTGATCATATCCTCTACAAGGACCATATCCACATACCTCGTTGCCCTGGAGAGAGGTAGAAGCTGCTTCCAACCACCCAATGCCGCAGGAGACCCCGATCCACCACATACCAAACCTAAGCAAAGGAAGAACAGCGATGAAAGACAATCGGACGATGAGAAGAACGACCCTTGCAACGCTCAACCAACCTGTTGCAGAGGTGCTGACGCACCTGGCGCTAGCAGTGTTCTGCACTGTCGCTCTCCTATCGACCACTCCTCCAGCCTATGCTGCCGAACCGTCCATGACTATCCTGCCGATCGATCGCGCGAAATTCCTCGCGGGTCAGAGGTTTGACTTGCGCGTTGAAGCCAACGCCCTGGCCGAGAAGCCTACCGCTTGGGGAATAACGATCGATGGCAAGCCCGCGGAGTCCCTTTTCGGCAAGCCCGGACAAATCACCAACAGCTCAGCAAGCAGTCAGGAGCAGACCTTTAGAGATGTGGCGTTGGGCGAGGCTGGCCGGCATCAGGTGACGGCAACGGCCATGGCCGGGGGCGTCCAGCTGTCGAGGACCGTCGAATACGAAGTCGTTGATGCACAGCCTACCCCCCAGCAGGCGAAAAACGTCATCTTGTTCATCGGAGATGGTATGAGCCTGCCGATGCGGACAGCTGCCCGCATCGTCTCACGCGGGATGAAGGAAGGGAAGTACAATTCGCTGCTCGAGATGGATGACATGGAGTATTATGCTGCAGTGACCACCTCGGGGATGGACTCTATTGCCACCGACTCCGCGAACTCCGCCTCGGCCTATGCGACAGGCCACAAGTCGGTCGTGAATGCGATGGGTGTGTACCCCGATAACACGAGCGATCCGAACGACGATCCCAGAGTCGAGACCATCGGCGAAATGGTCAAACGCACGCGCCAGATGGGATTCGGTCTCGTCACCACGGCGGAGATACAGGATGCCACGCCAGCTGCGATGTTCGCTCATACTCGCCGGAGAGCTGAATACATCAGTATCATGGATCAGATGCTGAACCCAGCGCAGATGCCTGCTGTCATCATGGGTGGCGGCTCGGCCTCCCTCCTGCCGCAGAGTACTCCAGGATCACGGCGCAAAGATAACCGTGACTTGATTAAGGAATTCGAAGAGAAAGGCTATAAGTTCGTCGGCACCCGCAGCGAGTTGCAAGTGGCCGATGATCCAGCGAAACTGCTAGGCCTCTTCCATCTTGGCAATATGAATGTCTATCTGGATAAAGCGGTGATCAAGAAGGACGCCGTGTTGAAGACGTTCACCGACCAGCCGATGCTGTGGGAGATGACGGAAACGGCGCTTAAAATCCTCGGCAAGAATCCCCAGGGGTTTTTCTTGATGGTCGAAGGTGCCTCGATCGATAAGCAAGCCCACCTGCTCGATTGGGAGCGGACCATCTGGGACACCATCGAGATGGACAAGGCCGTCGGCGTGGCCAAGCGCTGGGCCGCCGCGAATGGCCAGAACACGCTGATCATCGTCACCGCCGACCATGCACATGGCATGAGCATCACCGGTACCTACTGGGAGGGCGATGGCAAAAAGGGTCGCGAGGCCGTTCGTGTCTATGCCGATGCCAAATTTCCGGACTATCAAGATAACGATGGCAACGGTTTCCCGGATAAGGTCGACGTGACACGACCGCTGTCCATCCACTGGGCGAATCATCCCGAGTTCTACGAGAATTACAAAGTCAACCAGGAACCCCTCTCGCCCACCGTTCAGGAGGGGGACAAGTGGGTGGCGAATAAGCAGCGCAACGGAGACGGTGAACTGCAGACTGGTAACCTGCCGTGGAGCGCGAATAACGCAGTGCACTCGGTCGAGGATGTCCCGCTCACGGCGAGTGGTCCGGGGGCGGAACAGTTCCACAAAACCATCGACAACACCGAATTGTTCTTCGCCATCGTCAATGCCTTGAGGCTCGATGCACGCCAAGGGCCTTCCCCTCTGGCCAGTCTTCTTGGCGGCCAATAGTCGATGCGACCCCTGAGTGCGGTGCCCGGCGCCGAGCCACCGTCGACCATTGATAGCGGGTGCGCGCCGATGGGATCTGTGCGAAAGACGAGTTGGGGGAAAATGACGCTCGTGATCGGCAGCGTCGTGGGGGTACTTGGCCTCATCGTGCTGTTCACTGCCGGCGCACAGGCTTGGCGCTGGGCCATCGATACCCTTGCACCCGCGACGGCAAAGGCCCGGCTGTTGGCGGCAGTGCGCCTATCGCCTGAGTTCCAGTTAGCGGAGGGAACACGGGCGTCCGCGGCCAATGACGCGACGCTGCTCTTCACCGAGTTGTACAAGGGTGGTAGTTCCAGGGGGTTGGTGTTCAGCGACAAGCTTGCAACGTTGAATGGTCAACGGGTAGCGATGACCGGCTTTATGGCCCCACCACTGAAACCCGCTTTGGATTTCTTCGTTCTCACGCGAGTACCCCTGTCATTATGCCCCTTCTGTGCATCCGACGCCGAATGGCCCGAGGACATCGTCTTTGTGCGCATGCCACTTGGTAAGAGCATCCAGCCGACAGCGGCGGCCGTGCGCGTGACCGGACAGTTGGACATCGGGACCAAGACTGATGAGGCCACCGGCTTTGTCAGCTTGCTGCGCATTGCTGCCGACGGCGTGCAGGTGTTGCGATAGAAGGGTACCGTGATGCCAGATGTCCCATCACTTGTGGTACGAGACCTGGTGAAAACCTTTCGCCTGCCCGGTGCTGCCACGACAGTCACGGCCCTGAATTTGCCTGCACTCGAGGTGAAACACGGTGAAACTGTGGCGATCATTGGTCCTAGTGGGTCTGGTAAAACCACACTGTTTAACATTATTGCCGGTCTACTGACCCCATCGCAGGGTGAGGTCTTGGTCAACGGCACCGCCATCCATAGGCTCAGTGAGAGAGCGCGCGACCGCTTCAGGGCACGGACCATTGGCTACGTCTTTCAGGCGTTCAACCTGCTGCCCGCATTTAGCGCCCTTGAGAACGTCCGCATTGCCATGGATTTGTCCCAGGTCATACCCGCTTCAGAGCGACAGGAGAGAGCTCGTCTGCTGCTTTCCAGGCTGGGGCTGGCTAACCGCATGCGTCATAAGCCTGGGCAGTTGAGCGCTGGAGAGCAGCAGCGCGTGGGTGTGGCACGGGCACTGGCCAATGCTCCACAAGTGATCTTGGCCGATGAGCCCACAGCTAGCGTCGACCAGGAGACACGCGAGGTGGTCCTCAACCACCTGCTGGTGGAGGCCAAAACCGGTGGTAAGATCGTTTTGGTGGCGACCCACGATCACGGTTTACTGGCGAGCTTCGACAGGGTCGAGCGTTTGAATGGGAGGCCAACCAACCTGCTGACGGTTGGCAGGGAAGATGTCTGAACTGCGTATCGCATGGCGCAACGTCCTGTTCCAACCAGTGCTGACGATGGTCACCGCCGCCATCCTTGGGACAGCGGTGGCACTGGCGATCACCGTGTTGCTCCTGTCTCAGGCCATGGAAGACGGTCTCGTGCGCGCTAGCCGCCCATTCGATTTACTGGTAGGGGCGAAGGGGAGCCCAACCCAGCTGATTATGAGCACCATCCTTCTGCAAGACGCGCCCGTGGGCAACATTCCGCTCGACTATTTCGAGGCGCTGCGCCGTGATCCGCGAGTTGCCGATGCCATTCCGTTGGCGATGGGCGATAGCGTGAGGGGTTTCCGCATCGTCGGCGTCGGTCGTGAGTTCTTCGTGTTGGCAGATCCTGCCAGCAAGCAGCCGTATTTCGCTGTGGCCCAAGGTCGCGCCTTCGAGAGCACCTTTGAGGCCGTGCTTGGCGCTCAAGTTGCCGCCAAATGGCGCATGGGCCTGCAGGACACCTTTCAAAGTCAGCACGGACTGCTTGAGGGAGTTCTCGGAGAGACACATCAGGCGCGCTACACGATCGTGGGCATGCTGAAGCCGAGTGATACTCCCCTCGACCGCGCCATCTTCGTACCACTCGACAGCTATTGGGATGTCCACGATGACACGGCACGAGAGATTACCGCGGCCATGATACGGCCTGTGGGCATCAAGGAGTTCTACCAGCTCCACCAGGAAATCAATCAGAGCACGGTTGCCCAGGCTGTGCTGACAGGGCAAGGGATGGCCCGTCTGTTCGATTTTCTCGGGCAAGGCCAGGCTATTCTCACCAAGGTCTGCTATCTGGCGCTGATCATGGGAGCCGCGACGGTGTTCTTGGGGAGCTACGCCGTAGGTGCCCAACGACGACGCGAGACCGCAATCCTGCGTGCGTTAGGGGCGGGACGAGGGTCCGTATTCGTCATCGGCCTAGCGGAGCCACTAATTACAGCGGCGTGGGGCACGGTTCTTGGTTTGATCGCTGGCCACCTGGCCGCGCTGTATATCGCGTCGCACCTGCATGAAGCCAGCGCGATTGCGATCAGGCCGGCGTTCACGATTGGAGAGGTCGTGGTGGTCAGCGCTGTGCTCCTCTTATCGGCCATTGCCGGCCTGATCCCCGCCATCCAATCCTATCGACAGGATGTAGCGACGAATCTCGCACCGACCTAAGACCGAGGGCTACACTGCATGCCATGAAGCGGCCTTCAGAGCCATTCGGTAGGGGATGGCAGGACGCTTCGTATCGGGTGTGATGCGAGGCCAGGGCGTTTCCCTGCAGTGTCGCGGGACCATGCTGTTGAAGCCTTATCGCCCCCTCGTGGGCCAATCTCGGGGGGCCACACGAGGGATGACCCTACCTGCGAGCGGCGCCAACAAGCGCTGTCGGCCAATGTCCGCGGGTAAAATCGGCCGCTCAGGCAGGACGTACTGGATATCCCGCTCTTTCCCATCCCGAAAGACCTTTAGTGAGACTGTTGACCCTACCTGCAAGGCCCGCATGACGTTGTTGAGCTTCTCAGGCGTGTCCAGGCGCATACCGTTGATGCTCAGAATGATGTCGCCGCCGATGAGAAAATCGTGCTCACCGATGGCGACTTCAATCTGTCCACCCCGCAGCCCTGCATGATCGGCTGGTGAGCCCGGTTCGACCGCTTCAACTAGCAGCCCCTCAGCGAGAGGAATGCGCAAGAGGTCTAACAGCACTCCATCGATGAGCTGCCCGTGGAAACCGATCCAGGGGCGAATGACACGGCCATGGGCGAGCAACGAGGGGAGCACAGCCTTTGCTAGATTTATGGGAATGGCGAAGCTGATATTCGCGGCGTCAGCGATGATGGCGGTGCTGATCCCGATGACCTCGCCGCAGCGATTTAGCAATGGCCCACCGGAATTGCCCGGGTTCATGGCGGCATCGGTCTGAATGAGCGGCTCCTCAAGCGAAAACGGCGTTTCGGGAAGGATTCGATTCAGCGCCGACACAATCCCGCGGGTCACACTCTGATCCAGCCCTAAAGGGTTGCCAATGGCCAAAACTTCCTCACCGATGCGGACACCATCGGAATCGCCCAATGCCGCCGTGGGCAGTCTTCCTCCCTGAGGGTGAGCGATACGCAGAACGGCTACGTCAAAGATCGGGTCCGCTCCCACCAGTTGTGCCGATGCGCTGGTCCCGTCATCCAGCGTTACCATGATCGATTGACGACCGAATGCCACATGGCTATTGGTCAGAATCAGCCCTGAGGAGTCATAGATAAACCCTGTTCCCACGATATGGCTGACACGGTCTGAGAGTTGATAAGGGTTGATCGTAGTGGCAGCGATGAAAACTACTGATGGCGAGACGCGATCGAACAGCTCGGGAACTGATGCCGAGCAAGCCGCTCTTTTGGGGTGTTTCGCTGCCAAGACTGCCTGGACGTGCGCACACGACACCAAAAAACCTAGGAAGAGGAGAACTAACGCCGTCCTGGCGGCCGTCAGGAAGTCCGCTTGGTGGGAATCATTGACCATGCTTGTATCTCCATCGGCTCATATCGAGGTATAAGGAGCAGACCACATCCAATGGCAACAGGTCAAGTCGAATCTTTCCGGCGTTCTACCGGGTCACCTCATGGGCGATGAGCGGGAGAGCGTATAATTCCCGTGGGCGATCAGCCCACCCGGAGGATTTCAACTACCGGATGCCTCGGATACAGCTGCCGTCTTTGGGTCAAAAACATGGGGCAGATAGGTTACGCCCGTGGCGAATTTCCGGATCCAGGCGATCCTCACTCATCAAGCCATGCCATAGGGCCCGGTTGAAGCGTCCTTCGTCCAGATCAGTTCAACCTTGAAGTCTTGCCTGGACATGACCTGTTGCCAGTATGCAGCATCCCGGCGCGGCTTGGAGAAAGCTTGGGCATACTGGGATTTTTTGCACAACCCCCCAAAGAGGTATATTCCAGGGTTTAGAGAGTCTAGCTCCACTGTGGTGATGGACTGCTTCTAGCTCGCGCAGGGAGCGATACACCCTGGCTAAGGACAGAAACATGTGGGGCACATGGTCTAGATGGTGGCACATACGCTCACACCATGGGGAACTGCCCAAGTGCCTTCCTACAAACCACTTTGTGTGTTCGCAGGATACGGCATCTGATGCACTTTGGGAGCGAGAAGAAACTCCTTCTTACCGTAAACCATCTGTTCATCGCTCCTGGAGTGGCATCTTGGCGCGCGAGCAGATAATGCCGGAATCGGCGACCAGTCGTGTGACGTCCGCTTTGCCGAACCGTGACCACGGTACGCGCGTCCCTCGTCTGTCACCACGGCATCGGCGGTGATGGTGCGGAGCACCGCAGGCGTGTCATGAGCGTTGGCGGCTCGAATATAGGCTGCGATGGGCTGTAGATGGGGCCTTTTCAGAGTAGCTCTTTAGCACTGATGGATGGTACGTTCTGGCGCGAATGAAGATGACACAAGGGCGTATTTTCCTCCTGGTTCGTGCGCATGAGGACGTGCTGGTATTCGTTATAATACTTCAATCCATCAGGATTCTTGACAGCTGGTAGCTCCACAGCTAACCGTGGTCCCCGCACCACTGCTCCCTAAGGCGTTTGAGCGCATGTGCGGGACGCCCACGATGCTTGGGTGGTGTCCAGCGAGGCGGCGGCCCATGCTACGACAACAGTTCTTGCACACTCCCGCAGGTCTCTTTGAGGTATTTCGTCAGGGCTTTATAGTCGTCCAGGGACAGGTGCAGGTGTTTGATCAGGGTCACCACCTTGCCGCCGCGGCCTTTCGAGGTCCGTTGGATGACAGCGGTGTCCTGCATTGGAGGGTGGGCAAGACCCTGCGGGGCAGATGGCTGCCGTTTGCGCAGATCGCCCTGCTCGGTGGAATATACCAGGGCTTCAGGCGCGATAGCCATACGCGGTCCCTCACTTACCCTGCAGGATCTTTCTCCGTCACCAGATCAAAACACCGCCCCGTCCACGCCAACCACCATGATCCGCGTGGTCTTTACCGCACACAGCGTCCGGCGGCTACCCCATGCCCTGCCTTGGCCAAGGATGGGGTTGACAGCTCATGACAGCGGCAGGTAGACCGCCTGCCCGGTTTGGGCGCTGCGGATCACCGCTTCGGTCCACTCCATGTAATGCACGCCCGATTCGAAGGGGACCATGGTGATCTCTTCCGTGCCACGAATCGCGTTGGTGAACTCTTCCTCCACGCGGTAGAAGGCCTGCGCCTCCGGAGGATTGGGAACCTCGGAGAGCTGCTTGTCGTCGCGACGTCCGGCGAAGATTTTTTGCTGCTGGTCCACATGGATGGTGCCCTCGGTGCCGTAAAACCAGATCTGATTACCCGTCGAGAGTCCGGTGGTGGCACTCATCCTCATGTGGACCTGTGCCCCATTCGCCAATTCGTAGAGGATATCCACATGGTCGGGAATGCTGACGGAAGTGAGCGCCCCATTGGCTTTACGCCGGTACGGCACGTGAGTTTTGGCCATGGCCATGACCCGGTTGCCCCGTCCCACCCAACGCATCATGGACTCATAGGCGGCGCCGATATTCAGGGTATTGTACCCACTGAGCTCCCAGTCGTGGCGCCAGTGCAACTCCCCACCACGATCAGCAAAGCGGTTTTGCAGGGCCTGGACCTCGACGGATAGCAACTCGCCGAGGAAGCCCTCACCGATCAATCGCTGCAGAACCTTGTCGATTCTGTAGGTCGTGGATGTGGGGGTCAACTGGCACACGAGCTGCGGCCGACTCCTCGACGCTGCCAGCATGTCACGGGCCTCCTGGGCCGTAGAGGCCATGCGCGCCTCGGTGAGCACGTGTTTACCCTGCTCCAGCGCCGCTAAGGTGAGCGGGCGGTGCATGTAGGGCCAGGTGCCGATGCAGATGGCGTTGATTTCGTCGTCATCCAACAATTCCTGCCAAGTATTGTACACTCGGGAAATGTTGAATTGGTCTGCCACACGTTGGCTCGACTCGAGACTGCGATTGACCACCCCCACGATCTCCACCCCTTTCACCTTGCGAAAGCCGGGGATGTGGCGGTTGCGAACATTGCCACCTGCACCGATCAGACCAACGCGAATATCTTCGTCTGCCATGAGACCCCTCCTTCACGAATGTCTGAGCCAGGGGTAACGTGACGCCCATCGGGGTGTCCCCTGGGATTGGTAAGGTCGTCGTTGATCGATAAGGCTCACCACGTGCTGTCGTACAAGCCACTGGACACATTCGTGCGCACGGTGCGCGAGGTCCGGACTGACCACCATCGCCCGCTGGTACACTCCGCTCGCCTTTCGCCAGGCCGTCTCCCATGCGACTCCTGACGGCCCTACTGTACTCCATCCGGCGGCACGCGTCTATACCGCGCTGGACGCCTCTTGGTGCCCGCTGCCATTGGACGGTGACATCATGGGAGAAGGTCCCTACCAACCCCACAAGCATCGCACAGGCAAGGAACGAGTCGACCATCTGAACCGATATGTTCGTGAAGCGCTGTCGCATACGGAAGAGCATGGCTGGACCATCCAGAAGTCTGACCCGCGCGCCCATGCCGGGGGTGTCATCTCCGGCTCGTCTGGCCATCGGGAATGCTGGATGGCGAGACCCTCAACACCGAAGCACCCAGCCAGGCACGCGCGAGACATTCGACGTTCTGTGCCCCGGTGCACTGCTGCAGAACAGGGGGACCCAATCATGGCCGACGATCAATTTTCCTTCCTCCCAGTCGCCTAGGCCATCCGCCGACATCCCCACGAAAACGCTTCTCAAGCGGTGCCAGCTGGATGACCATTCCCGAGGACATGAGCGGGGGTGCCGTTCAACAGCGTTGTTGTGTCGGCTACGCGCCACAACAACGCTTACTCGTGAGGGCTCGAAAAGGCAACAGATGGCCAACGGTCGTATGCAGGAACTACTCCAGAAGGCGGCTGAAGGCGAAGAGAAGCGACAAGCTGAGGAGTTGATCGAGTCCCAGATAAAGATTTTGAGCGCGGCCTAGACAAGGCGACCGCGGACACTCATCTCATCATCCTGGCCGCTTACGCGGGCTTCTTCGGCCTCTGGTCGCGCGGCAAGGAGTACATAACCAAGCAGCAGGCCCTGTGGGCGGCTCTGCTCATGCTTGTGTCCATTGCAGTCTTCGTTCTGTTTGAAGTTTGGCAGATGTATTACTCCTCGCGGGGTCTGCTTGGGCTGAGTCAGGTCATGCGGCCGCTCAGCCGTAAGCCGTTCGGCGAACGAGTCGTGAGCTGGTTTCTTTGGGTTGAGCATGAGGTAATCGTATGGATCGATGGAAAGATTGTGATGCGGTGGAGCGTCACCCGGAGAAGCTCGGTGGGGCTTGGGTGTTTCGGGGAACACGTGTGCCTTTGGCTGCTCTGTTTGAAAATCTCCGAGATGGCGCCTCAATCGCTCAGTTTCTCGAGTGGTTTCCCGGCGTACAACGCTCTCAAGTCGAAGCCGTCCTCGAACACGGAGCGATGGCTGCGGCGCACCCAGAAGCCTCATGAGAATGCTCTTTGATCAGGGGACACCGGTCCCACTCCGTCGGCATCTGACCCCTCATGTTGTGGACACGGCATTTGAGCATGGGTGGTCAGCTTTGCACAATGGGAAGTTACTTGATGTGGCGGAACAAGAGGGCTACGACCTCTTGATGACGACGGATCAGAATTTGCGATACCAGCAGCATCTTGCCGACAGGCAACTCGCCATTATCGTGCTCCTTTCAACATCGTGGCCACGTATCCAATTGCGGATCGATATGATCCAAGCGGCTGTTGAGCGTATCATACCGGGGGGGTATCAAGAAATTGCCATGTGACGAGGCCATGCCATGATTGGCGCAAGGACATCATGTGTGTCAGTGTGGCAGCGAAATCCGGGGCGGAGTCAGAGTGCCTTGTGGCTCCAGTCCAGCAGCCGTGTGTAGGGCGGGTGTTCGTACGAAACCCCTCGCCTAACCCGGCGCTGCAGCGAACGGGGGGCCAGCGGGGCTTTGTACGCCTGTGCTGCAAGCAGAGAGTCGTGGTGCCGCCCCCGGCCGGTGAGACGTCGAACCCCTAAAAGTCGCGATGCGGCCCCTGTCAGGTGCACCATCTCGTTAGGCCCCCTCTCTTGCGTTTTGAGCTACTCTGCTCGCACCTTGACCACAAGTCTTGCGAACCGGGTGAGCACCGGATGCTTGTCCTCCTTTCAGCTACATGCTTCTGCTGGTCGAATCAAATCCCGATCCCGCAACCCTTGCAACAAATTGTGCTCATCCGAGTCGCACTGAAATCTCTCCCTCACGTTGCCGCCAGGCGTCTTACCGTGAAAGGTACTGATCAAATCGTTGACTATCATCCTGCCTGTGAAGCAAGAATTCGCTCGAACAGCTTCCGTCACAGGTGAATTACTGGTACAGCGGCGGGGGAACCTGGCGACGGCGAGGCATCAGGCGCACTTCTTCAGCGCGGCCGTGCCGAAGGGAAAGCGAGTCCCAAGCTTCTTATCGTTGCTAAAATCGACCCGCACGGTAGTCTTTTTCTTGGATGCGTCGAGATAGATGAGGAACGGTGAGTCGCCCATCGCGTCTGTGGAGAGCAAGGTGACATTGTCAACGTCGCGGCCCATGCAGGTGAAGCACTGCTCTAGCTGGCGGTACTCCGCTCGCTGGGTGCCATTCACGAAGGTGACCACGTTGGCCTCGATCATCAGCTTGAGCGGCGATGTGCAGGCAGCTGAACCAGGGACCCATGTGCCATGGAACCCAGCTGCGACGCTGCCCCCGGTCATGGCGTAAGCTGTGGCGCCCGCGAGCATCGCAACGGCGGAAAACGTCGAAGTGATCCGATACATGGGGTCATCTCCTGTAACAGTATTCATTATTCCGCCAGTGGCTAACTTGTCATTTTGCTCAGATCATGCGTTATCAGATGACGGTGCGCATTTTAACCAATAATTATTATTTATAATCTCATGAAACTAATTCAACTCGATTGTATCCTTGACTACGCAAGAAATCAACAACTCAAGCCCCTCGAAGGGTCGCACTGCCCCGCGCCTACCTTGCTGATTTGCGCCGATTTGCGGACCAGCAAGAGAGTGACAGCGCCGAGCTCTAAACACCCCTTTTTCTCTGTGCGCCCCTGCCCATTTCTCGCAAAGACTCGCTCCTTTGCGCGCCTCCTCGTACCCTGGTACACTGGATGTGTATAGTAGGCCACTCATCTCGCCACTCTGTTGGTATACGTTTGGCCGTCCAAACCGACGGGGAAGCAGAGGAGTCAAAGCGATGGCGACACACACAGGCAAAATCAATCGTGCTCCTGTCCTCACCCTCTGGACCACCGTGGTTGCCGAGCGGTTGGGCTACGATCATGAAGCCGCGCTAACATTCGGTAAGGCCGTAGCCGGGCTCGATGCCCAATCGAAAGGGAGGCAACTGGGGATCTTCGAGGAAGCACAAAGCTCACCAGAGGCAAGGGAATCGAAGGCAGGGCAACCGGGCGAGCAATTTCTGGTGAACCTGCTGAATCGGCGGGTGCGGGTCATCAGGACGGACCAAGGCGTGCGAGCCACGGTCAAAGGTCAACCGATCGATCCGGCTGGCGTGAGGCGCTACTTGGCACAGAAGTTCGGTCACGAGTTGGCCGATGTACAGGCTGCCATGGAAGCGTTGGCCAAAGCCTATACACCAGACCAACTGGCGGCTCACGCCTACTCGCTGTATGAGCAGTTTCGCCCTGACGTACCAGAGGGGAAACAAGGCTGGGGATCCGCAGGACAACTGGACCTCGACCATATCCGTTCGCTGGGCGGAGAAAAATAGCTCTTGAAAGGCTGGCCCGCCTCTCTATAGTAGTGCAGATTTTGGGGTACATGAGAGTTCATCCGACCAACTCGCAGCAATGCACGGACCGCACGCTGCAATAGCACATGACAACAGGGTTGATGACACACGCCGGTTCGACCGTGTTTGACGCGCTGGTCGACGCACTGAAGGGCGCGGCCGCATACAACCGCGACGATGTCGTATCACCCGCGGCGATCCTGCGGCCCACGGAAAGAGAGCAATGGGAAAGTATGGGACCACGACTCCGTGAGGGGGATGAATGACATGATGGGCCTGTCTCAGGACGATGGCGAGGCACTTCGACAGGCGAAGCGCCTCCTGGAACATCCAAGCCTGGCTGCCAAGATCACCCGTATCATTGGCATCCCCATTGAGAAGGGGTTTGCCCTCTTGCCGGCCAAATGGTCTGAGGTCGTCACCTACGCCACCACAACAGCCCTGGAGCAGGCGCTGAACGTCGCCCTGCTCACCGTGGATAACACGGGTACACGGGCTTCGTCTGATAGGATTCACAAGATTGCTGTGGCCGCCTCGGGGGCATCTGGCGGCCTCTTCGGGTTGCCAGCACTCGCCGTGGAACTGCCGGTCTCAACCACGGTCATGCTCCGCTCCATCGCTGACATCGCCAGAAGCGAAGGGGAGCAACTAAAATCCCCGGAAGCCAAGCTGGCCTGCTTACAGGTGTTCGCCTTCGGAGGGCCCTCGCAGGGCGATCACGCCGCTAAAACAGGCTACTTTGCCATCCGTGCGAGCTTCGCCCGCGCGGTGTCCGAGGCTACGCAGCATATTGCCCAGAAGGGTGTGGCCCAGGAGGGTGCTCCCGCGCTTGTCAGGTTCCTGACACAGGTGGCGTCTCGCTTTGGAGTCGCCGTGTCGGAGAAACTCGCGGCTCAGGCGGTGCCGGTAATTGGAGCCGTGGGTGGGGCGCTGATCAACAGCGTCTTCATCGATCATTTTCAGGACATGGCACGCGGCCACTTCACCATCAGGCGGCTCGAGCGTACCTACGACCCCAAGCTGATCAGAAACGCCTATGACGCATGGTGAGCCATTAGCTCACCATGCGTCATACTACCTTACCCCGGTTACCTCCACCCTGTGCCTGCTCATAGGCTTGACGTGCCTGCGCGAGAGGAAATACCTCCTGAAGGAGCACTCGGATCTGTCCGTCATCGATCAGTCGGGCAATTTCGGCCAGTTGCGAGCGATTTGCCTCCACGATGAAGAACGCGTCGCGGACCGCTGGGTCCCTAGTCCCCTCGCTCTGGGCCGCAATGGTGACAAGTGTGCCGCCGGACTTCAGCACACCCCTGGAGCGATCGAGATGGATCCTCGAGTTTGTCGCGATGAGGTGTATCCTCTACGGATCTGCTTGATGTCGGTCAATGCTGTGGCCGGGGGGGAACTGCCAGGGGGGCTTGTCAGCGAAGTGGCAGGCGACTATATGGCCAGCGTCGACGGGCTGGAGAGTCGGCTCAATGCGTGCACAGGGATCGTCCTGCGCATACGGGCAGCGCAGCCGGAAGCGGCAGCCCGTGGGCATATTATCTGGCCTTGGCGGCTCACCCTCCAGTAACGTCCCCTGCCATGGGCCGACCTCCGGCTTCGGGACGGCGGCCAGTAGGGCCTGCGTGTATGGGTGCGTCGGAGACTGGAAGATCGCCTCGGTCGGGCCGCTCTCCACAATCGCTCCCAGGTACATGACGGTGACGCGATCGCACATCAAGCGGACGATACCCAGATCATGTGAGATGAAAATGTATGTCAGGTCGAATTGCGCTTGCATCTGTTTGAAGAAACGCAGGATCGTCGCCTGTACCGAAACATCCAGGCCTGCGGTCGGTTCATCGAAGATAATCAGGCGTGGGTTCAGCACCAATGTCCGGGCCAGGGCGAGCCGACGTTGCTGTCCACCGCTGAACTCGTGGGGATAGCGCTGCAGATGGTGCGGCTCCAGGCCCACTTCGGTGATCATGGCTTCGACGCGTTTGCGGATCTCCGGGCGAGACAGCGCCATATGGACGACAAGCGGCTCGCGAAGACTGCGCCCGACAGTCCACCAGGGGTCGAGAGAAGCGCCCGGATCCTGATAGACGTATTGGATATCGCGCCGCACGCGGCGGGCATCATCGGGTGGCAATCCGCTGATCGTGCGTCCCTCGAAGCGCACCTCACCGGCCGTTGGTGGAAAGAGACCGAGGATTGCCTTCCCGAGGGTCGATTTTCCACAACCGCTCTCACCGACCAGACCGAAGATCTCACCAGGGGCGACCCGAAAGCTGACGCCATCGACCGCTTTCACCCAGCCGACAATGCGTTTCAGGAATCCGTGGGTGACCGGAAAGTATTTTTTCAGCTCGCGCACTTCCAGGAGGACATCAGTCATCGCCATCTCTTTCTACATGAGTAGACCAGCGCGCCACAGCCGGTGCGCCTGGGGATGGGTCGCGAGATCAGCTGTCAGGCATCGTAGGTACCGTTATCCGTGGGATACAGGTGACAGCGTACCAGGTGATCCGGAAACAGCTCCACGGCGGGAGGACGCTCCTGACGGCAGATCGGCATGACGTCGGCACACCGGGTGTGGAAGCGGCATCCGCGGGGGGGATCGATGAGACTGGGGACCACGCCGGGAATCCCCTGAATCGCCCCCTGTTGTCGGTCGGGCAGGCTATCGAGCAGCTTCTGGGTGTAGGGGTGTGAGGGATGGCTGAACAGTGATGACGTCGGTGCCACCTCCGCCTCTTGTCCGGCGTACATGACGGCTACACGGTCGCAGAGCTTGGCGACCACCCCAAGATCATGGGTGATGAGGACCACCGAAGTGCCTCGCTCTTTCACCAGCGACTTCAACAGGAGCAGAATTTGGGCCTGCACCGTGACATCGAGGGCCGATGTGGGCTCATCGGCGATGATCAGGGTCGGATCGGGAGCCAGGGCGGCGGCGATCAGCAACCGTTGCCGTTGCCCGCCGCTGAATTCATGGGGATATTTACGCAACTGGGTCTCGGGGGAGGGCAATTGTACGGCCTTTAATAAATTAACGATCTGTCCCCGATTCGCCTTCGCGCCTGATGCTCGGCCACGGCCGCTCCATCGCAAGAGGTCGCGGAGTTGCACGCCAATGGGAAATAGTGGATTGAGCGCCGCCAGCGGATCCTGTGGGATGACCGTCACCGCCTTGCCGCGGATACGCGCCGTGAGATTGGCCTCGGGCATATGCAGCAGATCTTCCCCCTGAAAGCGAATCTGTCCAGAGCGCAGGCGTGCCGGTGGTTGGGGGATAACGCCCAAAATGGAACGGGCCACGGTCGTTTTGCCACAGCCACTCTCGCCCACCACACCGAGGATTTCGCCCTCTCGGACGCTTAGTGTGAGATGGTCGATGGCCTCCACCACGCCCTGATCGGTTTCGAAATCGATCACCAGATCGTTAATTTCTAGTACGGACATGCGACCTGCCTCTCTGCTTTACCTTGGCGTATCAGCTTCGCGTGCGACGTAGGCGTGGGTCTAAAATATCCCGCAGACCGTCCCCCAACAGGTTGAATCCCATTACCACGAAGAAGATGGCCAATCCAGGTGAGGTAGCATACCACCAGGCATCGGGTAAATATAATCGGGCTTCGGCGATCATCGCCCCCCACTCCGGCGCCGGAGGCTGTGCGCCGACCCCGAGGAATCCCAGGGCGGCCGCAGTTAAAATCGTAAAACCCATACCAATGGTGCTGCGCACAATAACGGATGAAAGCACATTCGGTAGCACATGCCAGAAGATCACCCGCATGGGCCGCATCCCCAGGGCATTGCTAGCCTCGATGAACGTCGCCTGTTTCACCGACCGCGTTTCCGCCGCCACGGTACGCGCGAACCACGGCCAGTAGGTAATCGTCAAGGCTAGCAACATGTTGGGTAAGCTTGGCCCGAGCGCTTGGGACAGGGCTAGAGCCAGAATGACCCGCGGAACAGCCAGAAAGATATCAGCGATGCGCATGATCGCGTTGCCGACGATATTCTCAGAATAGCCCGCTATCAGCCCTGCCGGCACACCAATCACGATACAGGCGGCGACCACCGTCACAGAAATGACCAGCGTGATGCGCCCGCCAAATAAAATACGGCTGTAAATGTCCCGTCCCAGCGTATCCGTCCCCAGGGGATGCTCCCAGCTCGGCGGGCGTAAGCGCTGGGCAGGGTGGGTAGCCGACACATCTTCCGGAAATGGGGCCAGGTATGGCGCCAGCGTTGATGTGAGGATCAACCCGAGCAGAATCACTAGACCGGAGAGGGCTGAACGGTCACGGACGAATTTTTGCCAAAGGAGCCTCCAACCTGTAGCCCCCTTCATCGTTGCACCACCCGTGGATCGATCAGGGCCTGTACGATGTCCACCAACAGATTCGCCAGGCTGAAAGCCACTCCGGCCCACAAGGTGATGCCCAATGTGGCCTGATAATCGAAGTTCACGATCGACTCCACGGCGTATAATCCCAATCCTGGCCAGTCATAGACTCGCTCGATGACCACGGCTCCTGCCAAGAGACTGCCGAACAACAGACCGATCTGGGCCACGGTCGACGTCACAGCATTGCGGAGCAGATACTTGAAGATGATCAAGAGTCGCGGCAGGCCCATGGCCCTTTCATAGAGGATAAAATCTCGTTGCATGACGTCCAAGACCCCGGATCTGGTAAAGCGAGTGATGGTTGCAAAGGCCGGATAGACCAGGGTCATGGCCGGCAATGTGATATGCATTAAGGAACTGGCCAGGGCTGTGCCATTGAGGGTCAGGATCGAATCGACAATGAACAGACCGGTGATGTGGTGGGGCTCGGGGACGCCGATGCGCCCGCCCAGCGGCAGTAAGTCCAGATCCATGCTGAAGAGGAGTTGCAGCATGATCCCCAGCCAAAATCCGGTCAGAGCCAACCCCGCTGTAGTAAAGGTCCGCAGGAAGTGGTCCAACCACGAATTCCGCCTGAGCGCAGAAAGCACGCCGAGCGGGATGCCGAGCAGGGTTGCCAGTGCGATCGACATCAGCGTCAGCTCTATCGTGGCCGGAAAGCGCTCGACCAGGTCGCTGAGCACGGGGCGTCCGGTATACAGACTGGTACCGAGGTCACCCAGAGCTAGTTGTTTGAGGTACATACCCAGTTGCACATACAGGGGCTGATCGAAGCCGTAACGTTGCCGCAGGGCGTCGATCTGCCCCCGGGTGGCACCCTCGCCGGCGATCAAGGCGACTGGATCAGCCGGCACCACCCTTGCCAGGAAAAATGTCAAGATGACGAGCCCGATCATGGTCGGAATCATGGTGATCAGGCGTTGTCCAAGATAGGCGAGAAGCTTCATTGATGCGGCTCCCTATGGTGTGCCTTGCCGTGGCGCGAGGGCAGCGTGCGGATGGCACATCAGCGCTCCCGCTTTAAGCGCGTGCCTCCATGAAGATAGGCCAGAACTCCTGCCCCGAACCCACCGCTGAAAACTGGAAGCCATGAACGCTTTTGGCCACCGGCACGAGCTCAACGGTGTTATAGATCCAGATATCTGCCGCGTCTGCCACTACCAATCGGTAGGCCTCCTCGTAGAGCCGGCTTTGTCCAGGTCGTAGTCATAAGCAGGTGACGTCTTCCGGATAGCCCCACAGCGGGCGTGGTGTGGGCCCAGGGTTGCGTACCACCCGGCCCTTGAGCATATCCTTGATGAAGCTGTCATAGTTGAGGCGTGGTTGAAGGCCTTCCGGACGTTGATATCGGTGAAAGGCTCGCGCTGATTGTGCATGCGGATGTAGAATGGAGACATCGACTCGTGGGAAGTCACTTTGAGGCGTGGATTCCTTTCCAGCTTCTCCAGTTGGTCGGGTGGTAAGTTGGTATCTGCTGAGTGAATATCGCCCTTCATCAGGGCCAATACCCGACTCGACGTCTCGCGGATCAGGCGGATTTCCACTTCATCGACATATTTCTCACGCCAGCCCCGCCAATGGCCAGGAAACCGCGCCATGACGAATCCTGTCGCCGTATCGTATTTGACCAGCGAGAAAGCGCCGGAGCCCGCCTCATTCCGCACCAACCATTTCTCCGCCCAGTCGTCATTTTCTTCATGAGCTTTGATTACCGCTGGGTTGACGATACACATTGTGGGGATAGCGGCCAGAAATGATCCATAGGGCCGACCGAGCCGCACCTCTACCGTGTGGGGGTCGACCACCCGGACATGATCACTGGTCAGCCCCATGCGTTTGAAGACCCCGGCAGGACCTTTCCCGATAGTGAGCAGGCGCTCGAAGCTGAAACGTACCGCCGCGGCATCGACCTCACTCCCATCGTGGAACTGGACGCTATGGTGTAAGTGGAACCCCATCGGCTTCGAAGGCCCAAAAGGCCCAATGGGACATTGAGAAGGAGCACAACCGATGCCATCCCACTCACGTAGGGTGGGATGCCGACAACCCTTGGTGGGAAAGGGTCGGAGCCGTGAGGTGAGGGAAGGCCTGGATAGACCATTGACGAGATTGTTGCCAGAGCAACACGTCAGCAGCAATTCGCTTCGTAGTCAACAGTTGCCAGCATGCTGAATCGTTTCATACGAGGGCGCCTGATGTTGCTCTGGCTCACAGCTCTGACGCGCAGGAAAATGCTGGGCTTGGCAGAGGCGTATATTCCTGCTGTGTATGCAGAAGGAGGCAAGGGACATGAATGTTGGTTGTGCTACCAACCAGGGTCGGGTAGAATCCAGGAACATGAGGTGCGCATACTTGAGAAATGAGAGCGTACCTCAAAGGAGGGTGGACGATGCCTCGTTATCCTACAATCCGGCGGCTCTGGGCTCTTGGCAGCCCGCTAGTCCTGACCAGAGTGGCATGGGCAGCGCGCAGCACCGCTTATCGCGGCCAATGGACACTCGGCGATCTCATCGGCACCATGGCAGTTGTGGGAGTCCTCGCGGCGTTCCTGGCGTTTTTCTTTTGGCCCCGGCGTCCGTCCTAACCACGGATCCCCCGTGCTGGAGCCATAGGTGCCCGCTGGCGACCATACACAACGATCATGTTGGTTCGCATCGGGCTCATGTGGCTCCTACACCGCTGCCCGCTAGGGTGGTGTCTGGAAGGGGTCCGTAAGCTCCAGTTCTTTGGCGATGTCCCGCAGTGCAGGCAGGACTTCCTGCCCCATCAACGTCAGGCACCGCATGCTATCCTCATGACTGATGGAGCCGTCATTGGTCCACACGCCAAGGATCCCCGGCCGCACTGCCGACAATACCGTGCGCAACTTTTCGATGACGGTGTCGGGGCTGCCGGCAATGATGCGGTTGGCCTGTAAGATGGCTTCATAGGTCGCGGTGTCGACACCACCGCCCCGCAATGGATCGCGACGGATGCGTTCGCTGAGCTTGCGGAAACGCGCGTCGCGGCTGTTGTACCCTGGGGGGCTCATATAATGGGGCGGCAGGGGAATGCGCCCGACACCTACATTGCCGACGAGGTAGCCTCGTGCGACCTCTCTGGCCTTCTCGTCGGTATCCTGGACGTGGATGCGCGCCAGGTATCCAAAGTGCTGTGGCCCAGGCTCGTAGCCGTGTACACGTGCGGTCTCGGCATACACCCCGATCATATCCTGGGTGGCTTCGACATCGGTCTCGAGATAGATATAGGGATAGTGGCGCTCGGCGCACCACACCAAGGTTTCCGGACTTCCAGTGCCGGGAATCCATACCGGTGGATGCGGCTTTTGCAACGGCAGCTCAAATGGGTTGACCACCCGGAAGTGGTAATGTTTGCCTTCCCAGCGAAATGGCCCCGGTGTCGTCCAGGTCTTGAGAATGAGGTCGTGTGCCTCCTCGAAACGCTCGCGGTTATGCACCGGGTTGATGTTGGTGGCCCAGGTCTCAACCCCGGTGCCGCGCACGAAGCCCGACACCAGCCGACCCCTGGAAAGCATGTCGATCTCGGCCAATTCCTCGGCGAGTCGTACTGGGTTGTCGAAGATCGGCAGCGGGTTGCCCAGCAGCACAATTTTGGCGCGCTGCGTAGTCCTGGCCAGGATGGCGGCCTCGAGGTTCATGGCCGCGCCCATACAGGTGGGGGTATTATGATGTTCGTTCAGCATCAATCCATCAAACCCCATCGCTTCGGCGTACTCGTATTCGTCCAGATACTGGTGATACAGATCAGCCCCGAGGCGGGGGTCGAAATGGCTGTTGGAAAAGGTCAAGCGCACAGCGCTGCGAGAGCTATTTTTGACATCTTCTTCGGTATAGTTGACGTAGGCACGTTCCGTGAATCGCATCAGAAACATGAGCACACCTCCAAGCCGAACATTGTCCTGACTGATCTCACTCGCCAAGAGGTCAATCAAGCCCGGCGAATGGCCTTACGATTCAGCCGCGACCCCCAACCCTTCCAGCGCTAACCCGTATCCTAGCAAATCGTGCATCTGGCGCTTCAGGTATTGCGTCAGGAGCACTCGACTATAGCGCAACACCAGCGGTGGTCGTTGCGCCAGCTGTTCGGCCAGGGCCCAGGCGCGGGGCAGCAGCTCCTGGCGGGGTAGGACCTCATTGACCAGGCCGACTTCCTGCGCCTGCCGAGCGCTGAGAATCTGGCCAGTGAGGAGAAAGTAGCGCCCCCGATTCAGCCCCATGAGCAGCGGATAGAGGATGTGCATGCCGTCGCCGGGTACCATCCCATTGGTAAAATGTGCCGAGTCTTGGAACGTCGTCTCCTCGGCAGCCAGAACGATGTCGCATAACAACGGCAACTCGGAATGGCGCAGTGCCGGGCCATTGATGGCGCTAATCATCGGCACCTCGATGTCCAGCAGGTTCCATAGCAGATGCTTCCCTTCCCAGTAGGTCTTATCCCAGGCCGCCGCCGATCGCCTGAGGCGTGCGTCCGGGCTGGCACGTGGGCCGGAGAACCCTTCGCCCGTCCCAGTCATGATCACCACTTTGTTGTCGGGGTCGGTGGCGATATCGTGAAAGGCCTGGGGAAATTCCCGATGCGGCAGCTCGCCCCACTGCAGGGTGTGACCGTCCGTATGGAAGGTCATCTGTAGGATGCCGTCGCGGCGTTCCATACGGATGGTCTGGTATTTTTCGGCATAATCCGCAAGCGTGGCCATAGCCTGTGTCTCCTTTCCAAGGGGTGGCGGATGGATGCCGCGCAGGATAGCTGAGCCATCGAGAGGGGTCAAGCCCAGATGTGTCTTGCGACCCTTCCCTTTGCGAACCATATGCTTAGTCACATCCACACGCTTTCTTCTTGCCTGCATACCCCTCACGGACTACCATACGCTGGCGCATTGACGCTGGCATGCCAACCTCAGGTGGAGCGCAGAACGATGAGCTATGTCGGTCAACCCATCAAACGCTTCGAAGACCCTCGGCTCCTGACAGGCCAGGGCACTTTCGTCGATGACCTGCACCTGCCGGATATGCTGTATGCGGTGGTGCTGCGTAGTGTCCACGCGCATGCCCACATTCGGCGCCTTGACCCTGCGGCGGCGCGGCGTCTGCCCGGCGTCGTGCAGGTGCTGACGGCTCAGGATCTCGTCGGCAAGGTTAGGGATATTCCACCCCGGCCCACACCGGAGCTAGAGGGAGTTTCGGTCCCTGAGCACCCGGTGCTGGCGCGGGAGAAGGTGTGCTATGTGGGCCAGCCGGTGGCGATTGCCGTGGCGCATGACCGCTACCTCGCTCGTGATGCCCTGGACCACATCGAGGTGGATTATCAATCCCTGCCGCCCGTCATGGACCCCTGGGAAGCGGCCCAAGGGGGTGGCATCCCGATTCATGAGGTGTTTGGCAGCAATGTCGCCATGCGTATCCACGAAGGGCGGGGGGATGTGGCGGACGCATTCGCCCAAGCCGATGCCATCGTCCGCGGACGCTATGAGGTGCCACGTCTCTCCCCGGCCCCCATGGAGGGCCGGGGCCTGCTGGCACAGTATCAGCCCGAGGCCGACCTCCTAACGCTATGGGCCTCGACGCAGGTGCCGCATCGGCTGAAAAACTCGGTGCAACGGCTCCTGATGCGCCCGCCAAGCCAGCTACGCGTCATCGCCCCGGACGTCGGCGGCGGCTTCGGCCAGAAGGTGGAGACCTGGCCCGAGGATATCGCCCTTAGCTACCTCGCCATGGAACTGGGACGCCCCATCAAATGGGTCGAAGACCGTTGGGAGAATCTCCTCGCATACCACGGCCGCGGCTATGCTGCGGAGGTGGAGGCGGCGGTACTACGGGATGGCTCTATCCTGGGCATGCGTTTCCACATAGTCGCCGATGTGGGGGCCTACTTCTTGACTGCGACCGCGGGGCCCCCGATCAACGCCGCGCATCGGGTCGCCGGACCCTATGCCATTCCGAGCATGGCGGTCGAGTGCCTGGGTGTGCTGACCAATAAGCCACCCACCGGACCCTATCGCGGTGCGGGAGGCCCGGAGGGCGCCTTCTTCATGGAGCGCACCATCGACCTGATCGCTCATGAGCTGAACCTCGATCCGAGCGCGGTGCGGAAGCGCAACTTTATTCTGCCGCAAGACTTCCCATATCGAACGGCAACGGGTCTCCTCTATGACTCCGGAGATTTCTTACCAGCGTTCGAGCGTGCGCTAGAGCTGGCGGAGTATGAGAGTTTCCGTCAACAGCAGCGTGCCAGAGGCGGACAGGAGCCGCGCATCGGCATCGGAGTGGCTACGGTGGTCAAAGCCTCGGGTGGTCGAGGTGAGATGAAAAGCAGTCAGGCCCGGATCCGTGTCGAACCCACAGGCCACATCAAGGTGTACACCGAGGTATCGCCGCACGGCCAGGGCACCGAGACCACGTTTGCCCAAATCGCCGCCGATGAGCTGGGGGTGCAAGTCGAAGACGTTCAGGTGTTACACGGGGATACCGACATGCTGCCGGCAGGCCAGGGCACTTTCGCCAGTCGTGGCCTGACCATTGGCGGCTCGGCGGTGTACGTAGGGTTACAGGAGGCGCGCCAGAAGATGGCACGTATCGCCGCCCGCTTTCTGGAGTGTCCAGCCGAAGCCATCGTGTTCCAGGGCGGACGTGTCTTCGACGAGCGCTATCCCGATCAGGCCCTGACGTTTTCACAGGTTGCTGCCGCCGCGTACCGGGCCGAAGTGTTACCCCCTGGCATGGAACCGGGGCTGGAATGTCTGGTCAGCTTTTTGCTACCGGAGAACCCTTTTGGGTTTGCCGCCCATATCGCGGTCATCGAAGTCGATCGCGCCACCGGAGAAGTGCGGTTTCTGCGCTATGCAGCGGTGCACGACTGTGGACGGGTGATCAACCCCACGCTGTTGGCGGGGCAGGTACATGGTGCCATCGCCCAGGGGATTGGCCCAGCATTAGCAGAGGCGATGACCTATAGCGCCGACGGCCAGCCGCTCACCGGAAGTTTGTTGGACTATGCCATCCCAAGTGCCGACGACGTTCCAGTCATCCACCTGGATATCCGGCAGACACCGTCGCCGACGAATCCCCTTGGGGTGAAGGGGATCGGGGAGCTGCCGACCGTGGCGGCGCCAGTGGCCGTCGCCAATGCCGTCATGGATGCGCTCACCCCCTGGGGCATCCGCCACCTGGACTTACCCCTCACGGCTGAGAAGATCTGGCGGGCCATGCAGCGGGGTGTGGCGTAAAGCTGGTAAGCCCTGAGCAAGAGTGGGTCACCGCAGTAGCGCTGGACTGATCAAGTGTCTGCGGCTGCATATGCAGGGGCTTTCGCATGACCATCGACCGCGCCAGCCAGCTGCTTTCAGCATTGCCTCTTATGTCGAGCGGGGCCGATATATCTCTAACCCCACCTCAGCCAGAATGCCCGGAATGCCGCGCACGGCATCTCGATCATACTCCTTTATTTGTTCGTCCAGCTTATTCCAGGCAACGAGGTAGGGGCTAATTTTCTTCTCGGGGTCGCGCGGGCCCAGCCGCCAGCCTGCCACCTGTCGCTCGGCTACCCAGTGGTCATGTTCCATTTCTGCAAGGATTTCTTCTTCATCTGGTTCGAACTCGAAGGACGCCGGCTGACCACTTATGGGGAGCCTGATTTCACACTCGATCCTCCTCAGTTTCTCCATGATCTGGCCAGCCTGCTGGCGGTTTGACTCTTTCAACGGCTCCGAGAGTGTCTCCCAGGAGGCCATGGCGGGATCGTCAGAGGGCTTCCTCCCCTCCTGATTGCGGAGGTACTTTTCATGGATTGCCTGGGCGATGGAGTCCCTCTTCTCGTTGAATAATCTATCCTGTGGTTGTAGATCCATAGTCAGAACCTCCGCGATCTACTCATCGCTGGCATCGTGTTGTGCCATTTGTTGGTCGGTCTCTCGGCGAAAAGCCTCCTTGACATCTTCAAGGAAATGCTGACGCAGGAGTGTGTTAGGGACATATGACAGCTTATTCGCATGCTGGCGATGATAAATCTGCTTGGCAAACAGTGACACCCCAAGCACCAGTATGGCCAATAGCCCGGGTAGTCTCGAGGAAAAACTCTTGATCGTGGCAGGTCAGAAGGGGAAAAAGCCCATCACACAACTAGGGGTCACTATCGGAGGTAGAGTCTCGTGTTGTTGACTCTTTGAAGAAACCTGATCCACAGGGCTTCACCTCGCTTCGATACAGTTTATAGGTCATGAGAATGATCGGTATCTCTCCTTATGCTTGCCTCGGAGATTTTCAAGAAACTCGTCCACGGTTTGTTTGATTTCCTGGTCGTGCTCCGCCGCCTCGCGCGCTTCCCGCAACCGATTGGCCTCCTGCTGCTGTTGTCGACGCCCCTCGGCCGTGATGACATTCCGGATGACCCATTCCACACAGATCTGCGCGATCTGCTCGTGCAGGTCGGGGTCTTCTGCCAGCCGCTGATAGCACAGTTGCTCGGCCGCGTTCCAGTTCCCTGCGCATTCGATCAGCGCCTGGCGCACCAGGTCACGCACGGGCTGATCAGCCTCGGACATCGTCCCTCCTGACAGAACTAGTGGATCGACAGCGGTTTAAGGCAGAAGATTGCGGGAGAGAGGTATGGCGGTTGCCTCCTGAATCGCATTTGAGGTGTCAACGGCATGGGCCAGAAAATCCCTCCCAAACACGTCCGCCGACGCCGCATCACCTGCGCGAAGTGGCTCGCATCCCCCTGGATCAACGCGCGACCGATCTCGCCAGCGATGCGCAGATACTCCTGGAGCATTTTGGCCCCCTGGAGGTTTTGCGTCTGAATCTCAGCATAGAGTTCGGGATCACCCTTGAGGACACGACCCATGGTAATGAGCGACAGGCGCGAGTTCGGTGAGCTATAGCTCGCCATCATCTCGGGAGTGCCGAATTGCGCGCGCAACACCTCGGCCAGGACGACTTTGGTAAAATGCTCAAGGTTCTGATGAAACGCCATCTGCCGATCGTGATACTCCGGGGTGGTATGCGTAATCGTCGCCCCATGCTTATAGAAAATTCCCTCGAATTCCTGGGCCAGTTCTCCCGATTGCAGCAGTAGACGTAAAAATCACATTCTGGCGACGCAACTCGGTAATCGTCGGGCCAAAGACCGTGTGCATGCCGAGGACCTCGACCCCCTCCGGAGCCACCTCCAGCATCGCCGCCACCGGCTGCGTTTTGATCGAGGTATTATCAACCATCAATTGCCCAGGCCGGAAGAAATGCCCCAATTTGTGGATCAATTCGATGGTGTGGCTGATGGGGACGTTCATGATCACCGCGTCCGATTGCGCGATGCATTCTTGATAGGTGAGGGGTGTAGCTGCGGCCGCTGATCAAAACCTGGTAACCGGCCTTCTCGAAGAATGGCCTGAACCAGCCTCCCATCAGCCCCGTGCCGCCGATCAAGCCGATGGTATGGAGGCGCGGCTCGTTGAACATCCGCCGCGGATACGCGCCAAAGACCCGCACTTCGACGCCATCGGCCGCCAGGGATTGTTCCATAGCCGCCAGGCAACGGGCCACGGCGAGATCTTCGGCATGGCCCTCGACCTCGATATAAAACCGAAAGCCCCCCTTGGTGTCGGGGCGTGAATGAATCGAGGAGAGGTTTAACCCCCCATCACGGCTAATGAAGTGCAGGATGTCTTCCAGCAGGCCGATGCGATCGCGATGGGGATAGATGACGAATGAGGTGGCGTCAGTGCCGGTCGGCGCGTGAAAGCGGTCGCCAAGCACCGCGAATTTCGTCTTATTCTGAGGCGGATTCCCAATGCCCCGGGCGAGTACCTCCAGGCCATACTGTTGCAGGGCTGCAGCATTGCCGATAGCAGCAGCGTCGCGCCACCCCTGTTGAACGATCATCTCCATCGCAGCCGTGGTACTGGGGGTGTCAACCAACACCGCCTGTGGAAACTGATGCGCGAGATATTCCGAGCACTGATGCAGCGCTTGGTCCTTGGACAGGATGCGGTGGATGCCCGACGGCCCCCCCAACGCCCCAATGGCATGATCGATCGGCAGCACCAACATGTCGCCGATGGTGACCTGCCCGGCATACCGAAACAGGTTGTCCAAGGTTTCCGTCACGGGTCCCTGCACCAGGCTCTCTATCGGCACCACTCCCAGCGCTGATAGCACGCGATGCGACGGCAGCGAAGACGGCGTCGATGGATGGGTGAGGCAGGCGGGGCAGTCGCGGGAAACAGCTGTTTGGCGGCTTCGTCGGTATAGGTTCCTTCTGGACCCAAATATCCGACCGTCATGCATCCTCCCACGGCTCATCCCACGCCAAACCGGCGGAGGGCCATACCATCCTCCGGAGCGACGCGTTGACAGGGGTAATCACGCCGCAGCGGCCCAGCCGATCTGCCGCGCTCGCGGGAACAGCGGTACCGGGTGGCAGCGCTCAGTGTTTCGGGGCTAAGACCATAGTGATCATGCGCCCCTCCATCTGCGGGGCCTGTTCGATATTGGCCAGGTCTTGCATCTCGATCATCAGCCGTTCAAGTTTCTGCTGACCAAGCTCCGCATGCTCATGCTCGCGTCCACGAAATCGCATGCTCACCTTGGCTTTGTTTCCCTCCTCGAGAAAGCGACGAACCTGGCGGCTCTTGACCAGATAATCGTTCTCTTCGGTCTTGGGGCGCATGCGGACTTCCTTGACCTGGATCACTCGCTGTTTCTTTTTCGCCTCGCGCCCACGCTTATCCTGCATGTAGCGAAACTTCCCATAATCGATGATCTTGCACACTGGCGGCTCAGCGTCCGGCGACACTTCAACGAGATCGAGCCCCTGTGCGGCGGCGATTGTGAATGCCTCCTCCAACGGCACAACACCCAGGTGTTCGCCTTCCGACCCGATCACCCGTACCTCGCGGGCACGGATCATTCGATTGATACGCAATTTCGGCCCTGCCGATTTGCGTGGGTCAGGAGGTGTTTGCATACTGGCACCCCTTTCTAGCCACTGGCACGGCACTATCACAACAGTCCCGGCCATCCTCTCGGGTGTGGTCTCTGCTAGACTTGACTCTCAGAAGCGCTTCAGCCAGGTTTCATGGCACGATAACACGGATCGGAAGTTCGTTATACACGCCCAGCATTCTTGGCCTTCATCACGAACTGATGCCGAGGTCGTTTGCCTTCCGACTTGGTCGCCACGGTGCGCATCCACCCTTCGAGCTTGGCCTGCAGCAGTGCCAGCTCATCGGCGCTAAACTCCTCCTTGCAGCGGACACGCACATGTGGCACCTGCCCTTGCAGTGGTCCTCCAGTCGTTGAGTCTTCTGCAGGTTTCAACATGCGCTTCATAAGACAATCCCTTCCATATGACCAGCCCTCACTACTGGCGATCATTCTGCCGACAGCTTTTCCAATTTCAGCAGACGCCGTCGCACCGCGCGTTGCCGTCGGCGCTTCTTGACGCTGGGCTTTTCATAGAAGGCTCTGGCCTTGAGCTCTCGCCAGGTGCCATCCCTGGAAAGCTGGCGCTTCAACAGGCGGAGAGCTTTGTCCAACTGTTGGTCTATCACCCGCACCATCACGACCTCCCTCTTTCTCCCCGCCCAGGGGCTCATCGTCAAACGCCGGATCCAGATCGGGGCCTACGGCACCCCTCGATCGTAGCGGTGTCGTCTGTGCTCTCGGGTCAACGCTCACGGCACCGACGCTATACCAGCCCATGATGCCTGCCGCGGCACAGCCCGCGATGCCCTGCAAGCTGACGGCCAAGCCCCATCAGTTCAGCTGCGCTTCCTCAGCGAGATGCACATGCACGGCACGTGGGCCCTTTTGCCCCTTCTCAACCTCGAATGCAACCCGAAGCCCCTCGCGCAAGGCCTCGAAGGTCGTGCCTTCGACTCCCGATCGATGGAAGAAGATTTCGCGCCCATCGTCAGCCGAGATGAACCCGAATCCACGTTCTTGCACCATCCGCTTGATTTTCCCCGTTGCCATGATGTTGCCCTTTCTCGCGTGAGGGTGGTCTCCTACCGACCATTTCCGACCTCCAGCGTCATGCATACCCTGCGGCCCTGTACCCGACCCGCTTGTGGGGAATAGCGCCATCCACTGCGCTATGCACCGTCGGATCTTCTGTCCTCCACAGCCCTGGCGACCTCCGTCAAGGTCGATTCCGCTTACCGACGGCCAGCGAGCACTGGTCGTTTCTTCTTGGCCTTGCAGCTCGTCAACCTGGCCGCATGAAGTGCCCTCATCATGGCCGCGGGGGGTAAGATCGTACACATCACACAGCGATCATAGGCATTTTCCATCTTGCCACAGGGTGGGATGCATGGAAGATCGGTCGCCACTATGTGAGAGCATAGAGGTCATCACGCGGTTTGTCAATCAATATCCCCACCTGCACGACATTGAGTCGGCTAGGACGGTATGGTCTCTGTCGTATCACGCACTGCCTCAGAGAATCTGGCGAGGGTCGAGGGCATCGCGCAAGCCATCACCAATGTAGTTAATTGAAATGACGGCGAGAAAAATCATCAAGCCTGGGAAGAGTGCCCAGTGTGGTGCGAGGTCCAGATAATCTCTGGCATCCGACAGAATCCGCCCCCATGTCGGCATGTCCGGTGGAAATCCCAGCCCCAGAAACGAAATCGACGATTCGGCGAGAATGGCCGAGCCGACACCCAGGGTGGCGGCAACGATCACGGGGCTGAGCGCATTGGGCAGGATGTGACGGCTGATCAGCCAGAGCACTTGGCACACCCACGCAGCGGGCGGCTTCGACAAACTCCTTCTCTTTCAGTGCCAGAAAGGACGCACGCACCAGGCGTGCGGGTTGCATCCAACGCAGACCGCCGATGACGCCGACAATCAGAATAAAAATCCCCAATTCCGGCCCAAACGCTTGTCGCATCCGGTCACGGAACAGGAACACTACCAGCAGCAGCAAAGGCAGCTGTGGCAACGACAGGAAGAGATCGGTCAGCCGCATCAGGAAGGCTATCGAGCAGACCTCCGAAGAAGCCCGCCAGCGCCCCGATGACCATGCCGAACAGGATGGCGATGAGCATGGCGGCAAGCCCGACGGCCATGGAGATCCGCCCACCGTAGAGGATACGTGCCAGCACATCTTGCCCCAGATCATCGGTGCCAAATGGATGCGCCAAACTGGGACCGCTGAGCTTGACGGCGAAATCGATATCATCGATCGGCACCGGATAGACCACCGGCCCTGCGAGTGTGGCAACGCTGAGGAGCAGCATGATGACGGTGCCGGCCATGGCTAGACGATGTCGGCAATAGCGCCGCCACACATCGCTCCACAACGTACGGGGCGGATAGGCTTCAAACGTCATTGCCTTTCCCTCAACTGTAGGTAATACGGGGATCGAGGCAGCCATAGATAATGTCGGCCACGAGGTTAAACACCACCACCAGCATGGCATAAACAAAGGTGATCGCCATGACCACCGGCGTGTCGGTGCTCTGGATCGCTGTGATCAGCAGCGACCCTATGCCGGGCACGCGAAAGATCTGCTCTGTAATCACCGCCCCGGTAAAAATTCCCGGCAACTGCAGCGCCACAATGGTGGTCACCGGAATAAGCGCATTGCGCAGCACGTGCCAGAGGATCGTGCGCCGCTCCGTGAGGCCTTTCGCCCGTGCCGTAGTCACGAAGTCCTGATGGATGACGTCCAGCATCGACGCCCGTACGAAGCGTGTCAACGCCGCCGCCTCAAAGAGGCCAAGGACGGCGATGGGCATGGCCGCTTGTCTGAGATGTTCTACGACCCAACGTATGCCACTGGCCTCAATGGTTGTGCTGTAGATAAACGGCAACCAGTCGAGATACAGGCTAAAGAACAGGATCAACAAGAGGCCCGTGAAGAAGGTCGGCAGGGAGTGGCCGATAAATGCCAGCGTCGTGGCGATTTGGTCGAAGCATGAGTAGGGCCGTACGGCGGAGATCACCCCCACTGGCAGGGCGATCAGAAGCGCCACTCCATAGGCCGTACCGAGCACGAATAGCGTGGTCGGCAGTCGTTGCAGAATCAGGCCCTTGACATCGACCCGACTGACAAAGGAGTATCCCCAGTCGCCGCCCAGCATGGCGGTGAACCAGCGGACATAGCGCACCGGGATGGGGTCATCGAGACCAAATTGGTGCCGGAGGTTAAGGCGGACCTCGGCGGGGATGTTGGGATTCAACGCCAGTTCCTCAAAGGGATCCCCTGGTGCCATGGCCAGAATCGTGAACAGCACCAGGCTGATGCCGACCAGGGTGGGAATGGTGATGAGGACACGGCGCAGTACGTATCTATGCACGTCTTCCTCCTACGCCCTAGGCCTCCCGGTACCAGTACGCCAGATCCCAAAAATCGGAATCCCAGTCGCTCAGTTCCATCCCATGCAGCTTATGACTCACCGCCCGCACCCCATTGCGCCAGACCAATGGGATGAGCACGACATCCTCGATCAGCAGATCGTTCATGCGAATGATCAATGCCGCCCGTTGCACCGGGTCCAGCTCAGTCTCCGCTTGCTTCCAGAGACGATCATATTCGGCGTTCGACCAGCGCGCGACATTCCGCCCTGACCAATTGTTGGCTTTTTGCGCAATCTGCCAGCTCACGAATCGATTCAAATGTGCCTGCGGATCAGGAGAGCCCGGACTAAACGAAAACATCTGGATATCGGCGTAGAAGTGGGAGACCGTATCGGGGTTTGCCGGATCGCTGGAGAAATAGACGCCAGCGTTCACTGCTTTCAGCTCCACCTCGATGCCGAGTTGCTCGAACGCCTTCTTGACGATAGCCTGGGTCTTCTGGCGCACCGGATTCACTGCGGTCTGATAGAGGATCTTCATACGCCGACCGTCTTTGGCCCGGAAGCCGTCGTTGCCACGTCTCCAGCCAGCCTGGTCAAGCCGTTGTGCGGCTGTTTCAAGGCTGAACTCCCAACTCGTATGCGGTGACTCGAAGCGTTTAGGGCTATTGATAACGTTACTCGTCGGCCGACCCGCGCTGCCATAGAGTTGCTCTGCGATGACGCGCCGATCGACGGCGGCGTTGTAGGCCTGCCGGATGAGCAGATCAGTGAGAAAAGGATGTGGAGCCTTTAGACTGCTACGCTCGCCGTCTATCTCAGTCCAGGGATCCGTACGATTGAGCTGGATGTGCTCGAGATTGGCTTGTGGAAAGAACACCACCTTGCCGCGTGTTCCGTGCTGTTCGATGCGCTCCAGTACGTCCTTTTCCACCTGCAAGTTCCAGGCAAAGTCGAACTCTCCGGTCTGGATGACCGCGCGCGCCGCGGAGGCGGCATCGCCACCCCCCTTCAGCTCGACCATGTCGAAAAAGGGGCGGTTGGGCACATGGTAGTGCGGGTTGATCTCATATAGCGCCACATCTCCCGGTTTGAAGTCGACGATCTTGTATGGTCCCGTGCCGACGGGCTTGAGGTTGTACGGGGAATTGCGGGAATTTTGCCCTTTGTACTCCCCTATCAGATGCTTGGGCAGGAGTTGACCGTGGATACCACAGAAAGCACTGTACCATAACGGCGTGGGTTCGACGAACGTCACTTTGACGGCAAACTCGTCGAGTTTGTCGATGTGCTTGATGTTCTGGTAACTGCCGCGGCTTACAGCACCAGTGGCGGGGTCGGCAGCATACTCCCAGGTAAAGATCACATCGTCGGCGGTGAAGGGCTTGCCATCATGCCATACCACCCCCCTCTTCAGGCGCCAGCTGACCGCCGTGCCATCCCGTGTGAGCCCTCCATTGTCGACGCTGGGAACTTCCTCCGCCAGGATCGGAACCAATTCGCCGTCCCTGTTAAATCCAACTAAAGGCTCGTGAACCACTCGTGAAGCATCGTTGTCCTTCGTACCGGTGGACAAATGCACGTTGAGAATCGTCGGGGCTTGCCACCACAACAGGCGCAATTTGCCCCCGCCACCCCGTCTGGTAGCGGTATACGACGACGGCGTGACACGCGTAGCCTGTGCGGTGGCGGGCGTATAGGTGGCAAGTAGGTTGGCGACGAAGGGGGCTGAGAGGCCAAGCCTCAGCATCGTGCGCATGAACTGTCGACGGCTCGCCTGGCCCTGCACTACACGTTGCACCCACTGGCGCAACTCTGGTTCTGCCATCGCCATGAGCCACTTCCTTTCATCATCTGGGCTTTTCATCGAAGCACAGACGGGATCAACAAGAACCCTCATGTCACGTCTGACGATACCAATACGCCAGGTCCCAGAGATTGGAATCCCAGGTGGACAACTCCAAGCCCTGCAGAGCCTGGCCCACCGCCACGACCTCATGACGCCAGACCAGGGGAATGACCACTACATCTTCGATTAACAGATCGTTCATGGCGATGAACAGCGCGGCCCGCTTCACGGGATCCAACTCCGTCGCGGCCTGTTTCCAGAGCCGATCGTACTCGCTCTTGCTGCATCGTACCACATTCTGGCCGGACCACCTGTTGGCCTTCTGCGCGATCTCCCAACTCACGAATGAACTGCCGACGACTTGCCTTCCCAGCGGCGTAACGCCTCTTCCTCGATCGGCACGGCTCACCTCCTGTAGGCAGTCGCACTCGTTCGCAAGGACTGTGCGATGCTGCCACCGCAGGTCATCTCCCACTCCTTATCCTACCCAGTCATCACCCCGGGCCTGCCGTTTTCGACGACGAAAGAGGCGAGCGTGGCCACACTACTGCTCCGTTTTTTTTCGTTGTCGATGGCGCGCAGGTGGGCCTCACAGCGCTGTGGCGTGATCTCCAGGCACACATAGCCCCGTTTCTCACTGTGTGCGAACTTGATGTGCGGATTGTCGGCGCGTGAGGCGTCGAGGCGCTCCTGGGGGGGGCCCTGTGACGTGATGGACGTCCCGCAAAACTCCGTGGCGACCACGGGCGAGTGAGGATCATCGAAATCGGGCTTCAGATCGCCTACCCAATAACTATGCACGTCTCCGCCGATGACCAGCGGATTCGTGGGGCGCTTGTCGGCGATAGAGCTCAGCAAGCGAGACCGCGCCGCAGGATAGCCATCCCAGCCATCAGTCCAGAAGGCTTGCTCGGGGCCGGGGTTCACGTCGTTCTGAGCCATCAGGGTTTGTTGCGCCAGCACATTCCAGCGTGCCGATGAGGTGCCAAGTGCTTTGAGGAGCCAGGCTTCCTGTTCCTCCCCAAGCAGCGTGCGCCCGGGGTCGCGTAGCTCTGGGCAGCGCGACAACGGCACGACCGTCCCACCCCCCATGCCAGGGCGGGGGCAGGGTTGCGGTGCGCGGTATTGCCGGTCATCCAACACGAACATCTGCAGCAAATTGCCAAACGTGTAGGAATCGTAGAGCCGTAGAGATGCTCCGCGCGGTCGGGCGCTGTGTCGCAGGGGCATGTGCTCGTAATACGCCTGATAGGCAGCCGCACGCCGGATCAGAAACTGCGGATCGAGATGCTCGGATTGGTCATTGGCATAGTCGTTATCCACCTCGTGATCGTCCCAGGTCACGAGCCATGGCACCAGCGCATGCATATGCTGCAGATCAGGGTCAGTGCGATATTGCGCGTGGCGGTTGCGGTACTCCACGAGTGTGTAGGGTTCGGGACCGGCGTGCCGGCGCACCGAGCTGGTCACCCCAGGATGACTCGTAGATGTAGTCACCTACGAACACGACAAGGTCCACATCCTCCGCGGCCATGTGACGATAGGCCGAAAAATATCCCTGTTCATAATGCTGACATGAGGCGACAGCCAATCGGAAGCGATCTAATGAGGCGTGGAGGGCGGGAGCCGTCCGTGTGCGACCAACCGGACTGATCTCATCGCGCACCATAAAGCGGTACCAATACCAACGGGCCGGCTCCAGGCCGTAAACCTCCACATGCACACTATGCCCGAGCTCCTGAGCTGTCCACACGCTGCCTTTTTGGACTATCGTATGGAAGTGTTCGTCATGTGCGACTTCCCACTGCACTTCCACCCGCCCAGGCTCCATACCGCCCCCACTGAGGGGTTCGGGGGCGAGCCGCGTCCAGAGCACGACGCTATCGGCTTGAGGACAGCCTGAGGCCACCCCGAGAGTGAACGGATATCCCGTAAATCGGACCTGTGCCCGCGCCAGTCGGGTCAGGGCGGGGCTCGCCAGGCCCGCGGCGGCGAGGGCGACGGCACCGCCCAAGAAGTGCCGACGCGACACCGTCGAAGTGCATCTAGGTGCTGCGGTGGAGTCATACGCTGGTTGCATGCAGACCTCCAGGACTGAAACCATGGATCATTGAGCCCAAAAACACCCGTAGGAGAACCCATGATCGCCCGGCTACCTTGCGGTTATTGGCACAGATGAAGAGAGCATTTTACCAGCTTCACACGTGGTTGGCGACTCTACCTCGCGTCCCTACTCCAGCGGGATCGCCCATGTGCTGCATTGCCGCCGAGAACCCTGTGGAGCGGGGCGTAGCCCCGGATCAGGTCGATCTGCCAGACATGTCTGGCATATTTTCGCTTGACAAGGCTCAGCCAACGGGTGCAGTTTGACGCCTTCTGGCGTGTATGCTGAGCTCTACAGAGCTATCCGCGAATGCCGCACACCTACCCCTGAGAGGCGAAGGAGAGGGGGCAGCAGTATGGGTTATCAGGCCTGGTTTCAGTGTCAGAAGGGTTGCGACGAGCGCTATTCGCTGTACGAAGTGGTGTATCGTTGCAAGAAATGCGGCTCGCTCCTGGAAGTGGTTCATGATATGGAGGCGCTGCGGGACCGCTCGGCGCAACAGTGGAAGGACCTTTTCGACACGCGCTACATGCGGACGAGCTATCCGTATGGCAGCGCCATCTGGGGCAAAATGGAGTGGGTCTGCCCGACCATTGAACCGGAAAACGTCATCTCCATGTACGAGGGGGGAACGAACCTGTTCTGGGCCGAGCGCCTCGGCCGCCAGCTCGGTCTGAGCGATCTATGGGTGAAGCAGTGCGGCAACAGCCATACGGGTTCATTCAAAGATCTGGGCATGACGGTCCTCGTTTCCGTCGTCAGGCAGATCATTGCCAACGGCACCCCGATCAAGGCCGTCGCCTGCGCCTCGACGGGCGACACCTCGGCTTCGCTGGCGGCATATTGCGCTGCGGCAGGCATTCCCTGCGTGGTGTTCTTACCAAAGGACAAGGTCTCCAGCGCCCAGCTCATCCAACCGATCGCCAACGGAGCGCTGGTCCTGTCTCTGGACACGGACTTCGACGGCTGTATGGCAATCGTCCAGCAGGTGACCCAGGAGCATGACATCTATCTGGCCAACTCTCTCAACTCCTTGCGCATCGAAGGACAGAAGACGGTGAGTATCGAGTTGGTCCAGCAATTCGACTGGGAAGTTCCGGATGTGATCATCATTCCCGGAGGCAATCTGGGTAACATCTCCGCCCTCGGACGGGGTTTTTGGATGATGAAGGAGCTGGGGCTGATCGATCGGCTTCCACGTCTCGTCTGTGCCCAGGCCGAGCGCGCGAATCCCCTTTACCGCAGCTACCAGACTGGGTTCAAAACCTATGAGCCGATCATCGCCCAGAAAACCTTGGCTACCGCCATCCAAATCGGCAATCCGGTGAGCATTGATCGTGCCATTAAGACGCTGCAGCTCTTCGATGGCATCGTCGAGCAGGCAGATGAGGATGAATTAGCCAATGCGACGGGGTGCGCCGACCTCACCGGCATGTACAGTTGCCCCCACACGGGTGTGGCGTTGGCTGTGCTCTTCAAGCTCGTGGAGCGCAAGTGGATTGCGCCACATGAACGCGTGGTGGTGATTTCAACAGCCCATGGGTTAAAATTCACTGACTTCAAAATCGCCTATCACGAAGGCCGACTTGACGGGATCAGCTCCAAACACGCCAACCCGCCGGTCTTCTTACCAGCAAGCTACGGTGCGGTCATGGATGCGATCAACGCACGGCTGAAGGCGATGCTCTAAGATGACGCAGGATGCCAACGGATCGGGTCTGAGAAGGATGCCAGGCATGGAGAAAGAGGGCTTTTCGACGCTGGCGGTGCACGCTGGTGAGGCACGTGAAAAGGCAGGGAACGCGGTCACCACACCGATCTTTCAGACTGCTACGTATGCGTTTCGCGATAGCCACGAGCTGATTGATTACATGGAGGGGCATATCGAGCGGGAAGAGTACGGCCGCTACGGAAATCCCACGCAGCGTGTGGTGGAACAAAAGTTGGCGGCGCTCGATGGTGGCGAGGCGGCATTATTGTTTTCGACCGGTATGTGTGCCATTACCACGACATTGCTGGCTATGCTGGGGCGTGGAAGTCATCTGGTGGTGACGGCCGATGGCTATCGGCGCACACGGCAGTTCTGCCGCACCATGCTACAGCGCCTGGGCATCGAGCATACGTTCGTGGAAACCGGCAATTATGAAGCCATCGAGACGGCTATCCGTCCGCACACTCGGCTGCTCTTTTCCGAATCGCCCACGAACCCGCATCTGCGCGTCATGGACCTCGACAGGCTGGTGGAGATTGGCCGCAAACATCACCTGAAAATCGCTATCGACAGCACGTTTGCGACCCCCTATAACCAGCGGCCTGTGGATTTCGGCATCGATCTCGTCATCCATAGCGCTACCAAATACCTGGGCGGCCACAATGATCTGATGGCAGGCGTCGTCGTGGGCTCACGCGGCCTCGTCTCGGCCATCCGTGACTTGCAGGCGATGCTGGGGGGTATCACCGATCCGCATACGGCGTATTTACTGTTGCGGGGCCTGAAGACACTCGGCCTGCGCTTGCGTAAGCAAAACGACAACGGCATGGCGGTTGCCCGCTTCCTCGAGGAGCACCCCAGGGTGCGGCGCGTCTACTATCCTGGCCTCTCGAGTCATCCCGATTACAAAGTGGCGTGCGAGCAGATGAAGGGCTTTGGAGGCGTCGTCAGCTTTGAGATCGACGGCGACATGAAGACTACCTCGTCGTTTATCGACCGCCTGAGTATTCCGCTTATCGCCCCAAGTTTGGGGGGTGTCGAAACTCTCATCGAGCAGCCGGCACTGATGTCGTATTATGAGATGACCCCGGAAGATCGAGCCGCCATCGGCATCACCGACCAACTGGTGCGAATGTCGCTCGGCATCGAGGATGCCGAGGATCTCATTGCAGATCTCGACCAGGCGTTGGCCAGCCTTTGAGAGACGGTCAGGATGCGAGGTTGCATGACGAACTTCGCATTTCGAACCCAGAGCTTCGTACGTCTATGCTCTCCCCTTCAGCCATTCAACGCATGTTCCAATATTTGGCTCCACGTTATGACTTGTGGAACCGACTAGCCAGCTGTTATTTGGATGAGTACTGGCGGCGCACCGCGGTTGGCTTGATCCCCCCTGGCAGTCGGGTGCTCGACCTCTGCACGGGTACCGGGGAGCTCCTCGTCAAAATGCTGCCCCTCCTGGGTGCCAAGGGGCGCGCTGTCGGACTTGATTTCGCCTCGAATATGCTGACTGTAGCAGCACAGAAGACCCAGCCGCTGCAGCGCTCTACACCCGCGTCGGTGGCCTATCTTCTGGGAGATGCGGTAGCATTGCCGTTTCGCAGCGGCACGTTTGACTGCCTGATCAATGGGTTCGCCATGCGCAATATGCTTCCTGCCGCCGACCGGGTCTTGCACGAAATGTGGCGCGTGTTGCGCCCTCATGGACGGGTCATTATCCTTGACATCTGTCGACCACAATCTGTACTGCTGGCTCGACTGTACCGCTGGCATCTGCAGTGGATTCTACCTCTCCAGGCGAGGCTGCTCTATCACAGCGCGCAGCCATTTCAATATCTGAAGGATTCGATCATGGAGTTCCCGCCGCCGCAGGCCTTCTGCGCCCAGCTGACAGCACAGGGCTTCACCTCGGTCGCCTTCAAGCCGCTGTCGGCGGGGATCGCCGGCATATTCACCGGGCTCAAAGGACCGCCGTAGGCATGTAGCACGTGCAGAGTCCCTTAGTACAGCTCGTCATGAAAAACTATTCAAATTGGTTTGACTTTGAGGGAGCGTGCCGGTATCTCCTCTGCAACCCTCACCACATTCCTGGGAGGAGATCGCGATGGCACGTGGCCGGAAGTCCTCATGACGCATGGTCCTATCCCCCGCAGAGCGTCAGACCTTGGACCACTGGCAACGGTCGGCCACCCTTGCCGCCGGGCTGGTCCGACGGGGCGGATTATCCTGATTGCTGGCCGCTGGCCATGCGCAATCTCAGGTGGCGGAAGCCGTCGGCGTCCAACGGACCGTCGTTCGCACGTGGGCGAGGCGCTTGCTGGCCGAGCGCCGCAATGGTCTGGTGGACACCCCTGGTCGTGGTGCCAAGGGCGTCTTTGCCCCCCGCAGTCGCGATCCATGTGGTGCGGCTGGCGTGCGAGCGTCCCGAGACGCTAAATCAGGGGGTCAGTCGCCCTCAGGCTGTGAGACCATCTGTTTACCACTAAATTGGGTGGAATGTGAGAAGATGTCACTTCACTCCTTGCGAGGTGCCCATATGTCCTCGGCATCATCCGGAAACCGACCACCACTAACGGTCAAAGTATTTCTCGCTTCCCCCGGCGACGTGGTCGACGAGCGCGCGCGGGCCCTCAAAACCCTGGAAGACCTCCAATACAACCCGCTGCTGCGCGGCAAGATCACGGTGGAAACCGTCGCCTGGGACAAACCCGGCGCCGGAACGCCGATGCTGGCGAGCAAGACACCCCAGCAAGCCATTGCGGACGGTTTGCCCAAGCCATCCGCGTGCGACGTCGTTATCGTGATCTTCTGGTCCCGGATGGGGACCCCGCTGCCTGCCGAGTACGTTAAACCCGACGGCAGCCGTTATCGCTCGGGCACCGAGTGGGAGTATTGGGATGCGCTGCGAGCGGCCAAACAGGACGGCCGTCCGTACGTGCTGGTCTACCGCCGTACCGAAGAGCCCACTATCGGCCTGTCGGACCCGGAAACAGACGAGAAGCTTCGGCAATGGAAGCTGGTGGAGAGCTTCTTCGCCGCTTTCCGCAATCCGGACGGCTCGATCAGTGGCGGCTACAACTCCTACGATACCCCGGACACGTTCGAAAAAGACCTGGCTCTGCATCTCCAGGATCGGATTGCGCGATTGCTCCAAGAGCACGAAGCCAAAGCGCTGCCGGCCGCTGAAGCCCCAGCGTCCACTGCTCCCGAGCCGCCGCTGTGGGACGGCTCGCCGTTCCCCGGGTTGCGGGCGTTCGGCGCGAAAGATGCCCCCATCTTTTTCGGACGCGGTCGCGAGACCGACGGCTTGGTCGCCAGGCTGGCCAAGGGCGAGCGTTTCACCGTCGTCGTAGGGGCCTCGGGTTCGGGCAAGTCGTCGCTGGTCGCCGCCGGTCTGCTGCCGCGGCTCGCGGACAACGCGATCCCCGGCAGCCGCGACTGGGTCAGGTGCGTTTCACGCCGGGCGAGCTCGGGGACAACCCGTTGATGGCCCTGTGCTCGGGCTTCAAAGCGCTGCTGGAAGAGCAGGGACGCACCGTCCGCGACGAGGCCATGACGCTGCAAGACCACCCGGAGGCGATCGCCGAGCTGATCGGTCTGGCCCTCGACGGCCGGCCGGACTGGGTCGAGATGCTGCTCTTCGTTGATCAGTTCGAGGAGCTGTTCACGGTGGTTGACGCCACGTACCGTGGCCCCTTCATCGACCTGCTCGAACAGGCCGTCAAAACGCCGCGGCTGCGCCTCGTGGCCACGCTGCGGGCCGACTTCTACCACTATTGCGTGGAGCAGCCGGTGCTGGCCGAGCTGTTGCGCGCAGGCACCTACCCCCTGTCTGCTCCGGGTGTCGGGGCGCTTTTCGAGATGATCGACCGGCCAGCGGCGCGGGCCGGCCTCACCTTCGAGGCAGGGTTGGCGCAGCGGATCGTGGACGAAACCGGCAACGAGCCCGGCGCGCTGCCGCTGATGGCTTTTGCCCTGTCGGAGCTCTACGAAGCGGGCCGCGCCGACTCCGAGCTTACCCACGCGGCCTACCAGGGGTTTGGCGGGGTCAAGGGCGCGATCAGCCAACGCGCCGAGAGCACGTTCACCCGCCTGGATGCCGAGGCCCGGACGACCCTGGATCGTGTGTTCCGGGGCTTGCTGGAGTTGGAGGAAGCCAAGGACCATTGGGTGGCGGTGCGGCGCCGGGCGCCGCTGAGCGACATCACCCCGACCCCGGCGGCGGCACGGTTGGTGACGGCGTTTACCGACGCCCGATTGCTGATCCAGGATCGGGAAAATGACGGTGCACCGGTGGTTGAAGTCGCCCACGAAGCCCTGCTCAGACACTGGCCGCGTCTGGTGGATTGGATCGACAAGACTGCCGACGACCTCAAACTGCTCAAACAATTGGGGCAGGCCACGGCCGAATGGGTACAGCACAACCGCTCGGGCACTTTTCTCTGGCCGCGTGCCCGTTGGCGCCAGGCCCAGGCGATGCGGAAGCGGCTGCAGCCGACGCTGGGCGAGTCCGAGCAGAAATTTTTGCGCCGCAGTCGGAGACGAAGTGCGTTGCGGTCCGCATCGCTCGCGGCGGGCCTGGCGGTCGTCACGTTGGTAGGCGCGTTCTTTTTGTGGTCAAATAGCAAGAATTTGACGCCGGGGGAAGCGCTCGATGTACTAGCGTTTGAACTCGGGCTTCACTCCGTCGTCGAACCTGAGATGACTGAGGTCCCGGCAGGGACGTTCTTGATGGGCTCGAGGAAGGACGATCCTGATGCCGGACCGGACGAGATGCCCCCGCGCGAAGTCACGATAGAATCATTCTGGATCGGCAAGTATGAGGTCACTTTCGACGAATACGACCAGTTTGCAAATGTCACAGGGCGCGGGAAGCCAGGCGATCAGGGTTGGGGCCGGGGCAGGCGGCCGGTGATCAATGTCTCCTGGGAAGATGCCGTTGCCTACGCGGAGTGGCTGTCGAAGGTGACCGGGCGACACTATCGCTTGCCGACGGAGGCGGAATGGGAATACGCGGCTCGTGCACAGACCACGACCCGGTATTGGTGGGGAGATGAGCTGGGCAGGAACAATGCCAATTGCGCTGGATGCGGCAGCCAGTGGGATAACAAACAAACGGCGCCGGTGGGCTCGTTCAAGGCGAACAAGTTCGGTTTGCACGACACGGCGGGCAATGTGTGGGAGTGGACCTGCTCGAAGTATAGCCAGTCATACGATGGCAGCGAGCGCCAATGCGCGTCCTCCAATGGCGGCGAGGGGCGTGTGCTGCGTGGCGGCGGCTGGATCTTCGACGGCGGGTACTTGCGTTCTGCCCGGCGCAGCGCGATCGACCCAGGCTACCGCAACGTCGACCTTGGCTTCCGCCTGGCCCGAGGTCAAACAGGCAGCCAGTCCGAATCCGAGCCGGAGGTGAGGAAATAGAGGAGAGCGAGCGATGCCGGACAGACAGAGCGGAGCGGAGTCGGTCAGGCATGGCGTGCTCGGTTTCGTGGGAGGTCGATGACATGCGCTATCGGTTTTTCAGTATTCCGGCCATGATGCCGGACGACATGCAGGAAGACATAAATCGGTTTTGCGCGGAGCATCGTGTGATCAGCATCGAGAAGCAGTTTGTCCAGGACGGTGAGCGCAGCTACTGGGCCCTCTGCGTGTGTTATGTCGAGAAGCACGCGGGTCCACTCTCGCCTCGAAAGGGCCGCGTCGATTTCCGGGAGGTGCTCAATGAGGCCGATTTTGCCCTGTTCGCCAAGCTGCGAGACTTGCGCAAAAAGCTGGCCGAGCAGGAGGGCGTTCCCGCCTATGCTTTATTTACCAACGAGCAATTGGCACAGATGGCACAACAGCGCGTCACGACACAAGCCGAACTCGCCGCTCTTGATGGCGTGGGGCCAGCGCGCCTTGAGAAATATGGTGAGGCATTTCTCAACTTGTTACTCAGCGCGGCGGTTCATGCCCCAGGAACGGGCAGCAATGGCACCAATGAGGCTTCAACGTCATGAAGCGTGTGTCGATAACCCTGGAAGATATCGCCGCTTTTGACAATCTGGCGCGAGCCGCTCAGCAAGCCGCCAGAGCCAAGCGCGACCGCACGGATATTCAACGCTTTTTCCAGCGTTTTGATACCCACCTCAACCAGCTCGCACAGGACATTCGCGAGTCTCGCATGCCGTATGGTCGATTTCGTCAATTTGCCATCCGCGATCCGAAACCTCGTATCATCCATGCCGCGTGTTTTGAGGACCGCATCTTTCACCATGCCGTGATGCATTATGCTGGCCCGGTATTGGAGCGGGCGTTAACCCCGACCACCTTTGCTTGCCGCAAGCGGATGGGCAATCACGCTGCCGTCTTGCACGTGCAGCGCTATCTGCGCCGCTTTCCATGGTACGTCAAAATCGATATCCAGCACTATTTCGATACGATCGATCACGAACGCTTGTATGCGCTGCTGCAACGTCGTTTCAAAGGCCAGGATTTTCTGGCCTTACTCAGGCGTCTCATCGGCTGTTTTCACGTCACGCCTGGCAAAGGACTGCCGATTGGCGCACTCACGTCGCAGTACTTTGCCAATTATTACCTCGATGGGCTCGACCGGTATATTCTCGAACAGCTACACTGCTGTGCCCACGTCCGCTACATGGATGATGTCATCTGGTGGTGTCACAGTCGAGCCCAGGCGCGTCAAACGTTAGCCCACGTCTGTGACTACGCCAGCCGCGAGCGTCTGCTGACCGTCAAAGCCACGATGCAGATGAATCGCAGTGATCAGGGCGTCAGCTTTTGTGGCTCCCGTATAACACCCGGTCAGCTCAAGCTCTCACGTCGGCGCCGCCGGCGCTATCAGCAGCTGCGCCAAGAGTGGGAACGCGCTTATGCTCAGGGCCGCATTGATGCCTTGACGTTACAGAGAGCGTATGACGCTGTGCATGCGATTACCTTGCCGGGTGATAGCCACAATTGGCGGCGGCAAAATCTTCAGCGCTACCCCGCACTTGATATCTAAGCGCCAACTCGGTTACACTCGTGGCGGATAGCCGTCAGCAAACGGCGAGAAGCGTGTGCTGCGTGGCGGCAGCTGGATCAACGACGGCAGGAACTTGCGTTCTGCCCAGCGCAACGCGAACGACCCAGGCAACCGCAACGACAACCTTGGCTTCCGCCTGGCCCGAGCTCAACAGGGCTGGATGGCCTTGTTTGACCAGACGGCTATCCTGTCCCCGAGGCCTGCCTCAGGGCAAAAACCCAGTGGCCCGCGGTATGTGAGTAGGCATGGCGGAGTCCTCCCCGAAAGCTTGCCGCGAGGCCTTGTAACGTAAGAATGTGCCACACGTCGCCACCAGCCTCAATGACCTAGCCGTACTCTATGCCAATCAAGCGCACTATGATCAAGCCATCCCCCTATTGGAGCAAGCCCTAGAACGCTGGGTTGAAGCGAACAAAGGTACCAAAAGTTTCACGGCTTTTTCAAATATCATATTTTACAATGAGTTGTGGAGAAGATGGGCTTCCCAAAATTGCGATGGAAACGCGACGAAACCCAAGAGTTACAATCTCACAACTTATTGATACGATTGATAATAGAGAAGTCCTGTGAAACTTTTGATACCTTTGTTCGCTTCGAACCACCTATGCGACCTCGTGTCGCACTCGCGGCTCGCACGCATGGAGCGGCCGGCTCGCAATCGTGCCGACGTGCCGCTGCCGGATGCTCGTGGCGACGAGTTTTCGGGACCCACAGGAGCCTCTCGCGGCCTGCCCCCCAGCTTTTTGATGGTTTCATGGTCTCGCATGTAGGGCGCTCAGGCTCTTGTTGGAGGCCCGACGCGACGCTTGCTGTGGTTTGCCACCGCCGAACACCGGGAACTGATAGGTCAGCCCCATCGTGAAACCGAAATTATCGGCGCTGCGGGTCATCCCGACGAAAACCGCGAAGTCGAAATCGATCTGCCACGGGCTTTGCCAAATCCCCCCGAAACGACTGCTCTGGGCGACACCATTGTCCTCCAGGGTTGCCCCAGGAAAGTCAAGAGCGAGCGAGATGTTCTGCCGCACAGGGATCTCAAAGCCGACCCCCCATACCAGGTTTTCATCTAACTGGTTGAGCTGCTCCAGTGGGTTCCCGATAGGGGCCACTCCCAGATTCACAAAATAGGTGAACCGCTGTAAATCACCTTGGATCAGGGCGAGCGCCACCAATCCGAGGTCTCCACTGGGGTTGATGGCGCGGTCAGCCGTCGGCAAGACCAGGCCGACGGAAGTGCCGATCGAGGGGAGAGTCTCCGAGCCGTCGTAGAACCGCACTTTCGCTTTAAGCAATGTATCCGTGAAGCCGGCTTCATGGACCCCCTCGATCCTGACGAACTGATACCCCCCCTCCAGACCCACGTCCACACGGTCCGCCACACCGGCCTTTAGCCCCCACACGGGAAACAGGAGCTGGCGGTTTGATCCATCAAACGCCAGGGTGGAAGCCACCTCCAGTTCAAAGCTCCCCACGGGAACAGTGTCGGTATCCTCGGTGAGAAAGGGCCTTTTCGCTTCACCCATGTCCACCTGCAGGGCAATGCTCACACCCACCAGCCAGATCCCACGCAGCAGCTGCAGCAACGTACGTTCATGACGCTTGCATCTCCATCGTCTGTCAGCGATCATTACAGCCCTCCATGATGTGCAAGTGCGGGAGAGGTGATGAGCAGGAAATTCCAGGGTTGCATGAAGCCACCGAGGGCCCGTGATGTGCCGCCTTGAGGATGCGCAGGAGCGTTTCCGGCGGAATTGGATCGGGGGCGAACTGGCGAATATCCCGCCGGCTGCGGATGAACCGGTAGATGATTTCTCGTTCCGTTGCGCTGAATGTCCGATCTATCAGGTCTGCGAAGCGCTCCGTCATCGTCTAGCCCAGGAAGGGTGCTTCATGTCAACCGTGGGTCGATGTCCTGTAGCACCTCGCTGCGTGTGGAGCAGGCAACAAAAAACCCCCACCGCAGGACTTGGTGAGGGTTTCATGATATAGCCATGCAGCACGCTCCTCGACCCGCGAAGGAGTGTTCGCCAGGGCTATATAGGCCGGTCTCCTGACTGACGGATCATCCTACTCGCCAACGCCTTCCTAGCAGTGTGCCCGCCAGTGGCTGGTCCTGTTGGCTTTCGTCCCCGATCACAGTGGCGCGCCCGCGAGGGAATTGCACCCTCTTCCCGTAGAATACACCCATATAGCAGCAACACCTCAAACATCGAGCCGCAAGATCGCATCACGAGCGGCCGATGTCAAGTGCTTTTTTCGTCCGCTACCCGTCTCTTCCCGGTAAGCGTTGCCTGGTATGTCCGCACTCCATCGAGGCTCCAGCCGCCTGGGGCCTGAGGAAATCTGCCATGGAGGCTTCTGGCTTGACATCTGCCCGCTCCTGGAGCGCCCGGAAATGGTCGTTGATCACACGGTATAGGGGCATGGACCGTGCCTCGGACACGATGACTTCGATGGGGGCTTGGCCCGTGGTCGCGTGCTGTGTGAACCGATAGACGACGAGAAAGAGCAGCAACTCGCGTGTGGCACTGAGCACCGAGTGAAAGCCCCCACGCGTGCAGGAAAAGCGCCGGAAAGACCGGAAGAAGCGTTCCACCGCGTTGGAGGTCGAGGGGAGGCGGGCACTCTCCACGCGAGAGATGAGTTGGGGCCGCTTCGCCTCCACCGCGGTCACCCACGGGGTAATCCCTCATTCCGCGGCCCATTTGGAGCGTATCGTGCAAGTCGCCAATCGTGCTGTCACTGCGGACCAGGAGCCGCCGCCAGATCATCGGACTCATCTCGCGCACCCAGACGTGGAGTTGGTAGACTTCGGGAGAAGGTGTGGCTGTACGCATGCCTGGCGAGTGTAGCAGGGATCACGGCCGTAGGCGAGTCCTCTGCAGACCGTAGCAGCCCCCACTTTGTAATGGTCTCGTATGTGACCAGGGCTTGGAAGTCCTGCTGCATTTGCTGTACAATCCCATCCGAGGGGGAAGTCATGGCGGCTCCCCCGGGGTAAGTCGGCACGTGGCACGGCTGAATGATCAGCCAGGGGGCAACGGCTTTCAACGCCCGGTTCTCGCCGTGACGTGATCCTGTCAGTTTCCCAGAGATGTGGGTCATACTCACACCACATCGATTAGACGCGAGCATTCGATCGGCTCTCCATACAATGAACGGCAATCGTCCATGGGTGGCGGCATGCCTGCGATAGGTTGAAGCGATGAATCCTCTCGGGTCGCCCTGAGATGGATCTTGCATTCTGTGTCGGGTGCATCATAGCGACGACGAGGCGATGAGGACTTCAGTCGTTGCTCTCGTGGCAGCCCTCGCGACCCTCGGGATCCGGTGGTGTCTTTTCCTTCAGTGAAGCGGAGCAGGGGACTTTGCGCTTGGCCTGGCTTATCCAATACAGCACGTGCGGCGGCACAGCGCCAGTAGTCATGTCTGGGATACGGTGGCAAAAGAAGCTCTGGCTGCTGTGTGTCTCGATCCTGCTCGCCTGCAGTGCAGCGGAGAATGCTGAGCAGCTGATTGCCTTAGCCGAACAGGCCAAGCAGGAGGAGCGACTTGACGCCGCTGCCGACCTGTACCATCGAGCGGCAGGGCTGAAGCCTGACGATTTCAACGTCCAGTATGGGACCGGGCTGCTGTATCTGCAGGTCGGCAAGCTGAGCGAGGCCGAGCAGCACCTGCGCCGGGCCGTCGAGTTACGGCCCGAGTTCGCGCCGGCACGCCTCAATCTGGGCGTGGCGTTACTGCAGGCAGGTGATCGGGAGGCAGGCCGCAAGGCGTTTCTCGAAGCACTCCGCCTAGAACCTCGCTTCCCCAGGGCCTGCTACAACCTGGGAGTGATGAGCCTCGAGGACGGGCGCCTCGACGAGGCAGAGGCGCTGTTTCTCAGAGCGCTCGCACTGGACCCCACCCATCAGGGCTCCTACGTGCGGCTTGGGAATCTGTATGTGAAACAACGGCGGTTCGCTTCGGCCGTTGAGGTCCTCATGCGGGCGAGGACACTCGACCCCAAGGATCCGATGACCTTCTTTAACCTAGGGCTTGCCCATGACGGGATGCGAGAGCGCGAGCGGGCGGTGGCCGCCTTCAAGCAGGCGATCGCGCTCAACCCCTCTTACGCCAGCGCCCACTACAATCTCGGCACCACCTTGCTCCCGCGGGGCGACTACCAGGCGGCCGTGGAGCCCCTTCAGGAGGCCATCCGGCTCAACCCCCAGTTCGACGATGCCTTCTACAACTTGGCTGCGGCGTATGCGCATCTTGGGGAGCGCGTCAGCGCCCTTGAGCACTTAGCGCGGGCGATCGGGTTCAATCCTGCCCTGGCGTCCGTGGCGCAAACGGATGACGACTTTCAGAGCCTCCGCTCAGACCCCGCGTTCCAAGCGCTGACGCAGCCTCGCTAAGTACAGCTCATCATGGGGTTTTTTGCATGATCCCCTCTCATGCCGAGCACGGCATGAGAGGGATCATGCAAAAAACCCCAGTATCCGGATGAGTTAATAGTCACTTCAATAGTTCCTTCAATAGTCACCTCTAACTGGTTGCAAGTTTTAGGTACCACAGAACTCCCGCAGATTAATCAATGTGTACGCCATTAACTTCATGCCATAGTGCCGTTGCTGGTTGCGTTCAAAGCGCAGAAGCAGCCGCTTGAACTTATCTTCCCACGCAAAGGTCCGCTCGACACACACTCGTAACGCATGGATGGCTTCATTGAAGAAGCGTTTGCGTCCGCGCTTGGTGGTCTTGCGATTGCGGGGATTCTCTTTGATGTTGGGAATTATGCCCGCATTGAAAATGCACTTCCGATTGTGTGTGGAATCAAAGCCGCCATCGAGGTTGAGATAGGCGCCTCTCAGGTCCAAACCGACCTGTTTGGCGACCTGCTTCAAGGCCTTCAGCCCCTTCGGCAACAGGACCATATCCGTCTCATTGACGGGTGCCACAGGAAGGGGAGCTAACACATAGCCATGGTTGGCTTCCCCGATGAAAAGGAGAAATTTTGTACGCTAGCCACGCTGTCCTGGCGACCGGAGCGGTCGGAGGCCCTTACGTGCGTGGGCTTCTTCGACATTGAAGTCATATTTGCCATAGACATTGATGTGGGTGTACCGCGTGGGCCAGACATGGGCCAGATCACTCTCCTGCACGGGATAGCCTTCCTGCGTCAGTTGCTCCACCACCGCTGCCATGTACACCGTATTCCAGACGATGATCGCATTGGTCACCAGATTGAGACAGAGCGCGTGATGGGCTAACGCCTCGCCGCGACTCTGGCGGAGCTGGCCTTTATTCGCCACCATGACAAAGGCCCGCAGGTCGTGCAGCGCTTCGCCTTTGTTGAGCTGCCGGAGGAAACGGCGTCGATCCTCGGGGTAGGCGTACCACCGGAGGATATGCAGGGTTCTGGCCAGGCGGCCATATTCCTGGAGGGCACGCGCCAGCGCGTTTTGCTGCGGATAGGCTTGGAGCTTTTGCACCAGTAGGGAAGCGGTCACCCAGCCCAGCTTCAAGGACCCGGCAACTCGCAGGAGGTCATCCCACCAGTCGAGAATCCGCGGCCGATTGATGGGTTGAAGCGAACAAAGGTACCAAAAGTTTCACGGCTTTTTCAAATATCATATTTTACAATGAGTTGTGGAGAAGATGGGCTTCCCAAAATTGCGATGGAAACGCGACGAAACCCAAGAGTTACAATCTCACAACTTATTGATACGATTGATAATAGAGAAGTCCTGTGAAACTTTTGATACCTTTGTTCGCTTCGAACCTAAGGAGGAGAACACTATGGAGCAACCGGCAATGGTGCAAGCGCTTGTTAAGCAGTACCCGTTCATAGGCGAAGCAGGGGCTAAAGTAGCCTATCTAAGGAAATCCTTCACTTCCAGAAAACATTATCAATCTGAGACATTTCCGCGAAGTCATGGGTAGGATAGCTAGCATCCTTAATGATGCTGGTGTTGACATCTATCACTTGCTTCAAGAGAAACGAACAAACGAGACGCAAAACTCTGGTTGATTAAGTTCGGCGCATCCCCGCCGGGGTCTGCGCCTTCAGTGGCGTCACCTGAAAGAGAATTGCTCATTCCCTTACATCCGGCGGGGTCATCTGTGCTTATTGCCTCTGGTGATAGGCTTCTTGGGTTTAGGCCAGGTAGCCTCATACCTCGCTGTGGCAGGAATTTGTCGCCTTTCTCGAAGCGGTAGATATGGAAGTCGCTGAACAGATCCGCACGATTCATTTGGTGTGCGACCATGTCAGCACGCACCATGGGAAAGAGGTCAGAACGTGGTTGGCACATCATCCACGCTTTGTCGTGCACTTCACACCCGTGCATTGCTCCTGGATGAATCAGGTGGAACAGTGGTTCAGTATTCTCCAACGCAAACGCCTGCACATTGCAGATTTTGAATCCAAAGATCAGCTTCACACAAAGCTGCAGCAGTTCATTCAAGAATGGAATCAGCATGCCCATCCGTTTAACTGGTCCAGCAAATCCGTGGCGAAGATCATGGCTGCGGCACCTGCCCTGGCCGCTTGAAATTGAGTAGCTATTTATGACGCGCTGTACTTAGCCCGCCCCGCTCCCAGCAGACAAGGGAGATCTGCTGTTTTCCTCTTGGCTCAGGGCGGCCAGCAGTTTCTCATGAATCCCACCGAACCCGCCGTTCGACATGATCGCGACCACGTCCCCGGGGCGGACGCACGCGGCTAGATGAGCCACGATGGCATCCACGGTGGGAAGATACACGGCCGGCTTCGCATATCGGCAAACAATATCCTGCGCCAAGCGCTCGGGCGACAATCGGGCATCGGCAGGAATCATCTCCGGATTGAAAAGCCCGGCGATGACCACACCATCGGCCTCAGCAAACGCCTCGACAAAATCCTCCTGAAATGTCGCCCGCCGGCTGGTAGCCGAGCGTGGCTCGAAGATGGCCCACAGCCGACGACCCTGATAACGGGCGCGCAAGGCGGCAAGCGTTTCACGAATCGCTGTCGGGTGGTGGGCAAAATCGTCGATAAGTGTGATGTTCCGGACAACGCCGCGAACTTCCTGGCGGCGTTTCACCCCCGCGAAGGACTGCACACCCTGGCGAATATCGTCGAATGATACGCCTAGACGGTGCGCCACAGCGATAACTGCCAGCGCATTCTGGATGTTGTGACGCCCCACGAGCCCCCAACTAATCGTGCCCATGCGCTGACCCTGGTACTGGACGACGAATCGCGTCACCTCTGTCGCGGCTTCAACATCGATCGCCTGCCAATCCGCCCGCTCTGAAAAGCCGTACCCCTCCCACCGGCATGGCACTGATGTCAATACGTCATGCACATGCGGGAAATCGATGCCAGCCGCTAGGTAGCCATCCGACGGCAAGATGTGCACAAAGCGTTGGAAAGCCGCTTTGACATGGTCGAGGTCCCGATAGATATCAGCGTGGTCGAACTCAACGCTGGTGAGTATGGCGCTGCGCGGACGGTAGTGCAGGAACTTTGGCCCCTTGTCGAAGAACGCCGTGTCGTATTCATCCCCCTCCACCACGAAGAAGTTGCCACGTCCAAGTTGATAGTTGGTCCCGAAGTTGCGCGGAATGCCGCCAATCATGTAGCTTGGGTCCAGGCCCGCCGATTCCAGAACCCAGGCCATGAGCGACGCGGTGGTCGTCTTGCCGTGCGTACCGGCCACCACGATCGGATGGCACTCACCCAGAAAAAACTGCGCCAGGGCCTGCGGTAAGGAGAGGAAGGGGAGGTTCTGTGCGAGCATAGCCTGCACTTCCGGGTTGGACTGCGATACGGCATTACCAACAACGATGAGATCCGGATGATCAGTCAGGTGATCCGGCGAGAATCCCTGGCGCAACTCGATTCCCAGCGCCTCTAGTTGCGTGCTCATGGGGGGATAGACATTTTGATCCGAGCCCGTCACCCGAAATCCACGGGTTTGCAGCATCCCAGCCAACGCACTCATGCCGACTCCGCAGATGGCGATCAGGTGGATATGTCGTGGATCAGGCACCTGGTAATCCTCCCTCTCTCCGGCAATTCCCTCAATCGAGCCTTGATTCGAACCGCTAACCTTGCACCGTGAACTTCCAACGCCTATCTCGTTTTTAGGGCACAAGCTACGGCATCATGGATGAGCGGGCGAAAAGTTCTGATGCCTTCTCGTTGACGTGATGGGTGTACTCGGTTGGTCAGAAGGACGGTGATCACGTCCTGGTCGGGGTCGATCCACAGTGACGTCCCGGTAAATCCCAGGTGACCGATGGCGGCTGGGGAGACGTACTGACCAGCCGAGGATTTCCCAGGCGTCGGGGTGTCCCAACCGAGGGCCCATGTCGATCCCTCGGGAGCTGGCTGGCGAGTGGTAAAGGTTCGCACGGTCGGCGGCGACACCAACCACGTTCGTCCCCGCAGCCCATGCAGGAGGCTTTGTGCAAACCGCCAAACCTGACGCCCAGTGGCAAACAGCCCAGCGTGTCCGGCCACGCCTCCCATAATCCAGGCATTTTCGTCGTGCACCTCTCCCACCATAATGCGCCGACGCCATGGGCACTGCTCCGTACTCGCGAATGCCATGCCGATAGGCTGCGGTTGCCCCAGGGGGAGAAATGCCATATCTCCTAGGTGCAGAGGGACAAAAATCTCTCGCTGACAGAAGGCGTCCAATGGCGTGCGCGTGACTGTCTCAATGACTTCACACAGCAAGATGAAACCTGCGTCGCTGTATCGCACCATCGTCCCTGGATGGCTAGTCAGGGCTTCTCGATGCACCATGGCATAGATGGCACGGCGCTGGCCGAGTGGTGGTAAGGTGCGATTGATGCTCTGGTAATATGGACGCCAGGCTGGGAGGCCTGAGCAATGGCTCAGGAGTTGTCGGAGCGTTGGGGTGTCATAGGCAGGTTGGCACCAGGTGTCGAGATAGCTGTCAATCGGGTCATCAAGTCCTACGCTGCCGGCCTCGATCAGCAGCATCAGTGCCGTTGCCGTGGCGATCGGCTTGGTGAGCGAGGCCAGGTCGAACACCGTGTCCACGGTCATGCGGCGTGCGCTCGGGAGGAGTGCCGCATGGCCGACCGCCTCTTCATACACGACTTGTCCCTGGTAGCCAACGACCAGAACGGCCCCAGGAAAGTACTCCGCCTCAACCCCATGCGTCAGTAGGTGGGTAACATCATCAAAGCCGTTGCGCATGGTCGACTTTCTTGGTCAGTCGATCTCGCATAGCAGTCTGCCCATCGTTGCGGATGGCACCGTTGCACTCGCTCACACGGTTAAGGGTACTGGCACCAGAATTAGGGCTATTGTACTGGGCCGAGCGGCCTCCAGCAACAAAAAGAGCCCGCTGCGGTCATGCCCAGCAGGATGGGAAGCCTTCACCATATCACCGCGCGGGTAACCCCACCATGTCAACGCCCCCAAGGCTTGGCATGGCTCGCGGGTTGACGATCACGGTTGGCCGACATATCTTAAACACTGGAGCTGGTATTTACCCTTTTCATGAGCGGAGGGATTGTCATGGCAATGCTCTATGATCGTGTGGTCAAGGGGATGGAAGCCGCACTGGAAACTGCGCAGAAATCCGTCGAGGTGTTGATGGAAAAGGCCGAGGACACGGCTGAGGTGATCAAATTCAGGCTTGAGAAGACCAGGCTTGAGCGCGAGATCGCGAAAAAGTTCGCCGAGCTCGGCAGTAAGCTCTATGAGAAAGCGGTGCGAGAGGGGAAGGAAGCGGGGAATCTGCAAGATGCCGAGGTGCAGAGTTTGATCGAAATCCTTAAGCGCCTGGACATGGAATTGGCGCACATCCAGGCCCTTGAAGATCAGGAGATGGAGAAGCAAAGGAGTGCATCCTCATAAGGTGAAACGATTCGACCAAGAGCCTGCAGGGAACTGCACGACCCTGCAGGCTCTTTACCGCTGAGGTCTTCCGTCACCCCCCTTGAAAGCCTCAGGCCTTGGTACTCCTGAGATCTGAATCGTTCACGGTTTACCAGGTGTGAGCTCGATCCAGCCTGTAGTCCATGGCGGGATAATGGTCGCCTTCGAGGTTCTTCCCACCTCGTATCAAGCTGCCGTCGATTGTCCGGGGAAAGCACGAGAGTTGTTTCGCCGGTAAGCGTATCATAGGGAATATTCCCACCATCCCGACTGTCGACTCAACTAACAGCACGTGATATGATAAATTGGTGCTCCGGCGCCGTCTTTCCCTGAAACCTGTCAGTATGAGAGGAAGGAACGATGAAATTGCGGTCAATTCTTGGATGGAGTGTTGGGATAGCGTTGCTACTGACCCTGCCAGCGTGGGCGGCGGAGTATCGACTGCAGGTGGTCAATTTAGATTTCATGACGATTTCCTCCTACACCGATCGACCCGTGCCAGGCCAACCCGGCGACGGCAGCCTGATTCGGCTTCAAACACGGCTTGACAGCATGGAGTTTCCGGCCACTGCCGTGATCCCTGATCGCAACACGCTGCTGTTGGAAGATCCTGCCTACGGAGGAATCATCCCGAATCGGGTGTCGGTGCTGCCGATCACCAGAGAGCAGGCCTGGACGACAGTCATCTTTGACGCGAATCCTGGCGACACGGTGGCGTTTGTGGTGAGAACATATATGGTTGCATGGCAGCAAATCTGGTTCCTCGGGGCCAATCCCGAGGGGACGCTGAGACGGATGACGCTCGGTAACCCATCGATCTTCGGCGGCCGATCGTATGAAGTTCCCCAGGTCTCCTATGATTTCCTGGCGAACGCAGTCTACCAGGGGACCTTCCCGAAGTGGGTAGCAGAAAATGCACCCTCGCTGAATGGCATGTCTCTGGTGATCGGTCAAGGCCGTAACCTCAGCGATACTGCAGATCGGCTCTATGTGATCCTCAAGCTCGCACCGGAGCCTCGCACCTATCAGGTGGCGATCGGATGGCGTGATCGCACGGATCGGAGCAAAGGTGACAAGGGAAAAATCATCAGCCAGCTACCGTAGCACACGCGTATACTGGCAAGGGGAGATGGAGGAGGCGGCGGGCGATGCTGAATGACAGAGAGAAGGCACCAGCATACAAGGGCTACTCCTGGCAGAGGTGGGTGAAAGCACAGAGATGGCCCTTGCTCAGCGCCTGGTGTGCCTTGCTGGTGGTACTTGGCAGCGCTTTCGAGGCTCAGGGCCAGGGGCAGCTCAGTCGATCGCTTGAGCGTCTGTCGACTGAAATTGTCGACCTGTTCCCGAAGGTCGAGGGCGATGTGGTGAAGGTTCAGGGCAATGAGGCCTTCATCACCCTGGGTGCACCCGATAATATCCGCGAAGGCATGGAATTGTCGGTCGTCCGCAAGGGGGAGGAATTTAAACATCCGCTCACCGGAGTCGTGCTTGGCCGGTTTGAGGAAGACATCGGCGTGATCATTATCAACAAAGTCTCTGAATCCTATTCCAGCGGCAACGTGCGCCTGGCAAAGGCCACTGTCACCCCACGCACTGGAGATCGCGTCCGCATTACGAAGGGGAAAATTCCCCTGGCCTTGCTGCCACTGCGGGGCGATGTGCCTGGTTCGGTGCCACGCGAGGAATTGCTTGAGCGCTTTCGCCTAGCGCTTGAGCAAACCGGCCGCTTCCAGGTGACGGCTGCGGATAACGTGCGCGTCTACCTGGCCGAGAAGGGTATTCAACCCGAAGAGGTCCTGTCGCAAGACATCTTGGCGCGGATGGCTGAGGACCTGCGCGTGACCTACGCGGTCGCATCGCGCACCCGGCAAGTCGGCAACGAATCGGTGCTGGAAGTGAGTCTGACCGGGCTTGCCCTGCAACGTACTTTGCTCACAAGCTCGGCGATTCTCGCGGAGCCGGAGGCGGTCGCTCGAGCGCCTGAATCCAGAGGTGGTCCGCCTGACCCAAGAGATCGTCCCGAAGTGCGTGCCGGTGTGTTCAAAGAGCCTCGCAAAGCGCCACCAGGCTATCGTCTGGACCTCTCGACCCTGGACCTAGGCAAAACGATGAAAGAGTTGATTACCTTGCCCTTCCTGGTTACCAGTATGGATGTCTGCAGCGTCATCGCGGAGGGCAGTGAGGACATCATCGTCACGGACGGTAAGAAGGTGTTGATGTATCAACTGGCCGGAGAGCAGGTCGAATTCATCGACCAATACGTCCCTGGCGTGGCATCCAGGCTCCTGTCCGTGCAATGCGTCGAGATCGATAAAAATCCGGGACAGGAAATCATCGTCAACCAGTACATCAACAACGCCCTCAATACGGCGATTCTGACGTTTCGCAATGGCCGGCTCCAGCCCTTGCAGGAACATATCGACGTGCTGTTAGTCGCTGTCGATACCAATGGCGACGGGGTCAACGACGCCGTCTGGGGGACGCAGTATGACCTGACTGAATTTTTCACCACCGGCCGGGCCGCGCTGTACGCCTTTGATAACGGCAAATTACGACGCCAGGAACAGGTCGAGGTTCCTAAGGTGTACCGCGCCACCGGCGTGTCATTGGCTGATCTGGCTGGAGATGGGAAGCGGGATCTGGTGATGATCGATGACAGCCGACAACTGCGGGTCTATCGCGGGCAACAGCAGCTGTACAAGAGCAGCGACCGAGTTGGCGGTGGCTTTAGTATGGTCGAGGTCATGCGTGAGACGACGGGGGGGGTCAAACGCCCCTTTCCATACTATTTCGAGCCCGGGATGACGGTTGCCGACCTCAATGGCGATGGCCGTCAAGATGTCGTCATACCCCGCAATACCCGAAGCATGGGAGGTGTGTTACCCAACATGAACGTCTATTCGGGTGGCGATGTGGTGGTGCTGTCCTATACCGATTTCGGCTACAGCCTGACGGCGATCACGCCGCAGTTCGACGGGGTGGTCAGCGGTGTAGCGATCTTGCGACAGCGGTCTTATCCGGCCTTTGTCGTGGGGGTATCACAGGGGACGTTGACTGGGGGTGGCAATAGCCTCATCCTGATCAGCCGACGCCTGTAAACTCAAGGGTTATACGGATGCGATGACTCGCGTTGCAGTAATATAATCATGCCAAGCCCGCTTAGCTGGAGGAAGCGCTGCCCACAAGAGGCCCAATCCAGCAGGCAAGAGGGCATATGGAAAAGTAAGCAGGCGGGCAAAGGCACGACCATAGCCAATGGGTTGGCCATCGGCAGACACCACCACAAGACGAAATAGAGCCTTGCCGAGGGTTTGTCCATATGCCCCTTCAGTAAGCGTGAAGTAGAGACCTGGCATGAGGATCATGGACGTTCCGCACCATACCAGCGCCAGTACAATCCATAGCGCCGCGGATTCATTGCTATCGAACGCACCCCAACTCGAGGATCTCTCCTATAGGAACTGCCACCATGATCTCGAGGAGTAGCACGAGGGCAACGGTCATCAAAAAGACGACATCGAATACGCCAGCGCACATCCGGCGCCAGAACCCCGCTGGCTGATCGAGCCCTACGTCATCAGCGCTCGTCGTCATGTTCGTTCTCACCTTCCTTATCCTGTTGCAACTCTAGTCGCTCGACCTCGAATTCTAGGTCTTCCTCGATCTCCAGCGTGTATTCTACGCTTCCTTCATCATCCTCATCCACCCCTATTTCATCCCTGATCTGTCCAAGGGGCAGACCGCCGAGCTCTTCGTCTACATCGAGGTCATACACCTGTTTCACATCCAGGGGCTCTTCTGGAGCCTGAATGCTCAGTGGGGATTCGTCTTCCAGGTCCGCCTCGTTCTCAAGGGCCAGGGTGATGTCCCCAAGTTGGTGCAAGTCCAGGCTGTGAGGCATGATCATGTCCTGGGTGCTCATCCGGTCGCTATCCGGCTTGTCCGGTGCGTTCGTCGACTCTTCCATCTCGGCTGTCTCTGCCCCGCCGGGCTCCACCGCGGAATCCTCCAGATCGATCCCTTCAAACGGCCCAAGATCAAGGCCTGGAGGAGATCCGGGAGCGGGGAGCAGTTCCCCTACGACCTCCATGCTGGGCGCCTGATATGCCAGCCATAAGTCGGGTGGAGCAGATCGTAGGGCGTAGATGCCCAAGGCTTCACGCTGCTCCGCCAACACAAAACCGCATTTGGGACAGTTTTCCAGATGAGGGAAGCTGGTATATCTGCATTTAGGGCATTTCATACGAAAGACCTCAAGGAGTCGATGGAAACCTGAGAGCACATGGCTGCCGGTCGTCTAACGAGCGTATTGCTCATGGATGTCTCGCGCGTGACCATAACGATTCGAGTTATGGCCACACCTGTTCGTTGCTACAACCAGCAGGTTCTTACACGGTTACCTTCTCGCGGTACTCGCCGAATACCTCCCGTAGGGCATCCGAAATTTCTCCAAGCGTGGTGTCACAGGCCACCGCTTCCAGGACCAGAGGCATAAGATTTGTTGTCCCCCGCGCGGCCTCACGCAAGTGATCCAACACAGCAGTCACACGGCTTTGGTCTCGTTGTTGCCGTAGCTCTAGGAGCTTTTCGAGTTGTGTCTCAGTCGCCCGTTGATCGATGCGCGTCAGCTCGATAGGGCGCTCCTCCGGCATGACATAGTCGTTGACCCCCACCACCACGGTCTGGTGCCGCTCCACGCTGCGCTGATATTCGTAGGCGCTCCGCTGGATCTCCTGCTGAACATAGCCCTGCTCGATAGCTCGTAGCATCCCCCCCATGGCCTCGATGTTGTGAATGTAGGCTTGCGCCTCTTCTTCGAGTCGCGCGGTCAGACATTCGAGAGCGTATGAGCCTCCAACAGGATCGGCGACATTGGCCACGCCGCTTTCGTGCGCGATGATCTGTTGCGTGCGCAAGGCGATCCGCGCCGCCATCTCCGAGGGCAGGGCCAGCGCTTCATCAAGCGCGTTCGTATGCAGGGACTGTGTGCCGCCCAGTACAGCGGCCAAGGCTTGGAGAGTCACGCGCACGATATTGTTCTCGGGTTGTTGGGCGGTCAGTGTACACCCGCAGGTTTGGGTATGGAAACGTAGCACGCAAGAGCGTGGGTCTTTGGCCTGAAAGCGCTCGCGCATAATTCTCGCCCAGAGGCGTCTCGCCGCCCGGAACTTGGCGACCTCCTCCAGGAAATCATTATGCACCCCGAAGAAAAAAGATAGTCGGGAGGCGAAGGAATCAATGGTAAGTCCAGCACGCAACGCTGCCTCCACGTAGGTAATGGCATTGGCAAGAGTAAACGCCAACTCCTGCACGGCCGTGCATCCCGCCTCGCGCATATGATAGCCGCTGATGCTAATCGGATTCCATTTCGGCAGATGGTCCTTGGCATAGGCAAATACGTCGGTCACCAAGCGTAATGAGGGCTCCGGGGGATAGATATACGTGCCACGGGCAATGTATTCTTTCAGGATGTCGTTTTGCAGCGTACCCTGCAACAGCTTCGGATCAACGCCCCGTCCGTTGGCGACCGCGACATACAGTGCTAAGAGAATCGGTGCCGTGGCATTGATAGTCATCGAGGTACTGACTCTATCGAGTGGGATCCCCTCGAACAATGTTTCCATATCGCGTCGTGAGTCGATCGCCACTCCAACCTTGCCGACTTCCCCCTCCGCCATCGGGTGATCCGAGTCATAGCCGATCTGCGTCGGCAGGTCAAACGCGACACTCAAGCCCGTCTGACCTTGATTCAGAAGATATCGATAGCGCTGATTCGACTCCTCCGCGGTGCCGAACCCGGCATACTGCCGCATGGTCCAAAAGCGCCCGCGATACATCGAAGGCTGCACACCACGTGTAAAGGGATACTCACCGGGGAAGCCGAGGTCTGATAGATAATCCAGCTTGCCCACATCGAGTGGGGTATAGAGCCGTTCGAGAGGGATGCCGCTCGCCGTGGTGAACTGTCGCTGGTGCTCGGGGAGCCGTTCGCAGGCGTGCTGAACCGTTTGGCTCTCCCAGGCTTGTGTTGCACGTCGAATGGGCTCGAACTCATTTTCATCCGCCACAGGAAATCTCCCTTCGCGACTTTCGCAAGTCACGGCTCAATCACCAACAAAAGCTGTCCCGCTTCGACCGCCGTGTCCACGGCGGTCTGAATATTGCTGACATGCCCAGAAGCAATGGCGCGAATCTCTGTCTCCATTTTCATGGCTTCGATGATCACCAGGCTTTCGCCTTCTTGCACTATCTGACCCGGTTGCACGAGCACTTGCACGACACGTCCCGACATCGGGGCGGTGATCTCTTGCCGCCCACTCAGGGTGGCAACGGGCTTCGCAGAGGGCCGCTGCGATCGAGTGGAGACAACCTCGACGCTAGTGCTCCACTGACCAATCTGCACTTCACGCCGGCCTCGGCGCTGCGATATCGCCGCACTGTATACTTTCCCATGCACCAACAGCGAGTACAGTCCGGGCGCGGGATTGGTGGCATCGATCACATACTCTCGGTCGTCGACCTTGACCCTGAAGAGTCCGGTGCCATTGCCTTCGTCCAGATCCACCGTATACGTGACCCCGCCGGCGTTGACGAGCAGTCGCACCCTATCCGCTCCGCCGCATGAGGTCAACGCGACCTGCCAGTTTCCAGGGACTCACCCCCTCATGCCCACTCTGAGACGTCGGCGTCGTCGCGGCCTGCTTGGTGGATTGCCAGTGGTCCAGCGCCGCCGCGATCAACGCCATATCTTGCGCGACCTGATCGGGTTGCACGGCCTGCGGGCGATAGCGGCGCTCGATGAATCCGGTGTCAAGGCGCCCGGCCTGGAAGTCGGGATCATCCATGAGCCACAGGTGGAACGGGATAGTCGTTTTGATCCCGCCGATCACATACTCCCCAAGGGCGCGACGCATCCGGGCAATAGCCTCCTGACGCGTGGCGCCCCAAACCACCAGCTTGGAGATCATCGGATCGTAGAAGGGGCTCACCTCACCGCCAGCGAAGACCCCGCGCTCATCACGTACCCAGGGACCCGCTGGGGCTTGCAAGACCGTGATCCGTCCGGGAGAAGGACGGAAATTGTAGGCCGGATCCTCGGCATAGATGCGGCACTCGATGGCGGCGCCATGCAATTGAATATCCTCCTGGCGAATCCCCAATGCCTCACCGTCGGCGATGCGGAGCTGGGCCTGCACCAGGTCGATACCGGTGACCATTTCGGTCACCGGGTGTTCCACCTGCAGGCGGGTATTCATCTCGAGAAAATAAAAATTGCGCTGCTCATCTACCAGGAATTCAACCGTCCCGGCATTGCGATAGTGAGCGGCCTGGGCCGCACGTACCGCTGCCTGCCCCATCTGAACCCGCAAGTCCTCGGTCATCAGCGGCGCAGGGGACTCCTCGACGACTTTCTGATGGCGTCGCTGGATCGAGCACTCGCGCTCACCAAGATAGATCACCTGGCCATAGGCGTCGGCCAGGACCTGGATTTCAACATGGTGCGGGTTGGGGACATACTTCTCGAGGTAGATGGCTGCATCGCCGAAGGATGAGCGTGCCTCCGAACGCGCCGCTCGCAGCGCCTCCCCGAGCTGCTGCTGGTGATGCACCAAGCGCATCCCTTTGCCGCCGCCACCAAGGGCAGCTTTGATCATCACCGGGTAGCCGATGGCCTCGACCACTTGGTATGCTTCCTCATCGTCCTGCAAGAAGCGGTCGATCCCTGGCACTATGGGCACCCCTGCAGCCTGCATGGCACGCCGGGCGGCGGTTTTATCCCCCATCAAGGCGATAGCTGCGCTCGGCGGACCAATGAACACCAGCCCCTGCTCCTCACAGGCCCTGGCAAAGTTGGCGTTTTCGGCGAGGAAACCATAGCCGGGATGAATGGCCTGTGCCCCGCTGACCTGGGCAGCCGCGATGATGCGGTCGATGACGAGATAGCTCTCCGTCGCTGGGGGGGGACCGATGAGATAGGCTTCGTCGGCCATCTGCACATGCAGCGCGTTGCGGTCAGCCTCTGAGTATACCGCCACAGGGCTGAGACCGAGCTCCCGGCAGCCACGCATCACCCGAATGGCGATTTCGCCACGGTTGGCGATGAGGACTTTGCGGAACATCGACGTCTCCTCACAACGGAATATTCCCATGCTTCTTGGGCGGATTGCGATCCCGCTTGTTTTGCAGCATGTCGAGGGCACGAATCAAGCGGACACGAGTTTCTTTCGGATCGATGACCTCGTCGACGTAGCCCAGGGAGGCGGCAATATAGGGGTTGGCAAACTTCTCCCGGTATTCCGCCGCTTTCTGGTCGCGCACTTGTTCTGGGGTCGAGGACTCCTGGATGTCACGGCGGAAGATGATGTTGACCGCCCCCTCTGGCCCCATGACGGCGATCTCTGCGGTGGGATAGGCCAGGTTGACGTCGCCGCGGATATGCTTGCTTGACATCACATCATAGGCGCCACCATAGGCTTTGCGGGTGATCAGCGTAATTTTCGGTACCGTCGCCTCGCAGTAGGCGTAGAGCAACTTGGCTCCATGCTTGATGATACCGCCATACTCCTGCGCCGTGCCGGGCAGGAAGCCGGGCACATCCACGAAGGTCAGCAGCGGGATGTTAAAGGCATCACAGAACCGCACAAAGCGCGCGGCCTTGGTCGAAGAATTGATATCAAGGGTCCCCGCTAGGTAATTGGGTTGGTTGGCGATGATGCCGACCGGACGCCCACTGAGACGCCCGAAGCCGATGACGATGTTGGGGGCGAACAGCGGTTGGACCTCGAAGAAGTATTGCTCATCCAGGACGATGGTAACGATGTCCTTGATGTCGTAGGGCTTATTAGGATAGACCGGGACAATGTGCCGCAAGCGCTCGTCGCTGCGGTCGATCGGGTCGGTGCCGGCGCGACGCGGCGGGTCTTCGGCATTGTTTTGTGGCATAAAACTCAGCAGCTCACGCACCATCCAGAGGCATTCTTCTTCGGTATCCGCGGCAAAATGCGCTACGCCGCTCTTCATATTGTGAGTCATGGCTCCGCCCAGATCATTGAAACCTACGTCCTCATGGGTCACCGCCTTGACCACCTCCGGGCCGGTCACAAACATGTAGCTGGTCTCTTTCACCATGACGATGAAATCCGTGATGGCGGGAGAGTAAACAGCGCCGCCGGCGCATGGACCCATAATAGCTGAGAGCTGTGGGACGACGCCGGAGGCCAGGGTGTTGCGTAAGAAAATATCCGCGTAGCCCGCCAGGCTGATGACGCCTTCTTGAATGCGTGCCCCGCCGGAATCGTTCAGGCCGATGATCGGGCAGCCAGTCTTCGTGGCCAGGTCCATGATCTTGCAGATTTTCGCAGCGTAGGCGCTACTCAAGGTGCCGCCGACAAAGGTAAAGTCTTGAGCAAACACAAACACCTGGCGGCCATCGATGCGGCCCGAGCCAGTAACCACGCCATCGCCGGGAAGGCGTAATGTGTCCATGCCAAAATCTGAACAACGGTGGGTTACAAACTTGTCGACCTCCTGAAAACTACCGTCATCCAAGAGGAGTTTCAGACGTTCGCGGGCTGTGAGCTTACCGGCTTTGTGTTGGCGCTCGATGCGCTCTTCGCCGCCGCCGAGCTCGGCGAGCCGATGTCGTTCCTCCAACTCCTTGAGTTTGGCCTGGATGTCGGAATATTCAGTCCCCATACCGATTCCTCTTCAACAGAGTCATGTCATGCGTCGAGACATTGCATGTCCCGCTTCCGCTCGCGCAGGCAGAGAGAGAGGACCCCAAGAAGAGCGCTGGAGGGCGAATCAATGCCTGATCCGCAGGAGATCGATGCGTGGTAGCGGGGGAATAATAGCCGTCTTCACCGCCACGTGAAAGCCTCTGAAATGGCCATATTAGGGGAGCTCGTAGGTAATTGCAAGAGCTTTTTGGCCCTTGGCAGTGACTCGGAGGCCCGTGTTAGTTGGGGAAATCCCTTGTGAGAGACCGGGAAATATGGTAGATTCACGTCAAACGGTGTTGGAGTGCAAAGCCTTGCAGTCGCTTGCCTGGCGTGCACGGTGGGGCATCCGCGCCGCACATTCTGACGAAATAGAGGAGATGCACATGGCGAGGGCAGAAGGCCGAGAGGGCGCGATGCGGTGCTCCTTTTGCGGCAAACATCAACGAGAGGTGAAGCGCCTGATTGCAGGGTCCAAAGCCTATATTTGCAATGAATGCGTGAATCTCTGCAATGATATCCTTGCAGAAGACACGTCGACGACCCTGGAGCAGCAGACCAATGCGCACCGCCTCATTACCCCTAAAGAGATCAAGCAGAAACTGGATGCATACATCATCGGGCAGGAACGTGCCAAACGAGTGTTGGCCGTAGCGGTGTACAACCACTACAAGAAACTCTTTGGCAATCTATCGACTACCAATGACGTGGAGCTCCAGAAGAGCAACATCCTGCTGGTCGGGCCAACGGGTTCAGGAAAAACTCTGCTGGCCCAAACGTTGGCCCGCATCATCCAGGTCCCCTTCGCGATCGTAGATGCGACGACGTTGACCGAGGCCGGGTACGTCGGCGAGGATGTCGAGAACATTATCCTGAAGCTGGTGCAGGCGGCTGACTATGATGTCGAGAAGGCCGAGCGCGGGATCATCTACATTGACGAGATCGACAAGAAAAGCCGCAAATCGGAAAACCCCTCGATCACCCGTGATGTCTCGGGAGAGGGTGTGCAACAAGCCCTGCTGAAGATCATCGAGGGCACGGTGGCCAACGTGCCACCCCAGGGCGGGCGCAAACATCCGCATCAAGAGTTCATCCAGGTCGATACCACCAATATCCTCTTCATTTGCGGCGGCGCCTTCGTCGGTCTCGACCGCATCGTCCGCGAGCGGGTCGGCAAGCGCGCCATGGGCTTTGCGTCCAACTTGGGCGACAAGGTCGACGAGACACAAGAGATTTTGAGCCAATGCCAGCCGGAAGACTTTCTCAAGTATGGCATGATCCCGGAATTGGTGGGACGCTTGCCGGTCGTGGCGACGCTGGATGAATTGACCGAAGAAGACTTGCAGCGTATCCTGGTCGAACCCAAGAATGCCCTGGTGAAACAATTCCAGAAGCTCTTTGAATATGAGAAGATCGACCTGACCTTTACCGACGATGCGCTGCGTGCTGTCGCCAAAGAAGCCGCTCGACGCAAGACCGGGGCGCGCGGCCTGCGCTCGATCCTGGAAGAAGTCATGCTCGACATCATGTATGAGATTCCTTCGCGCACGGACTTACGCCAGTGCACCATCGACGAAGACGCGATTTTAGGGAAGAAATCACCAGTGCTCCTGTCCGAACGGCGCGCTAGCTGAGAACGACGATGCGTATAGCGATTATTGGCGACATTCATGGCTGGTTCGAGCCGACTCAACAGCCCACCATCGAGTATTTTCAGGATGTCGTGGCCACGCTTGAGTGCGACCTGATGCTCCAGGTGGGCGATATGTGCCATTATCGCTCGCTCGCCCGCCCGGTGTATTGGATCTATGGCAACAACGATTGGCCGCCTGCCATCGCTGACATCGAGGCGGGCAGGCGGGACGTGCGCAACCTGCGAAACCTCAAAACCGGTGCGGCGGTGAAGATCACTTCCGGTGGCGAAACGCTATGCGTTGCCGGATTAAACGGTGCCTACGACCCTCTCTACTCGGCGGCATCTACCATCGAGGGCAACGATCCGGCCGCGAGTAGCTTTTTTACGCAGGCCGATATCGATGCGATGTTGAGGTTGCGCGGGCAGGCTGTCGATATCCTACTTGCCCATGGATGTCCGGCCGGCCTTGGCCTCGGCCGCGAACCCGACCACGCGGTACCGGCACTACGCCAGGTCTTGGATGCCTTGCAGCCCACTTACATGTTCTGTGGCCATGCCCATTTTTTCCGCTATGTGCAGCACGGTCCCACGCACCTGTACGTCCTGGCGCAGCTGTCGGACGAATATTACCTGCTGGACACAGAGACCCAGCAACTCGAACGTATTCCGAGTCGACCTCTTTCACCTCGCAATGGTCGAGTATGACTTTATCACCATCGACCAACTGGCTCCCTGTGCATGTCGAATCGATGTCCGAAGCAGACCTGGAGTCCGTGCTCGACATCGAATATCTGTCCTTCACTTCGCCATGGCCCCGCGATATCTTCCTCGGCGAGCTGCGCGGCAGTGATATCGCCCAGCTGTTTGTCGCTCGGATCCTTGAGGGCGATCAGCAGGGACGAGTGGCCGCCTACAGTTGCACCTGGATCGTCGCCGACGAAATGCACATTACGAGCTTCGCCGTCCATCCCCAATTCCGACGCCAGCATGTCGGTCAGCAGTTGCTAGCCGGTGTCCTGGCCGAAGCCTTAAAGTCAGGCTGCCGCCAAGCGGTGCTGGAGGTGCGGGCGTCTAATCAAGGCGCTCAGCGGCTGTATAGCCGGTTCGGTTTCGCTCCGGTGGCGGTGCGCAAGCGTTATTACGCAGATAACAACGAAGACGCGATTATTATGTTCCTCGATGACCTCGCCGCACAACTGCCCCATCATGATGAATCATTGCTCTAACCCCTGGTCATCCAGCCCTGTTCGCACCCAGGTATGCTTGCTTCCACAGCGCTATTGGGCGAATCCGCCGAATCCTGACCAGGGTTTGGAATTGCCGCAGAGCTTATGTGTTCCTCCGGTGGGGGGGACGATCCCTTGCACGGCGCAGGTGCCAGGCGACAAAATGCTTGACTTGGGGGTGTCCCCATGTTAGTCAGTCAGGTGAGCACTACAGGCAAACGCTTGGCCAAGATCTCGATGGTAGAGGCCACCATCTGACCTCGACCGATTAGCGCACGAGCCCGCCATCGGATGGGGTGAGGCACAGGGGGAAATCGCTATGAAAGACCGCGTTGAAGTGTTCTGGTTCTCGGAACAACCCTATGGCTACGTCACCGATGCGGATCTGTCTCAGTACGATTCTGGGCGTCTGGGTTTTCCCAACACCTACTTCGATCCTCAGAAGGCCCATGTCCTGTATAATCAGTATCATGAACAGTACGCGCTCGCCGATGAGGTCGGCTTCGACGGCATCATGAGCAACGAACACCACTCGTCGTATTGGTGCATGAAGCCTTCAGTAAACATCGATGCGGCGGTCATCTGCTAAAGTCACCAAGAAGGCCAAGATTGCCATCCTCGGCAATGTCATCGCCGTCAACGACCCGGTGCGCATGGCGGAGGAGATCGCGATGCTGGATTGCTTCTCCGGCGGGCGCATCATCTCCGGCTTTGTGCGTGGCACCGCGGTTGAGAGCCTGCATGGCGGCATCGACCCCTCTGAGAACTTTGAGCGCTTCCAGGAGGCTCACGACCTGATTATCAAGTGCTGGACGACCCCTGGCCCATTCCGCTATGAGGGCAAATACTATCACTATCGGGCTGTCAACCCATGGGTCTTACCAGTGCAAAAGCCCCACCCCGACATTTGGTTCCCCGGCACTGGCAGCCCGGAGAGCGTTGTCTGGGCAGCGACACACCGGCACCCGTACATGAATTTAGGGGCGCTGGTCGGCGTGACTGAGTATTTAAAGGGCGTCTACATCGACACCGCCAAAGAGGTGGGCTTCACCCCTGGGCCAGAGCATTTTGGCTACCTTCTGCGGGTGCCTATGTGCCGATACCGACGAGAGGGCCATCGACATCGGCCGCACCTTCATGTGGACGGAAAACCACCGCCAGCGAGGTCCGAGAGAGCACAATGACCCTCCCGGCTACCAATCGCGCGAAGCGTTGCAGGTCAAAATGAGCCGTCCCACCATCGGCACGCGGTACATTTGGGAAAAAGATGGGCTACGACGAACTGCGCGCGGTGAATAACATCATCGTCGGCAACCCCGAGACCGTCATCAAAAAGCTCACGGAGATCATCCAGCATCTGAACCCCGGCTATCTGCACATCTACGGCAATGAGGGAGACATGCCCCATCAGGATGTGAAGCGTTCCATCGAGCTGCTCGGACAGGAAGTCATCCCAGCTTTGCACGAGCTCGAGCTACAACCCTACGACTAGCCCGGCGGCCGTCACATCGACCTCTCTCCACCTTTCACATACGGGGAGCTTGGCGGAGTAGATTTGTCTCGATCGCTGTTCGAGACGGTTCGGGTGAGGAAGGAGGAAGTGGGGGTAGCTTTACGGTGTGCCTCCCATTCATCAGTCGCGTCACGTGATCGTCGCGACGGGCAGAGGAGATTGAGTTGTGACGCCAGACTACACCGAACAAGCGATCGATGTCGCAGGGCTCTGCCTGCAGTTGCTGCGGGGCGGTAGTGGCGAGCCGCTGCTGATGTTGCATGGGGCCGGTGGCAATCCAGGTTGGCTCGCCTATCATCAGGAGCTGGCGAAACATTATACCGTGTACGCCCCCTCCCATCCGGGTTACGGCCAGTCCAGTCGGCCCGATTGGATCAGTACCATCAACGACATGGCGCACTTCTATCGCCAGTTCATCGAGGAGTTAGACCTGGCCCCCGTCCACCTCATGGGCTCTTCAATGGGTGGGTGGCTGGCGGCAGAGATCTGCGCCATGTGCCCGACCTATGTCAGGAGCCTGATCCTGGTGGATGCGGCTGGGATCAAGCCAGAAGTGGGGGAAATCGCCGAGATCCTAATGGTTTCCCAGGATGTCGCGAAAAAACTTCGGTTCTACGACCCAACCCAGGTTCCCGACTTTGAGGCCGTGGTCAATCGCCAGCTCACTCCCGACGAGGAAGCGGTCCAATGGCGCAATCGGGAGATGACTTCGCGTCTGTGCTGGAAGCCGTACTTCCATAATCCCAAGCTGCGCGCCTATCTGCGTGGGGTGAAGGTGCCGACGCTGATCATCTGGGGTAGACAGGATGCCATTGTCCCCCTGAACTGCGGCGAGCTGTATCAGCAGGCGCTCGTCAACTCCAGGCTGCATGTCATTGATCGATGTGGACACTCTCCGGCGCTGGAGAAACCCCAGGAATTCCTGACAGCGGTGCTGGGGTTCCTGGCGCAGCCTCATTAATCCATCGGGGTGCAAGTTCGGAGTTTCCGCTGCTGCGGCCGTGGCTGTCACACCGCTTCAAATCGTGCCAGCGAAAACGGGCAAGCGCCGCCCCTCAGTGCTGCTGGTGCCGTCGCTGATTTCGCCAGGCCTGCTCGCATCATGAGGTAGTCCACGAGCTTGGGGACGGGATCGAATCCCACTACGTTCGGGGCATCGGCGACAAAATTCGACAGGGCGTTGATGTCATAAAAGTACGCCTGCCCATCGCGCGCGTTGACCAAATACTCCACCCCGCCGACCTCGATATGGGCCTCAACCATGATGTGTTTCACCGCTTCGACGATTGCAGGTGGCGGCGTGTAGGCTTCCACAGGTACCTGTCGGCCGGAAACGCCATCCCGCAGACCTATCCCATTCCCAGTTTCTGGCAGCCGGCAATAGTCGGCGGGACAAAGATTGAACTCGCCAGCCGCCAGGTGCAGGCGAATGGCATAGAGATATTCACCCCCCAGGATCTCCACGCGCACAATGCTGTTGTCTGTCGCCGGTAAGAACTCCTGCACCAGCGCGGTGTGGTCGATCCCCAGGTCCAACGCACCACCCTCCGCCGCCTGTCGCAGTTCCTCTGGAGTCTGGAAGGACACGATCTTGGCCCCGCTGCCGCCGATGTTGGGCTTCAGAATCACCGGAAAGGTTAGTCCTTCGGCAGCCGCCGGTGCCTGTAACGCGTGGTTGATCACGCGTGCACGCGGATACCGCAGCCCAAGGCTGTGCAGCAGGCCGATCTGTCGTGCCTTGGAGAATTCATAGACATAGGCGTCATAACCGTTCAGGACATTGGCGCGGATCTCTTTCAAAAAGGCCAGATAGTTCAGCGTGTAGAACATGGCTTGGATGTGGCCGCGCATGTATGCTGAGGGACTCATGCGGTTGACCACGAGGGCATACCGCGGGTCACGATCGGCTGGGTCGAAGTGACTCTCGTGAGCCAGCAGACGATCGTAGGCGATCTCACGCCGATCGAGCTCGGCAAAGAGCGGCGTAAACCATTCAGGGTGTTCGTAATAGATCGCGAGACACCTATGGTGGCTTGTTCTAGGGGCATGAGACGTCATAACGGTTCTCCGGATTGAGGTGGCATGTAATGAGTTTCAGAGTGCGGATTCACACCCACAAGGTAGGGTTCTGAAGAAGGTATCAGGCTCATCAGCCCGGGCTCTCCACTCTGGGAGAGCCCGGCATGCAGGGTCGCCAGACTGGCTAGGGGTCTCAGCACACCGCCGTTAGCGCGCGACCGTCTGTCGCTCAGCCATGTGCTCCTCCCATGGGCCGGGGAAACGTCCATGCATTCGGTCTTCAGCGGAAAAAACGCGATCCTCTCGGGGCCATTGACTCCTGGGTAACTCGTAAGAGACTTCGATGCCGTTGCCGTCGGGATCGTGGAAATAGATGCCCACCGAGATGCCATGGTCGGAAACCCGATCGATCGGGACATTCTTGTCTTTGAGGCGTTGGTAGACCTCTTTCAAATCGTCGAGGCTGTCCATCATCCAGGCCATATGATTCAGGCCAACCTGCCCCTTCTGTTGCGCAGGCGCATCATCACCCACTTGAATGAGCGCCACTTCGTGAGACTGCTCCAGATCGGCCGACAAGAACGCCGCACGACCGGGAATGAAGTCGTAGGTATGCAAACCGAGGATATCTGCATACCAGTGTTGGGAGCGCTCGGCGTTCCGCACAAAGATATTGACGTGCCCGAGATATTTCGGTGTGTAGCCCATGGTCTCCCTCCTGTGCACAATGTTGGACCCTGTGGTCGACGGTAGCATACAACCGCCCACTGTTGCAAGCCTGGATCTTCCCTCCCGACGTGTAACGATCGACCCGCTCAAGGCGTTCTGGTCGATTGAGTCCAGGAGGTCTGGGCCAGGGTAGCGCAAGGGCAGAAGCATGCTCACGTTGAGGATATCGGCCTCGATCGGCGGTGGTGGTAACGGCGCTAGTTGGTTTACCAAGGGGAGAAGGTCGTTGCGCAGGGTAGCCGGTCCGTCCAACACGACGATTTCAGCGAAGGTCACCGAGCCATCCTTGCGAATCGTCAGTTTGACTTCCACAAGTCCTGATTCCTCGATTGACCTCGTCTCCAGTTTGAGCTGCTCTTGCAGCCTGGCTAGATACTCATCCAGCAGTTGCGCATGCGTCAGCGGCCGACTGTGAGGTGAGACGTCGCTCTCCGAAATGGGCCGATTGGCGAGGGGCGTTCATCGGTGCACCCGCCAGTACGTGAGTACCGATTGCCAGTAACACCCCAATCATGAGGAGAGACCCACAGCAGGAGTACAGAAAGTGCCACACTCTGCGCATTTGCTCCCCCGTTGCCCCAGCTGACTCTCTGTCCGTCCACACGTTGTTGCAGTTGATCACATAGGCCTTTGGGGGAGAGATGCGTCGGGTCCTCCCCCGATTCGTGAGGAGAGGTCCCGACCCCTCAACCGTATCGACCAACCGAGCATCAGCTCATCTTACCCACCGTAGAAGACGCGAGGGCCAAGATCCTTCAGCCAGAGGATGGCATCGTCCGGACGTCCTTCCGGCTGCTGCTCCATGCCCGCATCGACCACTTCGCCAACCACAATGGCATGATCCCCTTTCTCGACGGTCTCGACCACTCGACATTCCACGAAGGCGGGCATAGCCGTCAAGATGGGCGCACCAGTTGTGCCGACGCGATAAGGTTGCCCACCGATCTGTTGACCATCGCTCTCGACGGATTTAAAGAAGGCGTAGGCAATACCCTCTTGCCCTTTGCCGAGAAAATTCAGGGCAAAAGTCCCCGAGGCTGCGATGACGCTCTTCGCATGAGAATCGGCTTTAACCCCCACCACCACGAGCGGCGGCTCGAAAGACGCTTGCGTGACCCAATTGACCGTCGCCGCCGTTCGTGCCCCGCTCTTATCCTGTGCGGTCAACACATAGAGCCCGTACGGGATCATTCTCAGGGCAGTTTTCTTTTGATCTGCATCCATGACCACCAGCCTCCCTTTATCATCACCCCGATGCTCAGTCACGAGCCGTGTCTCCCATCCTTTCACCGCGGATGGTGTGACCGCGCTCGCCAAAATGCTATGAGGTGCTATCGATCTACGCGCATCATTGAACGGAGCGGTCAATGAAGTCAAGGGAAAATACAGACACGTGACGACGGCGGCAGACAGTGCCTAGACTGCTTTAAGCTTGACCGCCGCCAGTGTCTTCGCTATTCTCAGCCACCAGCATATACTCACGCTCAAAAGCTCGACTACCACGTGCAGGAGGATTCCCATGAAAATCGTCCGCATCTACACTGGAGCTGATAACCAAACGCATTTTCAGGACCTTGATCCCGATGCCTTTGCGACGTTGGCCACCAAAGTCGGGGACGGAGGGATTCGCGTCAATCAGGGACCGGCCACGTCTTTCTCCGATTTTCATAATGCACCGCGTCGGCAATACGTCGTCGTCATGTCCGGCGCGATGGAGATCGAAATCGGTGACGGTACCAAGCGTCAACTCGTCCCTGGCGACGTCCTCGTGGCCGAGGACCTGACCGGTAAAGGCCATATCACACGGGGTATCGGGACAGACGCGCGCACCTCTTTGTCGGTACCACTAGCGGGATAGGCCTCGACCTCCTGCCTGCGCCTCCCATGGGTGCGTGCAGACGGAGCCTGGTGTGGGTGGGGTTGGTGCCGTGCCGTTATTTTCGCTCGGGTTCGCCCCTTGAGTCGATCATGCGCTTGTGAAGTGCCGCCTGGGAAGGGGTGGAGAAGTGCCCGCGAGGGAGGAATGGCCGTGCTTGAAACGTTACGCCTCGACGGTAAAACCGCGGTCGTCACCGGTGCCGGTCGCGGCCTGGGGAAGGCCATGGCGAAAGCCCTGGCGCAGGCGGGCGCAGACGTGGTGTGTGCTGCCCGCACCGCTGGGCAAATCGCGGAGACCGTGGAGGAGATCCGCACTGCCGGCGGCCAGTCGCTTGCAGTGACGACCGATGTCACCGACTCTGCGCAGGTGAACCACCTGGTCGACGCCTGTGTCGACGCCTACGGCAAGCTTGACATCATGGTGGCGAACGCCGGGGGCGGGGGCGGCTCGCGCGGCAACTGGGAGTTTTGGGAATATCCCGACGAGGCTTTCGAGGACGTGCTCGCCACCAACCTGAAGAGCAACTTTTACTGTAATCGCGCCGCCGCCCGGCACATGGTAGCCCGTGCTGCCGGTGGCGTGATCATTAACGTCGCCTCTGGAACGGCGTTACGGGGCAATCGTCACTTCGCTTACCCCACGGCCAAGGGTGGGGTGATTTCCCTCACCAAATCGGTCGCCACCATCCTGGGACCACACCACATACGGGCCAACGTGATCATTCCCGGCTTTGTGCTGAAGGGACCGCCCACCAACGAGCGCGAGGCTGAATCGGCCAAACGACACGGACAGATGGTGCCGGTCCGACGTCTCGGCGAATGGTGGGAGCTGGGGCCGCTGTGCGTGTTCCTGGCTTCCGACGCCTCGCAGTATATCACCGGCCAGAGCTTCATCATCGATGGCGGCGGCCTCGCTGGCGGTCTCGGACCAACGGGATTCCTGCCGCGGCATAACTTGGAAGACTGACAAGGGGGGGCGATGGCCAATGCTGTCGAGCATTTTGATCTCACCGGCCGTAACGCGCTGGTCCTCAGCGCCGAGACGCCCCCAGGCCAGGCGGTCGCCGAGGCCTACGCCGAGGCTGGGGCGCGCGTCACACGTCTGAACACGCTGAGCGCCAGCGACATCGCTCAGGCCGTGAAGCGCGTCGCGGTGGACATGGGCGGCTTGCAGATTCTCGCCAGCGCCGCCGACCGTTTCTTGGCCAAACCGATCAGCACCATCACCGCTGACGAACTGACAGAAGTGCTGATGGCTAATTACGCACACCAGTTCTATGCCTGCCAGGCGGGTATTGAGGTCATGCGCCAGCAGGGGCAGGGTGGAAATATTGTACTGGTCACCCACGTCCTCGGCGAACGTGGCTTGCCCAACACCAGCGTTTATGCCGCGGCCCATGGCGCCGTGCACAACATGATCCGTGCCCTGGCCCAGGAGATTGCACCCGAGGGAATCTCCATCAATGGCATCGCGCTGGGATGGATGGAGTGGATGCACGACCGCCTTGACTGTTCTGATGAGGAGGCCAATCGCGCCCTGCGATTTCCCATCATCAAGCGTGCTGGCGTCGCAGCGGACGTCGGACCAATTGCCGTGTGGCTTGCAGGCACGGCTGTCGGCTATGTGACCGGACAGGTGTTCCCGGTCGATGGTGGCTTGACCCAGCACCTGTAGCGGGCGCGTGATCATCACCTATTCGAGCGCCATGTACAGCCGCTCATCATACAAGCTGCCACTCATGGGCTGAAACTGCTCGCGAAATTGCCGTGTGTGTGCCGCCATCGCATGGACTTCGAGGGCCTTCTGGTCCCGCCAGATTTCCACAATGGTGAAATGATTCAGCCGACTACGTTGTTGCAGCACCTCGAAACGCACATTGCCGTCATCATGACGGCTCACCTCTGCCAACTGCTTTAAACACAGCATGGCCTCATCCTTGGCTGGTGGAATAGCATCAGCGTGTGTCACGGCATAGATAGCTCCTGTGGGACGCGAGGCTGGTGCAGCGGCAAGGATAAAACCATGGTGCAGACGCTCATCGTATGGGCTGCAGCGGAGCGTTTCTAGCCGTTCGTGCATGGCTCGCGTGTGTGCGGCGCTGCCGTGGGCTTCGAAGGACTTCTGATCCTGCCAGGCTTCCACAATCACAAAATGATCTGGTCGAGCGCACTGTTGCAGCACCTCAAGTTCCACAAGGCCTGCAGCCGTGCGACTTGCCTGGCTGTATTGCCTGAGAAGCACGGCGGCCTCAGTCGCCGACGGTGGTATGACTTCGAAATACGCCACCACGTATATGGCAGCATCGCCTGTGTCATCAGTACGTGCTGCGTGTTGTTCAGCCATCGTGTGTCCCTCCTGGTGTGCCATTCAATCTAGGTGGTTCTGGCCTCCATGGGGTAGCGTCAGGGCTGCCATGGCTCTGCCGTGCCCTCATTATACGTGATTGCTGGGGGATTCCCCATGACGTTCGATGGTCAGCAGGCGACGAGTCGAGATCGCCGGCATCATCCCGCACCCGACTGCCGCATTCATGCAGCCGTGTGCCCGACAGTTGACAGACCCGTTTGACGGATTTCTGCGGGCTCAGCGGTATCTGCTCCATGACAGGAACACCAAATTCACCGCCGCGTTCGATGCGCTGCTCAAGGCCAGCGGCTTAGAGCCGTTCCTCTTCCCACCGCCTGGGCGGCTCGCACCATGAATACCAACTGGAACAGAGGGCGGCATGAGTATATCGACCACATCGTTGCGGACCCTCCTGCGACGGCCGCAGCTCCTGCTAGGCCTGGCCGCCATCGAGGGGGACCAGGTGTTCCTGCTGAGCAATGGGTGCAAGCTCCAGCGACACTGCATCTTCGCCGATTCCGACTACTACAGCACCGCTGATTTCGCCGGGTCCATCTATGCGCGGTCGATACAGGAGGGGAGGCCGTTGATCATTGAAGGCCTGATAAGTTACCCGGCCCGTTCTGCGATCGAGGACGCGATCATGCAGCGAGGTGTACGAAACATGGCTGTCGCGCCCCTTTACTACCAAGATGAGCTCACCGGTACCCTAGATCTGGGATCTCCCACCCTGGGGGATCTGAATGCGATCCATGCCGTGAAATTGGGAGAAGTGCTCCCTCTGTTTTCCATGGCCATCAAACGCAGTATGGAGGAACTCAATCACACGGTTCAGGCGATCATCAAAGAGAAATACACCGCCATCCATCCCTCGGTGGAGTGGCGTTTCCGGAAGGCTGCTTTGAACTTCATCCGGCAACAGCATGCCGGAGTCCTGTCGGAGATCGAGCCCATCGTGTTCGAGAATGTCCATGCGCTCTACGGCGCCTCCGATATCAGAGGGTCCTCGACGCAACGCCAGGCGGTCATCCAAGCAGACCTGCTCGAACAGCTGCATCTAGCCAGAGATATTTTTGTCGTGGCCTATCGCCAGAAGCCTCTTCCCTTTCTCGATGAATTCGCCTATCGCATCGGCATGAAGATCGCGGCGCTGGAGGTCGGTCTGAGCTCGGGGGATGAAGCGACCCTCCTGGACTTCTTACGGCGGGAGGTCGAATCCCTGTTCGACCACCTGCAGGCATTCGGCCTTGGTGTGTGCGAGCACATCGAGGCCTACCGGACGGCCCTCGATCCGGGCCTTGGGGTCCTCTATCGGCGGCGGAAGGATTTTGAAGAGAGCGTCACCCTGATCAACGAGACCCTCTCCGCCTATCTCGATCTAGAAGAGGGCAAGGCGCAAGCTATGTTCCCCCACTATTTCGAGACGCATAAGAGCGATGGCGTCGACTATGGCATCTACATTGGTGCGTCCCTGGTTGAGGAGGGAAAGTTCGATCAGCTCTACCTAAGAAATCTCCGCTTGTGGCAACTCATGGTCCTGTGCGGTGTGGCCCGGAAAGCGGACCGGTTAAGGGAGAGCCTGAGGGTACCTCTGGAGACAGCCCATCTGATCCTCGTGCAGAGCACCCCCCTGTCGATTCGATTCCGTCCGGATGAAAAACAATTCGATCTGGATGGGACCTACAACATTCGGTACGAGATTATCAAGAAGAGGATCGACAAGGCAGTGATCAAGGGGACGGCAGAGCGCTTGACTCAGCCTGGGAGGATCGCCATCATATACTCCCAGGCACGAGAGGCAGAAGAGTATCGAGAATATATCGAGTACCTGCGCGCCTCAGGGTATCTGACCGATGACGTGGAGGAGCTGGAGTTGGAGGAGGATCTCAGGGGATCCAGGGGTTAAAAGCGCTGCGCCTCACGGTCGCCATGCCGCCAGCGGTTGCAGACCAGCGTATTGCCCCAGAAGCCCTGGAGCACGATGTGGTCATCATGCGATCGTGAGGCCGCTCGGCCGCAACTTGTCGTTCACGCGCGTGTTTGCCGCCGTTACCTATGGATGTTTCTTACATGATTGGGTCGAACCGAACAAACGAGTCAAAAGTTTCACACTCCACTGAATTACGTGGTGGAGCGGGTTATCGCTCATCGAAAACTTCCTGAGGTGAGGATCTGCAGATTGAGGACCCAGTCTGCGGTGGGTCCTCGTCCGCCTTCCACTTCCACGCCACACTGGCCGGCATGCTGGGCTCGATGCTGATAAGAAATGAAGATGTACAAGTGTGCGAGCCCCGTGAGACACGCCTGTTGGCTGCCACCCGGATGATGGAATCCCTTCATCGCGAATAATTTCCGCTCGATAGCGTTGTGCGCTTGGTCTCACAGGGTGCTGGTCACCGGCATCTGCGGGGCCATTGTCAACTTGACCTTACTCCTCTGCATAGCCTCCGCACGGCGTGGCATACTTATTCCATGAAAGCAGCTCCTCAGGTGAGGAGTGCGCGCTTCTCATCCATCGGTATCAGTCTATGGAGCTGCCATGAACCCCTCCACGTCGACCAACCCGCACAGACATCATCGTTTCCCGGCTGAGATCATCAGCCATGGCGTCTGGCTCTACTTCCGCTTCTGCCTGAGGTAGCGGGATGCGGAAGAGCTACTATTTGCTCGCGGGGTCATCGTGACCTGTGAAGCCATCCGGAAGTGGTGCCAGAAATTCCGACAAGCGTATGCCAATCCTCTCCGGCGCTGGCGCCCCAGGCCGGGCGAGAAGTGGCACATGGATGAGGTGTTTTTGACCATTAATGGCGAACGCCACCATCTGGGGCGAGCGGTGGATCAGGACAGGAACATGCTCGACATCCTAGTGCAACGGCGGCGAGATAAGAAAGCCGCCAAGAAGTTCTTCCGCAAGCTGCTGAAGGGCTTGACGTACGTGGCGCGGGTGATCATCACGGATCAATTGCAGAGCTATGGTGCCGTGAAGCGGGAGATGTTGCCTGGCGTGGAACACCGGCAGCACTGCTACCTCAACAACCGTGCGGAGAATGCCCACCAGCCGACCCGTCAGCGAGAGCAACGTATGCAGCGATTCAAATCCCCCGGGCACCCACAACGCTTCCTCTCAGCCTATGGTTGCATCGCCTCGCATTTCCGCCCGCGACGCCACCTCCTCCCTGCCTCCGAGTACCGTCAAGAGATGGCCCAACGATTCCAGATCTGACGGGAGGTCACGGGTACGGTAAGGCCGCCTAAGGGCCGAATGAAGTGCAACCTTTCCAGCTTTCCGACCGATGATGTCATCAGGGCGAATAAGTTGACACCGCCGCGCCAGATAAGTACCCCCGGGGAGACTTGAACTCCCGGCACAGGGATTAGGAATCCCTTGCTCTATCCGCCTGAGCTACGGGGGCATGGTTAGTTTTCAATGGTTTGCGAGACCTGCGGGCCAGCACTTTGAGTGGTGGTGTCCATATAGGTGTCTAGTTGGCCGATGGCGTGCTGCAAATCCTGGTGGTCAATCGTGTTATACCGCTTGAAAACCGACATCGTTTTGTGCCCAGTAATGGCCATGATGCGGAAGTAGTCCACGCCTGCACGTCGCATGTTGGTCACGAACGTATGGCGGAGGTCATGAAACACGGCATCACTGATGCCTGCCGCACGACAGGCCGTCTCAAAAGCACGTCGCACAGAGCCGATCCTTCGGCCTGCATAGGTAAACACATAGGGCACGCGCTGGCCGCTCTGCATCCAGGTAGATTGTAACGTTTCCGAGCGTCCCAGACAACTCTTTTGTCAGCGGGATCGTGCGCCCTTCCCGTGTCTTCGTGTCCTCTGGCCGGAGCCTGATCACGCTCGCCTTCAGGTCCACGCGGTCCCAGGTCAAGCCTAGAATCTCGCTCCTGCGCAAGCCTGTATGGTAGGCCGTGAGCAAGATGGCCTTGAGGTGCGCGGGCGCTACGTTCATGAGGGCCTGAAACTCGCTGGAGCTGAACACGCGATCACGCTCCTTGGTCTCACGCTCTAGGCTCACGCTGGCTGCCGGATTGCTAGCAGGCACGCCACCCTTTAGGACCAGAAGCCCCTTGATTGCAACATTGAACATGCGCTTGAGGCAGGCTAGCTCTCGGTTCAGCGTTGCTGGCGTCGGAGCCTGGCCCCGACGAGACACGCTTTCTCTCCGCCACGCTCGATACTGCTCGATGCTCGCTGGCGTGATGTCTGTCAGGCGTTTCCCTCCGAAATAACCTGTCAAGGCTCTGATGTTGGTGCGATCACGTGCCCATAAGCGCTTCCATTGCTGGTTTACCACGTAAGCATAGTAGGTGTCGGCCAGCTCATTAAAGGTGGTGGTAACAGGTCGCTTCTAGTCCAGGAACTTCCCTTCTGCAATCTCGACTTTGCGCTTCTGCAATACCGTCTCAACCTGTCGCCTGCTTGGCCCAATGCGCTCTCGCTTGCGCTGGCCAGAGACATAATAGTCAATCCAATAGACACCTTGCTTCTTGAACACCGCCATAGTTGTTCCCTCCCCGTTCATGGTGAACGCCTCCCCCGCGCCACGATGGCCCGGATGACGCCCAGTCACACCCCCGTATAGAACATCGGTCACTCCTTTGTGGTCCGTAGCTCAAAGAGTCCGAACGACTCCACGCGACCATCCCGGCCCATGCACGCCACCTGCCGCTGTCGGTCGCGTACCTTTGCGGCGTCTATCCCTGTACCCCTGGGTCTCAAGGATGGCGTTCAGCGCGCCCAGGGGCAGCTCAGGGATACCTTTGTCCCGCAAGTAGACCCGCTCGCCTTCTGGAACCAGGGTCTTGACCAGGGCGAGTAGCGTAGCCATGCACTCGACAGGGGGAGCCTGCCCGGTGGGCGCGGCCTCTTCGGGCTCCCTCAGCTGGAAGGGCTCCGCCGTTGCGGGCCGGATGAATGCCTCCAGGTTGTCAGCCGGAATCCGCCACTGTTTGCCCACCTTCACACCGTCCAGCTTCCCTTTCTGCAGCCAGTCCAGGACCGTTCGGGGCTTGACCTTGACCTTGGCTGCAGCTTCTTCTAGCGTCAACAGCTCGCTCATAGCTTCCTCCTTCTCGGGCGGGAGCCCACGACAGCCCCCACCTGTGCTCACTATAGATCAATCCTGGTAGGGACCAAGAACGACGCGTCACTCAAGGCT
>CAVPRW010000030.1:0-131814 GCA_963707985.1 uncultured Nitrospinota bacterium | reverse complement strand
ACCATGGCCACGTTTCCAGCTCCCGCCACGTCAAACGGAGCCGGCGGATTTCCCGCACTCCGCTTCCCTGTTGGCCTTAACCTAGCGAAGGTCGAAAAAACGGCCAGGTCGCCTGGAGGCCGCCTGCGCCATCGCCTACGCGCGTGCATAGGTTTCCTGTCCAGAAGAGTGTACTTGCAGCCAGCACGGCTTTTTTGTCGTGCTCAGGTGACGGCAAAGCGTTCACGCTCCCCCTACTCTCATACCGCGTGAGCTGGTTTTGTACCGCCATGGAGACGGTCAACCTGGTTGACGGTGCTGTACTTGGCCAAAATTTTGGTCTTCGCTAGGTTAGGGCCATGTAGAGATAGATTCGGGCCATGTCGCCGCGAATCTCCGGTCGGGGCTCAATCTTGCGCTCGGCGATCTCGACGTCGCAGGCGCCGAACTGCCGCTGCTCTCCTTCGATCATCGCCATCGAGTAAGTGGAGCGGAGGCCATTTACGCTGCCGGGAAGGAATCTTCCGTCAGCTCCACGATTCGGAAGACCGTGGGGAAGTCAGGCATGAACACTAGGCGCCACGCCTCCAGAGCGGTCTGATAGGCCTCAGGGCCGGAGGCCCAGGGCGCCGCCTCCTTAATGAGCTGGTAAATCTCCTCTTTCGTGGCCCCACACGCGTGGGCGGCGTGGATGTGAATCGCAATATGGCCTGCGGCCTTGCCGCCTCCAATATAGGCGACCATTCGGTAGAGTTCGTCCTGCTCCGCTCCTCACGGGTCATGGGTTGATGCTCGGCCTCCCAGCGATCGTTGCGCGCCTTCAGGGCAGGCAGATCAATCTCAGCCAACAGGTCATGATAGCCGACACGGAAGCCACTGATTTTGGTGACCCTTTCCTTCTCCGCTTGCTTTTCTCGCTCGGTGGGCATAGGGGGAACTCCTTCAATGCAATGTGCCAAGTCCAAAACGTGTTTCTGACCCAATGTGTCTCTTCTGATGTGTGATGTGCGGCGCGTCCCTCCCTTTGCCGTACTCTTCTGTACACAGTACACCACGTGAGCCATGGTCTCTCCTTCCCAGATAGAGCAGCGTACCTATACCATGGATGGTACTGAACTGGCTACGGAGAAAACAGCATGCCGGGCAAGCCATGAGACACAAACGACGTCGGCGCGGGTTCTGTCGCAAGTTTTCATCTGAGGTGATTTGAGGTATGATCTCTCGCTATCACAGAGGGTGAACTGCGAGAGCATCAAAAAGCTGGGGGTCAGGTCGCCTCGGCGCCCACCTGCTCCCCACCTGCACAAACCTCGTCATAATTACCTTTCCACCGTGGGGAATGAAGCCGACCTTACCTGTAGTGGACTGCAATCAGCGCATTTTCAGGACCTGTGGGTCCCGAAAACTCATCGCAACCAGAAACCGGCAGATTGGCGCACGTGTCATCACGCCGCTCGCCGCTCATAGTGGTGATGCAACCCACCCACCTCCGGGACTTCCCGATCGAGCCAACCTCCGGCCGTTGGACCGGCCGCGGCAGCGGACAATCCATCTCCAGCGCCCGGTGCGTGCGCCAATGATGATAATACTGGAAGTACTCAGTCAGCAGTCGCCGCAGATGTCGCTCGTGCAGGACGATCACGTGGTCCAGGCATTCGCGGCGGATACTCCCGATGAGCCGCTCGACGTACGGATTCTGCCACGGACTCCGGGGGGCGATCAGCACTTCTTCGATGCCCATGTGCCGCACCCGCTGCCGAAACGAGGCGCCATAGATGCGGTCCCGATCGCGCAGCAGATACCGTGGGGCCTCGTCCCACGGGAAGGCGTCCACCACCTGCTGGGCGGTCCACTCCGCCGTGGGGTGCTCCGTGATGTTGAAATGGACGAGACGTCGTCGCTCATGGGCCAGGATGAGCAGGACGAACAGCACCTTGTGGGTGACCGTCGGCACGACAAAGAAATCCAGGGCGACCAGGTCCTGCACGTGGTTCTTCAGGAAGGTCTTCCACGTCGGTGATGGCGGCTTCGAGGTCGCACCCGATACTTCTCCACCGTCGACTTGGCCACGTCGATGCCCAGCTTCCGCAGTTCCCCGACGATCCGAGGCGAACCCCAGGTGGGATTGGCCTGCCACATGGCCTGGATGAGCTCGCGGACCTCCTGGGCAATCGCCGGACGACCGGGCGTTCCCTGCTGACTCAATCGTCGCCAGTGGTCCCGAAAGCGCTGCTGCTGCCAGGCGATCACGGTCCGGGGCTGGACGAACGCCAGGGCCTCGTGCCAGCCCGGCCACAGCCGAGACAGCCACGCCCAGAGCACCCGATCGGTCGAGCGGAGGCGCGGGCGATCAACAGTCTGTTGGTAGACCGCCAATTGATGCCGCAGGGCCAGGTGTTCCAGGGACAGTGAGGCCCGAGACCGAAAGAGGCTCACAACGAAGGCCAGCAGAGCCGAGATGACGGGAAGCATGATCGGAAACCTCCTCACGATGGCGTGTCGGAAGATGGAGAAGTCCACTGATCCAGCATGAGGAGGAACTCGAAAAAAGTCAAATCTATGAACAGCTTCGGGTTTTCGGGACGGACAGGTCGAGGGCGGGGCGTGCGATATGGCGGGAGCTGGACACGTGGCCAGGGTGGCACGGTGAACCCACCGCACCGATCGAAAGAGGGCGCGTGGCGACCCTCCACCTCCAGCAGGCGCGCCAGTTCTTGACCCTACCAGGAGAAAGTCATCACGATGACGGATAACCATGGCGATGTCTTCGCGCCCACCCCTGTTGCTCCCGTCCATGCGACCGCAGGGCTCCGGGTGCTCGCTGGGCGTCGTGCACACGAACGCGGCGCCCCATGGCGCGCGTCCGCTTGCCTTCCGCCTCACACTCCCTCATACTGGGGTTCCAGGAGCGCACGGCGGAACATCTCCGGAGTGCGTCCAATACCCATCAGGGTGGCCACCACACGAGGAGAGGATGCTATGGCCAGAGTTTCGCTCGATCTGGAGAACGAAGAAGATGACCTGAACGTTCTACAGGCCGAAGGGTGGCGTATCGCGCCGGGCCTGGTCCCCGGGGAGCCCCAACCAGGGCTTGGTCGCTGAGCGGCGGGGCAGCCCACCCCGGCTCGCGGACTTTGATGATTCCGGCTGGGCGGTGGGAGACATCCAGGAGCGCCGCTCCATTGGGTTTACGTTTGCCTGGTACCGGCTCCGTTTCATCATGCCCGAGACGGTCAAGGGCCAGGCTGTGGCCGGAAATCGGGTCTTTTTCGAGTGCAATGTGGACAACTACGGCGAAGTGTGGGTCGATGGGGTGATTGATCGCACGACCGGCGCAGTCACCGGCAATAACACCCCCAAACGCGTGCCAGTGCACGCCTCGGCAGTGCCTGGGGAACAGCATGTGATCGCCGTGCTGGTGGCCAATGCGCCCCTGGGTGACCCGGTGGGGGCTATTTTCTTCCGCTATGCCACCCTGGCCTTTGAAGCAGCCGCCGGGTAACCGGGGCACCCGTCACCGGCGTACTGGGATAGGAGAGCCTGGTACGGCGAGGTGCACGCTGCACCCTCCCCGCCGGCCTGCAGCGTGTCAGCATCCCCGTCCACATGAAGGAGACGCCGCGTGAGTGTAGCGTTCTCCACCAACGAAGAAATGATCCGGGCGGCCCGCCGCCGCCCGGCGCAGGGGCCATGGGACGACCTCTCTGGCGGTACCGAGCCGGAAACGTCCCTGCGGCGCAACCGGCTGGCCTTCGACCGGCTGGCGCTGCGCCCCGGGTACTGGTGGATGTCTCCAGCGTAGACCGTTCCACCACCTTCCTGGGGCACCGGCTGCGCATCCCGGTCATGCTCGCCCCCAGGTACTGTTGCAACAATGCACAAATGAGATGTTTGGTGGCTGCAAGCTCTTGAAATATTGCCAGACGATTGTCGGAAAATGCTCAGACAATCGGTTTTTGCAACAGTCCCCTCAGGCTTCCACCAATTCAATGCTGACGCCGTCAGGCGCGGCGACGTAACACAGCAAGTGCCCGCCGTTGCCTTGCTTCAGTTCCACGGGAAACTGCACGCCTTTGGCCCGCAGTTCGTCGTGGAAGGCGCGCAGGTCGCCGTGATACAGGAAGCCGAAATGATCCGTCCCCCAGGCATTGTGGCTGGAAAAGCGCGCAAATGGTTGGATCGGACGTGCCGGCACGGGGGTTTCGCCCTCCCGGTGGCCGCGAATGATCAGGGTCTTGCCGCCCAGCGCAAGGAAAATCTGCGGCGCGCCATACGCCATCTTGTCGGCGACGATCTCGGCGCCAAACATCTCGCACGTACCAGTTGGCCGACTCGTGCGGGGTCTGGCTGATGATGTGGATGTGATCAAAGGTGAATGCGGGATTGCTCATGGCGATCAGGCTTCCTCCCAACAAGCACGGTAGTCGGGCGTAGAATTTTCCGCCCTACAGATGCGGTGCGCCATCCAACTGTACGCCTCTCTCGGTGCGGTGCGCAGCACTAGACACAGGCTCAGGGCGTAGACGCCCTCTGCCGGGAGCGGGTACGTCTGCCAGCTCCGTCCGCCGTCCTCGGTCCCAAACACCTGCCCCCGGCGTGCCGCACAGTACACGCGCTCGGGCGACTGCGCGCTGGCGGCGATAATCATCAGGGTGCTGTCGATGCGAACGTCGTGGTCAAAGCGCGTCCAGGTCGCTCCCAGATCGGCGCTGCGATAGAGCGATCCAGCGTCGCTCACTGCGGCCATGCTAAACGCGCCGAGCAGGGTCTGCGCGTCGTGTGGGAAGACTTTGACATCGCGCGCGTAGGTCAGGGGCGAGAAGCGCCCGATCTCCATATCGTCCCAGCTCTCGCCCTTGTCATCGCTGCGAAACAGGCCCAAGCGATTGGCCAGAAATACCGTCCCCGGCTGCGCCGCACTGATAGCCAGGGCATGTGTGTCCATCATCCCTTCACTGGCCCGGCGGGGGCCGTGCGTCTGCGTGTAGCGCTCCTGGGTGGCAAGATCGAGCAACGGCGCATTGCAATCCGTCCAGGTGGCGCCGCCGTCCAGGCTGCGCACCAGGCCACCCACTTCGACGCCAGCGTAGAGTTCGTCAGGATTCGTCGGGTCGATGGCCAAGGCGGATCATGCGCGTCGGGAAGCCCATCACGCACAGTCCGTCCGGATTCGTGGGCATCGTCAGCCGCCGCCAATGCCCCCCGCCGTCCTCGCTGCGGTAGACGGCCATATCCTGCGTGCCGCGTACATGACGCGTGCATCTGCCGGATGGATCTCGAGCGACCACACCACCGGCTCATCGCCTGGGAAGTGCATCCGCTCCCAGGTGTCGCCAGCATCCGTGCTGCGATAGGGCCCGCCTGCGTGCCAGCGAACACCACATCGGGCTGCGTCGGGATGCAGCGTCACGCAGCGCACTTCCACCGCATCAGGCAAGCCGCGCTCGAGGGTGGTCCAGGTGCCAGTGTCCGTCGCGAGGCGATACAGCCCTCGGTTACATGTTGCGGGGTCCTTGCCCCCCCAATCCGCCGCACCAGCATAGACGTAGGTCATCATTGCTCTCCTCATGTGTGTGAGTCCATGGCATGTGGCTGGTATTGTATAGCATGCCCACGGCCGAGACCAGCCGCAGCCCATGATCGACGTGGCAGGTGTGCGTGGCAATGGCGGTTGTGCGCCTGAGGCACAGCCCGCTCTAGTGTTCGCTCAGCTCTGCCTCATCAATCTCAGTGGTTGCGAGTCTGGCTCATTACCCTTGTGATGCGCAATTATGCCGTCCGACCGTTTCGGGATGGCGCTTAACGCCATGGAGCAACCCGGATCCCACCCTGGCTCAGGGACTTGGCACCCCGCGTGTGAAGGCTGGTCCTCTTCCACCCACACAGCGTAGCACCCACAGAGCACACATCGAACCTGTGGAGCGACGTGACTCGCGGGGTGAGAGCAGGATCAGGGATGCATGACGGCCCACCATCGGGTCGAACCACTGCGACAGCCAGACCAGCACCACACGAATGGCGTCGGTGGTGCGCCGTGGCTTGACTTGGCGTGCCTGATACAGAGCTACCTGTTCCCGCAGGAACAGGTTTTCTGCTGTGAGCGCCGTGGGAGCGCGCAGACAGAGTCGTAGGGATCCCGCGGCAGTGATGACAAACGTGCAGAGCATGACGGCAGATCGTGTCAGATGTCGGATCGTACGAGTGAGGCGTGTCATAGCTGTGTAGCCCCCCGGCTCGTCCTGGGCTCTCATCTCCGCCTATTGTCGTGGCACAGAGCGCTTGTGTCCAGTGTCAATTTTCAGCCATCAGTATTGAGGAGGCCACGACGGCCGGTCAGTTCATCATCTGGGAAAACGGGAAGATCCAATTTTTGCGCATCACACCCATAAGCCACGCCTGGTGCTCCTGAGGTCTCTGAGTGGTGCGTCGCCTATGCCCGATATGCACGCCTTCTCAGCCAGGCACACCTAGCGCATGCCCGGCGTGCCGCTCGCCAGTGCACAGACGATCACAGTACACGTACAGCGCTCAGTGTGGCGCCACCGCGTCGCTCTCTCCCCTCATGCGTCACAGCATGGGTTCCCAACGCATGGCTGGGGCGTCGCAACAGTCTGGCCCGTGATCGCCTGCTCCCGAGGCTCCTGCTGACACCGGGAGCCCGGGTATGGCACAATAGCGTGTGCCTGTCCTGGAGGCCAGGACAAGAGCATGCGAAGCATGACGGTCACACGCGACACGAAAGGAAGGGATTATGCCAGTTCGTCTCGTCATTACCACGCACGCCAAACCTGGCAAGGGCACCGAGCTCGCCCGGGCCATGGCCGACCGCTGCCGCGCCGTGGAGCAGGAGCCCGGCTGCCAGCAGTTTGAAGTCTTTCAGAGTGCCCTCGACCCCGACACGCTCGTCGTGCTCGAGCTCTGGGCCGACCAGGCAGCGCTCGATGTTCACGCGCAGCTCAACGCCACCCGGCCGCCGAACCCGGTGCTGGGCGAACTCCGTGCCGATGGCGTCCGACCCCGCGAAGACTACGTCTACAACCGTACGCGGTAGCCATGCAGGGGCCCTCGCAGCACCGGTGTGACCGCAGTCAAGAGGCCGCGCACGGTGGGTGGGCCATCGGCCGAGGACCTCCATGAGGGGGCGGATCGTTGCCGCTGGCACGCCGGATGTCATCCCTTATGGGTCAAAGCCGGCTCATTGCCGTACACGGCGGTGCACGTGGACCCCTGCCAAGCGCGAAGGTGATCGAGCCGGCGCAGCAGCCCCCACTCGGCCACTAACCGGTTGGTCACGGCGGCGTGCATGGGGGAGGCCCCCGCCTTCCACCAGGCCCCTCGGCCGGTGGCGGTGGCCTGGCGTGCACGCGCCGCGTCGACACCCAGTGCCACCAGCTTGCGATAGCGGGTCTTGGGTTGGCGCCATTGCTCCCCGAGGATGTTCCGGCGCCGCCGGCGCCGCCATTGATCCAGGACCGCGAAGGCGTGTGGCACCGTAGCGCGCCGAAAGTAGCCGATCCAGCCGCGGGTCAACGGGTTCATCGCCCGGATGACCTGGCGGATGGTTCGTCCCCGCCCCTGGTGTGTGATCTGACGTAGCCGCGCGTTGGCCCGCTGGCTAGACGGCCGGGCGGGCTGCAGTCGCGGCAGCGCGCTGGTGGGTCCCCGTGTACCCTAGAAACTGGCGCGTCCAGGGGCGGTCCCCCGCGCTTTGGCCGCGCTTCACCTGCAAACGCCGCTGCCCTGCCAGGCCGTGCGTCCGTGCCGCCATGCACCCGTGCGCCTGCCCGCGGGCTACCGGCCGTACACGGTCGCGTCCGCCGCATACGCGACAGCCGCGGGGCCCTCGACGTTCAAGCTCTGGGTCAACACTCATCCCAGAGGCGAGTTGACCAGCGGGGTGAGAGCGGGGACCCCTGGGAGGTCCCCGCCTCGCGTGGACTCCCCAGGCCCGCTTGCAAGATCCCGGCTGTCAGCTACCGTCGCATCCGTTGCAGGAGCCGTTTGTCCTGGATTGTCCTCGCCACGCGGCTCAGCAGCCATGTCATGATGGACGTGGTCGAAGCATGTTGCCACATCACTCTCGACCCCCCACCGGTATCCCTCCGCCCCGTCGTGACACGCCGGCTCGACGGCTTGGTGTGCCCGACGCCCCGGACGGAACCCGGCACGGTGGTCGGAAACGCCCGGATCGACGCGTGGGCTCATGCACCTGCAACCTCGCCTGGGTGATGCATCGATCAAGCCCAGTGGGAGGTAGAGCCGGTGGTTACCCACCCGGCCCCCCCACAGACCCGTACGTGCGCAATTCACGCATACGGTTCCTCAGGCAGAGCGGCTGCTGCCCACGCAAGGACCCACCTTGCTCCGCAGTCCCCTGGCTTGCCGTGATCAGGGTTGGTGAGCTCTAAGTCTCTCCCCTGTCTCCGGCCAGCGGAGGCTCTGCCCGACGGCGCCTTCCCTCCCGTGGGTCGCTTGGGCCTCACGTCCCCACCTTCCTCGGTGTCGGGTCGGAGGAGGCGCGCCCGTGGGCGCTGGCCTCCGTCCGCCGCTCAAACTGCACGTGCGGTTTTCCCGCATGCAGCTTTCACGAAGGCGCCGCGGCACGCCGCGAGGCCAACGAAGGGATCAGGCCAATCAGGCTCACCAGCCCCAGCTCGCCGCGGAGTCGCCGTGTCGGGAGGGTCTTCCAGCCCGCACAGCGCCACCGTCGATAGCGGTGCGACCACAGTCGTCGCTCCACCCACCGATCGAGTTGGTTGAAGAGTCTCCGCACGTGGGCGCGTTTGTAGTACTCGCCCCACCCGCGAATCACAGGATTGAGGTCGCGGATCAGCTCCGCGGTGCTCAGCGGTATGCGACGCCGCGTCTTCCGGCGGACCTCGTCCTTGAACCGGTCGACCGACTTCTGGGTCGGATACGCGTAGAGCCCCCACGCGCGCGTCCCGACGTGATCTTCGCGGCCGGCAAATACAGCCCGCGCTGGCCGCGCTTGATCTTGTAGCCGAGGAACGCGAATCCCTCTCGCACGTGCACAATCCGCGTCTTCCGCACATTGAGCCGCACCCCGTCGCGAGAATCTCTCCGCGCACCGCAGTGCCGCTTCTGCTTCGCGCCGACTCCACCAAGCTCATGAGTTTTTCGTGCGCTGATCTCCCGAAGTAGTCCTTCAGGTCCGCGTCCACGATCCACTCGGCGCCCGCGTCGATCTCGCGCCACATCTTGCGCAGCGCATCCTTGGCCAACCGAACCGGTCGGTAGCCAAAGCTGCTGTCGTCGAAGACTGGCTCGAAAATCGGCTCCAGCCGATTGAGCAGCGCCTGTTGACACACCCGGTCGTAGATCGCCGGGATGCCCAGGGGGCGCGTCTCTCCCGGTTTGCCTGGCTTTCGGGATATTCACCCGTCGGACCGGCAGGGGCTGGTAGCGGTCCGTGCGCAGCTCCTCGTGCAGTCGCGCCGAATGCTCGTCGAGCCCCTGGTCGAACGCTCAAGACTCTGCCCATCGACGCCGCCGCTCCCGCGGTTCGCTTTGACCTCGTCCCACGCCGCTCGCAGGTTCTTCGGCTGATACACCTTATCGACCAACGAGTGCGCCTTCCGTTGCCCGTCAGGATTGAGCCAGTCGGTCAGTCTCCTCGGCGGCTGACAGAGGGGTTTTTCCGTAGTGGAACTGGTCCGTGTCATCGCCTTACTCGCTGGCCTCCCATTTCGCTCCCAACGCCTTCGCACTATGCGCCGCGACGACTGCCCCCCTGCCCGTCTCGGAGTCCTTCGCTGGTCGCTCGTTCCCCGATACCCTGCTCGCTTCCAGCGTTCGTGGTCTCCCAAACGGGCTCGTGGCCAGGTGGAAGCCCCTAGTCACGCCAGGGCTTTTGGTCCGCCGGTCCCCCATTCCGGCACTGTAACAAGGAGGCAGGTGGCTCTCCCAAGTTCCCGAGTGCCCCCGATGGCTACATGCCCCGCTCTCAGACCCCGGTGGTGTCCTGCACCCTCGCCATAGCGCGTGCAGGACTGCTGCCTTCCAGCGCATGCCAACCGTCGGCTTTCCCCTCGCTACTACCTTGAGGGATATCCTCATGACCACGACTATACCAATTTCGGGGCTCCATCACGCGGCCTGCACCCTCGCTCCATCCAGCTTCGTACGGCCCCGTACGGGGAAGCACGTGGATGTCACTCCTGACCGGCTGGCTCAGCTTTGGTCAGGTGGGACTGGCACAACTTGTGCGCACCCACTGGGTCACAACAGCCAATTTCATGGGTTTCTACCCAATTCCAAGGTCTCGGGCTTACCTTGGCGCGAGCATGCGGTGGTACATTCGCCATACAGGCGAGCCATGCGCTCTGAGCGAGGCGCTTCCGGAGGACCACGTGCCCGGCGTCATCCATAGAGCCAGGCCTCGTGCCCTCCCGCTTACTCCCCACTCAAGGCCTGGTTCAAGAGATGGCCGAGGCGAATGCGGGGTGTGAGTAGCAACGGCGCAGAAAACTGGGAGAAGGCGTTCAGTTTACTGGACAGCTTAGGGGCACACGTGTATGTTCGGGTGTATGGAAACCCCTGAAGCATGGCGACAGCGTGTCCATCGCGAACAACAGCTAATCGCCCGGCTCCGCCTCGCGACTACCCGCCTTGCAGACGCCGATCGCGAACGTATCTGGGCCATTGTCGCGGCAAGAGAGGCCGGTCTGTCCATCCGGCAGACGGCGCGTGCTACAGGCTTGAGTCCCACCCGTGTCCATCAGCTGCTCCAGGCGGATGAGGCGTGTGCGATCCCCGTGTGGCTCAGTCAGTTGCATGACGACGGACGCTCACCCCACCCTGACGACCGGGAGGCGGACCCGCCCGCTCGGCAGCACTCCATCCGGACACGCCTGGCCGCGGAGGTGGAAGTCCTCCGCTGGTGCATCGCGTGGCTGGAACGTTTGGAGCATGAGGGCCACGTGGTTGTGAACCTGCGCCCCGAGAGCGAGGAGGAGACGGAGTTCGTGCCGTTTAATCGCCCCCGGGTCCTGCGGGTGTTGGCCCGAATCGCGGCGGACCTCGACGAACTCGCCCGCCGCCCCCTTGAGCACACTGAAGAGCTGGCAGCAGGTCAGGAGGAGCTCCGGGCGCGGCATCGCCAGCGGCTCGCGGAGCCTGAGCCACAGCCTCGACGGCTCAGTCCGCGGGAAGAGCGCGCGGCCTTACGGCAAGCGAAGGGGCTCCCACCGGATGATCGACGCTAAGGGGCGCAGGTACCTGCCTGTTCACTCAACTGAACGCCTTCTCCCAGTTTTCTGCGCCGTTGCTACTCATACCCCGTATCCGTCAAACCTGGGATCATTAAGGCGACGGAAGCGGCGTTGAGCTCGGTTCCATGGGCCAGCAGCGCCGCATAGACCAGGAGCAGTTCGGCCTCGGTCACGGGGGCGCGCCCCAGCAGACGCCAGCTGAAGCGGGTTTCATGGTCAATGGCCATGATGAGGTCCGGCAGCTGGGTCACACCCACGGCCTTGAAGAGCTCGGACTTGGTGGTCTCCAGCAGTGGCGGCGTTTCCTCCGCTTCCAGGGCCTTGAGATGGATCCCTTTCTCATCCACCAGGACGGCGTCCGCGTCCACCGCCTCGGCCAGCGAGGCCAGGCCCGCCTCCAGATTGGCCAGGAGCTGAGGCGTATACCCTGAAGCGTGCATGGGCAGACCGAGCTGTTCATAATACTGCCGGTGATGTACAGTCCACTCCGTATCGGGAATCAGCATCTCATTACGCCGGCGAAAGGCAAGACTATGCCCGATCCAGGCCGAGCCATTGCGCAACGCCTTGCGCAGCGCAAATAACGTGGCTGCCTCAAAGGCGCGCAGGGCACGTTGGCGATCGGGGCTCTCCATCAGTACAGCCCAGCGTGGGGCAAAGTCGATATCAACATCCCGCGGTAAAGAACGGCGCTCGTGGGCATAGAGGTCTCTCAGCTGGCTGAAGGCGAGCGTGAGAGACGACCCCGCTTCGCCCTCGAACGGCAGGGCCAACAAGGCCTTGAGCAGAGGGCGAACTTGACGCGCCTTCTCGTGGAGCTGCCACCGTACCGCGGCCGCACGACTCGGAAAGAGGTCGTGCTCCGATGGCATCAGGGCCAGGATCGCCCGTCTGAGCGCCGTGTCGGTCATCGCGGGATCGTGGAGGACCCGTCTGATCTCGCGTAGCGTCGGCTTGAAGGTGCGCGCCACACGCGACTCGGCGTCCCGCACCTCCTTCACGGTGCGCGCGTGCAGCTCCTGGATGAGCAGATCGGCCAATGACAAGGCGACATCGGTGGTTTGCAGCACGGTGATCCGCAGGAAACACACCATCTCAAGGGTCCGACGCGGGTCCTTCAGCGCCCGGAACCGTGCCGGGCGCCGCCGCCGCATGTGGCGGGCATAGTCCCGCTGCCGCTCCAACCGCAGGTCCTCCAAGGCGTAGGCCTCCACGTGCAACGCTTTGAGAAACGCCACCTTTGCGAGCTGTTCCTTGAGACCTCCGAGTCTGCCCCGGGGGGCCTGTTGTAACCACTCCAGGGTGGACGTATAGCCCGGGCGCGGCTGGAACAGCGCTTCCCGCCATGATTCGAGGACCTGCGCCGGGATGTGACGGCGGATGGCCTCCAGCAGAGTCTGTTCGATCGCGCCATAGGCCGTCCGAGCCAAATCCCGCAGACGGCGGTCGTCAGGGATCAGGATGCGCCGTTCGTACAACCAGCGTTTGGCAAACTCGACCAAACGGTGAATGGTCACGGCCTTGTGGGCTTCGCGTCGTACCTGTATTGCCAGCGTGCGCTGACGCCGCTCGGTCAAAGGACGAAAGCCGAGGAGTTCGGCGGCCCATGCTTGATGTTCGTATAACGTCGAGCGGCGGCCATACAACGCGCGAAGCGAGGTGGATTCAGGTGTGACGATCTCCAGTTCGGTCCCGAGATGCCTCAGCACCGCGACGGGCAACGTATCGAAGGCATCCAACGGACGCCCGGTCATCTTAATAAAGCCGATCTGAATGGCGGCGGCCAGGCGATGGTGATCCCCGTAGCGCGAGAAAATGGCCGCACGCACCGTGGCGGTGAAGGTAAAGAAATAGCCGATTTCGAAGGCTGTGAGCTCCGTCGGAAATGCCTGAAGGCCAAGGAACGGCAGCTGCCAGTGTTGCACGAGACTCCCCTGACGCAACGGATCACAAGGTTTGAGGTCCACGGTGCAGGGTAGCAAAAGGCTGGCAAAGATTCAAAATCGCAAGAAGGTATTGATTTACTTGGAGAGATGGATTTTATAACCATCGAAGTTATTGATTTTACACAACCATGAAATCGGGACTATTTGCACCGATTGTACACCTACCCCCGGTGCCGCTGGGGATGGAGCCCGGCACGCCCTTTGGGGCGTCGATCGAGGCGCTGGCGACCTATCTGCGATATACCCATGCCATCAGTGACGAGCGACTGTCGGCGCTCTTAGCGCAGGTCTATGGCGTGCCCATCAGCGAAGGGGCGCTGGCGAATCTCTTCCAGCGGGTCAAAACCCGGCTGGACGACCGGGTGGAAGAGATCTTGACGCGCTTGCGCCGCAGCCGGCTGATCTGCAGTGATGAAACGGGGGCACGGGTCAACGGACGTACCCCATGGGAGTGGGTCTTTCAAAATACCGAGGTCTGTGTGCATGTGATCCGCCCCAGCCGGGGCCAGGGCGTGATCCACGACGTCCTGGGCGCGCATCGGCCGACGGTCTGGGTCTCCGATCTCTACAGTGCCCACAAGAAGCACCCTGCGGAAGACTGGCACGTCTGTTTGGCTCATCAACTGCGGGATTGCCAATGTGCCCTCGAGGCCGGTGATACGGTGTGTGCCCCACGCATGAAGGCGGTGTTACTGCGCGCCTTTGCCATCCACAAACGCCGAGACACCCTGGCCACCTCTACGCTGTATCAATACCGGTGTGATCTGCAGCGGCGTGTGGACCGCTGCCTCGCCAGCCAGCCCACCAATGCCCACGGCAGACGCCTGCAAAAACGCTATGCCAAGATCCAGGACCACTTGTTCCTCTTTCTGGCGGATGGCACCATTCCCCCCACGAATAACTCCAGCGAACAAGCCATCCGCATGAGCACCGTCTTTCGGAAGGTCACCCACTGGTTTCGCTCCGACTGGGGACGCGACCTCTTTGCCGCCGTGCGCTCGGTCGTGAATACGGGGAAACGCCATGGCCTGGCAGCGTTTCAGGCGATCCAGAAGGCGCTTTCTCCCATGGGTTCCCTCTTCGAACCGGGTTGAGCAATTACAATCTTTTCATATAAACTTGAGGGATATAATGATCTTTGTCAGGTTTCATTTATACCCCTTTAGCGGTGTGCTCGGAAGCGACCGCTCAAAAAGCGAGCGCCCCCATCCTTCCACATTTTCCAAGCGGCCGGCGAAGCTCCGCTACCTCCGTACCTCCGGCAGCTCCGCTCCCCCCGCCGCATCTGATACGACTCCAGCTCACCGGCCGGACCTCCGCCCATCGATTGGCAAACTGACACCTGGTGGCTTACGATGGATGAACCGACATATGCCACCCGAATTAACTCTTGGTAAAAGCGGGAATCGGTGACGAACCTGTCCGGTCGGTAAAGAAAAACCCCTAGCAGCGGCACACGGCTATAGTGTGCAAACCTGGATGGGAATGACTGATTCCCTTTCCCTCAAGCCTTGCGGGAGGCGCGGACTGGCTCCGCCACTGCAGGCGAAGCCCCGCCATCAGCGTAGCCCTCGAGTCACCCTATGCGTGAACTGCGTCAAGGCGTGGACGTACTGTTCGAGGGTGTCGAGGCGTGCCATCAGGTGATCCGTGGGAAAGCCTTCTGTGCCGCGTGACCAGGTGACCGCGTCATGGCCTGACCACGAGGGAACCAGCACAATGGGATCGTGCGGCGCGAGTGTCGTGGGGTCATGTGGGGATGCCAATTGCGGAGCGATCCTAAGGGCTTGTGAGGGCGTCTGCCCACCGTTTTGCTGGAGGTCCTGCTTGGGAAGGGCAAACCAAGGCTGGTCACGCCAGCGCCCGCGGAGGCGGAAGCGCCGGAACCGATGACCGCAACTATCACAGCGGAAGGGATAGCAGTAAATCATACAGAGGAGCCGTTCGGCAAGGCCGTGGTGCCTCGACCGGATTGTGCACGTCTTCTGGCAGTGGGGACACGGTTGCCCGGACATCACGTTCTCCTTCAGCAACTGACGGCCGCCCGATTTCTGACTGATTATTTTTGGTGGTTATCGATATCCATTGATAGTAATGTGAAGAGGCAACCTTCGCCATAGGAAAAGCAACCTGGCCCTCCAGCCGCAACTGAAGGAAAATTTGCGGGGTGAAAGAGCTTCAGGAAATGGCCCTAACCTAGCGAAGGGCCAAATTTTGGCCAACGCCAACCCCGTCCGTCCTCACAGGCGCTGCAGCCCGGTGTGGTCATGAGAGCGCACGCAGGTAATGCTCGCCCAGGCTCCTCAGGCTAGTCTCTGCATAAAGCTGAGTCGTGCTGAGGTGTTTGTGCCGCAGAAATTTCTGCACCTGGTCAATAAGCATCCCCGCATCTAACAGGAGGGTGGCCACACTGGCCCGGGGCCGGTGCGGGGTGACACGCGGCGCCAGGCCCGCGCGCTGGGCCGCGTCCTGGACCATGAGCTGCACCGCGCGTGGGGTATAGCGGGTATGGCGGTTGCTCTCGAACAGATAGAGCACCTTCCGTGCCCGCAGACAGGTGCGCAACTCCTGAGCGAGCGCTGGGAGAATGGGCCCATACCCGTCACTGCCTCCCTTCGCGACCGCGAGGTAGATCTGCGGCGGGTCCAGGTCAAAGCGCAGGTCTACGACCCGGATATTGATCAACTCCGAGACCCGTGCCCCCGTGTAAAAGAGGGTTTTGACCATGAGCCCGTCGTGACTCCCTTTGCGGTACGCCGCCTCAATCAGCCTCCCCGTATGGTCAAAATATTCGAACTCGCTTTCCCACTGGAGGTTACGCCTCTACCATCGCCCGCGCTTCGGCTTGTCTTCCGCTCCCCTACTCCCCCATACTCAGCGTCAATAGGGACGGCAAAGGCTGAGGGGAGAGGCGATGGACTGGAAACACCTGCTGGCGTATATCACGGGGACTGTCGATCAGGAACTGCTGCTGCGCAATGAGTACCTCGTCACCGAAAATCGCATTCTGCGCAACCAGATCACGGGTCGTGTGCGGTTGACGCGATGGCGAACGCAAGACGCTGGCCGAAATCGGTCAGAAGTTGGGCAAGCAGGCCCTCAAGGAAGTGGCCACCATCGTCAAGCCCGACACGATTCTCGGCTGGCACCGTAAGCTCGTGGCCCAGAAGTTTGACGGCTCCCCACAGCGTAAGGCTCCAGGGCGCCCCATGATCGACCCAGGAGCTGGAGGCCTTGATCGTGCGTATGGCCCAGGAGAATCGCTCCTGGGGCTATGACCGGATCGTCGGCGCCCTGGCCAACCTTGGCTATACGATCAGTGACCAGACGGTGGGCAACATCCTCAAGCGCCATGGCATCGCGCCAGCTCCAGAGCGCAAGACGACCACCACGTGGAAGGAGTTTATCCGCACGCACATGGACGTGCTGGTGGCCACCGACTTCTTCACCGCCGAGGTCTGGACGCTGGGTGGGCTGGTGACGTACTACGTCTTGTTTTTCATCCATCTGGGCAGCCGGAAGGTCCATATCGCCGGGCGTGACACCGCATCCCAATGCAGCCGTGGATGATGCAGATCGCGCGCAACGTCACGATGGAGGAGTGGGGCTTCCTGTCTACCGGGCAGTACCTCATCCATGACCGAGATGGGAAATACTGTCCCGCCTTTCAACAGATCATCGACGCAGCCGGGGTCGAGCGGGTGCCGTTGCCGCCACGGTCGCCGAATCTGAATGCCTACGCGGAGCGCTGGGTGCGCTCGGTCAAAGAGGAGTGTCTCGTCGCGGATGATTCTGTTTGGGGAAGCGTCGCTCCGCCATGCGCTGAGCGCAGTATGTGGAGCATTTTCATCACGAGCGGAATCATCAGGGCAAGGGCAATGTGCTGCTCTTTCCTGCGGTCAGCCAAGACCCAGAGCGTGAAGGTCCCATTCAGTGTCGTGAACGGCTCGGGGGGCTGCTGAAATACTACGAACGATGAGGCTGCATGAGTTTTTTGACCATACGGGATGGGCAAAAAACCCCTTGCTGGAGGGCCTATCCTCCTCGTCCTCGCGGTGAAAGGCTAGGATGCTCTTGCCCACGATGACTTCGAAGTGGCTCTTTTTCTCCTGCCAATCGTGCACATACCCACCGTCGATGCCCACCGTGAGGGGACCATCAGGGATAGGGAGGATCGCCCAGTCGGCGGGACAGCCCTCTATAAAGGCCCACTGCTCTTCACCCAGTTCGTCTTCGCAGCGCTGGGCCACTTCGAGCGTGTGGTTTTGGATGGTGGTCGCATTGAGCGTCGCATCCACCGGGAGAAAGTCCTTCAGCGCTTGCGCCGTCAGGCCATAGGACACCAGGGAGGCCCACTTGGTCTCCATGAAGAGGAGCTCGGGAGCGACCGCCTCCGTCAGGAGGGCGTTCAGCGGCCGGAAGGTGGTGGTCTTGCACCGCTGGCAGCGACAATGATAGAGGCGTGGACTCGTCAGGGTGATCGTGCCAAACAGCGTGCGGAAGGTGCTGGCGTGTGGTATGCTTTGATTCCAAGTGCCTTGCCACAATGGTCACACTGAGCCTGGGCCGCAACGAAAGCCCCGGTTTGCTGTTCCACGAGGCGTTGCTGGAGCGCCGTGAGGGTCTGCTTCACGTCCACAAGGGTCAAGCCGAGATGCTCAACGCGCTGGCAGGCCTTCTCCAAGACCACCACGTCGGTGAAGGTTTCTTCGTGGCCATCATCATCACACACAACGAGTTGAACTCTGATCTTCATGGGAGCCATCCTCCAGTCTAGGTCACACCGGTTGGGTGGCTTATTCTACGCCAGACTGCTGGGCTACCCCCAGGTTTTTGATGCTCTCGTAGGGGAGGGTGCGGAGGCTAGGTGGGGTCAAGTGTGACCCCCGCGTTCAAATCTAACCAGGTTCTACAAGCCCTTAGGAATGTAAGCCCAAGGCGTGATATAAGCTATTAAACGTTCTCTTCGGTGTAAATCTACACACAAGCTTCACCCACTCCAGATATTCCATATCAGCTTCTTCTAAATTATTTCAAATCCTTAACACGAACATCTCTGTAGGCATGACTCTTGCCCACGTAAGCGGTATGGAAGTGGCACCATCAATCCAGCGGGAGCGCTTTGAATTCCTTATTCGCTTTACACAAGGGGATTAGGGGGCCCGTCATGACTTACGCTCGGACCTATTTTCGCGACACGATCGTGCTCAACAACGCCTTCAAGACCCGGCTGCGTCTGGAAGGACTCCCGCCGGGCGATGTCCTCATCGCCGCGAGGGAGGTGACTGTCGACGGGGCATTCGCCATCCAGGGTCGCAACCTCGTAATCCTCGCCGATCGATTCGACGGCTCCCACGGCGCGATCTCGGTGATCGGCTTCGAGTCGGCGCCTCGCCTCACCGTCGCCTGCCGAGATTTCCGAGGCCTCACGGCCGTGGCACCCGGCATCCCCGGCGCGACCGGCGAGCAGGGGGCGCCTGGACGCGAGGGACGGCCCGGCAGGAATGCCACGCTGCCGTTCAAGCCCGGTGGCCCCGGTGGCCCGGGTGGCCTGCGGTGGCACGGGCCGGCCGGGCGAGAAAGGTGGCCAAGGGGGCACCATCTCGGTGGTCCTGGTCACCGACGAGACACCGGGTGGCGTCGACCAAGGTCTGCTCACGGTGCCCGGCGGTCCAGGGGGCCCAGGCGGCCCGGGGGGCCCAGGAGGCGCCGGGGGCATGGGTGGCGCTGGTGAACCCGACGGCCCGGATGGCGCCGACGGCCCGGATGGCCCCGACGGCCCGGCCGGGGTGGATGGCGACCCCGGCACTGTCGAGGTCAGCATCGTCCAGGAGGCCGACTTCTGGCCGGCGATCGCGCCGCTCGCGGCCGGCTGGCCGGCACACCGGCTTACGCTCGGGGAGTACTACTTCAGGGCTGCCAACCCGGCCGCGCCCCCGCGCTCGGGCTTCCTCCAGCTCGCGATGGCCGAGCTCACTGCTGTCACGCTGCTCGAGCCTACGAATAGCCAGGCTATGACCCTGCGCAACCGACTGGTCAACAACCAGAACGTTCTCGGTCTCGCGCGTGACGTCGACATCATCCCGAACTTCCCCTACGCCGAGCAGGTCGTCGTCGACTACGCGCCACTGGTGCTGGGGCTCTTCCAGACGGCGACCTCCTTGCTGCAGGGCAACCTCACGCTTGAGCAGATGGCGGCCAACATCGCGCGCGAGATCGCGCACCTGAGTGGGCTCGAAGTCGTGCTTGAGACCGAGCGAGCGGCCGCCGAACGCGGCCTCGCGGCGGCCCGGACAGAGCAGGAGAAGGCGACCAAACTCTTCAATGCCCTGCAAGCGCGGATCACGGCCAAGCGGGCCGAGTTGGAGAGCAAGACCTTCGGCTGGCTCGACCTGTTCGGCATCGGCGGCTACATCGCCGTCGTGGCCATCATCAGCCTGGCCACCGGTGGCGGCGCGGCCGCTGTCGCCGGCGCCTACCTCCCGCAGATCATCAGCACCCTCACCGACGGCGGCGGTATGCCGTTCAAGGAGGCCGACCGCGCGGCCGCCTTGAACGCGGCGCTCGGCCTCAAGGGCCTGCTGGGCAAGGACGGCAAGCCCGACCCGCTCGGCCCGATGCTGCTCAGCCTCAGCAAGTTGCTCTCGGACATCGACGAATCCGACGGCGACGCCGACCTCAAGGCCATGCTGCGTGAGTCGGTCGAGTTGACCTTCGACAAGCTGATCTCGGCGCGTCGCGTCGAGCAGGCGGCGCTGTCACTCGCCGCCGCAGATCTGCGCCTGCAGCAGGCACGCATCGACCGCGAACTCGCCCAGGCGCAACTCGACGGCCTCACCACCGACGTCGACTATCTCGAGCAGGTGGCGCTGACCCTCATCCGCAGCGCGCAGGGGTACATGGACATCCTCATGCGCTACGCCTTCTTCGCTGCGCGCTCGGTCGAGATCTATACGGTCGACGACCTCTCGAACGAGGTGTTCTACGACTACGGCTACGTCCACCCCGACCTCGAGCAGGACTACGCCGACGGCTTGCTGCCGCTCGCCCAACTCATCGGCGCATATGTCACGTCGTGGAGCCGCTTCGTGGGGGTCATCGGCTACCGCAGTCGGTATGACGCGTACTTCGCCGGCACAGACCGGGTGAGTGACAAGGTCTTCGTGTCGGTCACCGACCCTGCCACGCTTGCGGATTTCCGCGCGACCCAGACGCTCGCCGTGGAAGTGCGTCTCGAAGAGCTGCCGTCGACGCGTTTCGAAGCCAAGGCGGCCTACGTGCTGCTGGCGCTCGTCGGCGCCACGGCCAACATCCCCGCGATCAGTGCGCTTGTCGAGCACGGTGGCGAGGCCGGTTCGACGATGCGCGACGGATCCGAGCAGGTGCAACTCCTGCGGCCACGCACTACCGTCGTGCAGACCGCCAAGGCGGGCGATGTCTTCGCCGGCGCGCACGTCGGTAACAATCCCGACGACCTCAGCTTCTGGGGCCGCGGCATGGCGACGACATGGCGGGTCACGATCGAGGCTGAGGAGATGACTCGCCGCCAGGTCGACCTGTCTGGCCTGACCGCGATCGACATCGAGATCGGCTACGACGCCTTCTTGTGAGCAGGATCCGTTCACGCGTCTGACTCCACCTCCAATTCGGCCCTTGACCCCGGTTCTTTCCGGGGTGGAGCGCTCGATCCGAGGGTGCAGCGCGCGGGTGAAGCCCGGCGAGGCAGGAGGCTCCCCGCGTGGTGACGGCCGTCATGCCCGGATCGACGACGTCGACGCAGACCCCGGGTTTCGGTCCCGGGGCCGGGGGGCCGCCGGGTGGCGGAGCGTCGGGCCTTGGTCGGGCGACAAGAGCGCGACGCTAACGCCGTTCGTAGGACCTGCAGGAGGGAAGCTGCGACTGGACCTAACAGGACGATATGAGGGGCTGTCGATATGTCTCTTTTAACACTCTGGGTCATGTACCTCTAGACCTACTGTCTGCTTCTCCTTTGACCCCTGTTGCATCACGTAACCCGTTGTTGTATCAATCGCTTCCAATCAGCATCCCGTATCGACATGCCATTTTGTGGAGGCGAAAAGATGACACCGGCGTGGGCACAACGGCGAGAGGAATTGTTGAGCGACTGTCTTGTGTCCCCCGACGTGTTCCATCAGATGGTGGACCGTCTGGGCGAGTTCGTGGTGCCCTATCAACAGGCGCTTGAGACCGAGGCCGGCCAACGCAACGTCCATCTCTACCTCCAGGGGCTGTTGTCCCACTTGCCCCGCAAGAATGCCGAGGACATCGCGACCTTCGTCGATGTCGAGCGACAGGTCGTGCAAGACTTCATTGGCACCGCGCCCTGGGATCACCGGCCGTTGATCAAGGTGTTGGTTGGACAGGTCGTCGAGCAGTTGGCCCAAACCCAACACTTCTGCTATGAGCCGCCAATTGGTCGTAACCAGTTAATAGAACAGGGGTTTCAGCGCTGTCATGTGTTCTGATGCGCACTCAGGAACGACCGTCGAACTCATTTGTGACAGATAGGCTTTAGCCTTTTTGGCACACTTTATGATCTTTGGGTGTTTGGGAGCAACCGAACACAAAACCGGGCTAAGAAAGGCGTTTGATCCTAAAGTCTCGAATCACATGACTTTCTGATACCTCCCAACCACAGACAACGGCCGCTCTCGGCCAGCTCTGAACGAGAACCTGCGTACTGGTCTAGAAATCAAAAATCAACAACTTCGAAGCGAACTCCGAGCCGCACTCAGCTCTTAAACCGGTTCTCTGTTCCATTGCTCCCCACCACCAAATTTGGGTAATAAACAAGCATGACCACCTATATGCGCGGCGGCACACTGATAGAAAGCGGCGCGCCGCCCTCTCCGGCTGCCTCGCGCAGTGCCGGGCACGGCATCTGGGAGCGTACGGGCCATCACACCTTTCGCTCGTTCAACCGCTTCCACAGTTTTGACGAAGAGGGCCGTCGCGTCAGCATCATTGAAGTGACAGGCCATCCACGCCTGATCAAGGGAGACAATCCTGAGACTCCTGTTGTGCTTGAGCCATATTATCTCAGTGGAAAGGGTAATACCAATAGGATCACGAACCTTGACCCTCTCACTGGCGAGGTGATCGAGGTGATAGAAGGATGCAGCGAAGCGACACATCGACCCGTCTTATTCGAAGACTAAGCCTAATGTGGGAGAACTTTCCCCGGGAAGACATATAATCCCGAGTGCGGTTATCGATACTCACACAGCCGTCTGGTATCTGAACGCTGATGCCCGGCTATCCGATCGAGCGAAACGATTTATTGATGAGGCTGGAAGACGTGGCATGCCCGTCCTGATCTCCTCCATTTCGCTTGTCGAAGTTGTCTACCTCCTCAGGACGCCTTGGCCGGTACGGGCAAGGCCAGGACCCGGCGGATGGCGCCGGCCAGAATGGCTCGATCCGCGGCCGGGACGACGGCCGCGATGTGGCAGTCGGGGCGGATGACCCATGCCTCACCGGGCTGCGCGCCGAGGATGGCGGCCAGGCGGCCATCGGGGGTGAGGGTCCGCAGGGCGATGGTCCGCACCGGCACGGCGGTGAGTCCCTGCGGCGAAGGCCTGGACGTCGTCCGGGGCGACGTCGTCGGCCACCAGCACCAGGAGGCCATCGCGAGCGATGTCGCGCAGGCGGGAGGCCTGGGGGTGCTCTGGATCGGTGATCGGCGTATCCGGGACGATGACCCCCGGCAGCGGCGGGGGCACCTGACCCCGAGGCGGTCGACCGGCGAACGGACGGCTGGGGCACGGAGTGGTCAGGGGTGAGTCGACGTACCAGAACGGCTCATACATCCGACCTGAATCGACCTGGCTCCGGGCCTCGGGATCGTTGAGGGCGCGCTCGAGCACCTCGACGCGATGGGCTCGTTCCTCCGCATTCTGGGGCACGAGGAATCGCATCGTGGTCTCGCTGATCTCGAGGTTCTCGGCGGCCGCAGCCATGCGCTCGGTGTCGTAGGTCTGGAGCAACGCCTCAGGGGCCCACCCCCGCAGGACAAAGGCCAGCTTCCAGGCCACGTTCTCGGCGTCGTGGACGCCGGAGTTCAGCCCCCTGGCCCCAAACGGCGCCATGAGGTGGGCACAGTCGCCCGCCAGCAGTACCCGCCCGGCCTTCATGCGATCGGCCCGGCGTCCGTGAAAGGTGTAGATCGACTTCCAGACGATCGCATAGTCCGCGTCCGGTCCGATGATGGCCCGGATCCGTTGGTCGAGCCTGCCGCAGCACTCCTCCTCGTCGAGCTCGACGTCGTCAGGTACCTGCCAGTCGATGCGGAACACTGAGCCCGGCGTGGGGTGGATCAGCACCTGCCGGCCGGGGTTCCATGATGGGTCGAAGTAGAAGCGGCGCTCCCGCTCCCACCCGGGGAGCTCCGCCCGGATGTCGCAGATGAGAAACCGGTCAGCATAGCTCCGTCCTGGGAACGCGACCCCGAGCTGTCGACGCAACGCCCCGGCGTGTGGCCCGGCAGCCATGACGACGTAGGGAGCCCACACCTCGACCTCGCCGTCGACGGTGTGGCAGGTGAGGGTCACGCCCAACTCGTCTTGGCTGATGGTGCTCACCTTGTGACCCCACCGCTGTTCGATCAAGGGAGTGGCCGCCATCTTCTCGGCGAGGACCTCCTCAGTGCGGGACTGGGAGATGTTGACGAACGGCGGGAACTCGGAGTGTCCGGCATCAGCCAGGGTGATGCTGAAACAGTTCCCGATCCTTGTAGTAGGTCCGAGCCGTCGACCACGTCACCCCTTCGTCGGCGAGCTGTCGGCCAACTCCGCACGCCTCCCAGACATCGAGGACATCCCGCTGCTGGCAGATCGCCTTCGAGCCGATCATGTCACGCTCGGGTCGACCGTCGAGGACGATGACGGGAATCCCCCAACGGGCCAAGAGGAGCGAGGTGGTCTCGCCCACCGGCCCGTTGCCGATGACGACGACCGGAGCTCCGGAATAGGCTATCACGTGGTCCATGGCGTTCTCCTGGGTTCTCGCATGGACACCGCTGATGATAAATTGACTACGTTTGAGAGCCTGGGTCACTCCTTGTCTGCAAATGACCTGCGGCTTAGCGTACAATTACCGACAGATGCTCCTGGGACACCCATAGGCAACTGCTCTTGTTCGTTGCTGCGTTCACCCTCATGGCGACGCTGTCCTCCCAAGCGTCGCCTGTGAGTATCCGCTTCGTCCCTGCATCGGAGCAGTTTGCAGAGGCCACCAGAGCCTACCAGGCGCTGTGGGAAGTGGAGAGCACCAAGATGATCGCAGCACTCGAGCGTATCTCGGGCCTGCCGTGTCCTGAACGTGAGATGCAATGAGAGCCTTGTACCTGGCTGCAGCGCGCGGCCTGACCCTGGCGCGGCTCGCGAGTATTCCCCTGTTTCTTGTGCTCCTCACCCACGCGCATGGTGAAGCACTGCCGCTGTGGCGGCTGAGCCTCCTCCTGCTGTATGTGGGCATTGCCCTCTCCGATATCCTCGATGGTCGGCTGGCGCGCAAGGCAGGGGCACCCAGCCACACCTGGGGCCAGGTCGATGCCGTCGCCGATATTGCCTTTACCAGTCTGAGTCTGGCTGTTGCGGCCTGGCTCGGCTATATCGGGCCCTGGGTCCCCGCTGGGGGTCGCTGTCCTTGGTGGCCGCTTTCTCCTCCGCAATCTGGGGCACCAGCCGACGCGCGATGGGCGCCTGGTGGAGGATCGGGCCGGCAAAGCCGCCGGGGTGATCTACTACCTCCTAGTGGGGGCCGTTGCCCTCGAACTCGCTGTCGAGGGGGACAGCGGCCGCTGGTGGATCGCCCGGGGAGGAGACGTGGTGTTCCTCTACACCCTGTTCCTGCTCCTGCGCCGGCAGACGGAGCGGCCTAGCCCTGTCCGTTCCCTAAGAAAGAGGTCGCTGTAAGCCTTGGGCAGAAAGAGCACACCGAAGGTGCCATTCGCCAGCATGAACGTCACGTGCGACACCAGGCTGTAGGCCAGCAAGTCGGCCTCGGACGCATAGCTGCTGAAGAAAAAAATCCAGGCCGCCTGCGAGGTGCCGAGATGAGCCACGGTGATGGGCAGCGCAGCGACCAGGAAGACCACGGGAAGGAAGGTCATAAGGCGCACCAGGGGAACCTCGATCCCAAACAAAGCCAGCGCCTGACTATGTACGAGCAGTGCGAGGCAAAACACGGACGCCTTGAGCCCCAGGATGATGGCGCAATGGCGCGGGCGGACACGCCTGAATGTGGACAGGAGTATGCTGTCGCTCAGTCGTCTGGCTCAGCGCCCCCAGCTTGCCCCGCGCCAGACTCATCAGGAGTAGCCAGACCACCCCCAGCACCAGCGGTAACGCCAACAGGGGCAGTGGCGCACCCCCAGGAAAGGCGATGGCGCCGACTGTGGCGAACAGGATGAGATTGGTCACCTCCAGGAGGATCATCAGCGCCACTGTGCTCGTGATCTGCGCCAGCGGGGTACGAAAACGGCGGTGAATATAGAGGGCCAGCGCTGCCTGGGCCAGCTGGGTGTTGAGAATGGAGACCAGGTAGGTCACCGCACGTACCGGCAGGAGCTCTCGGTAGGGAAGCGGCCCGTGGAACCAGCGGATCAGCCTGCTGAGGACGAAGGTATCCAGCAGAAAAAAACACAGAGAAAACGATCCCATGAGCGCCAGGAAAGGAAGTATTCTCGCCCCCGCAATGGCATTCCAGAAGGCACCGAAGGGGATGCGCCAGAAGATCAGCAGGAAGATCACCACGGTGAGGGCCACAGGCACCCCTCGCGCCCAAGCCGTGCGCTGCCGGGAAACGTCCTCTGGAGAGGCTGGCTTGGGAATGCTGGGCTCGCTCATAGAATCCTCAGGCCGGGGAGGAGAGGGCTTGGTCGAGGGCCGCGTCGACGGGCGTCAGCGCAAAGGGCAGGTTGGCACGTGCCTCGGCAGGGTCGGCCAGATGTTCGTTGAATAGGATGTCGACCACCGAGCGGTTCCATCCCAGAGAAGGCACGAGCGCTTCTGCCAGGTTGGCGCTCAGCCATGCCGCCGCTTTGGGGATGGGCAGCACCCGCGGTCTTGTGCCCAACCGATCACCAACCCGGCGGAGCAACTCGGCATAGGTGACTGTCTCGGGACCAACCAGATTGAGGACATGGAGAGGCCTGGGCGTCACACTGATGGCCCAGGCAATGGCGGCAAGTACGTCGAGCTCGGCAATGGGCTGGAGGCGGACCGCACCACCACCTACCAGCGGCAGGAGAGGTGTCCTGGCCATCCGGCGGAGCTGCAGCACCGCTGGGCTTCCGCGCCCGAGGATCATCGGGACCCGCAAGATGGCGCCGGCAAAACCGGCCTGTTGAATGGCTGCCTCGGCCATGCCTTTGGTCCTGAGGTACTGATTCTTCGAGATGGGATCAGCGCCGGGAAAGCTCAAATATACACAGGTCTTGACACCGGCTGAGGCGGCCGCTTCGACCAATGCCCTGGTGGCGTCGACATTGGCTTGCACCAGCGTTTCCCCGTGTCTGGGCAGCAAGGCGCCAGCCAGATGGACGACCACCGCTGCGCCCGCAACTGCATCCCGTAACGTCTCCGGCTGGCGGTAATCAACGACGATGATCTCGGCACCGAGCCCTCGCAGCGACTTGCACCCTTGCCGAGCTGCGCACCAGCGCTCGCAGGCGCACCGCGCCCAGTGGTGTCCCCGCGCCGAGGTAGCAGATCAGCGCTGTGCCGACGGCGCCATTGGCACCGGCGATAACGATGTCCATGCCTTGACTTCCTAGGCCGGTAACGAGCTTGCACCATCAACGGCTGCCGGGGCCGTTACCCCTCAGACGTATGTGATGCCTGCTGGGACAGCATGCGATGCATCGGGGCAAGCAGTGTATTAATGGCCAGCCCATGCGTGCAGGCACCCGCACAGACTTGATGGGCGCAGCTGAGACACGGCGAGGCCCCGGCCCCGAGCCGGGCGTATTCGTCGCGTGCCAGCTTCAAGTCGCCATAATCCTGCGCATACATCCGGGTACGGAGCACGTCAGCGATGGGCACACCGTATGGGCAGGCGTTCTCACAGTCGTTACAGGCATGGCGACAATAGGAGTCCTCGTGCATCTCGACGTAGTGCCGCAGGAGCGGGAGGTCGTCACGCGCCGCCGACCGCCATCCCGACGCACCGAGGTACTCATCGATGCGTGCTGGACTCGTCATGGAGATGATCAGGGCGTCTACATCCGCATTCGACAGAACCCAGCGGAAGGCAGCCTGAGCGAACGTCGCTCCCCCCTTTTCAAAGGGGCGCATGTCGTTGAGGCGCGCGCCCATGAGGGTCTTCATGGTGATTACGCCGACTCCTTTGGCTTTGGCTTGCCGCAAGATGCGTGGCAGATCCGGCTGGCGGGCAATGAAGTCAAACGAGCGCGTGAAGCGCTGGTAGAAGGTGGGATCCTGGCCGAAGTTGTAGGCCACCAGGATGACGTCGACACTGCCTGTCTCTATGGCGTAATCCAGGCACTCGATCAGATGGCCGGCGTGACCCGACATGCCCGTCGCACGGATTTTCCCCTGCTGCTTAGCGCGCGCGGTAAATTCGTACCACTCGGGGTTTTGCAACCGGCCCACGTCGTTGACCGCGTGGTTGAAGTAGACGTCGACGTAATCCGTGCGCAGCCGCCGCAGACTACCCTCCAGCGTGGCCATCAGCGCTTCTTTGCGGTCGGTAGCGCCGGCTTCGACCTTGGACGTGATATAGACCTTATCGCGCTTGCCGCGCAGAGCGTTACCAATGGTGCGCTCCGAATCCCCGCTGGCGTAGCTCTCTGCCGTGTCGAAGTAATTGATCCCGCGCTCGAAGGCGTGCAGCACAATGGCCTCTTCACCCGCATTCAGGCGGCTGGCGCCGAAGGAAATATCAGAGATCTGTATGCCGGTGCGGCCGAGAGGCACATAGCGGCGCACCTCAGCTCTGGCGTGTGGTAGCTGCCCTGCTCCACCCGTGAGAGGGAATAACCCTACCCCGACGCTTGCGAGCGCACTCTGGCGCAGGAACGCCCGGCGGCTCAGTCTCTCATCATCTCTGGGCTGCATCACCTACTCCTCCTTCCCTCGCGGTCCACAAAGGGCGCCCTAGTCCGCACACGGCTGGCATCTTATGGTATATGGTCGTACCCAAGCCTCCCCAACCAACGATCATCATCATAGATATTAACATAGCACGACTGGCGGTTGGGCAGAGTGAGTTCGTCGCGGTCAACGTTGCAGGCTTCGATGATACCGTGTTCTCGGATACTCTGTTGGGCCTAGCCGGGGCGCATTTACGGGTGCCGAGCGGTCACGAGACGGCCTGATCACCCAGGCCAGCGCGGGCACGCTCTTCCTCGACAAGATTGGCGATCACGCTGCGGCTTCCCAGGTAAAGCTCCTACGCCTCTTGCAAGACGGTACCTATTATCCTCTCGGCGCCGACCGCCCGCGGCAAACGCTTTAATGCGCGCCACTGACATTGGACAATGCTGCGACCGATGACACACCCTCCACGGCCCACGTCACTTGAGTGACAGGTCAACCCGGGTCGTCTTGCCCTGATCTTCGATGCCTTCAGCCGTCAGCGTCGGCGTGACCACGAAGAGCCGGTCCGGATCCACCTGCCCGCTCAACCATTGGCGCACGGCATTCGCGCGCCTGTCGGCGAGGTGCTGGAGATCCTGGTCGTTAATCTCCATGTTGGTGAGCAGGAGCTGCTTCATCTCGTCCGGCGGCAGCGGTTTGTCCAAGCCGAGAAAGTCACGCGGTTTAGGAAACGTCGCCGTCTTGTAGATGCGCGTCAGATACGCCTCGAATTCTTCCGGGGTGAGTTGAACAGCGTCGGCGTCTTCATGGCCTCCGATATCTTTGATCTTCGACATTCTGAGGAGAGACGCAAGCCTGGCTTCGCGCAGACCGTCGCGGTCGAACTGCGGATCGACTCGGCCGGAAATGTCCAGACGCAAGGCGGGGCGATCCTGCAGCGCCCGGGCAATGATGGCCAGCTTCTGCTGGCTGTCACTCGGTAGCGTGGCAAGGCCCGGGGCGAATTCGACGTAGTCCAGCTCTTCCTCTGTGCCGAATGCGGAAGCGATCAGATTGAAGGGCGAGGTCACCACCTTGACAATGAGGTTCAGGAAGGCGTCCAGGATGACCCCGCTCAGGCTGAATTCGGGATCCGACAGCGAGCCAGTGACGGGGACGTCGACGGCAATTTCGCCGCGGGCATTCTTGAGCAACGCGACCGCCAGCCGCACCGGTAGCGTAGTGGCGTCGCGACTTTCTACGCGATCACCGAAGGTGAGCTGGTCAATGAAGAGATGATTGTCAGCGGTCAGCTCGCCCTGATCCAGGAGGTAATGCACATCAATCGTTAGCGTGCCCTTGACGATCGGGTAGCCCGTGTATTTCGCCGAGTAGGGCGTGAGGCCGGTCAGTTCGATGCCGTGCGCCTCGGCCTTGAGATCGACGAAGGCCGTAGGCGCCAGTGGATTGACAGCCCCATTGATCGCGATGGGAGCACTGCCGTTGACCTGTCCCTGTAATGCCACGGCGGCGGGTGCCGTGGTGCGGGTACTGAACGGGCCGACTGTCCCGGCAATATCGGAAAGGTCGGCCGTGTAGTTGGGCTTAATGAAGTTATCGGTGAAGTTGACGTGGCCACCCTGCAGGGTCATGCCGCCGAGTTCGATCTCGGCGTCGATGGGACTTGCGGTGATCGCGGCGGCAGCGCTGAACGCTGCCGGCGTCTGGCCGCTAGACGACGACTGTGGGTCGGCCAGCGAGCTGGGCGCAGATCCTGGGCTCGCCATTATGTCGAATACGTTCAAGCGGCCGGTGCTCTTGAGGATGAGGCCTGTGTTGAGGTCGGTGAGGGCGAGTACGCCGATATGCACCTTCGGTGGCCCAGACCCTATCTCGACGTCGATGCGCTGCGCGCTACACGAGTTCCAGTGCAGGACACTCTCCGACGTCACCCTGTCGAGCATGCGTACATTGCCCAGCGTGGCGTCGCCGCGATACTTGGCGCGTAGCTCGTCGCGTGCCATGGTCAGGGCGAGGTCGCCCTTCATCGTCAGGGCGGCGCTGCTAATCGTCGCGTTGAGCATGTGGCTCACGTAAGGATCCATGGCTGCGAGGTCGAGCTCGTGGGTGGCAATACGGACCTTGGCCTCGAGCGGGGCCGGCACGACGGTACCGGTGATGTTGAAGTGGCCCTGGCGGTAGAGCGTCCCGTCGAGTTCGAGTCCAATTGGCTGGCTCAGATCGCTTGCCAGATCCTTGAGGTGGAGGTGCATCGGCGCGACGACGAGTTCGATACGACGTGGCGCCGCCGCGTCTTCGAGGCGAGCCTCGGCGGTGTCGATCGCAATGGACGCGATTCGATATTGCCATGCTGATACCGAGGCGCTCGTGGTGGTGTCTCGCGGCATCGGCGGGGCGGGGGCACGGATGAGCGAGGTTAGGCTCACCCCTCCATCGCGCTCACGCTGGACGAAGACCCGTACCCCATCGGCACGCACCTCGTCAACCGTTACCTGGCGCGCGGCCCAATCAACCTGTGCGATCGATACGCTCAGCCGGGTCCAGGCTAACGGCGTTTCCTGTTGGCCGGGGGCCTGTAACTCAACCTGATCGAGCGACACGGTCGCAGGCTCCGCGTGCACGTTGAATTGGCGGCGGCGAACGATGTCTGGACGTGGGCTTCCGCGCTCAGTTGACCCGCCGTCAACCTCGCGGCCAGTACCGATGGCGCAAGCTCCTGCAGGGCGGGGAGGTCGATGTGGTCGAGAGAGAGGTCGCTCGTGATCTGCAATTGTGCTAGATCAAGGCGACCCTTGAGGGCCACCGAACCGCCTCCACTGAACTGCGCGCCGACCACAAAGGATGCCGGGGTCTGGCCGGTGGTTCGCAGGTTATGAAGCTCGACCCTGGATACCCTCTAGTGCCAGGGCGACCGGTCTAGCGCCGCTATGGTCGGTAATGTGGAGCGTGCCGTCGGAGACCTCAAATGCTTGCAGGGAGAAATCCGCCAGCGTCGCCGGCTTGGCGTCGGTCATCGTCTGGGCCTGGACACCAGTATACGGTGCAAGACGGTCCATCAGCGACGTGACGTTAGTGGTCCCATCATGATTGTGCACCACCTGCACGGTGAGGCCGTCGATGGAAGTCCGACCGAGGTGTACAACACGTTCCAGCGGGGCTACGTCAATGAGCATCGTCACGGCATGCTTGAGTTCGAGCAGCGGAGCGTCCGCGCTGTCGCGCAGGTCGAGTTCGTCGAGCGCGATCGTGCCGCTCAGGCGGACCGATGGTTGGGAGTCCGCGTCGACCATGTGCACCTCAACGTTGCATGACAGCTTGCCCTTGGCAAACGTGATGGGGGTTTCCTGCGGCAGATAGGTGCGATAGCGCGAGAGGTCGAGCTGCTGGAGCTTGAGGTCGACGACCGACGCGGGCAGCTTCGCAAACGGTGTGGCTTTCCCGCTGATGTGCAGAGGACTGCCGTCGACCACCATCCGTAGGGAGGGCTGAACCGCGATCTCGACGTCAGCGGGGAGGTTCGAGATGAAGGGAATGTCTACCTGCACGTGCTCAATGGTGTGCCGCTTCCCGAGCACCTTGTCGTCGAACTGTACAGTGCCGTCGTTCAGCTGCAGATTGGCGACCGCAAAGAGGAACGGCGTGCGGGACCGATCGACGCGCACAGGCCTGTCGAGCAGATCGGAAACATTAAAGCGCTGTTCCGCCGAACGAACGAGATGAATCACCGGCCGCTCGACGCGAAGTTCCTTAACCACCAGGGCTAGCCGAAACAGCGAGGCCCACGACATCCCTATACGAAGATGGCTGATATCGATGAAGGGCTGTGACGTGCCACGCTCGCCGATCTGCAGCTGGTCGAGATCCACCTTGAGGCTGTACGGGTTGAAGGCAATGACGCCTACGTGCACGGGACGATTCAACGCAGCAGCCACCTGCTCTGTGATGATGTGACGCAGGAGGATGGGCACGCCGACAAATCCGACGAGCCCGAACAGAACTATTACCGCACCGACGGGTACACCGATCCTGCGTATGGCTCTGCGCACTCGTAGTCCGCCATCAGAGGGGCTCTAGGCCATTAGGGTAGTGTTGCCATAACTCATGGGTGCGTGACCAGAGGCTGGGCAGACGCTTCCCAGTCTCATGCGTCATACATCTATGAGAATACTGCCATAGTTGATCCCTTGGAACCGTGCGTGGACACATCCCTTGTCGTCATCCCTTCGAACTCATCTGTACGGAGCCTATGCCTGACGTCATCGCCCTGGATAGTCCGAGAGGTCGTGAATCCCCCTGCGTCCCGATCTGGGGTTTACTCAGCGGCTCACACACCGATGATCGTGGTCTCCTCCAGGAGTCGTCTTTTAACCACACGCAACACATCAAGTCGGCATGAGCGGTGTCCCATCATCTCGCCGGGGAACATCTCCGGGACATAGTTTATCATATCGTTTCTGAATAATTCGAGTCTCGGTAGCCATCCACACCTTGTCCAAGAAGGCGAGGCATACTAGATGATGTGCATCCGACTGCCCAGGACAGCATCAGCGCCCCTCTGTTGACCCTCGTCCCAGCCTCTGCTAGCATGCGCACTGAGGCATGTCGCGGCCAAATGTGTGTGATAGTGCTGAAACGTGTAGTTCGGGGGGGAAGCGGACACTGACGTCGGCTGGCGAGTCAAGAGGAGTGCCCGATGCAACTTGGCTTTGTCGGAACTGGGACCATGGGTCATCCGATGGCCCGCTGTCTTCTTGAGGCTGGCCATGCAGTCACAGTCTACGATGTTCGACGCGAGGCTACAACCGCCTTGTGCGACCAGGGGGCACGCTGGGCCGATAATCCCTGCGCCGTGGCGGAAGCCAGTGCGGTGGTCTTTACGTCACTCCCTGGCCCTACGGAGGTAGAGCAAGAGGTGCTGGAGCCGAGCACTGGCATCCTGGCCGGATTGAAACCGGGTAGCGCCTACATCGACATGACCACCAATGCGCCAAGGGTGGCTCGCAGCATCGCTGAGGTCTGCCGATCTCGGGGCGTCGCCGTACTGGATGCGCCGGTGAGCGGCCGGCCTCCAGGCATGACCATCATGGTTGGTGGCGACGCGGCAACGTTCATGACCTACCGGCCGCTGCTGGAATGCATGGGGCGGAACATCTTTCATGTGGGACCGACGGGCAGCGGCTGCGTCGCTAAGCTGGTCACGCAATATCTGGGCTATTCGAACTTCGTCACCGCGCTGGAAGGTCTGCTCATCGGCGCCAAAGCGGGCATCGACCTCGGTATTTTGGCGCAGATCGTCCCGGTGAGCGCGGGGGCCAGTCGCACCTTTGACAATATCCCGCGTTCGGTGTTCAGCGGTGAATTTACCTCTGGCGGGACGTTGGACATCGTGGCCAAAGACCTGCATCTGGCCTGCGAGTTGGCCCGCGAGGTGGGAGCACCAGCCCATATCGGCTTGCTCACCGATGATGTGCTGCAGCGCGCCCAGGCCCAGGGCTGGGGGCAACGGGGTTTTCCCATTGTGGCGCGCATCCTGGAGGCGATGGCAGGTGTGGAGCTCCGCGCGCTCGATGCCAAGTATGACAGAGGCTATCAAGAGGACGATCCCAGACGGGGATAGCCTTCTCTCCTCATCTCTGCCTTCCCTCTCGCCAGGGGAAGACGTCTGATACAATACCAGCGCCACAGGAGGTCAGCGGCGATGACGGACCACCATGAGGCCATCGCGTATATGCTCCTGAAGCAAGAGATTGAGGAGTTCCTCTACCACGAGGTAGAGCTTTTAGACGAGAGGCGCTACGAGGAATGGCTCGAGCTGCTGGCCGACGACGTGCGCTATTGGATGCCGATGCGGCGGAACGTCAGGTTTGGGGAACTGGAACGGGAATTCACCCGTGAGGGCCTGGACATCAACTGGTTCGATGAGGGCAAAGATACCCTGACGCGGCGAGTGCAGCAGATCCTCACGGGCGTGCACTGGGCCGAGGAGCCACTGTCGCGCCTCTGCCATATGATCTCCAACATTCAACTCTTGCACGTCAGCCCCTCCGCGTTGGCGCCTGTTGAGGTCGCGGTCAAATGCCGCTTTCTGATTTACCGCAATCGGGTAGAGACGGAGACCGACATCCTGGTGGGGAAGCGGGAGGACATCCTGCGGCGGGTGGACGGCCAATGGAAGATCACCCAGCGCAAGGTCATCCTGGACCAGAACGTCTTGCTGGCCAAGAATCTAACGTTTTTCTTCTAGGGAGGACGGGGCCATGGCGCCATCAGCAAATGGTGGTTATCAGCACGGTTTGGTAGACATGGCGACTGGACAAGTCAGCCGTGAGATCTTCGTCAATGAAGACATCTACCAACAGGAGTTGGAGCGGGTTTTCACCCGCGCCTGGCTGTTCGTCGGCCATGAAAGCCAGATTCCCAAACCCGGCGATTATGTTGTGTCGGGCATGGGGGAGGAATCGGTGCTCTTGTGCCGCGACCGGGAGGAAAAGATCCATGTGTTCCTGAACTCCTGCCGGCATCGGGGCATGAAGGTCTGCCGCTACGATGAGGGCAATACTCCCGTCTTCACCTGCCCCTATCACGGCTGGAGCTACGCCGCCGATGGCAAGCTGGTGGGCGTACCCTATTTCAAAGAAGCCTATCACGGCAAGCTCGACAAGTCACAATGGGGACTGGTAGAGGTCGCCCAATTGTGCAACTACAAAGGCACCATCTGGGCCACCTGGGATGCGTCGGCACCACCATTTCTGGAATACCTGGGTGATTTCAAGCTCTACCTGGACCTGTCGCTGGACGCCTGGGATGGACGCGAAGGGGGTACCGAGGTCTTGGGTGGTATTCAAAAATGGCTCATCCCCTGCAACTGGAAGTTCCCGGCGGAGAACTTCAGCGGTGACAGCTACCACAATATCAGCCATCGCTCGGTGGACCTGGTGGGTATCGGCCCCAGTGGCACTGGACGCCGGGACATGCAGGAGCGGCAGCAGGCACGCCGGCTGCAAATCTGTTTCCCCGAACGCGGCCACCAGACCGGCGTCTACCTCTTACCGAAAGACCAGCCGACGCCTGTGGCGTACCAGCACTCGCCCGTGGTGTCGGAGTATTTCAAGTATTGCGAAGTGGAGCGGCGACGGCGTCGCGGGGAATGGGGGCGGTTGACCGGAAGTCCAGGGGAGATTTTCCCGAATACGGCTCTGCACCCGCGCCAGCCGCGTACCATCGCCGTCTGGCATCCCCGCGGCGCACACCAGACCGAGGTGTGGCGCTGGTACCTGGTCGACCAGGAGGCTCCGCCAGAGGTGAAAGACTTCTTGCGCCAGTATTACATCCGCTATTCCGGGCCGGGTGGGCTGACGGAACAGGATGATATGGAAAATTGGAACTATGCCCACGCAGCCAGCCGGGGGACCATCGCCCGGCGCTATCCATACACCTACGAGCAGGGAATGGGCTTTGAGGTGCAGAATTTTGCCTGGGATGGCCTGCAGCTGCCGGGAGTAGTGATGGATATTACCGAGGCGAAGTCGAGCGAACATAACCTGCGCAATCTCTACAGGCGCTGGGCGGCGTTCATGGAGGCCGGGAGCTGGGATGAATTAGCCACCTGGCGCCGTTCTGAGTCTGCCACACAGATGAACGGCCAGCACAACGGGAGCTGAGGCAGAAAAAGGAGGCGTGCCATGAACGGTATCATCAACCTCAGGCTCCTGGAGCCGGGAACAACCATCAGCCTGTCCGATGGGTCGACAGCGGAGGTGGTGTCGAACCCGTTGGATGGGGTCTGGGTGTTCGCACGTTATCTGTCCTCACCGAACGACGCCTCGGTGGTCGGCACAGAAGAGATGATCTTCGCGCAAAATATCGTTGAAATCCTGAACACGCCCTAGCCCTGTGCTCAGGTGGGGAGGCGAGCGAGGCCATGCAACCGACTCGCGAGGAGCTGCGGCAAGCCTTCGAGGCCGGCTTTCAGTCGATCGATGAGGGGGATAGCTTCTACACCGGTTTTCATGCGTTTTTGGAGTCTAGAGGCTATCGTCAGCAGAAAGATGTCGAGTGCACATGCCGTGATGGTGGGGCGCACGGCCACTTGCCGGAATGTCGGTGGATGAAGAGCTAACGCGGCCGTCCGACGACGGAGGAGAACTGCCATTCGTACTGGTGCCGAATATCGCGACAGCCTACGTGACGGGCGCAACATCTGGGTCATTGGCGACGGTCGGGTCGATGATCTGACGACGCACCCCGCCACCCGCGCCATGGTCGATTTCTATGCTGGCTGGTACGACCGCCACTGCGACGCAGCGTGGCATGATATCTTGCTAACCATGCCCGACGACCAGGGGGAACGCATACCCATGGCGTTTCTCGTGCCGCAGCGCGCCGAGGACCTCCGTCGGATGGGGCGTTCCTTTGCCGCAACGCTCTTCCCTACCGCTGGGAACGTGACCCATACCCCCGCCTATGGCAACCTGATTGCGCTCGGCATTCTCGACGCCGTCCAGCGCCGCCACCCCGCATCAGAGCAGCTGGGGACGGCGGCCAAATACCGGGACTGGCTGGCCGAAACCGGGCGTTTCCTGACCTTTTCCTCCGGCGGTGCGACCATCGGCTATCGCTTCCGGGCAGACCTAAACGAGCGGGCCTCTCTCCGTCTGATCAAGGAGACCGATGCTGGCATCGTCTTGCGTGGCAAGGTTGGCATGCACACCAGCGTCCCATTCGCCGACGAGGTCTATATCGGCGCCGGTGGGGCGGTCACGTGCGGGAGTCAGCGGGCGACGTTTGTGGTCTCGGTGGCAGCGCCTGGCGTCACCGTGGTCTGCCGGCGGATTGCCGCGCGCCACCACAATCCCTTCCTGGCACCCCTCAGCAGCCGGTTCGATGAGCTCGACGCACAAATGTGGTTGGACGACGTCTTCATCCCCTGGGAACGGGTGTTTCTGACGGAACCTCCTGCTGACGCGAGCGGCCCGGCTCCTCTCGAACTCGACCGGGGGGAGGGGATCTCATCCTGGCTATACTGGCATCAGTTGTATGGCTGGCTGGCCAAGGCGGAGTTTACCCTGGGCCTGGCGCTGGCCTGCACCGACGCCATGGGTCTGCGGGAGCATCAACAGACGCTCGACTATCTGGTGGACCTCATCGCCGACGTGCAGACAGTGCGTAGCTGCCTCACCGCCGGCGAGCTCGATCCACAGGTCACGCAGGCAGGGTACGTCTTTCCGGGTCTGCTCCACATGGCCGCGGGCAGCATCGCCATGCTGAAGGCCCGGCAAGGTATCACCGAGATTTTGCGTATGCTGCCTGGCTCATCGCTGATGATGGCCCCCGCTGACACGGACCTGGCCGCTCCGGAGCTGGCAGCCGGCCTGGATGAGTCGTTTGGTGGTGGTGGTTATACCGCGCTGCAGCGCTCGGCCCTCCTGAATCTGGCCTGGGACCATATCTCATCGGGGCTTGATGGGCGCGAGTCAGCTTTCGAGCTGCATGCCAACGGTGGTATACCTACCTGGCGCAATCGGCTGCGTCGCTGGTTCATGGATTACAACGAGCTGGCCAACGGTGTGCTAAAAGCCCTCGACCTGGATATGCCCACGCTCGACCTGAACAACCTGCGCCAGATGTTCCTGACCCCACGACGGCCGGTGAGCATACCATCCCAAGGGGGCTCTGCGGCCGGCTCGTAGCAGAGCGCTGCAGAATTTTGACTGAGGTTCTACTGACCTTCGACAGCGCTCGGGTGTTCGATGCCATGTAGGTCACCCAAGGATGCGATGGGTGCCTGAGATCATCTTGAACACTTGGGCCATGATTGTGTTACCATGGACCCATGGTTTGAGCCTTCGTCTGGGTGGTTTTAGTATCATCGAGTATTGTCCAACCAGCTGTTGTAGGAGGGCGAGGTATGGCCACCAACGTAACCATCTGTGTAGGCACCTTGGGACAAGGCATCTGGCGGTCCGGTGATAGTGGAGAGACGTGGACCCGTGTGCGACAAGGTCTCTATTCCGAGAGTGCGGTGCGCGCCTTAGCGGTGCATCCGAGAGAGCCCCATGTCATCTATGCCGGCACTGAGAGCGGCATCTATCGGAGTGAGGATCGGGGTGCAAGCTGGGAACGACTGGACTCGCCGATGAACACGCTACCGATTTGGGCACTCGCGATCGACCCTGTGGAGCCCAACATCATATTTGCCGGGACCAGGCCGTCGGCGCTATTTCGCTCCAAAGACGCGGGCGTCACCTGGCAAAAGCTCAGCGTAGCGCTGGCGGAGGAGTGCCCGAATGTGACGATCCCGCGAGTGACGGCGATTGTGATTGACCCGATGGACCACCGGCAGATTTGGGCGGGCATCGAGGTCGACGGCGTCCGACGGAGTAGGGATGGTGGCGAGACCTGGGAGACGATCACAAGCGGGGTGAAGGATCCGGACATTCACAACTTGGCCATCAGCGCTGGGCCACCGAAGAAGGTCTGCGTCATCACCCCACGTGAAGTCTTCACCACAGTAGACGATGGCGTGACATGGGAACCCCTGGGGATTGGCAAACAGCTCTCCCTCCCCTACTGTCGGGGCACCGTGGTCAAGCCAGGCGCCCCCCAAGTGCTCTTCATGGGGAATGGAGAAAGCGCTTTTGGCGGCCAAGGGGCTATTCATCGTTCGACGGATGCTGGCCGGACCTGGGAGCCGCTGCCACTGCCGACGGTGCCCAACGGAACAGTGTGGAATCTCGCGGCTCACTCGGCAGACGCCAATTTTCTTCTGGCCTCTACGGTCAACGGACAGGTCTTCGCCAGTGCCGATGGGGGTACCGCGTGGAGGAAATTGCCGAGAGACTTTGGGGAGGTCCACGCCTTGGCGTGGGTACCGAATTAGTGCTCAGTCGGACCACAGGCCATTGCTCCACACGCATGGCGGAGACATCGGCGCGACCAATGTTGCGATGAATCTCGCTGTACCGATCGTATGGGGTGCGATGTCGGCATAGATGAGATCGGAGCTCTCCACCGCCCCGGCATAGGCATTTACACGCACGGGGCAACCCTGGCGCTCCTTCCGGCATGAGAACGAGGCGGCATTTATGCCGCCCCCTTCATACTGCCGTGTCAGCGCTCCTAGCCGGCGCACGTGGAGGCGTGGCGTCATTGTCCGGAACCTCGCACTGGGTAGAGCCAACCGCTTCAAGCATTCGAGACAAAGGCTCATCAGCCGCTACATAGACCTATGGAATAGGCGCTCCAGAAGACTGGGGTCGCGTCCACCGGACGGCTGCTGGGTCGTCCACGCCCTGAACTTCCCGTAGATCTGCACCTCGGACCCATGGCCAGCGAGGGAGTCTGGGCCAGACCGTGGTGTAAACTGCACAGATTGATGACGAACGCGAGGCCGATCACTGCACGGGACCATCGTGTCATGGCTCACTCCCGCGGATCATACCGCCATATTGACTGCCCGGACAATTGACTCCTATACGAGACGGATGGCTTTCGCGAACGTGCCCGGTTGGATCGAGACGGTTAGGACGTACGCGCCGATGGTTTTGTCGCCGTACGCGCCCCTTCGGGGAGCTGGCAATGAGTGGTGCAGCCGTCCCCTGCAAAATGTGCCCTGACAGCAAGGGTCACTGACCTTGCCTGATAAAGTCAGCGGCGCGCTCGGCCAGCATAATGATCGTGGCATTCGTATTGGCGCGAGGGATCTCCGGCATCGCTGACGCATCGATTACTCGCAGATGACTGAGGCCATGAACCCGGCAGTACTGATCGACCACCGCCATCGCATCCGAGGTTGGTCCCATTTTACAGGTGAGGGAGGAGTGTCCCGCGATGCCGGCGTTGAGCTGTAACCAGGTATCCAATGCCTGGTCAGAAGCCAGATCCTGGTCGGTGGGTGTGGTGCGCTGTCCCACCATGTCTTTGAAGACCGGCTGCCGCAACAGATCAACGCAGAAGCGCACGGCCGCGCGGAGACGCTCCCGGTCCCAGGGATGTGTCAAGAGGCGATAGTCCAGATGCGGCTGCACTGTGGGATCGGTGGACACCAGCCGGACTTCGCCGGTGCTCATGGGCAGCTCCAGTCTGACCCCGAGGCGCATATCCTCGGCGGCTCGACCCACCGGTCCGGAAGACGTCGGTTGAATTTGGATGTCATTCCGGGTGTGCGATCCTGGGGCAGTCAAACGCAACGCCACCTGATTTCTTGGAGCATCGGGGTCCAGCAGATCGTGCTTCTGTGGGAGGTAGCGCACCGAGACCCCTGGGTGATTTTTCAGGTGTTGTCCGACGCCCGGTAGGTCATGGACCACCGGGATACCCATGTAGCGCAGGTGGTCTGCCGGTCCCACACCGGACAGCATGAGAATCTGCGGGGATTGAATGGCCCCGGCACTGAGGATGATGTCTTGCGCTTCGATGACCAAGGTCTCTCCGCCACTGTCGACCTCCACGCCAACCGCCTGCTGGCCGGTGAAGAGAATGCGCCGAACCAGCGCATTGGCTTTGACGCATAGGTTCTGGCGCTGACGGCAGGCGTGCAGGTAGGTCAAGGCCGTGCTCATGCGGATGCCATCCGGGTTGTTCAGCGGAAAGGCGCCGACCCCACCGGACATGGGATGGTTCAAATCCGCGTCATCGGGTATCCCGGCGTCGAGACAGGCCTGATAAAATGCCGCCTGAAAGGGGACCCAATGTTCCCGATGATGACGACGCACTGGGATGGGGCCATTCGTGCCGTGGAACTCGTCCTGGATATCGAGGTCTGTTTCGGATTTGCGGAAATACGGCAGGACCTTGCGATAGCTCCACTCGTCGTTCCCCAGGGCTGCCCAGCCGTCGTAATCCTCTTGAGGACCGCGCAAAAAGATCTGATGATTGATGGCACTGGTGCCGCCGACCACTTTGCCCCGTGGCACCGGAATCGGCTTCGACTGCTGCGGGGTGGCTTGGCCGAGGAACGACCAGTTGTGGGGAGCCCCTGCCTGGGAAGCAGCCTGGTGGCAGTCATATTTCAGCTCATCCGGCAGGTACGTCGGATCCGGATAATCCGGGCCGGCCTCTAGGAGCAGCACCGAGCGCTGCGAGTCCTCCGACAGGCGAGTGGCCAGGACACATCCAGCCGAACCAGCCCCAATGATGACCACGTCATATTTCATGAGAGCCTCCCGTGTGTGTGAGCCATGCGTGAAGTATAGATAAAGGCCAGGGACTCCATCTCTTTGCCATCTGCCAGTAGTCTATCCTGGCGAGGCTGGACGGCCTCCTGTGCGTTTGCGAGCATCGATGGGGAATGATCACGCCTCGTCCAGCAATGCCTGGCAGGCGATCATCGTCGATGCATGAGCGCCATGGTGAAACCACTAAGGCATCGGGCCAGTTGCATGTCTACATGTGTATAGATGAGATGATGCGGCTGGTCAACCGTAGAGTCGGCTAGGCCTGCTAGAGCCACGACCACCAGTGATGGAATCCCTGGTTTGATAATGTTGCTCGATTCGCTATAATGCCGGATATTTTGCATCCCCATGCGGTGCAACCAAGCTGGCGGCTCCGCTGGGGTGGGGCGTCGTGGGCGGCCGCGTCGCCTGTCGGACCGCGATCATCCTGTGTCGTCGCTCCTGGAGGCCACGATGCGAGAGCCATATGCCTCCCTCCGGTCGCACAAACCAACCTTTGCAGCAATTGACTTCGAGACCGCCGATTACGGTCGCGATAGTGCCTGTGCCGTCGCAGTGATACGCGTCGAAGGGCTAGCAATCGTCGATCGTGCCTACTATTACATTCGTCCCCCACGTCGGCAATTTGTATTTTCATATTTGCACGGCATCTCATGGAGTGACGTGGTCGACGCGCCGACGTTTCGTCAGTTGTGGCCATCGCTCCAGAAGAAACTTGCCGGCGTCGAGTTTCTCGCAGCCCATAATGCGAGTTTCGACCGCTCAGTCTTGCGTACGTGCTGCGAACGGGCGCGTCTGAGCGCACCATCACACACATTTCAGTGTACGGTCCGCCTCGCTCGAGCGGTCTGGAATATCTACCCGACAAAGCTGCCAGACGTCTGCAGACACCTCCGCATTCCCCTGCGCCACCATGATGCAGGGTCTGACGCTGAAGCCTGCGCCCGCATTGTCATCGCCGCGATCGAGGCCGGAGGGCTGCCGTCGTCGAGGCCGTTACTTCCTGGGGAAAGACAAGCCTAACCCTCGACCGCTGCTGCAATGAATACCTCGTGAGCCGGGACTAATGCAGATATGTACTGGATGCGGCAGATGGCAGCCACCCCTGGGACCTTCAAGGGATGTCATGCCAGATTTTATGGAGGCAAGTATGCTGAAAGTGACGCAAGACATCATGATGCCAACGGCGATCACCGGGTCGTACCCCCGGCCCCTCTGGTTCACCGAAAGCCTGCACGGCCGGTCTTTCAAAGCGGCTCTGGGCGACTCAATCTTTCGCGAGCAGTATCTGGACGCGGTTGCCTGCATCATCAATGCCCAGGAGGCCGCAGGCCTCGACATCGTGACGGACGGCGACAGTCGATTTGACCTCGCCGTCGGCGGCAAGTCGTGGTTCTTCTACCCGATCGAGCGGCTGGGCGGGATCGCCGGCCACCGCGACACGTCGCGCGGCTGGATGGGGCGACACAACCTGCGTCCGGGGCACATCCTCTGGGAAGTGCAGGAAGCCTATCAACCGGCGGTGGTCACGGAGCGCCTGACCCGCGGTGCGCTCGAGTTCACCGCCCTCTGGAAGGTGGCCCAACGCCTGACGGACCGGACCGTGAAGTTCGGCACCATCTGCGCCCCTGGGCTGGCAAGCATGCTCTGGAATGAGTATTACCCGGATGAGAAGTCCCTCATTTACGATCTGTGCGACATTTTCAACGCCGAACTACGAGAGCTCGCCGCCGCTGGCTGCCCTCTCATACAGGTTGAAGAGCCTCCGCATCACGGCCGTACAACTCGTCCCGATTGCACTGACGCCGACCTGGAGTTTCTCACTGAGGCATTTAACCGTCAACTCGTCGGCGTCGACGCCGAGATCTGGGTCCACACCTGCTGGGGCAATCCCAATCAGCAGCGCGTCTACTGGGAGCCACCGAGCTACGAGCGTGCCCTTCCCTATCTCCTTCAACTGCATGCCGACGTGATCACCTTCGAGTGCGCCAGCACCAACGGCAGGGATCTACCACTCCTCGCCAAGTATCCGACGGACAAGAAGATCGGTATTGGAGTCGTGAACCACTGTAACACAGTAGTCGAACCACCCGAGCATGTCGCCGCGCTGATCCGCAAAGCGCTCGAGTATATTCCACCCGAACGGCTGGTGATTACCACCGACTGCGGCTTCGGCCGTGAGGGGCTGAGTCGGCGGATTGCCTATTACAAGTGTGTCTCGCTCGTCGAAGGCACCAACATTGTCCGTCGTGAGTTGGGATTGCCGGAGGCACGGGTGCGTGCGGCCGATCCTAGGCTCTACTTCGCCAGTGTGACGGGGTAATCTTCAATACCTCCATCGCGACATCCAAAGATCATTATTGCCAACAGAGATGCCCTCCCATGACGCACGGCAACTCGTGAGGAACCCTTGGGACATCTACGAGCGTGGGAAGGCAGACCATCGGTGCTCATGTGTGTCAAAAATTGAGCCAACCTAAAGGGGAGTGGTGTCATGAATGCGTCGCTGCGCCTCTGGAAAATGCCTCCTACAATAGACCTAGTCGTGGTGTTTCTCAGCACCCTCTGGCAGGCCTTTATGTGGTGGGCTCCAGCATTTGGGGCCGAGCCGGATAGCCCGAAGCCACCCGCTCCGACTATCACCAGCATAGCGCCAGGCCAAGCCTTTCGTGGAAGCCTCGTGACGGCCATGGTGCGTGGTCTGAATGTGCCCGATGACCCCAAGAAGATACGAGTCGTGCTCACACCCACAGGAGGTACCTTCGAGCCATACCCGTCCGAGACCCTCAACTCGAATAGCAACTCCTTTATTTTCCGTATCCCACTGGAATCGGAATGCCCGAGAGAGATCAAGAACGCGAGGGGAATGTGCCTACCCCTGGGGACCTATGATGTGCGTGCCGAGATCACGATGAGTGGAGGAGCGTCCCCTCCCCAAGTGCAGATCGCGCCCTATGACGGCCAGCTTCGCCTGGTTAGTGGAGTTGGGAATGAGGTCAAGATCACAGCGGTTTCACCCTTTGTGGGTTACCCAGATGACCGAAACACATTTGCCTTTCGCATCTTAGGGCAAGGCTTCAGTCGGGAAGCACGCGACAATGTCCTGGCGATCGATAATGGCAAAGAGTATCGGGAACTGGGGCCGCAAGAGATTGACTGGTTGCCGACTGAGCCCATCACCAAGAAGTATGACCATCTCTACGGAGCGCTGGGTAGTAGTGGTCGAGAGCTGGTGTTGTGGGGTATACCGAGAGATTATCAGGGTCAAGGGAGCGTTCGCGTCCGGGTGGGAGACAACAGCTCCGAGTCGGCACCGTTCATCTTATCGACTGTGTCCTTCTGGACCCCGCTCATTGCCGCTGTCGCCGGTCTCTCGGTGATTGCTGTTTCTCTGTTTGCGCTGGTCCGGAGCGGTGTTCGTCCATACCGCATAGCAGGCAAAACGTATAAAGTGCTGCAAGCCTTCTTCATCGATCCCGAAACCGACACGTATAGCCTTTCTAAATTTCAATTCTATTGGTGGACTGGCCTGGTCGTATTCGGCTACGTCTTCTTGACGGTCGCCCGCAGCCTTGTACAAGGAGTTGTCGAGTTCGCACCATTGCCCAGTGGGTTAGCCTCTCTATTTCTTATCAGTGGCGGTACGAGACTTCTCGCACAAGGGGCGACGGTCATCCGGGGCCCCAAAGGAGCAGGAGAAGTGCAACCCTCGTTTGCTGATTTTGTTACGGCAGGCGGGGTCGTGTTGCCCGAACGCGTGCAATTTTGGGTGTGGACACTGTTGGGCGGATTAGGATTCCTGCTGCTCATCTTGGCCCGTAATCCAGGCAACATTCAGGAACTCCCAAGTTTACCTGACAGCTTTTTGGCCCTTATGGGCATCAGTTCTGCTACCTATGTGGGCGGGAAGTTGGTGCGGAAGCCTGGGCCTATCATCGACGAAATTCTGGCTCAACGAGGCAGTTTGCGACTAGAAATTCGCGGGCGTAACCTGTCGCGCAACGCTGGGTTCCAAATCGATGAGGAAGACATACCAGCAACTATGCTGCAGTCACCCACACCAGAGCAAAGAGATGACCAGACCCAAGAAGCTGACCTGTACAAAATCCTGGTGCTAATGATCACGAATCATCCGAAGGAAACTGCGTGGCAGCAGGGGGAGCACCAGTTGACGGTGATTAATCCCGATGGGCAGAAGGCCGTATGGCCTTTCACAGTCATGCCCGTCGCGGTTGGGTAACCCCCCTACACGGCGGCGGTTAGGGTGAACACATCCAGAATGTTCAAGGCCAGAGTCATGAGTTCGTATGAGACGCGTGTGCGGTGGTCGATCAATCCACAAGTCGACTCCCGTTGCCCAGCCATCCGGCCTCTATAGGCGCACGGCAGACGGTCCCCTGGCGACACTGTCGCCACCGACCTTCACAGAACGCAAGCCACCTATCGGTGCACTTTGTTGTTCGCCGGGGTGCGAACCTGTGTTCATCTGCACCGTGCCTCCCGCCTTTTATACACAAACAATGATTGTTTCATACACTCACTTGTGTTACCTTGGCGATCACAGAGGGGGCAGATATGGCGCGCACGAACATAGATTTGGATGACCGGCTTGTCGAAGAAGGGCTGCGGCTCTTCAAGTGCAAAACGAAGAAGGAACTTGTCCATCTAGCGTTGCAGGAGTTGCTGAAGACGGAGAAACGGAAAGAGATTCTCAAACTCCGAGGTCAGCTACAGTGGGAAGGCGATCTTGAGGAAACGCGGAGGTCGCGCGGTTGATCGTCGTGGACACGACGGTATGGATTGATTTCTTCAACGGCGCAGGGACGCCTGAGGACCACCACCTGCAGCAGCTCATCACAACGGGGCAATCGTTGGCACTGACAGAATCTCATCTTCTGCGAGATCCTTCAGGGGATCCGGGAGGATCCGGCATTTGAGCGAACGCGAAGTCTTCTCCTATTGTATCCCATCCTGCGGATAGATCGGCTGGCAGTATTTGAACACGCGGCCCAAATCTACCGCACCTGTCGAAGGCGAGGCCTCACGGTCAGGAAGACCATCGACTGTTTGATCGCTGCCCTTTGCATCGCAGAGGACGTCGAGCTGTTCCATAACGATTCCGACTTCGATACCATCGCCCGTGTGGCCCCTTTGCAGGTTTATCACCGACCACGAGGGGGCGATCATCACAGTTAGCATCGACTTGCGTCGATAGCAGAATTTTATGAGGTGACGAGCCTTTCGTCAAACGCCTCCAACCGTTGCTCCGACTCTAATTCCTAACAGTTGCATAAGGAGAACAACAGACACGGCACAGGGCGTCAGGCCTCCTCCCCCACCTCAAGCACGACTTTGCCAATCGCCCCTCCTTCTACGGCCTCGTGCGCCAGCCTCGCCGACTCGAAAGGGAAATGGGGACCGGCGAGGTGACGCAGTTTCCCCTCTTCCAGGAGCCGGGTAATCTCCTGCACGGCGGCATGCTTGGCCGCTTCCGGCATGTCATAGACCAACACGAATCGGACGGTAATGTTGCTGGCCTTGAAGTGCAGAGGGACGGGTGGCTGGGGCGCGACGCCCGCGTAGAGACAGGAGCTGATGATCGGCAATGGTGCCCTTGGCGTTCCGTGAGGTCGCGACCGGCATGGACAGCCGATCAGGTATACCAGGTGGATGCCATCCCTGGACACTCCAGGGGGCGCGCACCATCTCCGTGAGTCCCCCAGTCCGCGTGACACCTCATCAGACACCCGACCGCGCGAAATGACAAATCTCTGTGGGGACTAGTGCTATCCATGTAACGCTGGGGCTTTCGTTAGGGTATAATGGCGTGTAAAGTACTTGATAGCACTGACAAGAGGAACGATCTGCATGAGCGTCAACTCATGGAACGACACGATGCAACACGCCAGTGCGGAGTAGAAGCGCGCAAACGGGCCGTCTATCCGGAGGCGACTTTTCGTCTCAGAGAGGGGGAAGACTCAATAGGGCTGTACCTCGATGTATGCACCGACACCGAGGATGCCTTTGCGGTGCTTGATCTCGTGAGTGACTGGCTCGTGGATTTCAGTGTGGACGCTGGCGTGCATCTCCATGTCATCCCATTGCCTCAAGATGTCTCAGCACCACATGTTGGTATGTAGCAGTAGCATAGTTGAACCACTATGAAGCCAAGCTATGTGGATGAACTAGAGCTCTTGGCCACCAGCTATGCCTGGGCTGTTCGCGAATACATCTCACCACTCGCTGAGCTCCTGGACAGAGTGGTGTCAGGGACTGCTCTATACATTGGGAGTGGTGGTGCACTGGCAGTTTCCGCTCTGGCCTCGGCTCTTCATGTAGCGAAGACCGGGCGGCTTGCGACTTATGCGACACCCCTAGCCGTCTCAGGTGGACCGCTAAGACATTCCACCGCAGCGGTTCTCTTCTCAGCGCGCGCGGGACATCCAGACGTCGCGTTGGCGGCCCGCGCGACCGTGAGACAAGGGTGCGATCCCGTTGGCCTGGTCACCCATCGGCGAGTAGACGAGATCCCTTCATCCCTTGCGAGCCAGCCGATTACGATCGTGAGCTACGCAGCCCCGCACACACACGATGGCTTCCTCGCGACCAACACAGTGCTCACAATGTCGACGTTGCTTGTGCGCTGGTATGCAAGGGGCTCCTTTCTGTTGCCAGATCAGATACGGCCGCAGATATCTGGGGACGGCCGCAGCATGACCCAGAACTGTCTTATCCTCGTTGGTCCTGGTACGGAGGCTGCGGGTATAGACCTAGAGACGCGTCTCTCGGAGACGGGGCTTGCAGCGGCTCAGCTCGTGGACTACCGCAACTTCGCCCATGGGCGTCACTATGGACTATTCCGAAATCAGAACCGCACAACTATTGTGGCGTTCATCGCGCCTGAGTATGCCGATCTCGCCAACGCCACGTTAGCGCAACTTCCCAATGAAGTACCGGTTATTCGTATCGAGACTGATCAAGAGTGGCCGTGTGGTGTTCTAGAACTTCTCGTTGGGTCTATGCAGCTTGTGGGCCAAGTTATAGTGGACCCCATTGTCAAGGCCAAAATCCGGTCAGCATACGTAAGTCTCTTCCCCCTGCTCGTGATTGAAGTGCACCTCTGCTGGCGTACGGTCATCCAGCGCTTGATGGAGCCGCTGGTGATTAGAGAACCAGAAGTACGCCGCTACCCCTCCTTCCATCTCAAGGACCGACCCGTAGTCCTTGAGGTAAATATCCTCATATTTTACCGTGCGCCATAACCGTTCCACGAAGATGTTGTCAAAGACACGCCCCCGTCCATCCATGCTGATGGCCACGTGGGCGGCCGCCAATCGCGTGGTGAACGCCAAGGAGGTCAACTGGGCTCCCTGGTCGGTGTTGAAGACCTCCGGTCGGCCTTGTGCCAGGGCCTGCTCCAACGCCGTCAAGCAACACGCCACATCCATCGTATTGGCGAGTTGCCAGGACAGCACATAGCGGCTGTACCAGTCCAGAATGGCCACCAGATACATCACGCCGTGCCGCATGGGCACATCAGTGATATCCGCACTCCATACGTGGAAGGGCCGATGCATCACCACGTCATGGAGCCAATAGGGATAGACGTGGTGCTCCGCATGCCTCACGCTGAGCCGGGGACGTGGATAGATCGCTTCCAGTCCCATCGTGTGCATCAGGCGTTGCACCCGTTTGCGATTCACTGCATAGCCCTGTCTTTGGAGGTCGGCCATCATCCGCCGGCTGCCATAGAAGGGTGTCCGGGTGTACTGTTCGTCGATCACCCGCATCAGCGCCAAGTTCTCGGCACTTTCCTGCGCTGGCACATCGTACAGGCTGGCGCGGCTCAACCCCAGCAACACACATTGACGCCTCACGCTGCGCTCGGGATGCCCCCACTCAATCATCGCGCGTGTAGCCATGGGTGCATGGGGCAACTTTTTTTTCAACCACTCCCGCTCCATCTTCAAGCGGCCGATCTCCTGGTACAGCTCCGCCTGCAGCACTTCCTCCTCGTGAGCCCGCTGCTGACGACGGCTAGAGAACAGTGCGGACATCCCCTCCAGCAACTGACGCTTCCACTGGCTGATGTGCGTCGGATGGACCCCATCGTCCGCCGCCAACTCGTTCACCGTCCGGCGCTCCTTCACCGCTTCCAATGCCATCATAGCCTTGCTCTGGGCACTATGCTGCCTGCGCTTCATTGACATCGCACCTCACTCCTCCCGGTTGAGCCCTTCCCTCTCCCAGAGCTTACTTATACCGTGGTCCAGTTTTCGGGGTCCATTATAAGGAACCCATTCGATCTCTACCGGGGGCGGTATCGGCTGAATGATCGCTATACAAAGGCCCTGGCACCCCTTGGTCTTGGTAATGTAACAGTGGTCACCTCGGTGCACGGTTCGAAGGTTATGTCAGTGGGGGCCTTGCTTGCTGCCTATGAGGAGAATCTTTCAGTGGTAAGCGCAGGGCCTACCAGCTATCGAATCCAGCCAGGTGTAGATCTTGATAAGGTGACCGCTGGCAGCCACCTCATTTGCCTGTGGCTAGATGGAGAGCCCTATCATTGATGGATGCTACCCCTCGCTCCGTGCTCGCAAGTGGTTTTGTTGCTCTTGATGTTGTCCGTCGTGATCAGGGTGTATGGATGCGTGCTGGTGGAACAGCGGGGAACGTTGCTGCCAATCTCGCCTATTTTGGATGGGAGGCACGTATAGCTGGGTTGATCGGGCGTGACGAGGCTGGTCGCATCGTTAACCGCAACTTGTCCGACGCAGGTGTTGATACCTCGGATCTGTATCAACAAGACGAAGTGGGTACCCCCCTTGTACTTCATGAGGTTAATGGAAAGTCGCATCGCTTCAAGTTCGGATGCTCGGTCTGTGGGAGACCTTATCACCGATATAGGCCTCTTGCCACGACGAAGGTGTCCAAGCTCCTAAGCTGTGAGAGGCTGGCAGACGTCTTCTTCTTCGATCGGCCCGGAGCTGCAGCTCTCGCGCTCGCAGAGGCTCATGCGAAGGCCGGCCGTCTAGTGGTGTACGAACCTTCGACTGCAGGGAATCCAAGCGCTCATATGCGGGCTGCAGCCTGTGCCGATGTGATCAAGTATAGCGATGAGCAGGCCGCGAAATTCGAGAAATACCTTCCAGAATACCCGCCCAACCATCAACTCCGAATTGTGACTTGTGGAGACAAGGGGGTCCTCTTTAAGCTTGGGCCTGAAGCATGGCGTGAGCAACCGGCCCACAGCGTTTCGGTGGTGGATGCCGGGGGGGCCGGGGATTGGATGACGGCTGCCCTCTTAGATTGCTTGGGATTTCACCGTCCATGGCAGATGGCAGAGGTCGAGGAAGCTGTTCGCTGGGCACAGGGTGTGGCGGCCATGAGTTGCCTGGTACCGGGAGCCCGGCTTCTTGCAAGCATACTGGAATCGGGGGTGCTCCGTCAACAGGTCAAGGCATTGCTCAGCGAGGGGGCTCCAAAGGAGTTTGAGCTTAAGCTCCAGGGAATTCGGCGCACCTCTATGCGGTGCGAGGTATGCAGGTTACCATTTATAGCCCCGAGGGAAGGTCGCAGGGACCATAGCAATCCGAATAATGGGGGGCTAACCACGTAAGATTGAACAAGCCGGCTAACCCTACCTCGAAGGGGAGAACACCATAACCACTCAGCAGCGAGACTTCTGGGCCCAGGTCGTATGGGCAACGGATTTAAGGGCGGAGCATCGCGTCGAAAGGCAGCCTGCCCGCCCTGTGGTTGGTGCCTGGGCGACGCACTGTCCTGGACCGCCATACATGTGACATTTTTGCTGCTTCTTCGCTTATCTCGTCAGGTGGTGGGGCGGGTACCGGCCAGTTCGGATCAATGCGTCACGTTCCATCAGGCGTTCGACAGCATTCAACTGCAGAAATGCCACAGTCGTGCGGCCTACGTTGGTTAAGCCGACGATGTGAGCGCCATCGAGCATGAAGTTGTCTGACCACTGTTGGGTTCGCGGATTAAACAGCGGCAGAAGATCGCCCGTTTCGGGATCGACGGAGCCAATGTCGCTGCCCTTCCGGCGATTGCACACCGTGCAGGACAACGCCAAGTTGTCAAGTGTCGTCTGCCCTCCGTGCTTCTCAGCTATGACATGATCCACTTGATGCGAGGAGGCCGCGAGATCCTGAGCGAGCAAACAGTACTCACAGCAGTTACGAGCCCTGTCAACCACTTGACGTCGCAGCTCAGCCGTGGGCCGAGTGGTCATGAACCCCGCTTCTGAAGCACCCGTGCTTTGAGCAGACGCACGATATGCTCGAATCGCTCGTAGGCGTCCAATTCCGCCGACTCGTCGCCGGTCAACGTGCCTTCACGATTTTTTTCGAGCAGCTCGTCCAGTCGGGCCTGCTTTTCCTCGGACAGACGGAAGGCAAGCACACGCTGGGCATCGGCGCTTTCAGCCAGCAGATCGAGTAAATCATCATAGACAGCTGGATGATTGATAGTAGACACCGAAAACCCCGAGAGGGAATACCGCCCACTCCTTGGCCTCGTCCTGGAGATCATCGAGGGCGGACACTTCTATGGGCTGTACAGCCTGCAGACGAGCTTCATCAGGAGGTCGGCTGGACGCGACGATGGCATAGTTCTATTAGTACTTTCCAGGGCAGTGGCTGAGAGCTTTGGGTCCAGAAACCGGGGAACATTCTCTTGGAAGCCTTGCAGGGTGCGCTGCAAGGTATGGCTTACCGCTTTGAACTCCCAGGGCGTCAGGTGGCCTCCGCCACGTCGAGCACGACTTTGCCAATCGCCCCTCCTTCTACGGCCTGGTGCGCCTGCCTCGCCGACTCGAGAGGGAAATGGGGACCGGCGAGATGGCGCAGCTTCCCCTCTTCTAGGAGCTGGGTAATCTCGTGCACGGCGGCCTGCTTGGCCGCTTCCGGCATGTCATAGACCAGCACGAACCGAACGGTGATGTTACTGGCCTTGAATTGCAGCGGGACCGGTGGCTGGGGCGCGACGCCCGCCGAGTACAGGGCGAGGACGCCATTGTCGCGGAGCACCTCGCGACTGACCTTGAAGTTCCCGGCGAAATCTACCTCGACGATGTGGTCCACACCCTCCCCATGGGTGATGTCCCTGAGACGCTGCACGGTGTCTTCAGTCCGGTAGTTGATGGTGGCGTCGGCACCGGCAGCCAGGGCGATCTGAGCCTTGTGGTCGGAGCTCACCGTGGCGATGACCTGGGCGCCGTGCAGCTTGGCCAACTGGATGGCATAGTGACCGACGGCCCCAGCGCCCCCGGTAACCAGCACCGTCTTGCCGGTGACCGGCCCATCAGCAAAGACGCAGCGATGGGCGGTCATGGCCGGGACCCCAAGGCCAGCCCCCGCCGCGAAACTGGTGTTGGCAGGCAGCGGGATGGCGCGCATGGCGGGTTGGACCGTATACTCGGCAGCGGTGCCGAAGGGACGGCCAATCTGTGCTTGGTAGAGCCAGACCCGCTCGCCGAGGCGGGAAGCGGGCACGTCTGGGCCAACGCGGTCGATGACCCCGGCGCCGTCCTGATGCGGAATGACCCTGGGAAATTCCATGCGTCGGGTCAGCCCCTGCCGTCGCTTCCAGTCTGACGGGTTGATACCAGACGTGACGATACGGACCCGCACCTCACCCGGCCCTGGCGTCGGGTCCGTCATCTCACCGACATGGAGCACGTCGGCAGCACCGTTCTGTTCGTACCATACCGCTCTCATGATTGCATCACCTGTTGGGCCAGAGGGCCTCGACTAGCGCTTGCTGGCGGCGTAATCCTGGCGAGCTCGCTCGATGGCCCGCGTCCGGCCGGCCATCAGACCGTCTCGTCGCTCGCGGGCCCAGTTGTTGGACGCCGCGGTGCTGAGCACCGACCCCTGGAACTGGGGCATGACATAGCGTGCCAGCAGCTCGTAGCTGTGGAGCATTTTGTCCCGCGGCGCCCAGTCGACAGTCTGCACCAGGAAGCCGCCGTATCCGCCGCTCTTCTCTTCCAACTGCTTGATGCCCTCGATGCAGTCGTCCGGCGTCCCGACAAACCAATAACCGGCATCGGCCATGAAATCTACGACCTTGTCCAGTGGACCATCGAAGACCGGCCGTCGCCCATTGGTGCCCTCTGAATACTCCCGCAGGTAGCGGCCAGCGCCCATCCGGGCTTCTTCTCGCGCCTCTTGCCGGGTTTCCGCCAGGTGTACCGGCACCACCAACCGCCAATCTTCCCGCCGCACTTCTTGCCCATGCTCGGCCGCCGACTCCTCGGCGATGTCCCACAAGCCCCGCAGATCGGACTCGCTGTTGGGCGAGGGGTCCCTGGGCACTGTGATGGTCAGCACCGCAGCGCCATACTTCCCAGCCAGCACCACACCCGCAGGAGACTGCACCGAGGCCACCGCAACCGGCATGTACGGCCGTTGATAGGGTCGGAGCTGGAGCAACGCCTCGTGCAGCTCGAACCAGTCGCTCTTGTAGGTGATCGGCTCGGTTTCGGTGAACAGTCGGAGGATGACCCCTAAGGCCTCATCCATCCTGGGGCGCTGCACCGTGTGCTCAATACCCATCATGTAGGCATCACTCGGGAGAGCGCCAGGCCCCACGCCCAGCATCACCCGGCCGTGGGTCATGTGGTCCAGTTGTACCATCCAGTTGGCCACCATCAAGGGATGGTGGTAGGGTAGGCTGACCACCCCGGTGCCCAGTTTGATGTGGCGGGTACGCTCGGCCGCGGCGGCGATAAAAATCTCCGGAGAGGAGATGATCTCCCAGCCGGCGCTGTGGTGCTCGCCGATCCAGGCCTCGTCGAAGCCCAGATAATCGAGCCACTGGACCAACTCCAGGTCGCGGTCGATGGCCAGGGTAGGATTTTCCCCGACGCGGTGGAAAGGCCCCATGAAGACACCGAACTTCATTCGCTCTGGTAGACTCATCTTCGTCTACGCTCCTTTCATTCCATCTGGGAAAATCGCGCACAACCTTGCCCTACCTCCATGCAGCTCGTGTGACCTAGCCATTATAGTCCGCCTCTGCATGCAGGAGCAACCGGCACGGCGAAAACGAGTGTGTATCAGGGTTTTGCGACGCGACTTGCACGGCGCGACTTTCTCTCCTTGTCGATATCACAGGCCGAAATACACCTGAAAACCGACAGCTCACCTCTATGATTTCCGCAGGAGCAACACCAGTGGCATACTGGCGAGACACAGGAGCATCACCAGCATGAAGCAATCCTGATAAGCCGCGACGGTAGCCTGCTGTTCCAGGTGGCCCCGCACCAGTGTCAGTACCTGCGCTTCCCCCAGCGGCCCGATGGCGCCGGCCTGCCGCACGGCCTCACGCACCGGGACGAGAATCTCCCCCCAGCTGAGGGCTGAGACGGCTTGTTGCTGGTCGAGGAGGCTGCTGTGATAGGTCAGGCGGCGCTGCAGCACGGTGGTCACCATGGCAAGTCCCAGCGTTTGGCCGAAGCCATTTTGCATCAGGTTCAGCATCCCGGAACCCATGCGCACCTTCTCTGGGGGCAGCTGCGACAGGGCGACCGCCATCATCGGGGCATAGACGAAACCTCCGCAGCTGAAGCGCAGCACCACGAGCCAGACGATCCAGCTGAGCGGCCACTCCAGGCTGAGGAAGGTCGACAGATACGACGCCAACGCGAAGGTGCTGAGGGCGCAGAGCATGATGACCCGTCGGTCGCACCGATCGGCCACACGACCGGCCAGCGGAAAGCTCAGCGCCAGGACTATAGAGCCGGGCAAGAGGACGAGCCCCGCCTGGGCCGGCGTATACTCCAGTAACCGCTGCATGAGAATCACCAGGAGAAAGGTGCTGGCGGCAAAGGTCATGAAAAACAAGACAATGATTCCCGAGACCGCCGCGAACGTCCTGTTGGTATACACCCGTAGATCGACCAGCGGCTCCTTGACTAGCAATTCACAGGCGATGAAGCTCACCAACGCCACTCCAGCCACCACGAAGAGCCGTTGAATAAACGGCGCATCCCAGCCCTCCCGTTGCCCACGGCTGAGGGCAACCAGAAGGCTGACGAGAAAGACGCCCATGGTGAATAGGCCGGCCAGGTCAAGCGCCCGTTGTACCTCGTCGCGGACGTTAGGCAACACCAGCAGTACCAGCGCGATACTCAAGACCCCAGGGGCCACATTCATGAAGCAGACCATACGCCAACTGAGGTACTCGGTGAGATACCCCCCAATCACGGTGCCCAGAATGGGGCCGGCAGTCTGTCCCATGCCGAGGAGCCCCATGGCCAAGCCGCGCTGCTCGAGTGGAAACACGGTGCTCAAGAACATCATCGTCATGGGGGCAATGGGACCGCCGCCAAGACCCTGGAGGATGCGAAAGGCGATGAGCGACGGTCCACTCCAGGCTATGGCGCACAGGGCAGAGTTGGTCACGAAGAAGGACAGGGCTAGCACATAGAACGTGCGGTTGCCGAGCCAATTGCCGAGCCAGCCAATCGCCGGTACCACCATGGCTCCCGCAATGACGTAGGCGGTCACGATCCACTGGGCTTGATCGAGATCGAGCCCAAAGACCGTCATAATCTGGGGCAGTGCGACTTGCATGGCCGATTGGCTCATCGGCACCAAAAAGCTGCTCAGCATGACCGTGGCAGCAACCCACCACCGGTGGGACGGTCCGGCTGGATCGAGGATGCCGCCCGGGTATGGTCCCGTGCGCGGCTTGGATAGCGCATCCACGTGTGCCATGTGCGAGGCCTCCCCTGGGGAGGATAGACGCTTCATAAGCACTGAGACGATCTCGAAAAGAACCTACAGGGACTCCGGATCCGATTGTTTTATAAGCTTCTGGCCCGCACTTACATCCAACCTTCCGACCAGCCCAGTGGGCCGTATTCTACAAGACGTGGTACTGATGTGGTAGAGTTAGTGAAAGTTCTTGCCTAACGCTGACCGCTGGGGCTGGACACGCGCCATCGATCAGCGTAGGGTACGATCAGTAACACAGCCTCATCTCGTCCACCGGGAAGGATCGACACCAGCACCGGAGGGATCATGCCATGGCCACGTCAACGTTGACGCTCACCGCTGCCGTTCGGTCACACGGCGGCGCACTGCCGCTCTTGAGTGGTGCCATCCCTATGGATGGGCTGCGTCTCGACCACATCACCGTGGAGCCGCAGATCGCCGCTTACCGTCGCATGGTACGCGACCTGGCTTTCGACGTGTGCGAGCTCGCACCCACCACATATCTGTGTGCCAAAGCCTTCAACAAGCAGTTCACGGCGATCCCAGTGTTTTTGACACGCGATTTTCATCACCGCTCAGTCGTGTGCAACGTGGCGTCCGGCATCAAAGAGCCACAGGACTTGCTGGGGAAAACATTCGGAGTCCGTGCCTACACGGTCACGACCGGCGTCTGGACCCGCGGCATTCTTGAATCGGAATATGCTGTCGATCCGGCTCGGGTGACCTGGTACACCGATGACGAGGAGCACGTGACGGAGTGGGTCGCGCCGCCGAACGTGGTGAAGCTGCCGCCGGGTGAAAGTCTGGCTGAGATGATCGCCGCCGGCCGGTTGGACGCGGCGCTGAGTGGTATGGCGGGCATCGGCCGCAGCGGACCGCCGACAGCCAACTGGGAGGCTGCCGCGGCACAGGCGGTGGCTGCGCCCACGGCAGCCCAGCTCGTCCCGCTGTTCCCTAACGCGCGTGCTTTAGAGGTGCAGTGGTACCAGCGGACGAAGATTTTCCCGATGCACGGCCTCATCGTCATCAAGAATGCGGTGCTGGCGGAGCACCCCTGGGTCGCGCCAGCGCTGCTGCGCGCCTTCCAGGCGTCGAAGGAGAGCCACCTCAAGCACATCGCCGCCGCCGGCCCATCCACGGCTGACGACCGGCATATTCTGGAGACCCAAGAGATGATCGGTGGTGACGATCCGTTGCCCTTCGGCCTCGAAGCGAACCGCCCGACCATCGAGGCGCTTATCCAGTACGCCTATAGCCAGAAGATCATTCCCATGAAGGTCCGGCCCGAAGAAGTGTTTGCCCCCAACGCGCTCGACCTCTAACACGATCGAGTCGCCTACTTCAACCCCACTTATCCTGATCCTGTCTCAGAAGGAGAGGGAATGAGACGCTCGCTTGTCACGAGGAGGCGTTGCGGCTATCATGGGCGCAAGCGAAAGCCACAGCGCTGACCCCGGCCTTTGGCTCACCCTACTTCCATGGCAACGAACAGTGACGAGAGCAATGGAGGATTGACATGGCCGTCACAAGTATAGAGATCAAGACCCGCAGTCCCTTTGCGCAGGGCAACCGCCTTTGGCGACACGGGCACCTACGAACAACTCGATGGCACCGTGCACGTCGCCGTCGACCCGGACCATCCGCGCAATGCCGGCATCACCGACCTGAAACTTGCTCCACGCGATGCGCAGGGCCTGGTGCAGTGCTCAGCAGATTTCCGCCTGCTCAAGCCTGTAACCCTCCAAGACGGCAACCAACGGCTTGCTCCTGGATATCGTCAATCGCGGCAACCCCACCGTGCTGACGAATTTTAACAGCGCGGTCGGCCGCATGGACCCTGGCAATGGCTTTCTGATGCGCCAGGGATACACTGTGCTCTGGGTCGGCTGGCAGGACGATGTGCCGGCGGTGGAGGGGCTAATCCGGATCACTGTTCCGGAGGCTGTTGACGCAGGAGGGCAGCCCATCGCGGGGAAGATCGCCGTGACCTTCCAGCCCGATGCCCGCGTGTCCGTGCAACTCCTCTCGGATCGACTGCACCGGCCTCACCCAGCCCAGGACCTGAATGACCGCGGAGCCACGCTGACGGTGCAGGACCACGAGGATGCCCCACCCCAGACGATCCCTCGCGAGCAGTGGTCGTTTGCACGCCTGGAAGGCGACCGCGTCGTGCCCGATGCGAGCCATATTCATCTCGCGTCAGGATTCCTCCCCGGCAAAGTCTATCAGGTGGTCTACACCACCACCGGGGCGCCGGTGATCGGCCTGGGGTTGATCGCCACGCGGGATATGGTTTCCTTCTTGCGGTACGGCTCAGCTCAGGAGGGCAATCCGTGCGCCGGGCATATCCAATACGCCTACAGCTTCGGTCGATCGCAGAGTGGCAGATTCCTGCGGGACTTCCTGTATGTGGGGCTGAACGAGGACGAGCACGATCGGCTGGTCTATGACGGGATGATTCCGCTGGTCGCCGGCGGCGGGCGTGGGGAGTTCAACCAGCGCTTTGGCCAACCGTCCAACTCGAATAAATATAGTGTGAAAAATCTGTTTCCCTTCCACGACACGACGCAGACGGACCCGGACACCGGTCGCACGGATGGGCTGCTGGCGCGGTTGAGCGCTAGAGGTAAGGTGCCCAAGCTGTTCTTGATCAACACCTCGGCGGAATACTGGGGTGGCCATGCGGCGCTGATCCACACCGACCTGGACGGCAAGCGCGACCTTGCTCCCTCGGATGCGGTGCGTATCTATCACTTGACGGGCACGCAACATTCCCCTGGCAATCTCCAGCTGACCGATAGCGGTACGGCAGACGAGTCTCGCGGTCAGCAGAAGCCCAACTCGGTCGACTACCGGCCTCTGCTGCGTGCCGCCCTGGTAAACCTCGACCGCTGGGCAACTATGGGAAAAACCCCGCCGCCAAGCCTCCATCCGCGACTCGATGATGGCACGGCGGTGCTCTCAGCACAGACGGCCAATACGTTTCAGGTCCTGCCAGGGGTGCCATTTCCAGCGCATCTGCGGTCCATCGCCAGGCTCGACTTTGGGCCAGAGGTGCATGAAGGGCACACGACGCTTCTGCCCCCGAAGGTTGGTAAACCCTATCCCAACCTGGTCTCCGCCGTGGATCAAGATGGCAACGAGCTGGCCGGCATCCGTTTGCCGGATATCACGGTGCCGTTGGCAACCTACACCGGTTGGAACCTGCGTCATGCTGATATTGGCGGGCCTGGGCAGACCCTGTCGCTGCTCGGCTCGACTATGCCCTTCCCCGCCACACAAGCAGAGCGGCAGGCTGCCGGCGACCCACGTCCCTCCATCGAGGAGCGTTATCTGTCCAAGGAGGACTATCTGGGCCGGGTGAAACAAGCCGCTGAGACGCTGGTGCAGCAGGGCTATCTGCTGGCTGAGGATTTGCCTACGGTCGCTATGCAAGCCTCCCAACGCTATGACCTGTTCCGAGGTCGGGTAGAGAAAGCGTAGAGGCAAGACAAACGTGTGCTCCACGAAAATCCCATCCTCATCGCGTGGGACAACGCATCTCTCTACAGCGATGAGAGGCAGGAGCAATCACCTGCGCCAACATCCATGAGGCGAAGACCAATGACGACCTACAATCGGGTCAACTCGGCACTGAATTGCCAAAGGCGTTCGGCAGCGGCAGGATCATAGGACACCTGTGACGAGCGTACCACTTGTTGCTTGATGAAATATTCCCCAGTGACGCCCTTGACCGCTGGCGAACTGGCCAGGTAGATGATCGTCTCGGCGCCCTCCTCCGGGCTTATGGCCGCCAGTTGCAGGATGCGGAACAAGGCCGCTGTGATACTGCGGTTATTTCTACCAAAATTCGTCGCCACGAAGCCGGGATGCAAGGCGTTCGCGACGATGCCTGTGCCAACCAACCGTCGCGACAGCTCATAGGTGAATAGAATGTTGGCGAGCTTCGAGCCTGCATAGGCGCGCCAACCGCTGTAGCGGTGCTCTCCCTGCAGATCGGAAAAGTCAAGGTGGGCGCGGCGATGCGCCTCCGACGAGACGTTGACGATGCGGGGTGAGTCGGCGGCTTTCAGGGAGTCGAAGAGGAGGTTGGTGAGCAAGAAGTAGGCGAGATGGTTCAGGGCAAAAGTCATCTCGATGCCGTCCTGGCTGAGCTGTCGCCGGGCAAAAAAAGCGCCGGCATTATTGACCAAGACATCCAGGCACGCAACACGATGCTGAATCTCACTTGCCAGCTGTTGCACCTGCGCTTGGACGGACAGATCGGCGACCATCAATTCGACTGCCGAGTTGCCTGTTTCCTGCCGGATTCGACTCACGGTGGCGGCGCCGCGGTCGGCGTTGCGAGCGACGATGACGAGCGTCGCGCCCTGACGAGCGAGCACCTGGGCAGTCACCAAGCCGATACCCGAAGTGGCGCCGGTGACGACGCAAAATTTGCCATGCATCAGATTGGCGGAGTTGACCATGTCGACTGTCCCTTATGATGGTTTTATCCCAGACGAACAGGCTGAAACCAGCGGTCTAGAGGAGACGCCGGCGCTGCCCCGTGCGCAAGCTACCGCCAATGTTCCCCCGACTCCAGGCCCTCCATCGGCATAGGCCTGTCAAGCACTCCTACGATAGCACTCTTCAGCTTCTCACTGCATGCCTTTCGGTAGGATTGCAGTCAATCCAGCGTCAGGGCGCAAATCTGTCATCTTGTCGGCCTATGACGTCCGTAAATTCGTGCCTTCCCCACGCTACGCGATGCGGCCTGTCACTGGCCGTAGCCTTCGAAATGTACGGTCATCCCATTTTAGGGTATACTGACGGCTTCTTGCTGGTGTGCACATGTTATGACTCCGACACGGTTTGTCGAGCAGGCGTTTTGGGTATAGTGGCCATGCTGACCGCCTGCAAGCTGGCGGAGAACGAAAGGTGAAGCGAATGAGTCGACTTCGATGGCGCCCGTCCCGATGGCTCCGGGACAGCCCTGTGGACCGTGATGTCCTGTCAACTCGCGCGATCTACCCGATGGCGATGCTGCTGCGTATCGATCTCTAGGAGATATGTCGATGATACGACTGTTGAGCACCCTGTTCGTGGTTGTCTTGCTCTCGATCCCGGTGTATGGTCAACATCCGCAGAGCACGTTGGACAGGATCAAGGCGACGAAGACGATCAGCCTGGGTTACCGTGAATCGTCCTTTCCCTTCTCTCATATCGGCGAGGATAAAAAACCCGCTGGCTACTCGGTCGACCTCTGTACCCATATCGCGAAAGGTATTCAACAACAGCTCGGTCTCGCCGATTTGACCATCAAATGGGTGGTCGTCACCCCAGAGAATCGACTGACCATGGTGGCCAATGGCACGGTCGATTTGGAATGCGGCTCGACCACCAACACCCTTTCCCGCCAGGAGCAGGTGGACTTCAGTTACATGACCTTCGTCGACGGCGCCAGCCTACTCGTTTCCAGGCACTGCCAATATCAACCGGCTTTCTGACATCGCGGGCAAGCGAATCGCGGTGGTTCCCGGCACAACCACCGAGAAGGTGATGGCGGAAGCGCTGCAAAAGGCCAAAATCACCGCACAGATGATCAAGGTCAAGGAGCATGCTGAGGGCATCGCCGCACTCGAGAATGGCACGGCCGATGCCTATGCTTCGGATCGGGTGATTTTGATCGGCTTAGGAATGACGTCCAAGGATCCCACCAAGTGGGCTATCGCTGACCAGTATTTCTCCTATGAGCCCTATGGCTTGGTGCTGCGCCGCGGCGATCCCGACTTTCGCCTCGCGGTCAATCGAGTGCTGGTGCGTCTCTACCGCTCTGGAGAGATCATCGCGATATATGAGCGGTGGTTTGGCTCATTCGAGCGTACGAGTAATCTCCTCCAAGCGATGTATCTCTTGCATAGCCTGCCTGAGTGACGGAGATCGATCGAGATCTCACTTCATGTGGTCCTGGGAAGCCATGTCCCTTACCCAAGCACGCCAGCCTCACGAAGCAACAGCGGCCTGAAGCGGCATGGGTTGAGTCCCTCAAGGCGGAGCAGGCGTTGAGACTATGCCTGCAGACACATGGCTGGGGCGGGGACATGGCTCAATTTGCCAAAGTGAAGTGACCGGAGTACAATGCCGCCGGATGCCGATGGCTGGAGACCCGACCGGCTTCGACGTACGTAACGTGTCGTGGCCTCCGCGCACTACCTCGTCACCTGCGTCTGATGTCCAGCGGAGTCTGTGTTCATCATGATCGATGGGGCAAGTGGGACGATCTCACCTCTATCACCGAGGAGAATACCATGGCACAGGTATCTTTGGGGAGGAAAGCAGCTGCGGAATTCATTGGCACGTTCTGGTTGACCTTTGGTGGGTGTGGAAGTGCGGTATTGGCTGCAGCCTTTCAAACAGCAGGTGAACCTCGACTGCTTCTCGGCATTGGGTTTCTGGGGGTAGCGTTCGCCTTTGGCTTGACAGTGCTCACCGGGGCCTATGCGTTTGGCCACATTTCCGGGGGCCATTTCAACCCTGCCGTGTCGTTTGGCTTGTGGGCGGGAAAACGATTTCCTGGATCCGAGCTGGTACCTTACATCATTGCACAGGTCGCGGGTGCTATCGTCGCGGCCGCTGTTCTGTATCTGATCGCCAGCGGTAAAGATGGTTTCAGTCTTGCCGGTGGTCTGGCTTCCAATGGATACGATCAGCTCTCGCCAGGCAAATATGCGCTGTACTCCTGCTTCGTGGCCGAAGTCGTCTTGACCTTTATGTTTTTGATGGTTATCTTGGGGGCAACTGACTCGCGTGCTCCGGCGGGGTTTGCGCCGATCGCGATCGGGCTTTGCCTGACATTGATTCACTTGATCAGTATCCCCGTGACGAACACATCCGTCAATCCTGCCCGCAGCACTGGACCAGCGCTGTTCGCGGGTGGGGGCTACTATTGCGCAATTGTGGCTGTTCTGGGTTGCGCCCATTCTCGGGGGAATCATTGCCGGGGTCGTCTATCCGGCTGTGGCAGGCGCATCAGCTAGCGAGCGAGTTTCCAGGTAGACCTGAAAAGCTAAGGAGGTGAGGGGGTGCGTCGCAGGGCGTTCGCTCTAATGTTGATCACGTTGATGGGGCCTGCCTGTGCCCTGGCCGCTACGTCGGACCACTTCCGCGTGCGCAGCACTGCCGATCTGGTCGAAATCTGCTCGACGCCGGCCAGTGACTCCCTCTATGCGGCGGCCATGGGCTTCTGCCATGGTTATGCGGTCGGAGCCTACCAGTATTACCAGGCGACGGTGTCCGGACCCGAGGGTAAGCCATTCGTCTGTGTGCCGGCTGCTCCTCCGCCAAGCCGGACTGAGGGATTGCAGATGTTTGTGGCATGGGCACGCGAAAACCCCCAACACATGGGTGAACCGGCTGTCGAAGCACTCTTTCGCTGGTTGGTGAACACGTGGCCTTGCCGCAAGTGATGGCGAGGCGCGTCGTGTCGGGCAATGATTAGCAGGGCAATCCTTCTTGGAGAGCCAGCAGAAGACCCAGGAAAGATAGGATGAGGATGAAATGGCAGTACGCAGCATTGAGCGAGGAATCAACGATGCGTAATTTGGCTATAGGCTTCGTCGTCGTGGCACTGATCGCTCTTGGTGGATGTGCCGGGATGAGTGACACGCAGCTCGGTCAGGCGAATTAATCGGTATCTCGTTAAAACACCCAGCGCTTGCGGCGCTTATAGAACTTGAGGTCTTTGAAATTCTTCCGACGCCCAGCTGCACTGAGCCCCAGATAGAATTCACGCACATCCTCGTTATCCTGCAGTGTCTCGGCAGGACCGTCCAGGACGATCCTGCCGTTCTCCATGATGTAGCCATAATGGGCGATGCCGAGGGCGATCTGGGCATTCTGCTCGACCAGCAGACAGGTTGTGCCGTGCTCGGCGTTGATCTTCTGAATAATCCCGAAGATCTCGCGGACCAACAATGGTGCCAGGCCCAGTGAGGGCTCATCCAGTAACAGCAGCTGCGGCTGCGCCATGAGCGCGCGACCGATCACGAGCATTTGCTGCTCACCGCCACTCAGATACCCGGCGAGTTGGTACCGACGCTCAACCAGTCGAGGGAAGTATTCGTAGATCATCTGAAAATCTCGCTTGACGCCCCCAGGGTCACGGCGGGTGTAGCCGCCAATGCGCAAATTTTCCTCGACAGTAAGGCTCTCCAAAACCTTCCGCCCTTCCATGACCTGCAGAATCCCCAGGCGGCAGATGCGATCAGGATCCATACCGTGGATGGGCCGACCCTTGAACTCAACGCTGCCGCTGGTCACCTGGCCATTTTCGGTTTTGAGCAGGCCGGAAATTGCTTTCAACGTGGTCGTCTTCCCGGCTCCATTGGCTCCCAGCAAGGCCACGATTTGTCCTTGGGGGACCTCCAGCGATAGCCCCTTCAGGACCAAAATGACATTGCTGTAGATCACCTCGATATTATTCAAGCGCAGCATCGTGTGCTTCCCACTATCGCATGGGTGGTGATAAACGCCAATCAAGAGACGCTGAAATGTGTCCGAGGACTGCCTGCGCAGGGCCGAGCGCTCAGCATTTCCGAGTCAATCGGTTAGGCCTCAGCGCTCAGCTGCATCCTATTTACCCAGCCATGCCATGTTGCGGGGGACCTCCACATCGCGCAAGGGGATCACTTTGCCTCCCTTGATGGTGTAGAGTTTCGCCTTGGTCGTCGGCCGGTGGTCTTCGGCAGTATAGGTGAACGGCTGACTCAAGCCCCATGTATCAAAGTCTCGCAGGCTCTCCAGGGCGTTTTTGACCCCCTCACCGGTGAGATTATCTCCCGAGCGCTTGAGCGCCTCGACCACGACCATCACCCATAGCCAGCCACGCATATAGGGGGCGTTATGGGTGTCATTCGGGTGATGCTCGTTGTGGAAATCCGCCAGGATCTTCATGCCGGGCACGTCATCTCCCCAGAAGGCTACATCGGCAATGCCGATTACCCCCTCGGCTGCCTCACCGGCCAGGCTGGGCGTGCGCTCGTCGAAGCCATAATTGTTGACCACATAGGTCGTCTTTAACCCGAGCTTGAGCGAATCCTTGAGGACTACTGGAACCCACTGGGTATTAGTATTGATGTAGGTAAAATCCGGGTCCTTCTTCTTCATATTGAGCAACTGCGAGGCGGCATCGGTGAGGACTGTAGGAATGATCTGCTCGTCGACCAGGTCCACACCGATTTCTTTGGCATACGCACGTCCCGCCTCAATGGGCGCCCGCCCATAGGCATTATCGGCGTAGATGAAGGCCACCCGTGGTTTGCGGCTGGCATCGCTCCAGGTTTCCTTCACGTAGTTGAGGAAAATGCGAATCTGACTTGAATAGTCGATCCCACCGGGGAAATTATAGGGTGTCTGTTGTGGGTCGGTGAGGTGCCCGGAATAGGATCCTGAAAGATAGGGCACTTTATCTTTCGTGATATAAGGCCGCAGGGCCTCCGTATCCGGGGTCCCATAGCCCAGAACCAGGATGACCTTATCCTCCTCGACGAATTTCTTGTACGCCGCTACTGCCCGCGGCGGTTGGAAACCATACTCGACGCTCACCAGCTCTATCTTCTTGCCGTTGATGCCCCCCTTGGCATTGAAATACTGCACGGCATCGATACGAGCCTGCGAGATATCCTTGCCCTGATCCGAGGTCGGTCCGGTAAGGTCCACCAGATTGCCGAGCTTAATGGTGCTCTGCGCGTGCGCTGCCGGGCACAGAACGCTCAGCCCTACGAGCATGACAACGTAGTAGCAGATGGATGCGAAGGACGTACGGCTCACGCATTTACGGCTCATCGTCTTCTCCTCTCACGCTCGGGATTGAGGACTGAGGTGAGGATGAACAAAGCACTGTCCTCAATACGAGTATGGCCAAAGCTGCCAATAGGTTCGGATGCGTAACCAGATGCGTGCCAGGCCCTCAGGTTCGAAAATCAAGAACGCAATAATCGCTAGCCCAAAAATGACGTCCCGCGCCGACGCGATCAGTCCGAAGGATTGTGGGTACACACCGCTCAGGGAAGTGGCGGTCAGTTTGAGGACTTCGGGGAGCAGTGTCATGAAAATCGCCCCGAAGATCGACCCCAAAATGCTGCCCATCCCACCAACGATAATCATCGCCAGGTAGTCGATAGCTACCAGGAGCGTAAAGGCGTCCGGGAACAAAATTCGTGAGTGGTGGGCCATCAGCCCCCCGGCAATCCCAGCATAGAAGGAGCTGATCAAGAACGCCAGCAACTTGTATCGCAAGAGGCTAACGCCGATCACCTGCGCCGCTACATCACGATCGCGAATGGCGATAAACGCTCGCCCGACCTTGGTGCGAAGGAGGTTCTTGGCATAGAAGGTGGCTGGGATGACACAGGCGAAGATGACGTAAAAAATCCGTGCGTCTGAATCCAGCGCCCAACCAAACAGCGTAGGAGGTGAAACCAGAAGGCCCAATACCCCACCGGTCAGGCTCTCCCAATGGATGATGGCATACGTCGTGATGAAATGCGCCGCGAGCGTCGCGATGGCCAGATATAACCCCTTGAGCCGCAGCGAGGGGAGACCAAAGAGAAGCCCAAAGACAGCGGTCACCGCAGCTGCCGACGGGATCGCCAGATAGAACGGCAGCCCAACTCTCGCCTCAAGGATCGCTGTCGTGTAGGCGCCGACCGCCAGGAACGCCGCGTGGCCGATCGAGATCTGTCCAGTAAACCCGATCAGAATATTCAGGCCTAACGCGCCAATGATGGCGATCCCGATGCGGTTGAGCACATCAAGCCAATAGGTGGAGGACAGAAAGGGAACGATGCAGAGTAAGCTGAGCAGGGCCGCGAGCGCGACGACCGGTGCATGTGTATCAAAGATGCGTTCGTCATCTCGATACCGCACCCTGAATCCGCCGCACTTCATCCGGAGCCCCCAGGCATACAGCCTTCACAAAACAGTGCCCACTGGTGTCAGTCCAGGTCACACTTCAGCACTCAGCGATCATCTTCTACACACGCTCAATCTCGACCTTGCCAAAGAGGCCATAGGGGCGTACCATCAAAATCAGCACCAGCACCACGAACGGCGCGACTTCTTTGACACCGCCACCAAAGACAGGATCGAGGTACCCACCTGAGAGATTCTCCAGGACACCGATCAACACGCCGCCCACGATGGCCCCCATAATGCTATCCAGGCCTCCGAGGATGACCACCGGAAAGACCTTTAGACCCAGGTCTGCGAGGGAAAAATCCACTCCGCCCCGCACACTCCCCAAAATAATGCCCCCGAGTGTCGACACCACGGTGGCGATACACCAGGAGAGGGCAAAAATGTTTTTCACGCTGATCCCGAGGGAAAGCGCCACCTGCTGGTTGTCAGCCGTGGCACGCATCGCCATGCCAGTCAAACTGAATTTAAAGAAGAGCGAGAAGGCCGCCAATAGGATGACCACCATGACGAAGCTCCACAGGTGGACAGGCGACACGGGGACTGGACCAAGGTGGAAGGGCGCTGGAGAAAAGAGTGCCGGGAACGGACGGGTATCGCTCCCCCAGACCATATTGAGGACGCCGCGGATCACGCTGGCAAAGCCAAACGTGACCATGATCACGGAAATTAGCGGTTCCCCGATCAGAGGTCTCAAGACTCCCCGCTCGATGATCAAGCCCAGAGCCATTGACATGGCGAGCGTCAGGGGCAAGGCGAGGTAGAGGGGTAAGTGCATTTGTAAGATCGTAGCCCAGGAGACATACGCTCCGAACAGCACCAGTTCCCCAGGTCCGAAGTTCACCACACTCGAAGCCTTGAAGATGAGCACAAACCCAAGGGCCATCAACGCATAGACACTACCGACAGCAACCCCCGTGATCAGTAACTGCAGCATGAACACCAGCTGTTCGGTCATGCTATGATCCTCTGGACTCATCCCTCATCGGGAATGTATAACGCCTCGATCATTTCGGTATACTTCACGCCGACTGCTGCCCGACGTACCTTTTGCGTGCGCGTCAGCTCTTCATCGTCGGCATGCAACTCCTTGTCGAAGAGCGCGAATCGCCGAATCTGTGCTACCTTGGGCAGGTTTTGGTTCACGCGCGCGATCTCCGTGGCGATCAGCTGATAGATTGCCGGCTTATTCGAGAGGTCTTTGAAGGTCGTGTAGGGGACGCGATTCGACTCAGCCCACATGGCCATGTTGTCCATGTCGATCTGGATCAGCGCCACGATGTACGGTCGATCTTCGCCGACTACCACCACTTCACGAATATAGGGGCTGAACTTCAACTTGTTCTCAAGGAGGGTGGGCGAGAAGCGGGAGCCATCAGCGAGCCTTAAGACGTCCGTTATGCGATCGATCATGACCAGATGCCCGCGTTCGTCCAGGAATCCTGCGTCACCAGTGTGTAGCCAGCCATCCTCCAGCACCTTGGCAGTTGCCTCGGGGTTCTTGTAATACCCTAGGAAGACGCACTCCCCACGAATCAGGATTTCGCCGATGTCGGAGAGGCGAATGTCAGTACCGGGAGTGGGCTGCCCTACGGTGTCCTCTCGCACCTCGCTGTCGGGGTGTAGGACACAGATACCGGCTGTCTCCGTCTGGCCGTAAACTTGTTTGAGGTTGACCTTGATCGCCCGGAAAAATCTAAAAATCTCTGGCCCTAACGGCGCGCCGCCAGTGTAGGCATAGCGCAGATGCAACAATCCGAGTTTATCCTGCAAGCTGCGAAAGACCAGCATGTAGGCCAGAGCCACGAGAAGTTGCCATCCTAACCCCACCGGCTGACCGGACAACCGCCGTTCCACCACCCGCTGCCCGATCGCCAGGGCTGTTCGAGCCGCCGTGCGCTTAAGGGACCCCGCAGCAGCGATCTTCACCTGGTATTCCGAGCACATCGCCTCCCAGAGTCGCGGAGGGGCGAGGAGCAACTGTGGCCCGATCTCGCGTACATCTTCGCGTATCGTCTCTGGCTTTTCGGGGAAGTTGACGGTCGCCCCGGCAGACAAGGCGATGGCGACACTCATGAGCTGTTCGCCAACCCATGCGAAGGGGAGTAGGGACACCATGTTATCGGTATCGTCGAGAGGGTCCATTCGCATCACACCTGCAGCCATCATGAGCAAATTGCGATGGCTAATCATGGCAGCTTTCGGTACACCGGTCGTGCCAGAGGTGTATGCGAGGAGGGCGACCTCCGTGGGTTCGCCTTTGGCTAGAAGCTCATCGTAGAGGTGCGGCGTTTGCGCTTGCTGGTGATGCCCGAGAGCTTCGACGTCCTTCATGCTGATGAGTAATGGCTCGGAATAATCCTCCAGCCCACGCCTGTCGTCCACAATAATGCGCTCCAGAGCCGGCAGTTCATGGCGTATGTCTAAGACTTTGTCGACCTGTTCTTGATCCTCAACGATTACGAAGCGCGCCTCAGCGTGATCGAGGATAAATTTGACCTGATGCGGGAGACTATCGACAAAGACCCCGACAGGAATGGCGCCAGCTGACTGCACCGCCAATTCCCCGTAGAGCCACGTCGTTCGGTTGCGACAAATCACGGCCACTCTATCGCCGCGCTGTAGACCCAGGTGCACAAGTCCCAAACAGAGCGTGCACACATGCTCGTAATACTGCTGCCAGGTCACCTCCTGCCAGATACCATAGGCCTTCTGGCGCAGCGCCACTTTCCTAGAGCCATATTGCTGGACCCTGGCGACGAACAGTTGCGGAATCGTGCTTTGCCCCATGCCGGTTCCCTTCCCTGTTTACGCCACCTCGAATTCCTCGCCTAGATAGGCGTTGATCACCAATGGGTTCTGCTGTACCTCAACGGGCCGCCCTTCGGCGATCTTTTCGCCGAAGTCGAGGACCGCGACGCGGTCTGAGATATCCATCACCACACCCATGTCGTGTTCGATCATCACCGCCGTAAGCTTGCGGACACGCTTGATATACAAGATCAAACGCACCATGTCCTCGGTTTCCTCGGCATTCATGCCTGCCGTCGGCTCATCCAGCAGTAAAAGCGTGGGGTCTAAGGCCAGCGCCCGCGCCAACTCCACCCGTTTCTGGAGGCCGTAAGGCAAGGTACCGACGATCTGATGACGAATGTCTTGGAGCTCCAAGAGATCGATAATCTCGCGCTCGATGACCTCCCGGTGTGTAAACTCTTCGCGCGCCGCTTTGCCATAGTATAAACCACAGGCAAGCGCCCCGGCGCGCAGGTGCACATGACGCCCGATTTTGACATTATCCAAGACAGTCATGCCCTTGAAGAGTGCGATATTCTGGAACGTACGCGCGATGCCCAGTCGGGCACGCCGGTGTGGCTTCAGGGAGGTGATGTCTCGCCCGTCAAAAAAGATGCGACCTTTGGTAGGAGTGTAGATGCCACTGATGCAGTTGAAGACACTTGTCTTGCCGGCACCGTTGGGGCCAATGATGGCGAAAAAATCCCCGCTGTGTACCTCAAGGCTGACACCCGTGATGGCCGTTACACCCCCAAAGCTCAGGTGCAGGTCATCTAGCCGCAGCAACTCCATGACGACGTGCCTCCAGCCTTGGACGTGAGAGTTTCAACACGAGCCCCAAAAGTGCCTCTGTCTACCATACTGATGATCGTAGTGTCAATGGAAATCAGGGGATTGACCGCTTGCGGAGTCGTCGGCACCTTCGGCTCGGGAACACCCGCCCCTCCCCATATATTTAACGTTTACAAGAACACGCCATTGGTGTAGGCTGGTGGCCTAGCTCAACATTATCTGCGCCATCGTACCCACCCTGTCCCACGGCTTGACGTGAGTGCATCAGTAAGCGGGGTTGAGGCATGGATTATCTGGCCTATCAAGCGCAAATCCGCCAACAGTTCACTGAGACCTTGAGCGGTTCCGAACACCGCCTTGACCTTGCCCGTGCGGCTCTGCTGATCGCCAGCGAAGAATACCCAGGTCTTGATAGCCTGCGCTATATAGCGAAACTGGAGGTTATGGCAGCCGCGGTCCGCCCCGCCGTGACGACGACAGATGACCCTACCCTGAAAATCGAATACCTCAATGCCTACTTATTCGAAAAGCGGGGATTCCGTGGGAACGCCGAGGAGTACTACGACGTGCGGAACAGCTTTCTCAATGACGTCATCGACCGCAGACTGGGGATACCCATCACGCTGTCGATCATCTATATGGAGGTAGGACGGCGCGTTGGCATGCCGCTGCAAGGGATCGGCATGCCGGGCCACTTTATCATGAAGTATGCGGAGCCTGGGAGCGACATCTACATCGATCCCTTCAACAGGGGGCGTATTCTGTCGCGTCAAGCCTGTGAAGAGTTGATCCAACAGCTTTATGGAGAGCCGGTAGCGTTCCAAGAGTCGTTTCTCGCACCAGTCACCAAGCCGCAGATCCTGGCACGGGTGTTGATGAACCTGAAGGCCATCTATATCCATACCAAGGACCACTTGAAAGCTCTCTCAGTGATTGAGCGTCTCCTCATCATCCAACCAGATCTGGAACAGGAGACGAAAGATCGTGCTGCCCTACGCAATCTGATCAGCATGCTCAATTGATCGCCTACCCCCACGGCCTGCCCTACTGTAACAAGACTTCAACCTTTGCCTTGCCGCGCAATCCCGCCATGTATTGTTGATAGCGTTCCAAGGTCTGCTGCTGTGTAAGGTCATCCTTCACCTGCGACTTGGCCTCGTCGAAGGCAAGCGCTCGGCTAGACTTGCGCTCCTCGACCTTGATAATATGATAGCCAAATGTCGTCCGCACGACCTCACTCGTCTGACCCGGCTGGAGGGTAAAGGCCACCTCTTCGAAGGCTGGCACCATGCGGCCACGTGGAAAGAAGCCAAGGTCCCCACCGTTTTCCTTCGAACCGTCGTCGGATAACTCCTTAGCCAGTGCCGTGAAATCTTCCCCTTGCTGTGCCCGCTTCAAGGCGCCATCGGCCTTTCCTTTGAATTTGGCGTCATCTTCCGGGCTCGCGTCAGGTGGGACTCTGATCAGAATGTGGCGGGCCCGGACCTGCTCCTCTTCTACGTATTTATCCTTATTCTTGTCATAGAAGGTTTGGACATCGCCAGCGCTAACATTGATCTTATCAAGGATTTCTTTCTGCACCAACTGTTGCCGGAGCAGTTGGCGTTCGACATCCTTCTTCACCGCGTCCATGGTGAGATTTTGCGCCGTTACAGCTTGTTCGAAGGCCTCTTGAGACGGAAAACGTTTCTGCAACTGTTGCATCTGAGTATCGACTTGTTGTACGGGCACGGTCATCTTGAGCGATTTGGCCCGTTGGAGGAGTAATTCGCGATCGATGAGATTGTCAAGGATCTGGCGCAGAACTTCCTTCGCGCGTGGATCCTCCTGAACCGTGGAGTAAGGAACTTGCACATGAGCCTGGAAGGATCGGTTCAGCTCTAGGGTGGTGATGGACACCCCATTCACCTTTGCGGCGACATCAGCACTGCTGCCCCCTGCCGGTTGAGATCGTACCCCCCAGGCCATGAGGATCAACAATGCCAACATGAGCAAGATTATCAGGTCTCGCCGGCGTGACTGGCCGTGCTCGTCACGCACTCCCCTACTTAGAAACATCTGCAGCTCCTTCTTGACCTGGCGCGCGTCGATCGGCCCGGCACTCATCGACGATGGACACACCCAAGAACCTCATTGGTCATTGGTCAATGGACACCAACTCCTTGGCACCCTGTGTCGCTGACCGAAATACTGTAACGTATTTTGACGGAAAAACAAGGCGGGGGGAGGTTAACGCTTCGACACGCCTGGATGGCCGGCAATATAGAACCGCCAGGGCATATCTTTCCAGGGCCCAGCATAGTCCACGCCGATGCGAGTTGTGGCGACAATATCAGCTGGGCTAACGTGATGGTCTTCAATAAACAGCGTGTCGCCGCACAGATCGACGCCGCTTAAGCCACGCTCTATACCAAAAGCCTGGCAGAGCCGACCGGGGCCACTAGCCAGCAATGGTATCTCCTGCTTCCGGCGTCGCGCCCGCATCAGCTCGAGCCCCTCACGGGGTTGCACGGCACGAATCAGCACGGCAGCCGGGTATCCTTCAGGCTCAGTGACGGCGTTGAGGCAGTGGTGCAGGCCATAGATGACGTACACATAGGCAAACCCTGCGGGGCCGAACATCACCGTCGTCCGCGGCGTCCGCCCACGCGACGCATGCGAAGCCCGGTCTTCAAGACCGACATAGGCCTCCGTTTCGAGGATTATCCCCGTCGTGATGCCATCAGGGTGGACCCGTACCAGATGCTTGCCCAGAAGCCCTTGCGCTGCGTGCACCGTCCGTTGTTCGTAAAAGTCCCGTGCCAATTTCACGGCCTCAGCACTCTTGAATGTTGCCGCCTGCACCGACTGGGGGTGAATGCTCAGAGGCTGTTTAGATGGCCTTCAAGAGTGGTACCACCCCGAGCTGAATCGGCTGGCCGGTGACAAACGCCGCCTGGTCACCGATGTACATGTCGACTTCACTGCGCACACCGAATTGTCCCGGCAAATAGACCCCGGGCTCGATCGAAAAGCACGTGTGCGGTAGCAGGTGTCGTTCATCCCGCGACTCAAAGTTGTCGATGTTGGCGCCGTTGCCGTGCACCTCCTCGCCGATCGAATGGCCCGTACGGTGGATGAAATACTCACCATAGCCGGCCTTGCGAATGGTTTCACGGGCGACTTCATCGACTTCCCAGCCGCAGATGGCCCGGCCTGCATGGATGGCATCCTGGACAAAATCGATTGCGGCGTCTCGGCCATGTTGCACCACGCGAAAAATGTTGCGGTAGGCATCAGGAACCGTGTCCCCGATGTACCCCGTCCAGGTGATATCGGCATAGACGCTGCGTGGCTCCTTGCGCTTGGACCAGATGTCGAGAAGGACAAAATCGCCGCGGCGCATCAGGCCCGAGGTGGGAGTCGGTTGAAAGTGCGGATCAGCGCTGTGGGCATTCACCGCCACGATGGGAGCCTTGTCAGAGCGCATGCCATAATGCTCAAAACGCCCGAGGATGAATTGCTGGACCGTGTGCTCGCCGATCTCGCCGCCATTCGTCACCGTCTCGCGGATGTACCTGAAGGCTTCGTCGATAATGGTGCGCAGGGAACGCGCGGCGTACTGATGTGACTCCCACTGCTCAGGAGTCCAGACTGCTTCGAAGCGTTGCACCAGGTCGGCCGAGCCGACCAGTTCGATGCCAAAACTGCGGACCAGCTCGATGGTGCCGGCGTCGACACGGGAGACGTAGGGAATGGCATTTTGTGGAGAATATTGCATAGCGATACGACGACTGTCGCCCAGCATGCTCTTGAGCTGTGCATGCAGCTCCTGCCAGGAGGCGTACTGCACGAGACGGCCGGGGAGTATGTCGAGGCTATGGGATTCGATGCGATGCACCAGCTTCCACGGGTCGCCTGTCGCCGGCAGGTAATAGTACCAGCGTCGCGATAACATGCCCGCATTACTCAGCTTGAGAACGCGATAGGCCAGAGGATCGCTCCCACGAAAATCGGCAAACAGCCAGCCATCGATTCCTGCCAGCTGTAATGCCGCTTGGATGGCCTGGATATGTTCATCCATGATGTCAGCCCTCGATTGACAGGTGTACATTGCTAGCCCTGGGCAACTGTCCTCGGCTTCGCTTCAAGGCAGTCACCATCATACCATACCTCAGCGCCCTTGGCTTCTGGTGACCATGCTACTCATTCCTCATGACCTTTGCGCTGCTATGGCCATGAGTTTCCCGTTGACAATCCCAGTCGTGGGTCGATAATAGACCGGAGAAAGGAGCAACCCGATGCCTAACTTTGCTGTTTCGACGATTTGTTTTGGACCCGAGGCGGATGCCGGTGAAGTGCTCGAGTTTGCCATACGTCACGGATTTCAAGGAATCGAGCTCAGTAGCTACCATTTCTGGCCTGAGCGCCTGCGTGCGGACGAAACCGAGCGCTTGCGCGCCAGCATCAAACAGCACGGCATGCGTCTGTCGATTCATGCCCGACACCGCGGCATCAGTTTTGGGGCGCACGACGCCGCGCTGCGTCAGAGGTTCGTCGAGGAGTTGCAAGACACCGTGCGCTTTGCAGCCGAGTTGGGGGGCGATGTCGTGGTCGCACACGTGGGGGAGATGGTCCCCCCCGCAAACCATCCTAGTCCTCCGGATCAGGCCCTGCGCCAGGAAGCCTTCGCCTTTGCCGTCGATTCCTTGCGTCGATGTGCCCCTGTCGCCGGTGCTTGCGGGGTCCGCATCTGCGTTGAAAACGTACAATTGCGTCCCACCGAAGTCATTACCTCGTTTGCCGATCACCTGCGCCTCGTCGACACGATTGGCCATCCCGCCGTCGTGTGCGCTCTAGATACCGGACATGCCCACGTCAACGGCGGCATTCACGCCTGCATTCAAGCGTTTGGACCACGCTTACAACATATTCATCTCCATGACAACCATGGGGAGAAGGACGAACATCTCGAGGTTGGCAAGGGTGCCATCCCCTTTGCCGAATTTTCGCCATTCCTGCGATATTTCCGTGACGTGATCGCGCTGGAGACGCGTAGCCCGACCGATCCACACGGCGCCGTCCTACGCAGTCGTGAAGACATCGAAAGACTCTGGAGATCCTGACACGATGCCACGCAAAATCTTTATCATGCTTATCGATGGCGGGGATCCGCAATATTTTGCGCAGGCCGAGGTCCCGAATTTTCGTCGCATCGGGGCCAGCGGCTTCTGGGTCACCGGAAGTTGTGTGCTCCCCTCGGTGACCAACGTCAACAATGCTTCGGTCATGACCGCCAGCTTCCCGTGTGAGCACGGCATCACCGGAAATTTCTGGTATAACCCCGCGACCGGTGACGGCACGTATATGGAATCAGCCGAATATCTGGAACGAGAGACTCTGTTCCAGCGCGCCAAACGCCTGGGCATGAGCACCGCCCTCTTCACTTCCAAGATAAAGCTGAAGAAGCTTTTGGAACGTCAAGCCGACATCGCGGTAGTCGGCGAGGACCCGCCGGCTGAAATGATTGCCAAGGTCGGTCCCAAGTGCGACATCTACTCACTCGAGGTCAACTTATGGGTGCTGGAGGCGGCTCGCGTCGTGATGCGCGAGCAAAACCCCGATCTGGTCTACGTTTCCACCACCGATTACATCATGCACAAGTTTCCCCCAGAGCATGAGATGGCCCAGCGCCATTTACAAGGACTGGACCAGATCATCGGACGCATCGCTGACGAGCAACCGGATCGGGAGATCTATATCACGGCCGACCACGGGATGTCAGCCAAACACCGGGCCATCAATCTCACTACTAAGCTGGCGAAGGCGGGAATTGACACCGTGTTCGTGCCGGTCATCAAGGACAAATACGTCGTGCACCATGATAATCTGGGCGGTGTGGGCTATCTGTACCTCAAGGACTCCGCCAGTATCGGAGATGCCATAGGGGCGTTGAACGAGATACCGGGAGTCGAGCAGGTGTACCGTTGTGAGGAAGCAGCAGGACAGTTTGGGCTGATGCCGGACCGCATCGGTGATCTGTTCGTGCTGGGAGCGCCAGAGGTTGTCTTCGGAGAGATCGAAGGCGAGGAGCAGCAGGTCAACATCCGCTCGCACGGCTCGCATCATGAAGCGGCGATTCCGATCATGGGTTCCGTCGCCAGAGCCCCAGCGCACGAATATCGCTATAATCTCGACATCGCCCGCCACCTGGAGTTGGCCTGATCGATTGGGTGCCCATATATGCCCGATATGCCAGCTGTTAGGTAGACCAAGCGAGAAAGTCAAACACCGAGGTCATCCAGGGGGCTCGGAACTCCTTGCCCGCTTCGCTGCAGGATGTGGGTGTCGATCACGATCGTGGCCAGATCGTGATGCCCGAGCCGTGGCTGAATGGTGCGGATGCCGGTGCCGCGGGGGAGATGGTCCACTGGGTACGGCGCCAGACCTCGGAGCGTCTCGTCGTCAAGCTCCGTGATGGCGTCCAGATCGCCCTGGCCTCGCGGAGGCTCGACGCCCTCGCCGTGGAGTCTACCTCAAGACGCACCGGCCCCTCGCGTGCGTCTTGACGCCTTGCTCGCGCTACGCGCCCTGTTCGATCACGCGCGCTGGCTCAACCCCACTTCTCCCGCGACGTCTTGGGCACGCATGGCCATCCTGAACATGGACCCGATGGGGAACTTTTCCAGCGACCGCACCGTCGGGGAGTATGCCTGCGACATCTGGGGTCTCAAGCGCGTAGAGGTTCCACGCGCTCCCAGATAGGGGCTTTCGACGGATGAGCAACTCTGCTAGACTTGAGTGGATTTCCAACTGAGGGGTCGGACCGCGACGGCCACCTCATGAACCGCTGCTGTACCATACAGCACCGGTGGGGTGCTATGGATGTCCCACGGCCCCGACCAGGCCTGAGAAGGCGTGACGCAGGGAGAAGCCATGTATCCAGCTGAGCGCAGGCTGACGGGACGAGTTGTCGCGGTTCGCGGAACCGTGGTGGAGGCCCACTTTGACGACGGTGTGCCGCCGCTCGATGCCGCGTTGGAATGTGGCTGGGATCATGACCGCGCCATGACCGCCGTGGTCCATTCGCATGTGGGAGATTCGAAAGCAACGCGCAGCTCTATTTTCGGGAAATGGTCCAATGTACGGTTCGGGGGAATTTCTTCAATATCGCTCAGCAGTGCTTGAATCTTGACGAGGGCCAAATGAAACCGATGCCTAAGGTATTCCCCAATGTCAAGACCAGTATCCGGTCAATTGCAGGTGGTCACGATAGCCATGACTTTGCCTTGCCGGTAGACGACTGCCGGCGTTTGATAGTCCAGCGGGGTGCCGCGGTCGGTAAAGCCACTGCGGAGTCATTTCGACAACACGCCTTTGTGCATGGGGATATGCGCTTCTAGCCATGCAAAACGACTGGGTAGTGTTCTAGATTTGTTGAATCTCTTGGAGAATCGTGCTACTTTCCACGTGCAGCATTCATGATGGCGCCTCTGGCGTGCCAAAAAACTCCCGTGACCTAGGGCATTTTCATGGTGATCCCCTCTGGTCATACTGAGGAAAGCCTCTGATGGTACTGACCCCTATCGCTGGTCTGAGCTGTCACGAGACTGATGTGGTAAAGCACGGTCAAACCTCTGATGGAAAACAACGCTTTTATTGTCGAAATGCTCTCTGTAATCGACGAACATTTCTACAAGAATATGTCTATCAAGGGAGATTACCAGATGTGAAACAACAGATTGTTGATATGACGATGAATGGTCGTGGTATTCGTGATATTGCTCGTGTGTTGCATGTGAACCCGACAACGGTCATTGAGGTCTTAAAAAAAAGAACCAGAAATCCAATCAATAAATTATGCGGTCTTATCCCACGCACAACCTGATATATTTCACGTGGTCATCGAGAAAGTTAATGAAGCAGAAATGGATGAGATGTGGAGCTTTGTTGAGCGTAAGGGTCAGCAACGTTGGTTGTGGCATGCCATAGACCATACGCGTGGTACTGTATGAGCTGATGTTCTTGGGAGTCATGAAGATTCGGTCTTTTTGAAGCTCAAATCACTTTTAGCCCCGTTTCATATGACACGATTTTATACAGACGATTGGGGAGCATATCAACGGCATATTGCCGAAGCACAACATGAAATAGGTAAAAAGAATACACAAACAATCGAACGAAAACACCTCACACTTCGGACACGAATGAAACGTCTTGCTCGCAAGACCATTTGTTTTTCTAAGTCAATACAGATGCATGATCTCGTTCTTGGCCTCTTCATCAATCGATATGCATATGGCTTACAGATATAGAATCGATAACAACATTTTTGGAACACTACCCACATCCTATAGCATGACTGGAAGATATTTGCCGAGTATCTCGGCCACATCCTAGCTAAGAATCCCAGACCAACTTAGGAACACCTTCATCTAAATCCTCACGCGTACATGCAGCTAACACAAGGTTCACCGAGCCGGCGCTAGCCCGATGGACGACGCCGAAGCACCTGTTGCGCCTGCTCAGGCGCAACAGGTGCTTCGGCTGCAGCGCAGGACTGCTCACCTGCCCCCACGCGCGTCTCTGCCCTCCCATCCCTGTTTCAGGAGCCAACCTCCCTGCCGACCGTATAGGGGTCGCCGAGGAGCCAGCACCATGTCCCATCCGGCTGTCGACGCGCGACCTCGATCGTATACACGTTCATCGGCTGCGGCCCCGACACCGTCCACTCCGTGTGCCTCAGTGCGATGTCACCGGCCCTATCCACCGAGCACCCGGCAACTGGCGCCTCACGTTGATAGCATCCCATCACAACCGAAGCGCGCACGCCATCATCCACGCGCGATCGGAACCTTCACGCCAGGGTGCGACCTCTCGATCGTTACATACACTCAGCTTGCTGCTGCCGAACGCCATGCCTTTCAGGGGGGGCGAACGCGGTGAGCGTCCCTTGCAGGGGCCGGTTAGCCCTCCACCAACGGCAGCTTGAAATGGTGGCTGGCGATAATCATTCGATTCCTCACGTAGAAACGATGAGCGGCGAAATTCTGTACCCCAGAATCAAGATGGAGCGCCTCGCACCCGTGGTCCCGCGCAAATTCGACCAGCCACTTGAACAGCTCCTGACCATAGCGCCGAGAACGCACGGCTGCTCGTGAGACCAGGTCATCCACATAACAATACTTCCCCCAGGCCAGAGATTCGGAGAGACGGAAGCCAGCTACAGCCCGGACTGCTCCCGCCTCCTCAAGGAACACAAGCCGGTAGCCGTCGTGCTGTTGTCGCCTGACACGGGCAACAAACTCCTGCTCTGGAAGGTGCGGGCGTAACTCTGCCATGACCGGATAGCAGGCCAGAATTTCTGTGTCGGTCTCAGCAAGTTGGCAGTGCATTGTCATCTCTCGATGTCAGATGGGGGCTAACGCTGGGCGTCAGGTGCGGCGGGCAGCGGGAGCGAGGCACGAGCGGACGCTGACAGCCGCCGCCTGGACGCCGTAGTTAGGCACGGTTTTCCCCAGTGACTTCCGCATCGGAACCCCTTTCGGTGGGAGTGCTCAACGCCTTGATGATATGGCTGGCCAGTCCTTCCTTGATGTCTCGATGCCGCGGCACGGGTTGGGACATCCCAGTGACAGGATTGCGGTACCAGTCGTGCTTGCGGCCATGGCGCACCAAGACACACCCGCACCCCTCGATCGTTCTGATGAGATCGACCCGCTTCATGACACGACTAATTCGTCGACCTTGCGGATGCCAGGCAACTCCTCGCTGGTCAGGTCGTGATACAGATCCCGCAGATGCTCTCGGAGGTCGTCCAGGGTCTCGCCCTGGGTCCAATAGTCGGGGTAATCTTGGAGATAGCCAAGCCACGCTCCGTCTTCTTCCCAATAGACAAACTTGACGGTTTGCATTGTAGAAATCTCCTTTCTGGAATCACTGCCTGGATTCTACTGGATGACGGAGCGTCTTCACAATGACATGCTATAGCTCTCTTCCTGAACGGAGCCTAACGCCCCAGGGTTCAGCGGCGGGGGCGAAACCACCCCTGACGTGTGCCTGGGCCACTGAATACCAAACCGCCGCTGTCCCTCCCGTCCGCCTGCAACCCGTTGTTAGACGGCTATTTCAGCGCCTTGCTCGCGTGCCAGAACCTTCACTTCTGTCTCCAGTCGTCCCTCAAGCCGATCTTTCTCTCTTTCCAGCTCATCGTGTGCTTGGAGATTGAGCCAGAAACGCTCCGATAGACTAAAATACCGTGAGAGTCGCAGGGCCGTATCGGCACTAATCGCTCGCTTCCCATGCACAATTTCGTTGATCCGACGGGGGTGGACGCCGATATCACGGGCTAACCTGTACTGGCTAATGCCTAAGGGCTTCAGAAATTCCTCAAGCAAGATCTCGCCGGGAGGAATAGGGGCAAACTTCTTGCTCATCGTGGCCTCCTCATGATAATCCGTGATCTCCACGTCGTAGGCATGGCCTTCGTTCCAGCGAAAGCAGATGCGCCACCGCTCATTGATGCGAATACTGCATTGCCCCTCACGATCGCCGGAGAGCTTTTCAAGACGATTGCCCGGAGACACGCGGAGGTCGTCGAGTCGTTCCGCCGCATTCAGCACCGCCAGTTTGCGCCACGCGATACTACGCAGGGTTGGCGGGAATCGACGTGAGAGGCGGCGTTGAAATAGCTGCGCGGTGGACTGATCGCGAAAAGATTGGATCATGCCTGCAATCATAACGCCGGGCGCTATTACTTGCAAGCTTCACGTTGGCGGCGGCTGGGGCTACTTCGGTGAGCTTCTTGGGCGTCTAGACATCATGCCTTCCCATGGGTCGGCGGACCTCCGTTGCCCACGTGGGTGAGCGTGCCAGACGCCAGAGCCCCATCCGGTCGACGCCTGACCCAGCCCGTGGAGGTCCGCCATGCCCCAGTCTCGCACGCGCTCTGGCGGTTTGGAGGGCCAGTATGAGTCCAGCGCTGTCGCAGACGTGGCCCAAGACCACCAGGCCGCAGTCGTCTCTGTGGGCCCGAGCGGGCCCCGACCGTGTGACCTCGACACGCGCATGCGTCAGCGGCCGTCGACAAGCCCGCCGCGGGTCTTCGTCGACGAGGCAGCTCCGTGCGGTGATGGGCGCGAGCGTGATCTCACCCCCAGCGGGCACAGCGGCTGGGTCGTTGCGCCGTCCTTGTTCCCCCAGCCAGCCGGCCATCGCGTCACGACCGACCGGCGTGACACGGTCCAATGAGCACGCCTGAGGCGCTCGGGTGCTCTCACCCCCGTCTCTGTCCCGACGGTGGCGGATGACGCGATCCGTCACCGCAGTCGTGCCCGCGAGGCCGCCCGCCGCGAGCTCCAGACGGCCCAATGCCGTCGCAACGCCTGGTGGCTGAGGCCGGCGATCCGGTCTACGGGCCGGGCCACGTGGGACCCCACCCCCCGGCACGGGCTCGCCGCGGGCGTCTGGCCCACCCCCGCGCCGCAGCGCGTCTGCCAAGCGGACGTCCGGGCGGTCACCGAGCCCACCGCACGCCTCCAGCGCCTGGCGCCAGCCCGCCACGAACCGGTACAGGCCTGGCGGCTGCGCCCCCTGGTCGCGGCCTTCCAGGCCCTGCGGGGGGTGCCGTGCACCGTCGCCGTCATCAGCGCCGCTGCGCGCGGGGACCTCACCCGCGTTGACCACCCCAGACCACTCCGGAGCGCTCTCGGCCTCACCCCGTCCGACGACTCCAGGGGCGCGCGCCGGCGTCAGGGCGGGATCCCCCAGGCGGGCCATCCCCAGGCCCGACGGGCCCTGGGCGCAGGCGCCTGGGCCTCTCACGACCCGGCGCAGGTGAGTCGCCAGCGCCACCTCCACCGGGACCAGCGCCCCAACCGCCTCCCGGATCTCGGTTGGAAGGCCCACGTGCGGCGCTGCACACGGGATCGGCACCTGAGCGCACGGGGGCAACACGCGCCTCAAGTCGTGGGGGCCATCGCTCGCGCACTGAGGGCCTTCCTGGGGGCCATGGCTCAAGCGGTTGGCCGACCAGGTGAAGGGGCACGTGCCATCCAGGCGCCACGGGTGACGCACCGGCCTGCGCGATCAGCTCGGTCGCGGGCTCCCAGGCGAAGGACCGCCAGGTTTGACACGACGAGCGGCAGGGGCGCCGCCCCGGTGTGGTGTCATCCTCGCTGGTGTTCAGAGGCGGCAAGACACCCTCGGGCCTCGAGCGAGGCAGGCACCCGACGGACGCACGTCAGGTGGTCCCCAACCCACGCATATCAGCCGGATCACCCGTCGTCGTTGACTGGCTCCGGCTCTTCCGAGGCCCCGATGCACAGGGAGCAAGATCATGCGATAACATGTTTCCGACCACCTCTGGACAGCACAAGTCATCTCAACGCCCGAACTCAGCACTCAGCGGCGGGGCAGAACTACCCTAGACCTATAACTTAACTACCCAGCTAGAAACCACCGCTGTCCCCCCGTCCGCTGCCGGGTAGATCCAGCGGTTACCCGCCAGGCCCCCCACAGACCCGGACGAGCGCCATGAACGCATCCGGTTCCGCGGAAATCAGCGTGTCGGCATGACTCTGATGCAGAACAGGTGGTGCCCTGCAGGACGTATCAGAGGTGCTGCACGAGACGGGAGAGGGGCGGCGCCAGCACCGCCCGCAGGTGGGCGAACGTGCCGTCCCCCTGCGCGCCGTCGCCCTCTTGACGCGGCGGCTGGAACGGCACCAGGCGGCTCTTCGGCGGATGCATGGTGAGCTGAAAGCGCGCAAACCGCTTCGGCAGGTCTGCCAGCATCCGATGCGCCTCATCCTCCCGCTCACCGCCCATGACACCGTCATCGGCAACGCGGAGCAGAACACAGCGCCCCTTCATGCGTGGCTTGCCCTCCTGCGCACACCATTCATCCAGGACATGATCCAGCCAGGTGGTCGCCAGCCGGGGGGAGAGCATGCCCCCTGTGGACTGCCGCGCTCCGGGTCGCTCCGGGTTGCCCCCTCTCGCACCCCGGCCCGCCGCCACTTCCGGATCAAGCGCAGGATCGCCCCATCGGTGACCCGTGGCCTGAGCCCCTCGCACCACCGGTCATGATCCAGGCGATCGAAGCCTGCACTCACGTCTGCGTCAACAATCCAGCCCATGGGCTCCTGCCTGCCCCGCTCGCGCCACACCTGCCGGGCCTGATGCGGGCTGCGGCCCTCCCGGAAGCCGTACGAGCAGTCGTGAACGTCTGGCGCCTCGATCTTGCCGCCTCGCCACGGCCCGCGGCACCCCCGTGTCCTCGACCGCCGGCAGCCCCATCCGTCGCTGACGGCCGTCCTCCTTCGGCCCCTAGGCGCGCGTGACGGGCGGCGCAGCGTACCGCCCACGGTCTAGCCGCGCGTGCACGTCGGCCAGGTTGGCCTCAAGGGCCGCAGCGTACGCCTCCGCTGTGACCCCGTCCACTCCCGGCGCGCCATCGCGGCGCGCTCTGGTGAGCGGCTTCCCGCAGCAGCTCCACGTCGATCAGGTGGGCCCGCGTCCAGCACGGCCTGGCGGGGTGCTGACGTGCCTGCTCGGCCATCCGTTGAAGTCGCGTGGAGACCGGTGGGGCGCTCCAGGTCTCGCCGGTCGTGCCCGCCCACCGACGTTCGGCCCGGTGTCGCCTGCCCTCCCGTGGGTCCCGTGGGCCGTGGTTCCCCCCCGTCCCGGTCTGCGTTTGGCTGGCAGACCCTCGGGACGAGGCTCCACGACGACTGCCAGCCGCCCCTCGCGCCCCGCTTCACGTGGCGCTGGCGGGGCGAGTCCCTGGCCTGCTGTCCCCCTGTGGGTCCCGTCTCCGGCTCGCGGACGGCGGGAAGCCGCCTGTCCGCGCCAGGGCGCTTGGTCACCCGGGAGCCCTCCTCTTCCGGGCAATCGTGTCCAGGAGACGACTGGCGCTCCCACGTGCCCGCGTGCCCCCTGTGATGACCTGCCCCGCGCTCAGACCCCGGTGGTGTCCTGGTGGCTTCGCCGTGGCGCATCCAGGACTGCTGCCTTCCGGCCACTGCACACCGTCGGCGTTCCCCTCCATCCCGCAGAGGGATCTCCTCACGGACCACCACGCTCCCACTTGCGGGGCTCCCTCACGCGGCCTGTCACCGGGCTCCCCCTCGCTCCGCGCCGCCATGGCTGGTGGCGCACGGAGGGTTCGCTCCTGACGGGCTGGCGAGGCGTTCGTCAGGTGGGACTGGCACCTGCGGTGCGCACCCACCGGGTCACCATAACCAGTTTCATGCCTGTTCATCCCATCCCAAGGTTTCGGGCTTCCCTTGGCGCAAACAGCGTGGGGTTAGGGCGCATTGGAGGTAAGCGAGGTATAGAGATACGCCGCGGCTAGCGACGCAATTACGGCAAACAGCCACGACACGATTGTTGGCCAAATGCGTGCGAAAGCAGTAGGTGGGCTGCCAGTCAGGCGAATCTTCGCATTTGGAATGAATCTCAAATGTACCCAAAGCAACGCCGTGAGCAACAGGAAAACGACCGCTACAAACAGAGCGCGACTACCGAGTGATCTGATCTCGGGGATCGCGACAAGCATGGCGAGAAAGATAAGTTGATTCAGATTTAACCCGAACTTCTTGTAGGTTGTGATAAGGCTGTTTTGGTGCCGCCGGAGAAGGCCTGCGATCGCCTCCGCCTTACCAATCACCCACGACTCATTAACTCCCTGTGCTCGAACTTCATTGATCCCGAAAGCCCTCAACTCCACAACTACCATCCGATTGATACCGTGCGCGTCTGGTTCCTGGATGTGCACCTTGAGATACGAAAGCGTTCCTAGGTCGGGCAGCTCTGCCAAACAATCTTCTGCGTACTTTGTGACCTCTCGTCCTCCGGTACTGTATGTGGTGATTGGTCGACCAGATGTGAAGTCCTTTCTAACGTCATTTATGAGACTGCGCACATCCTGTGCGTAGAGGCTAACGGAACCCAGCTCGATGTTGTGTGTATAGAACTGCTCGGGGATCTGCTCCTTCGCACCGGCCTCCTGTGATACCGCTTCTTGATTGTGGGGATACGCCACGAACATTCCGGCGGTTCCGATAGTCGACTTCCATTCTCCGCGAAGATGTCCTTGCTGGGTCAGATGGGCTGTGACGTGAATCTGGCCGAGTTCAACTCCCTCACGCGCTTCAATAGGAGAGCCGGTCAGCTTGATAGCATCTTCAAAAGTACCCTCCAAGTGATACGCGGCCACTCCGTATTCGGTGTCAAGGGATCGAAGCGTGCCGCCTATCTTCGGCCCTGTCTCGTCCAGTGACAGGAAGAGATTGCCTGTGTTGGTGCCGTAAATTCGGCCCGCCCAAAGTTTCGTCAAGGTCCCCACGCCGACAGCTCCCCTTCTTGCGCCCTCTACGGTAGGAATGCCGGTGACCCGGCACCCCCCGTGCAGTCCCGGCCGTGCCGTGTGCCCGCCTCCGGTTCCTCGGTTGGACTCGCGTCCGCGGGGCCAAGCGCCGCCTTCACGCATCCACGCTCCGGTGCTTGACCGCCGGGAGGCGCGGCCGGGCTATGCCTCTCCGGTCCCGGCCCGGGGTGCACGGCGCCCAGGGCACACTCGGCCGCTTCCCGCCGCGCCGATGGCGCTCTTGAAACGCACCGCGCCGAGCGCGCGCGCCGCATGGTCAAGCGCCGCGTGTGGTCCAGCGGGTCGAAGACGCCTTGCACGTCGGCCTCTCCCAGGTCGTCCGACGTCCCGCATTGGCGGTCGACGGTGCGGTCACGGACCGCGTCCAGCGCCCCCCGTCCGGGGCCATCGCCGTCGCGGCCATCCAGACCGTCCTGCGCCTCGATGGCCCTCCACCGCGTCGCGCCGGCCCGTGGCACCCGTGTGTCTTCGAGGGCAGGCATCCCGCGCGGCCTGTCGGAGCCGTTGGCCTGCGGCATGTCACCGCGCCGGACCCGTGTGGCCCGGTCGCGTGGCGTTTGGAGACGCTGTACCAACGCCGTGATGGTGGCCGGCCCATCGGCCTGGGAGGCCGCTGCGGTCAGGCCCTCCACCCCACGGGCGGCCGGCGTAGTCAGGTCCCGCCCGCCGTCGAGTCCCAGGTCCGCCTGCAGGCCTCCGTCCCGATCCCGACATCGGTGCGGCGTGGCGGTTTTCGCTGTGTTGGCTATGCCCTGCCGGGCGGTTGGCTGCTGGTCCTCCGATCCAACGGTGTCCGGCCGAAGTGTCCGGTGCGGGCGACGTCCTGCCGTCCTGTCCTTCCCCAGGTCGGAGGCGTGCCCTCCCTCAGCGTCCTCTGCCTGATCAGACACCCCAGGAGCCTCCCGCGGGCCGTCCCAGGGACGAGACGTCGCCGCGTGCCTGGCCTGGGTGCCACCGCCGAGCCCAAGTGCCAGCCTGGTGCCGGGTCCGGGGTTCCCCGTCCGTGCCTCGGGCGCTGTATCCCAGACGTCTGTGGGGGCCTCCCCGCAGGCGCCTCCGGGGCTTCCCACGTGCTTGTGCGCCTCGCTTCCGGCTTGCCACGGCCTGAGGCCTCCGGCGGACCTGCCCCGCCTCGCCTGCACGGGGGCGCACGTGTGGCCTTCGGGTGCGTGAACACCCTCGGCGTCCGCCACACGCGCCGGTTCGAAGCTGTCCCAGCACTGCAGGGGGCGCGCTCACCCCTGCGGCCTCCCGGCGTCGCTGTCGACGCTTCGCCCCTCTGGTGCGCCGTGTCTCCACGGCTCGCCCTGGCCGCACGCCGCGCCACGGGTGGGGGGCGAGCCCTTGCCCGACCAGGACTGTCACCGTGTCAGAGACGCCAAGCGTTGCTTGGCGCGACAACGCTCCCGCTCAGCGGCGGGAGCAGACCCACCGCCAACCGCTGACGGAGCCACCACGCTATGCAGCACCGCTGACCCCCCGTCCGCTGCAGTGGGTATCGGGTCACTGTCACGGTGCGACCGCCAGTCGCGGACAGGTGGCGCTTGTCGCTTGCGGGACATACCACCGAGGCGGCATGGTGCGCCGCTCCCAGCTTGGCAGTGTGCTGACTGTCCAGGCGTCCTTCATGATCGCCCCACAGGGCCCCGCGAGCGGTGCCTCCAGGCCTTCCCAGGTCTCTCTTGGCGACGGTCCCGCACACACCAGACGCGCCCCGGCGCATCCAGCAAATCCTCCAGGAGACCGCCGCCGACGCCCAGATTACCACGCGGGTCTCGCCGCCTCGCCTCCGCCACGCGGTGGCCACGACGCGTGTGGAACGGGGCATGCCGATCGCGCAGAGCCAGCCATGCCGGGGGGCCTAGGACACGGGAGACCACGCCGCTCGCCGCCGAGTCGAGCGCGGCGCTGCGCACGGCGAGTGCTCCGCGGGCGATGGGAGGCTGAGCCCCCCGGGAAGGCGGTGGGCCGCAGGCCGCGAGGGGCGTACGCGACGCGTCGCCCCCAGGGAGGGGGCCTGTCGTGTGCCGTGCGACGGCGGTGGCCGGCCGTCTGGCCGTCGGCGTCTGCCGCTGTGCAAAGAGGCACGACCCATGCCTGCGCCGATCGAGGTGGGGGGCATGGGCGGCGGACAGGCCGGGCTGGCCATCCGCTCCGATCTGACCCACCCGGGCCGTCCGCACGGGGTGCTGGAACAGGCCCCGCCGATCGCCCCTGCCGGGCGGCCCGGGCGGTGGACTCCGGTACGCGCGTGCCCCCCAACGGGACGGTCCGGTTGCCGGGGCGTCCCGTCTCAGGGGGACGATCCGGACGGCTTCATGCCCCGGGCAGACGTGGTGCACCACCTGCAGCCGTACGCGGCCAGCTTCCAGGCCCCGGGCGCTGTGGAGTGCCGGTCACCGCGGTCGATCCGGCACGGGACGGCCACGGGGATGCCGTGTCCACCACGGCCGGCGCCACGTCTGCGGCGACCGCCGTCGTTGTCTCGCCACGGGCTCGTTTCAGTGCCCCCAGCCTGCCCCCTGCACTGGCGCCTGGCCCCCGAGATCATCCAGCGACTCGCCAGCCACTACCGGAATCCTTCGACGCCCGCACGGCCGGGATCCGGCTGGATGTCGGCGCGGATGCCGCGCCGCTTGCGGCCGCTAGGGCCGCGAGCGCCTGCCGAAACCCAGGCGTGGAGTCGGGGCTCGTGCAGCACGCTGGGGGCCTAAGCGCCCTCTGCAGGAGGGGATCGAGGCGGTCAAGCCGCTGAAGAGACCGCTCCCCTCGAGTGACCGCCCGACGACGAGGGAGGCGGGGCCGCAGCATGGGATGCCGGCGTCCCCGCGTCGAGCTCCGGCGTGCCAACAAACGAGGTGACGAGTGGCCGTCTGTCTTGGGGTATGGTCCGTGACTGGCGGTCGCACCGTGACAAGGACCCAGCACACAAAAGAGCTATAATGAGCGGTATGGAAACGACCCCCAAACAGCAGACGCCGACGTTAGGCACAACACCCCAACGCTGGACATGGGAAATATGGTTCGGATCGCACTTCGCTGCATCCATGCTATTTATTATGACCGTTGTAGGGGGAGTAGGCAGAAATGGTTAGAAGATATGAAATGAACATGCCAGGTTTCACTGCAGAAGCATCCATATACAAGTCGACCACGGTTTACCCCACGAAGTCCGTTGGAGCCTCTGGTCCGGGAAGTGCCCTTATAACACCACAGCAACTCCCTCTGGATATATGGCAATCGGTGCGTATCAGTGACGAGTTTATAGCGCTTAGACGGCTACGCAGGCAATTGGAGTGTGGATTCCAGTATCAGACCTGCCGGCAAGGGTGCGGGGGCCTTTCTACATTGAATTCGCTCGATGTTTAGCCAGGATATCGTAGTTCAAATGAATAGAACAAAGGTAACGCACGCAATTGTGCCATGAACGTAGATGGCAACCAACTGTGCGAAATCGGGCCAAATTCATCGAATAGGTCGATTTTACACAGAGTTGGCCGTCGTGGATGGCTTCCAGTGTCAGAGGGCCTCAATTGTTTGAGTGGCCCATTTTGACACGATTGGTTGCCGTGTACCCTCCAGTGTAACTTTCAGAATTACTTGGGATCTTACGCACTTTTGGTGAAGGCGGCGTGAGGGCGTGCTGAGGATGGTGACGTCCGTCTGTCTCACGCACCCCATGAGCACGACTGCAGGCGTCTGTAGTTGACGGAACGCCACCCGCCGGTCGGAGCGTGCACCGTGGAGAGCGTTTGATTCTGGGGGGTCACGCCGGCATGTGTTGGGGAGCCGCACAGGACCCCGGATACCACTCCCGGAAGGTCACTTCCCAATCCCCATTTAGGACCTACAATAGGCTCGATGGGTGTGCCGACCGCAATGCCAATGGCAATGTCCAGAATTGGCTTCGCACACAACTCGGACACATCTGTAGTACCCACATGTTCCACCTGGCACGCCGTTCCAGATAGGGCCTCAAGAAGGCCCCTTCGCTCTTCAGCAAAAGCGCCCACCCATGCCGGATTGTAAGGCTCAAGTCTTTCCTTGCCGTATCGAAGGCCCAGCATTTTGTCTTGTCCTTCCAACGTTCACGAATGAGCCGCGCGCCTCGGCGACATGATGGCACGAGACACGTGGGCGCGACGGCTCCATTCGTTGGTTAGCCGGCCCGTGTCTGCGTCGAGCTGCGTCGTGCCTCGTGCCAGGCCTCGCGCTGAAGTTCCATCCGGAACTTGTCGCGTGGCGTGCCGTCACTGATCACGACCCCCCTGTGCCGCTCGACGACGACGAACCCGAATTTCTTGAAGAGCCCGACCGCCCGTGCGTTGTCCGCGCGCACGACGAGCCAGACCCGCGCCAACACCAACTGCTCGAACGCGAACGTCAGCAGGAGGTGTAACGCTTCGGCCCCGAGCCCCTGCCCCCACGCGGATGGCTCACCGAGAATGAGGCTCAGCTCGGCGGCGTCCGCTTCGAAGTTGCGAAAGCCACCACAACCGATCGGCCCGTCACCCACAAGATCGATGCCGATCGCCACCTCGGGCCGGTCCGTCGTCGCGACCCGGGCCAGGTACGCCTGGATTTCTTCCAACGGGAGCGCGCCCTTGCCCGCGAGCGGGAGGTAGGCCGTTACGGTTGGATCGGCAAACCAGCGGTACGACGCCACGGCGTCCTCGGGCTGTGCGCGCCGGACGCGCAATCGCGGTCCTCGAAGATCGATCGACAGCATTGTGACGTATCTTCCATGGCCCTGCTTGGGCTGTCTGGCTAACGATTGAGTAGATAAAAATACTTCCACATCACCCTCTCATCAGCCCTGATCGAGAGGTGGATCTCATCCGCTGTTGGCGCTCCTGATACGGCAATTTTGCCGCCTCATAGCCCAAATCCGGATCTGATACGTCGAGCATGTCGGCCGCCTGGCCCGTCGCAGGTGACAGCCTGAGGAGAGGTTCAGGCGAGTCGGCGGAATGCCCCACCAGCGTCAAGGAGGTCGTGGCCATGCGTGGAGGGGGACACCCCCGGTTTAGACCTCACCTCTCCCCTCTCGCTCGTCGCGCAAGAAGTCCTCGACCTCTTGGATCAGCGGCGCCGAGTGGGGAGCGTCCGCCTGGGGCGCGGGCTGCGCCCCGCCACCCGTGGCGTCATAGTCCTGCTCTAATTGCCGGATATGGGCTTGGACGGCAGGATCACGCGCCACGGCCTGATCGCATTGGGCGCGAAACCGCTGAACGGCTGCATCGAAGTGCGCCACATCCAGTCCCAGGTCGAGCACACGGGTCACCACCGTGAGCAGCGCCTGGATCACCGCAGGATTCTCCGTCCCTTGCAGATAATGCGACGCTTGCCCCATCAAGGCGAGCGAGGCTATGCCGCGCCGCGTCGCCGCCTCTAAGACCACCGTGGCCATGCCGGTCGGGCCTTGGTACCGTGACGGACGAGACATCCCCCAGGCCTCGATCAGTGCCTGCCATGTCGGGTCCGTACTGCGTCCCGTGACCCGTGCCGGCCGAGTATGCGGCTGCTCAGCTAACAGCGCCCCCAGGGAGACGATCCGTTGCACCCCGCACTGCGCGGCGACGTCCAGCAGGAGCTGCGCATAGGTGCGCCACTTCAGGTGGGGCTCCATCCCGCAAAACAAGAGCAGACCCGCGCGTCCTGAGGGCGGCTGCCACAGAAAGAACTCGCTCTGCGGCCATTGCACGTCACGCGGGCCATTCGCGGTCCTCTGCACGACCGGCCGTGCCTGGGTCAACACGAAGAATTCCTCAGGCTCCAGGGAGGCGAGACATGGCGCGGCGAGGTGGTGCACGAGGTGTCGCAGCGCGCCGGTCGCCGCCTCACCCGCATCGATCCAGCCCCCAAACGCCATCACCATCGTCGGTATGTTGGCCGGCAACTCGCGATGAAACGGTCACAGCAGGCATACGCCTCCTTCCGGGGGTACGAGGAGATGGCACCCCGCAGCCCTCCAGAATGTCCCTCCGCCCCCCCTCCTGGAACAGGGCCACAGACCAGCCGGCGCGATGCGCTTGCATGCGCCCTATCCGGGGGAACAGAAGGGACGGTGCGATGAGATGCAATGCAGATCGTCACCTATTGAACACATGGATCTTCGAGAGTGTCCTGCAACAGGTGATTCCCGACGGGGCAGGACACGCGGAGGAGATTCAGATCGTTAAGAATCAATATGTGAGGAATGCCTGGTTCGCTTATGGCGTCCTCTCTCACGTGCCCTCCCGTTGGCCCGGCTTGGGCGCCGGATCATCTTCGGCGATGCCGGACAGCACGATCGGCGGGCGGTCGGGGAATTCAGCCACAAGCGAGAGCTTCCCACCCATCGCCTCGACCGTCTTCCGTAGTGTCGACAGCAGGAGATCGCTGCGCTTTTCGAGGCGCGACACGCTGTCCTGGGTAATCCCCAGCACCTTGGCGATGCGGACCTGTGTGAGCTTGCGAGCCTTCCGGAGCTCGCGCAAGGTCATTTCCTCGGCCATCAGCTCCTCCGCCCGGGCCTCGACCTTCTTGCGCTGAGCGGGGCTCAGTGTTCTGATCTTTTCATCCACGTTGACAGGCATGGTTATGTCCTTCCCCGTCTTCAGCCGGGCAAGATGGGTGTCGAATCGATCGTCGGCCTTCCGGATCAGCTCCCGGTAGAAGCATCTTTCGCTGCCACCTGATGTATCCCACGCCACAAGCAGGATCGCCTTGCGCATCGGATCGAAGGCGAAGGCCACTCCCGATTCGCCGCCGGCCGCACGACAGCGCAGCTCCTTCATGTTGGCGTGGCGGGACCCCTTCAGCGTGTCCACGCGGGGCCGCCCCAACTGCGGTCCGAACCGCTGGAGAAGGCGCGACAATGCCAGAATCTCCGTCTACACCTCCTCGTGCCGCGCGTCGCACTCCGGCTCAAACTCATCGCCGATTTCAACAACCCAGCTCACGCGTTCAATATGGCATGTAATCCATATGATGTCAAATCCATATAGGACCTATGTGCCGGTCCAGCGGTCGTACATCACAAACTGTGCCAGGGGTGGCCGCCGGTTCGGGCCATAGTCCCGGTCGGGCCAGCCGAGCGGGATGATCGCCGCGGTCTCGATATAGTCGGGGATGCCGAGGATCTCGTGGATGCGTGCCTTCCGACGGCGGTGCAGCGTCGTGAGGACACTCGCGAGCCCGAGGGCTCGGGCCGCCAGTAGGAGATTCTGCACGCTGGGGTAGATCGAGGCGCCCGTCTGGAAGCCGGCGCGGCCGGAAGCGGGGGTGTTGACACAGGCGACGATCAGGACGGGCGCCGCTGCCAAGGGCTGCCGCACGCCACCCGCAGACGGCATCGGGCCCGCGGCGCGCGCCTCCTCGTATACCTCACTGAGCGCGTGCTTCACGGTCGGGTCGCGGATCACAATAAAGTGCCAGGGCTGGGTATTAGAGCCCGAAGGCCCGTGGATCGCGGCGGTTAAGACCTGATTGATCAGGTCGTCCGGGACGTCTTCCTCGGCGAAGGTCCGGATCGCGCGCTGGTACCGAAACAATGTCTGCACGTCGGTGATGGGATGCATCGTGCGCCTTTCTCTCGAGAGGGGTCCTGGTCGGACACGCGTCTCAGTGGGGTCGTGACGTCCCAAAGCACGATCAGACTGTTACGGCTTCCCGATGCGAGCGTGCTCCCGTCCTCGCTGAATGCGAGGCTATCCACTCGATCCTGATATCGCTTGAGCGTTGTACGAACAACGCTGCGCATTGTGTCCTAGAGTGATCGTCCCATCGTCCCCTCCCGAGGCCAGGAGCGATCCTTCACGGCTGAACGCAAGAGACGTGACGGTTCGGCTGCGACCCTCGAGCGTCCGGCGCCGCTGGCTGGTTGTGGCATCCCACAGGGTGATCGCGGGATCGTCGCCCGCGGTGACGATCGTTGTGCCATCGGGACTCCATGCCAGGTTCGTCAGGCCCCTCTTCCCCTGCAGCGTGCGCCCTTTTGTGGCTCGTTCCCCCGCAAGATTCCACAACACCACCTGCTTGCTGTCGGCGGCGGACAGCGTGCGGCCGTCCGGACTAAACGAGAGGCTGTTCACGAAGTCCGTGCCGTTCTCCAGATTCGATGTTTGCTGCAGCGTTCCTGCGTCCCAGAGAACCAGATGGCCCATACTGTCGCCGGTGGCGATCGTCTTCGCATCAGGACTGAGCGCGAGGCTCACAAGCGTACCCGACGCGTGGACGAACTTCTTCACGCGGTTCGTCTCCATGAGGGCGCTGACGAGGCTGCGCCGCGCATTCGGCGGTCGGCTGAATGCGGTACGCTGCGACACTTTGCAGCAGCGCCAGGTCCAGATGCGAAAGCGGATCAGTGGCGCTCTTCAGCGACTGCACGGCCCGAAGACGCGAGAGCGCGGTGTTACGTTGAGCCGTCGCAATGCCGCGCTGCACTGTGGCCACGTATGCCTGCCACGTCGCAACGACGGCGAAGGCCAGAATGTCCAGCACCATCGCCGTGGCGAGCACTCGCGTCCGCCGATGCTGTCGTACGTCCTCGCCGTCGAGCGCGTCTTTTGGAATATCGCGCACCGTTGCGGCAATGTCGGGGATCGCGCTGCACCCAGTGCGATTGCGCAGACTGCAGCGACGCAAGCAGCAGAAAGTACTCCGAACTCGCCAGCGCCTTCTCAATCGATCCCCACAACGCGGGGTTCGCCGAGAGGCCGGTCTGGTCTCGAAACACCCGCATCGCACGGAGCTGATACCAGGCCTTCGCGAAGCGCTGCAGCGCTGACTGAATCACCGGACTGAGCTGATCGTCAGCTGCGTGGCTGTACGAGATGAAGGCCTGGTAGGCCGCCTACATCACAGGGTCGGACGTGTGTGGCATGCCCTCACCCGTAACCCGCTTGCCCCAGAGGCCAAGGTTCCGCCCGCGATGCCCACGCCGGAAAAACACCGGCCAGCCGCGCTTCCAAAAGCGCGCTGTCAGTGGCCGTTGCAACCACACGGCATAGCGCCCGGGGATACCGAACACTGCGAAGAGCGAGGCACAGGTATAGGCCATGAGCGCTGGGTCAAACCGCGACAACCGGCACGAACCAACGACAATCAGCACGGCGAGTAGGCCCGTCACAAGGCACGCCCAGGCTAGAACGTTGCTGACGTCACGTCGCATCCCTTGCCCCTTGCCGAAGGCTGCCTTGGCCTCTTGACTACCACAATGGGGCTGCCAGGGGCCATAAGCAGCTACCCCTAAATCCAGCACGTGGCCGTCCTGGTCGACAGCCCGCCAGAGGTAGTGCCGTGCCCCATGGATGGTCAGCAACACCTCGTCCAGGTGCCGTGTGTCTCCGGGTCTGGGACGCCGACGCCGGAGTTCATTCGCATACGATTGGCCGAACGTGTGGCACCACTTCCTGAAAGTGCTTACTCTCACGAGGAGCGATGGTTGAGGGACGCGTATGCCACACTGGGCTGAGGCTGTATAGAGGGATGCAGTTAAGTCGACAATGCCCTCGTAGAGGTGCTCACTGCGCCAGCCGATACTTCACCACCCACAATGGCGTCTGCCTGGCCATTGCCGCCCGTCTCCTTGCCATCACACGCCATAGATTAAAAGAAGATGCTGACGTTCTTGGCCAGCAGCACGTTCTGGTCAAGAACGATGGTACGGCGGGCGATTTTCCAGATGCCGTTGACCTGCCTGAGGACGTCCTGCCGCCCGCCCACATAGAAGTCCTGCTCGGTCTCCCCCCGATTTCGGTAGACGAGGACGTTCGAGTACACCTTGAGCATGGATTCGCTTGGTCCTGGCTCCACTTCAATATTGGAGACCAGGTGACGGGTACGAGACGGCGGGTCTTCAGCCCAGGCCATGCCTGTCTCGAGGCGTGCGATGCGCCTGGTCAGCGTCTCTTTCGTCTCATCGAGGATCGCCAGTTCGTCGTCCTTCGCCAGGTCCACCTCACGGATGATCGCTTCGCGCATACCAGCCCACCTCCCTTCCCCGGCAGCGCTCAGCAGCCAGGGCTCGAGTCCTCCACCCCGCTCTCGTCCGCCATGAGCTGCGCCCAGCGCCGGTAGAACTGCCGATGGTTGCTCTCGCTGAAGCGGTAGTCGCTGGCCCAGGCCTGGAGGCCCTCGTCGAAGTGCTCATGGCCCAACCCCATCTGCATATTCAACGCATAACGCCGGGAAACGAGCCCGCGGCCGGTGCGGGTGCACTCCTGCCAGTTGTCCATGTCGTCCTGCTCGAAGGTGCCCGAGGGGCTGAAGCCTCGCACCCCCGCCAGCCGAATGGCCTCCTTGACGTGGGGAGGGGCGGCCTTGTCCACATAGATCCAGGACCAGAGCTCAATCTTGTCGGGTCCCCGCGGGTGCCAGACGCGGAAGGTGCGTGAGGACGCGCGGAGAAAAGAGAAGTGGGGGAATACCGTCCCCACAATGGGATTGACCCGGCCATACCGGGAACCCAGGCGCTTCTCGACTTCCGGGCGGATCTCCGCCTCGTAGGCTAAGATGTCGGGCACTGGAGGATCAGACACCTCGTGGGGGCCGATGGTGATCAGCGCATGGCCATTGCCAGGCGACAGCATCATGCCACCGGAGGTGGGACGAAGACGAAAATCCCCGCTGAATCCCGTTTTGATGGCCGAGATGTGGCTCCAGGGCACATGGTAGGCATCACCGCCAAAATTTTCCGCGGGGAATTTCCAGTTGCAGGGGACGACCCACTTGTGCACCCCGCCGACCACCTCGATGCCGCCCTCGCGGCGATCAAAGAAGGTGTCCAGGTACCAGGTCGCCTCCCCTAAATAGGTCAAGAGCGGCGGTGCCGTGGGATCGAAGGTGGCAAAGAGCAGCCCCTTGTAGCTGTCCAGCTGCGCCACAGGGATCAACCCCCACCGCGCTCGGTCCAACTCTCCATAATAGGCCTCCTTGAGAGAGGGTACCCCCACCAGCCGCCCATCGTTGCCATAGGTCCAGCCATGATAGGCACAGGTGAAGGTCGCGGCGTTGCCCCCATCGGCCCGACAAAGTCGGTTCCCGCGATGGCGGCACACATTAAGAAAGGCGTGGACGCGGCCCTGGCTGTCCCGCACCACCAACACCGGGTCTTCGCCCATCGAGGTGCTGAAGAAATCGCCGGGGTGGGGGATCTGGCTCTCATGACATAAAAACAGCCAGCAGCGCGCAAAGATCTGCGCCAACTCCCGCTCGTAGATCTCTGCTTCGATGAAAATACGCCGGCTCACCAACCCTCGTTCAACATCGACCAGGTTCTTGATCGCTGCCACACTCTGGCTCTCGGTCGCCATCACAGCCCTCCTGCTCGTGCCACCCAGGTATAAACATTGCCGAAAATTTCTCCACCAACCGCCGTGGTCTTCACCGTGTAATGAAGCTGGCCAGGCCATCCAACTAAACCTGCATCGCACGACGCTGCCCTTACCAGAAACGCCTGCTGCCCGTCTCATCATGCCACGACTCGCGCTTGCCTGTGGCTTGGCCAGTGGACCGCTCGCTCCAGGTAGGTCGTCGCGCGCCAACGCCCGATCGTAGATGAGACCCAATGCCCTTCGACCGTGGGTGCGAAGACGGATCGGGTCGTGGGGCCCTCGACGTCGCTACGGTCGTGTGTGAGACACACACGCCGATCCTCGTCGGTTCACCGTGGAGATGAGGTACCCCCCAACGTCCATGTTCCCGGTTCATCCGTCGGATCAGGGCGCGTGCGTGCACAGCCATAACAGGCCGCGCTGGCCCCTGCCGCCTGCCCCGCCGTCTCAGCCCGTGCTGTCATCCCTGTCGACACCAGCGTCGCACTGGGTCCGCTGGCACGATCTCCAACGCTTCCTGTCATCGTGGCCCCATGGTTGCCAAGCGTAGCCACCAGCACCGATTAGCCGGTAAGACGTGCGGCCATGTGGCAGAATGTTTCAAGATGGCATCCTGAGGGTTAAAGTGCCATAGACTTCAGCGCAGGTTGAAGCGGTCGCACAGCACAGAGCCAAGCTTCCGGCATAGGCCATGGCAATGCATGTTCATAATATTCCAGCATGAACCTGGAGTAGGAAAAAATCAACCGATTTTCTACATTCCACCACCCTCAGTGGTGGAGCCTGTCACCGCTCATCGGAAGCCTCCTGAGGTGAGGATCTGCAGATTGAGGAACCAGTCTACCGGGGCACCCGTCCGCTTTCCACCTCTACCGCGCAGTGGCCGGCGTGCTGGGCTCGACGCTGATAAGGCATGAGGGTAGACACGTGTGCGAGCCCTGTCAGACACTCCTGTTGCTTGCCTCTTGGATGATGGAAGCCCTTCATCGCGAAGAACTTGCGCTCGATGGCGTGATGGGCTTGGTCGAATAAGGTGCTGGTCACCGGCATCCGTGGGTTTGCGAGGACGGCAGACCAACCCACCTTCTTCTCCTGAAACGGCTTTGTCGCAAATGTTTGCGTGTAGACGATTTGGGGTGAGTCGACCCAGTCGGTGGGGTGATTCGGCGGCCAGGGAGTAGAACAGTTCGGCTGCCGTGAGGCCCTCATTTCCCTCCTCTAACTGCCGTTTTTTGATCATGTGTCTGAGTTCGATCCCGATCAACGTGTCGTAGGCCACTTCAAACGACTTGGATCCGAGCATGGGAGGGTGTGCCTTTGAATTGTAGGTGGGTGGTCCATGGCGTATCCTGATGAAACCCTATGCCTGACTCTTTATCATCAGGAGGAACCCCATGGACCATGAGCTCATCGTAGACCAGCACCTCGATCGGTGCCAATGTTGTATCGAGCAGATCGTGCAGGCCCCAGACCTCCGCAACGTGGCCACGGCGTCGCTGGCCATCCTCGCGCAGCTCCGAAATACTCAGACATATACCTCTTCTTTAATCAGTTCTATTTATTCCATCTGTATGTGGACAGAATAGCTGTTGAGAGTGTTCAATTGCAGAGAGATATTAACCCTATTCATCTCTCTGTCTCATTGATTTCTCAAGAGAGTTGTGCTACCTATCACTCTAGTTCTTAACACTCTCCATCCATGGACTGGTTCATAAATTTACCACCGGCATGGCGAGAATACTTCTTAACGGCTGATGGCGCCAGTGGTGGTCTCGTGGCTCAATTCGTCAGTAGCCTGTTGAGCACCGCCAGAAGGCAAGTGCGCGAGCGCTTCCGGTCGCCCGTGCAGACACGCGCTTTGCAGAACGCTGTTGCCGCCGCCCTGGATGCAGCCCTGAATGGATGGACTATCGAAGACGTGAAGGCAGGTACGTATCGTGACCTCTTCCAAGACTGGTTACTTCATCCCGCGGTAGGGATATCCCAGCTCGGTCATGGTGCCGTGCCGAAAATTCCGGATGAGGCTGTTGGAAACCTCTACGCTGCCATCAGCCGCGCGACCAGGTCGAGTGTCTTGGCGAGCGTCTCCACCGCCTTGGCGACACTCTCCATGCCGCTGATCGCGCTGCGTATCGATGCCGAGGCTTCCAGAAGACCACTGGTGGCTGCACGATATTCTTGACTGGCGCGGTTGAGGTTCGTGTCGACGAGCGTCCCGATCTGCTCGATGAGCCTTGCGCGTGTTGTTCGCAAGTTCGTTTAGGTCTTGAATAGACGTAGCCTTTGGAATGAGGCCGGTGACAGCCTCTAGCGCGTTCAGTAGCTCCCGTCCCAATGTCGTGCCGTTATCCAATGCCATGAGGATGCCTCCTATCTGGCGCGGAGGATGCTGTAGATCTCCACGAAATCTTGGAGCTGCGTCACATAGCTATTGATGCCATCGAACGTCACATCCGACGACTGCAGCACGTCGCGCAGGTTGATTTGCGCTTCTCGAAGCGCTACTGCCGAACCGTCCACCTGCACCGCTAGGGTGGTGAACCGAGCCCGGTTCTGAGCCGCCACCACTTTGGCTTCGCCGACCAGAGGGGCTCTCATCGCCGCATTGGGGCCAACAGCGGCAAACTCAGCAGCACCTACCAATGCCGTGACGACCACGTCGTATCCGAGGCTCCAGTGATCGGCCTGCGGATTGAAGTCACGCCGGACGAGGTCCACGAGCTGCAGGATAGCATCATGGCTGGCTGTGACCACCTCGCGTGCTGCCTTGGCACGCATGTACTCGACGACCAGTCCACCGACCTGCTGGATCGCCATCCCAATGGCCCCAGCTTTGTCATCGCTCAGGCTCACGCCCTGCACCTTACGCAAGCTGACGACGAAGCTGTCGGCGGCGTTTTTGAGTTGCGCTTGTTGTGAGGTGGTGACGAGCATGTGCAGAAGCTCGGCATACTCCTTGAGGGCATGCATAGCGTCGACTCGGACCCTCACCCGGTCCACGGTAAAATGCTCATCCATGTGGTCTGGTTTCACGGTGTCGTCGTTGAGCTGAACGCGTAGCGTGTTCATCTGCAGGACGTCGGTGCGGCTCTTGATCAGTTCCGATGACGTCAAGGTGGTAAAGTCGATGGTCGCGGCGCTGAACCTCTCCACAGCTGCGCGTTGCTGAAGCGTCAGACCACAGCCAGCCAGAAAGACTGCAAAACACACCGCGACGCTGAGTCGAGCGCACTCTCCACGAGATCGATAGCAAGCAGACATACGATGTCTCCCTGGACGGCTGACGGTCTTGTTGTCGCATGCGGCCATGGCAGAGCTGAACACACCGCTCTTCTGTGGGGCCTATGTCCACCCGTGAAGCTGGAAGAAGCCAGCGCGGTTGAGCACGTCCTTCGAATAGTCGCGACCAGTGGTAAAAAAATCGATGTCATGCCCATCCCGTATGGCACGCAAAGCGTTACCCGGTCCGGCATTATAGCCGGCGTAACCGTTCACGTGGTAATGTTCCTATAATTTCAATCTCTTGCAGATTTGTAGGATCAAATTTTGGGCCATTTTAGTGAAGATTGGCACCGCAACACATTGTTTTCAAAAGATTCATACCACGTGAACGGTACTAGCCGGCAATCGCCGCTCGTAAAAGGGTTCTGCCCTTGAGCTGAGCCTTGCGCTCCATAAAATCGCGGCTCTCAGCCAATACCTGACAGCCGAAGCGGATGTTCGCGGCTGGATCTTTCCAATTCCCCGTCCGGGCGAACTCGAAGGCATCGAAATCGATCTGCATCAATCCTCGGCCAAATCCGCCTTCGGGTGGTAACGGGCCGGTCCTGAAGCGCGTCGGGAAGCGTCGCGGGGCGAAGTCCCCAGTACCCGCTGCCCCCGCGCCAGTGGGTTTGAGATCCAATCCCCACTGCGATTCGCGCGAGCCGATGCCGCCGATCACTGAAGGCTGAAACCCGAATTGCTTGGCGGCGTCGTCGATAAACGCTTTATAGGTGGTATTCGCCTGTGCGAATTGCTCCAGCAGGGCAGCCTGGTTCCGGGGAAAGGTGGTCGGAAACACGGTGCTCACATCAGGCGGCGTGGTCCTCAACAGGGCAGCCCAGGTCAGTGGTCCGACGACACCATCATCATCGAGGCCATGTTCCCGCTGGAAGCGTTTCACCGCGCTTTCGGTATCACGGCCGAAGAGCCCATCGGCTTCGAGCCTGAACCCTTCCTGATTGAGCTCTGTTTGGAGTGCTTTGACCTCATCCCGTAGTTCGGGAGAGGTGTGATCAAACCCATCGTTCAATCGGAGTATGGGATGGCTCATGGACAGACCCTCCTCTTCAATACTCGGTTCCCATAATCGTCCGCGATCCCCCTGTCTCGTCTCACTGTGTGGGATGGTCTTATGGGTCGGTAGCCCGTATGACGACTGCCGAGTCATGCTACCATACTGGAGGCCAGCGCCGGAAGCTCGCTGATCGGTAGGCCACTGCTGAGGCCCCGGACAACACAGCGGGATTGCTTTGTACGGCGTTATTTGGTGTCACCCCGCGGCGCGAGTATGGAGGTCACGACCCGCGCGATTTCTTCTTGGAGCTGCGCTGCACTCATCTCAGGACCAACTCTCTGCTGCAGGCCGATCAAGTGAGACGCGACGGCCAGTCGGTCGGCAGATGCCGCGTCGGTAGATCCTGCCTGTCGACTCGGTCCGCCGCCATCGACCTCGTCATTGGCACCACCCGGGACTAACGCCACGATCGTATTGCGCAGGTGGACCAGGACTCGGTAGACGACAGAAGCCGAGAAGCCTCCGAGCAACGCCAGGATCGGCTTGGCTACTTTGTGCGCCATCGGCTTACTGAGGTCCTCAGGGACGAGCCCGCCCAGCATGACGCCGGCGATCACGAGGGCAAACCGCGCCCAGTAGAAAGGCTCATGAAAGGGGTCAAACGTGGCGTTGAGGGTGGACTGATTTACCTCAAAGAGGACCGCGAAGGAGGCGCCAAGCCCGGCAGCCGTGAAATAGAATAACTCATGGAGGAATAACGGTAATCCGCTAGAGTCCGGCGTTCCCGCCGGCGCGAGGATATGTACGGAGGGGAATACTCTGTAAGGATGAAGCCGAGCAGGAAGAGAATCGCCATAACCATACAGCGTTAAGCGAACGGCACTTTCCCGAGGAACCCCCAGTAGCCCGCGTGTTTCGCGCTCGTTTGTAGATACTGAATGGTCCGCGGGATGGCAGGCGCGACGATCGCCACCAGATGATTGTGGGCGCCCGTCAACAATCTGATGCGGTTGTCCAAACCACTTTGTGGTGCGTTGGCGCTCCCAGCTCCCCCACTCCCCAGATCGCGATCGATCCCGATGGTTTGTGGAAACTGCCCCGCCACCGCTGGGAGTTGGACTTCTGCCTCAGTAATCGCCTGCGACACGGATTCTGGCACGTTCAAGCCGGAGGCAAACGCATACGTGAGCATCGCCTCACATTCATGTCGGAGTCGATTCTGCCATGGTATTTCGCTTTCAGCCCCAGATTGGCTTGCCTCGTTGACATCCGCTTGCACAGCCACGACGGCTGGCACTTCCAGACTCGAATCGCGCTGGACTTGTTCGACCGTGGGCACAGCCCACCTCCGCGTATGAGTTGCGGACCTGCTGCAACGCCGCGCCAAGGGGCACAGGTGCAGATCTGTCCTCACCATCATGAGTAACGATTGCGGAGGAAAAGTTCCCAGCGAGAGAATTCACCTAGGGGGCATCATTGGAACGGTAAGCGGGCGGACAGGCTGCTATGAACTGACAGGCTGCGGCTTATGCTTCTTGTTCGTGGGTCGGTTCCCTTGCCTGACCTTCTATCCCCGGTCGAGCGGCAGTTTGTGGAGGTCCTGAAGGGGTCTGACGGCTGCTGTGGCGCAGGATCCAGACCATGAAAGCGTCCGGTTGTCGAGCGGCGGCCTGGACACGAATGGGTTGTTCCCCTTCGTTCCGTATCTCTATCACATCCTCCGCCTGTGGGATGTCGAGGAAGGCGTATTGTGTCCCCTGCAGAGTCATGTGCTTGACCAAGCTCCTTCTCGCGTGGGCATCCTCAAAAACGACCACGACCGGCACCGCGCCCCAGGATTCTAATCGGAAGTCGTACGCACATTCATCTTGCCTTTGCACCACCAGACGGAGGGTATCTCCCGGCGGGAGCAGCTCCAGGTGTGTCCAGTTGACATTATCATATGCCGAGTAGAACTGTACTCCATGCACATGAAAACGTGTCGATTGATCGACCACACGTGAGTGGAGAGCTTGCGGTGGCGGCTCAGACTCGACGTGGCGCACCGCATCCTGGATTTTTTCCGCAAAGGTGGCACTCAATGACTGGCCGGCATATAGGCGATTTAACTCCGACAAGTCTGATGCCAGCATAGCCATCTGTCCCATACTCATCCGACAGGGCTCACAAGAGGCGAGGTGCAAGTAGAGCTGTCGCGTTTCTGCCCGCGTCAGGTCGCCGTCCAAGTTGCGACTGAGCCAGCGTTCCGCATCGTCACACTGGACCTCCTCAGGCGTCGGGGTATTCATTCAGGGCTCACCTTTCCTTCGTCTGGGTGTGGCCTAGGAGATCGGTCTCGTGTATGGCCAAGGGTGAAGCCGCATAGGCCGGGCTGCGGCCGCCATCTGCCTAGCTGTTCGCTCGCTGCAGCGGTGTGCAAGCCACCGATGGGCATATATCGATCTATCGATGTTAGATACCATACTTCACGCAAGGCACGCCTCTCTTCATATCGATAAGATATATCATAATATATCATTTAAATTATTTAATGTCTTTTGTTTGTTCTCACAAGACAGTATGACGGCGCAGCTGGAGGGCATCCCTATAGAAACGTAAGATCATGGTAGCGCAGATGGGCTAGCGATTGAGATAATTGCGTAATCGGTTCAGGGCAATGCCATATAACCAGGTAGAAAATTTCGCCTCGCCTTTGAAGGTCGCCAAGTGACGATAGGCCTCGACGAATGTCTCCTGAGCTAAGTCCTCGGCGAGAGCGGCAGACCCCACGTGCTTGAGCAGGAAGCGGTATATGCCATGGCTATAGCGCCGGACCAAGGCTTCAAACTGAGAGGCATCCCCGACGAGCACGGCCTCGATCAGCGTGCCATCAGAAACGGTCTGGATAGCGTCTCGCCTCGACTCTGTAGAGGGATCTGCGAGCACCGAGTCTGCCGACCACCCATTGTGACGCACTGGAGAATCGGCAGTGGGATCACCAGACGCCGCAATGCGCGCACCATAGCCATCCTGAGTAGCGCCCGGGAAGCCGGACGCTGGCTTCGGCAATGAATCTAAATCCATGACCGGTCTCCTCTCCTGGACTGCCTCATCCCTTCATCGTTGCTGCGCCGAAGCCAAACGGTCCAGCCGTCTGTATACACTGTATGGCACTGGGGGCAGAAAACTGCCTGAAGCAGTGGGTGACAACGAATCTCTCCGAGCCGAGGGGTCCCCGTATGACACTCATGTGACGAAGAGCATAGCGTGCTAGCAACGTGCAAGTGATTGGTACATTGGCTCAAGGCGCCAATTACCAGCGTTGGCCGAAGGGCTACAGTGAATCGTCGAGGGTATCTGCCGTGCTGATGGTGTATGCATGCAGGGCCACGACCGTGCAAGACATCGGATGCAATCGTATCATAGATGTTTTGATCGGGGGCCAAAAATCGGGGCTATCAGGGATGCCATGCGGCCAGTGGATGAAATGCTGCGGAGAATGCCCTCCCCCTCGATGGGGAAGGCCAGGGTTGAGGTAGTAAGAGGCGACTCGTTGCTCACTGGTACCTGATGATAGAGCACAAACCGCTATTCTTGTGGCGCGTTTCCAGCAGAGTCCTCTGCCAGGCGGCATTACCAAGTCCATAAGATCAGAGCATGATACGTAAAGCTGGCAGCATCTCCGATCAGGACCGATGATGGGATGTCGCACTTGTACGTGGAAGGGGACGAGGGGTTCTCTGGGAGGCAGAAGAGTCGGGATGCGCCTTTTGGGATTAGTTCGGCATACGTGCAGATTTCTGATTGTCCAACGGTCGGATCCCGCAAGAATTTCTATTGAATATACATGATAAGAATGCGCATTTTTGGGGGAATTTTTGAACTTTTTTTCCGCCCCCAGTTACCTATGCGAGAGCGTTCAATTGCAGCGTGATATTACCCTATTCGGCTCTCTATCTCATTGATTTCTCAAGAGGGTTGTTCTGCCTATCTCTCTAGTTTTTAACACTCTCACCTATGCTGATACAGGAGTCAATGTTGAGCTGACACGACGATCGTGCCCGCCCGTGCACTCTTCTTCACGATACACGAGAGGAGGTGGGATCGTTGACTCCGAAGTTCAAGCGGCCGCTGCAACCGGCACATTACCGGGAACATTGACCGATCAGAAAAGACACGTCGTGCGCTACGAGATTCGCTTGAACAAAGTCATGTTCGATTACATCATTACGAACTGATTAACACGCAATGGCCCACACCTCCCACACATACGACGCCTTCAACTGTGTTTTCAGCGCAACCATCTATTCTTACGAACACGACTATGGAATTGTTTGTGCAGCGTTCATCGAGTTGTATTGGCTGCCATTCAACCGCACGAACGGTCAATCCGAATAATTTTGTGTCTGCAGATTTCAGTTTTACTTTGAACAATGCAAAACTCATGTAGACCAACACAAAAGTTATTTCTCCGCCTGATAAACCCGTGTCGAAATGTGATAACGAGCATTGGGCTGATATCATGCTGGGATATAAGCTGGCGACGAACACATATGAGATGTTGCCGAAACATGTTCCCGTAGCAAAGTTGCATTGATCGAGTTGTCATTTAAACGCCGGCGCGAAACAAGATGCCACTTGGTGGGTTGATTTGCCCTACCCTTCGAAACCGAAACTACAAGAGCGAATTAATCAGTGTTTCACCAATAGCTTGAACGGTAAGCCTCTCTGTACTCCCGTAGGAAACGGCCATAAAGGCAATTGTGATACGAACGTCAATATAAATGCGTTTACGACTTATATGGCTTGGTTAGATGAACAGTGGGCGCACACACCGCACACCACTACGCCACGTGGTTTTCCGAGGATATCTCCGTTGACAGGCAACGCCACGAATGGGCAAAAGGTATTTGTGCAAAAGTGCGCAGTCTGCCACCGTCTCGATGGACAAGGCAGATACGAGAACGACACGTATTACCGACCAGCGCTGTGGGGACCGCATTCGTTCAATCAATCAGCGGGAATGTTTTCAGCCCCGCAGGATCTGGCGCAATTCGTCAGATGGAATATGCCCTTCGGCGCGGGCGGCGCCTTAACCGACCAAGAGGCTTGGGACATAGAGGCATATATTCACTCAAAGCCTCGCCCCGGTCAGGTGGGCCACGCTAATGCTGCGAAGATAAAAAATACCAAGATCACGCGCTGAAAGATGATTTCAGGCCGATGCCCAGTGTCGACCCGCAAATCACCGTCAACATTCTAGTCCGTTCGCAGTCGCGAAGGCGCTAGCATTCTGCCAGTAGGACTGGGCATCCTGCACATCCAGTTCTTGGAGGGCCGATGCGAACTGGGCATCCGATGCCGCGATGATGACTTGAATCGTGGTGCTATAGTCGCTGCCGAGCGCCGTGAATATGTCCTGAAACTTGCCCAGAGCCCCTACCATCGGCTGTTCCGCAGACGCCGCGGCCGTGATGCCGGCTTCTATCGCCTGGAGAGGGCCCAGGGTCTGCTGTGTGATCGTTTCAAGGATAGCAACGATAGCACTGCCGCCTGGTGCTCCGGCGTACTGGGTCACAGCATTCTCATAGCTTTGCTGCACATGGGTTATGGCGGCGGAAACGGAGAGAGAGCCCTGCCTGAGCGTCTGGATGTCGCCGGACAGTTGATTCACGAAGGTCGTTGTAGGACCGGGAATCATCGCCAGATACTCGGCGAGAGGGCATACGAGTTGAAGAAGGTCCTGCAAAGCCTTCCCAACCGTTTGCCTCTGGGCGGCGGTGGGCGGTGCATTCGATTGCACGAGCTGCGCGAGAACGTTCAAAATCGTCGAAAGGTCGTACAGTATCCCTGGGCCATTGTTGTTGCCGGTCGCAACGGCGAGGAGAGCAGGGAAGCCATGCAATACACTCAGGACGTACGTTTCGAAGGTTGAGCAGTGCTGCTGGGCGGCCTGGAGAGCGTTCTCCAGGCCCGGGATGTTGCTGAGGGGATCCCAGTTCCCCACTGTCTGGCCATCGACCACGATCGGTTTCGCCCCGAGGGGCAGGGCGGCCATGGCGTTTACATATGGCACGATCGCAGCCACACTGCTCGCCACGGCCGAGATGGCATTTTGGGTGTCTATTGTATCATAAGTGATCATGATCGGAGATGCCCCGATTAACTCGGCTGCTTAAGGAGTTGTAGATTTTTTGTGGAGTTCAGAATACCTTGCGCCAGGGCCGCGAGATTCGTCCAATCGCTGACGGCGTTCTGGATGTTCAGCTGCTCGAGAATGCCCTTCGCTGTCCCTGAGTCCGCCTGCTTCAGAGCGCTGATTGTGGTCTGTGCGTCGTCGATCAACGCGGTGAATGAGTCGACTATGCCCTCCAGGGCAGATTGCGCGGCCTCGTTAGACGTTTGGAGCGTCGTCAATGCGTTGATGATGCCGTGCAACGCGTTGACCTCCTGTTGATCGGTCGTGAGCTCTGCTTGATCCGATGCAACCTGAGCCAGAGCCCCGGTGACTTTCTCAGTATAGACCTCTTTCGCGGGGATCGAACCGCCCAGGCCCGCCAGGCCGATTCCGGTGAACACAAGCGACTCACCCCCCGTGACAGGGGCGAGGACCAGGCCGAAAACGGCGAGAAAGACACTCACACCGATGCCGACATCGGAAGACGTGATATCACTGTTCCAGACCGATATTTCATTCTGGAGGTTCGTGATGTTGTTGTTCATCGTTGCTTCATCCGCGATCAACAACCCTACTTCCGCGGCGGCGCCTTGCTGATCTGTGGTGAGATTTGTGTTGTCCGTCGTGATGTTCGTCCGGAATGTGATGAGATCGTTATGCGTTCCCCATAGGGTAGGTTGGGCTGGAGGAGGATTCGGATGAACCGCAAGATTCGTATCGGTAGAAGTTCCCAAGAGCTGCTGCAGATACTGCTCCAATGCCTGGAAGATCTGCACAATGGTCGAGACCTGATCCGCCGTTAGATCGCCGAGGCCAGCCTCGGAGAGAATACCCTGGACGTCGCTCATCGCGTTGTTGTGCGTTGAACTGTAGTTAACGATCGCATTCGGGAGAGTGCTCCAGGCGTCGGGACCGATCACATTTAGATAGGTGGAAGCGTGTCCCTTGGCAATTGCAAGATTTGTCATGAACGGCTGATACCACGCACCAGTTGACTGAACCACAGTCGTATTGTCAATAGCAGCACACCATGCGGAGATTTGCGCATTTGAGTTTAGGTTTCCCATGAGTTGTTGCTGAATGGCAGTGGGCTTTAGCATGCCTCCTTCTTGATTGGCGAGCCGTCAGATTCATTGTGGTGACTTATCAACACCTCGAACTACGATGGCGAGATGGTGACGGGTTGCTGCTGGGTGACAGTGACGTTGAGCACTTTGGTGGCGAAATCCGCCATTTTTTGCCAGGCCGCAGCAGCATCGCTGAGGTCGTTCAGGTCCGGGATCTTGCCGATGTCAATCTGTGGCTGTGCCAGGACGACCAGCAGATAGTTGAGTCCATAGTTTGCAAAAGACCACGTGTCGTCGAAGTCGTCGAACGTCGTCAGGGCTGCTTCGATGCCGTCCGCCAGGTTCTGGAGGTTCGCGACGATGCCCTGCATCAGCCCGAGCTGTAGTTGGTCAGCGGCAAGCTGGGTGCTGAGCGTCTGGATCTGGCTCAGGTCGGACTGCACTTGAGCCTGGGCTTCGGCGTCGATGATGATATCGGCGCCGAAGCCGAGCAGCGCAATGCCGAAACCCACGGGATCAAACTCTAAGGGCAACATGAGACCGACGACCATGGCATTCATGTCATCGCTGGTATCGATGGTGGCAGAAGTCGCGGCCTCATTATCCGCGGCGAGCGTGAGCTCGATGGACTGAATCTGAGTCTGCACCTGTTGAACCAGCGCTCGATCCTGGGCCTCCTGGGGTAGTGCTGATGCCAGCGCAGTCTTGAGAGCGGCAAAATCGGCCTCCATCTGGGTCCGGTAATTACCCATGGCCGTCATCAGTGTAGCGACTGTGCTCTAGTTGGCTGCGGCAGTCTGTGCCAAAGTCGTGACCAGTTGAGTGAGCTGCTGCACCTGGTCAGCCGTGGGAATGTTGTTTTGCTGGGCAATTTGCGTCAGCAGCGGCGTCACATCTTTCACCACATTAGCGAACATGCTGGAATAGGTGATGAACGAAGTGGTCATGTCGGCGATGATATTCGGAGCCGTGTCGTTCAGCCAGCTTTGAGAGTGCTGCTGGCTTGTTGGCAATACGGACTTAATCTGCTGATACCAAGCTGGTGTGGGAGTCATGGGAGGCAGGATAGCGTTTACCAGCGTCCCCACCCACTGGGTGATACCGTCTGTGAGTTGCTGGATGGCGTCTGTTGGAGTGGAGGGAAAAAATTTATAAAAAAACATGTTGAGGAGAGGAAGCCTTCCCATGACATCTCTTTGACCAGACGCGGCAGGCATGCTAGGATAACGTGCCCGCATGGACGAAAGGTCAACAGATGTGCCCGAGAGTAGCGCACCATTGGAGGGTTGCCATGGCCGATAGCACCGGTCGTCCGATGACGCCGCAGGATCTCACCCGTATCCGCTTTGTCAGCGACCCGCAGATGTCACCCGATGGACAACGGGTGGCCTTTGTCGTCACCATACTCTCGGACGACAAAGACCAATACTTTTCGAACATCTGGATGGTGGATACGGCCGGGGGCAAGCCACGGCCCTTCACCACCGGCCCAAAGCGTGATACCATGCCGCGCTGGTCCCCCGATGGCACTCGCCTGGCGTTTCTCTCCGAGCGCGAGGCACAGTCGAAGCCGCAAGTCTATGTCATACCCAGTGCTGGCGGAGAGGCGACCCGATTGACGAAGTTGCCCAATGGGGTGATGCAGTATGTCTGGTCTCCCGATGGTAGTCGCCTGGCCCTGGTGGTGCGGGTTGGCGGTTGGCAGGAACCCGTCAATGAGGAAGAGCGTCAGCACTCCAAACCGGTGCGCATCATCACGACGCTCAAGTATAAGGCCAATGGGGAGGGATTTATCTATGATCGGCGGCCGCATCTCTTCATCATCTCGGCCGAGGGCGGCGAGCCACAGCAACTCACCAAGGGTGATTTCGTCGACACTCATCCGACCTGGTCGCCCAATGGCACGCACCTGGCCTTCGTCTCCGCCCGCCATGAGGACCGTGACTATGACAATGCCTCGGACATCTGGCTCGTGCCGGCTCACGGGGGTGAGCCACGACGTGTCACCGACACTGCTGGTCCCCTGAGCTCCCCGACCTTCTCGCCGGATGGGCGCAGCATCGCTTATCTGGGCCATCGCCACCGTAATGAGTCGGGACGCAACATGCGACTGTACACCATACCAGTCGCCGGCGGCACGCCAACGTGTCTGAGCCTGGCGTTAGACCGCACCTGCGTGCCTTTCTTCAGTCATGTATCGCCTTTATGGTCGGCGGATGGCCAATGGATCACCTTCGCTGTCGAGGACCAAGGAGACATTCCCATCTACCGCGTACGCGCCGATGGTACGACGGCCCCCGAGCGTATCCTCACCGGTGCGCGGCAGATTACCGGCCTCTCCGCCTCGCGCGATGGCGCATTACTGGCTTTCGCCGCCACGGATCCGGTCTCACCGCCTGAGGTCTTGATGTGCAGCCCTGATGGCACAGGTGAGAAACCCATGACCGAGCTGAATCGTGCCTGGAAGGCGGAGGTGGTGCGGTCGCGGCCGGAGCATTTCCGCTACGAGCGCGATGGTCACCAGCTCGACGGCTGGGTGATGCGGCCGTTCGGCTTCAGGCCGGGCGAGCGCTATCCGGCGTTGCTGAACATCCACGGCGGCCCGCACACGCAGTATGGGCATAACTTCTTCGACGAGTTTCAGGTCTATGCCGGGGCAGGGTACGTCGTCATCTATACCAATCCACGGGGCAGTCAGGGCTACGGCGAAGAGTTTACCCGCGCGGTGGTTGGCGACTGGGGCGGTGGCGATTTCGCCGATGTCATGGCCGGACTGGATGAAGCCTTGCGCCGCTATGACTATATCGACATCGAGCGGCTGGGGGTGCTGGGGGGGAGCTACGGCGGGTTTCTGACGAGCTGGACGGTCGGCCATACGACCCGCTTCGCAGCGGCTTGCTCAGAGCGCGCCGTGAACAACACCTATACCCTGTTTGGCACCAGCGACATCGGACACTCCTTCTCCGAGGCGCAAAGCGGTTATCTGCCCTGGGAGAACATGCAGTGGTACATCGATCACTCCCCATTAACCTATGCGCAGGACATCGTCACACCGCTGCTCATCATGCACTCTGAGAGCGACCTGCGCTGTCCGGTGGAGCAAGCCGAGCAATTATTCGTCGCCTTGAAAAAGCAGCGCAAAGAGGTTGTCCTCGTGCGCTTTCCCGATGAGGATCATGAGCTGTCGCGCGCCGGGAAACCACGCCATCGGCTGGAGCGTTTTCGCATCATCCTCGATTGGTTTGGCAAATACTTGCAACCTGCGGGTGCAGCCGAGCCTGGCCAGAACGGCCAAACCGTCGCCTCATCCGGGCGCTGATTGCGCTACACCTGCCTTGTTTCCTCAAGAGGAGGTAGGGCGTAGGCGCCAGGTTAAGTAGCCATACGGTGTTCCCTCTCCCCGTGGGAGAGGGAGAAAGACTCCCCAGGCCGCATGGTAAGACATCGATAGGAACTTCTCAACCGAACGAAAGGACCACAGTATGGACCTGGAATTGGCAGGCAAAGTAGCCATCGTCACCGGCGGCAGTCGAGGGGTTGGCAAGGCCATCGCGCTGGAATTGGCCCGTGAAGGGGTCGATGTGGTGATCTGTGGCAGGAGTCGTGACACACTGGAGGCCTCTGCCAAGGACATTACAGGGGCGACGGGCCGGCGAATCGTCGCTGTCCCTGCCGATACGACCAATCGCGAGGCAGTGGAACAGATGGTCAAGGAGACTGTGGCCAACCTGGGCCGTGTCGACATCCTGGTCAACAACGCTTCGACGCCCGGCGGACTCGTGCAGGGACCGCTGGCTGAGGCCAGTGACGAGTCGTTGATGGAGGACGTCAATACCAAAGTCATCGGCTACTTCCGCTGCGCCAAGGCCGTGGAACCGCACATGCGCCAGCAGGGTTGGGGGCGGATTATCAACATCGGCGGCCTGTCCGGGCGGCAATCGGGCAATATCAGCGGCCTGCGCAATGCCGCCATTGCCCATCTCACCAAGACGCTTTCCGACCAACTCGGACCCCAAGGCATTACCGTGAACCTGGTGCATCCTGGAACCACCCGCACCGAGCGCACCGGCCCAATGTATGCCGAGCGGGCCAGGCGCGAAGGCGTGACGGCTGAGGAAATCGAACGGCGTGCCGCGCAAAACATCGCCATTCGCCGCATCGTCGACGCCAAAGAGATTGGCTACGTCGTCTGCTTCCTGGCCTCGCCCAAAGCGACGGCCATCACCGGGGAAGTGATTGCGGCTGGGGGTGGCTCACAACGTGCGGTGTTTCAATAGGCAACGGACTGCGCCAGAATCCCTACGCCTCGGGGGTAGTAGCATGCTGGACAACACGCACCTTCTCCACCCCTCAGTCGAGTCGCTGAACGTCGCCGGAGGATCACCCGGCCAGGCCCGAGTGATCCTCGTATTTGTCCTCGATGGCCTGCGTCCGGAGGCGATTAATCCTCGCGAGACCCCCACGCTCTTCCGACTGCGCCAAGAGGGAGTGTGCTATCTCAATAGCCATGCCGTTTTTCCCACAGTGACCCGCGTCAACGCAGCGGCGATTGGGACGGGCGCCTATCCCGGCACGAACGGCATCGTGAGCAACGTCATGTACGTGCCAGCGGTCAACCAGGGGCGTCCCTTCAACCTCGGAGAGTTTCAGCATCTCGTCAGCCTCGAGGCAGTGAGTGGTGGTCGGCTCGTCCCGGTAAAGACCCTGGGAGAGCATCTGCAGGAGCATGCCCTGCAGCTTGCCGTGGTCAGTTCGGGATCGACTGGGAGCTCCCTGCTACTCAATCCCCACGCCCGGCATGGCGTCGGCACCCTGGTGAATGGCTACTTTGATCCTGGGCGACTGGTGGCCTTCCCGCCTGAGGTCAATAACATCATTCTCGAGCGCTTCGGGCCTACCCCTGCCAAGGGCGGCCCCTCCGACCCGCACCAGGCCGCCGTAGACTGGACCGAAGACGTGCTCCGAGAGTTTGTCCTGCCGGAGCTACGGCCGGACGTGGTCATCAACTGGTTGACCGAGCCGGACCACATGCAGCATGCCTTTGGTGCGGGTTCACCGCAGAGTCTCCAGATGCTCCACAACAACGACCGGCACATCGGGCGTATCCTCGACACACTCCAGGCCCTCGGTCTCGCCGAGCGCACCGACATCTTCGTGGTCTCGGACCATGGATTCAGCCGCGTGACGTTTGCCATCAACGTCGTGCAGGAACTTGTGGAGGCAGGTCTGAAGACCTCCCTGGACTCGGATGACGTCGTCCTAGCCAGCAGCGATCAGGCAGTGCTGCTGCACGTCCGCGACCAGGCGCCGGAGCGCATTCGGCAGCTCGTACAGTGGCTGCAGTCCCAGGAGTGGACCGGCGTGATTTTTACCCGAGGAGCCGGGGCAACCGAGGTTGGAGGATCGGCCACCTCTCCCGAGCCACAGGGATGGGTTGATGGCACCTTCTCGCTAGAGTTGATCCACCTGGCGAACGAGGCGCGTGGTCCCGATATCCTCTTCACCTTCCCGTGGACTTCAGCCAGGAATAGCTATGGGCTGGCTGGGACCGACCTGGTGCATTCCATGAGGGCCACGGGCGTGCGCAGCGGTGACGCCAGCAGCCATGGCAGCATGAGTCCGTGGACCATCCGCAACACCTGCCTCGCCTGGGGGGTCGATTTCAAGCGCGGTGTCGAGGTCCGTGTTCCCGCCAGTAACGTCGATCTGATGCCGACGATCCTGGCCCTTAAGGGCCTGCCGGCCGATGCATCCCAGGATGGTCGCGTCTTGACGGAGGCGTTCATTGGGGGGCCGGATGAGGAACAGATTGTTGTCGACACTCGGGTCATGACAACAGCGGCCCGCGGCGGCCGCTACCAGGCGGCCATCCAGATCTCCACGGTAGCACACCAGCGCTACATCGATAAAAGCTGGCGTGTACGCTAGCCCAAGGTGCCGGATCCGTGTCGGTAAGCTCGATGCTGGGTTGGTCGGCACGGGTATAACTGCCGTCCTCCCTCTGCGATTCCATCTGCCGCGTTCTGGTTCGCGTATTAATCGCGTACAATCGAGTGACGTCGGGCTAGTGTCCTCTCAATCATGCTCGCGTGCCAATCACTCTATATACAATCCTTCCCTCCACGTGCATCCTCTCGGTAAAATACATATTGATGGGCCATCCAGCCCAGTATCTTGTAATCGGGCGTAGGAGAATTCATCACTATCTTGCGACCCCGGTGCTGAGACCATTCCTTCTCCTCCCGTGTGCCTCACCGGGGTAGTTTTTTTCAGACACGGCGCCGACTCTGGTGCTGTTCGTCCTCTCTAAGCGAGACAGGGGGTGAAGAGTGCATTCCGGCACGACCGTGCCAGGCGCTGACACCTGCCCATAGCGTAAATGCGGCGTGACCCCGGAGGCCAGGGGTGTTACAATACTATCCTCCCTCCACAAACGGTCCGGGATGGCCAATCATGTTGGGTGTACAGGAGAGTCGCGAGCAACAGCACGGTCATTATGAGCTCTCTGGGAGTGCGGATGTGGTGGCTATGCAGACTGTTGGGGATGGGGGTGATCCTGCCCGTGTGCCTGTCCTGTGCCCTGCTCCGAAGACAGACGGTCGAGCCTGCCCCCACCTTGCCATTGCCAGAGGTCAGGCGTATTACCTTTACCGGCAATAGGCAGTTCAGTAGCCGTACGTTGATCGGTGCCATGGCCACCAAGCCGCGGCCACTCTTACTGTTCTGGAAGCGCGGCGACCCCTATAATCTACCCACGTTGCAAGAGGACCTGCTGCGTATCCGGAAGTACTATTTCGATCGCGGTTTTCTGGAGACAACCGCGCGTGTCGAACAGGTGCAGGAAGATACCGAAGCGAACAGCGTCAGCATCGTGATCGCCATCGATGAAGGCCCCCCCACACAGGTCGCCGAGGTGCGATTGACCGGCACCATTCCGCCTCGAGCTGTCGCCCGTCCAATCCCTCATCGCTGCCCTGCCACTCGAAGCCGGGCAGCGTCTGAATAAGGCTGATTTCGACCAGAGTAAAGCACTGCTCTTGGCGCGTCTTCACAACGCCACCTATGCCCGCGCCGTGGTTGTTCCCAACACCACAGTCGACTGGGAGACGCACCTCGCGGTGGTGACGTTTGAGCTGCGTCCAGGCGCCCACACCACCTTTGGCGAGATCAGCATCGAAGGGGAACACCTGGTCAAAGAACGGGCCATCCGTCGGCAACTCCGCATCCGGCAAGGAGATCCCTATCAGGCCAAGCAGCTCGATGAAAGTGTCGATGCCGTCTATGGTTTGGGCATGTTTCAGGCGGTCACACCACGCGTGCTGAATCCCGACGAGCAGGGGGCGCCGATGGATGTCGAAATCAGCGTACGCGAACGCAAGCCCCGAAGTATCCAGGTTGGATTCGGCTTTAGCACGGTGGAGCAATTTCGCGGCGAGGTGCAATGGACCAATCGGAACCTGTGGGGTGGAGCGGAACAGCTGAACCTGTCCGGTAAGGCATCATCCATTCAACAGGCAGCCGAGGCACGTTTTTTCTTGCCGTACTTTCTGACCCGTGGCACCAGCTTTACGCAAACCGCCTTCGCGCGCAATCAGCCACGGATCGACCAGGATGTGCTGGGCCTGGGAGATACCTTTTTCGGCATTCAGGATACCACACCGAGTTATTCACAGTTCAGTATCGGCACGGAATCACGCGTCAGGCATGAGTTCACGCGTCAGCTCAGTGGCTCTGGCGGCGTGGAGTTTAGCCGCAACATATTCAGCGACGTCGACCCGGACCTGATCGGTACGGGGGTGGCCGATGACAATACGCTCTTTATCCAATTCGCTGAGCTGAAATGGGACACCAGCGACAACGTCCTGAACCCCACGCGCGGCATCCTGCTGCGCGGCGAGTTCGATCACTCCACCACGGCCCTCATATCGACCGTCAGCTTCGTCAAGCTCTTATTAGAAGCGCGCCATTTCTACCCCATCCGGGAGCAGTGGATCCTGGCCTCCCGTCTTACCATCGGGGGGATCAACCCGTATGGCGGTAGCGACAGCGTGCCGTCCAACGTGCGCTTTTTCGCGGGCGGGCCGGGTAGCATTCGGGGCTATCCCCCGAATCGGGTCGGGCCATTGGACAACGAAGGGCGGCCACTCGGCGGCGACAGCCTGCTGGTGGGAAGCGTTGAACTGCGCTTCCCGATCAGCGGCGACCTCGGCGGCGTGCTGTTCGTCGATGCCGGCAACGTCTACAGTGCCTCGCCAGGCTATAATCTAAGCGATCTGCGTGTCGGCGTCGGTCCGGGGATTCGGTATAATACGCCAGTGGGGCCGTTCCGACTCGACTTCGGCATCGCCCTGAACCCACGTGCTGGCGACCCGTTTGGTCGCCTCGACTTCAGTATCGGGCAAGCGTTTTGACGGGAGTGTGCGGATGCTGCGCAAACTGTTGATGATCGGCGGAGCAGCGGTGCTGGTATGCGGGCTGCTGCTCTACGCTGTCCTCGCCGGGCTTATCCTGGGCTCGGCCCGCGATGCTGCTGTGCAAGCCATCCTGCGAACGGTGTCGAACATCCTGCCGGGTAGCCTGGAAGTGGGACACGTGGGGGGCTCCCTCCTCAGCGCCCCGGTCGTACAGGACATCGTCATCAAAGATGCCCAGGACACCGTGATCGGCCAGATCGACGCCGTCAGGGTGTCCTATAATCTTTTCTCCTTGCTGCGTCTCCGTTTGACAGTGCACGAAATCGACATCGTGCATCCCCGGTTTACGCTGACGGAAGAACCGGATGGCGCGTTGAATATCAGCCGCGCCTTCGCGCCAGCGCGGCCACGCCAGGCTATAACCCGCAAGGAGCCTATCACGGGTCTCGGGCTGCCCTTTGCCATCGTGGTGCAGGACTTGCGCCTAAGCCATGGTGAGGTGGCCCTCGGCTTGCCCGCGCTTCCAGGTGTGCGGCAGGTGACGGGGATTCAGCTGCGGGGCGAGGCACAACTCGATGCGCAGGGTATCCGGACGCGCCTGCAACAGCTGACCGCCGAAACCAGCCCGGCCCAGGTGGATATCCACGGGCTGCACGGCGCGTTTCAATGGATCGCTGGCGCCATGCGGTTGGATGGCCTGCGGCTGGAGATCGGGCAGACCTTGCTAACGGCCGACGGCGCCCTGCCTCATGTACAGCAACCGGCCGATTTCACGCTGCGTATCGACCCCCTGGATGTGGCTGAGATCGGACGTTTGTTCCAGCAGGAGTCGCTGCGCGGCCAGATGCGCCTTGGGGTTAGCGTGCAAGGGCCGCCTGAGGCGCTGGTCGCCAGCGTGGAGCTGAACCCAATAGGCGAGGATCCCGCGGGAACGATGGCAGTTCGCGGCGAGGTCAACATGCAAGCTGCGCCGCTACAGTATCGGGCCCAGGTGGATATCAGTCATCTGGACCTGACAGCGCTGCTCAACAAACCGGCGTGGGCAAGCGATCTGAATCTGCAGGTCCACATCGAGGGGGTGGGGCTGGTGCCAAGTCAACTGGAGAGCAGCGTCCGTGTCGACATTGACCGGTCACACCTGGGGAACATCGGACTGCAACCGTCACAGATCGACCTGCAGGCACGGCAAGGACGCTTCCAGGTGCGGCGCTTCGAGGTCGAGACGACGCTGGCGCGCATGCATGCCACGGGGGCGGTTGACCTGTCAGGGCGATCGGATTTGCAGTATGAGCTTAGCGCGGATCTCAGCAGCCTGCGACAGCTCCTGGATGAGGCACGCCTCGATGGGAACGTCCGTCTGCAGGGGCAGGCGACCGGCGAGTGGCCTGGCCTGAGCGTACGCGGCAACCTCGACGTACGTCAGGTGCAGTATCGGGAGTACGGGCTAGACGAATTGCAGCTGACCTTTGAAGGTACTGAGCTCGGTGCTGCCCCGCAGGCGACGACGCAGCTCCGGCTGCTGCGAGCGCGGCTGGGGACGGTTCCGGTGGGGCAGGTGGAGTTGCAGGGAGCATACGATGGCGCTGCACGTCAGATCCAATTCACGGTCAATGTCGACCAGGCCCCTGGCAATGGCATGCACACGGAGGGCAAGCTGACCTTGCAAGAAGCCGGGCAGCGGGTGGACATCGAGACGCTGCGGTTCCAGCTGGCCGAACGCGTCTGGCAGGCTGCAGCACCGGTGCAGGTCACCCACGAAGCTGATCGCCTGCAGTTCACCCCCATGCGCCTGGCGCATGCCGAGGAGTCGATCGAGATTTCGGGTGGGCTCGCCGGCGAGCAGTTACAAGATATTCGGGTGCACGCCTCACGCATCGATCTCAGCCTCGCCCAGCACCTCCTGAAGCTCCCTGATCCCGTGCGCGGACGAGCGACCTTACAGGTGCTGCTGTCGGGAACGCTGCCGGCGCCGCTTGTACACGTTGATCTGCGTCTTCAACCTGAAGGACGGCAGGAGCTGCCCTTCCAGGGTATCCAGACCTCCCTCGCCTATGCCCAGCAGTTGTTACAAGGACAGGTGCGGATCCAACAGGTCGACCGCGAGGTCCTCACTGTCGACCTGCATCTGCCAGTCGATCTGGCGTTGACTGCCATCCCCCTCGATCAGCGTCTGGTAGAAGGACAGGTCGCGCTCGATGTCCACCTGAGGCAGCCGGATCTGGCGGCGTTCACGCGCTGGTATCAGGGGTTGCCCCAGCTCATCGGGACTCTGCAAGGGACGATTGGGGTCCAGGGTACCGCAGCGCAGCTCGGCCTCAAGGCTGACCTCCGCCTCCAGAAACTCGGCATGAGGGGTGCTGCCGAGGAGGTCGAGGGGACGATCGGCATGACGGGCCAGATGGTCGCCGCCCCCTCTATGCAGGATTTGCAACAAGCCATCCAGCGGGGTGATCTGACGCTGAGAGCCGACAGCATGACGGTACGTATCCCCCTCTTGCAGGGGCAATTGCCCGCCCAAGACAAGCCCGCGCAACCATTTGAGCTCCAGGACTTACTGATGCAAGCTCACGGGCAATGGAGCCCGCATGGCAGCCGTGCCACACTGCAGACGCTGCATCTGCAGGCAAAAGCCTTCGGATTACCCCGCACCGATGTCCTCATCGAGGCGGGTGTGACGCCCGAGCGCTTCGACCTGCAGCGCTTACAGGTGCGCCTGCCGCGCTCGGAGATACGCGGCCGCGGCAGTCTGATCTTGGCTGATCAGCAGGTGCAATTTCGCTTGGAGATACCGCATCTGCAGCTGGACGAGTTCCCTATGACCTTGCCCCCCGATCTGCCCAAACAGCTACAGGGAGTGATCTCCGTCAATGGCAGCCTCAAAGCGCCACGGGTAGAGGCGCGCCTGACGTATGCCGGGGCCCAGATCGGCGCCGACCTCGAGGCAGAATTACAAGAATCCCTCCCCCGCTACCAGGCAAAGCTACGCGTGGATTCTCTCGATATCGCCAGGCTGTCACCGAAGATGGCCGGGGATCTGCAGGCCACGATGCAGCTGCAGGGGAGCGGTTTTACCGGGGAGCAGCGGCGTGCCACGCTCAATCTCACCGTCGATAGCCGCAACTTTACCCTAGCGCCTGGGCTGACCGTACGCATCCAAAGTCAACTGGCTGGGGAGACCGTCAACCTCCAGGAGCTTCGCGTCTCCAGCGCGCCGGTGCAGCTCACCGCCAACGGTACTCTGTCGACCGCACGGGACGCCGGGGTGAGCTATACCCTGACACTGGGCGACCTCTCACCCTTGCAACCGGTGCTCGGTGCCGCAGTGCAAGCCAGCGGGACGCTGACTGGCAAAGTGCGAGGACCGCTCAACGCCTTCCAGACGACCGGGGCGTTACGGCTCAAGAATTGGCGCTATGCGGCGCTGAGCGGAGGAGCCGTCGAGGCCGATTTCTCCGGGTCACAGCTCCCCTCAGCCCCGCAGGGGAGCGTGAAGGTCCAGGTCAGCGATGTCCAGGCGCCCTCGCTGCCAGCTACCTCTCTACGGTTGGAGGCCAATTACACGCCACCGCAGGGGCGGATCACCGCCACCGTGACGAAGGGACCCTATCAGCGCACGACGCTCGCTGGTAGAATGACGCTGAACGGTGGCCAACAGATCACGCTCGATCGCCTGCGTCTTCAACTCCGGGATCTGGCGTGGGAGAACGATGGGACAGTTGAAGTGGTACGGTCTGCACAGGGAGATGTCAACATCCGGCGCTTCAATCTCCGCAGCGGAGCGCAACGCCTCAGTGTCAAGGGCGGACTGGGACAGGGTGGTGCGCTAGCAGCCGATGTGCGGGTGCAGCAGGTGCAGATCGGTCCTAATGTCCGGGCCGTGATGCCCAATACCTCCGTACCCGAGGGACAACTGTCGCTTGACATGGCACTCGCGGGCACCCTCCAACAACCGCAGGGGAAAGGTACCCTGAAGCTGACCTCCCTGGCCTGGCAGGAGCGCAATCTGGGGGAGATGCGGGCGACGGTGGAGCTGGCCAATCAGACCGCGCACACAGACTTGCGTTGGAGCGCCCAGGGTCGAGATTTGCTGCAGGTGCAAGGCGATGTGGGGCTTTCTGCGGCCGGAGCTCTCGCCATGCAGATTCGAGCCCCAAACCTGTCTTTGGACATGCTGGAAGGCATGGTCCCCGGCGTCGCGCACAGCTCCGGCACGCTCAATCTCGACCTCCGGGCGGACGGCAGCCTGCAACAGCCACGCTTGAATGGTGCCCTCACGCTGGACAAGGGGGTGTTGCAACTCTTCGTGACCGGAGAGCGCTATCAGGATATTCGTATGCGCATCGTGTTGGCCGGGGAGCGTATCGATATCCAAGAACTACATGTAGGGACCCAGACTGGCCCGCTGGAGGTGCAAGGTTGGGCGCAGTTGGCTGGAGTGACGCTGCATCAGGTCGACCTGACCGTGCGGGCACGTGAGTTCACCGCCATGAATACGCCTGGGATTCAGGCGGTGACGTCAATGGACCTCGTCGTGCGCGGCTCCCTGCAAGCGATGACCGCGACGGGCACGGTGACCGTGCCGCGTCTGCGGGTGCAGCTCAATAAGATCCCCGGCACCGGCCCCAAAGTCGTACAGCCGTGGGAACTGACGGTCGAGGGCGTATACGGCCCGGGCCCCCAGGCGGTGGGCGATGGCTCTGAGGGGGGAGTCGCGCCGATACGGATCGATGTGCCATTGCCTTTCTTGCGGGCCGACATCCGGGTAGACATACCGCAAAATGCCTGGGTCCAGGGTCCTGGGACGGCGATTGAAATCAGTGGTGACCTCCACATCACCAAGGAGCTGGAACAACCCTTCGTGCTCAGCGGTGGGATCACCATCATACGCGGTTTCGCCAGTGTCTATGGCAAACGGTTCGTCATCAACCGGGGGCAGGTAATATTTACCGGCTCTCCCGACATCAATCCCCAACTCGATGTCACAGTCACCCACACGGTCTCGGGATACGTGGTGATGATTCAAGTCGAAGGCAGGGCGCGTGAGCCGCAAATCCGCTTCAGTAGCAATCCCGAGCTACCGCAGACAGATATCTTATCGTTGTTGATCGTCGGCAAGACCGTAGACCGTCTGACCAGCTCGGAGCAACAGAACCTCTCCTCCCGGTTAACCGGAGCGGCCGCCAGCATGGTGGCAGGACAGCTGCAAGAGGTCATCGGTGGAGCGCTTGGCCTCGATACCCTCAGCATCGGTGCTGGTGAGAACCTCGGGGGCGACAGCGTGAGCATCGGGCAATACGTGACACAGGATATTTTTCTGTCTTATGAGGTCGGTATGAGCAAAGGCGGCGGCAATCGCGTCGGTGTCGAGTACAGCGTCACGCCACAGCTAAAATTGAAGGGAAGCACCAGCGATAATGGCGCCTCGGCTGTCGATTTTCTCTGGCGCTGCGATTATTAGGTCTAAGGCGTGGGAAGATTTCTGTACCATCGGTTGAGGAGCGTGCCATGGCGAGCGCTGTCGTTGGTCGTGGCCGATGGAGAGACCGAAACCATACGTGGAGGGAACACATGGAGAATATGCTGAAAGCACAGATGCCAACCATTTGGCTCCTCATCCTGGTGGGGCTCGCCAGTGCGCTGAGCGCTTGCACGGGGCCACACTCAGTGACCCCGAAAGCCGCGACCGGCCCTCTGCCGTCGACGGCCGTCGGCATCGCCGACTTCAAAACCGTGGCTGGGGTGTGGGAGGGCATATTGTACGGGCTGGCCAATGTCAGGGATGAGGGTGATTGGGTCATGATGAGGATCGGCGAAGATGGTGCCTACGAGTTTGCAAGTTTCCGCGAGATCGGTGCCTTCCAGGGGAGTGGGACATTGCAGCTCCGCGAAGGTCAGCTATTCTTGGAAGGGCAACGCGGTGGGCGTGCGACATTTACGCTGTATGCCGACGATAATCGACGGTTGTTGCGGGTTAATGCGATAGCCCGGGACGGAGGACGGCTGACGGCTGATTTGACCCCGAAACAGTAGCTCATGATAGGCTACCCTATTGCATACAGGGCGGTGGTATAGGCCAGTTATTGAGGGGGCCGTGGCACGTTCGTCCATCAACCACCCCACGGGGGTGAACGATCGCGATCCGCATGGCTAGTCGACTGCTACCAGAATTGTCCCGTCGACGACCTTCACTGCGTAGCACACAACCGCGCAATCCTCAACACCTACCGTGTTGCCCGTGGTGACATCGTACCGCCAGCCATGGGCACGACATCGAACAATCTTGCCTCGCAGTTCGCCTGCCCCCAGCGAAACCCCGGCGTGAAGACAGGCATCCTCCATGGCGAACACGGTCCCATCCACATTGAAGAGGGCCACATCGACGCCGCGTACCGTCACCGTCATCCCTTGACCCGGTGCAAGCTGGTCCATTTTCGCCACCTCTCTAAAGTCTGCCATCGGTCAGTCTCCCTCCGCTAATGGTTATTGATGAGCCGGTATGGTCAAAGGTGATTCCCTTGCTGCGGGGCCGTCCGGGACATACATTCTCATACGCCCTATCATCTGCTGGACTGCGACGTACCCCCGTGGTATGTCTGAGTGATCCTCATGTAGAACCCTGGGATACTCTAGGCAAGGAATATACCTCGAATCTCTATTCAAGAACATCCCTGGGTGTTTCACGCCTTGCTCCGAGAGGATCACGGCTTCTGAAGGCACACGTCGAGACGGTCCAGGCAGGGATTATGAGGAGGGCATATGGAGCACAACCAACCACAAGTGGGCGTCGGGGTCATGATTATCAAGGATGGCTCGGTGCTGTTGGGCCAACGCAAAGGTTCCCATGGTGCAGGCGAGTATGCCTTCCCGGGCGGACATCTTGAGCATCTGGAATCGTTTGAACAGTGCGCGCAGCGCGAGACCTTGGAAGAGTGCGGCATGACGATTCGCAATGTTCGCTTCCAATTTGTCGCCAATGTGCAAACCTACGCGCCTCGACACTACGTGCATGTCGGTCTACTGGCGGATTGGCACAGCGGTATGCCAGCGGTCTTAGAGCCGGAGGCGTCAGGCGCCTGGGAATGGTATGCTCTCGACAACCTGCCGCAACCGCTGTTCGAGATGTCCAGACTCGCGGTAGAGAGCTGCAAGACCGGGAGAAATTATTACGATCTTCAGGCGACACAGCCAAGGAAGTCCTAGCGGATCGCCTGCCATCAGCCAGCAGGTCAGCACGGACTTACCGAAAAACGGCTGGCCCCGGTCGTTCGGCTATGGCGTTGATCGGGGACTCCACCACTGCCCATCTGATGGGTCGTGTCACGGCAAAAGGGGGACGTAGACGATTGCGCTCGTAGGCACACGTATAAGAGCTGTGGTGGTTGGGAGCACCACGATGACAGGCGTAAAACAGGTGCGGGTATTACGCAATGTGCTGGTTTGGACCATCTTGTGCGTCATCGTGCTCTGGCTGGTGGAGGCTCGCTTGTGGGCGCACCGGACGGCCATCGTCTTCGGGGTGGTTGCCGGGAGTTGCTATGCGGTCTGGCACTGGCGCCACCTTTCTCGTCGCATCACCAGGCGTGGCCGGCACTTCGAGCCCAACAAAATCCTCGTACACTATCTCAGCCTTGTCGAGGTCCTCCTGAGCGCTGTCGGGTATAATCCCTATCTGGCTATTCCCATCGGTGTGGTCCTCGTGGTGGGTGTGCTGCTCTCGACCCTATCAGACATGTGGTGGACCGTGATGGCCTCCACGTTTGGCCTCGCCAGCGGTGCGGTTCTGGCAGGGTATATCCTGAACTATGAGCGCTTTCACGGCCCTTTGCACTACCAATATGACAGCCGCACATGGTCCGGAGCTGAAGGCATGATCTATCGCCTGGCCACCGTTGTCATAGCCCTGACACCGGGGGGAAAAGTGGACTACCAAGGTGAACTGTGGCATGCGGTGTCGCTGAGCGGCGAATCGATCGGCCCTGGTGAACGCGTCGAAGTGATCTCTGTCGAGCGTTTGACGCTGTATGTCGATCGCGCGCCGCCTCGGGGGGAATCCACGGCTCGAGTCTAACCAGTCTCGGAGGCCGCGCAGCACAGGCATAAGGCGCTCTAGCACGACCACGCACGGGCAAGGTGGAGGGCCAGAGATGATGGTCGTCTGCGGGCTCCTGCCAGCGTGATGGGCACGCTGGTCCTTATGCTGGGATTACCCCCTGCGGCCACACTGCTCGAAAAAGTCGCGTGCGACCAGCTTGTCCGCCTGATTACCGAAGGCCATCGTGTAATGGCCCTGATACCCCGAGGACTCCAGTCGTGTAAACAGCGACACGAAATCGATATTCCCCTCGCCTGGATTCAGGTGGACTTCTTTATCGCCCAAGTTGTCCGCCAGGCGTACCTCGCCGATGCGACCGATGCCGAAGGCCTCCATGAAGCCGTTGATGCCCTCCGGAACGAGGTTGGCGTGATTGACGGTGAAGGCCCAGCCGAACTGCGCCGACGAGATGGCCTCGAAGTAATGGCGGCACTCCTCGACGTTATGTGCCAGGTAGTGGATTTCCGCGTCATTGGGCTCGAAATTGAGATTTTCCAGGAGCAAGCGAGCCCTGGCCTGCTCCGCATAGGCCACCGTGCGCTTCAAGCGCTCCAGTGAGGTGGCCTTTCGGGCATCGATGTCGCTACTGAAATGGTAGCCACCATGTACGACAAGCCACTCGCACCCCAGCCGCATGGCGACATCGATATTCGCCCGTAGATACGCATCGACGGCGTCGCTGACGTAGGGGGAGAGCTCCGCCACATTGACGGCGGAAGCGGTATGCAGGCCGAGGTGGATGTCGTGGCGCGCACAGGTGTCGCGCACGGCCTTTATACGTTCATCGCTCCAGGCGTCCAGGCGATTCGACCCGCGGTCAGCATTGAAGTCAACATAGTGCAAGGCATTTGCCGCAGCCCATGCCAGGGCGTCCTCAAGGCGTGTGCCACCTGCGTCATAGCCGATACGATCGCGCAAGTTCATGATGGGGCTGAGCCCTCCTTTAGAATCAGCGGCAGCGCCTCAATATCGTGCTCGCCCGTGTCCTCGACATCGGATAGCAGAGCCGAGAGCGTTGTCTTTGCCTCATGAATGTTGACGCTTTTCCTGGAACGCTCCTTCTGCCTGCAGTAGCTTAGGCCATTTAGCGCATTTCTGCAAGCTCGTATGGTCGGTTGCACCGAATGATAAAATCAAAAGTGTGACATGACTTTCATGTTGTTCATGATATCACTATGGTATGATAGTTTTGCCCCTGGGGCTTCGTCTGATGGCAGACAAACGCTGGACCGCTACGATTGAGGCTAGGTCAGTCACCATACCTCTGAGGTATCAGCGAAACGTCCTTACCTTCGTGTCCGTTTTTCCTTGACCACAACAGCTTGCGCTGGGCATCCCCCAGGGACAGCGATCCTCCCTTCATGTCCTCGATGTTGCGTTGGAGCACGAGCGCGCCGTCTCGGTAGCGGTCGAAGGCTTTAGTGAGCTCGGCGGCCGGGCTGAAACGACTCGTGTGTTTGCGATTCATCACGATCTCATCGCCTGATAAAGCCATATTGTCGCACACGAATACGTTGACTCCGGCGTACATCTTCATCGCCTCGCTTTTGTCGTTCGAATGCCAAAAGGCGATTGAAGCGGCAAACTCCTCGGTTTCGAGCCAATTCAACGTCAACGCCGCAAACAGGTAATTCCCTTCGCGCTGGATCGCATATTCCTCTTTCGTGACGTGTAATCTCCCTCCGGTCGAGTTCTTCGTGCATGAGATCCACGATCAGCGAATGTTTCACGGGCTTCCATCGTCCTTCGGGTTCCGGAGGTTCGTAGGTGGCTAACTCTTCACGAGATACGAGCGTTGCTCCGCGGTGAGCGGTAAGTGTAGCCGTGTGGAACATGGCATCCTCCTTCTAATAGCGTGAATAATTATTGTAAATCAACTACTTACACACTATCAGAAAGAAGGACGAGGGCAAGGAGGGGATTGACGGATCGGTGGTGGTTCTGTTCACATAGAGGCAGGGAGGGTTATGAATTTTGTTTGCGGCTATCGTTTGTAGGGGTTCCCGCCCTGGGGTCTCGTTCGCGGCTCCAGCAGCGGGAGCCATGGTGTTGCGCGAATGAGGCCTGTCGCTGCCTGAATCTCAAAAACGCCTTGAAATGAAAGCCGACGACGAGGGGGGCCCGGTATGCCCGGGATCCCCTCGGGACAAAAGTTCCTTTTTCCTAGAGAGGGGAGAAGAAAATCAGAGGCCCTGGGCGATGTGCTCGGGGTTTTTGTTTTCTACATAGCTGACTTTTCCGGTCTACTCCTGAGGCCCCGTCCGTGGGGAGAATCAGCGAAATCCTTCATGAAAGCTCTTGAAATGACGTGAACTTTGGGCCATGGTCTCCTCCACACACACCACCTCAAACGACAGGAGGAGCCCATGGCCACCATGACCCGAGCGCAACGACGTGAGTATGACGCCAAGCAGCGCCGCCTCCGGAAGTACCGCGAGCGGCTGGAGCAAGAGCAGCAGCGAGCGCAGCGCTTCCTGCAGGCCCTGGAACAGGCGCTGCTCGACCTGGGACTGCCGGAGACCCTGGCGGCCGAGGTCGAGTGGTATCTGAAGGCCCAAGTGAAACTACTCGGAAAAATCTTTGGCATGATGTTGCCCACGTTGTTTGGGTGCCGGACGGCCTACGAGTTGACCCAACTGCGGGGCTGGGATAAGAACCTCCCCAGTCGCATCTTGGGGGCACTGCCCAAGCAGAAGTGGCTCCGGCTGCTGCAGCGGCGGGGCCAAGCCCTCTTGATCCGGCTGTGGCAGCAGGTCGAGGACAAGAGCCCAGCCACCCGCAGTCGGTGGCAGTGGACGTGGGTGGGCGACGACAGCGTGTTCAAAAAGTCTGGTCTGCAGCTCGGGCTGGTAGGCACCTGGTATAGCGGCCAGGAACATCGAGTCCGGCTGGGGATCGATGGCCTCCTGCTGGTGGTGGTGATTGGTGAGGGCAAGCTGGTCGTCCCGGTGGACTTCGTGGTCCGCCGCCCGGACCCGGTAGGTCCCGGCCGGCCCTGCCGCGATCAAGTTGACCTGGCTGCAGGTCATGCTGGATCGCACCTGGGCAGTCCTGCAGCACCGCTGCCGGCGGTTGCCAGCGCCGTTGGTTGTGGCAGATAGTTGGTTTGGGGATTCGGCGTTGCTGACGCATGTTCAGACGCACCAGCGCGGAACCTTGGTCGTGGAGGGCAAGCGCCGGTATGTCTTCGTGCTGCCTGATGGGCGTCGGGTCAAGGGGCAAGAACTCGTAACCCAGCCAGACTGGCCCTGGCGGGACAGTCTGCAGGTGCCGGGGCTCCGCTATGCCCGATTCACAGCTATGAGTGCCACCTATGGACGGGTCACGCTTGTCCTGGTCGACAAACCGGGGGAAGAGCGCTTCTACGTGTTGTGCCAGGAGACGACCCTCACGGCGCCGCGCCTGATCCGCGCCTGGCACCGGCGCAGTTGGATTGAGCATACCTTCCGCACGCTGAAGCACCTGTTGGCGACGGAGGCCTGCCAGGTGCAGACGGAAGACGCCTACTACGGGCATCTGGTGTTGCGCTTGTTGGCCGGTCTGGTGCTGCTCTATACGGCGCGCTTCTGCTTGAAGGGCCGCGTGACGATGGAAAAGATCGTCTTCAGCCTGAAGCATCACTGGCGTTTCCTGACCTCAGAATCCTTGGAATTACATGCACTTTCATGGAACCTCAGCCTGGAGGCCGCATGAATATTACCAGGAGCAATACAACGGAAAAGTCAGTATTGCTGGGCGAATAAATTGGCCGAATACCTGCGGTCCAAACCCTGCGAACACAGTAGTCAGCAACGTATTGGTAGCGGTATCAACGACCGAAAGTGGATTGCCCGCATAGTAAAGCCGGGTTCCATCGGGAGTTACCGCGACGCCATAACCAGCACTTCGGGCAGCTCCAATTTCGACGGTTGGGCGGTTGATTTCCGCATGAGCGGGGTCGGTCTCCGCCTTTATGGTGTCAACCACTGAAAAGGTTTGCCCACCGAACCCTGCGGGAGCAGACAATGTAGTGCTTGCCACATAGACTCGGGTGCCATGGGGATGCACTGCAACTCCTGTGGGAGCCCCCCCAACGGATATCCTCGCGCTTACGGTGTTGTTGGCTGTATTAATGACTGAGACGACGTTTGACTCGTCTGCGATGTACACCCGTGTGCCATCTGGGTGTACTGCAACTCCATGCGGGGCAAATCCAACAGCCACCGTGGCAATCACCGTATTTATAGACGTGTCAATGACTGAGACACTTCCGCTACCGCCCTGATCAGAATTCGTTACATACACCCACGTGCCTGCGGGGTGAACAGCCAGACCGCTTGGATTCAGCCCAACTGACACTGTATCGATCACGGTATTTGTGAACGTATCAATGACTGAGACCGTATTGCTATTCAGGTTTGCTACATAGACGCGGGTACCATTGGGATGCACGGTGACCCCTATGGGATAATTTCCTACAGGTATGGTAGTTACTACGGTGTTCGTTGAGGTATCTATGACGGTAACAGTGGATGTTTGAGCATCGCTTATATACGCAAAGGGCCGGGCTGCTACCCATCTACAAGAAATTCCAATTACTACCAGGCATATAAGGCAAAGAGCAGAGGATCTTCTGATCACCTTCGAGGGTTCGAATAATCGTTCCGGCATGAGGTACTCCCCGGGAGCCAACAGTGGTAGTAACCCGACACAAGACGCCGACAAGGGCATGTCCGAGAAAGATGACAGTCATCAAAGAGGTGCCCCTCTTCACTGAGAGGGCTTATATGCATGTCAGGAGTTGAGGTCTTATGAGAAAATATGGTTGCGTGAGGGTACTCAGGCAGCTCAAACGGCGTGGTGCTGGGCGATATACACGAGCAGCGTTCAAGGGTGCGCACCTTGTCCACGGCAACATCAGGGTAGAACCTTTCTCTACAACGGCAGCAGTGGCAGCCACGACAAACCACGCCAGGGGAGCAAGTTAGCGCTATTGTAGAGGAGTGGTGTTGCAAGGAAAAATTGTTGGATTTTCGAGGAGTTGGGCGGAGTGAGGCCTGCTGAACTCGGCACACGAAGGGGGGAGTACTCGCTTAGGTGGTTGATTATGAAGAGTTATGAAGTATTCGGAAAAGAGGGGGATTTTGATGAGGATGCGTGGCTGTGGGGGATACCGTAGCACCTAGTGCCCCTTCAAGGCTAAGAATTGGGGTTGCTGATTTTGGGGATTGTTGGGAAGCTTCTGATCACAAGGAGGTTTCCCATGAACAAGAAGTTCGTTGTCCGTTTGTCGGATGAAGAGCGTGTTGTCTGTCAGGAGATCATCAAGAATCTCAAAGGATCATCGCAGAAGTTCCGTCGTGCTCAGATTTTGCTCAAAGCGGATGCCGATGGGCCGGGATGGTCGGACGTCAAGATCGCGGAGGCTTTCAACTGCCGCGTGCAAACGATCGAGAATCTCCGCAAACGTCTGGTGATGGAAGGCTTCGAACTGGCTTTGGACGGGAAGAAACGCCCGGAGCCGCCCACGCCTTGCAAACTCGATGGCGAAGCCGAAGCGAAGCTGATCGCCATGCGGTTGGGGAAGCCGCCAGCCGGTTACGGACACTGGACGTTGCAACTGCTCGCCGACGAAATGGTGGCCTTGGAAATAGTCGATTCGATCAGCCACGAGACGGTCCGCAAGGTGCTAAAAAAAACGGCATGACCAAGCGGAAGATCGAGTACTGGGTGATTCCGCCGGAGCAAGACGCCGAGTTCGTGGCCTGTATGGAAGAAGTGCTCGAAACCTACGCGGCAGCCTACGATCCGAAGCATCCCGTGTTGTGCATGGACGAACAGCCGGTCCAGTTGCTCAAGGAGACCCGGGTGCCGATCGCCGCGACGAAGAAGCATGGCAGACGTGTCGATTACGAATACGAACGCAATGGCACGGCGAGCATTTTCATGTTTGCCGAACCGCTATCGGGTTTCCGGCAAGCGACCGCCCGCGTGCGACGGACCAAAGCCGACTGGGCAATCGAAGTGGCTCACATGCTGGATACGCGTTATGCCGATCGCGAGGAAGTGACACTCGTGTGCGACAATCTCAACACGCACACCAAAGGAGCGTTTTATGAAGCATTCGAACCGGAGCCGGCGCGAGCGTACATCAAGCGAATCAACTTCTGTTACACCCCGAAACACGGCAGTTGGCTGAATGTTGCCGAATGCGAACTGAGTTGCCTGACAAGCCAGTGTCTCAGCGACCGCCGGATCGGCGAATTGATCGAACTGCAAACAGAAATCGCCGTTTGGTCCGACAAAACGAATGCCAAACAACGCGGGGTCGACTGGCAGTTCCGCATCGAAAATGCCCGCGTGAAACTGAAGCGGCTCTACCCCAAAATTAAGGCTTGAAGGGGCACTAGGCCTCTACTCCATTGGGTGTGGTTGGCTG
>CAVPRW010000029.1:0-138814 GCA_963707985.1 uncultured Nitrospinota bacterium | reverse complement strand
GGGGGCCACCTCCAGGCGCTGGAGGCGGAGGAGGTGCCCCCTGACCTTGAAGCCACGAAGCAAGCGCTCTCCAAGGAGGTTCGGGTGGCGCAGTTGCCAACTCTACTCAGGGCGATCGATCATGAGACCCGCTTCAGGACCGGGAGTTACTCAGCGTGTATGCCGCGCTCCTCGCCCATGGGACAGAGCTCGATGCGGCCGGTGTGGCCTTGATGATGCCTGCGCTGTCGGAAGCGGCGATTGCGGAGGCCATGCCTCGGCTCGAAGATGAAGCGGTATGGCGGGAGGCCAACGCACTGGTCCTGGAGTTTTTGCATCGGCTTCAGTAGTCAAGGTGTGGGGAGAAGGGACGTTCGCCTCCGCCGATGCCATGAACCTGAAGGCTTCACGGCATTTGTGGAACGCACGGGTCGACCCCCGGCGGCGGACCTACGCCATCGGAATCTATTCGCATGTCCTCGATCAATGGGGGCTCATCTACGGCCAGCCACTGGTATTACACCAACGGCAAGCAGGGGCAACCATTGAGGGAATCGTGCGGCAAACGGCAGCGGCCAACGAGGAACGGATCGCCGTTGACACGCATGGCTATACCGATTTTGGGATGGCGATCAGCAAGCTCCTGGGGTTCGATCTCCGTCTGCGCTTGAGCCATCTCCGGGACCGACGGCTGCATATTCCACGCGAGGTGCCCGTGCCTCACGTCCTGGAACGTATGGTCGATCGGGACGTCTCATTACGCCAGCTGGACATGGGATGGGACCAGCTCATTCGCGTGACTGCCTCCATTGACGGCGGGTGGACATCAGCCGTCCTGGCGCTTGAGCCCTTTGGGGCGGCGGCCCGAACCGACCCGATTCACAAGGCCAGCAGTGCTCTCGGGAAGCTCTTGCGTAGCCTGTTTCTGTGTGGCTATTTCACTCGGCTTTGCCCAATGAGGCCGCTAGGGGAAAGGCCCGTGAGCAAGCGCTCTAAGGCCGCCCGTGGAAATTGCACGAACTCAAGCTCCGCACCAGAGGTCACCAAAGAGCGGGCATGCCAGAGATGTTGACGGACCAAGGCCAAACGGTCCCCGAAGGTCGGCTCGGCGGTGTGATACCACGCCGTCACCGGCACTGGGATCTGACCGTCCTGGCGCCACTGCAGGGCCAGCACCGTCACCAGCGAGAACACCCCCAGCAGGACGGGGGTCGTGCGCGCGATGGCACGATCCGACCACTGCCGTGGCGTCTCCACACCGAGATGGGCCCGGGCTGCTTCACAGGTCACCTCGACGGACCAGGGCCTGACGACCCACGGCAGGATCTCCACGGGTGTGGCCCGCAGATCGGTACAGAAGAAGGCTTCCAGGCGCAGTTTCCCCTCCGGGTCCGCCACGAGCACATCACGAATGTCGACCGGGGGCAAGCCGGGGGTCTACCCCAGGGCGGTGTGCGAGAAGACCCACAAGGTTTTCCGTTGGCCGCCCTACCAGTCCACTTGCACGGTCTGCCAGGGGGGTATCACTGCGGTTCGCCCAGGCTTGCAGGCTGCGTTGGCACGGCCCCTTGGTGGGTTTGCGTCCTCGCTTGCCGGGGGGTAGGGCTCTGGTGGGTGATACAAGGCCGCATCCCAGCGCAGGCGCGAGACCCTGCCCACGTGGTGTGTGACACCGGCCAACGCCAGCGACACCGCGGCAAAGCCCCCGTCGACCACCACTACCAGCCGCAGTCCCGGCAGCCAGCGCCGTCCCTGCTGCATCATGTGCCGTCCCCAGTCGATGCTGGTCTTGTCCGGCGGCGGCCGCCCTGCTGCGTAGGCGAGCACAGCGCGGTGAGCAAGGGCCAGGCCCACATTCGCTGACCCCAGGGCACCGGGACCAAGCGCCTCATCGAGACCCATTTCAAGCCGCAGCAGCGGATGACGGGCTTCGTGCTGGAGCGCACCGCATCGCGACCGCCGCCCTTGGCCGTGATCTTCCGCCCAGCACGGCGCTCCCCCATGTCGTCGGCCCCGAGCACGATCGTCGCTCCCGCGGGCATCAGCGATGTCATCAGCCATCCCAACAGCATGCGACCGGACTGGCGAATCGACCACGTGGCCCGGTTCAAGACCCGATGGTCGTTGATGAAGTGACGTTCGCAACCCAACCCCATGCCCCGCAAGGCCGCCGTCACCGTGCGTGCCCCCGGGGCGAGCATCGCGCCTAGGAGCAAGACCTGCACATGGCGCCAGACACGCGGCGAAAAGAGTGGTGCGACCGGGGCTCCGACCAGGATGATGGCTTCGGGCAGGGGTGGCATGCGATGTCCTCCGTCGATCGCATGAACTTTGACAGAGATCATCTCTCGTAAAGGACATCGCACCCCCCTGCCTCCTCAAAATGGCCAAAGTGGAGTCGCACAAGTGCATTTTTTACGGTATGGGGGTCTTGGCGATTTTTACACGTAATCATATGCTCGCGCTTCTGTGTAGGATACGAAGGAATGAACAGCACACTATATCTATCTCGTTTTGAACACTCTCCCTGCCTCGTCACTTGGTATAAGAACCTCCCACTTTCAATGTGTTATCTTGGGGAGGTGATACACGATAAACCTTGAGACTGTCTATTGGCAATTCCCTCGTAGGTAGGTTAAAGGAGATTGCGCAATTTAGGACTTTGGAGATAGCAGAAGAGAGTGTCTGCGCATTGATGGGTTTCGCAATGTAAGCATCCATTCCAGAGGCAAGACACCGTTCCTGATCACCTTTCATAGCATGCGCGGTGAGAGCAATGATAGGCAAATGACCTCCGCCCTGACGTTCCTGCTCGCGGATCACAGCTGTCGCTTCCAATCCATCCATGTCGGGCATCTGCACATCCATCAGCACCAAGTCAACTGGTTGCTGGGCAAGGGCAGCGAGCACCTCCCGCCCCGTGCTCGCAACGATTATTGTGTGTCCATATTTCTCCAACAAGCGGACAACTAGTCGTTGGTTGACGATATTATCCTCAGCTAGCAGAATACGCAACCGTCTGCTGGGGAGTGTCTCAAGACGATGTTGCAAGTCATGGACCTCGTGGGGACGATCTGTCGGTGCTGCTTCTATCCGCTCTGCTCCTGACCGTCCCAAGACGGTGATAAGGGCCTCCCAAAGTTCTGATCGGATAATTGGCTTTCGGAGGTAGAAAGCTCACGCCAGTCTGTCGGCAGCGGGCTTCGATATTGCCTTGGTCACCCGAGCTGAGCATCAGGATGATTATCCCCTTGAGGCGAGGATTGTATGTAATCCGTTCCGCCACACTGAAACCATCCATGTCGGACATCTGTGCATCGAGGAGAACCAAGGGAAATCGCTGGCCTTCGCCCTCAGCATGTTCCAGGATATCCAAGGCTGTCCTCCCACTCTCGACGACGGTTGGCCGCATCCCCCAATGTGCGAGCATATCATGCAGAATGCGTCGATTGGTCGCATTATCGTCAACAATCAGCACGCGGGACGTCGCACACGTTCGTTTTCTCCAGACCCAATAATGTCGTCAAGACTGGACCCTGGACGGCAAACTGAGCGGTAAAGTGGAAGGTACTTCCCTGACCCACCACGCTCTCGACCCATAGTTCTCCCCCCATCAACTGCGTGAGATGAGAAGCAATGGCCAGCCCAAGACCGGTACCGCCATGTTTCCGGGTCGTGGAACCATCCGCTTGCGCAAAAGGCTCAAAAATCAGACGATGCTTCTCTTGCGGAATCCCTATTCCCGTATCCCGCACCGATACGTGCAAGACCATCGCTCCATCCTCACCGACCTCCGATGCCGAATCCTGCCGATCTGTTTCCGGCTGTCGTCGGACTTCGACCACCACTTCCCCTTGGTCGGTGAACTTGATGGCATTGCCGACGAGGTTGACGATGATCTGCCGTAGGCGTCCTGGATCACCCACTAGAGCGTCCGGCACGTCGGTGTGTACCTCGGAGGCCAGCTCCAATCCTTTCTGGTGCGCTCGTAAAGCCAAGGTCTTGAGCGTGGTCCCCACATCCTCACGCAGGCTAAAGGGCACAGGCTCCAACTCTAACTTGCCGGCTTCAATCTTCGAGAAGTCAAGGATATCGTTAAGGATGGTGAGTAAAGAGTCAGCCGACGCTTTCACCAGCGTCAGGTATTCTCGCTGCTCGGCTGTGAGCTTTGTATCGAGTGCGAGTTCAGTCATCCCAATGATGCCGTTCATCGGTGTCCGGATCTCGTGGCTCATATTGGCTAAGAATTCGCTTTTCAGTCGGTTTGCCGCCTCGAGCCGGACATTTGCTTGCTGGAGTGCATCGGTCCGTTCATCGACCATCCGTTCCAAGCTATTCATGTAGTGCCGAAGGCTTTTTTGAAGATGCGCTTTCTCCAGCGCACGTGCAATTGTAGCCTTCATCAGGTCAAACTCGAACGGCTTAGAGAGATAATCATACGCCCCTTTGCGAAGAGCGTCGATGACCGATCCTGCCGATACATATGCTGTCATCACCACCACAACGGTTTCTGGTGAATAAGCTTTCAGATATTCTAGAACCTGGAAATCCATCAATCTCAGGCATGACAAGATCCGTGATCACAAGATCGAAGGACTCTTGTCCTAGCCGTTTAATCCCTTCAGCACCATTTTGAGCTACCGTCACAAGATAGCCTTCGCTCTGCAGTAGGGTCCGAAGGTTATCACGTAAGCGTGCTTCATCTTCAATGAGGAGAATGACAGGCTGTTCACCCATGAATCCCAACTCCTTGTGTGGCGTCACGCTTTGGGAGCGATTGCACTTAGGCCTTGCAGGCTGCCAAGATTACCCGAAATGTACTCCCCTTGCCGACTTTGCTCTCGACTTCGATGTGTCCATGGGCATTTTTGATGATGCCATATATAACAGATAAGCCGAGTCCCATTCCCCCTTGATCCGCTTTCGTTGTGAAGAATGGATCAAACAGATAGGGGATATGTTCTGGCGCGATACCGCATCCACTATCCGAGATACTCACTTCCATACCAGCATCTGCTGGAGAGGTCTGAATCCTCAAGTGCCCTCCACCAAGCATGGCATCCTCGGCATTGCGCACTAGATTGAAGAGCACCTGCTTCAAGTGATCTGGAGACATCTGCACTAGTGGGATTGTCGGATCGAGCATGACGCTGAGAGCAATGTGCTTTTCTTGGAGATTCTGCGCGAGCAAGAATTCCAGGCTTTGGATGACGGCATTCACGTCCACCATTTGCTCAATGGGGCTGGGACGTGAGAAATCGAGCAGTTCTCGGAGGATTCGAGCAATCCGATTGATTTCTTCCTCGATCATCTTCAGATGCTCATTGGTCAAGTCGTCCTCATGGCTCTGATTTCTCAGAATGCAAATACCCGTCTTGATAATGGCGAGAGGGTTATTGACCTCATGAGCCACCCGAGCAGCTAACTTGCCCACAGCCGCCAAGCGCTCACTCTGGAGGAGTTGTTGCTGAGTCTCCTGCAATCGGCAATTAGTTTCCTCTAGGCGTCGTTTTTCCTCGGCCAAATGGGCAAGGTGGCGCCGCAACGACGTGCGCATCCGCTCAAAAGCTTCTGCCAAATAGCCTATTTCGTCGCTGGCATCAACTTGAATGGGACGATCGTAGGCACCACCTGCGAATTGATGGACTGCTACCACCAATTGGCCGACTGGTTTAGAGATGCGCATAGCCAGAAAGACGGCAAGTGACGTGCCGCAGAATATCGAAGCTAGGCTGAGCAGGGCGAGATCGCGTCTGGTCTGATGGATAAGCTCATAAGCACGCTCGAGGGAAAATCCTAACCGAATCGTTCCCCACTTCTTAGGGCTCCCCGGGGCATAGACTGGAATAGCCACATCATATCCCGGCGCGTTGGTCTGAGGCATCAAAATGTGCTGTACCAACGGCGTGTCCGCCGCAAGGGCTTGCTGACTCACGGGATCATCGAGTGTTTTGCCCTGGAGTTCATTGCGCCCACTGAATGCCGCGACTTTTCCATCCCGTAGATGGGTTACGGTATACACCACGTCCGCTTCGCTAATCGTCACATTTTCGGACGCCTGTTCTAGCTTAACGAAGTTATAGCTCAGCAAATATCCTTCACTCAGAGCAGCTAAGCTGGTTCCCAGTGATAACGCGCGTAATCGTGTTTGCTCCAAAATAGCTCGACGCTGATGTCCCTCTACCACAAACGTCACTGCCCCCATCAGGACAATTTCCAGGGACACGATGAGGACGATAAACTTCACTCGCAGGCTGCCTCGGAGCAGCTGGAGCGTGCGGCGAGGCAGATTCCTGAGAATATTCCATAGCCCGCTCTGGACTCCGCTTATATAAGCTAGCGGCGGCAATAGCAGCATAAGATTACTGCACTGTCTTGGCATTCGATGCTGTCCCCGTACCGGACCCTCTCGAGGTGCCCTTCAGCCAGATCTTGTTCATCGGAATCCACCGATCGCCCAAGAGACTAACCTCGACGCCTTGCACATATGGCTGATACAGGTATTCGAAGATGTGGTTGTGCTGAGCAATCCATGGCGCATCTTCCATGACAATGCGTTCTGCTTCACGATAGAGTGTGACCCGCTGCACGTAATCCAACTCCTCTCTGGCCCGTTCCAGCAGTTGATCCACTTGAGGATTTCGGTAGCGCATATAGTTGGGCTGACCAGCAGAATGGAGGAGTGGAAAGAAAAAATTATCAGGGTCGGGGAAGTCCGCATACCAGGCATAGCGGAATATCTGGAGTTCCCCGCGCTGTAACATTTCTGTGTAGCGCGTCCATTGGTCTATAAAGTGGATGTCTATCTTTACGCCTAGCTCGGCCAGATACCTTCGATAGGCCGCTAGCTCTGCCTTCGTACTCTCAGCTTTGGAAACCGTCCAGAGCTGGACCACCGGGAAACCGGCCCCGTTCGGATATCCTGCTTCTGCCAAGAGCTCCTTGGCCTTAGCGGGATCATAAGAATACCCCTGGAGATCAGGATCGTGTCCAGGCATGCCAGGGGGAAGAACCCCGTTCGCTGGCAAGCTGCCCATTTGAGTGATCTCCCGGACGATGGCTTCCTTGTCCACCCCATAGTTGAATGCCTGTCGCACACGCTTATCATCAAAAGGTTTGAGATGCGTGTTAAACCCGATGAAGAGCAGGCCAAGCGTTGGCCTTCGGAGCATTTGATACTGACGGTACCGCGGATCGTTTTGGACCTCTTCTGTCTTCCCGCTGGGGATGATTGCCTCATCTAGGTTTCCCGCGAGGAACTGGGTGAATGTCTGCTCAAACGTCCCGCCAATCTTGAACACGACGGTATCGAGAAAGGGTCGGCCCTCATAGTAATGCTCATTGGCTTCCAAAACAATTTCCTGGCCAGTATCCCACCGTACCAACTTAAACGGTCCAGCCCCCACCGGAGCCTGGGCGAAGCGGTCTCCCAATCGCTCCACCTCTTCTTGAGGGACGACTGCGGCATTGGCCAGTCCCAGTACAGTCAAAGAAGGGGCGAAAGGTTGTTTCAGAGCCAACTGCAGGGTATAGCGGTCGATGGCTTTCAACCCTTGAACTGTGGCCGTTTTTCCCTCAATGAACTCATCCGCTCCCTGAATCCGGCGGAGAAAATCGGTCACGGGCCCAAGTGCTTTGGGGCTAAGGAGGCGCGTAAAAGAATAGACAAAATCCTGCGCTGTCACTTCCCTGCCGTGATGGAACAGGACTCCCTGGCGCAAGGTAAAGGTCCAGATGCGACCATCACGGGAAGCTTCCCAGAACTCGGCAATAGCAGGAATAGGGTTGAGGTGCGCATCGAACTGGACCAGGCCCTTGGATAGTTGTGTGACAACGGTGCGGCTATATATATCGCTGACGAAAGCAGGATCAAGCGTAGCCGGATTGTTGGCCAGCGCCCGGCGGTAAGTACCCCCGAACTTCGCATCCGGCTCCAGCCCCCCCAGAGTTTCTGCCAGACCGAAGGAACTTCCTGTCAATACATAAAGGCAAACCCACAACCACGTCAGAAATCCCGTGCGTACTAACTTTGGCATCTGACCTCCTTCTTTTCCCTTTGATTCCCTGGCATGGGGATGAGATACAGACCTCTTACCTTTCAAACCCGGGCAGAAGGCGTTGATCGCATCCCCACGTTAGGGGTCATTGCCCTATAGGTCGTGTGGCGAGTGCCTTTCCGAGCTTCCCTCACCGTAACGGTTTGAGAGGTCTCTGCACCAACGTCACCGCTTGAGAGCCTTGATCATGGCCTCTACATCGATCAATCCCGCCCCCTGGCGCTCCACCGGCTCGCCGAGATCCCTAGCCGTCTCCTGGAGAAGCGTCATCGCCTCCTCATAAGACATCTTTGGATGCTTTTGTAACACCAGTGCGAGGGCACCAGTGACATGTGCGGCCGCCTGGCTGGTCCCACTACCCCACCCATAGCCTCCCCCGTTGTTGGTAGAGAAAATGCGCGGCCCGGACTGCGAGCCGCCAGGGGCCGCCACATCAACCTTTCCAGACTGACTGTAACCCGTTACCTTGTCATCACCATTCGTGGCCGCTACTGATATCACCCAGGGATAGCGAGCTGGGTAGTGGACAGCTTTTTGAGAGGTTTCGCAGCCGGCATCCCCGCCTCCATCGTCGCCGCCGCCATCTTGGGCGATACCATCTCCGCCCCCATCGTCTCCACCCCCGTCATCCCCGCCACCGTCTTGTGCACAGGTAGTGCCTCCGTTTCCAGCGGAGGCCACCATGATCACACCCGCCGCATAGAGATGTCGGATCGCCCGCTCTAAGAGGGGGCTGTCTTCAGAGAACCCCAGGCTCATATTGACGACTCTAATCTTGTTGGTACTAATCCATCCTAGTCCGTTGATTAGATCGGATAGTCGACCATTTCCATTCTGATCAAGCACCTTCACGGCCACCATTTGGGCTTGGTACGCTGCACCGACGACCCCAAGGCGATTCATACGTGCCGCAATAATCCCTGCCATATGTGTCCCATGGCCGTTGTCGTCTTGATAGCCTCGTAACTCCTGTCCGGCCATTGCGTTGTAGCCACCTTTAATACTCTTGCTCAGATCCGGGTGTTTCATATCAATACCGGTATCGAGCATGGCGACTATTACTCCAGATCCTTTTAGGCCCGGCTCTTGTTGATGCACGTCGGGAACATGGATTGTGTCTAGTCCCCAAGGGTAAAACTCTTGAGTAGGAGGATCGGCAGGAGTGATGACAATAACGTTGTCACCTCCTCCATCCTGTCCTGAGTTGGCGAGGTCATCGTAAATCCCTACCACGATTGGATCCGATTGCAGGGCTACCAGAGTCTGCGCGGCGTTCTCGGTAGGTAGCTCGATCGCGACGCCATTAATCAGTGAGAGGAGATGTAGCACCCGACTACCGCTCCGCTCGACCACTTGTTGTTGCACTTGCACAGAAGTCCCATCCTGAAAGATGATGATTTTCCTGTCACCGGTGGCGGCATTTGCAGCTCCGCTTGTCAACCCCGTGAGCATCACTAGGCAAACAACGACCCTCAAACCAACTTTAAGAACACTAGATGCGTCATCATGGAAAAACCTTGTGTGACTGGCAGCGGCAGCCTGGAATGTTGGCTGCCGACACGTAATAAACCTCATTGTGATGCACCTCCTGCTTATCATGCCATCCTAACGGTCAAGGTATATTTTCTCCCGATGGCTGATGGCTATCCTCAATACGGCCGTACACGGCGCCCAGCCCTGCCAGAGGTGCTGTGGGTGCCCGGCAACCCTGCTGCCATATCCCGCAGCTGCGAGACGTAGGCCAGTGGCTTTGCGCCCCACCCTTTCGAGTGGTTTGCCCTTAACAGGCTATAAAGCAGGGTAGAGCGTTGGCAATGCGTGTTTGAACTATAGACATTAGCTCTATCGCGTGATCAAGGCTGTTGATATCCTTCCTCACAAAGAGGGCGATCCATTAAACCACACGACCTCTTTCATCCTACTGTACGCTTGTACTCCTTCTTTCATGGACCAAAAACAGGTTCGTTGGCATCTCTGTACTCATCTACGCAACAAACATGCCAGCATTTACTCCTCTGAATGTAGTACGTTTTAATGCATATTCGACTATGCACCTCTCCCTTCTTATCGTCAATATTTGAAACCTATTACAGTTGGGATAGGCAAAAAAGTAGGATAGGCAAAAAGTTCGGCCATGACACGAGATGCTCCGTGGCATTAACCTCACGAAAAGCAATTTATGGGAGATCCATGACGCAAGGAACCGGGATGGACAAGGTACCCGTATTTGCGCAGCACCCATGCGATCATCCACACATGTCTCAAACTTGAATCTGGCGTTGTCATGGACTTCACCCCTGCCACATCTACAAGGCGGGGAAGGGAGTCACACGCAGAGTGGCCCCTCTGCCAAACCCCACATCCAGGGGCGAATTCATGAGCAGTACGTCGCAGACCTAGAGCTGGGGGAAATGCTCCCTCAAATTGGGCAACCCCTCACTCGTTGGGAGCATCACCATGGCACGTCAACACTAGCCCACAGAACAGAGGCTTGTTAACGGCTTGAAAGAATATCCTCATGGTTCGCTCAAATTTTGAGCGGTTTCAAAAATTGTAGTAGGGTCTCGGCCACAGAGGAGGCACACTATGGCCGAGACCCTGAAGATTATCAGTGCACGCGTCGATGACATGCCTGTGTTGCTGGCCCAGTTGGAACGGATGGGCGTGCACCCCCTGTGGGACGAGCACTTTCCCACGCACGGCACCTGGGTGGGCCTGCCTCTGGGCTGGGGGACCGTGATCTGGGTGACCCATAGCTTGTCGGAAGTGAACCATCGGCTGAACTACCTCAAACCCTGGGCGGAGCAGTGCCTCCATACCCTGCGCAGCTGTGCGGGACAATCGGTCCACCCGCTGCATGTCAGTGACGACCGCCTGGAGGCCGTGCGGGAGGCTCTGAGCGGCGATGCCGGCTGGAACGCTTTCGGAGGGTGCGCTGAATCACCACACATTGCGCGTGTATAACCTGGGAGCCACCTGCGTTCGCCTGGATAGTACCACCGCTAACGGGCACTGGACGGTGACAGAAGACGGGTGGTTTCAGTTTGACCATAGCCAAGACCATCGGCCCGACCTGCCGCAGGTCACGATCATGGTGTCGGCCCTGGATCCCTTGGGTATGCCCGTGGCGACGGACGTCGTCCCGGGCCAGCGGGCTGCTGACCCCCCTTGTACATCCCAGCCATCATGCGTGTGCGGGAGGGCCTGGGGCAGCGCGGGCTGTTGTATGTGGGCGATTGTGAGATGGCTGCCCTGGAGACTCGAGCCTTTCTCCAGGCGGGAGGTGATGATGACTTGTGCCCGTTGTCGGAGAGCCCACTGCCGCCAGTGGTCTTGGCCGACGACCTGGCGCCGGTATGGACGGGAGCGCAAGCCGTGACGGTCATCCAGCGGCCTCAACCCGGTGGTTCTCCAGAGCTGATCGCGGAAGGGTTCGAGCGGCAGGAGCCCGTGACCGCAGAGGTCGCTGGACAGCCGTACCTCGGACTGGCGCGGCGTCTGAGCGTCTCGACGCATACGAGCGTACCGGCACGTTGCGGCGCTCGACGTCGACGATGCGCCGTTGTAGGTAGCGCTTCACGACCTGCGCCATGCAGACGTTGCGCCAAGGACGCAACCGGAGGCGCTCCTTGGTGCTCGCATGCACTGGGTCGTGAAAGGTCGTGCGAATGGCCCGGATAGAGGAGCACAACCCATCAGTGCAGACCAACAGCGGACGGTGTGCGGCACAGCGGCCGCCCCGTTCGATCACGCGCCGCCCAGCCACAAGCGCATCTTGACCATCAGGGCCAGCGCCATCCACACGATTCCGCCCTGTGGCTTGACGCGAATTTCACCGGCTTGCACCTGCCCTCAGTCGCGAGGGTCCTCGCCGAGGTGCGCTTGCACCGCCTGGCCCTGTCGGCCTTCCCGCGCCCACCAATCGGTCACCGGCCGCTCATAACAGCCAAGGGCGGCAACGATCGCTTGCAGGGGAGAGCCATGAGCCAGTCAGTATAGCGACAACGATGACTACCATCTCTACCGAGGTGCGCAGCCGGTAGAATGCAGTGCCTGTCATAGTAGTGAAGGTCTTACGGCACTGCCGAGAGATGAACCGTGGGTCATGACGTGAATGGACACCGATATTCCCGTTGCCGGCTTGGTCTCTGACAGGGCACGCCAGATTGGGGCAGAATATAGCTGTAAGGTTCATGACGGTCCTCCTGGTTATACGTGGAAGCGTGCCAAGAGGAGTATGTGTACACTCGGTCCTCAAGTTTTTTCAGGTTGACCGCACGGGCATGTTCCGCAGGACCTCATCCGCTCGATGCTTCAAGAAAGGTGTGGGCGCGAATCGCCCCCATTGGCGCCGGATCATGTGCTTCTTGGAAGGCCCGAAGGCAAACACCTCGTGTAAAGCGTGGGTGAAGCGCTTCAGGAGTCGGGCGCGGGAAGATACCCTCCGGGATCTCCAGGCGGCCAAGCTGCGTCTGAACGCGTTGTGGCTGCGGCACGATATCCGCTCGACGGGGCGGGCCACCTGGAGTCCCGCCCACCGGCGCTGGCTCAGCGAGGTGGTGTGTCCCACACCGGCACAGCAGATCGTCGTTCAGGAATACGTCCAGACCGTCACCGCACAGACGGCACGTCTCGGACGTCTGGAACTCGCACTCCACGAGCAGGTCAAAACCTGGCGCTTCGCTCCGGTGGTCGAGGCCCTCCAGGCCCTGCGCGGGGTCCAGGTTACGGTGGCCGTGACCACCGTGGCGGAACTGGGAGACCTGACACGCGTTGCGCACCCTCGACAGCTGATGACTGATCTGGGGCTGACGCCCTCAGACTATGCCAGTGGCGGGCGGCGTCAACAGGGCGGGATGACCCAGACGGGGACTACCCATGCCCGTCGTGCCCTGGTCGAAGGGGCCTGGGCCGACCGGTATCCGGCCAACGTCAGGCGACACCGGCAACTGCGCCTGGAAAAGCTCCCCACCGCGATCCAAGCCATCAGTTGGAAGGCCCAGGTCCGGCTCTGTACGCGGTATCGCCAGCTCATGGCCACAGGCCAACATGCCCCTCAGGTCGTCGTCGCCATGGCCCGCGACTGCAGTGCCTTCATGTGGGCCATGGCCAAGCAGGTGGCCGGGTCACCGAACGCATCCAGAGGGCGGTGTGTTGACGCACAAGTGCAAGGGGTCCAACCTGTATCGGAAGAGACGCAGCCCCGGTTTGGTGTCACCCTCGGCGGCGTGATGAGGCCGACAGGCACTCTCGTCCCTAGATTGCGGCCGGCACCCGACGGATGCCAGTCAGGTGGGACCCACCCCACGGCTATCAGCGTGATCAACCGTCGTGTCGTACTGGCTCCGGCTCTTCCGATAGAGAAAGGGAAAAAATATGATGCGGACGTACAAAAGTTGCTCCCAACCCTTGACATCGGAAGTCATATCAACGCCACGCTTCAGGCGCGGAGAACAGTGGGAGCGACGGAGGAGCGGACGCTATTTCCAGTCGGCTGGACGCCGTTGTTAGGCCCCGATCCAAGTGAATGGGATAATCCGCTAGAGTTGAAACTCACACCTCTTGTGTCTCTTACGTCGCCCTTAGCAAAGGAAAATGCGATGAAACAACTCCAGCAGTTTACTGGCATTATAGAACGAGAGGGTGACGGCTATGTCGCCTTGTGTCCCGAACTGGATATCGCGAGTCAAGGGCGAACGCTAGAAGAGGCACGACGCAATTTGGTGGAAGCCATCGAACTGTTCTTTGAAACGGCGGAGCCGTCCGAAGTCCGACCCCGGCTCCATAGTGAAGTCTTTGTGACGCGTTTAGAGGTTGCGGTTGGGTAGATGGCGGGTGCTGTCAGGTCGTGAGCTCTGTAAAATCCTTGCGGAACATGGGTTTGTCCAGGTCCGACACCGTGGCAGCCATATCAGTATGCAGAAGAAGATCGAGGGCTCCACAATCACCGTGCCGGTGCCCGACCATGAGGAACTGCGTATTGGCACCTTGCAATCGATCATTCGCCAATCTGGGCTCTTACGGACCCTCTTTGAAGAGTAGTCGGTAGGCGCACGGCTGTCATGGAGTGGTTGCCTTTTGCAGCGGCATACGCAGCAAGACAAATACTCGTACCCTTTTGTCAGAGCTTGGCCGAACGTATGACGCATTCGTGTGGCGCAAGGCCCGCCACCCAAGGCGGGGTGGAACGAAGCCGGGGGGGACGATCGTGGCGTGTGAACAACGGCGTGAGGGGATGGGGAGCGGTTGCTCCAGGCGCGGGGTGATCGCCACGGTGGAGCACACCGAGCAGGCATGCGCCCAGGGGAGGGCGGATGCACCGTGCAGGCGTGCAGGAGTCGCGGTCCGTGAGGCCTCGCGAGCCCCCGGTGCGGAGGCTGTGTGAGCCCACGAGCGCCACGATCTGTGGACGCGGCACCTGGCCGGTGGCGCCTGCCCGAGTGGCGCAGCGCCAGAGCGCCTGGGGGGGCATGAGCCAGGTGGGGAGCGCGTGTTGGGCCTGAGTGGTGCACGCCGTATCACGCGGGTTCCGCACGTGGGGCCCCGCGGGGCCTCACGGGCCTGGGGCGCGGCGGTGACATCGGGCTGGTGACCCGGGGTGGCGGTGGCGACGGTGGTGGCACCGCGGCAGGGGCTGACCCGGGTGAGCACCGGCCGGTTCCCAGGGCTCAGGACGCCGTCCGAGCGGACGGTGCGGCAGCAACCGGCGCCGGACCGCCTCGGCAGGCACCGTCGAGGTGGTGACCGGAGCCGTGGCCGCGTCCTTGTCCGGCAACGTGCCGTGGCCCTCTTCCCGCGTGAGGACATGGGTGTGGCGGAGGGCCACGCGCACGCTGGACGGGGCCAGGTCTCGGAAGGCGGCCGCGCCACGGCCGACGGGCGCGCAGGGCACGACCCCGTCCGTGTGCCAGACGTGGGCCTCGACGAGCGGGCACAGGGCGGTCGGTTGTCGGGACGCGCGGAACGTCGCGCGGAAGCGTCCCGACTGGGGGGTGACGTGGACCAGGCCGTCTGGGCGGGAAGGCCCCCAGGCGCCCACGGCCGAGCAGCGTTCGCACCGCTTCGAGGCTCAAGAGCACTGGCCGTTTGTTCGCGCGCGGGGCGCGCACACAGCTGCGGGGAGTCCAGTCGCGGTGGAGGGTGGACGCGCAGCCGCACGTGAGGCCGCACCGTGCCATCGTGCTGGCGCTCCGAGCGGACGGCTTGACAGGCGTGAGGTCCCGGAACTCCTGGCGGAGTGCTTCCGCGGTGCTCACGTCTGGGGACTTGGGAGCGTGCTCCGCCAGTCGGCGTACGGCCCTGACGTCTCGCGCCTGGGTACGTGCAGACACGCCCCGGAGCTGAAGGCCCTCGAGCATGCGCTGGCGCCGCGCGGTCATGGCGATCCCGCCTCTGAGGTGGGTGATGGAGCGCACCGGAAGGAGCGGTCTACTGGGCTCGCGACCGCCTGAGGAGGCGTCACTCAGGGGTGGGCCGTGCCCAACTGCGCGCAGCGCATAGTTCAACCAGCGCATGGAGCCGACGCGCAACAAGCGGCGCGCGGCTCAGGCGCCGCGTTGGGCGTAGACGACCGTGAAAGAGGCAGGTGCGTGACAACCCAACAGGCCGACCGCCGGAGGCGGGAGCGTCCTCACGACGCGCCCTCTGCTGAGCCCGCCTCTCCAAGGTCGGACGCTCCCACCGCAACGCCAGCGACGCCGGAGGCGTCCAATATCCCTGAGGGCGATACTGAGAGCGCTGCTCCGAAGGCGAAGCCCATTCGACGACGCGCTCGCCGAGGGGAGGCGCGGCACCGCGAGTGTCGCTCCGGAACCTGCGACCCTGCGGGCCATCAGGGCGGAATCTTCGGGGGAGGGTTTCGACGATTGGACAAGCCTGGAGAGATCCAGCTGCTGACTTCCCCTCTCCTCTAGGCCATCGCCGCTCTGACTCGCTAGCATCGCGATGTCAGGGGTGTCCAAGCCACCGTTAACTGTAACTACGACGAAATCGTTGAGGAGCGGCTGCGCTAGGAGGCTGTGCCATGCTCCACCGTCCGATCCAGGAAGAACAAGCCACCACGCAGTAGTCTCCCGTCCTACCACGTCCACGGTGCCCCACCTGTGTGCGATTTCTTTAAGCTCGCACTGCTGGCAAATGACAGCGACACCCGAAGCTTCGTCTTCAGCGAGGACGAGTACCGCACCGAGTACGCTGATCCCTACCGCTGGTCGAATCTCACGCAGATCGGCCTGATCGAGAGCCATAAAGGGCTGTTCAGCGGTCTCTCCCCGCAGGACCCGATCCTCCGCCGCCTCATCGATGTCACCCATAAGCAGTGCTCTGAGATTTGGAACTATGCGATCCTGCCTCGGTCACCGGCGCCGTCCAACGAAGCCGCGAAGGGCGTGATTCTGAGCAACCTACAGACTAGGGTGCGGCAGCATGCGGACGGGCAAGTCCCGCATCCAGGGCCGACAGGCAGCCAGGCACTTTCCTGGCGCCTATGCTCCTGGGTGGGAGAGGACATCGTCTGATACGGGGAAGAATCGGCTAGCTCACAGCACCCCAACTCACCACCCGCTCGAGGTGTACCGCGATCATGGGATTTTCCTGGATAGGCATATGATGGTACTGAGGATACTTCTCACGCAGGGCCATGATCGCCCGCTCAAAGGCCGACCCGTCAGTGAGGATCTCCGCGCGACCGTGCAAAATCACATAGGACAACTCTGTCCAGTCTTCGCTGTAGTCATCGATCACCAGCGCGACATATGGATTCTTCCGAATATTCTTCAAGCGCTTGAGGCGTTGGACAGGCACCCGTTTGGGCTTCGCATCGGTCGGAGAATACAACGTCTCACCAGCCACGCTGTAGCAGATCGGCAGTACCAACGGTTTTCCGGCGTCATCAACCGTCGCCAACCGGGCGACGCGATGTGCCTGCACAAACTCCCGCACTTGTGGTGACCAGTCGAGCATGTTCATCCCCTCCGTCCATCGCTGCCCACGCCAGTACGCAAAATCGTGTATAATAGCGCCGCTTGCCGGATGTCCGATGCTTGCGGTCTTGCGTGATCTCGTCCAAGGAGGTTGTTGATGCCGGAACAACTGTCGAAACACGAGCTTGAGGCGCTGCGCAACATTACCACTCCAACCATTGCCAACGCCATTGAAGTGTTCAATATTCAGCCACGGAACACCGGTTTCATGACACCAGACATCCGCTGTATTCTCCCCGAGCTGGGGACCATGGTTGGCTATGCGGTGACCTGTACCATCAGGGCCGAGTTGCCGCCAGCGGCTGGCCGAGAGGTGTCGCGTCCGGATTGGTGGGATTATATCGCCACGATTCCCGAACCACGAGTGGTCGTCGTGCAGGATCTCGATCGGCAGCCCATCGGATCCATGTGGGGGGAAGTCAACGGCAGCATCCATAAAGCACTGGGCTGCATCGGTACGGTTACGGATGGTGGCGTCCGCGACCTCGACGAAGTCCGCGCCATGGGTTTCTACTATTTCGCTTCCTGCATCCTGGTCTCACATGCGTACATCCATCTGGTTGATTTCGGGAGCCCGGTGAAAGTCGGGGGCATGGTGGTGAAACCTGGGGACATCGTCCATGGCGACCAGCACGGAGTCGCCTGCATCCCGATGTCTATCGCCCGAGAAATTCCCGAGGCCGTGGCTAAGGTGGAGGCTCGGGAGCGTCCCCTCATCGATGCCTGCCAGGCTTCGGACTTTACCATCGCGAAGTTAAAGCAGGTGTGGCAGCAAGTCCGGGGCTATGCCTAAGACTTCACGCTGGCCATCATCTCCCCCTGTACGGTCCTTGTGGGCGCCTGTTGGGGAGGGCCAGAGGAGGCGGCGGCGGCAGGGGGCGACCTTCAGTGATATCGAGCTGGCGCCGAGGCAGGACCACCGGTCGGCCGTCGGACACGACAATTTTCAGCACCATGCCGGCTTGGAGCGAGTCATTGCCGCGCAGGCGATTCAGGCGCGCGACCTCCCAAGCCGTATCCTCGGGGGACATGACTTTCTCCCGAATGCTGCCGATCGTTTCCCCTTCCTCCACGCGATACAGATCGAGGTGCAGACGGTCGTGGCGCGGCCCGAAGGGAAGCCCCACAAGTTGTTTTTTATAAACCTCTTCGCCAGAGTCCCGAAATGATTGCTGCGATACGAGTAACTGGGCCATGGTCTCAGCCTTGGCGATGCGTGCCGCCGTTTCAGGGTGGGTCGCCAGTAGCCCGTGATACCCTAAACCGGTCAAACGCTCTCGGGTTCGCAGGCTCCGCAGAAATGAGGAGAGCCCACGCGGGTCATAGCCCGCCTGGGCCATCATCAGCAGCCCTGACTCGTCGGCCTCCAGCTCCGCCTCCTGGTTGTAGCTGCTTAAGATCGTCGCTAGGGCGGCACTCACACCCAGCGGTGCCATCCCAAGATTATTGTCAGCATTGCCCATCGTGGCCCCCAGAGCGATGGCCCCCAAGCCCAGGATTTGATAGCCGAGCGCGCGCGTCTGTTGTTTCGCCACATGACGGTGAGAAATATGGGAAATTTCGTGGGCCAACACTCCTGCCAATTCTGTCTCGCTGCTCAATTGTGCCAGCATTCCGCGCGTGATGTAGACATGTCCACCCACCGTCGCGAAAGCGTTTTCCTCGCCTATATCGACGATTTTGACGCGATATTCGAATGAACGCGGATTACCGGCCCGCACCAGTCGCCGCACCACTTCGCTGACGTAGGCCTGCATCTTGGGCTCAGTGTAGAAACCCATCTTATTGCCGATCTCGTCGTCCAATTTGTTCCCGGTTTCGATTTCGCCACTCTCACTCATGATCGTGAAACCTTGGGCGAAGACCTCGGATGGCAGGCTCAAAAACCCTGAACCAGAGCACTCCTATCAGAGCCATGACGATGATAGTGTGCAAGCGTCTACGGTAACTCAGGGTCGCATCTATCATGCCTGCCCCTCCCGAACGGCCTACCCTCCGCGGGCATCGCCCGACGATGTGCAGCGCTGTTCCATCAGCGCACCGGAGGGAGAAACTGCCACTTATCGCCCCGTGGTCGAGGCCCCTACTTCCAGTGGCTTGGCTGGCGTCGCTTTGAACACCGGCATCACTTCTTTGGCAAACCAGCTCAGCTGCTCAAGAATGACCTTCGTGGGTGTGCCCACGCTGCTAGAGGCGACATTCACGTATTCCAAGCCTGGATACTTTTCTTCCATACTTTTCAGGTAATCGATGAACCCTTCAGGGGGCCCGCAGTACCACGATCCGGCTTTAACCGCATCTTCCAATGTGGGAATGCGCGCCTCGGCCCAACCGCCACGGCGACCAATGGCCGTAACCTGCTCGGGGGTTAATCCCCGCACGAACCCCAGCGGGCCAAACATTTTGACATACTCCTCGTAGAACGGCGTGGCTTCGCGCATCGCCTTTTCGCGTGTATCGGCAAGGTGAAATGACACACCGATACACAGGTCTTCGCCAAGCTTGAGGTCGATGCCAGCTCGTTGAGCTGCCTCGCGATAGGCGTATATAGGCGCCTCAGCCATCAACGCCGAGCCACCGCCGATGATGCCCCTGATGCGATGCTTGATCATGAAATCCAGACCTCGTGGTGTGGAGCTCACGATCGGCTGCCAGCATTCGACAGGACGGCGCAACGGGCGCGGCACCAGGGTAATCTCTTCAAGCTCGTAGCCGCGATAGGGGACCCGAGGTGGTAGCGTGTAGTATTTCCCCTGATGTGAAAATGACTCTTGATGAAACGCTTTGAAGATGATATCCACCTGCTCCTCGAAAATCTCGCGATTGGCCTCGGCGTCAAGCAGTGGTCCGCCCAGTGTTTCCACCTCACGCGTATGGTAGCCGCGGCCAACTCCGAAGATCACCCGTCCGTTGGTCAAGTAATCCGCCACGGCAAAGTCTTCGGCGAGCCGCAACGGATGCCACATCGGCGTAATGTTGAAGCCGCAGCCGAACTTCAGGCGTTTAGTCACGTGCGCCAGATGCACGCTTAACATTAACAGATTGGGGAGACATTCATACCCTTCACGTTGAAAGTGATGTTCGGCATACCATAAGATGTCATACCCCAGCTCATCCATGAGCTGAGCCATGGCCTGAGTCTTGTCGAAGACCGTGACGAGGTGGTCGTTCGAGTACCAGCGCTCATTGACCGGTGTGGCGTATTGACCCTTGTCTTCGAAATCCACGTGGCCAGCGAAAAGGGTCGAAAAGGCCTTAATCATGAGAAATCTCCTCGACAGCTCTCAACCAAGTCATTCTGCGCCGTGGAACCGACCCAAATGACGGCAGGCAGAGGGTTTATGACGGCGCACGTGTCAAATAGTGGATGTACACCTCGCGGCCTTGGTCATCCGTTTCAGTATCCTGGCGCAACAGACGCACGGCTTTGGCCGATTTCGCCCAACCCTGAATATCCCCCAGGGAGTTACGATCTGTCGCCACCACCTTGAGGATGTCGCCGGCATTGAGCGTGAGGATTTCTTGTCGGGCTTTAATCAACGGGTACGGGCAATGTTCGCCACGCACATCCAGGGTTTTGGCGGGTTGCATAGATTCGCTCATGGACCCCCTCTCCGGAGCTGCATCACAATCCCCAACACGCGCTCGGGCTCGAATGCGTCATGGTCGGCTTCGCAAAAAAACGGCGCATCGACAGCGCACCGATCGACTATTGCCAATCTTACACGAAGTGGCCTGTCGGTCAACCCTTTTCGCGTAGCTCATGATTTAGCTTGACAGGCTGCACCCCCGTTCGTCAGAATACTTTTACCGAACGATTGTTTGTTCATCTCTGCCGCAATGCCGGTCCTGCACACCTCTGCCGCTCGTTCCCCATTGCCCGCTCACGCAAAGGATGATACGATACTGAGTGGTACCATGTGTGCCCAAGTGGCGAACACTCCGGTCGTCGAGCAGATCATCACGAGAAGGAGAGCCATCGTGCGAGAGGTCGTCGTTGTCAGCGCCGTGCGAACGCCCATCGGCTCACTTAGCGGGGCATTGAGCAGCATCTCTGCCACCAAGCTCGGGGCTCTGGTCGTGGCCGAAGCCACCCGACGGGCCGCCATCCCCAAGGAAGCGGTCGATGAAGTCATCATGGGAAACGTCATCGCTGCCGGACTGGGACAAGCCCCAGCTCGGCAGGCCAGTATCTATGCTGGTCTGCCCGAGAAGGTGGAAGCATTGACCATCAACAAAATGTGCGGCTCAGGGTTAAAAGCGGTCATGTTAGGGGCGCAAGCCATCATGTGCGGCGATGCCGACATCGTTGTCGCGGGTGGTATGGAGAATATGACGCAGGCGCCGTATCTCCTCGACAAAGCGCGCTCTGGCTATCGTCTGGGGCATGGCCAATTGCTCGATAGTCTGCTCCGAGATGGCCTCATCGACGTCTACAACGATTGCCATATGGGGAACTGCGCCGAGCTCTGTGCCGACACCTATCAGCTCAGCCGCGAGGAACTGGATGCGTTCGCCATGAACAGCTATCAAAAGGCCATCAAGGCCCAACGCGAGGGACTGTTCAAGGAGGAGATTTTACCGGTTCAGGTTCCACAGGGCAGGCGGGAGCCGTTGCTGGTGGAGCATGATGAAGAGCCCACGCGAGTGAATTTCGAAAGACTGCCGCAACTCACTCCAGCCTTCAAGCAGGATGGCAAAGTCACTGCGGGGAATGCCTCCAGCATCAATGACGGCGCTGCCGCTGTCGTAGTCGTCGGACGTGACGTCGCCGACAAGATGGGCTTGCAACCGATGGCACGAGTTGTGGCCTATAGCACCCATGCCCAACAGCCGGAATGGTTCACTACCGCCCCGGCGGGTGCAATCAAGAAGGTATTGGCCAGGGCCGGTCTTGGGCTCGGCGACATCGATCTGTTCGAGATCAACGAAGCCTTCGCCGCCGTGTCGTTGGCGGTCAACCGTGAGCTCGGAATCGGTGCCGACCGTGTCAACGTACACGGTGGCGCGGTCGCCCTGGGACATCCCGTGGGTGCCTCCGGGGCACGTGTGCTTACCACGTTGCTGTATGCGATGCGCAGTCGTGGCGCCCGTCGAGGCGTCGCTTCATTATGTCTAGCTGGTGGGGAAGCGGTGGCAATGGTGGTAGAGTCCATCTAGTCCCACCCTGGCCGAGGGGTTCTGTATGACGTCTAGCGAGGACGCAGATCACTTGAAGCGCGACAAGGCCCGTTGGGAGGAGCAGACGCTGAGGCCAGCGATCAGCCGTCTGCCTGAGCGTAAACCGGTGTTCAAGAATACCTCCGGCATTGAGCTGCAGGGGGTGTATACGCCTGCGGACCTGCGCGACTTCGACTATGAGCGTGATCTGGGATTCCCCGGCGAGTTTCCCTACGCCCGCGGCGTACATGCCTCCATGTATCGCGGCCGACTATGGACTATGCGCCTCTTTGCCGGGTATGGCACGGCAGAGGACACCAACCGACGCTACAAATACCTCCTATCGCAGGGCAACAAAGGGCTGAGTGTCGCCTTCGATCTGCCGACACTGATGGGCTGCGATCCCGACGATCCTCTCTCAGCCGGGGAGGTCGGGAAATGCGGGGTGTCTGCGGCATCATTACGCGACATGGAGGCGCTGTTCGAGGGTATCCCGCTGGGAGAGGTGACCACCTCGATGACGATCAATGCCCCGGCCGCGGTGTTGTTGGCGATGTATGTGGCTGTGGCTGAGGCGCAAGGCGTGCCACTGGCCGCCGTCGGCGGGACCTTGCAAAATGACATTCTCAAAGAGTACATCGCCCAAAAAGAGTGGATCTATCCCATCAGGCCGTCAATGCGCATCATCACCGATATGATCGCCTGGTGTACCGAGCATATGCCGCGCTGGAACACCATCAGCATCAGTGGCTTTCACATCCGCGAGGCCGGCGCCACGGCAGCTCAAGAGCTGGCCTTCACCCTGTACGATGGTTTTACCTACATCGAGGAGGCCATCAAGGCTGGGCTGGACATCGACGATTTTGCCCCCCGGTTGTCGTTTTTCTTCAACGCGCACAACGATTTTTTCGAAGAGATCGCGAAGTATCGTGCGGCCCGACGGCTATGGGCGCAGGAACTGCAAAAGCGCTTTCAGCCGAAAGACGAACGCTCACTACGGCTGCGCTTCCATACACAGACCAGCGGTGAAAGCCTCACGGTCCAGCAGCCCTATAACAATGTGGTGCGTGTGGCCATCCAAGCGCTGGCAGGTGTCCTGGGCGGCACCCAATCCCTGCACACCAATGCGCTTGATGAAGCCTATGCCCTGCCCACCGAGCTGGCAGCCCGCATCGCCTTGCGGACGCAGCAGATCATCGCCCATGAAAGCGGCGTCACCAATGTCGTGGATCCGCTCGGTGGTTCGTACTATCTGGAGGCACTGACCAACCGCATGGAAGCGGCGGCGAGCGACTATTTTCGTCGGCTCGATGAGTTGGGAGGCATGATCCGCGCCATCGAGACCGGTTTCCCGCAACGAGAGATCCGCGAGGCGGCCTGGCAGTACCAGCGGGAGATCGAGCGCAAAGAACGGGTGATTGTTGGGGTCAACGAGTATGTCATGGACGAAGAAGAGCCGCTGGAAACCCTGGTGATCGACCCCACCGTTGAGAAGCACCAGATCGAGCGTGTGCAAGAACTGCGCGCCAGCCGCGATCAGGCGCGTTGGCAGAGCGCGCTCGAGGCATTGCGCAAAGCCGCCGTCGATAAAGCTAACCTGATGCCTCCGCTGATCGACGCCGCCAAGGCTTACGCCACCGTGGGCGAAATTTGCAACACCCTCAAAGAAGTGTTTGGCGAATACGAAGAACCGCTGGAGCTGTAAACGAGGCTGGCCATGATCCTACGCGTCGAGGGCAATGCCAATTGTGTTGACCTCGAACCGACCGAGCTGCAGGAAGTTTCACCTCCGGTCGAGATCTCCCGCGTCCGTGTGCGTTGGAATACCATGCTCGACGGGGCAGAGATGCTGACGGAAGAGTTGGTCTGGGCAGACATCCGAGGCTGGTCAAGCCAGGAGGGGGGACGTTCCGTCTCCGCTTATGCCCAACGGGTCATCGCCGAAGGCGATGAAGGGGTGATCATCTACGGCGGAGATTGGGGCCTGAAAATTCTGGTCCAGAACGAAGAGATCGGGCGCAATGTCCTCTGGGTCGCCATCGATCTCGCCCACGACAATCTACCCCCGGAGGCCCTCGAGACACTCGGGCTCAGAATTTGAGCCTCGCCTGCGCTAGGTCCGCCGGCCACACCACCCTTTTCTGACCTCCCTGCCACTGTCCCAACACCGCCTCATGACCGACTTGTTCACCGGTTTGGGAATCGACACGAAAGTTCCCATAGAATGTCCGACACGTCAGCCTAGCGGCAGTCGCGCGCAGGTCGGCATCGACACAGGTACCCCCCAACATCACGCAGCGCTGGAGAATCAATCCAGCCGCATAGGCCTGCGCTGCAGGATAATCAGGAATCTGGCCGAAACGCTGGCGGAAGCACTCGATAAACACGGCCGAAGACGGCCCCACGTCAGGGGTTCCCGCGGCTCCTGGCTCCCATTGACTTGGCCCAATACAGCCGTCGGCCATCGCTTCCAGGTCATTCCAAAAGGCCTGCATGGCCGCCCCAACTGCCGCGACAGTCTTGACCCCAGCAGGACATTTGCCTCATGGTTCGGACCAGGGCCACGTCGTCGTCGTAACGTCCCACGGCGATGAGCACCGTCGGATCGGCCGCCGCAAGCGTTTCCGCAAGACTTGCAAGGTGGTTGGGATCGTCGGGATAGACAAAGGGGGGCAGCATGGTGAAGCCGCCACGCTCTGCTTGCTGCTTGGCGCCATCGCCGACTGCGGTCGAAAATGTCCCGCGGCGGCGCTTGACGATGGCGACGCGCCCCGCCTCCGCCCCATGCCTGAGGAGGCAGGCAAAGAGTCCGGCGAAATAGCCACTGGCAGGGGTAGGGAGATGCACCGACCAGCGGAAGCCCTGGTGCATAATGGCGTCTGACGAGCCACCATGGTTCCATAGGACCTTCTGATATGCCTCCGCGATCGCTGCGGCGGCGTGCGCCAGGCCGCTGCTATACGGCCCGATCAGGAAATCCACCCGATCGACACTGATGAGACGTGTCGTCAGCTGCTCCACGTCAGCGCGTCGGCTGTGATCATCATAAGCGATGAGCCGAAGCGAAACGGCCTGACGAAGCTCCGGGACAAAGAGCCCTCCGTGTGCGTTCGTTTCCTCAACCCATAAACGGAGCCCCTGCAGGGCCTGCTGTCCTTGCAGCGCATACATACCGGTCTGCGACAGAGCTGCACCAACCGAGAGCACGGTCATAAATCCGCCATTCGTGAGCCAATCTCATCAGTCCGCCAATCAAAGGCCATCTCTGCCCCCTGTGATGGTCACGGGCGGTCGTCGATCCAGGCCTCTCCCCCTTCCCAGACTTCTTTCTTCCAGATAGGGACGATTTCCTTCAGGCGATCGATGGCATATTCGCAGGCTTCGAAGGCCGCTTTACGATGGGGGGCCCCGACGGCGATGGCCACGCTGCGCTCGCCGACTTCGAGGTGTCCGACCCGGTGCACCATGGCAATATCATCGATGGTCCATTTCTCCCGCACCTCGTCCGCAACCTGCTGTAGCTTGCGCACCGCCATCTCGCGATAGGCCTCGTACTCCAGGTAGAGCACATTGCGGCCGCGTGAGAACCCTCGCACCACCCCCAAAAAGGTAACGACCGCACCATTCGAGTTCTTGCGCACGTCTTGCACCAATGGCTCTATCTCGATATCTGTGTCAACAATGTCGATCATGGCAATATCCTCAGCGATTGATCTGGGTGCTGTGGTCTAATTTCCCCCGCTCACAGGTGGAATGAAGGCGATCTCATCGCCCTCATGCAAGGCCGTTTCGGGGGGAACAAACTCGAGATTAACGGAGATCATGGTATTATTGGCGTAGCGGATCAGCGGTGTATGTTGCTGACAATACTGTTGAAAGAGATCCCCAGCCGTGATGCCGTCGGGAAGTTCGAGCTCGACCTCCGGAGTTCCTACAATGTCCTTGATAGCAGCGAAGAATTTCGTTTTGACCTTCATGTAAATGCTCTCCTGCGGTGGATCTAGCCATAGCGTCGTCGGATGAGGGCTAGTGCTCCAGAAGTCCCCATAAAATCCACTGTACTCAACTTTGAGAACGGGTGCAAGCGGGGTGCGTGGGCGGGATGGATTAGCGTTCTCTGTGGAGATCAGTCCCGTGATCGGCTATGGTGAGCACCAGGCGAACTTCGTCTGCCTAGAGCTTCGGGGCAAATATCACGAGGTATGTGTCATGCGGGTGGACACGGCAATGATGCGGGCCCGGGGAAAGAACACCAACTGTTGAGTTTCGCAATGTTGATGTTGAACCGTCAGCAGCGGTAATGAGCCTGCTCCGATAGCCAAGCGCGGTGTTGGACTAGGCTTATCGCCATGCTTCTTGCTCGTAGAGAGGATAGTCCCAACGAACATTGTCGCGGTTGAGGAGAACGCTCATGGCTACGGGGTTCATCACTATGCCAACGTCGTAGGTAGAGATGATCATATTATCTGCGGGACGGAGGGTCCGTGCCGAGACATACAGCCTGTCAACCCCTTCCGCATAGGTGCCTACCACCACGGCTGCGGCGTTATAGGTCTTGCTGAGCTCTCGGATGTCGCGACTGAGCAGGAACTCGCCATTGCCTTCCCGAATAAAGATCGACTCTTGCCTCAACTTCAGCTCAATGACCTTGTGACCTCTTTGGACAAAGCGTGAGCCTATTTGTTCTGAAAGTATCCGTCCGAAACTTGAAGACTCCTCTAAGTTATTGACGTTTACGAAGCTTGCAACAATCAACGGGTCCGGTGTCCCGATGAGTTGGTTGAACCATTCGGCTTTGGCCAGGTTATCCGCTATCATGTATGCAACCGCAACCAGGTTACCATCGTCATAAACCACGCCATGCGGTGTCTGTTGAGATGCACACCCCATGATCAGCGATAAGTAGACTGCAACAACACCTAGGGCTGTCGGACGTATGTACACCTCTCCATTCCTCCTCTCTGGCTTAGCTATCGATCACGGCATAAATCGTCTGGTGGGCATCCAACCACGGCATAAGTCTTTTGCGGGGCAGCAGGTCTTAACACATAAACATAATGCTCCTGGTCCTCGTCGTTGATATAAAAGACAGTTGAATCGCGCAACCAGACCAGTCCATCGTCGGTAATCGTAGTATTGATGATGACCTCACTGTGAGGCAACGGCCCGTCGTAGGTTCCCTGCCAGACATCCAAACCAAGTGCGAGGTAACCAAGCAGACCGAGAGAATGAGGGTTTCGCCTGTATGCATTATGGACTACAAGCTGAACATCCCAATCTATCTTGAGGGGATTGTTTGGATTGGATGAGACCGCAAGATTCTGCTTTCTAAGCTCTGTAATAAGAAAGCTGCGGAAAGCCTGGTTGAAGGGCGATCTATACCCATGATCCTCGACATAGACCCACTCTGTCGAAGGAATAGACCCACTTTTAAGTCCTGCTATGAGCTGCCCAACTATTTGCGTGGCAAGCACATCCCAGTGATGTGCGGCTTGCATATACTGCTGAAGAGTGTAAGGATACGTTGATGGTTTCGGAACCTGAGCACACCCGACTAAAAAAACTAAAAAACAGAACACTACCTGTATGAGCATTCTCTCTCCTTTCATTCGTTCAATTCGAAACTTAGATCCTTCGCATTTCTCTAGTCTATCATCCTAGTTAGTACTCTGGTGTCCTGCCGGCGTACAGCCACAATAGTTGTTGATCAAAATAACAGGGGATGGTCTCCCGATGGTGTACAGAATATGTTGCGGCGTATGCGCTAAAAGTTCGACGCAGCTGACGGGTTGGCACTAACATCTTGGGCATGCGCTGGAACATAGCGACGTCTGTAGGTGGAGTAGTCTCGCCATCTTACACTGGCAATGTGGGCATTGGCTCTATTGGCTGTCTTCTGCACCCATCGCAGGCCGGTGGTCTTGATCGGCATTGCCGCCCCGCGTAGGCCTGCCTGATCCTGGACGCCCGAGGGTATATCCCCACAAGGCGTCGCGTCCTCTACCGGCCAGAGAATTCAATCCACTTGCCCGGCGAACGAAACCGCCAGATTACCGTTGCCACCGGGACAGGTCGTGCTGCTGGGTGAGATGATACTCACCGTGACCAGGGCATCAGCTGGCGGATCGGTATCACCGGGATCATCATCCACCACCGCAAACGTGAAGAATGTGATGCCAGGGCCTCCGCGCTGTGTGTCCGGGAGGTCGAGGCTACTGGTTCCGGAAATTGCCCCCGCGCTTGTGGTCACACGGATTTGCGTGCCACCGACAAGCGGTCGACCCGCAGGATCCCTCACCAGGAAGCAGAAGGCCTGAGAGGAACCTCCGTCGGGTACGTTGAACCCGGATGGATTACCAGAGCACGACCCATCAGCCTGTAGCACACCGATGGACAGTTGTGTTGGTCCTGTAAACAACACCGTCGTAGGGGCAAAAATAGGCTTATTGGCATCCCATACACCATTCGGTGGATCCCATGTGCCATTCTTATTGGAATCGATAAATAACTCGAAGCGGTCGGTGGGATCGAATTGATTGTTACCGGAAAGAATGGGCGGATTCACGGGATTAGGTGGGCATGCAGCCGGAAGGCAGAGAGCAATATGATCGATGAAGGGCTCAGGGGTGTCAAGCTCGGGATCGCTCGGGTCAAATTCCTGGGGACCGTCGAAGAGGCCGTTTCCATTGGAGTCGATGAAGGTTTCCTCGCCCTGCGTGACCGCAATCAGGGTGACCATGCCGGTCCGCGGATCGGAAAAATTGGTAATGGTTCCAACATGTGGAGTGGGCGGCCCAGTCTTGATTGCGCTAAAGGCATTCCCGATCTCATCGGTAAGCCCCTGCGGTGCAACCACGCCGCCATTGGTAAAGAACGACACCGCGGTGTTCTGGGGCACGGGGTTACCAAACCGGTCCCCGGCAACGGTTGCAACCGGACAGATAATCCCCTGGGTCACCAGGCCGGCAATATTCCTGAAGGATGGCGCAACCCCAAAATGCGCTCCAGAAGGTGCACCACCGGCAATGCTGACATTAGTCGAGGTACTAGTCAGGGTGACCGTTCCTACGGTCACCTTCGCCTGCACGCGTACCGGTCCTGATACCGTGCCACTGGTCAGAACGGTGGATGCCAGTCCAGCAGTAGTTCCTGCTTGCGCCGGTTCGAGCGTCTCTCCCCCACTAACGCCGCTGATGAGCGTAAATGTCACGAGGGTGCCATCCGTGACCGGATTGCCATTGACATCGCGGACTCTGAACGTGATGGTTGACTTCTGTGGTAAGGCCGATCCCTTGACGCCGATGAGCGTTGGCAGTGCCGAGACGAACTCAAGACTTCCTGCCGGTCCTGATGCAATCGTGATGGAAACGGTGGCTGAGACCGCGCCGGAGCTGGCCATGACAGTAGCGACCCCCGATTGCGTCCCTGCCGAAAAAATTGCGCTGGCAAAGCCACCGACAGTGGTATCACTTAGCGTTACCCCGGTGCCGACCAGGCTAGTGTTGAAAAACACCGCGGTCCCGTCGGCAACAGGATTGCCGTCGTCGTCGAGCACCTGCACAGTGATGCCGGTGGTACCGAAAATTGAGATCGTCGTGGAATCTGCTCCGAGGATGATCGTGGCAGGAGCACCCGCACCCGTGAGAGCGATCTGGGTACTCTGGGCTATCCCACCGACATTGGCTACGATGGTGGCGGTGCCTACGACTTCTGGCTCGCTGATGAACGGCACAGCGACGCCGCCAGAGCCGCCGCTGGTAGTGGCCGCAGCGACTTTTGCACCGTCCGTCGAAAAGCGGCCTTTGTCGGTTATAAAATTGACGGTCACACCATCTGGGGCGGCTGTACCTGCAGTCGTAATCAAAGCTGCAGTGATCGTGGTTGAACTTGTGCCATTGGCCACCAGGGCATTAGACCCAGCAGTTAACCTGATCCCTACAATCGATCCAGGCGTAACAGGACCAGGACCAGGACCTGTACTTGAGGGGATTAAGGCCAGCTGAACGTTCTGGGTAATCACACCGACGCTCGCAACGATCGTAGCCGTGCCAACCACCCCCAGCTCACTGATGAATGGCATCAACACCTTGCCATCCCCACCGATTGTGCTAGCAGAGGCGGTCTTAGCGCCATCGGTCGTGAAGCGGCCCTTGTCGGTCATGAAATTGACCGTCACGCCGTCGGGGGCAGCGGTGCCTGCGGTTGTCGTCAATGCTGCGGTAATCGTCGTTGAAGATACACCATCGGCCACCAAGGTCTTGGCCGCGACCTCTAAGGTGATGCCCGCTATCTTCACTGGGGGGGAGGGATGGGAGTCGTAGGTGTAAAAATGAACTGCAGGCTCTGGGTCACGCCTCCCGCGCTGGCAACGATGGTAGCCGTGCCGGATACATTCTGCTCACTTAGAAACGGTGTCACAACGACACCAGCCCCTTGTGTAGTCCGTAAGATAGATTTCTCTCCATTGATATTAAATCGACCTATGTCGGTACGAAGGGTAACCTCGGTGCCATTCGGGGCTGGTGCGCCGTCTGCCGTGATGATCTCCACCGTGATGGTCGTGGAGCTGACTCCGTCGGCTGGAAGCGACGTCTGCCCTGCCGTGAGCTTAATGCCGGCGACAGGGCTGGGGCTTGGCGGTGTCGGAGGCTCTGGCGGCGTCGGTGGCGTTGGAGGCGTTGGCGTGGTCGGAGGCGTTGGCGTGGTTGGGGTTCCCCCGGTAGTTTGCTCGCCGCCTCCGCCAGCCTTCTCGCATCCGGCGAAGAGACCTACCCATGATATCAGGCACACCGATACCACCACACAGCCACAGCGCTGCCATCCCTGCCTATGTCGCACGTATGGGTACCTCCTCCTGTGACAGCGAATGGGCACTCAACCCGTCGTCAATGATGTCCTCGACGAGCTGTGCTGGGACATCGTCACGAACCGACACCTGTCCCAATCCATCCGCCAGAATGAACCGCAAACGCCCAGCGACGGCCTTCTTGTCTAGGAGTAATGTGTCACGAATGCCCTCAATGCGTGCCTTGAGCGCGATCGGCAATCCGAGGGACTGGAGCAGCCCCCTCACACGGTCCAGCAATGCCGGGTCGCACAGACCCATCCGCAGCGACAAATCGGTGGCCCATACCATGCCGATGGCCACCGCCTCCCCGTGCGTATACGTCGAGAAACCGCCAGCGGCTTCGATGGCATGGCCGAAGGTATGGCCGAAGTTGAGAATGGCCCGAATACCGGTCTCATGTTCGTCCACCGCCACCACATCCGCCTTGATCTGGCAGCAATCGCGAATCACCCGTGTCAACAGCGCGGCATCTTGCAGGAGCCCTGCAGTCGTGCAGCCCTCGAGCAGCTCGAATAGATCGGGCTTCGCGATCACCCCGTACTTGACCACTTCAGCCAACCCAGAGCGCAGTTCACGCCCGGAAAGAGTCTGCAACGTTTCGACATCGATCAGCACCGCCCGCGGTTGATAGAAAGCGCCAATGAGGTTTTTACCACGGGGGTGATTGATGGCGGTTTTACCGCCAAAGCTACTATCCACTTGCGCAAGCAGCGTGGTGGGAATCTGCACGAACGGGACACCACGCATATACGTGGCCGCGGCGAATCCTGCCAAGTCGCCGACGACTCCACCCCCTAGAGCCACGATGAGCGAGCGACGATCGAGCCGAAGCTCGATGGCACGGTCGTAGATACGTTCAAGCCAGCCCAAGCTCTTAGCTTCCTCGGCATCGAGCACCTCGCATGTCTCGGCCGCAAAGCCCTGCGAGCGCAAGCTCTGCAATACCCTCTCACCATAGGCCGCGGCAATGGCCGGTTGGGTCACCACCAGCGCCCTTTTCGTCACGGGCAGCTGCGCCAAAACCTCGCCAACGCCGTCCAACACCCCTTGGCCAATGTGTATCGCATAACTCCGCTCGCCCAATGCCACGGTCACAGTCTGCATGATGATATCCTTTGCTCAAAACCTCTCGGTGTCATTGCCTGCGGCCACACACGATGCATGCGTCAATCATTGCGGGCCAGGTCGCTTCACTGGCTCTCACTATACTCAATTTTGCGTGACGAGCGGGCGAGAATTCTCCTGTGCCCCTGGCGGCAGCACGCCCCATGCTGCTGACTAACGAGTGCGCGAGTTCCTGACGTGCCCGCATGATGCGAGGGGTAATAAAAAACAACAGGTCCTCGTTGTCGTTGCGTGTCTGCCTGGTTTTGAATAGCCAGCCGAGATATGGGATCTTCGACAGCCCAGGAAGCCCTTCCTGCGATTCGACCGTCTGTTGTTTGAAGAGTCCCCCCATGACGACCGTGGCGCCGTCCTTCACCAGGACACTGGTTCTGGTTTGCCGATTGGTGATCGTCGGGTTGCCATCGACCGTGCGGGAGAAGTCCACCTCTGCCTTGCGCGCATCGACTTCCAACAGGACATAATCATCGGGGCTGATGTGCGGCGTGACCTTGAGTGTAATCATGGCATCCTTGAACTCAACCTTTGGACCACTGTCCGCTGACTCGGTTTTGAAGGGGACTTGGTCACCGCTTTCGACGACTGCCTCTTTGTTATCCAGCGTCACCACTTTGGGAGCAGAGACAATGCGGCCACGCCCAGTCCGTTCGAGGGCCTGCAGCTCCATGTCGATGATCGACGAGTTGGAAATCAGCGCCAGGCCAATCGCCAACGCCGGAGGTTGTGTGAAGGTCGGTAAATCGACGGCAAAATTGCCGAAGGTACCCGGCGGAGCCAGCGGATTCGTCGGAATGAGGCCCGTAGAGTGCGGGCTGGCGTCCAAGTAGTGCCACCTGCCGTGGGAACTTCACGCCGGTTTCCTGATTGACAAAGCCTCCCCAGCGAATGCCTAATTCCTCCAGAAAGGTGCGCGCCGTCTCGACAATGCGTGTTTCGATCGACACTTGCCTGGTCTGGGAATCCAGGCGTCGGATGAGCTCTAGGACCTCATCCACGGTGGAGCTGATATCCTTCACGATGATGGTGTTCGTGCGTTTGTCGACATCCAAACGGCCCTGCTTGGTCAAGAGCTTTTCCATGTTGGATTTCAGCTCTTCGGCTCGGGCATAGCTGAGCTGGATCGTCCGCGTCACCGGCGCCTCAAGCTCTTCCACGACACGTTTGGACTGCAATTCGTCGTCGCGCTCTTTGCGGAGTAGTTCCAAGAGGTGCCACGCGGATAATCGAACCCTCCTGATCTTTTCCCAGCCGAACGTTTTCAGGATCGTATCCAGCGCCTGATCCCAGGGGACATTGACCATGCGTGTCGTAACTTTGCCGGTGACTTCCTGGCTGGTGATGATATTCATGCCGCTGACCTCGGCGATCAGCCGCAGGACATCGATGAGGTCGGCCTGTTGGAAATCGAGAGAGATTCGCTGACCGGAATAGGTCGGAGCGCCTTCTGCGGTTGGCGGGCTGACGCCATGGTGCTGGGCCAGCATGACCGGAGCGAGGGCGGCCGCCCTCTGGCCCTTTCTGGGCTGAAACCGGCATCAGGCGGGGACCACGCGCCGTGTTTGGGGCTCCGTTGCCTCGATGGTTTGCCGGCAATTTCTACCACTACCTGTGCCCCATCACGGACAATTTGCGGGGCGACACCAGATCCTAAAGTCATCTCAATGGTCGTGCCCTCGGTATCTGGGGCGCGGACCGCCACCTGTTTGAGTTGTGGGGTGGCGATGTCCAGGCGTTGTCCCGACAGCGCCGTGCTCAGGGAGGGGAGGGACAGAACGAATTGCGACGGATGCGTCGGGCGCTCAGTCTTGTAGACTAAGATCGGGCCGTTGCCAACGACACGGACCAACGTGCGATCACCGGCTGGCTCAACCGCGAGGCCGATCACCTCGGTGGCGCGCACCGCATTGCCTGGGGTTGTCCGTCCCAAGGTGAAGGCTCGTTGTTGCCGTTTGGAAGGTGCTGACGGCTGAGCCGCCGATCCTGTCTCTGGACTATACCCCTTCGGTCTTAGACCCTCCCGCGTGGCTGAACGCGCGTGCGCTGCGGCGTCGGAACGAATTTCAACCAGAAGGGTGCTGGCGGAGGGCGACGACCAGGAGTGGATAACGCCCGGGAGTATGCCGATTTCAACCTGGCTCCCACCATGCTCCGCCATTTGCTGAGGATAGACCCCCGTCACACCGCCTTGAAACACCTCCAGGGGTCGCACGCCTGGGGCGATACGATGCGCCGGCAGATCAACGACGAGACGAGATGGCGTCTCGTCATGGCGCACAACATAGCGCAATGGGACATCGGACTGTAAGGTAATGAGCACGTGGTCGTCTAGAACGTCGACATCGACCGCCGTTAGGAACGCTGAGGACCTGGGGGAACGTCTGTGCCGATCTAGCTTGCTCTCCAGGTGAGGTGTTCAGGGCGCAACCCATGAGGCCAACGATCGCAAGGCTGAGGCAGAACACCGTGACGTGCCAGCGTCGCATTGACTCTCCCTTATCTGTGGGCTATCCCTCACGTTCCCGTAGTCGTAAGACAACCTCCTCTTGCATGACCCGCCCTTCGGTATCCCGACGGGTTTCCTCGATCACCACGGCATTGGATTCGATGCGACGGATGCGCCCACAGTTTCGCCCAATAAGCATGTCTTCAGTCACGGCATAGCCTCGACCGTTCGGCGCTTTGAGCATCGCCTTGCGTCCCATCTCCCCCCAGACAATCGCCACCAATTTCAGGCTAGACAACTCAAACTCCTGCGTCGGTGGGCAATTCGCCTTGTCCGGACCACTGGGGTCAGGCGGTTGAGTGGACTCGATGAGTGGTTTGAAGGGGTCTCGCCGGTTGCTCGGATCATAGGTATAGGACTCTTCATCGGGCGCTGGCGAAAGCGCTTGCAAAGCCGGTTGCTTCGCTTCCTGACGACGCTTGACTGGGGGGCTTCCCGTTTGCACCGGTTCCTCAACGCTGCACGCCGTGAGCATCGCACCCATACCAAGGGCCATCACCACCAGCATGATCCGCGGCATGGGGCACGTTTCCTTTTCATGGGTTGGCTGGGGTCGCACCTTTTTTACCGGCAGCTTCCTGGGGTTCCAGAAATCGGAAGGTGGTTAAGAGACAGTTCGTCGTGAGGGTGTAGGCCTCACCACTCCCCTTGGCGAGACTGATCTTGATATCTGTGACGTTGACGATGCGCGAGAGCTTCGAGAGGTGATCAAAAAAGCGTGCCAGATTGTGGAAGAAACCCAAGATTGCTAGGCTCACAGGGACTTCCGCGTAAAAGTCGGATGGTCTTTCGGCCTCGGGCTTGAAGAGCCGAAATTCCAGGCCTGCATTCGATCCCAATTGGGAGATCTGGGTCAGCAATTCAGGGATCTCGCGCGTCTCCGGTAGGAGCGTGATGGCCACCTTCAGTGCGTCATCGAGTGCGACTATACGTGCCTTCAGCTCGTCAAGGCGAAGGGCAATGGCCTGATGCTTCTGGACCGATTGACGCAACTCTTCGACGGCGAGGCTAAGAGTGTCAAAGTTCTCCGCATGCATCGAGTGCAGGTAATAGCCGATGCCAGCCAATAATACGACCGTCAGGCCGCAAATCAGCCAGCGCTGTTTGGGCTCCAAGGCTTCCAGTTTTTCCAGTAAACTATTCATGCACCAGGTCTCCGCTGCGCTGTCGACGGTATGACGTCAGGTTTCGCAGGACCAGCCGCACGTTGGAAATGGATGATGAATTTCTTGATTTCACGACCGGCCATCACCACTTGCTCAGATGAGATCAGGTCCACTCCGGTAAATTCCTTGGACCGTTGTAGATTCCATAACAAATCGGCCACTGCGAAATTCGTCAAGGCATAGCCCGTTACCTTATAGACGCCAGCACTCTCATCGATCGTTTCCAACCACGCCTGATCAGGGAGGTTGCGGCTCAAGGCATCTAACACGTGCACTGGCCCGCGCTGGTTGCTGCGCAAGCGTTGGATCGTCTCAATGCGGGCGTTGAGCAGCTTTTCGCGGCGTTCGAGCGCATTGACTTCATCGACGATCGGTTTCAAACGCTCGAGATTGGCATGCAACTCCGCTTGCTCCGCCTCCAGTTGAGCCATGGCGTGCCTGTCCATGATCCAAACGGCGCCCACACCGATCGACACGGTCGCGATGATGGCGCCAAACATGTACAACTGCTGGCGCAGCAGCGCTTGTCTTTTGAGCTGGCGGACGGGAAGTAAGTTGATGCGAATCATCGATCGCCCTTCTGCCGCAGGGCCAGACCCGCGGCCACCGCGGCGATGGGGCCCATGTCGTGGACGTAGTCAACAGCAAAGAACTTTTCAGGGATATCGATGCGTCGAAAGGGATTGAGCAGCTCAACGGAGAGATGAAGGCGCGACGCAAGTACTTGGCTCAACCCCTTCATACGGCTGCTCCCCCCGCTCAGATACAACCTCTCGATCGGTTCGTCTCCAGCACTGGCCAGGTAAAACTCGAACGAGCGCCGGACCTCAGCCACCACTTCCTCGGTAACCCTCCGAAGGGCGGTGAGCACGTCGACCTGGGCCCGATTCTCAGGACGCACGCCCAATTTCACGGCTTCCGCGTCCTCACGGCTGAGGCCCAGCGCCTTCTGCAGTTCAGCCGTGTATTGATTACCTCCCAAGGCAATGTCGCGTTGAAAGGTACTTAAGCCATCCTTCACGATTAGCACCGTCATCATGCTGGCCCCAAGGTGGACGAGCGCGATCACGTGACCACCCATCTCGTCGGGGTAATTGAGCTCGAAGGCGTTGATCAAGGCCAACGTGTCGACGTCGATTACCGCAGGGCTGAGGTTGGCGCCGCGGGCCACCTGGCTTAACTCATCCACGCGGCCTTTCTTGGCGGCAGCCAGCAACACCTCCATCTGCCCACCTCTGGGCGGATTCGTATCGTGGGCACTGAGGATCTGAAAGTCTGTGTTGACATCATAGACGTCGAATGGGATGTGCTGTTCGGCCTCATAGGGCATAGCATTGGCCAGTTCTTCCTCAGACATCCACACCATTTGAACCTTCTTGACGATCACGGAATGGCTGGAAAGCGCCAGAGCCACATCCTTGTCGGTGATGTGCTCGAGCGTGATGAGGCGACGTAACATCCCTTGTACGGCGGGCAGATCACCGATCACCCCGTCGACCACGATGTCGGGCGGGATCGGAAAGAGCGCCAGGTCACAGAGTTGGTAGGAGTTTCCGGCGAGAGCGAAGCGCACCAGCTTGATCGCATGTGAGCCGATATCGATGCCGATCAGTGGTTTCGTGCGTCGGAACCACATAGGCTGGAATCTCCCGGTCTTGCAGTCGTCAGATCAGAGAAGCAGCCCACGCCACAGACCATGGTCTACGTGCAACCGAACACGGCCGAGCCTGCGTGCGATGCTATCCTCTATTTATATCATTTTCACTTATAAATTAGCCTGAACATATCATATACATCAATTCTGTCAATATATTTTTGATTTTTTTGATAATAAACGATGATTTTTAGCAATTGAATGGGCTAGAAAGCTCGTAGCAGTATACGCTGCGGCCCGATGGCAGGGTGGCGCTATGCCCTTCGTCGCTCTCCCCGGTGAGCCTCAGTAGCCTCAGGGCTATCCGGTGACGTGCCTAGGGGATCGGTGTCTAGTCGAAGAAAAGGGTAAACGGTACGGGCGGGAACGTCATGACGAAAATCAGCAGGGCGACGACAGCCACGCATTTCTGGGTGCGCGACAATGGCGCTGACTCATCGCGCAGTGGGGGGTGAAGGAAGGCAAACCGCCAGCCGTAACGCCAGGCAGCATGGGGTCCCGAGAACATAAAAATCACAAAGGCCCACATCCACCAAACCCAGCAATACCATCCCAAGGGGAGCATAGCCAGGACGCAGAGGATCGTCACCAACCGGTGCCAGCGGCCACAAAGCGAATAGATGATATGTCCCCCATCCAACTGGCCGGCAGGAATCAGATTCAAAGCCGTCACCAGGAATCCAAGCCAGCCCGCGAAGGCAATCGGGTGCAGGAAGACATCGTAGGACTGGGGCGTCGCCCCCAGGAGCAGCTGTACCAGGCCATTGAACAGCAGGGATGATCCTAGCTCAATATCGCTCAACCCGACGGCCGGTCTGACTTCGGACAGGATAATCCCTAGAATAATGGCCGGTACCGCCACGACAAACCCGGCGATTGGTCCCGCCACCCCGATATCGAAGAGTGCGCGACGGTTAGGCACGACGTCTTTGATGCGGATAAACGCCCCAAACGTTCCAATGATTGAAGGTGCTGGGATAAAGTATGGCAGGGTCACAGGGACGCCATGATAGCGTGCCATCCAATAATGGCCGAACTCATGGGTTCCGAGGATAGCCAGCAAGGTCAGCGAAAAGGGAAACCCCTGATAAAACTTCCAGGGCTCTTGGAAGAGATTGACATGGTGATGGAACGCTCCAAAAAAGGTGGTGGTAACCAGGGTCGCCAAGAAGAACAGGATGTGCGTTACCGGAAGACGATCCCACACACCCCTTCTGTCCTGCTGTTGCCCGTTTGGATACCAGATCATTGGTTGGGAATGACGTATCTCATGATCCATGGCTGGTGATGTCCCGCGCTAAAACACCAGGGGCCATCGTGCGACCTCTCATCTGGAGGCGCATGGCGCCCTCCGCACCGCACCCGGGCACAGCCGGGGGCTCAATGATCAAGGCTTTATGACAATTTTCAATCATACAGGACTTCAGAGGTCGATGCAATGACCTTGACTGGCTGATTACCGTGCGTCGCCATCGCCGCCACCTGCACCACCCCTCTTCGCAGGCAAGCCATGGATGGGGGTGCCTAGGCGTCACCGTCACCGGCCCCGGGCCGTTGCTGGAGCCGCTCGGGCGCGATTGCTCATATCTTGAGCTCGGGACATCGGCATGGTGGTTCGGGGACTCGACCTGGCCGGCAGGGAATTCTGGAGAGGTCCTGGCTCAGCCACTTTAGTCAATATGGCGATTGATATACCATTCGATCTGGCGAAACACCCCCAAGAACACTTTAACATCGCGTGATTTCAGGCCGAAGCGCGCGAAAAAACGGCGAAAATAACCCATCATCCGATCCGGATTGGAGCCGTGCAGAAATCCGATGTGGCGCAAAACCTGCTGCATACGGTCGTAGAGGCGATCGACCTCAGCAGTCGTCGCGAGGAGTGGAGGCGGCGCAAGAGGCTGAGTTACAGCGCTGACATAGAGCTCATAGCACACCAGGAGCACGGCTTGTGCCAGGTTTAACGAGCCAAAGGTCGGATGGGCCGGAATGGTGACCAATTCATGGCATCGCGCCAGTTCGTCGTTGCTAAGACCGCTATCCTCCCGGCCGAAGACCAGCCCCACGGGATTCGACGCTGCTAATTCCAGGAGCAGCGGAGCAATACTGCGGGAGGTGTGCTGGGCCTGTCGGAACTTTCCCAGGCGTCGTGTGGTGCCCACCACATATCCCGCGTCGGCGATCGCCTGCGTCAACGTATCAACCACTTGGGCCTGTTGTAAAATATCCAGGGCATGCATGGCCATCATGCGCGCTTCCAAGGCCAAGTGGTCAACCGGATTCACCAGCACGAGCCGACTGAGTGACATGTTTTTCATGGCCCGGGCGACGGCCCCGATATTCCCAGAATGCTGCGGTTCGACGAGCACTACGCGGATGTTATCGAGGGCCACAGACACCCGGTGCTGGAGAGCTGCGTCCATTAGCATGGCGATGCTGTACCCAGATCGCTGAGGGTCCACTGCTTGTAAGCATCGATCACAGTGGTCCGAATGTACTCCCGCGTGACTGCATCGACGGGCACGACCAGCTCATAATAGCGTCCGTTCCGCCCACGCTGGGTTGGGAAAGCGACAAACAACCCGCCGCCAGCTCCTTCCACCACGCGCAAGCCCTTGAGGACCAGACAGGAGTCAATGGTAATGTCGGCATACGCCCGCGTCTGTCCGCCGAGGCTTCCGGTATCGAATGGGTAAATGCGCACCTGGCTAATGTTCATCATGAGATATACCATACTGTAGGCCACGCGACGCGTCAATCGTAGGGTTCATGCGCTTGACTTCATTAGGTACATTTGCTAGCGTGGATTGTTTCACCTGAACACCAGGAGGATCAACTATGACTGATAGGGCTGCCCGCCGGCGCGACGATGCAGTGTGCGTGCTGACTAGTGGCGGGCTCGATAGTGGTGTACTGATCGGGGAACTGGCCAAGGAATACAGCACGGTGCAACCGGTATACATCCGCTGTGGGCTCTTTTGGGAACAGGCGGAGCGCCATTGGCTGCGGCGCTTTCTCAAAAAGCTCCAAACGCTTCAGAGCCATATCCAACCGCTGAAAACGCTCAGCATGGACCTGCGCGAGATATACGGCGAGCACTGGAGTCTGACCGGCAAGAATGTCCCACCTTATGACTCTGACGACTTCGAGGTATACCTGCCGGGTCGTAACATCATCCTCCTGGCCAAAACCGCGGTATATTGCGTGCTAGGCGGCATTGGCACGATTGCCACGGCGCCACTCAGTGCCAATCCTTTCCCCGATGGCACACCACAGTTCTATGGGCACATGCAGGATGTGCTGTCCGAAGGTCTGGGTGCGCAGCTGTCGGTCCGTACGCCGTTCAGGCAAATGTCAAAAGAGGAGGTGATCAGGATGGGTCGAGATCTGCCTCTCGAACTGACCTTTTCCTGTATCTGCCCGAAAGGTCGCTTGCACTGCGGTGAGTGCGGGAAATGTGCTGAACGTATCAAGGCCTTTCACGCCGTCGGCATCGAGGATCGGACGACGTATCACCGCCCGCCCGAAGCCTTACGCCACGTGGGCTAGGGGCTGCCGCACCGGCATAAGACAAGGTGGCTAGCCCTGCAGGAGAGGAGACACCGGCGGGTGGCCCTGGTTGCGCTTATCTTCCTCTTCCCATGGCTCGGAGCAGTGCTGCTTCCGTGCCTGCGTCCCCTCCTTGGACGTCACCTTGGGCGCATTGCCTTGGTGCCACCGGCCGCGAGCTTTCTCATCACCCTCACCTTCGTGACCTCAACATCGCATGACCAAGGAATTCGCTACACGCTGCCTTGGTTCCCAGAGTTGGGGGTGAACTTTTCCCTGTGGATCGACGGGTTGAGTGTCTTTTTCGCCCTGCTGGTCGCTGGGATGGGGTTGCTCATCACGTGGTATTCCCACTATTACTTCGAACCCAGGGAGCGGCAAAGCCGGTTCTATGCCTACCTGTTGTGCTTCATGGGGGCGATGCTCGGACTCGTGCTGTCGGCCAACCTGCTCACTCTCTTTGTGTTCTGGGAGTTGACGAGCATTAGCTCATTCCTGCTGATTGGCTTCTGGCAGACGCGGCCGGAGTCACTGTATGGTGCCCGTCAAGCCCTCCTGGTCACGGTCCTGGGTGGATTGGCCCTACTCGGGCGGACTGATCATGCTGTCTCAGGTCGCGGGCACTCTGGAGCTGCCAGAGCTCGCCATGTCATCCGGAGCTATTCGTGACAGCTCGCTCTACCCAGTGATTCTCGGTCTAGTCTTGGTCGGCGCTGGCGCCAAATCGGCGCAGTTTCCGTTGCACTTCTGGTTGCCTAATGCCATGGCCGCACCGACGCCCGTGAGCGCGTATCTGCATTCGGCCACGATGGTCAAGGCGGGAATCTTCCTCGTGTGCCGTATGCTTCCGGTCCTCGGCGGCAGCGGAAGCCTGGATGTATACGGTGACGACGATTGGCATGGTGACATTTTTCATCGGGGGGGTATTGGCCCTCTGGCAACACGACCTCAAAGCCTTGCTAGCCTACTCGACAATCAGCCAGTTGGGCGCCATCATGTTGCTCTTCGGCCCGGGGACGGCCGAAAGTGTGCGGGCTGCCATCTTTCATCTGTTCAATCACGCGACCTTCAAGGGCGCACTGTTTCTGCTGGTCGGGATCATCGAGCATCAGGCAGGAACCCGGGATCGCCGGGAATTGACTGGGCTGTGGTCACACTTACCAGTGACGGGGACGCTGGCAGCCATTGCGGCGTTATCGATGGCGGGAGTTCCCCCGTTCAACGGCTTTCTCAGCAAAGAATTGGCCTACGACGCTCTGCTGACATCCCCCTCTCTCGCGGGCTTGGGTTGGCTCCTCCCCGGTCTTTCCATGGCCGGGAGCCTTCTGACGGTGACCTATTCCCTGGCGATCGTGCATGGCATTTTTTGGGGGAGAGCCCCGAAGACCCCGACAGATCATCTGCGCGATCCCTCCATAGGCATGCTCCTGGCCCCAGCCCTGTTGGCAGGTCTGTGCGTCCTGCATGGTGCGATCCCGCGCTGGCTCGATGGCGTGCTCCTGGCCCCGGCCGTAGCCAGTGTCCTCGGCCCCCAGCCCCTCCCTCAAGTCGCCTTGTGGCATGGCCTGAACCTCGCCGTCATGATGAGCCTGGTAACGCTCCTGGGGGGCGCCGTCCTCTATGCGGTCGGGGGCTCAGCCCTCGGCTTGGGGCCATCCAGGCAACCACCCGTGAGCTTCAATGCGATCTATGATCGCGGCATGAGGGCCATCGACGCTCTTGGGACGTGGTGCACCCGGGTCTTCCAGAGCGGTTACCTGAAATTCGCGGTGATGATGACGCTCGGATTTCTCGTCCTTAGCTTCATGTACCCGTTTGTCATGAAAGCCGGAGGGCGATCGGGGACACTCGACCTCGCCCCTGTAGAGCTCTATGAGGCGACTTTCCTGGCCTTGCTGATGATCGGAGCGCTGGCGGTCACCTTGGCGAAGCAGCCCCTGACCGCCGTGTTGACGCTGGGCTTGGTGGGTCTACAAGTGTCATTCCTGTTTGTCGTGTTACGAGCCCCGGACTTAGCGTTAACCCAATTGTTAATCGAAACCGCGAGTCTTATCCTTTTTCTGCTGGTGCTACGGTATCTGCCCCCGTTCCGCCGAGAACAGCTGTCATGGTGGGTGCGCAGCCGCGATGTGGCGGTTTCGATCATGGTCGGAGGGCTGGTCGTGAGCCTGGTACTCATCGCCAACAGCGCCACGCTCTACCCTTCGATCGCCAGTTACTTTCTTGAGCAGAGCCTGCGCCTTGGCGGCGGACGAAACATGGTCAACGTCATCGTGGTGGACTTCCGGGGCTATGATACCATGGGCGAGATCACCGTTTTGACGATTGCCGCGATTGGGGTCTACACCTTGATCAAACTCAAACGGGACCAGCAGCAATGATGAGCTCATTGATTCTCACCACGGCCACGCGGCTGGTATTCTTTGTCGTGCTGCTCTTTTCCGTCTACCTGCTGTTGCGGGGGCACAACAGCCCCGGTGGGGGATTTATCGCCGGGGTGATGACCGCCCTAGGGATTCTCCTGCAGGCCATCGCCTCGGACCTGCGTTACGTCCGCCGGGTGTTTCGCGTCGAACCACGGCTGCTGGCAGGGATCGGTCTGGCCACGTCACTGAGCACCGGTCTGGTGCCGATGGTGTTCGGGTATCCATTTCTCACCAGTACGTTCGGCCACCTGCACGCACCATGGCTGGGCGACATCGAAATCGCCTCGGCCATGTTTTTCGATCTTGGCGTCTATGGTGTCGTGGTAGGCGGGACGTTGCTGATGATCATGACGCTGGCTGAGGAATAAGTATGGAATTGTGGTTGACCTTGGCAATCGGTGTGCTCTTCGCAACCGGGACCTACCTGGTACTGCGCCGCAGCTTGCTGAAAGTGGTCATCGGCTTCTCACTGATTTCGCACGGCACCAATCTGTTATTGCTCACCACGGGCAAGCTCAAGCGTGGGGCGGTTCCCATCCTCGTCGAAGGGGATCAGGGACCATACGTCGATCCCCTACCGCAGGCGCTCATCTTGACGGCGATCGTCATTAGCTTTGCGGTCACCGCGTTCATGCTCGCACTTGTGTACCGAACCTATCAGTCGCTGGGGACCGACGATCTGGATCGTCTGCGGAGGCCGCCGGAATGACGCTCCTCGTGGCACTGCCGATCCTCATCCCGTTATGCACCGGCACGGTGTGTGTGCTGTGCTGGGGTCGCATTCGCCTGCAACGCATCGCCAGCGTGGTATCGGGTGTGGCCAACCTTGTGGCAGCCGTAGCGTTGCTGTGGCACGTCCGCACCGAGGGCATTCTAGTGTCGATGATGGGGAATTGGCCACCGCCCTTCGGGATCGCCTTGGTGGCGGACCTGCTCAGCACCATTATGGTGGTGCTGTCGGCGACCATGGGCCTGACGGTGCTGCTGTATTCGTTTGGTGACATCGATCGGAGGCGGGAGCAAGTGAGGCTATTATCCTCTGTTCCATCTGCTGCTGATGGGCATCAATGGTTCGTTTCTGACCGGAGACCTGTTTAACCTCTTCGTATTTTTCGAGGTCATGCTCATCGCCTCTTATGTCCTGTTGTCCCTCGGAGGTGAACCAGGCCAGCTGCAGGAATCCTTCAAGTATCTGGTGCTCAATTTGTTGGCCTCAACAGTGTTTGTCGCCTCGGTGGGGATCTTGTACGCGGTGACCGGCACGTTGAATATGGCCGACCTGGCCCTCAAGATTGAGCACGCGGAGCAGTCGGGACTGATGACAGCCTTGTCGATGCTGTTCCTCTTTGTGTTCGGGGTGAAAGCGGCGATTTTCCCGCTGTTCTTCTGGCTGCCAGATGCCTACCCGGAGCCACCGAGCGCTGTGTCCGCCATTTTTGGGGGCTTGCTCACCAAAGTGGGCGTCTATGCCCTCATCCGGACCTTCACCCTTATGTTCGTGCAGGACACAGCTTTTACCCATAGCCTCATTTTGGTGTTGGCCGCCTTGACCATGATCGTCGGCGTGCTGGGCGCTATCGTGCAGAATCACTTCAAACGTATCCTGTCGTATCACATCATCAGCCAGATCGGCTATATGATTCTGGGTCTTGGCCTCTACACTCCTCTGGCATTGGCGGGAGCAATTTTTTACATCATCCATCATATCACCGTCAAAACGGCCCTTTTCCTCGTGAGTGGTATCACCGAACGCGTCACTAGCACTCAGCAATTGCGCGACATGGGGGGGCTGCTCGATACCTATCCGTGGGTCGCGACCCTGTTCGTGCTGGCGGCCCTGTCCCTGGCGGGTATGCCCCCCTTCAGTGGCTTTTTCGCCAAGCTGGCGCTGCTGACGGCCGGCGTGCAGGCAAAACAGTACGGCTATGTGGGGGTGGCATTGCTCGGCAGCCTGCTGACCTTGGTATCGATGAGCAAGATCTATGTCTACGTGTTTTGGGGTGAGGAGAAGCCAAAGCATGCACGCCCCGTGCGGCATATGGATCTCCTCCTGCCCACCGCTTTCCTGGTCTTGCTCAGCGTGGGGCTGGGCCTCGTGGGAGAACCTGTCTTTCAGCTCGCGCAGCAGGCGGCAACCCAACTCATCTCCAGAGCAACCTACATCGAGGCGGTCTTTGCCGCCGGCCAGGGGACCAAGTAATGGCGGGCTTGTTTCTACTTAACCTGATGTTGGCTCTGATGTGGGCGGCCTTGCAGGGTGAGCTCGATACCGTCGATTTGGTGAGCGGGTTCTTCATCAGCGCGGCACTCATTTACCTTTTTCGTCGGATGTTCTTCAGGCCGCGCTATTTTCGGAAGGTGGGGTTAGCTCTGACCATGACATTGGTGTTTATCAAAGAATTGCTCAAGTCGAATATCGCCGTCTTGCGGATTGTCTTCAGCCCGCGGGCGCGCGTACGCTCAGGCGTAATCGCCGTGCCGACTGAATTGACCAACGACGTGGCTCTGACCATGCTGGCCAACATGATTACACTGACGCCAGGGACACTGACGCTCGACATCTCACCGGATCGACGCTACCTTTATGTCCACACCCTGAATCTGGACGATCCTGAGGACGTCAAGCAGGAGATTCACAAGGCCTTTGAGGTGTACTTGCGGGAGCTCAGCCGATGATCGACATGGTCACCGCTGCCGCGGTCTTGGTATTGGCACTCTGTATCATCATGGCGGCGTATCGGGTCATCGCTGGCCCATCGCAAGCGGATCGGGTGATTGGCCTGGATACCATCGGGATCAATACCGTCGGCCTGATTCTTGTGCTTGGCATGAAATCGGCTAGTCGCGCCTATGTCGATGCCGCCCTGGTCATTGCTCTGTTGGCGTTTCTGGGGACGGTAGCCCTGGCGAAATACCTGGCGGGAGGAACGGTCATTGATCGAGGTGATCGTTAGTCTGCTGTTGCTGGTCGGCCTCGTCTTTACCTTTGCAGGTTCCCTGGGGCTGTTGCGGTTACCGGATATCTTTTGTCGCATGCATGCCACTGGTAAAAGCTCAACGGTCGGCGTCAGCGCCATCGTCCTGGCGTCCTTTCTCTACTTCAGCGCCTCCGAATCTGGCCCAAGCATCAAAGAGCTGCTGACCATTGTATTCGTCTTCCTCGGTGGTCCGGTGGGAGCGCATATGATCGCCCGTGCCGCATACCGCTCACAGGTCCCGTTACACGAACGAACGGTGATCAATGAATGGAAGATGATCGAAGAGGACATCGCCGAGCCGCACCGGGAGGTTTAAGCGCCGCCCCGAATCTTCGTCCCACGCGTTGGAGGGCCTGTTAGACTGAACGCTATGAACGAGCGCCACCGAGACGATCAGATCGCTGTCCCACCGGAGCGGGACGAGGTGTTCCCGGCTCTTGCCCCCGGCATCGACCCTGAGGATATTCCTCCGCTTTGGCTCCTCCAATCCAAGCTCCCGGTTCTTGAAGCCTTCATGACCCTATTTCGCGGATCGATGAGTGATAGCCTCGTTCGACTCTTGGTCTTGGGTGAAATGGGACGGCGAGGTCAAGCCCCTGAGTGGACCTTTGCAGAGCTACGACAGACGTTTGCATACTTGACTCCAGCCCCGCTCGAAAGTGCCTTGCGTCGCCTCCGTCTGGGTGCGCTGCTGCGCTATGATGCCGCTGAAAGCGCCTATGTCCTCACTCCCTCGGGCTTACGCGTCTATGGTGCTGTGGCGACATTGTTTCAATTGACCGAAGAGGATGATCTCGGCTGGATCACTGGCGTCGTCCGCGCGAGCTACGAGCTCGGCACCCTGACCCCTGAGGTGCTGTCGCATCTGTTGTATCGTCTGCGCCGGCTGGAAACCGAATTGCAGCAAGCTGTAGAAGCCCTCTCAGAACCACGTATCCTGCAAGCCCGCGAGCGTCTGACCAGCATCTGGTCTTGGATCGAACGCGGCAGCGCGATGATTGCGCAGATCGTTCAGGATTCGGCCCTGGACCGCGAGCTGCATCGGGTAGCACAGCAAATCGGTCGAGCGCAGAGTCGACTGCTGCGCATGACCACCGTCTTCCAGCGCGTCCTCAACGACATCGATCGCCAGCGAGTGCATCTGGGTGCCACTGGGCTCTCAACCTCGGACCTGGTCTTTTTTTTGCGGCAATGTACGATCGATGATCTGGGGCGGCTGATCGCTCCCCACCTGGCGCGGCCTGTGCGCCCACTCTTCCTGTTGACCGATCTTATCACCGACCAGGCGGAGTATGAGCTGATACAGCGCAAACGCCACATCGCCGAGTGGTGTGAGCTGCCGGAGGCCCAGGACTCTCCCCCCTCGCCGCCGCCGCAGGCGGCGGCATTTCCCGAATTGGGGCGGTTGGTCACCCAGTTGCAGAGCGAGACGCGCCCGACCGTGCCACTGCCCGAGGTTGTCCCCTGGGGGTCATTTGAGGAATCTGCCTATCGTCTCAGTATGCTGTCACTGCTCGGCGATGCCGAAGCGGCCGAGAGTGGTGGCCTGGTTGCCAGATTAGCGTCACTGCCCTATACATTAGCCATCGAGGCCGAGGAGGTGGTCGTCGATCGCGCCGGCGTGGCGCGGATGAATGCCGGCCATCTGCATCAGCTGTCGGACGGAAGGCCTCACGCTTCCGCTGCTGTCCCTCTCCCCCAGGGAGAGGCAGGAATCGAGAGTAGTTCAGGAACCCTCAATCAGGAGCCACAGCATGTCCCCTGAAACCGATGCGGTGCGTGTGCTGGTCTGTCGTCTGCTGGCACATCAAACCCTCCCCCGCACCGATGGGTTAGTGCGCCGCTTGCTTGTGGATGCGGCCTATCGTGAGGGGGTGGAAAGTGCCTTGCGCCAGGTTGGATTGGAATTGGCTGAAAATGTGTACGCCTCTTACATCGCCGTGCGGGTAGCGCGTGAGTTGGAAACACCGGTGTTTGAGGATGGCAAAGGCAGTTATTGGTCCAACAATATCGGCCTATCAGGGGGTGGTATGGCACTCCTGACTATTCTCTGGAGCCTGCTGATTCTCCCTAAGCGCCAACGACAGCAACAAAGTGAGGGCGATGTAGGCGAGAACGCACCACAGCCGGCGGTGCGCGCCGCTGACCCGGAAGTCATGGTGGAGCGGAAGACGTTAGAAGCCGATTTTGGCCATCTCTTCGGCAGTCAGATCCGCTTCCATGGCTACCTCAGCGAGCTTAAACGGCGCGGCTTCATCCATGAACGACGCGGTAAGATCACTGAAGGGCCCTTGCTGGATGTGTTGATCGATTACAGCACGCTGGCACCACGCATCATCGAGGGAGCGCTATCGCGCGTCTTGGGGGCGCGCTTCGATCAACCCTCGTCTATCTCACCAGCAGAAGCATCCGAGGATCCCGGCGAGGAGACCTGCTGAATGTTCCGTTTCATGGCCCTGGAACTGGTGCACTGGGATTACTGGGAGCGGGTGATGCTGCCCCTCGATGAGTCGATTATCACCATCGTCGGTCCCAACGGTTCGGGCAAAACCACCCTACTCGACGCCATGCGCACGGTCCTCGCCCTTAACACCTCGCGCAAACGGTCCTACCCGACCTACGTCCAGCATTCGAACCGTCCTTATGCCTGGCTCCGAGCCGTGGTGACGAATCAGCGTGATCATCGCGGCCGCCGCCCGTTTTTCCCGTTGACCACTGATCAGGTGACCCTGGCCTGTCGCGTCATGCGGCGCAGCGGCGAATGGCAGCGGCAGTACCGCATCGAGCCTGGTGACGTGGGCGTCCAGGAGCTCAGTGCCCAGGAAGAACGCTTTATGGGGGTCCAGGAGTACCGCCATCGCCTGACGGCAGGGGGCTTAAGTCAGGCGGTCCTGCGCGTGCTCTCGCTCGAACAGGGAGCCACGGACAAGCTCTGTGAGCTGTCGCCACGCGAGCTGCTCGACTTGGTGTACGATGTGTTCGGGGATAAGGAGACGCTCGATGAGTATCAGCGGGCCCGGGTCAATCAACTGGAGGCGGCTCAGGAGCTGCAAGAGTTGGCCTTACAGGTTGATCGCCTGGAAAGCCAGGTGACGGCGCTGAGCAATCGTGTGGCCCTGTTTCAACGCTACCAAAATCTGCTCGCGGCCCAGAAGGCGCTGGAGACCATCCGCCTCCCGCAGGCGCAGTATGTGGCGCAGGTCGAAATGCTGCGCAAGCTCTATGCGCGGATTCGGAGTTTGCGCACGCAGGTCCAGGAGCGTCGAAAGAATACTGACTCGCTGAGCCAACAATGGGAGGAAGCGCGCGCCGCGGTGGCGGCAGCTCATAGCGAAGAAGAAGCCTGCCACACCCGTCTCACAGCGATCCAGGCGCAGCTCGTCGAACACCATCGTCAGCGCGCGGTGCTTGAGCACGAGCTGGAGCTCTTCAAACAAATGGAGCAGCAGGCCAGTCAGGTGGCCCCCGACGCGGTGGCACCGCTGCAGAAAGCGCTGGACGAACTGGCCGACCGTCGCGGCGAGCTACGTTGGCGCTTGGAGGAAATCCGCCGGGCGTTGAAAGAGGTGGAGGAGGTCAACCGCACTGGCGGTCACGAACGGATTCGGCTCGATCCCTTTGTCGATGCCTTCCACCGCGTTCTGCTCGAAGCGGAGATTCCGCATCGCCTGTTCTACGAGGCGGTCGAGATTCGCGACACCTCCTGGCAACTCGCCATCGAGTCTTTACTGCGTGCACACCGCTATGTGGTGCTGCTGCAGCGCCCTGAAGACCGCTGGCGTGCCTGGGAGCTCGGGGAGACGCATCGTTACCGCTATTTCATCGTCGCGGATCGGGGACAAACCCGTATCCCGGCACCGCCTGGCTCAGCCCTCGGTGTGGTGGACATGGACCCCGAAGTGCCGGACTGGATTCGTCGCAATCTGGCGGGCGTGCAGCTCGTCGACCAAGTGGCCGACGGCCAGAGATTGCCGTCTGGGACGACGTTTGTCACCCGCGATGGGTTCATGCGAGAACGGCGCGGTGGCCGTTCGATCGCGGTGGCCAACGGTGATTTCATGCTGGGGATGGCGGGCCGCCAACAGCAGGCCCGCCGGGCCCAGGACGAGGCTCTCCGGTTGCAAACGGAAGCCCGCACGCTGCAGGAGCAGATTCGCCTCATCGAGTCCGAGCGCCAAGGCCTCGAGCGGCGTCTGGCAGCTCAGCGCGTGCGCCTAGATTATGAAACGCGAGCGCCGGATCATACGCAGGTGCAAGCCGACTATGCACGGGTCTGCGCCACCCTAGAGGAACTAACCGAACACCACGCGGTTGAGCAGCGCACCTTTGAGCGGTTACGGCGGACGCATACCACCGTCATCCGCCAGGATTCAGAGGCTAAACAGACGCAACAGCTGGTGCGCACGCAGCTGCAGCAAGACCTGGAGGAACTGCGTCGCGAACGGGCCGAATTTTGGGTCAAGAATCGTGAGCGTCGTCTGCTGCGTGAGCACCTGCCGAGCCAGTGGCGCACCATTGAAGCCATCGCCGAGTTCAACCGCATGTTTGGCAGTCGTCAGGGCGTCGAACGCGACCTCGAACGCGTTCAGAAGGAGCTAGCAGAAGGCGAGTGGGAGACTGACCCGACGCTGGTCTATCGCCGCGACAAGCTCGCGGCCGATCATCAGCAACAAGCCGATAGTCTGCAGCGCAAACGGCATGAGTGGGAAGAAACCACACGGGTCGCCGACGAGGCGCGCCGGGCATACATCGGTGTGCTGCGTCAGACGATTGCCTTTTATGAGGAAAACCTCATCCATCTCGGCAAGCTGGCAGGTGTGGCGGTCGAGATGATCCGCCCAGAATTGAGTGATGACGATGAGGTACTGGCGCGGGCCGGTCTCGAGGTACGCTGGAATTTCGATGGCAAGGGATACATCGGCCTGGATGATGGGCAGGCCTCTGGTGGCCAACAGGTGATCAAATCGCTGATCCTGCTCATTGCTCTGATGATGGATGAACGATCGGAAGGCGGCTTTGTGTTCATCGACGAGCCGTTCGCTCACCTGGACGTGCTGAACATCGACCGGGTAGCTCAATTCCTCGAAGCTACCCGGGCCCAATACATCATCACCTCCCCCAATACGCACAACATCAATATTTATCGGCCAGCGTCGCTCTCCATCGTCACCCACAAAAAGCGCGCCGGCGAGCACTTCGCCGCTATTCCGACTCACCTGCGACGGCAACGCTGAGGGCCTAGTCAAATTGACCTCCCGACTCGTTTAGTTCTGGCTCCCCATAGCATACTTGCCGCATAAATCTACCCCCTACACCCAACCCAAATGAGCGTCATCGTCTCCCTATAGAGATCATCAGTCACTGCGTTTGGCTCTACTTCCGCTGTTGCCTGAGCTACTCAGGATAGGGCATCTCCTCGATATTCTCGTGTATCGTCGGCGCAGCCAGAAGGCTGCCACGGAGTTTTTCCGCTCCACCTACAGGCCGATCACCTCCCACTTCCGTCCCCAACGTCACCTGCTTCCTTCTCTGGTCTACCGCCAGAAAATGAGGCAACGATTTCAGGCGTGGCGAGAGATTACCTGCACACCAATGGGCGCCTAAGGGACACGTGAGGGGCCGCTCTCTCACCCCTATGCCTGGTGATTGCCTTGGATCTAGTTAACCTATCAAAGCCATAATGCTGAGAATATCGTTATTGAGACGAAAGTCTCTCCTGTGGGAATCGCCTGCCCGCTACCTCTCAGCCTCACATATATAAGCCAGACCTTCGCACAAGGTCGCAGAGATGAGACACCACGCGGCCGCCCGCCCGGCAGAGGTGCCAGCGGCTTAACTGATCGGAGCCGGCTCTGCAGCGCAGTTCCTGCACGCGTAGGCAGATGTGGTGGCCCTTTGGGTATCACTCTTGCTATGCCATGCAGTCCTTGGAGAGACTCGCATGGGGTTCAGACGGTGACACTGCTGATGGCCCGAGGCCTCATGGGAGCCAGCGATTTCGTCGAAGAGGGACCTCTGCTCGTCGCCTCGGGGCCGCTGTTGATCCGCAGGGGAGGGTGACTATGGCGTGCAAAACGGGCGCCACTGCCTCAGCCTATGATTGGCGCTGCGGCAACTCCTATCGCTGGGGGCAGGCCCGAATAGAAGTTAATGCCATCCCGGCTGATTCACCCTCCGTCAAGTTGCCGATAACCTCCACTTCGAGGAGACCCCAACCGCCAGAGGGACGAACGACAGTACGGTTACCGTCACCTTACACCGAGTGCCAGAGGGCAACGCTGTGAGGTATTGGACATTTTTGCAGACTTCAAGCGCATCATCTAGCGATGGCCTGAAGTCTGTCACTTCGAAGGTTTCCAAGCGTTTCTGGCGTTGTTTGCAAACGAGGTAAGCGTCTTATGGCCCTCGCACCCCATGTTCTGCACGATTGCAGCATATCTGCCTGGCTTGCAGCCCAGGCGCATCGTACCCCTCAGGCTAATGCCATCTTGGCTCCAGATCGAACCCCGATGACCTATAGCCAACTTTGGCAATGCTCGCAAGAGACACGCCAGACGCTGAGAACGCTCGGAGTAGGACGCCAGGATCGGGTGGCGGTGGTACTCCCCAACGGCCCGGAAGCAGCGGTGGCGTTTCTCGCCCTGGCAGCAAATGGAGCGTTTGTACCGCTCAACCCGGCCTATCGCGACAATGAGTACGAGTTCTACTTTGCGGACCTGGGGATCAGCGTCCTGATCGTCCAATCTGGCGTTGCGTCGCCAGCGCGTAACGTGGCACAAGCGCGAGGGATCCCTCTGATCGAATTGACGCCAATCCGCGAGGCCGAAGCTGGCCGCTTTATGTTGCAGGGCGATATTCCTCCTGCCGCCGCGGCGCAGGAGGAGACGCATGCAGACGATGTCGCTCTCATCCTGCATACGTCCGGTACTACTTCACGGCCGAAGATCGTGCCACTGACACAGCGTAACTTAATGATGTCTGCCCACAACATAGCCCAGACGCTTGCTCTGGATGCCCGTGACCGCTGTTTGAACATTATGCCGCTGTTTCACATCCACGGTCTCGTCGGTGCCATCCTCTCATCACTGGTTGCGGGTGCAAGCGTAGTGTGTACCCCAGGGTTTCACGCCCTGAATTTTTTCACCTGGCTCACCGAGTGCCGCCCAACGTGGTACACCGCCGTGCCTACTATGCATCAGGGCATACTGACACGGGCGGGACAGCAGAGAGAGGTTATTGCCCGCTGTCCTCTCCGTTTCATTCGCTCGTGCTCTGCGCCCTTACCACCACCGGTCATGGCAGAGCTGGAGCGTACTTTTGGGGTGCCAGTGATCGAGGCCTATGGCATGACTGAGGCAGCACATCAGATTGCCAGTAATCCGCTGCCGCCTGCGGAACGCAAGATCGGGTCTGTGGGGTTGGCAGCAGGACCCGAGGTGGCAATTATGGACGAAACGGGCCGCGTGTTACCGCCAGGAGAAACGGCTGAGGTGGTGATTCGCGGGGCCAACGTGACCATAGGCTACGCTAACAACTCAGCAGCGAACGCCAGAGCCTATTATCACGGCTGGTTCAGAACCGGGGATCAGGGGTTCCTGGACCCGGAGGGCTATCTCTTTCTCACCGGACGCCTCAAGGAGCTCATCAACCGCGCTGGAGAAAAAATTGCGCCACACGAAGTTGAGGACGTGTTGCTGACGCATCCAGCAGTTGCCCAGGCCGTCGCCTTTGCCATGCCGCATGTGCACTTGGGTGAGGACGTTGCTGCGGCGGTGGTGTTACGCCCAGGCGCTGTCGCAATGGCGACAGAACTCCGCGCCTTTGCCGCCACGCGTTTGGCGGATTTTAAAGTACCACGCCAGGTGCTCTGTCTGGATGAGATCCCCAAAAGCGCCACGGGGAAATTGCAGCGTCTTGGTCTAGCGGAAAAACTCGGCCTGACCGCCAATGCACAGCTGCCCTCTGCCACTCCCGCATGTATCGCGTCACGCACGCCTCTGGAAGGCATACTGGTTGAAATCTACTCCCAGGTGTTAGGGGTCACGCCCTTGGGAATCCATGATAATTTTTTCCAACTGGGTGGCGATTCTATCCTAGCCACACAGATTCTCGCGCGGGTACGCCAGATCCTGCAGGTGGAACTGTCGTTTCTGGTCTTTTTTGAACATCCTACCGTGGCCGACCTGGCTAGCCATATGGCAACCGCCAGACAGGCCACCGAGGCATTGCCGCCGCGACCCACAGCGGCTATGCCCAGAGATGATGCCCGGCCCCTTTCAAATGCCCAGGAACGCTTGTGGTTTTTCAACCAATTCGAGCCAGGCAGTCCTGTCTATAACCGCCCTGTTGCACTGCGCCTGCGTGGGCCGCTCAATGTCGCGGCATTGGAGCACAGCCTGAATGCAGTTGTGCAGCGTCACGAAATCTTGCGTAGCACCTTTCCAGATGTGGATGGACGACCCATACAAGTCATTGCCCCACAGCAGCCAATGGAACTGGCAGTCGCCGACCTCAAGGCTCTACCCGGGCCGGTAAAAACAGCCGCAGCGCAGCGACTCATGAGTGCAGCCTCACAGCATAAGTTCGATTTAGCCCATGGCCCGTTGCTGCGCACAACGTTGCTACGGCTAAGTCACACAGAGCACATACTCCTCCTGGTCATGCATCATATCGTCTTTGACGGATGGTCGGTCGGGGTTCTCTGGCGCGATCTCGCGGTATTGTATGATGCCTATTGCGCTGGCAAGCCGTCGCAACTCCCGCCGCTGCCCCTGCAGTATGCAGACTTCGCCCACTGGCAACGGCAATGGCTGCACGGCCCACGGCTCGACGCCCAGCTAACCGCCTGGCAGCAGCACCTTGGTGCGAATCTACCGGTCTTAGCCTTGCCCACTGACCACACACGCCCAGCGGTCCAGACGTTTCGAGGCGCGCGGTACACGCTTGCGCTCCCACAGAGCCTCAGCGTCGCCCTCAAGGCCCTGAGCCAGCGACGAACAGGTGACCCTGTTCATGACCCTACTGGCAGCTTTCCAGACCTTGCTGTTTCGGTATACCGGCCAGGAGGACATTGTCGTAGGCTCCCCAGTGGCCGGCCGTCATTGGATCGACACCGAAGCTCTTATAGGGGTGTTTGTGAACACCCTGGTCCTGCGCACAGACCTCTCTGGGAGCCCCACGTTTCGCGAAGCGCTCCGGCGTGTGCGTGACGTGGCCTTGCATGCCTATACGCACCAGGAGGTGCCGTTTGAAAAGCTAGTGGAAGCCTTACAACCGGAACGCGATCTGAGCCGCAATCCACTCTTCCAGGTCATGTTTCAACTCCGTAACCTCCCCCCTATGGCCACGGAGGTACAAGGGCTCATGGTGGAAGAGCACGAGTTTGACCGCGGTGCGGCCATGGTTGACCTGGCGGTGGACGTCAGCGACCACCCTCACGGGTTATCCTGCGTGTTCGAATACAACACTGACCTGTTTGAAGCAGCCACCATTAGGCGGTTTGGGGCACACTTCCAGACCTTATTAGCCGGGATTGTGGCCAATCCTAATCAGCCTATTGCCCACCTCCCACTCCTGACAGAGTCCGAACAGCGGCAGGTGCTGGTCACATGGAATGCCACCCAGGCAGAATACCCCACTGATACCTGTATCCAGACGTTGTTTGAGGCCCAGGTGGTGCGCACGCCGGAGGCCATTGCGGTGGTGTACGAGGACCAGTCTCTGACCTATGACACGCTGAATCGCCGGGCCAATCAGGTGGCGCATTATCTCCGGCGGCTGGGCGTCGGCCCTGAGGTGTTGGTGGGGCTCTGTGTCGAGCGCTCACTGGAGATGTTGGTGGGGCTGCTAGGCATTCTCAAAGCGGGTGGCGCGTATGTACCGCTGGACCCTGCGTACCCGACGGAACGCCTTGACTGCATGATAGAGGATAGCCAGCTGTCCATCGTCCTTACACAACAGCGCTTGAGGCCACTCCTCTCGGGACACCGAGTGCGGCTCATCGCCCTGGACGCAGACTGGGATGTGCTGGCATGCGAGAGCGCCGACAACCTGTGCAGTGGGGTGACGGCCAAGCATCTGGCCTATGTCATTTATACGTCTGGCTCCACTGGCATACCCAAAGGTGTTATGATCGAGCACCAGTCGTTGGTAAACTACATTGAGGCCGCGAGTGCCGTCTTTGCTATAGAACCCAGAGACCGCCTGCTGCAATTTATTTCGCTCAATTTCGATCCGGCCGCGCAGGAAATCTTCACATGCCTGACGCACGGGGCAACACTTGTTCTGCGAACAGAAGGGATGCTGGACTTCCATACCGGTGTTTATGCAAAAGTGTCAAGAATGGGGGTTGACCGTCCTGGATCTCCCAACCGCCTACTGGCATGAACTCGCTGCCACGCTCGACGCGCCATCCCTGGCCCTTCCTGCCGCAGTCCGTCTGGTGATCATTGGTGGAGAACAGGCGCAGCAGGAGCACTTACAACAATGGCACAAACGGGTCGATCGCGCTGTGCGGTTGATCAATGCGTATGGTCCAACCGAAACGACCATAGCCGCCACCATGTGCGTGCTCTCAGAGAGAGAAGAGCGAGAGACCATAAGGCGCGTAATCCCCATTGGTCGTGCCGTCCGTAACGTGCAGACATATGTGCTGGATCAACAGCTTCAGCCGGTACCGATAGGCGTGCCTGGCGAACTCCACATCGGTGGGCGAGGACTGGCTCGCGGCTACCTGAATCGTCCGGAGCTGACGGCTGCCAAGTTTATTCCCAATCCCTTTAGCCCGGATCCCACCGCACGTCTCTATAAAACTGGTGATCTCGTCCGGCTCCTTCCCACTGCGAATCTTGAGTTTCTTGGCCGTCTGGACACCCAGGTAAAGGTTCGTGGTTTCCGTATCGAGCTTGGCGAAATAGAGACAGTACTGCATCGCCACCCGGCAGTGCGTCAAGCCATGGTGCTTGCCCAGGCGCAGGAAGCAGGAAAGACGCGTCTCATTGCCTATGTGGTCGCGAACCCATCCGTCCGTCCACCCGTCAGCGTTCTACGCCAGACTGTCCAGCAAGCATTACCCGACTATATGGTGCCTGCCGCCATTGTCTGGCTTGACGCCTTACCATTACTGCCCAACGGCAAGGTGGATCGACGGGTGCTGCCAGGACCCGACACCAACCCCTTGATCCCGACTGCCCCTTTGAGCCTCCACGGACTGCCGTGGAAGCAGCAGTGGCGGACATTTGGAGAGCAGTCCTGGGCCTGCAGCAACTTGGTATTCATGACAATTTCTTTGCGCTCGGAGGGCATTCGTTGTTGGCCACCCAGATCATCTCCCGACTGCATAGCGTCCTCCAGGTGACCTTCCCCCTGCAACAGTTCTTTGCAACACCCACGGTCGCCGAGTTGGCACAGGCAGTCATCACGTATGAGGCCACTCCCGGACGGACTGAAAAAATCGCGCGGATGCTGCAACGCCTCACGGCAATGTCGCCTGAAGACGTACACCATGCGTTACAACAAAAAAGCCGAGCAAGAGGTTGAAGGAAATGGAAAGGCTACTTTCTACCGATATTGCGGCGCTACCCGCAGACAAGCTGGAACTGCTGGCGTATTTGTTAGAAGAGGAGGACCTCTGCTCCTGCCCCGACGATTCCCCGACGCGGCGACTTGTCCGCCCCACCGCTGTCGTTCGCCCAGCAGCGGTTATGGTTCCTCGACCAGTGGGCGCCAGGCACGCCGCTCTATAACCTTTCGGTTGCCTACCGCCTCAGTGGCTCGCTCCAACCGATGGCCCTGGAACAGAGTCTCCATGACATTGTGCAGCGCCATGAAGCTCTGCGCACGACGTTTGTTGCCACAGATGGGGAGCCGGTTCAGATTATAGCTGCCAGTGCCTCTATGCCGTTGCAGCGGGTAGATCTTCAGGGAGTGCCTGCGGCAGAACAAGCGGTGCAAATGCTGCAGCGCTGCACTGCCGAGGCCCAACAGCCTTTTGACTTAGCACGTGATCCTCTGTGTCGCGTCTTACTCATCCAGATGGGGCCAGAAGAGTATGTCGTTCAGGTTACGCTGCACCACATTGTCACAGATGGGTGGTCCCTCGAAGTGTTCTTCCGGGAATTAGCAGCGCTTTATCGAGCCCACTGTACCGCGACATCATCCCCGCTAACAGCCTTGCCAATCCAATACGCCGATTATGCCGTTTGGCAGCGGCAGCGGCTGCAAGGAGAGGTGCTAGAACAGCAACTTTCCTACTGGAAGCAGCAGCTTGCAGGAAGCCCGCCACTGCTGGAGCTGCCCACGGATCGTCCACGACCGACAGTCCAAACCTTCCACGGAGCAAGATACCCCCTGGTACTCCCCCGCGGCCTGAGTACTGCACTCAAAACGCTAAGCCAAGGCGAAGGAGTAACCCTCTTTATGACCCTATTGGCAGCCTTGCAGGCCCTGCTGCATCGCTATAGCGGTCAAGACGATATCCTGGTGGGTGCCCCGATTGCGAACCGTCATTACCCGGCGCTTGAGGGATTGATCGGGTTGTTTGTGAACACGCTTGTGCTACGCACAGCCGTATCGAGCGCGCTGCCCTTTCGGGCATTACTAAAACAAGTATACGAGGTCACCCTGGGGGCGCATGCCCACCAGGATCTACCGTTTGAGAAGCTCGTCGAAGAACTCCAACCAATGCGTCAGCTCAGCCATGCGCCGTTGTGTCAGGTCATGTTTGCCTGGCAGAATGTGCCAGATGTCTCTCTGGAGCTCCTAGATCTGACAGCGCGCCCGTTCCCAATAGGGTGTGGTACTGCAAAGTTTGATTTGACCCTGTTTATGAGAGAAGCAGCGGGGATGCTGGAAAGCAGCCTGGGAGTATAACACGGATCTGTTTGACGAGACAACCATTGCACGTCTTGCAGGGCATTTCCAGTGCCTGCTCGAGGGGATAGTGGCGAATCCAAACCAAACCATTGCCGGCTTACCGCTGTTAACAGCGGCTGAGCGGCAACAGATACTCGTGGCCTGGAATGCCACCCAGGCAGAATACCCCACTGATACCTGTATCCAGACGTTGTTTGAGGCCCAGGTGGTGCGCACGCCGGAGGCCATTGCGGTGGTGTACGAGGACCAGTCTCTGACCTATCACACCCTGAATCGCCGGGCCAATCAGGTGGCGCATTATCTCCGGCGGCTGGGCGTCGGCCCTGAGGTGTTGGTGGGGCTCTGTGTCGAGCGCTCACTGGAGATGCTGGTGGGGCTGCTAGGCATTCTCAAAGCGGGTGGCGCGTACGTGCCGCTCGATCCGACCTATCCGCCAGAGCGCCTGACATTCATGCTAGCAGATGCCGACCTCCACATCTTGCTCACCCAGGAGCATCTGCGGATGAGCCTCCCAACATCGCCCGCGCAGATGATCTGCCTCGACTCCGACTGGGGAACGATTGCGCAGGAAAGCGACGCCAACGTACCCAGTATGACCACCGCGTCCGACCTCGCCTATGTCATCTATACCTCGGGCTCGACGGGCAAACCCAAAGGGGTACAAATTGGCCACCAGGCGCTGACCAACTTTCTCTATGCGATGCGCCAACAGCCAGGCTTGACGGCGCAGGATACGTTGCTGGCCGTAACCACCATCTCCTTTGATATTGCTGCGCTCGAACTCTACCTGCCGCTGTTAGTAGGCGCTCGGGCGGTCATTAGCAGTCGAGCCACGGCCATGGACGGCACACGACTCGCCGCACTGCTGGCACACTCTGGTGCAACGGTCATGCAAGCCACTCCGGCAACCTGGCGCCTTCTGGTGGACACTGGGTGGCAAGGCAGCCCGCACCTGAAGGTCCTCTGTGGTGGCGAAGCCCTCTCGCAGGACTTGGCCGAACAGCTCCTGACTCGGTGCGCCTCGCTCTGGAATATGTATGGTCCCACCGAGACAACGATCTGGTCTGCTGTCTCCCAGGTAGCGGCCACGGATGCCTCTATGAACATCGGACGGCCAATTGCCAACACGCAGTTCTACGTCTTGAACGCCCAGCAACAACCCGTGCCGATCGGGGTAGCGGGAGAACTGTATATTGGTGGAGCAGGCTTGGCCCGCGGCTACCGCAATCGGCCTGAGCTTACTGATCTCAAGTTTGTCCCCAACCCCTTTAGCCCTGATTCCACAGCACGGCTGTACCAAACAGGTGACCTCGTCCGGCTGCTCTCCACCGGCAACCTGGCGTTTCTTGGGCGTCTCGATGCCCAGGTGAAGCTCCGCGGGTACCGTATCGAACTCGGGGAAATCGAAGCAGTCTTGGCACACCATCCGGGCGTACGAATGGCCGTAGTCGTGCTACGTGAGGACCACGCCGGGGAGAAATATCTGGCAGCGTACTTCGTCCCTGCCCTCCACACCGTCCCTGATAACGGTGAGCTCCGCAGGTTTCTCCAGGCAACACTCCCTGACTACATGATTCCAGCGGTCTTTGTGCCTCTCAGGACCTTGCCGCTGATGCCGAACGGCAAAGTGGATCGTCAGGCGCTGCCAACGCCGGAGCCCGGACGCGCTACGCCAACCAACACTTTTGTGGCGCCGCGCGATCAGTTGGAATACCAGCTGACCAAGGTGTGGGAGCAGGGCCTGGGTCTGGCATCCATTGGGGTGCAGGATAACTTCTTTGCCCTGGGAGGACACTCGTTCCTAGCTGTACGCCTTTGCGCCCAGATGGAGAAGGTACTCGGGAGGCATGTTCCACTCGCCAGCCTATATCAGGCGCCCACCGTCGAACTCCTGGCCACCCAGCTCCGTCAAGCCGGGTGGACGGCTCCGCCGTCCTTACTCCTGGCCTATCGCCCTGGAGGCAGCAAACCACCCTTCTTCTGCGTGCATGGCGTCGAACTCATGGGCTGTGCAATGCCTGAGGAGCAACCGTATTACGCGTTGCATCCGCATGCCCTGGATGGTCGACGTGCCCCCAGCTCCATTGAGGCCATGGCCGCCGATTACCTCAAAGATATCCAGACGTTCCAGCCCCAGGGGCCGTACTTTTTGGGAGGGGCCTCTATCGGTGGCATGATCGCCTTTGAAATGGCTCAACAGGTGCGCAGGCAAGGGCAAGAGGTGGCACTGCTGATCTTGATTGATCCGACGAGTCTCCAGTATCATCCACCGGTGTGGGTACGGTGCAGAAAAAGCCTGACCAAGATTGGCAGAACCCTTGCCAACATCATCTGTGAGCGCTACCTGAAGACTGGGCGCCGCATACCCCGCCGGCTCTGTATGCCGTACTTCCTCCACGTGGGCCTGCAGGCTGGTCGTGCCTACATTCCCCAGCCGTATCCAGGGCATGTCGTTTTCTTCCGAGCCGAACAAAGTCCGGACCAGCTGCCAGTTGAGTGGCGCAAGTTCGCCGTCGGAGCATGGGAAACGCATGTGGTCCCTGGGGATCACTTCGGGCTGTTTCAAGAGCCACATGGTAGAGTCTTCGCCAGGCACTTGGCAGAAGTTCTCCACAAGGTTCAATCAACATGCTGAAGGTGTCGCAAAGGTATAAAGCTGCTACCCTTGACTTGAAAGGAGAATGAGAGTCGATGCTTCACGACAGAACCGCAGGCCGACTCCACGACGCTTGTCCCGACGGGCAAGCCTGCCGCCAGGTCCGCTCCGGTCAAATGATAACCACCTCTATGACACCTTTGCCGTAAATCTAGGCGTTTGGCTTCCCTGAATTCCCCATCCGGGAGCGGCGTCGACCTCCGGAATACACCCCCTCTCACGCCTGTGCTCGGGCTCGCGGTGCGCTATCAGCGCTCTGGCGTGAGAGCGTGCCCATGAAGCTGCGGGAGCCCTAGGTGTGGCTGATCTGCATGGCATTGCCCCTGCATCGGTAGGAAGCGCTCAAGGAAGCCCTCTGCCTGAAAAGCGCGACTCCAGTGGAGACTGGTCGAGCGTCATATGAATAGACGATTGATGAGTAACTATAGACCTGTCGCTGTTCGAGGCGACGTGCAGGTTGGGAGTGTACATGAGACGACAGCGGCGTTTTTCTTGGTTTACGGCGTTCAGTCTGGTCATCGGCTCCGTGCTTAGCATGTGGGCAGGAGCCACGCCCGTCTTGGGTGCTGCATCGGTCACACCCCAGGGCACCGTGCGGGTGGCCTTCCACACTTTTTCAAAGGAAATCATGGATCCGGCTCAGGACGGCACTCCTGGGCTTCCCTACCACGGCCAGATGTTTGACTGGTTCATCGGGGCCACGCCTGAGGGCAAGCTCACCACGGACTATGGGGCGCTGGAGCGCTATGAGTCCAACGCCGATGCCACTGTGTGGACCTTTGTCCTGCGGAAAGGCGTCAAGTGGCATGATGGCACCGAGATGACCGCGGATGATATCAAGTTCAGCCTCGACCATTATGCCGGTCCAACCACGCAATGCACGCAATGTGGCGCGGTGCGTACCAATCTCGACCGCACGGAAGTCGTCGATCCGACGACCGTCCGTATGCATCTCAAACGCGCCGATGTTGGTATTCCCGATGCGTTTGGGCCCCTGGAGGGCAATTTCTTAGTACTCCCCAAGCATTATATCGACAAGGTCGGGCTCCAGGGGTTCGAGGAGAAACCCATGGGCAGCGGCCCATGGAAGTTCGTCAAGCGCGAGATCGGCCAGTACATCGAATACGAGGCCAATAGCGCCTACTGGAACCGCGAGCGTATCCCCGGCTTTGCGAAGCTGCACATGCTGTTGGTGCCTGAATCCCGCACGCGTGTGGCCATGCTGAAGCGTGGGGAGGCCGAGCTCATTTCGCTGGAGCCGCAGGACGTGGAGCCGCTCAAGAATGACGGCTACAAGATCATCGGCCCCAGAGATACCGGATTTCCGATGCTGTCGTTCTACAAAACCTACGACCCGGCGTTTCTGACCCATAAGTTGGAGTTCCGCAAGGCGCTGATCCTCGGGGTCGATTGGGATGCGGTGGTGAAGGCGTTCTATCCGCCCGAGGTGGGTGAGCGGCAGCGAGGTGGCGCGCCGCTGTTCAGCCGGGTGACGTTGGGTTATGATCCAGAGCTCCCGCCCTACCGGTATGATCCTGAGGAAGCCAAGCGTCTGCTGAAGGCATCTGGGTATAAGGGGGAAAAGGTCACCTATTGGAACTTTTTCTTTACGGCCAACCCCGAACAACTAGAAGTGAACGAGGTCATCGCCAGCTACTGGCGTAAGCTCGACATCGATGTCGAGCTCGTGACCATCGACTATAGTGCCTTCCGCTCGCGTACGCAGTCGCGACCCCAGAAATTCGACCCGCCGGCGGCCGTGGGCGTGCAGTTTCCCTGGGCCCGGCCATCCTTGTTGAACAACATGCGCGTGTTCATGCTCGGTCACCAGGCGGGGGGCTCAACCTCGGTGTACTGGAACCAGGAGCGCTCTGAGCGGCTGTTTGTCGAGGTCTCGGGGATCATCGATGTCGTGGCGCGGGATCGGCGCCTGCGCGAGATCAATCGCGAGCTCTACGAGGAATACTGGGCCATGCCCATTGTGCTACGGCATACACCCTTTGCTGCTAGTGCTAAGGTCGCCGATTGGCAACCCAGCAATGGCACGCCGACGGCACTGGCGTTCGAAACGCTGCGACCAAAGCCATGAAGAGCTGGTAAGAGAGGATATCTTTCGCATGATGGCGATCGATCGATGATCAAATTCACCTTCGTGCGCCTATGCCAAGCGCTGCTGACCCTGCTGGCGGCGAGCTTTGTCGTGTTTGCCCTGGCGCGGGTTACCGGCAGCCCCGCCGATACGATGCTGCCGATGGATGCCACCCCTGCGGAACGGGAGGCGTTGATCTCGCGTCTGGGGTTGGATCAGCCCTTGAGTCAGCAATATTGGCGCTATTTGAAAGATGCCATGCGGGGTGATTTCGGGACGTCGTTGCGCACCAAACGTCCGGTCACCGAACTGGTGAGCGACCGCCTGTGGAATTCGCTGAAATTGGCCTCCGTCGCCATGCTGATCACCATCTGCATCAGCCTGCCCTTGGGTGTAGTGGCGGCGGTCTACCGGGGGCGGGTCTGGGACCGCGTGGCGATGGCGGTGGCGCTCTTAGGGCAATCCCTGCCGTCGTTTTGGACGGGGATCGTGTTCATCTTGATCTTCGCGGTGACGTTGGGCTGGCTTCCTACCTCCGGGATGGGAAGTTGGCAGCACTATATCCTACCTGCCGTGGCCATGGGCTGGTCCACCAGCGCGGGCGTGGTTCGCCTGCTGCGCTCGAGCACGTTGGAAGTGTTGGACACTGAGTACATCAAGCTGGCGCGGCTGAAGGGCCTACGGGAATTCATCGTGGTCAGCAAGCACGCGGTGCGCAACGCCCTGATCCCGGTGATCACCTTCATCGGCTTCATGTACGGCGTGATTATCGCCGCGGCGATCACCACGGAGGTGGTCTTCACCTGGCCCGGTTTGGGGCGCTTGGCCTATGAAGCCGTCTTGTGGCGCGATTTCCCGCTGCTGCAACTGACGGTGTTGACCTGGGCCACGTTCATCGTCGCCATCAACTTTGCCGTTGACCTGGTCTATGTCGTGCTAGACCCACGGATTAGGTTATAGCCATGGACACTATACTGCAGAGCCCCGTAGTTGTGACAGCCAGCAGCGGCTGGGGCAAGCGTCTGGCCGTGCTGAAGCGCGCGCCGAAGCTGCCGACGGCCATTGTCTTGCTGAGCGTACTCGTGGCGATCTTTGCGCCGGTGCTGGCCCCCCACAGTGCGATTGACTCTGATCTCCGTGCGCGCGGCCTTGCCCCGGCCTTTATCGACGGGGGCAGTAGCGCATACCCGCTGGGGACGGACCGGCAGGGGCGCGATATTTTGAGCCGGATCATCGTGGGCGCGCGCATTTCCCTGTCGGTGGCGGCCTTGTCGATCGTGGTCGGAGGGCTGGTGGGCACGAGCCTGGGGCTCCTCGCCGGTTACCGCGGCGGTTGGGTCGATGCCCTGATCATGCGCCTGGTCGACCTGTCTCTGGCGTTCCCGTCGATTCTGCTGGCGCTGATCTTCGCGGTCACCGTCGGTGCCAGCTTCTGGGTCGTGGTCGCGGTCTTGGGCTTCATCTTGTGGGCGCGCTATGCTCGTTTGGTCCGAGGTGAAGTCCTGACCTGGAAACAGCTCGATTTCATTGCCCTGGCCCGCATGGCGGGCTGTTCTTCGCTGCGCATCATCGCCACACATTTGCTGCCCAATGTGGCGAACAGCGTGGTCGTGTTGTCTACCTTGCAAGTCGGCTGGGCCATCGTCGTCGAAGCCTCGCTCAGTTTCCTGGGGGCGGGGATTCCGGCGCCGACACCCACCTGGGGCGGTATGGTGGCGGAGGGTCGTAAGTATGTGGACACGCTCTGGTGGGTATCCGTCTTTCCCGGCGCTGCCATCATGCTCGTGGTGTTGTCGTTTAATCTGTTCGGCGACTGGTTGCGGGACATTTTAGATCCCAAGCTGCGGCAGCTGTGAACCGACCTTAGAGTTCCCTCTCCCACCGGGAGAGGGTTAGGGTGAGGGCGGCAGGAGAGGGGAGAGAGAGGCGTAGGAGGATGGATGGACGACTCTGCTGACCATGTCGTGCTGTCAGTGCGGAATCTGCAGACGTACTTCTACACCCAGCGCGGTGTAGGGAAGGCCGTGGATGGCGTCAGTTTCGATCTGCACCGCGGGGAGACGCTGGGATTGGTTGGCGAGTCAGGGTGCGGTAAGAGCATGACCTCGTTGTCCATTGTCGGTCTCTATCCGCGACCGGCGGCGCGCATCGTCGGCGGCCAGATCCTCTTCGACAGCGAAGACCTCGTCCAGCTTTCCCCGAATGAGCTCAGGCGCTATCGCGGCAAGCGCCTGGCGATGATTTTACAAGACCCCATGAGTGCCCTGAATCCAGTTTTTACCATTAACAACCAACTCAGCGAGCCCCTGCGCCTGCATCAGCGTCTGCGTGGTGGCAGTCTACGGCAACGTGCCATCGAGCTCTTGAAGTTGTTGCGTATCCCCGCGCCGGATCAACGCTTGAGCAGCTACCCACACCAGTTCAGCGGCGGCATGCGCCAGCGCGTCGTCGGTGCCATCGGCTTGTCGTGCAATCCTGAAGTCCTCATTGCCGACGAGCCCACGACCTCGCTCGATGTCACGGTGCAAGCGGCGTATCTGGCGCTACTCAAAGAGATCCAGAAGGAAACGGACCTGGCGATTCTGTTCATCACGCATGATTTCGGCGTGGTGGCCCGCATGTGCGACCGGGTGGCCGTGATGTATGCCGGGAAAATCGTCGAAACCGCCGCGACCTGGGAACTGTTCGACAAACCCGCCCATCCATATGCTGAAGCGCTGCTCAACTCCGTACCCGATGTACGCCTGGGAACGCAGCGTTTATACGCGATCGAGGGTTCTCCGCCGTCGATCTATGAACGGCCCGTGGGATGCCCGTTTGCATCCCGCTGCCCGTATGTCATGCCGCACTGTATGGAGGCCTATCCCCCTGAGGTGGAGATTGCTCCAGGACACCTGAGCAGTTGTTGGAGGCATGTATGACGTCGACGCGTGAGGCGATTCCATTACTCAGGGTGCAGGGGCTACGCAAGCTTTTCCCGCTGGCAGGGACTTTCCCATGGTCGCTACCAAGCGGCTATGTACGGGCAGTCGACGGTGTGTCCTTCGATATCTTGCCCCATGAAACCGTCAGTTTGGTGGGCGAATCGGGCTGTGGCAAGACGACCACGGCAAAGCTCATCATGCGCCTGGAGGAGGTGACGGCAGGACGAATTGTCTTCGAGGGCCAGGAAGTGCAGGCGCTGGAAGGCAGGGGCTTACGGCGCTATTGGGCGGGCGTGCAGGCGGTCTTTCAGGACCCCTGGAGCTCGCTCAACCCACGCATGCGAGCTGGCGAGATCATCGCCGAGCCTCTGGTCGTCAATCAGCGCTTGCACGGCAAAGAGGTGCAGGAGCGTGTGGCCGAATTATTGCTGGCGGTAGGGTTGGAGCCCGCTGCGGCGGGTAATTTCCCGCATGAGTTCAGCGGCGGCATGCGGCAACGCGTGGCCATCGCGCGCGCCCTGGCGCTACACCCAGCGCTGATCGTGCTGGATGAGCCAGTGTCGGCCCTGGATGTCTCCATCCGTGCCCAGATCATGAATCTCTTCAAAGATTTGCAGGAGGAGTTCGGCATCGCCTATCTGCTCATTGCCCACAATCTGGCCACGGTCCGCTACTTGAGCCATCACGTGGCGGTGATGTATCTCGGTAAGCTCGTCGAAAACGCGCCCTCGGAGGAGTTGTTCACCAACCCCCTGCATCCCTATACGAAGGCGCTGATCTCGGCCGCCCTGCCGACGCGGCCGGGGGAAGACCGCGAGGAAATTTTGCTGAGCGGCGAAGTCCCCTCCCCAACCAACCCACCCTCGGGCTGCCACTTTCACCCACGTTGTCCCCTGGCGCTTGCCCGCTGTTCCCAGGATAGCCCGGGGCTACGCCCGGTGTCCCCCGGACATCGTGTGGCGTGTCATCTGTACGGATGAGCGCTGCCGGAAGCGAGGCTTATGCGTGGGGGGTAGAGTGATCGTTGCCACTGCCAGGCTGGTGGGGGGGTCTCGCCTGGCCATTGGTCAGCTGCCAGACGTGGAGCATGCTTGCCAGGCTGGCCGCTTCGTCGATGACCTCCTTGCCGGCGACCGCTGGGAGCGCCGGAGTTCCAAGGCGGCTCAGTAACGCCGCACGACGTACCGACCTCTCCACGTCGTAGGGATCGATCTTCCAGGAGATTTCTACGACAACATACACCTCCGCATTGTCCGCACGACGTCGCCCCCGCAGAAGAAGATCGGCGAGGAGGATCTCATCCGCCTCGGCTTCGGAAAGCTGTCCCTGTGCCACGGCCCCTTCCAAGAGAGTGTCGAGCTCCTCTCCCGACAGCACATGGGTGCGCCGGATCAGTGGGCGCAAAGTAGGCGTGGGCACGGTGGTGGTAGCGCAGTTCGAGAACGACGCCTTTGACATCGGCCATGTCATTAGTCAGGGTGCCAATGCGTTGCTCGGTCCGTCGTTGTACCTCCACCAGGGCGGCAATTTCCCGCTCGGTCCGTTGTTGGGCTTCGATGAGGGCCGCAAGCTGCTCCTCGATGGTGGCCACGCGTTGGTCAGTGCGGCGCTGGGCTTCAACCAGAGCAATCATCTGGGTCTCGGTCCGTTGTTGCGCCTCGATGAGGACTGCAAGCTGCTCCTCGATGGTGGCCACGCGTTGTTCGGTGCGACGCTGGGCTTCGATGAGGGCCGCAAGCTGCTCTTCGATGGTGGCCACACGTTGCTCGGTGCGGTGCTGCGCCTCAGCCAAAGCCGTGACTTGCGCCTCCGTGCGGCGTTGTGCCTCGATCAGCTCGCGGACCAACTGCGGGGAGCGTCAGCATCTCATCGGTCAGCACCAGACGACGCAGCTCTGCACGCCACTCGGGGCGTTCCTCAAGAATGCGAACGAGGTCGCGAAATTCTTCAACAGTGAACGGCATGCTTGCCTCGCTGCGGAGCGCGATCAGGGATTGCAAGGAACCTGCGCCGGCCGGCCGTGGGACCTATGATGACGGATAATCAGTGCGTCCAGCATAGCACATGCAGGTGATTTATGCAACGTTCACACGCCTTTCCGAGTAACGTAGCGAGGCGAGAAGCTCCCAACCCGGCATGGTGCAAACACGCATTGAACCCCTCAAATATCCAGGATCACCGTGGCCTCCCAGCCGCTCTCAGTCTGTGTGAGCGCGAAGCGATGCAGCGTCACCGCTTTGACGTCCACCCGCATGTGATGGCGCTCGGGATCGATGCGTTCGCCGACTGCCGTCGCCTGCAGGGTGTATGGCTGGCGCTCGTCGGCAATGTGCAGCTGCTGGACGCGCAGCAGTAATTGTTCGGCATCTTTGTAATAGACCAACTCCTGCAGGAAATTGAACAGCAGCAGATCCAACGCCTCATGCTCAACGTTCAATATGCGTGTGTCCTGTGGCTGAATGGCCTCGAGGTCTTCCACCATGGCGTTCATGACGGCATCGGCTGCGGCGGCAAACGTCTCCTCCAGATCGTGACCCCAGGCGCGGAAGGCAAGGTCCGCCACGGTCAGCTCATCCACAAATTCATAGGGCATGGGCCGTGACCTCCTGCTGCTCGCAGCGCTTGAGCGCCTCGATCAGGTCGGCTTCATGCCGGGAAACCTGCTCGCCGATAAACACCAGCGTCGTCGGCTTCTCCGCAAACGCTTCGAGATCCCAGCGTCCAGCGACATAATTGAATAGATAGGTTCCCTCCGGGAAACGGACAAAGCCCTTGGCCCGGACGATTGCAGGGTTCAGGTGTTCAACGAACGCTTCAAAACACGGCCGTGTCAGAGTTGCCGTGGAGACGTAGCTGAAGGACTCTACACCAAGGTGAGGACGATGTTGCGGGAGGCTCACCTCGTGTGTCCGAGACAAGCCAAACAGCACATCTGGGTCGACCAGGCAGCGTCGTGTAGGCAGAATCGGCGCCTTCTCATTGAGCTGCCGCAGGCGGGCAGTGACCTCAGCGAGCTGCTCGGCCGTCACCAGATCGACCTTGTTGAGCAGAATGATATCGGCCGCTTCGATTTGCACTCGCCCCGTATGCCCCAGGCGCGGGTAGCGCACCATGGCGTCGGCATCAGCCACGGTCACCACGCCATCCAGACGTACCCGCGGCACATTCTCTTGGATATCGAACACCAGCGCATCGGGCTCGGCCACCCCGGTGGTTTCGACGATGATGAGGTCGGGGTGCACCGTGTCGATGACCTCAGTCACCGCCGCCTCGAATTCCCCCAGCAGGGAGCAACAGACGCACCCACCCCCGAGGTCAGCGATACGGATGTTTCTGCCTTCGATGATCTGGCTATCGATGGCGATCTCGCCGAATTCATTCATCAGGATAGCAAGCTTTTGCGACACCGTGTCCAGGATGTGGCGCAACAGCGTGGTCTTGCCGCTCCCCAGGGGCCCAGTGATCAGGGTAATGGGCGTACGTGGCTCCATGCCAGCTATCCCTTCACATTGCCGACAGGTGTGAAGCGCACCACCCGCTTGCTGATGCCGGCCCGTTCAGTGGCCTCGATGACGTCTTCGATATCTTTATAGGCACCGCCAGCCTCCTCGGCCAGCCCCGACCACGAGGCGGTGCGCACGTATATGCCCCGTGCCGCCATCTCGCGCTGAAGTTTGTCGCCGCGCCATTGCTTGCGAGCTCTGGTCCGACTCATGGTGCGACCACTGCCGTGGGCGGTGCTGAAAAAGGTTTGCGCCCCCTCAGGGACGCCTACCAGCAGATAAGACCCGGTCTCCATGCTGCCACCAAGGATGATGGGTTGCCCCACATCCTGGTAGCGTGCCGGGAGACCTTCCATGTGGGGGCCAAAGGCGCGGGTAGCCCCCTTCCGATGCACCAGCAGCGTACGCTCCTCTCCATCGATGCCGTGGCGCTCCAGCTTGGCCGTATTATGAGCCACGTCGTACACCATGTGCATGCCAAGCTCCTCGGCCGAGCGGTTGAAGACAGCGGAGAACACCTCACGGATGCGGTGCAGGATGACCTGCCGGTTGGCAAACGACATGTTCAGGCCGCATTTCATGGCCGCGAAGTAGTCTCGTCCCTCAGGTGTGTTGAACGGGGCGCAGGCCAGCTCGCGATCGAGGATTTTGATATGGTACTTGCTCTCCATCACCCGCAAAAACACTTGTAAATAGTCAGTCGCCACCTGATGGCCGAATCCACGGCTGCCACAGTGAAACATGATGACCACCTGATCCGGCATGGTGATGCCGAAGCGGCGTGCCACGTCTTCGTCGTGGATGTGCTCGCGGTGCGCCACCTGAATCTCCAGATAATGATTGCCTGAGCCGAGAGTGCCGATCTGCTTGACCCCACGGTCGATGGCCTTGTCGCTGATCTTGGCGGCATCGGCGCCAGCGATACAGCCCGATTCCTCGGTGAGCTCCAGGTCTTCAGGCCAGCCGTAGCCATTTTGAATACACCAGCGTGCTCCCTGCTCTACCACCTGGCGAAATTCCGGGCGCGAGAGTTTGACGAAACCGGTGCTGCCGACACCGGCCGGCACACGCTGAAACAGGCGATCGACCAAGGTCTGGATATGCGGTTTGACTTCCTCATAGGTCAGATTCGTGACCACTAACCGCATACCGCAATTGATGTCGAAGCCGATGCCCCCCGGAGAGATCACCCCGCCGCGCTCGACATCCATGGCGGCCACACCACCGATTGGGAAGCCGTAGCCCGAATGGCCATCCGGCATGCACAGGGCGTACTTGGTGATGCCTGGCAGCGTCGCGACATTGGTAATCTGGTCATAGACCGTTTCATCCATGGCGTTGAAGAGCTGCTCGGTGGCATAGATCCGGGCAGGCACCAGCATGCCTTCTTTTTCCGTGATAGGGATCTCCCAGATCGTTTCCGCGATCCGATTCACCTTCATGTTCATGAGATACTACCTCCTTCTGTCGAGATCAGCATACACCACCGTAACGGTAGGGTACGTGATAGGAAAGGTCCATGCAATGGGCGATTATAGAGACGCGGTGCAGGCTGTTCCACCCTCTCCCGCCGGGAGAGGGTGGGGGTGAGGGAGAGGGGGCAAACGTGCTGCCGCCTAGATCAGATCTGCGGCTCTGCGGGCGGCAATGAGCACCGGGTCCCAGACCGGCGAATAGGGGGGCGCATAGCTCAAATCCAGGTGAACCATCTCCTGCACGGTGAAGCCCGCGTGCAGCGCCGTCGCCAGCACGTCGATACGCTTCGCCGCCCCTTCGATGCCGACGATTTGGCCACCTAGCAGCCGTCCGCTGTCCCGCTCCGCCAGCACCTTGACCGTGATCGGGCCGGCATCCGGGTAGTAGCCCGCCCGCGTCTTGCTGTCGATCTTGGCGGTGATATACTCCCACCCGAGACGCTGAATCTCCGCTTCTTGCAAGCCCGTGCGGGCAACCTCGACATCGCAGACCTTACTCACCGCCGTCCCCACCACGCCGGGAAAGGTGGCATAGCCGCCGCCAAGATTGATGCCCGCGACGCGTCCCTGTTTGTTCGCCACCGTGCCCAATGCCACGTAAAACGGCTTACGACTCACGAGATGGAACGACTCGACGCAATCGCCGGCAGCCCAGACCCCTGCCACCGCCGTTTGCATGCGCTCATTGACTTTGATGGCCCTGCGTTCACCCAGGGGGATCTCCGCCTCGGCCGCCAGGGTTGAGTTCGGGCGTACCCCCAAACCCAGAATCACCAGATCGGCGGGCAGCGTGCGCTGATCGGTCACCACCGCTCGAACGTGACCACGGTCGACGTCGAAGCTCTCCAGTGATTCCTCAAGGTACAGCGTCACACCGATGTTGCATAAGGCGTCCGAGACCAGTGCTCCCATATCCGCGTCCAAGGTTCCCATCACCTGTGGCAGCCTTTCGACCAACGACACTTCGAGGCCACGCAAGACCAGGGCTTCGGCCATCTCGAGTCCGATGTAACCGCCTCCCACAATAACGGCGCGCCTGGGCGACTGCTGATCGATCGCCTGGCGCACGGCAAGGCCGCTTTGCAGCGTACTCAGGCCGTAAATTCCCTGCGCATCCGCCCCCGGCACATCGGGGAATACTGGGCTGGCACCCGTCGCGATCAAGAGATGGTCAAAGGGCTCCCACCCGACAGAACCAGTTTCGATCTGACGGACGCGTAGTCGCCGCCGGTCAAGGTCAATTTCCTCCACTTCATGTAGGATACGCGCGTCGATGTTTTGCTTCTCACGAAACGTTTGCGGTGTACGAGCGATCAACGCTTCCACATCGTCGACAACCTTGCCGACATAGTAGGGTATCCCTCAAGCCGAGTACGACGTGTGAGGGCTGCGCTCAAAGGCAGCGATTTCAAGCTCAGGCCGTCGCCGACGCGCCTGTGACGCCGCGCTCATGCCCGCCGCATCACCACCGATGACAACGAATCGTTCTGTGGCCATAGAACAGTTCCTTCTCATAAGGCGAGGTGTTCGTCACTGCGATGTGGGCCATGTCTCTATCGCCCAGCAGACTTCCCTCGTGCCGCAATCAACTGCTGAATCTGGGTCACTGCGGCGGCTATCTTCAACTCGAGCCCCTTCCTGCCATAGGCGATGCTCGCGTGTGTAGGGTTGCCCGAGACCCCATTAGCCCAGCGCTCCCCCCCCGGCGCCAGTTTGTCCAGGCGCAGGAGCTTCGGGTCGATGGCCATCAATTCTGATGTGTCCATGATGCCAGCGTGTTTGCCAATGGCTAGTGACGTTTCCCCCTGTCGCTCCAGCCACGCAGAAAAGCCATTCCCGCTATAATAGTCAGGCACAAAGTGCACCCGGACGTCGCTGTGCGCCCATTCCTTATTGAGCAGGGCGGCGACGGCTCGCAAGCCCCGCTGATTTTCGCCACTATCGCCAAGCAGGACGATATCCTTGAAGCCGTGCACCTTAAAGCTCCGCGCGGCATATTCCGTCACCTTCATGAACACTGCATCCGGCAGGGTAAGGGTACCGGGAAAGCGCATGTGGCCAGTGGGAGGCGTCAAGTCTCCCTCGGGCACATAGGCCAGCACCGGGGCAACCAGCGCATTGCCGAGCCGGCGGGCAATCTGTTCGGCCGTATACTTGACGATAAAATTGTGCTTGCCTAGCACCATATGCGGGCCGTTTTGCTCGGTGCCGCCGGTGGGGAAAAGGATGGTGGTGTGTCCGGCCTTGAGCGCTTCTCGCACTTCAATCCACGTCAGTTCTTCGAGAAAAACGGTGTCAGGCATCTCCACCGCATATGCCATGGAGGGAACAATAAGCCAGAAGCACATGCAGGCGAAAAAGCCCTTCATGTCCGCCGCCCTTTCTTGAGAGGATCCACGAGTGTAATTTTCACCGCAAAAAATGCCTGCGTGGATATTAGCATTATTGCCGTCGTTACCGTCAAATTATGCATGAGCCGACTGCCCCAGCGCCCTGACGACGCTGCGCGCCGCAGCTAGGCCGGTACGAACTGCCGTCGCAAGCGCCCCTCGTCCTTGACACCACCACCCACGCCCTTTAGTATAGCTCTGTTTTACCCAGGTCTTGGGCCATTATCTGTGGTCTCGGCGGCCTGGGACGAGTCTCTGTGGCAGGGCAGATAGCATGAGGGACAAAGGACGCGATGGAGGAAGCTGACGGCAAGCCGCGACGATTCTTTTACGGCTGGGTGGTCGTCGGCGTCTCCGGGTTGGTGTTTGCCGTGGTGCGCGGTATCAACGACTCTTTTGGCGTCTTCCTAGTCGCCTTCGTTGAGGAGTTTGGCTGGAGTCGTGCGGCAGTAGCGGGCGCGTTCTCCTTTGGCCGCGCCGTCGAAGGAACGGTGTCTGTCGTCATTGGCATGCTGAGCGATCGACTTGGCTTACGACGGCTCGTGCCCATCTGTACCTGCCTCATGGCCCTCGGTCTTCTCATGGCAAGCCGCATCGATAGCTTATGGATGCTCTACATCTCCTATGGTCTGGTCTTTGCTATCGGCATCACCGGCGTGGGGGATCTTCCGCATCTCCCGGTCATCTCCCGCTGGTTTATCAGGAAACGGGGCACGGCCATCGGCATTGCCATGGCTGGCATGGGCCTAGGAATTTTATTAGTGGTGCCGCTGACACAAAGCCTCATCCTGCATGTCGGCTGGCGCTGGGCCTACATCGCACTGGCCGTCTTCGCCGTCGTGACCATCATCCCTCCGACCCTGCTCTTCCAACGCGAGCGCCCTGAAGACATGGGGTTGCTGGCTGATGGTGAAGTCTCCGATGAGCCTGCGTTACGCGCTGGGGCTGTCGGTTCAGCATACAGGCGCCCTCTTGCTGCGCCACACGACTGGACATTGCGTAGTGCGTTGGCCACACCGACTCTCTGGTTCCTGTTTGCCACGCGTGTGATGACGCCGCTCGGTATGATGATGGTCGTCCCGCACCACGTCGCCTATTTGGTCGGGGAGGGTTTTGATAAGCTGACTGCGGCCTTTGCGTTCGGTAGTTTGGGGGCCTTCAGCTTCACCGGCCGCGTCGTCTTTGGCTCGTTGTCCGACCGCATCGGCCGCGTGCCGACGATTTGCCTGACATACAGCCTGACCATTGTCGGGACGCTACTGCTGATGGCGTTGCACGACCCCTCCCAAACCGTCTTGCTGTGGTGCCATATTGCGATCTATGGACTCGGCTTTGGTGCCCGCGGCCCGGTGACCTCGTCGCTGGTCCTTGACCTGTTTCACGGCAAGCATTATGGCGCCATTCTGGGGTTTTTAGAGATCGGCTCAGGGCTTGGAGGGACGATTGGTCCCTGGTTGAGCGGATTCTTGTTCGACAGAACCAAGAGCTATACTGTATCGTTTAGCCTCTCGATGGTCGTGCTCGTGCTCGCCACCGTGTCTGCCTGGTTGGCCGGCCGCTGGAGCCGTGCACAGGTCAGCAAGTATCGTTAGAGCCCGGAGGTGCCGTCCTCCGTTGCCGTGATCTGCGGCGCTTCAGGGCGTACCTTGAGGACCGTTTCTTTGCGAATGTTGACCGTTCCCGCCGGTGCATCACGCGGCTTGGTAACGTATCGCGCACGCGTGCACGACACTGCCACAAGCCCAGCGGTCTTGGCTTTACTATGATACGCGGCGATGGCGGCGGCGCGCTTCAGTGTGGCGCGGTCGGGATCAGCTCCGGGACGTGCCAGCAGCACGACATGGCTGCCCGGCATCCCCCTGATGTGGAACCACCAATCGTTCGGTTTGGCAATGTGCAGGCTGAGTCGATCGTTGTCCGCATCGGTACGGCCGACCAGGACCGTCCAACCACCGGGCAGGGTATAGTGGAGCAAGCGCGCCTGATCGTTTGAGTTTTTGGAGCTTGTCGTCATCTTGGTCTATCACTTCCGCAAGGCCCGACACTGGATGTTGGGAGGTAGCCTATGCCTATTGCGCAAAAAATCAAGCACTATATGGAGAGCGCCTCGTGGATTCGTGACATGTTCGAGGAGGGCATCCGCCTCAAACAGCAGTATGGCGCGGACAACATCTTCGATCTTTCGCTGGGGAATCCGGTGATGGAGCCGCCGCCGGCCTTTTACACCACGCTGCGCCAGTTGCTGCAAAACCCGGCGCCAGGCATGCACCGCTATATGCCAAATGCCGGCTATGCGGAGACGCGCGCGGCAGTGGCAGCGCAGTTGGCGAAGGAGACCGGCGTGGCATTCACGGCTGAGCACATCGTCATGTGCGTCGGCGCCGCAGCTGGGATCAACGTCGTCCTGAAAGCGCTCCTGGACCCTGGCGACGAGGTCATCTTCTTCTCCCCCTATTTTGTCGAGTATCACTTCTACGTCGATAACCACGGTGGGGTGGCTAAAGTCGTCCCCACCGATGCCCATTTCGACCTCGACCTCGAGGCGCTGGAAAGCGCCCTCACCCCACGCTCCAAAGTGGTGTTGATCAATTCCCCGAACAACCCCACCGGGGTGATCTATCCGGCGAGCACGCTCAAGCAACTGGGAGAGCTGCTCCAACGTAAGCAGCGCCAGTATAACACCAGGATCTATCTGCTGAGCGATGAACCGTATAAGAAATTGATTTATGGTGGGCTGACCTATCCGGAGATCTATCCACACTACCCCAATGCCATTTCAGTGACCTCACACGCCAAGGATTTGGCGCTGCCCGCCGAGCGCATTGGCTATATTGCCATCAACCCTACATGTGGCGACCTGGAAGATCTGATCGGCGGCATGAACTTCACGACGCGTACGCTGGGCTTCGTGAACGCGCCGGCGCTGATGCAGCGCGCCCTCGTGCACTTGCAGGGGGTGACGGTGGAGATGAGCCAATACGAGCGCAAACGCAATATGCTGTGCGACAACCTGACAGCGATAGGCTACCAGCTCGTGAAACCACAAGGGGCCTTCTACATCTTTCCGAAGGCGCCCGGTGGCGACGATGTCGCCTTCGTCCAGGCACTGCAAACGAAACATATCCTTACCGTGCCGGGACGCGGCTTCGGGACCCCCGGCCACTTCCGTATCGCCTACTGTGTCGAGGACCAGACCATCGAGCGTGCCATGGACGGCTTCCGCGCCGTGGCGAAGGAATTCGGCATGGCATAGGCCAGACAGGTAGGAGAGGGCCATGAAGATCGCGATTCTGGGGGCGGGGGCGTTGGGCTCGTTATTCGGCGCGCACCTGGCCAGGGCTGGAGACGATGTCATCTTGATCGCCCGTGACGCCCGCGCCAAAGCGATCCAGGAACAGGGCGTGAGCGTCACCGGCCTGGCGGACTTCACGGTGCCGGTGCCTGTGACCAGTCGTCCACAGGAGTTGGAGCACGCGGACGCGTTACTGGTGACGGTCAAGACCTATGACATGGAAGCGGCGTTGGAGGACGTTGCCCACCTCACGGTTGGGAGCGTCCTGTCGGTGCAGAACGGACTGGTCAAGGACGAGCAACTGGCGCGACGCTTCGGCTGGGAGAAGACGCTCGGCGCTGCCGTTCACATCAGTGCTGAGCTGCTTCCCACCGGCACGGTGCGTTTTACTGCCAATGAGTGGTTCAGCATTGGCGAGCTCCCCGCGGGGACGTCCGCCCGTGTCGAGGCCTTGGTCACCGCCTTGGCAGGGGCGGGGATTCGGGCGGAGGCATCGGGACAAATTGCCAGTGTCGAATGGACCAAGTATGTGGTCAATATCAGCTGGATGGCACTGTCGGCCTTGTGCCGTATGGAAACCCATCGGATTTTCAAGCATCCTGACCTGGCCTGGCTGGCCGCGACACTGACGCGAGAAATGGCCCAGCTCCCGGAAAAACTCGGGATTCCATTGCTGGATAAAGGCGCCTTCAGCGCCAAGACTCTCAGTGAGGGGAGGTTTGACGAGGCTGTGAGGGACTTTCAACAGGTCGGGGCACAGATGGAGGCCCAGGGGGCCACAGCACATAAAGTCTCGATCTTGCAAGATCTCGAACGCGGCCGCCGGTTGGAATACGATGCGATGTTCGGATATGCGGTGCGCAAGGGAGTGGAGATTGGGGTGCCGTTGCCTACCGTCGAGATCTGTTACCGATTGATCAAAGGTATTGCTGAGAGCCTGCGGTGACAGGTCGAAAACGCTCCTGAGCGACGGATACCTTGCCCCTTCCCCCAACCAGGAGGAAGGAACACGATTGGAGCGATTCAAGTTCACAGGGCAAAGGAGGAAGAGACCGATGGCTTACACCGATATGCGAGGTCTGCCGATTTCCACCACGTCGTCGGAGGCTCTGGCCGCGTATGAACGCGGGTTAGACCTCTTTTTGCGCTGGCGTGGTGGGGCACTGGAAGCCCTGAACGCGGCTACGAACCAAGACCCCCAGTTCGCCCTGGCACACTGTACCAAAGCGTTTATGGGCTGGCGTATGGGCAACGTCAACGTGGCCCTGGACGGTTATCGAGGCGCTATGACGGCAGCCAACGACTTGCACGATGAGCGCGAGCAACTCCACGTGCAGGCCGTCGACGCCATGCATCGGGGTGAGCCGCTGGCGGCAGATGAGTTGCTGACGCAGATCGGTGCTCGGTATCCGACCGACCGCCTGGCCGTCCGCCTGCTGGGCTTCATCTGTATTGCGCGCGGTGATTATCTGGCGGGGCTGGAGATCGCCAATCGAAGCTTGGAGGCCTGTCCGGACGATACCCAATTCCAGACGATGAAAGGCTTCTTCCTGGAGCAATCGGGGCAGAACGCCGAGGGCTTTGCGTATAGCTCACGAGCCCTGGCCTGTGACCCTGGTAATCTCTATGCCTATCACGCCGTCGGCCACGCCTACATCTCGCGTGGGGATTACCGAGAAGCGCTGGAGACCTTCGAGCGCGCCGCATCGCTCGAGCACTATCCGCATATCCTGTGGCATTTAGGGGAGGCACGAGCCATCCTCGGCTACGAACAGTTCACGCGGGATTACTGGGCCCACACATCGCCAGCGCTGCCGTTGTTCGAGCGCATCGAGCTGCTCTGGCGTCTGGAGGTGCTGCGCCAGCTGCCGGTGGATGGGACCACCTGGAAGGATCTGGCGGAGCAGGCCGAGCGGCTACTGGTGCACCCGGAGTACTTGACTATCTGGATGCACCATTGGATTGGTCTAGCCCTGGCGCGGGCTGGCGATGTTGAGAAGGCGCGTCGGCAAATGGCCTACCTGCGACAGCTTCCCGAGGGTAAGGCCAGTGGCCATTGGTCGACTCTGGGAGCCGACCTGCTCGAGGGCGAGTTAGCGTTCATGCGGGAGGATTATGCCGCTGCGGAACGCTTCATGGCCCCGGCGGTGCAACACATCCATGCCATGGGTGGGGGCAGCCGCGAGCAGAAAGACATTTTCAAGGATGTCTTTCTGGAGCTTCAGCGCCGCCTCGGACACACGGATCAGGTCATCGAATTAGCCCAGCAGCGTCTGCGCACCAATCCCCGCCATATCCCGTCGCTGGCTGCCATGGCCTGGGCTTATGGGCAGACCGGCCAGACGTCACAGCAGCACCACGTCTGTCAGCAGCTTATCAGCAGAGCCGAGGAAGTTCGGCTCCATCCCCAGGCCCTAGAGCTGTTTGAGGCCCGTCAAGCGCTGCAGGCCATGGCATGAGGCGTTGCTGGCGCCGCGTTCAAAACCGCATGAAGCGGTTCGGCGCGGCCTCCTCGATGGAGGAGAGCTCGCACCTGCCCGTGAGCGCGGCCTCATGGGCGGCATTGTTTCACGGCCGTCACCTGGCCTACACGGTCCTCCTCACCCTTGGTGTCGGCGTGCATGCTGTCGGCATCCATCTGCTGGCCACGGTTTTACCCTCCGTGGTGGCCGACCTCGGGGGCGCGGCATTCTACACCTGGGCCACCATGCTCTACACCATCGCCGCCATCATGGGCACCGCGTGTGGCGGGCTGTTCAAAGCCAGGCTGAATTTGCGTCGCGGCTACATAGTGGCGGTGCTGGTCGAGCTCGCTGGCTGGGCTGGGTGCGCTATAGCGCCGCACATCGCGGTGCTGTTGCTGGCGCGTGCCGTCCAAGGTTTCGGCAGCGGCCTCATGGTCGCCCTGGCCTACAGTATGGTCAGCGAGTTCTATGCCGAGACCATGCGAGCGCGGGTGCTATCAGCGATCTCGGGCATATGGGGGGTAGCGGCTTTGCTGGGCCCCATCGTGGGAGGAGTGTTCGCCACCAGTGGATGGTGGCGTGGGGCGTTCTGGATTGCGGTACCGATCCTTATCATGTTGGGCGTCATGGCATGGCAAGTCTTGCCAGACCATGCCGTTATTGGCATGCCAGGCGAGTTCCCAGCCGCGCGTGTGGCGCTGCTGGGGCTCGGGGTGCTGGGCGTGGCGGCAAGTGGGCTTGTGGCACCGGTGTTGTGGCGCTTGACTTTACTGGGCAGTGCGGCGGGACTCGTGTGGTATGCTTTTCACCTCGATAACGGCGCCACCAATCGCCTTTTTCCTTCCCGGCCGCTGTCGCTGAAAACGCTCGTTGGGACTGCTTCCTGGTTGTTCTTTCTATTTGGCACCACAACCAGCACGGTCACCGTGTTCATGCCGCTGATCTTGCACATACTGCATGGGGTCTCGCTGTTGAGTGCGGGCTATATCAACGCCTTACTCTCTTTTACGTGGACCGTGCTCGCCTTGTGTAGTGCGAGTTTGCGCGACCGCCAGGTGCGCCGTGTCATCTGGCTTGGCCCACTGCTCATGCTTCTCGGCACTGTTGGATTGAAGGCGTGCGTCGTTAATGGGCCGCTCCCCCTCCTCGGCGTTTGCCTGGCACTGATCGGCGCCGGCCTCGGGCTGTGCTTCGCACACATCAGCAGTTGGACCATGGCGGCAGCGCAGTCGGGAGAAGAGTCTCAGACCGCCGCAGCAATCCCGACCATCCAATCGCTGGGGATCGCCTTTGGGGCGGCGGTAGCTGGGCTGGTAGCCAATGCGGCTGGGCTGGGGATGGGCATTGCGCCAGAGACGGTTGCTTCGGCGGCCAGCTGGGTCTACCAGATGAGCGTCATCCCGCCAGCCATCATGACAGTTCTCGCCGGACGCTTTGTGTGGCTGCACCGCTTGCACCTCTCCAACCGCCCCAGGGCCTTGGAAGTTGAAGAGTGAGAGCCGCGTGTCGGCCAATGCTTAGGATGGAATGCCATATGGATATGCGTAGAAGAAAGCCAACCATTGGGGTGATGGGATCCGCGCAGGAAACGTTGGCCGAGGCGGACCGAGCCAACCTTACAGCGGTCGCCGAGAGCCTCGGTCGGGCGATCGTGGAGCAGGATTGCATTTTGCTTAGCGGAGAAAGCACTGGTGTGCCTGAGCTCGTCGCGGAGGCCGTCCGCAAGCATGGCGGATTCACTGTGGGCATTTCCCCTGCACATTCATTGGAAGAGCACCAGGAACGTTATGGTCTGCCGCGGCAGGGGTCTGATGTCATCATTTATACCGGCTTTGGCTACAAAGGACGGAACGTTATCAATATTCGGTCGTCGGATATCGTGGTGATCGTTCGGGGCAGCATCGGCACGCTCAACGAGTTCACCATCGCCTATGATGAAGGGAAGATCATCGGGATTGTGGAAGGCACAGGTGGCGTGGCTGACCAGGTGCGCGCGATCGTGCACGCCCTCGCCAAGAAGACCGGAGCCGCGCTTTTCTTCGAGCGTGATGCGGTGGTGTTGCTCAAACTATGCCTCGGCGAGCTTTTGCGGCGAAATGGATAGGACGTCAGCAAGGCTACGTACTGACGCGGACACCCTAGTCTCCAGAAAGCATCCAGACACTGCCATACGGCCGCATGGCGGGTGAGAGTTTGAGCCCTGAGCGTCCGCTGGAACCCACAGCCTGTGAGGGCTGATAGTGCCTATTAGCATTGACCATTTTCTTCACGTTAATGTTACCCGTAGCTCAACAGTCACCACATCTCCAGGCCCCGCGTGACTGTCGCTCCAACAACTCTGTTGTGCGGATCTGCGATCGTTAAGTTCCATGGGACGTTCAGCGTGTGGTTGAGCACGGGGGGCTCTTCATAGATGCCTTGTCGGGTCTGCCTGGAGGGGTAGGCCAAGTAGTGTGGGATGCTGTGAAAGATCGCATGTGCGGCTTCTTACATGCAAAAGACTCAAGGGGGGCAGTTGCCCGATCGTTCGTTGGCTACAGTGATGGGAGGCGGGTGCGCATTTATCGGGGGGAAACAAGGGGCCTAGTTGCAGAGCACTCACGGGGGGACTACCTGTTCCATTGGGATCCCAATTTTCATCCCGGAAGGAAGTGATGAAACCTATGGAGAGATGGGACCCGAAAAAAAACGTGAGACTTCGCCAGCTGTTAAAGCATGGGACGCCTTCGTGAAAGCAACATTGAGGAATGAGCGCGACACTCCCGGCAGGGTGCTGAAAAACTCCTTTTGACCCCCTAATCGGGGCAAGTGACGTTCTTGACTCTGTGATTTTCTCGCGGAGAAGTTTTTGGATTACCCATGAAAATCCCATTTTGATGCCAATAGGCGAGGTTCTCAGCTGTCTGCCGGAAAGGAAGGGAACGCATGGCGACTGAGTCGACGTTACAGTTTAGTAATGCTGCCTACCAAATTCACAAGGACGAAGCAAACACAAGCATTGACGTCACACGCACAGGTGATAATATCGGTAATGCAACTGTTCGGTATACTGTAGAGTTTATCCCGATTAAGCTGTAAATGTCTGCAGAGAAAAGTGAAATTGGTATGCCGGTGTAAGGCTCGTAAGCCCCTCTTCCCCATGGTGTCAGAGGTCTGTGAACCTTAAATCGAGATAACCTCTTGTGAAAAACGGTGCTGCCAATGATGGTTCAGAGCGTATCTTGGGGACAGGGACGCTCAGTTTCGCAGCTGGCGAGACCCAACAATCCTTCCAGGTTTCAATTCCTCCGAGCTTGGCAGCGTACAGCATGCCCCTACATCTACAGCTGCACAACCCTACAGGTGCGTAGTTGGGCGATCCACAGCAGGCGGTGCTGACTATCAGGCCAGCTTCATGGTGTCTAGGTCCTGTATGGGGCAATATCTGGAGAGTCGTCAGACATGTCGTCCTCGCGGGTGTATTGATCGGTGTGATCTACGCGCTCAGCTGTGCCGTATTAGAAACAGCCAAAGGGTGGTCGAAGAACTGGCATGAATACTTGGTTCCTCAGAAAGAACAATTGCTCACGTTCCCCGAAGGCAACCAACTCACGGCTGCCGAACAAGTCAGACTGAAGGACCAGCTCGAACGGACTCGGCAACGAAGCCTCCTCCATCTTGATGTCATGACCTTTTACTATACACGCAATTACATGGCGATCATTATGCTCTTGTTAGTGGCATCTTTAGCAGCGATTACCCTCGTGCTCATTGGCAAGAGGGGATGGGAAGCAACCACTCAGTATATCATTACAACCTTTTTCATCATGATGGCTGCTTCCGTATTCTTCGGAGCATGGCCAAAGGTGTTTCGGCAAGAGCAAAACATCACCGACAATAAAGTCTTCTTCCTAAAATACATGGCATTGGAGAATGAAATATTCAGCTATGTAGTAACGAATGAGGCATTGAACTATATGATCACTACCCAGGAGCTGAAAAAGCCTCTGGTGTCAGCGTCGACTGTGACCCCGACCCCAGCGCCAGGGGCGACTGAAGTGCCTCCTCCAAAATCAGGTGATACCCCAAAGCAAGTATCGAGGGCAAGCATTTCCCTGAGTGCGAAGGATTTTATCCATTCTGTCGACCTACAACTCGCACAAGATAATATTGCCCTTGGGTTCGACTACACGCAAGTCCCTAACTACAAGAATGCCTTTGATACGAAATAGATACACCCCAGGCCGGCATCATGACGTGTTTGTCCGAATCGACTGGCCTGCCCTAGTGACTGCGCACGAAGTGATGCGGGCTTGGCCTCTAAACGAAGGCCCGGACCTTGGCGCTGACACGACTTCCGTGACAATCTCCAGAGCGATTATCGCCCCGTGCTCGTGATATAGCAGCTCATCGCCGGCGGGCAACCGAGTCCTCGACACCTGTTATTGGAGCACATTCAGTGCCTTGACGAGGAACGCAGAGCGCTCAAAGACCTGGTCGCGCGGATTCCGCAGTGACCAACACCTTTCGGAAAAGAGGAAGACAATGACGAGTAGCATGACGGTAGCTCCGACGATCCCTACCGCTACGCCCGCATAGACCTGGACAGCGCCCCGAAAAGTGGCGAGAGCGACACGCGGCAGCTGTGCATTACGCCGCTGGTCGCCCAGGGGTCTGAGCTCGGAATCGTCATCTTCGCGCGAAACACGCTCCACCGTCAGTTTAGAATTGAACTGAACGTCGCGGAAGCATCGCCGCCGGAAACGACCACCGAGCCTTCAGCCAAAGTCGCCGCTGATGTCGTTCACACGCGGCTCGAGTATACGGGCCTGAAGCCACAGCACGAGTGGCAAACGCCACTTGGCACGCTCGCCATCACCGTCACCGGCAATGGGAGGGCCGCCGTGAGGGGCGACGTGTGGGACTCCGCCACAAACCGCTGGCACTCGGTTGTCAGCCACGCCGACTGGAACCTACCGCTCCCGAAGCTCGCCGGCCGCATCACGAACGTACGCGACAGCGCCGACAAATTTCGCACGAAGTTCAGTGACGAACTCAACAATATAGACCGAGGAAACCTCGATGAAAAGCTGTCATACTTCAAGAACAACCCAAACACGTTTTGGGAAAGCAACCGTGCTGACCCAGCGCACACGGACGTGTGGAACCAGAAGATTGCCACCAGCCAGGAGTTATTCCACCTCGCTTACTACGGGTACGAACTCTACAAAACTTTCTTCCCCGACAACACCAAACTGCGCCTGTGGCTCAACAGCCTTGATCCGAATGGGCGAGTCAACATCACCTGGCTTGAGGGCATCGACCAGCATTGGGTCGCGCACGTCCCCTGGAGTCTGCTCTACGCGCAGACACCAGTACTGGGACAGCCCGTCGATCCGATATATTTCTGGGGGCTGCGCTACCGCTTCAACTACCTCGCGCACGAGACAACGGACACTGGGCTGTCGCCCGCCATGGGCGGTCTCCACGCCACAGCGAGCGCCTACGGGTTCTACTGGGGCGACGACGACCAGGAACTCGTCGAAGAGGTGAGGTGGCAGCAGGCCGAGTGGGCGAAGTGGGGCAACCAGATGTTCGTGCCCAACAGTAAGATAACCGACTCGTTCAAGCAGCAGGTCCGGGCGCTTTTCAACAAGCCCCCGCAGAAGCCCACTCCCGTGCTCTACTGCTTCTGCCATTGAGACGTGGGCGACGGCAACAAGCCCGCGCTGCGTTTCGGCAAGACCAAAGACCCGTCCGACAACGTCAAGCAGACCGACCTGAGCGAGACACCGTTCGAGAGCGGCCCGCTCATCTTTATCAACGCCTGCACGAGTGCCCCCTCCGACCCCTACATCGCCAACGAGTTGGAGCAAACCTTCTTTGAGCGCGGCTGCCGTTCCTACCTCGGCACTGAAGTCAAGGTCCCGATACGGTTCGCCAGCCGGTTCGCCAAAATCTTCTACAGCTTCTTCTTCCGCGACCTCGCCCCCGAACCTATCGCCGCCGGCGAGGTCGTCTTCCAGGCCCGCCGCTTCCTCTGGCGCGAGTACCGCAACATCGGCGGCCTGCTTTACGCCTACATCAACCTGTACGAGTCTGTACGAGTTGTACATGGCGACCGAGAGCGAAGTCGACGCGCTGCGCGTCCACCAATAAACGGGAGGAGGCATGTCAACCGAGCAGAATGTTGTCAACGACCCAGACGTTGAAGGGTTCCTGACGGCCCCGCTGAACGAGAAATTCGGTAAGGCCCTTGACGACAAGCTGGCCCCCAAGCTGCGCGACTACCTGGGCCAGGAGGCTTATGACGAACTGCATAGGCTGGCCGCCGAACGCGAGGCCGCAAGGAAGGGGCATCTCGGGATGAATATCCCGCCTAACCTGATCTTCATACCGGGCGTAATGGGCAGCTTGCTGTCACGCGGGCGTGGCGGCGTCTGGTGAATCGACGCCCGCGCGCGTAACTAAATCGAACCACAGAATATTGGTACACGCGGATTGATGGCGTTGCTCGGCCTCTACCTCCACCGCGAAACCGTCCGTTCGCTCTGGGGAGTGCTCGGCATGCCGCCCGCGCCGCGTGGGATCTACCCGGGCACGCGAGCTGGCGACAGGGAGCCCTGGTCGAGCGGCGAACCCGACGATCCTTACGTCCACCCCTGCGCCAACTTCGACATGTACGACGCGGAGCAGTGGAAGCTGGAACTGAGCGCCGAAGAAACCGCCAACTTGCAAAAAGTCCTCGACGGCGCGAAGGAGTTTCACCGCGAAGTCTCCGAGAAGCACGAGAGTCTGAAACAGGAGCAGCGCGACCGCATGGCTGTCATCGCTGGCGTCGGCTGCGAAACCCTGTTCCGGCTGGCCTATGAGAAGAGGTTTTGGGGTCTCCGGACGCATACGGAGAAGGTGACGAGTCGCACCGCGGGCGACCCCCATAGAGATGGTGACGGGCGAGTCCCTGGCGCTTCTGCGGCGCTGGAAAGTGTCGGTGACACACGCTATGTGAAGGGCGTCCACGGCGATCTGCCGATGATCGCCGAAGTTTATGAGGACGTGTTTCGATGGCTGAAGGGAAAGGATATGGCCCTGCCGGACACTCCACAGGGAGCACTCCAAGGGCACCTCGGCGGTGAAACCGGCGCGAGCGCCGCTCCGAGCCTGACGCGGGTAACGAACGTGAACGAGGTGGTCGGCGATCCCGGCTACTGGAAATTAAATCTTGACCAGGGGCAAGTCGATGAGTTTCAGACTTTACTGAAGGCAGAGCAGTTACAAACGTCTTTGAGGCCATCCGGGACGCCTTTGATGGGAACCCTTGTATCTCTTCCTCAGACATTCAGTAAGGCTACTGATTGCGGCGGGACCTTTAACCTACCTGGGTAGTTACTTACACACAACTGCGGCTCGACCCGCTGCCGCCGGCAAGCGCCGACGCATTGCTGCGGGCCGTCCTCGGCGGCGACCCCAACCTGACGCCATTGCACACTTCCCGCTTTCCTTTCCCCGTCATCTGTGGTACATAGCGCGCGTGTCTGCCCTCTCTTGACCGTGTGCCGCCGTGGGTCCGGAATCACCTCCGACCGTGTAGGAGGGTCCCAGATGGACTTTTACACCATCCTCGATCAGGTGGTCGACCTGCTCCGTCAGCGGCAGCGTGTGACGTACCGAGCACTCACAGCGGCAGTTTCAGCTGGATGACGACGCCCTCGAGGAGCTCAAGGACGAACTCATCTGACGCCCATCACCTCGCTGCGCGATGACGACGGGCCGCAGTCCTGGTCTGGATCGGGCGACTCTGGCACTACGCCCCTCGCCACTGCCAGTCCCAGCAAGATATCCAGCACCGTGACACCGCTGACCTACACGCCACCATATCTTGCTGAGAAGATCCTCACCTCCCGCAGTGCGCTGGAAGGCGAGCGCAAACAGGTCACCGTGCTGTTTGCCGACCTCAAAGGCTCGATGGAGCTCCTGGCCGACCGTGATCCTGAGAGGCCCGCCAGCTCCTCGATCCCGTGCTGGAACGGATGATGGCCGCGGTGCATCGGTATGAAGGCACCGTCAATCAGGTCATGGGCGATGGCATCATGGCGCTCTTCGGCGCTCCCATCGCCCATGAAGATCATGCCGTGCGGGCCTGCTATGCCGCCCTGGCCATGCAAGAGGCGATCAGGGCATACGCCGACCAGGTCCGCCAGACTCACCAGGTCGAGATCCAGATCCGGGTGGGGCTCAACTCAGGTGAAGTCGTGGTCCGTGCTATCGGCAACGATCTGCATATGGATTACTCGGCCATCGGGCAGACCACGCATCTGGCGGCCCGCATGGAACAGCTCGCCACGCCTGGGAGCATCCTGCTGACGGCGGAGACCCTCCGGCTCGCCGAGGAGGTGGTCCAGGTCAAGCCGCTCGGCCTGACGCCGATCAGGGGGCTGGCACAGCCTCTCGAGGTCTTTGAGCTGGTGGGTGCCGGGCCTCCTCGGACGCGCCTCCAGGCCTTCGCAGCCCGTGCGCTCACGCGCTTCGTGGGGCGACAAGCGGAGTTCGAGGCGATGCGCCAAGCCCATGCGCTGGCCGGTGCGGGCCACGGCCAGCTCGTGGCCGTCATCGGGGAGCCTGGGGTGGGGAAGACCCGCCTCTTCTACGAGTTCCTCTGTGCCCCGTGGACCCAGGGGTGGCTCCTGCTCGAAAGTCAGGCGACCTCCTACGGGCAGGCGACGCCCTATCACCCTGTCCGTGAGCTGCTCAACGCCTACTTTCAGCTCGAGGCACGCGATGACGAGGGGCAGATGCGCGAGAAAGTCACCGGCAAACTGGGTACGCTGGATCCAGCCCTCGCCCCGCTCCTGCCTGCCGTGCTCGCGCTCCTGGATGTGCCGGTGGACGACCGCGCGTGGCAGGCCCTCGATCCGCCCCAACGCCGCCAGCGGACCCTGGACGCGCTCAAGCGCCTCCTGCTGCGCGAGAGTCAGGTCCAGCCGGTGCTGCTGGTCTGCGAAAACCTCCACTGGATCGATACCGAGACCCAGGCGTTCCTCGATAGCCTCGTTGAAAGCCTGCCGACCGCGCGCCTCCTCCTCCTCGTCAACTACCGCCCCGAGTACCAGCACGGCTGGGGCAGTAAGACCTACTACGCCCAGCTGCGCCTCGACCCGCTGCCAGCCGTCAGTGCTGACGGATTCCTCCAGGTCCTGCTCGGGGACGATCGCGAGCCTGCAACCGCTCCAGCGACCTGCTGATCACGCGCACTGAGGGGAATCCGTTCTTCCTGGAAGAGAGCGTCCGCACCCTGGTCGAGAGCCAGGCGTCCTGGTCGGTGAGCCTGGGGCCTATCGCCTGGCGCAGGTCGCTGCCAACCATCCAGGTGCCCGGCCACCGTCCAGGCGGTCCTCGCCGCCCGTATGGACCGATTGCCGCCCGAGGAGAAGCGCCTCCTCCAGACCGCCGCGGTCATTGGCAATGACGTCCCCTTCGCGCTGCTGCAGGCCATCGCCGCACTCTCCGAGGAGACCCTGCGCCGGGGCGCTCGCCCACCTGCAGACGGCTGAGTTCCTCTATGAGACGCGCCTCTTTCCCGAGCTCGAATACACGTTTAAGCACGCCCTCACGCACGAGGTGGCCTACGGCAGTCTCCTGCGTGAGCGACGGCGCGCCCTCCACGCCGGGATCGTCGAAGCCATCGAACGGCTCTCTCCCGACCGCCTGGCCGAACAGGTCGAACGGCTGGCGCACCATGCCTTCCGGGGTGAGGTGTGGGAGAAGGCCCTGCGTTACTGTCGTCAGGCCGGTGCCAAAGCGACGGCGCGTTCGGCCCACCGGGAAGCGGTAGGGTGCTTTGAGCAGGCGCTGATCGCCCTGCAGCATCTCCCTGAGCAGCCAGACTACCTGGGAGCAGGCCATCGATCTGCGCTTCGACCTGCGCAATGCGCTCCTGCCGCTTGGAGATCAGGCGCGCATCTTCGACCACCTGCGCGAGGCGGAGACCCTCGCCCAGGTCTTGGACGATCGCCAGCGGCTGGGGCAGGTCTCCGTCTATATGACCGAATACTTTCAGGATGATGAGTGACCTGGACCGTGCCCGTGAGTCCGGGCAGCGCGCGCTCGCGCTCGCCACCACCCTTGGGGATGTCGGCCTTCAGGTCCATAGCGAATTTCTATCTGGCTCTGTCTACTATGACCTGGGTGACTACGGTCGGGCGCTCGACTGCCTCAGGTGGAATGTGGCGTCCCTTGAAGGTGACCTGATCCGTGAGCGCTTCGGCATGACCGGCCTTCCCTCCGTGCTCTCCCGTACTTACTTGAGCTGGTCCCTGGCCGAGCTGGGAGCGTTCGCCGAGGGCACCGCCAGAGGAGAAGAAGGGGTCCGGATCGCTGAGACGATGGATCACCCCTTTAGCCTCATTTGGGCGTATTCCGGGATCGGCAAGCTCTACCTCGACCAAGGGGACTGTCCACCGAGGCATCCCTGTGCTCGAACGTGGCCTTGAACTCTGCCAGGCCTGGGACATTCCGACCTTGATTGCCCCAGGTGACGCGGGCCTTGGGCACCGCGTATGCCCTGTCTGGGCGGGTTCTTGAGGCCCTGCCGCTGCTGGAGCAGGCCGCCTCGCAGGGAAGAAGGGGCGGCCATGCACTCTACTTTGTTCATCTGAGCAAGGCATATGTACTGGCCGGCCGCATCGAGGATGCGCTCAAACGTGCGCAGCATGCCCTCAGCCTCGCCCAGGAGTACAAGCAACGTGGATACCAAGCCTATGCCCTGCACCTGCTCGGTGAGATCGCCGCGCATCACGAGCCTCCAGAGGTCGAGTCGGCCAAAGATTACTACCGCCAGGCCCTCACCCTGGCCGAAGAACTCGGCATGCGCCCACTCCTGGCCCACTGCCATCGCGGGCTCGGCACCCTGTATGCCGCGACCAGCCAGCGGGAGCAGGCGCGTGCCGAGTTGGCCGCCGCCATCGCCCTGTACCGCGCCATGGAAATGACCTTCTGGCTTCCCCAGACGGAGGCGACGATGGTGCAGGTGGAGGGACACTGAGGGACACTGAGGCTATCCTGCCAGATGGGTTTGCCCGCAAGAGGGAGTTACGCCTGACACAGAGGGGGTTACGTTGATGAATCTGCTGGTCGGTTGGTTCCGCTGTGCCGTGCTGGGGCTCCTTGTTATGAGCCTGGGGCTGACCCTGCCACCCACACCGAGTGGGTATGCCCAAACGCCGCAAGTCCTGCGGGTGGGGTTGGCCGAAGATCCAGATATTCTGGATCCTACCCTGGCGCGCACGTTCGTTGGACGAATCGTTTTCGCCAGCCTGTGCGATAAGCTTTATGAAATCGACCCTGCCTTACAGATCGTGCCGCAGCTGGCGGCGAGTCTGCCACAACGTGCCGCCGATGGGAAGACCCTGACGATCCCCCTGCGCCAGGGCGTCAAATTCCACGATGGCACGGATTTCAACGCCGAGGCCGCTAAATTCAGCCTGGAGAGACATGTCAACCTGCCCGGTTCGCAGCGTAAAAGCGATATTGCTTCCCTCGACAAAGTCGAGGTCGTCGATGCCTTCACCATTCGTCTCACCCTGCATAACCCCTTTGCACCGTTCCTGGCGCAGTTGACAGATCGCGCCGGTATGATGGTTTCGCCGCAGGCGGTGCAAGCGCTGGGGGAGAAATTCGGCACGCAGCCTGTCTGTGCGGGACCATTCAAGTTCAAGGAGCGCGTCGCGCAGGATCGGATCGTGCTGGAGCGTTTTGCCGAATACTGGGAGCGAGACAAGGTTTTCGTTGATCAGATCGTCTTTAAGATTATCGTCGATCCCAGTGTGCGGCTGGCGAATCTACAAGCTGGTGAATTGGACCTGTTCGAGCGCGTGCGTCCCACCGACCTCGCTGAAGTTCGTAAGGATCGAAATGTGGTGCTCTCCTCAGTGGTCGGCCTGGGCTACCAGGGCATCACCATCAACATCGCTAATAGCGACGGCCTTAGCAAGGCCCCGAGACCGTTGAACACGCCGCTCGCCAAGGACCCGCGGGTGCGGGAAGCGTTGGAGGTCAGCATCGATCGCAAAGTGCTCAATGACGTCATCAACAACGGCGAGTTCCTGCCCAATTGTCTGCCGATTCCGACGCTGAGCGTTTTCTATCCGCAGGGGATGACGTGCGCCGAGCGTGATGTCGCCAAGGCGAAACAATTGCTGGCGCAAGCGGGTGTCCCTACACCCATGAAGTTCACCCTGATGACCACCAACGCGCCGGATGCGATCCGCACGGGCGAAGTCATCAAGGCGATGGCAGCCGAAACCGGCTTCGAGGTCACGATCAACCCGGTGGAGTTCGCCACCGCCCTGAATCTGCAGGACGCGGGGAAATACGAGGCGTTTCTGATTGGCTGGAGTGGACGCATCGATCCGGATGGAAACATCTATAATTTCCACACCTGTGGGGCCTCGCAGAATGTGACGGGGGTGTGTGATCAAGCCATCGATGAGGTCCTGAAGCAGACGCGCGCCGTGGACGACAGGGCCCAGCGTGCCGTGTTATACGCACAGGTGATGGACGTGCAAGCACCGCTTGAGCGCTCATTCCTGACGCGGCGCAACATCATGTACCTCTGGCATCCCGTGAATTTCGTCGCCCTGAACAAAAAGGTGACTGGCTTTGTGGCGGTCCCGGATGGCTTGCTCCGCTTTCAAGGAGTTAAGATCGGACAGTAAGAGGAGGCGCGAGGGCGGTGATACAGTTCATTGTCCGCCGCCTGTTGATTTCGCTCATCGTCTTGTTTCTCATCACGCTCATGGTCTTTGCCAGTCAACGCCTGTTGCCGGGGGACCCGGTGCGCGTCTGGGCCGGTGAAGAGCAAGACCCGGAGTCACTGGCGTTCTTCCGACGTAAGTACGGCCTGGATCAACCGATCCCCCTGCAGTATCTCACCTGGCTCGGCCTGGCGGTACAGGGCGACCTGGGGCGCTCGATTCGCACCGGCATCGACGTCCGGGACGAAATCATGCGCCGGCTGCCGATTACGCTGGAACTGGCGCTTTTCGCCCTCCTGGTAGCCATCGTGATTGCTCTCCCGGCTGGCGTGCTCTCGGCGGTACGAAAGGGCACGGTGTGGGATTATCTCGGCAATGCTGTGGCGCTCTTTGGACTCTCGGTGCCACATTTCTGGTTGGGCATCATGTTGATTCTCTGGCTCTCCGTGCACTGGCACTGGCTGCCCGCCTCGGGCTATGTCTCCCCGTGTGACAACCTGGTGGAGAATCTCCGGCGCATGCTCATGCCGGCCTTCGTACTGGGCACGGGGTTAACTGCCGTCTTGATGCGTCAGATCCGGAGCAGCATACTCGCGGTCTTGCAAGCGGACTACGTGCGAACCGCCCGCGCCAAAGGACTGGCTGAACGCCCCGTGGTCTATAAACATGCCCTGCGCAACGCATTGATACCCGCCGTGACCGTCTTGGGATTACAAGCTGGTGCCCTCTTTGGCGGCGCCATCATCACCGAGCAAGTTTTCCTCATCCCTGGCTTTGGGAAGTACAGTCTCGACGGCGTCTTTAGCCGAGATTACGCGCAGGTGCAGGCGGTTGTCCTGATTACCGCCGTCGGCTATCTGTTGGTGAATCTGCTGGTCGATATCGCATATTCCCTGATCAATCCGCGTATTCGACTGGAGGGAGCGGAAGGAGAATGAGGTCCACGGTGATACAGGCACCCATAGTGTCAGGACCCGCAGAGAGCCTGTCCCTCTGGCAGCGGGGGCGCCGCCTGGTGCGGCGCTTCACCCGGCGGCGTCTGGCGCTCATTGGCGCGGTGGTTATCGTTGGCTTCGCCACCGCAGCGCTCGGTGCACCCTGGCTGGCTCCCTATCATCCCCAGGCCACGAACTGGTCGAAGATCCGCAAGCCGGCAGATGCCCACAACTGGCTCGGCACGGATGACCTGGGCCGCGATGTGCTGTCGCGGGTGATCTGGGGCGCCCAGGTCTCCCTGCTCGCAGGTGTGCTCTCCGTGCTGCTTGCCGTAGTGGCGGGTGTCCCTGTGGGACTCATCTCGGGCTATTATCGCGGACGCTTGGATCAGGTGATCATGCGCCTTACGGATGCCCTCCTGGCGTTTCCTTTCCTCATTTTGGCCATCGCACTCGCCGCCACGTTAGGCCCCTCGCTCACCAATGCCACATGTGCTATTGGGTTGGCGGCAGTCCCTGGATTCGTACGGCTCACGCGTGGCCAGGTGTTAGCCGTCCGCGAAGAGGATTACGTCCAAGGGGTCCGCGCGGTGGGGGCGTCGGACCTGCGCATCTTCTGGCGCTACATCTTGCCGAACAGCTTTGCCCCGCTCATGGTGCAGGCCACGGTCAGCATCGCGGGTGCGATTATCGCCGAATCGACACTCTCCTTCTTAGGCTTGGGCGTGCAGCCTCCCACCCCGAGCTGGGGCTCGATGCTGAACGTCGCGCAAGGGTTTCTGAACCAGGCTCCCTGGATGGCCTGGTGGCCAGGGCTCGCCATCTTTGTGACAGTTCTCGCCTTCAATGTGGTTGGAGACGGGCTGCACGATGCCCTCGATCCGAAAGATTATTGAGGGGCTTCCATCTTGGCCTGGTAAAATTAGAGCTGCGATATCCGGCAATAGACTCTAACTACTTTTCCGTATCATGATTTCAGCGAGTGTGCATGCGGAATTGCGGATTATACCGTATGAGAGTGCTTTTCTATCAATAAGTTGAGAATACAACTCGATGATGAGTCGTAGCATACAAGGCCGCTGTAAAGGATTCTGCACCCCAAGAACTCTGGTTTGTCATCTAGCTCATAGCTCCATCATGGAGTCATGAGGGGATGGCATCATTGAAAGCTATTGCTTTTTATGCATTTTCATGGGGTGTTTCTCTGAATCCAGCATGAAATCAGGCCAAAACACCACAACGGAAAAGTCAGGCTAAATCCTGGGAGTTCCGGGTGGCGACAAGCCTCAGTCGGCTGTGGCGGCAGCAGGGCCAGCGCGACGACGCGCTTGAGCTGCTGCCGCCGATCTACGGCTGGTTCACTGAGGGCTTTGACGCCGCCGACCTGCGGGAGGCCAAGGCGCTGCTGGAGGCACTCTCATGATCGGGGCCTTTCCTCTGACGGTTGCGCCAACCGTGGGTCAACGGCACCGGCCGTCGGCACCCCGTCGGTCTTGGCGAATGCAAAGACGATGCAGGCGTTCTGCCCACAACCTCCTCCTGCTGGGCCCCCCCGGGACGGGCACGTCGAGGCTGGCACGGCGCCTCACCACCATTTTGCCCGCCATGACCTTGGCCGAAGCCATCGAGACGACGAGAATTCATAGTATCGCCGGCCTCACCGGCGACCGCACGGCGTTGGTCACGACCCGCCCCTTTCTGGGCCCCCCATCACACCATTTCGGATGTGGAGCTGATCGGCGGCGGCCAGGTGCCGATGCCTGGTGAGGTGTCGCTGGCCCATCACGGTGTCCTGTTCCTGGATGAGCTCCCCGAGTTCCGCCGTTATGTCCTGGCAGTCTTGCACCAACCACTCGCGGATAGTGTCCTAGACCAATAATTAATCTCGCGTGCATCCTGAATCTCAATGTTTGTATTATCTTAGATGCACAGCTCATGACCTCAAGAGGTTCAGACGGAGGATCGTCGCCGCCTTGAACGGCTGCGCAGCCCAACGCCTGCGGTCTCACCCGTTCGCCTCCATGGTGACGCCCGTCGCTGCCTCATGATTTTCGCTTGACTCCTGCCTCCACATGGGGTACTGACACCTCATCGAAAGATGCCGATTTCAATGGCGCGCGCCGAACCGCCTATCCACGAGTGAGCTAGCCGCTCGCACGGCCGTGTCGGAGGGGACACCCATGCGCTGCCCAAGCTGTGACTTTGAGAATCCCGAGGGCATGAAGTTCTGCGGCGAGTGCGGGGCCCCCTTCACGGCGCGCTGTCCGCAGTGTGGGTTTGAAAACCCGCCGCGATTCAAGTTCTGCGGGGATTGTGGCGCGCCGCTGTCCCTTCCAGCCCAGGCCCTCTCCCCAGCTCCCGTCCTTGCAGCATCCCCAGAGCCTGCGAGCTATACGCCGATATATCTGGCCGAGAAGATTGTGGCCTCCCGGAGTGCCCTGGAAGGCGAGCGCAAGCAGGTCACCGTGCTCTTCGCCGATTTGAAGGGATCGATGGAGTTGCTGGCCGACCGTGACCCCGAAGAAGCCCGGGCGATTCTTGACCCCGTCCTCGAGCGCATGATGGCCGCGGTGCACCGCTATGAGGGCACCGTCAACCAGGTCATGGGCGACGGCATCATGGCCCTGTTTGGCGCGCCGCTCGCCCACGAGGACCACGCCGTGCGGGCCTGTTATGCGGCCCTGGCGATGCAGGCCGCGCTGCACCTTTACAGTGAGGAAGTGCGCCCCGCGCATGGCCTGTCCGTGGACTTCCGGGTGGGGCTCAACTCCGGCGAGGTGGTCGTGCGGGCCATCGACAATGACCTGCACATGGACTACTCGGCGATCGGGCAGACGGTGCACCTGGCGGCGCGGATGGAGCAGATGGCGACGCCAGGATCGGTGCTCATCACCGCTGAGACGCTCCGACTGGCCAAAGAGGTGGTCCAGGTCAAGCCGCTGGGTCCAATGCCAGTCAAGGGCTTAACAGCCCCTATCGAGGTATTCGAGCTCCTGGGGGCGAGTTCCACGCGGACGCGTCTGCAGGCGTTTGCGGCCCGTGAGCTTACCCGCTTCGTGGGGCGCCAAGCGGAGCTGGAGGCGATCTGTCAGGCATTCGAGCAGACCGGTGCTGGCCATGGCCAGCTCGTGGCGGTCATCGGGGAGCCCGGGGTGGGCAAGACCCGGCTCTTTTACGAGTTCATCTGTTCCCATCGTACCCATGGTTGGCTCCTGCTCGAAAGCCACGGGGTCTCCCACGGCAAGACCACCCCCTACCTCCCGATCCGAGACCTCCTCAAAAGCTACTTTCAGATAGATGCGCGGGACGATGAGGCACGGGTTCACGAGAAGCTCACCAGCAAGCTCCTCGCCCTGGATGAAGCCCTCAGGCCGACCCTGCCGGCCTTGCTCACACTTCTGGACGTCGTGGTCGAGGACCGCGAGTGGCAGGCCCTCGACCCGCCCCAACGCCGCCAGTGCACCCTGGAGGCCCTCAAGCGCCTGCTGCTGCGGGAGAGTCAGGTCCAACCCGTGGTGATGGTGTGCGAAAACCTCCACTGGATAGACACCGAGACCCAGGGGTTTCTCGACAGCCTGGTGGACAGCCTGCCGACCAGCCGCATCTTCCTCCTGATGAACTACCGCCCCGAGTACCAGCACACCTGGGGGAACAAGAGCTACTATACCCAGCTCCGACTCGACCCCTTGGCCCCGACCAGCGCCCAGACCCTGCTCCAGGCCCTCCTAAGGGACGATGCCGACCTCAAGCCGCTCACGCGTGTGCTGATCGAGCGGACCGAAGGCAATCCGTTCTTCCTGGAGGAGAGTGTCCGGACCCTGGTGGAGAGCCAGGTCTTGGTCGGCGAGCCGGGCGCTTATCGGCTAGCACGCGCTCCTTGGACCATTCAAGTACCGGCTACAGTCCAGGCGGTGTTGGCAGCCCGCATCGACCGGCTCCCTGGTGAGGACAAGATTCTCCTGCAAACCGCTGCGGTCATTGGCAAGGACGTGCCGTTCCCACTCCTGCAGGCCATCGCAGAACTCCCTGAAAATGTCCTACGCGGCGCGCTCATCCACCTACAGGCCGCCGAGTTTCTGTACGAGGCGAACCTATTTCCTGATCTCGAATACACCTTCAAGCACGCCCTCACGCAGGAGGTCGCCTATGGAAGCCTGCTCCAGGAGCGTCGGCGTACCCTCCACGCGCGGATCGTCGCGGCGATCGAACGGCTGTATCCTGACCGCCTGGATGAGCAGGTGGAACACCTTGCGTATCATGCCCTCCGGGGCGAGGTGTGGGAAAAAGCCCTCGCGTATTGTCGACAGGCCGGTGCCAAGGCCGCCGCACGCTCGGCCCACCGAGAAGCGGTAGGGTGCTTCGAGCAGGCGCTGGTGGCGCTGCGGCATCTCCCTGAGTATCAAGACACGGGCGAGCAGGCCATCGATCTGCGCTTCAGCCTCCGCAATGCGCTCCTGCCGCTTGGAGAGCATCGGCAGGTGTTCGAACACCTGCGCGTGGCCCAGACCCTCGCCGAGGCCATCCACGATGAACGGCGACTCGGGCGGGCCTTCGCCTACCTGGCCGAGTACTATCGGATGACGGGCGACTCTACCCGCGCTGTCGAATCGGGCGAACGTGCCCTGGCCGTCGCCACGGCTCTCGGGGATTTCCCCCTCCAGGTCCTGGCGAACATCTTCTTGGGCACAGCGTACCATGCCCTGGGCGACTATCGTCGAGCGGTGGATTGCTTTCGCAGGAACGTGGTCTCCCTCACAGGAGATCTGACCCACGAGCGCTTCGGCATGACCGGCCTGCCCGCTGTAATGTCCCGGACCTGGTTGGTATGGTGCCTGAGCGAGCTAGGAGCGTTCGACGAGGGAGCCGCGCAGGGGGGAGAAGCGGTGCGGCTGGCCGAGGCGGCCGATCACCCCTTCAGCCTGACCCAAGCATATTCTAGACTCGGCGGTCTGTACCTCTGTAAGGGAGACCTGCGCCAGGCCATCCCGGCGCTCGAGCGCAGCCTGGAACTGTGCCAGATCGCCAACGTCCTGACCTGGTTCCCCACCGTCGCTGCACCCTTAGGGTATGCATATACCCTTGCAGGACGCGTGGCCGAGGCCATACCGCTGTTGCAGCAGGCGGCGGCACAGGATACCTCCAGGGGCATCTCGGCTGGCCATGCGCGCTGGGTCGCCTATCTGAGCGAGGCGTATCTGCTGACCGGCCGCATGGACGAGGCCACGGGCCTGGCCCGGAGTGCCCTTGCATTCGCCCGTGACCTCAACGCAGCGGGGAAACGAGGCCTATGCCCTGCGGCTCCTCGGAGAGATCCTCGCACATCAGGATCCCCTGGCAGTCGAGGCGGCTGAAGCCGCCTACCGACAGGCGCTCGCCCTGGCCGAAGAGCTGGGGATGCGCCCGCTCCTGGCCCACTGCTACCTGGGTCTCGGCACCCTGTATACCAACGCGGGCCGCCTGGCACAGGCGTGCACCGCACTATCCACCGCCATTGAGTTATTTCAGGCGATGGAGATGACGCTCTGGTTGCCCCAGGCGGAGGCCATGCTGGCGCACACGGTGTAGAGCCATGCAGCAGAGCGCACGGCTGATCCCACGAGGACCTCACACTGGCCTGATCGTCAGCACATGGTGACCGATTGTGCCAGCCATCGGGTGTCCGATGTCTTTGTTTCACTGCGCAGGTTCTTTGTCGTTTAAGAGGAGTATTTGATCCGAATGTCCGTCTCCGCTGCCAAGCATCCGGTAATGCTGGAACCGTTGGAAGCAGCTGATAAAAGGAGGAGAGAAAGCACATGACGAAACGGACGACTGTAGGGTGGATGGTTGTGCTTGCCGGTGTTCTTCTCACGACAGCGGCCTCTGTATATGCTGATCATGCGGCGACAGGAAAGGGAACGTTTGCTGTCGATCCTCTGGCCTTAGCTGAGTTTCACTTCGTTGTGGCCAAGCCTGCGGCCACGCCTAGCCCAGATTCAGACCTCAACTTCGTCAATTTCGTCCAGTCTGAAATGACTGGACGAGCTGGTTCCACGGTGTTCCAGACGTTCATGATCAGTACGGCGATCGCCCCGCTGGACATAACCACGACGTCTGCTGGACGCACGGTCACGATCCAAGGACAAATGGTATCTACCACTTTCCTTGGAGTGGGGGAAGCGCGCCGACAGTTTGCAGAGCTTGTTTCCTTTACAGCTAAGGGTGTCGATGCGAGAGTCCCAGAGCCGGGCGCTGATTCCTTCTCCCTGGAAGTCACATACAGTGCTGACGCTGACGACATACAGGGGCAACTGTTTAAATCCCTTAAGCTTGGGGTATGTGATGATAAGACTAAGACCTGTACAATTACATTTGAAGGGCCGGTGAAACGGGGCGATATCTTTGTCCACACCACAGGAGGCGACTGATGGCTACCGCGACCCCTCGCGATCTTTCCCCATCCGGGGTTTGACACCATCGACTTGCAGGAGGCCAAGGCCTTGTTGGACGAGCTGTCACGCCCCCAGCCGGCAACGGTACCTGCGATCCGATTGTAGATCAATGGCGGTAGCTCTCAGACTGCCTAGTGGCCAGAGTGCAGCTGAACGTGATGCAAGGCGTTGTGACCATAATCTGCTTCTTCTGGGCCCGCCAGGAGCGGGCAAGTCGATGTTGGCACGGCGACTGACCACCATTCTGCCTGCCATGACCTTGGCTGAAGCCGTGGCAGGCCTGACCGGTGACCGCACGGCGTTGGTCACGACCCGTCCATTTCGGGCCCCCCATCACACCATTTCGGATGTGGGGCTGATTGGCGGCGGACATATCCCCATGCCGGGCGAAGTGTCGCCGGCCCACAACGGGGTCATCTTCCTGGATGAGCTCCCCGAGTTCCGCCGCCACGTCCTCGAGGTCCTGCGCCAACCGATCGATGGTGGGGAGGTGACGATTGCACGGGTATCGTCGTCGGTAACCTTTCCGGCGCGCCTGATGCTGCTGAGGGCGGTGAATCCCTGTGCGTGTGGCCTATGCGATCATCCACCAGGGGTCTTCCAGGTGGGCCGTCACTGTATCAAGAAATTCTGCTGTCGGTGTGCCACCGATTACCCGGGGATCGAATGGAGCTATGCGTCACGAGGGCCACCTTATCCCCCGTCCACGGGCGTGCGAATCGTTGCTGCAGCGGACTGGCATGAGCCGTATGTGCGTCAATGGTTGGGCGCCATGGTTAGCGCGGGGGTCGTCGACGTCAATCCGGCCAGCACCCGCTGTGTTCGGCCGGCGGTATGGTGCTCGTTTGATCCACCGGAAAACCGACATCTACTCCATCGCAACGCAATGCTTTGTATAAGACACGCAGCGTCACTGGGATGTGGTTAGCAAGTGAGAACAGGAATCACGCGATCCACCTGCAGGTCTTGGATATACTGTAGACAGGTGATCACTCCCTGGAAGCTACAACTTCCGGCGCTCCTAGAAAGCGCTCCAGTGCAGCCAGGGCCACCGGCTCCATCAGCGTTGGCGCGTGCCCCACGCCGGGTACAGCCACCAACTCGGCCTGAGGCAAGACATCCACCATACGCCGGGCTTGCGCCTCGGACAGCACATCGCTCTCCCTCCCCCACACCACCAACGTTGGGCAGGTGATGCGTTGCAGGGCGGGCCATAAAGCGGGCCGCGGCGGCGGACCTTGCTGCACCCGCTGCCGGATGTAGGCGGGGTCCATCTTCCAAACCCAACGGCCGTCCGGTTGTTGGCGGAGCACGCCAAGTGCGAGCTCACGCTGATCCTCCACACTGCGACTGGCCGTGATGGGTGACATCAGGCGGCGATAGGCCATGGCGTCTTCCAGGTTGGCAAACTCTTCCGGCCTGTCGCCCACTGTTTGGGTAATCCGCTGGCTGCCTACCTCAGCGTCTGGCCCGATGTCATTGATTACCAGGCGCACCAAACGCTCAGGGTGTGCCCCGGCGTAGGCCATGGCGATGATGCCACCCATGGAGGTCCCTATCAGGATGAACTGCTCGAGCCCCAATTGGTCAATAAACCCTGCCAGATCGCTGATCTGATCGTAGTATTGATAGGCCTCCGTAGGCGACCAAGCGGTTTCTCCATGGCCTCGCACGTCAGGCGCGATGATGCGGAAACGGCTCTGGAAGTGTCGGGCCAGAGCGTTAAACGCCTGGCCACTGGAGGTGTAGCCGTGGACGCACACCACAGGCGGTGCGCTGGGGTGACCCCAGTCCAGGTAATGCACACGCAGGCCATTCACGCTCAGAAACGTGCTCTGTGGCTGCGACAGGGTCGCCATCGGTGACCTCCTATCTCACATCTTCCTGGCAGATATTGCAGATATTCATGTTCAACTCTCCAAGATCAACCGCCTGGCGTGCCCAGGTACCGCGCTAGCCTTCGACCCCGGGACCTGAGATCAGAGCTGGTGCGACGTTGCCGTGCTAGCCTCATGCAGGCGCTCCCACCGCTGGCGCATCGCCTGCACCGAACGCTCGACACGTACCTGCATCGTGATATCGTCCTCGGTTCCGACATCACGGGTCAGACAACAATATTCCAGCGAGATGCCATTGGGATCGACAAAGTAAATGGATTGAGCCCACTCATGATCCACGATGTCCGTGACCGGCACCCCCTTGGCCAGCAACTCCTGGCGCTTCGCCTCTAGAGCGTCTACCGAGCCGGCCTCAAAAGCAAAATGGTAGAATGAGCCTGGAACCCCAAGCCCGGCGTTAATGCCGGCATCATAGTCCGCCGGAATCCCTGGAACCTCCTGAGGCTCCATGAAGGCGATGAGCTGATCGCGGCCGGTGTCAAAGAAGATATGTCGAATCTGGCCGCCTTCGGCAACCTTGATGATGTCGCAGCGCACGACTTTGAAGCCCATGACATGCTCGTAAAAGTCACGCGTGCTGTCAAGGTCCCGCGTCGACAGCCCGATGTGCGAAAACCCCTTGTGTGACATGATGATCCTCTCTTTCCAGAGGGGTGTCTGACCCCTCCTGCTCTACCCTAGACCAGCCGCCACCAGGTTAAGCACGTGGCCGTAGTGTACCTGGAGGAGCTGAACCGGGTCAAGCTATTCGTAATCGCCTTCCCCGTCTCCCAGAGGGCAAGGGACTATGAAAACAACCTCAGGGGGCTCAAGAGGGGGAGGTTCGGGAGGGATGAAATTACGGCGCATGATACGTAACGTCTGTGGTATGATAAGCCTTCGTAGTAGTCAATACCAAGCGTTAGCGGCGACTGTGTCAGGGCGGTGGCCCTGCGCGTGTCGTTCCAGGGCTGAACCGGCTGCCAGGAGGGAGACAACATGGCAAAGGGATTTACCATCCACCGCGTAGGGCACGTCGGCATCCAGGTCACCGATGTCGACCGGTCGATCGAGTGGTATCGCGACATCCTGGGGCTCACGCTGACGGGGCGCTGGCCCATGGGGGAGTCCGGGGCGATGGCCTTCATGCGCTTCAACGACGACCACCATAACATCGTCCTGTTCACGCATCCGACCGAGGTCACCGAGGCAAACCGTCATGCCGGCTACAATGCCCTCCAGCACATCGCGCTGGAGGTTGCCGATCGAGACGAATGGCTGAAGGCCCTGGCAGACCTGCGTCGCAAGGGCGTCAAGATTGTCCAAGGGCCTCTCATCCATGGGCCTGAGGGCGGCAGCGGTCCGGGGAACGCTTTTGGGGGGAGCGGGAGCCGGTCCTTCTACATCCTTGACCCCGATGGCAATCGGTTAGAGCTCTATACTGACATGATGAAGGTCCCCGACGGGGAACAGTTTCCGCGTGCCGAGTACGCTGAGGCCTTGAAGAAATAGGGCCGCCGTGGCATGGCGCCAGATGACGGAGCGCGACGGTGTTCCCCATCCCAGCCCGCTCTCAGGGCAAGAGGGCCGCTCGTCCTGGCGCTTGTGCCCGCGAGGGGGCAGAGCTCCTGGTCCCTTGTAACCATTCGAAGCGTTTACATTAACAATATTACTCAGGAGAACAACGCATGAGACGGATTGGACTTCTTCATCCGGGTGCCATGGGCGCCACTGTAGGCGCCGCCGCCCGCAGCAATCAGCACACGGTGTTCTGGGCCTCGGCCGGACGCAGCGGCAGTACGCAGGCTCGTGCAAGCCGTGCCAACCTGGAAGATGCCGGTACAGTGGCTGAGCTGGTCAAGGCCAGTGAGATCGTGCTGTCGGTCTGCCCTCCACACCTCGCTGAGGAGGTGGCTAGAGAGGTCACACAACTTGGCTTTACAGGCGTGTATGTGGAAGGCAATGCTATTTCACCCGATCGGACACGGGCGATCCAACGCATCATCGAAGACGCTGGCGCGCACTACGTCGATGGTGGCATCATCGGCGGACCCGCCTGGACGCGCGAAGCCAAGACGCATATGTATCTCTCAGGACCGCGGGCCCAGGAAGTGGCGGCCTGCTTTGAAGGCAGTCCCCTCCAAACACCGGTCATCTCCGAGCGCATTGGCGCGGCCTCGGCCTTGAAGATGGGCTACGCGGCCTACACCAAGGGCACAACCGCGCTGCTGACGGCGATCCTGGGCATGGTGGAGAAGGAAGGTGTGCGTGCCGAGCTCGCCCGCCAATGGGGCGATACCTTTACCGAGCAGACCGTACGCCGCGTCTGTACCAACACCGCCAAGGCCTGGCGGTTCGTGGGTGAGATGCAAGAGATCGCCGCGACTTTCAAGGGCGCCGGGCTGCCCGGTGGCTTCCACGAGGCTGCAGCCGACGTGTTCGAGCGGCTGGAGGAATTCAAGGACCACACCGAGCCGCCAGCCATCGAGGCGGTGCTGAAGGCGTTGCTCAGGGACGATTGAGGTCGGCGCTTCGAGGCATGACCGGCACGGCATGAAGCCGAGAACCTCGCACATGACCGGAGAGCATTCCAGTCCTCAGACCCAGAAAGGGGGAGAGATGCTGACCACAGCAGAGAACGAAATGTTAACGCGTGTGGGGCCGGGCACTCCTTGCGGGGAGCTGATGCGGCGCTACTGGCATCCTATCGCGCCCACAGTGCAGCTTGAGGACAATCCGGTGCGTAAGGTGCGCATCCTGGGAGAAGACCTGGTGCTCTTCCGTGACCGGGGTGGGCATCTGGGGCTGATCGGACCCCGGTGCCCGCATCGAGCCATGCACATGGAATTTGGCATCCCGGAAGAAGTGGGCTTGCGCTGCCCCTACCATGGCTGGCTTTTCGACGGCACGGGACGGTGCCTGGAACAACCGCTGGCAGCGCCCACCAGCACCTTCAAAGACCGAGTTCGGACCACTGCGTACCAGGTACAGGAGATGGGGGGTCTCATCTGGGCCTATCTCGGACCTGAGCCTGTCCCCCAATTACCCCGGCTGGACCTCTGCGAGCAAGAACACGGCCTGCGGCAGATCGTCGGCCATATGCTGCCGTGCAACTGGCTGCAGGTGATGGAGAACCGCGGCGACCAGCATCATGCCGTCTATCTCCATGGCCGGCTGTTCCAGTATGCCCTCGAGCGGCAGGGACGGCTGACCGCTGACCCCAACGGTCGCTACAACGCCACCATGCGCCAGCAGGAGGAGCGTCTCGGGCGGGGTGCCTACCCCATCGTGCAGATTGTCTATAACAAATACGGCTTTACCAAAGGTATGCGCGACTCCGACGCGCCGGAAGATGTGTGGCAGTTAGGTGGCCCTGTCTTCTTCCCCTACCTTGTCTATCCCAACGGCGGCAATAGCGGCAGCATCCGCCACGATTACCAGCTTGGTGTGCCCATCGACGATACCACTACCTGGCATATCTCGTACCGCTCCTACACCTTCCCACCGGAAATCCAGGTCCCTCGGCAGGAGCACATCCCTTACGTAGAGGTCCCCCTGCGCGATGAACACGGCAAGTACATCCTGGACTACGTGCTGGGTCAGGACATGGTGGCATGGTACGAGCAGGGCGAGATCACCGATCGGACGCAGGAGCACCTGTATGAGGGGGATAAGGTAATCATCGCCTACCGGCAGATGCTCAAGCAACAGATCGACATCGTCCAGCAGGGCGGCGATCCCTTGAACATCATGAGGGACGTGGCGGAGAACGTGCCCTGGACGCCTACCCTGGAGGGCTGGCCAGCGGCGACGATTGAGGCCGCGACCCGGACTAGCTCAGCCCGACGGCAGGGCCCCAGCAGCTACCGATTCAATTTCCACAAAGTCTCGCAAGGCGGCTGGCAGTATATCGAGGACGATGTGGACCGCTATTGCCCGGACCGCGAGCTCATTCTCACCCTGTACGAGGAGGCGGACCGACTGCTGCAGCAGCAAGCACCAGCCCGACCGTAGAGTAGGGGTATTGTGCTCCCAGGTAGGCTAAGATGCTCTCTCCCGCCTGCCCTTCCTGGGTAGGTTTTGTATTCCCTCTCCCTTTGGGAGAGGGTGAGGGTGAGGGGTAACGCCGCAGCGATCGATACTCAGGAGGCGACCGTGGAGTATCGGCAGGTTGGCAACACCGAGTTGCGGATTTCAGAAATCGGCTTTGGATGCGGTGGCAATGCCGGGCTTATGGTCCGAGGCACCCCGGACGAGCAACGGCAGGTAGTGGCTCGAGCCGTGGAGCTGGGGATCAACTACTTCGACAATGCTCCTGACTATGGCAATGGACTGGCGGAGGAGAACCTGGGGCGGGTCTTGAAGGCACTCAAGATCCGACCGGTCATCACTTCCAAAGTAGAGGTGCGACACGCAGACCTGGGGGATATCGCCGGCCATGTGGTCCGCTCCACTGAGGAAAGTCTGAAACGGCTGGGGGTGGACTGCCTAGACATCCTGCAGATCCACAATGGCCCAGCCCCATCGCCTCCGAAGCTGGAAGGTCGCGTCTACACCCAGCTCTGGATCGAAGATTACCTACGGCCCGGCGGCGCGCTGGAAGGTCTGCAGCGCGTGTTGCGCGACGGCAAAACCCGCTATCTGGGTTTCATCTGCCGCGGGAACGACGCGTATCAGGTCCGACAGCTGCTTGACACGCACGTGTTTCAGATGATCAATGTGCCCTATACGCTGCTGAATCCCACGGCGGGTATGGCCAAGCCCATCGGGCTGGAAGTGGACCGTGACTTCGGCGGGGTGATCGACTACGCCTATACGCACGGTGTCGGGACCGCCATCTACAGCCCCCTGGCGGGTGGGTTTCTCACCGATCACGTCGTATCGGGAGGTGATCGCCATCCTCTCGCCGGGTCCCGTGACTCGTCCTCCGAGGCATATCGGCGCAGCCTGGAAATGGCCCGAGCTCTGAGCTTCCTCAGACGTGAGGGGACGCATACCCTGACCCAGGCGGCGATCCGCTTTATCCTCATGCACAAAGGCGTCACAGCGGTATTGGGTGGCTTTTCGGCCATGAGCCACCTGGAAGAAATCGTCCAGGTCTCCGGCGCAGAACCTCTTGCGGCCGAGCTGATGGCGCGGGTGGAGATGGTTTGGCGTGCCAATTTCGGCTTTGCCGGGCCGCCTCCGGCAGCTGGGGGCGGCTAAGAGGCCATCGGAGCGCAGGGCCCACCTTGAGCGAGCGTATCGCGCTGCAACCAGAAGATTGCCATGTTTGAGCTGAGCTCAGACGTTCGTGTGAGGACGGAAGGAGGAACCCTCTATGCACACTGACCTCGTCATCGACGCCGATGGTCACTGCAACGAGCCCTGGGAGGATCTAACACCCTGGATGCCCAAGGATTACCACCATCGAGCGCCTGTAGGCTTTAGCGATCGTCACGGCACCTCGCGGATGTATGTAGAAGGACGCCTGTCAACCCGTACCGAGGGCTTGGGGCCGGGCGTCAGCGGTCCCTTTGCACCGCACATCAGGGGAGGCCGGCCCGGCGATCGCGACGCCCGGCAGCGCCTGACGGACATGGACCAGGAGGGGATCGACGTCGCCATTATCTTTGGCACCCGCGTGGCCCTTTCCGTCAACGGCCTGCGCGACAAGGAGCTAGCTGGAGTTCTGTGTCGTGCGGTCAACCGCTGGCTTCTGGAGGAATACTTGCCGATCGATCCGAAGCGCCTGAAGGGGGTTGGCCTCATCCCCTGCCAGGACCCGCCTTCGGCTGTCAAGGAGCTGGACCGGCTCATCCAGCATCGCAAGGATGGCATTGTCAGCGCCATGCTCCCGGTCAACGTATTCGGCATCAACCTCGGCGACCGCCGCTTCGATCCGATCTACGAGCTTGCTGAGGCCGCCGGCCTGCCGCTTTCGGTGCACCCGCAGACCGGCCATGACGGCCAATACGGGGTTTGGGGGACCATGGGGGCGGGTTCCGAGCGTATGGAAAAGTATAGCTATGTGCACATGACAGCCTTCGCTTTTGAGCCCATGATCGCGCTGATGCACATGATCGGCGAGGGTGTCTTCGACCGCTATCCCCGCCTCAAAGTTGCGTATGTCGAGGGCGCCTGTGGCTGGCTGCCTTTCTGGACCCAGCGACTGGACGAGCATTTCGAGAAGCTGCGGCCGCAGTGGCACCTCTGCCAGCGCAAACCCTCGGAGATCATCGCCAGTGGCCAGGTGGCTCTTACCTGCGAGCCCGAGGAGGAGATCCTCCCGTACGTGCTCGACACCATGGGCCCGCATCTGGTCATGTACGCTTCCGACTATCCTCACTGGGATTGCGAGTTCCCCGAGTCAGTGCGTATGCTGGCGTCCATTCCAGGCCTGACCGACGAGCAGAAGCGTCGCGTCCTGGGCCGCAATGCGATCGCCTGGTTCGGTCTCACCCCCGCTGAGCTTCCCAGCACCTCGGTTTACTTCCCACATGAGGAGGCCCTGGCTGCAAGCGGGGCCTAGGGCGTCCCAGACGATTGCCTGGGACGCATACAGTCACTTCACCCGTCGTATCACCGTTGAGCTCGGAGCTCGCTGGCCATGGTGTAGACGGCCAGCGGGCGGTGGCGATCAGCGATCACATCACCGGTACCAGGAGGGTACGCCATGGCACTCCGACTGACGATGGCCTTCTCCGACAATCCACGTATCCAACCCCTGAAGGATGGGACGGTCAAACCGCAGAATATCGAGCTGAATTGTGTCACGCTCGACGCCAGCGCGCTGTTTCAGCGCAACCTGTTCTATGACGAATTCGACGTCTCCGAGATGTCCATTTCAGAGACGCTCCTAGCCAAAGAGCGGCGTGAGCAGTATGGGCAGGGCAAGTGGGATTGGTCGGCCTTGCCGGTGTTCCTGAGCCGTGGGCACGTCTGGCCCAATCTCTACGTCAATGCTGCGTCGGGCATCACCAGTCTGGCGGACATGAAGGGCAAGAAGATCGGGGTTCCCGATTATGATATGACGGCCGCCCTGTGGTTTCGCATCACGCTCAAGGATCTGTATGGCATCGAGGCCAAGGACAACATCTGGTACAACGGCCGCACCAAGGAGCTCAGCCATGGGGGGGCGCTCGGTCTGGATAGGGCCGGACCGGTGGGGGTCACCCACCACTGGCTGACCGTGGATCAAACCTTGGACGTCATGCTCGACCGCGGCGACATCGATGCCTGCACCGCGATCCGCAGTGAAGGCCGTGTCACCGCGGGTGATCCGACGGTGATCGATCGCTATGGTGGGACGCCCGTCCATGGCAACCCGCGTCTGCGGAAATTACTGGAGGACAACGGCAAGGGCGTGGTGTATGAATACTACCGGAAGACCGGATTTTTCCATTGCAATCACAACGTGATCGTGCAAAACCGTATTCTCCAGGAGCACCCCTGGGTGGCCCTGGAGCTGTACAACGCCTTCCAGCAGTCCAAAGCCGTGGCCTATGAACGGGCCCGACGCTCCCAGTCGGCGTACCTATACTTCCCGGGCAAAGATTTTCAGGAACAAGCGGCTGTCTTGGGGGACGACCCCTATCCTGTTGGGCTGCGGGCCATGGGGAAGAACATCGAGCGCGCCATCCAGGGCTCTCTAGAGCATGGATTGCTCACCAAGCCCTTGCGGCTCGAGGACATTTATTTTCGGACGACTCTGAACACATAGGACCAGATGCTGTCATTTCACCCTCACCTGAATCCCTTCTCCTCCGGGCATAGGTGCCAGGATAAGGATGGCAACCGCCAGTGATGCACCTTGTACCCCCTCTCCCTCTGCTCACAAGGGTAGGTTTTTTCAGACACGACACTGACCTGGTTCCCTCGGGAGAGCGGTGAGGGTTTAGGCGATGGCACTACCTCCTCCCTACTCCAGGAGAGGGCCGGGGTGAGGGAAGCTCAACGCCTCGATGAAGGCCGGTGCCGAGTATCAGGTTCCGATGACGGGACGGTGAGGATTTGGGAGCTTGCCGGCGGGCGCTCGCTGCACACTCTGAGGGTCCCCCTAGGTGAGGGTGACTTCGGGAAAGCCTAGGCGGTTGCCATCTTATCCGATGGGAACACTTTGGCGTTCGTCAACGCAGAATTGATTGGCCAAACCCGCCAGCGTCATGTTCTCCGAAATGGCATCATGGGGAATCAATAAATATGTCCACGGCTTGCCACCATGGCTCACCGTGTGACTCGTCGCGTGGCTGCACCACTGCACAGCAGCGTCTTTCTTGGCCTGCACCTCGGCATCCTGCATGTCATTGCGGGCCTTGGCTTCGAGCATGTAGATGCAGTCGGCTGCCTCCGCCACGAAGTCTGGCTGGTATTCCAGATGGTCGGCACCTAGCTTGTAGTGCATCTGGAACTGGCTTCTGGCTGGCTTGAACCATTTCAAGGCTTCTCGATCCAGGATGATCGCCAGTTTCCGCTCAGAGTCGGACTGGAACTTCTGGATGGAATAGAGGCAGCCCTGAAAGCCGCCGAAGAGCATCTGGGCGATCCTGCTTCGATCCTGCACAGTCTGCCGAAAATCGCGAATTGACTCAGTTGTGGCGGCTGTGAACGCGCTCGGCCTTAGCTCCGTGAATCCCTTGCGGACGACCACGTCATACCCCGGAACCTTCTCCCAATAGTGGACCCGCATTTGTGCGTGTATGAATTCGACCAGTTGCCTCTGGTGATAAATCAACACGTCCCTGGTCTCTTCTTCTGAGAGGTAACTCAGGAGGTGCTTCACCATCTGCCCAGCGAGGTCGTAGAGCAAGTCGGCATGGTCATCATAGGAGATGTCATCGAAATCGATGAGGCCGCGGACGAGGTAATCCTCAAGGCGTGGTTCCTGATGCTGATTTCCGCTGAAGCTCAAGGTTTCCTGTTCGTGCGTGCGCAGATGCTGGATGAGCAGATCTCTGTCCACGGGTTGATAGTGGATGCCCGACGTATCCAAAGAAAATGGCTGAAAACCGCTGCTGACCTCGCCCTTTGGGACGACAAGAATGCGAGGAATGTCGATGGTTTGATTCACAACCATGCTGGTGGTCTGTTGAACAATCGTGGCGATATCCGGCCTCTCGTCGATGCCAGCGATCTCCAGTTGCACCGGGGCTAGAGCTTCTTCAACTTCCCGTACCATTGACTGCTGTATGTCATCTTGCAGCAGATAAGCCGAACCGGGCAGGTTCTCGTGCCGCCTAATGATGTCATACGTTACCTGAGCGATCTTGCGCTCGATCTCATTGGTGAAGATTGGTTGCGGCGACGCGGAAGACACAGGACTAGCGACCGGAGAAGGCATAGATGCGGTAATCTGCGCCTCGATGTTGGACTGAGAAACGACCGTGACCAGCCTCTGTAAATCTTGGGTGGGGTCGATGATGACCTGTTGCAGCCGAATAGTCGAATCCGGCCTGTTCGCTTCGTCGATAATCTCCTGAAACTTGTCGTGAGCCACGATGCTCAGGCGGTCCACAGCCGCCACGCCGGCTCGTTTACCGTATGGCAACCGTAGCCCCCGGCCGATGGATTGCTCGATCAAAATACGTGCGTTGGCGGCACGGAGCGGCACGATCGTATAGAGGTTGGTAACGTCCCATCCTTCCTTCAACATGTTGACATGAATCACAATTTCCGTGGGTTCGGCAGTACTTTCCACGGCGAGCAGGCGCTGGACCATCTCGTCCTCCTCTGCACCGGTCCTGCTGGAATCCACCTGAATGACCTTATCCCTATAGCGCCCCTCGAAGAACTGGTCCGACTGCATGAGCTGTAGTAATTGGCTCGCGTGAGTCGTATCTCGGGCGATGACCAGCAGGAACGGCTTGACGATAAGCTGCCCTGTCTGTCGTGCATAGGTCTCCAGCTCGACCTTGGTGTTCTCGTGCAGCCGGATGCCGTCCTGCAGCTTGATCTCCTCCAGCTGAGCCGGTGTGAACTGACTAGCATCGAAATTCTTCTGAGTTACGACGGCCGGCTCTTTGACAAAGCCATCGGCCAATGCTTGGGCCAGTGGGTAATCATAGATGACGTTCTTGAACGGTATCGCCCCACGGCTAGTTTCCACGAACGGTGTAGCGGTGAGCTCCAAACCAAGCACCGGATGCAGCTCGTTGAGGGCACGCACGCCAGCCGAAGCGCGGTAACGATGTGACTCATCCATAATGAGCACAAGATCTTTGAGGTTTGCCAGATAGTCGAAGTAGCTCTCACCGATGTACTCAGAGAGCCGCTTGATGCGCGGTGCTCTTCCACCACGCACTTCTGAGTTGATCTTCGAAATGTTGAAGATGTTAACCTTCACCCTGAGGAGTTGATCGAAAAGTGTCCCAGCTCTGTGCTGGTAGTCATCTCCAGTGATGATTTCCGGCGGCTCAGTGGCGAACTCAGCTATGCCCTTGAAGACGTATTTCGGCGTGTTCGGCGTGAAGTCGGTAATCAGCTTGTTGTAGATGGTCAGGTTTGGTGCCAGCACAAAGAAGTTGTCGATCGCGTGCGCGAGGTGTAAATAGCTGATGAAGGCACCCATCAGCCGTGTCTTGCCTACGCCGGTGGCCAGAGCAAAACAGAGGGAAGGGAACTCACGCTCGAAGTCGGCCACCGTAGGAAATTCACTATGAATGGTTGCCAGTGCAGTGTTGAGATCCCTCGCTTTGTGCGGCGGCACAATCTCTGTCACACGGTCCAGAATTTCCAGCGATCGGCGCTGTGGCGGTCGCAAGCTCAGGCGACCAGCAATAGCATTGACCTGCCTGTGCATTAGCGACCTCCATCCTGAACCAATTCGAGAGTCTTTTGTTCTGATTGCAGAAGGGCTTTGGGAAGGTTTTCCACCTGCAGGCTGTAGTCGTCGTGGCCCCATTCACAGCGGGCGAGGACGGTTTGGGGGATCTTCTTGATGGTGAGGTTCGGATATCTCTCTGGCTTGCCGCGGAACGCGGCGCACATGACGAGTAATGAGCGGTGTTCGCCTACTTCATCGCTGAGCTGCTGGAGCTGATCGTGTCGCAGCGCCCGCGTGGTCACATAGATGAAATCGCGCTCCGTGGAGTAGCCGTGCTGCCAGTAAACCGCCTCGCTCGGGGCATAGATGAAGCCTTCCAGTTTGGAGACAGCTTCAGCCAGCATGGCGGCGTTGTATTCCTTGTTAATCACCCAGTTGCCCCACTTGTCCTTTTCCAGCAACGAAGGTGCAAGCCGGAAGTAGCGAAATCCCCCTCCTCCTCTCCAGTCAGCGGCTTTTGAAATTCCTAACTTATCTATTCCATCGATAACGGACTTTAATCGCGGAACAATATGGGTATGGCAATGTTCACCTAGTTCAACCATAATCCAACGTCTACCAATTTTCTGTGCTGCTGCGCCGGTCGTGCCAGAGCCAGCGAAAGAGTCAAGAACCCAGTCGCCCAAGTCGGTGGACATCTCGATTATCCTACGTAGGAGCTGCTCAGGTTTTTTACCCCGTGGGAAGTCCACACCACCTTCGTTCGCAATATCTGCCTTGGGGATCTCTGCATGTGTCCAGACATTTGTTATGCTTGTTGACTTAACAATCTGGCCATCCTCAATTTGTGCGGTATCCTTAAGCCATGCAAACAACTCCGCGTTAAAGTAGTAAAGAGTCGTTAGTTTCCCTTCGTTCTTCCCTCGACTTGGAATATAGTCCACAGTATAAAGGGAACTCTTATCCATACGACTAACTAAATCCCGTTGAAAGAGATTCTCTTTCTGAATCTGATTAGTCCTGAAAAGTTTATCGAAGTGGTAGGAAAATTCTGAATATATCTCTTCTTCACGACTCTTAAATTTATTCAATGATATAGTCTTAACATTGAAATTAGAGTGTTTATACAGACGAACGGGAAGACCGTTTGACTTTGCTATAAACTCGGCAACCAGTTTTCTTCTTCCTTCATCAACGAGTGCTTTATTGTAACGCTTCATAGTCTTCTCATCTAAGTTTTGGTATGAGAGAACCTTCCTCGTTGGAAGTGACCCTTTTTTGTATAGTAATATGTTCTCGCCCGTATTAACTATGAATCCACCAAGCCCTAATCCTGCTGCCCCTGAACGTTCATAAGTGATATGAGCTACGAAATTACTTCTCAAAAAGATATCATCAAGCAAAACTTTACAATAATGAACTTCCGAGTCGTCAAGGTGAATCCAGAATAGACCTCCTTCGGCAAGAAGACGCTGAAGCAATTCCAAACGATCTCTCATAAGACTGAGCCAGAGCGAATGCTCTATACCATCATCATAATGATCGAACGCTTGACCAGTGTTGAACGGAGGATCAATGTAAATACACTGGATTTTTCCAGTAAATTCTTGTTCGAGCGCTTTAAGTGCGAGGAGGTTGTCACCAAAAATGAGCCGATTATCGAAGATGTCATAGTCAGTCACGCGGTGCTTAGCGTGATACGACTTCTCGACGTCTTCCAGCAGGATCCGTGGCTCCAGTTTGGGCCGATTATAATGGTCCCTGAAAACGGGACCAAGGAATAAGTAAGCTCTGGGACGAGGAAGCCCTCAGCCAAGAGAGGTGAGATGCCATGACGATGAAGCGTCGACAGCACAGTGCCCAGAGCAAGGCGATGATCGCGTTGGAGGCGGTGAAAGAGCGCAAGACCGTCAATGAGTTGGCTGCGGAGTATGAGGTCCACCCGACCCAGATCAGCCAGTGGAAACGGCAAATGCTGGAGGGACTGCCCGACCTGTTCTCCAGCCGTCGCGGCAAAGGGACGCGGGATGAGGAAGCCCTGCAAGGGGAGTTGTACCAGGAGATCGGCCGGCTGAAGATGGAGCTGGCGTGGTTGAAAAAAAAAGCTGCCCAGTTCGACCACCGCAAAGCGCGTCCTGATTGAGCGGGGGCAGGCCGCGTTCAGCCTCCGGCGTCAGTGTGAGTTGTTGGGGCTGCCGCGCTCGGGCTTGTACTATATGCCGGCGGAGGAAACCGCCGCGAACCTGAGGTTGATGCGCTTGATCGACGCACCATACACCGAGGCACCATTCTATGGCAGTCGGCGCATGACGGCCTGGCTTTGCCGTGCAGGGTATCCGGTGAATCGCCAGCGGGTGCAGCGGCTGATGCGCACGATGGGACTGGAGGCGATCTATCCGCGCCCCCGCCTCAGCCAAGGGGGAGCGGACCATCAGGTGTATCCCTATCTCCTCCGGGGCCTGGTGCCTCACCGGCCGAACCAGATCTGGAGTGCCGATATCACCTATGTCCCCATGCGGCACGGGTTCATGTACCTCGTGGCCATTCTGGACTGGTATAGCCGGTATGTGGTGGCCTGGCACCTCTCGAATACGATGGACGTGGCGTTTTGCCTGACCGTGCTCGAAGAGGCGCTGGCACACGGGCCCCCCGAGATCTTCAACACCGACCAGGGTGCTCAGTTGACCTCCCTGGCCTTCACGACGCGGTTGAAGGTTGCCCAGGTGGCCATTAGCATGGACGGGCGGGGGCGCGTGTTTGACCACATCTTCGTCGAGCGATGATGGCGGACAGTGAAATATGAGGATATTTACCTCAAGGACTATCACACGGTCCTCGCGTTGGAGGGGGGCTTAAGGGAGTATTTTGGGTTCTATAACCACCAGCGCCTCCACGAGGCGTTGGACTACCGCACACCCGCAGAGGTCCACTTCAGTGAAGGAAGGTCGTGACCCCTTTTCAGGAAGGCGAGGAGGGGGAGGAAGCTTACTTATTCTGACAGGATTTTGGTCTTGACAAAGGGGTCCACTATAGTCCACTATAGATATCGAACTGCCCTTGTAGAAGAGCCTCAAGCCCATTCTTGAATTTGCTGACATCAGCAAGTGATGGCTCACCTTGGCCATCTACGAAGAACTTCGACTGCACGACCCAAAGCTGATGCATGGTCGGCGAGTACTGAATACCGTCAATCCCGCTATCTCCACCTCCATCAACCACTGCGGCCACAGCGTCTTCTGGGGAGCAGCTGCTCAGACGCCGAATCGCAAACGCCGCGAGTGCACGAGAAAGAAAGTTCCTCTCCTTCTCTTCACCAGAGCCAAACGTTGCTTCGGGGAGTTTATCCGTGAAATCCTGACGCAGCCTGTTGCGAAGATGGGTGATTTCGAGAGGGGTCTCCATGATCATATGATTTTCCACCGGATAGAGAACAGCTCCTGGAGAGTCGTCTTTTGTCCGAGCTTGCTCTCAATTTCAGCAATAAGCTGCTCACGATGGCGGTCGATGTCATCCTGGGCTCGCCTGGGAGACCAAAACTTACTTAACATCACTACCAAAAGACTTCCCTCCGGTATGCGAAACGGCGCTGGCCTTTTCTACCGGACCTTAGTAGGGAACAACCTCTTGCACATGAGCCCATCATGGTACTGTTTCAAAGTTGTCTTCAGAGCTTCCAGATATTGGTGGTCATGCGTCAGGTCAGCGACTTCCTCCTCTGTCGCGTGCTCATCCCTCAGTCGTTCCTCATGGTGAGTTTGATAATGTTCAAGGGCCTCAATAACAAATCGGATAGCCTTCGGTGAGAGTTGCATCATCCACTTCCTGGTCTCGGCGACTCGAGACCACAGCCCCACGGTGGACTGGAAAGCAACGCGCGCAGAAAGGCCTACACGGCACTCACAGGTAGTCCCAACGAGCAGAGCAAGGCAAAGTTAAGCAATGTGATCGTGCTGTGGTGTTTAGTTTTCGGGAACAATGGCTTGAGGCCCTATGTCCTTGATCGCACGCCAATCAATGACGACCACCCACAGATGTTCGTCTGTGGAATATTCGACGACCCCTTCCACTTCCAACTCTTCACTATACAGGGTGAGACAGACGCCATCCCGCAGCACAATTTGTTGCTGGGCCAAATCTTCTATGGTCCCAATGCAGTTCAAGCGTAGACGGCCTCGTGTGTCGGCGTTATGGAAGTCGGCGAAAACTCTCGGCTTGTGCATGGACGGCCTCCCAGGCTTACGCTCCCCGAGCAGGATTAGGAATGGTGGGCGTGAGCAACCTGCTCGCTTGTTCCAGTGTGAGACCGGTTAAGGTCGCATGATATGGGCTTCTACCAGTGGTGCGTACCACATCGCCGACCTCCCGACGGAATGCCCCAACGGTGGTCACCCCGAGTTGGCTATGAGGGATCGTGATGGCCAGCTCTGCTACAGATAATCCGACCGCACGCTCCACCGACACCCCGGTTACACCGCTTGGATGGGTTCTGGTGCCTTGGGCTATATCAACTGGGAGATTGCACCCCCACCCACGACCACAGCTTCGTCGGGAATATGCTCAGCAATAACAGGCACCTGCCGCCCTTGCCATCGGAGATCGCTGCAGTGGCTTGCTGGCTAAAATGATTAGCCTTCTCTATTTTACAGATGATGCGCCGGCTGGCAAGCGTTTTCCAGGGATTTCCCCCCTCATATGATCTTCCACCGGATAGAGAACAGCTCCTGGAGAGTCGTCTTTTGTCCGAGCTTGCCCTCAATTTCAGCAATAAGCTGCTCACGATGACGATCAATATCGTCCTGGGCGTCAAACAGCGCGCGCCTTCTATAGATCTTAAGATAATGTTTTTGGGGCAAGTGAATTTGGAACACCCTGTAAATCGAGGGTTTGTATCATCACTGACCCCAAAATCTTTTTCTTAAAGTCTATAACCGCATATCCGCGCTGCGTGAGTCAGTCACGCGATCGGTGTCCATGTGGCGCGCGAGCCAATCGGCATAGATTTGGCGAGACTTTTCGTCATTGTTGGAGCCGTTGAATAGGACGACGCCGTCCTTGTATGGGCTATTCGCCAGGACGCGGAGCAGATAGTCTTGCGTGCGTCGTGATTCGGTAAAGACGATGGCTTTGCGCGCGGCGCCGAGTGCTTCGGCCTTAACGAAGGCCGTCTGTAATGCCGTGAGCAGCGCCGTACCCTTGGCATTGTGGGTGATCGACACGGCCAGCGCGCGGAAGCTTTCCAGATCAGCTATTTCTTGGGTGAGTGCGGTACGCTCACTGGTCGAGAGCGGCTCGGGTGCGGTGCTCTCCTCACCCCATTCTTCAGCCATGTCATCGAACGCTTCGAAATCCTCGTTCAGCTCCCCTTCGAGGTCATGGCGTGCATTGTCCTGTTGCAGCCTAGCACGCAGCCGTTGGCTCATGGTCTCCAAGGCGCCAGCGATGGCGAAGGTCGAGGAGGCGAGTAATTTCCGGAGGACCAGCGTCATCAGTGAGCGCTGGCTGGCTGGCAGGGCCTGGAGATTGCCACGCCGAAGATATTCCGAGACCAAGTGGTAGAGGCGATCTTCAGCTTCTTCAGGGGTAAACGGCTGCACCATAGGCAGTCGTTTGGTATAGCGGACATATGGGAGTACTTGCCGACGAAGTGTCCGCTGGCAAACCGGTTGCAGACGTGCTTTGAGCGTCTCGAAGACCCTGGGGTTTTTCAGGTTGGCAAACTGTTCGCGGAAGCTCTTGAGGTCGCCGAAGGTCCGCTCGTCGATAAAGCTGACCAACCCATAGAGCTCCAGAAGTGAATTCTGCAATGGTGTTGCCGTGAGAAGCAGCTTCGGATCGTCGTTGAGCGTGTCCTTGAGCGTATTGGCGATGATGTTAGACGGTTTGTATACATTGCGCAGCCTGTGCGCTTCATCAATGACGACGAGGTCCCAACTCATGCGGCTCACGTCTGCGGCTTTGCCGCGTGCGAACTGGTACGAGCAGATGATAATGTCCTCGGCGTGAAATGGGTGGAAGTTTCCCTGCTTGATCTCCGCATTGTAGGACTTGGATTCGAGAATACGGCAGGGCAGGAAGAACTTCTCCTGCAGTTCCTGGTGCCACTGCTTGCGAAGATGTGCGGGAGTGATGACCAGAATACGGCGTTTGCGCTCGGCCCATTTTTGGGAAATGACCAACCCTGCTTCGATGGTCTTCCCTAACCCCACCTCATCTGCGAAAATCGCTCCTTTCGACAGCGGTGATTTGAACGCGAAGAGGGCGGCTTCGACTTGATGCGGGTTCAAATCGACTTGCGCATCCACCAGCGCTCCAGCGAGCTTCTCGAGGCTGTCAGAAGGGCAGCGCTTGGTCAACTCGTGAGCGAAATATTTTGCATGGTAATCTGTCAAATGCATTACTGCTCCACCACACCGCGCGTGCGCGACGTTGACCTCTCGTCCGGACGTGAACACGCGTCACTGCACCGGCGCGAAAATGCGTCTCCACGTCAAACTCAGCAACAATTCTAGGTGCTATCGTCAGATGATAGCATATCTGTTGCTATCATCAAAGCCGGACACACATAGAATATCAGTAGAGAATCACATGACATACGTGCCGCTAGGCCTCGCCCAGCCCCTGCGCTACTTCTGTGGAAGCAACTTCAAGACCATGGCCCATCGCCACGCTGAACCTGCCCACATCAATAAATATATATTGAAATACTCCTGAGACTTGAATACACTCTGAAGTAGCTTGGAAGACTCTCGCAGAGGATCATCCCGGAAGGCAAGAGCGATCCTCCGGGCCTGCCCAGTGGGGCTGTGATGGCATGTCGTGCGGGAGACGACCCGTGGCGGAAAGGAGAGGCATAGAATGGCGGCTTCGCGTGCGCCTCGAGGGGGACGCCCGCGGAAACAGGGGTGGGAGGAGGATCCTCTGGTGACCGTGAGCATACATTTGCGGAAAAGTCAGCTGGCCGCGCTGGATCGCTTGGCGGATGCCGAGCATACCAGCCGGGCTGAGCTCGTCCGTGAGGCCATCGATCTGTTGCTAAAGCGCCTCAAACTCACATGACTGCAGGGTACAGAGCGCATGTGTTTGTCCCGATGACGGACACCTGGCGATCCCGCCTGCACCAGAGTATGCTGTATCGTCCTGGCACCATGCCAAGCATGTGCATGGAGCGTGACGATTGACTTCTGCAGGGTCCCGCAGACGCCGTAGTCTCGGTCCATCACCACATGCGGAGGAACTGGCGCTGCTGCAGCAACGGTTGCAGGGTGGATCCACCAGCGGACCCCCACCCTGGAAACCACCGGCGCCGGATGTCGTTTGTGCTCAAACCACGGACCGCCGATCCTGCCTAAGACAACATGGGGCAGGGTGTTAGGGGCGGCATTGCAAGCAAGACGTTGGGAGACGATCAGGGGGGAGGAACAACCATGCGGAGCCCTGCTCGAGATGACCGGATGCCACCACGTCGCTTTGAAGCGGCACGAGTCGAGTTGCGCTGCCGAGTGAACGCCGCGCATGCGCGGCAGCTGATCCTGGAACACGCCACGATCTACACTGATGGGTGGGCCAGCTGGGCTGAGGATGGCCATATCTACACGGGTTATGTCCAGACTGGCCCCTGCTGCGATCCACCGGAGGTCAGCGCCTTGTAATCAGATATCGCAAGGCGCCAGCAGTCGTCAGTCCATCGGCATGACCCGTCATGTGGTGCGGTACATGGGGGACACGTTGTTGCATCGTTGGCACTTGGAACCTCCGTACATTGCGTTTTCTCAAGCGGATGGGTGAGACCTCATCCTCGAGACAGGGAACGGACCATGGCACTTGTCCATGGCATCCCTGTCTCGGGGCGTAGGAGAGGTGTCGCCTCCATAACCCCCAGAACCATTAGCTCAAGAGGCCTCACAGGATGCAATCCAACACGCACGCCCATGAGTATGCCGAGTTGAGGAGGCTCCTCGCCCAGCAGGGGTTGTTCGACAGCCAGCCGCTTTATTATACCGGTAAAGCCCTGCAAAATTTGAGTTTCCTCGTTCTGGCAGTGGGCATCTTGGTGTCGACGACTCTCTTCTGGGTGCAGATGCTGAATGCCGCGTTTCTCGCCTTCGTATTCACCCAAATTGCCTTCATGGGGCATGACGCCGGTCACCGGCAGATATTTCGGTCTGTCTGGAAGACGCATGTCTTTGGCCTACTGTGTACCCTGCTGACGGCCATCAGCTATAGCTGGTGGACCGAGAAGCACAACCAGCATCACAGGAATCCGAATCATCTCGAACGAGACCCTGATGTCAGACTGCGGTTCCTCGCCTTCTCCGATGAGCAAAGTCGTAATAGCAGGGGATTGAGCCGCGCCATCGTGAAACACCAGGCCCATCTATTCTTCCCGTTGCTGTTGCTGCAAAGCTTCGCCATACGCTTTCACAGCATCAAGTTTCTGCTTTCCAAGCGCGCTAGGTTTCGCGTGATCGAAGCGCTATTCATGGGCTTCCACGTCTTGATCTACGTGGGCTTTGTGCTCGCTCTCCTCGGAGTGTGGCAGGGGATGGCCTTCATTCTGGTGCACCAGATGCTGTTCGGACTCTATATGGGCTCCACCTTTGCCTCCAATCATAAAGGAATGCTCGTACTCACGGGCAACGGCACTCTGGATTTACTCCGACAGCAGGTCCTCACGGCTAGAAATGTCAGATCGCACCCGTTGACAGATTTCTGGTTTGGCGGCCTGAACTATCAAATTGAGCATCACCTCTTCCCCCATATAGCCAGGAACAAGCTCAAAGTGGCACAGGCGACGGTCAAAGCCTTTTGCCAAGCACATGCGATTCCCTATTATGAGACCGGCATACTCCAGGCCTATGGAGAGACCTTGCGCTATCTGCATCACGTCAGCGCACCCTTGCGGCGTGCCGGAAAAGAATATCCGTCGAAGAGTCAAGAGGTAGAGATCGAACGGGGGAATAGCCTATGCCTCGGCGGGACAGACGGCCCATCGGGCCGTGAGCCTCCATACTGATCCCGTGTGGTCAAAGTCCTCGTGACGACTCTCGTGGCGCAGGGCCAGCCACCCGCATCGCAGCCGTCCATGCCGGCCATCGCGGCGACCAAGGCCGCGAACGCGAAGGTGCTGCAGTCGCTACCCTGCGCCGACACGCAGGACTTTGAAGACACCCAGCGGAGCTTCGTCGCGAAGCCCAGACGCTCACCCTCTCCTGCACCACCAGGAACGACCCCTGCTGGCACAAGCTATCACAGAGGCCTGCCACATCTTCCATCGGGCACTGGAGACCCACCGCCACCTCCACTGCCGTAAATTGTACCCCCGCCACACTCGCCACCGCGAGGCACTGTTGCGCCTCGGGTGCTACCGCCTCCACCTGCCGCCCAATCAGCGCCTGCAGGCTGTCGAGCAGGACCCCGTCCAGCGTGCGTACGTCGTCGCACAGGCGCCACTGCTCCCCCACCAGGAGCAGCAGTCCGTGCTCCAGGTGGGGGAGCAGCACTACCTTCGCCCCAGCGCGAAGAGGAAAATGATTGTCGCCAAGACGGGGCAGCTAAACGATTAGTGGCACCGAACGCCGCTTCGTGCCTCCGCTGAACCGGGATGTTAGGCATGAGTTCCACCGCAGTGGAAACGAGCTACACCAGCAACAATGGTCATCGGCAAATAGCGTGTGAATTTGCTATACACTACGATCACCGCCGAGGTGGAAATTCCCGAGGGTGGCGCGCTCGAAGCACTTGTTGGATCCAGCCTCGCGCAAGAAGGCATCCGCACTGCCATTCAACCGTAGCGGCCGCGGAGCTGCGCCGCACATCTTTGCTTCGGTATATGAAGGGAGGACAGGATGAAGCGGAGGACACGACGCATTTCTTCCACGCACCGTCGCTGCCGTTCGCATATTCCTCCGGCAAGCTGGGCGACTGGTACCCGGATCTGCTCGACGATGAGACTGGGCGGCTGGTGCTGTACCAGGAGAAGGCAGGCTGGCAGCGTGGCTGGTTTGCGCAGCACCAGCGGCTGATCGAGGCCCTCGCCGCGCAGACCAGGCGCGCTCCGGTCATTGTCCAGGGAGACTTCCACGCCTCGGCTGTCGGCACGATGGTGCGCTCGGGCGAGCTCGCGCTGGCGCAGCCCGTACACGTGGTGATGACCGGCACGCTGGGGACGGGGGACATGGCCTTCCCGTCGGCCTTCCGCAGCGTCGAATCGAAGCCCTCGCAGCTCGTGGGCATGGACGAAGCGCTCAAGCCGACGGAGAAGAACGGCTTCACCGTCATCGATGTGACGCCGGACAAGTTGACGTTCACGATGTTCATGTGGCGCCCGCCGCATGCCGTGTCTCACCGCCCGATGGCATAGGCCATGCGACGCCGATCGGCCGCACCGTGGAGCACGCCGCGCTCATGATCGACCTGGATGGCGCCCAGTGATCCAGCCCCTTTGGTCCAGTCTGGCCACATGCGCAACTTGTGTCCCATCCGTAGCAGGGCCTCAGGCACGCTGGGGTCGACGCGCGCCTCTAGGTGGCATAGGCCCGGCGTGTATGGATGTGGATCAGAAGAGCGTGGGAAGCTGAAGGTGGCACAGCGCGGCGCGTCCATCGCTTGCTGCGGATTCATCTGGTAGTCGATGATATTGACCAGAAACTGCACCATGGCCTGCGGCTGCATGTCGTTGCCGGGCGTGCCGTAGGGCATCACCAACCGACCATCCTTGAGGACCATGCCGGGAGCTGGCGTCAGGCGCGGCCGCTTCCCAGGCACCAGGCAGCTGGGATGATTCGGATCGAGCCAACTTTGCATGCCCCGACTGGAGATGATGAATCCCAGTCCTTCGACCAGCGGAGAGCCGGTCACGCCATCGCTTGGAGTGGCGGAGAAGGCGTTCCCCCAGCGGTCGACGACACAGACATAGCTCGTATCGGGTTCGACCTCCCCCTCACTGGGGTCGGGGTATTTCCAGTGGCTCGGTGAGCGCTCCTGGCGCGCCGCATAGGCCCAGGCGTCTCCCGGCTCGGGCATGCCTGGGGTCGCCATGCACAGGTCGATGCGCTCCTGCCACTGCTTGGCGTACGCCTTCGACAGCAGGCCGTCGATAGGCACATCAACGAAGCGCGGGTCGCCATAATACCGATCACGGTCGGCGAAGGAGGCCTTCAGCGCCTCAATAATCAGATGGTACACTTCCGCACTGAAGCGGTCCTGGCCAGCCAGGTCATACTGTTCGAGGATATTCAGCGTCTGCGGGACGACCGGTCCCTGACACCAGGGGCCACAGGCGTAGACCTCGTAACCGCGGTAGGTGGTTTTGACCGGTTCCTCGACGGCGACGTGGAACTCAGCCAGATCCTGCATGGTCAACCAGCCGCCCTGCTCGCGCGTAAAGCGGACCATGCGCTCGGCGATGTCGCCGGTATAGAAGCGGTCGCGGGCCGCCCGGATACCGGCCGCACGGCTCGTCGCCCCGCTCTCGGCCTCCACCAGCAGGCGCAGCGTGTGGGCGAGGTCCTTCTGCACCACCCGTGCACCAAGCGGGATCGGCTGGCCATCGGGTAAGAAGACGCTACGGGTCGAGGGCCACTGGCGCATGCCTTCCAGCGCGCTCGGCGTGGACAGGATGTCCAGCATCACGTCGTACATGGGGAAGCCGTCGTCCGCCAGTTCGATCGCCGGCGCCGCCACATCGGCAAACGTCATCGTCCCGTGCCGTTCCAGCGCCGTCAGCCAGGCATCGATGGCGGATGGCAGGACACAGCGGTTGACCCCGCGCCGGATACGACCCCCCTGTTCGCGTTGGAAGAAGTCGATCGTGGCCGCCTTTGGCCACCAGCCGAGCCCGCTGATGGTCTCGACCGTGCCGCTGTCAGCCAGATACATCATGAGCGGTGCCACGCCGCCGATGTTGGTCAGGTCCGCCTGCGTCACATTGATACAGAGACCCGCGGCGACACCGGCGTCCACGGCGTTCCCGCCCGCTTCGAGAATCCGGTAGCCAGCGGCAGCGGCCAGGTAATGGCCGGCGGAGATCATGTGGCGCGTGCCCATGATGACGGGCCGGGTGGAGCGAGGCCAATCCTTGCTAGCCATGTGAGCCTCCTTTCGCTTGGCGCCTGCGGCGCCTGGGTGAGGCGTGAAGTCACGATCTTGGATGGCAGAGAACAGTGGTTATTTGAACTGGGGGATCACCTGCTCGGTGAGTAGGCGCATCGAGTGCACCACGCGGTCATAGGGTATCTGGCCACCGGGGTTCAGGTCCAGCGACACACCTGTGATACCGAGGGTCTCTTTGTACTCCAGTAGGCGCTCGACCACCACTTCCGGCGTGCCATAGGCCACCCGTTGCAGCACCTCGTCATAACTCACCTCGGAAAGCCGTCTGAGGCGCTCGAAGGCTTCCTGGTCGGCGGTGCGACCCAACGCTTCCCGGACCAGGCGTCGTTGCCGCATCGTACTGGCCTGCGGCTCTGTGTATGCCTGTTCGGCGGTGTCCGCGACGTAGCCCGCGATTTGCAAAATGACATCGTTCGGACCAGGGAATCCCGCGGCATGACGCTCCTCCCCATATTGCTTCAGCAACTCTTGCAACTCGGGGATGTCCATCTGATGCCGGATGAAAATGGGTAAGCCCATGCGCCCGATAAGCGGGAACGTATCCCGGCTTTCGACGGCCACGCGGATGGGCGGATGTGGCCGCTGATAAGGCTTGGGTACCAGATCGACGTTATGGAACGTATAGTAGTGCCCATCGTAGGAGAAAGGTGTATCACCCCAAGCTCGCTGGATGATCTCCAACGACTCGAAGAAGAGCGCACGACTTTCCTCGTAATCCACATTGTAGCCCTGATAGGACTCGAGAAATGAGCTGCGGCCGACCCCGAAGATCAGGCGACCGGCGCTGATGTGGTCCACGATGGCGGCCTCTTCGGCGATGCGCAGCGGATTGGCCAGGGGCAGCACCTGCACCGCTAATCCCACGCGAATCCGCGAGGTGCGAGCGGCGATGGCGCTGGCGCCGATGAGCGGGGACGCCAGGACGGCGCGATTCGGCCGGAAATGCGATTCGCCCAGCCAAAAGGTATCGAGGCCCAGGTCTTCAGCCACCTGCACCAGGTCAAACCATTCCTTGAAGACCTGCGCCTGGGTCCGTCCTTCACGAGTGGTAAACATGCTGAAAATCCCGAAGTCCATCGACGCCTCCTTTCCTGCGGGGGCGAAAGGTCGTCACGTGTGGTCTTAGCCAGCCGACACACGGCGAAGGGCTGCCTTCCGCCATCGGCTCGTAGGGGTAATTTGAGGCCATCCTAGCACGAAAGCGTAGTGTATGTCTGCCGTTGAGGTGAAGAATTTCCCCCTCTATAATGGAACCATCACCATGAGAAAGACCATTTCCTGGCGGCGGCGAAGTTCGCATCGTCCAACCTACGGAGCCCAGTGCACACGCGCATGGGATCAACCGTCGCCAATTTGTCTTCACCAGGCTTACCCTGGCCCCAGACTGCCTCTTCGTGGCTGTGGGATCCCTCACTACACTCTGTTCTACTCGTCAGGCATCCAGGAGAGGGGCAGCCGGTAGGCACGGTAGATGCCTGGCACCTGGACTGCCACGTCTGACGGCATCCCGAGGACTCCGGAAAAGGGCGTCATGTATTCCCACACGATGTCTCCCTCCGGCGTGAACTCGAAGATCCGGCCTTTCAGGCCCTCGACCGCCAGGGTATTGCCGTTCGGCAATCGCTGCACCCCACCCACGAAGGGATTGAAGAAATTAAAGGCCAAGCGGCCGGAGCGTGTGGCGTCGTAATTGAGGACAAGCGCTGGCGTCGCTGGATCGAATGTCGATGGATCGAATTCCACCACCCTGGAGAAACCGCGGAATTGCGTCGGATACCCTGCCTCGCCCCCGTTATCAAAGACGAGTATGTTGCCGGCCCCCGGAAGGTCCAGCGGAATCATCTCCGGCTGATGCTGCCCGATGGTCAGGTTATCGTTGGGTCCCACCCTCCCTGCGATAACCCCCGTAGCTCTGTCGATGGCGATCACCGTGTTCAGCTCTCTGTAACTGACGATGAGGTTACCGGGGGTGAAGACAGGATGACTATGATGGTTCGTCGGCATCTCACTTACGGCGTTGGCGTGTGCCCAATCACCATTATTTCGGGCTTCTGCGATTAACTGCCGGGCTTCGGCCGTAAACCCGAACTCGGCGAAATGCTGGAAGGTGAACCACTGCCCTACGATCGCCCCCGCTGGCGTCACCTCGATGATGCAGTCATCTTTCAGGAGCTTCGGGGAAATGGTTGGGACCCGGATCTGTACCGAGCACAAGATAATCGTGTTCCCGTTGGCCCTCCTGACGACGTCATGATGGAATTCCACACCATGGTCGAGGTCGCCAACCCCCAGATTCACTGGTGCCACGAATTCCCACACCACATTGGAGTCCCAATCCAGCTCGCGTACACGGTTGCTCTCGATGGCGAGGACGTGCCCGGGAGACTCCGGGAGCGGCTCATATATGGGATAAAATGGGACGTCGAGGGGGTCCGGGGACAGCCATTCATGGATGACCGTGCCCTGCATGTCGATCAGTTCGGCCCGCTGGTCAGGGCAGATAGAAGGTTACGCCCTCATAGGCGAGGCCCTCCACATAAATCGTCGTCCCGGTGGGGTAGACCGTCTGGGCCAGCGCGCCGTTGGACATGACAAACAGGGCCACGAGATGTAGCACCATGAGGCTTGAGATTTTCATAGCCGTAGTCTCCTCGATAAGCGTAGGGTCCAGGCGCTGCTGTGAAACGACCACGCGAAGCGCATCTGTCGACAGGCTCCTGCCTACCTATTATAGACCAGTGATCGCGAGCTATGGGGCACTGTTCTCAATCGACGAACGGTCAGGTGGGCGCTCCTTCGAATGTCTCCAGGCACCTGAGCGCGAGTGTGTTAGATAATTCCCCTATGCCCGCCGGGCGCAATGACCAGTCGGTAGCCCAGATCCAGCTCGGACTGGCGTAAGAGATGGCCATAGCGACGTTCCCAGGTGCCGTCCGCGAGATCACCGCGTAGGCGCGTCAGGCCGGATTCCACGTCGCTGATCTTGGCAAATGTGGAGATAGCGCTGCGGACGCCAGGGTCCAGATACGCATGCGGCCGCCGCCAGTATGCCCCCAGGAAGCCATCGGTGCAATCGTAGGGTACCGGCAGGGGGCGGACTTCGATAGTCCCGAACGCTTGGCGAAATTCCTCCATCGGCGGCAAGATCTGCCGATCGATCTCCGCAATCGTGGGAAAGTAGTCCTCAACGAGCCAGAATCCCGAGGTCGCAGGATCCCAGGTGACGATCACCAGCCGATGCTGTGCGACTCGTGCCAACTCCGTGAGGCCACGCCTGCGGTCGGCCCAGTGGTGCACTGTGAGAACGGCCAGCGCCGCGGCGAAGACCGCATCGCGGAAGGGCAGGTGTGTCGCCGACGCCTGCACGACCGGAGCGCTGCCTGCCGGACGTTGGCGAATCATGGTCAATGAAGGCTCTACAGCCACCACCGAGCGGTCCACGGGTTCATATGATCCGGCCCCAGCACCGACATTCACCACGGTGGCCGCGTCGCCCAGGGCGTCTAGGATGGCAGTCGCAATGCGTGGGTCGGGGCGACGGTACTGCTCATAGCCAAGGCCAATTGCATCATACAGCTGTGCCATCCTATCGGCCCCCTGCGGTTGTGGCCCATTGTGCCGCCAATGGCGCCAGCGTGGCCTTGGCGTCACTCCACGTCCCGACGGTGACAAGAGCCAGAAAGATTCGGTATGTCATGTTCGACGTGCATTGGACAAGGCCAGTCCGACGGGCGGCAGCTTCGAGGTATGCTGCGGAAAAGAATTCTGTTAGCATAGCAAGCGCGCTGGACAACTGTGCAGCCATGGCAATCTCCTCTCTCCCGTATGAGGACAAGCCCCCCATGCCATTCTCCCATTGGAAGGAGACTACTGTTGTTCTCGTCCCCAGAGTCCTAGTCTATGCAAGCGTGTTGTATGTCTGCCTTGGAGGCGAAGAATTTCCCTGATAATTCGCCTTCTCTGCCATCACGTCACGCGTGATGTTCAGGCAGACGTCTCATCTTGCCCCGTGGTTGGTAAAGGTGATGGCCCCATCCGGGAGCCGTTCGGCCTCATAGCAATCGGCGTTGTGCCGGTGCCTGATCGCTCCGCAGCCGCAGACGCACGGGATGTATTGGAGAATCTCTCCGTGCTCCATCGCATAGCGGTAGACCGCTTCCACCTTTGGCCCACCCTTGCGGACAAAGGACGGAGCTCACCCCGCGGCACCGTCTCCAGCAGGTCGCCGCTTGGGGTCTTTCGCTGTGGCGGCTCGGCAGAAGCCGAGGCCCACCACACGAGGGAGCCGCCAGTCGCGCCCACGGTCAACGCGAAGGTCAGTTGGGTAAGAAACCGTCGCCGCGCGATGCCGTCTGTCATCGCTTCTCCTCCCTTGATGCATGCGGGTGGCCGGTGGCCACAGATATGCTCGACTAGGCTATTGTTGCGCCGGGGCACCGCATCGTCACCGTGTTCCATCGCCTCTGCCTATCAGCGCGACGTCGTGCCCTGGCCCGTATAGCGCTCGGGAGCCTCGTCGACTTGCATTCCACATACCGGGTCTTTTGCCATGTGCCTTCCCTCCTCTCAATTTATAGCACGAGCTTCCGCAGCCGTAGCGCATTGGCGATAACGGAGACGGAGCTGAAGGTCATGGCCGCGCTGGCAATGATGGGGCTCAACAGCAGCCCGAAGACCGGGTAGAGCACGCCCGCGGCGATCGGCACGCCAAGGGCGTTATAGATAAACGCGAAGAAGAGATTCTGCCGGATGTTGCGCATCGTCGCCCGGCTGAGCCGGCGGGCCCGGACAATTCCCGCGCAGATCGCCCTTCACCAGAGTGTCATCCCGGCACTCTCGATGGCGACGTCCGTCCCGGTGCCCATGGCGATGCCCACATGAGCTTGGGCCAGGGCCGGCGCATCGTTGATGCCGTCGCCGGCCATGGCGACGATGCGGCCCTCGGCCTGGAGGCGCTTCACGACCTCGACCTTCTGCTCCGGCAGGACCTCGGCTTCTACCTCGTCGATCCCGAGCTTGCGGGCCACTGCCTCGGCGGTCGTGCGGCTGTCGCCGGTCAGCATCACGATGCGGATGCCGTCCTCGTGCAGCATTTCGAATGGCCTCGAAGGCGGACGCCTTGATGGGGTCAGCGACGCCGAGGAGTCCGACGGCTGTGCCGTTCACGGCGACGAACATCACGGTCTGCCCGTCCCGCCGTAGGTGCTCGGCCTTCTCGGCAGAGCTCGCCGATGTTAAGGTATAGTTCGTCGATGAGTGCGCGGTTGCCGAGGGCCACCGTCTGGCCGTCCGACCGTGCCGACCACTCCCTTGCCGGTGAGCGAGCGGAAGTCCTGGACTGCGGCCTCGGTGATTCCCCGCTCGTGCGCGCCAGCGATAATGGCCGCGGCCAGCGGATGCTCGCTCCCTTGCTCAAGGCTTGCGGCCAGACGCAGGAGTGCGATCTCATCCTGTTCCGGTAATGCAACCACAGAGACCAGACGGGGCTTGCCCTCGGTGAGTGTCCCGGTCTTATCCACCACGAGTGTATCCACCTGTTCCAGCACCTCCAGCGCCTCGGCATTTTTGATCAGCACTCCCGCCATAGCCCCACGGCCAGTTGCCACCATAATGGACATGGGCGTCGCCAGCCCTAAGGCGCAAGGACAGGCGATGATGAGCACCGCGACGGCGTTGACGAGGGCATAGGCCAGGCGCGGTTCGGGGCCGATCAGCGCCCACATGATGAAGGTGAGGACCGCGATGAGCACAACCGCCGGGACGAAGTAGGCCGAGACGGTATCGGCCAAGCGCTGGATGGGAGCGCGCGTGCGCTGGGCTTCGCTCACCATGCGCACAATCTGGGCCAGGAGCGTCTCATTGCCAACGCGCTCCGCTCGCATCACGAGGCTGCCGGTGCCGTTGACCGTCCCCCCGGTGAGGCGGGTTCCCCGGACTTTTTCCACCGGTACTGGCTCACCCGTGATCATCGACTCATCCACGGCACTCTCGCCCTCAAGGACCATGCCGTCTACGGGCACTTTCTCTCCCGGACGGATGCGGAGCCTGTCGCCCGGCTGGACATGCGCCAGCGGGATATCTTCTTCCGTGTCGTCATCCCGAAGCCGACGGGCTGTCTTCGGGGCAAGGCCCAAGAGCGCCTTAATGGCACTACTGGTTTGACTCCGCGCACGGAGCTCGAGTACTTGGCCCAGGAGGACGAGGGTCGTAATCACCGCGGCCGCCTCGAAATAGACCGCTGGCTCGCCACCGTGGCCCCGGAAGGCGTGCGGGAAGATGTCCGGAAAAAGGGTCGCCACGACACTGTACCCATAGGCCGTGCCAACGCCGATCGCGATGAGGGTAAACATATTGAGGCTGTGGTTGACCAGGGAGGCCCAGCCGCGCTCGAAGAACGGCCAGCCGCCCCAGAGCACCACTGGGGTCGCCAGAGCGAGCTGGACCCAGATGAATAGACGGCCGGAGAGGACATGCGACACCTGATCCCCCAGGATCATCTCTGCCATAGCTATGACCAGGAGGGGGAGCGTCAGACCGAGGCTGATCCAGAATCGGCGGGTCATGTCGATCACCTCAGGATTGGCCTCCTCCGCCATGCTCACTATGCGGGGCTCAAGCGCCATGCCGCAGATGGGGCAAAAGCCAGGCTCTTGTCGCACGATCTCGGGATGCATGGGGCAGGTATATTCGGTGCGAGTCACCGGGGCCGCCAGGGTGACGGGCTCGAGTGCCATGCCACACTTTGGGCAGGCACCTGGGCCTCGTTGACGGACCTCCGGATGCATCGGACAGGTATACTCGACGGTCTCCCTTGTGGGCAACTCCTGAGGGGCAGCGTGCGCCTCCTCCGTCGATGGGTGGTGTATATACTGTTCAGGTGTGGCCTGAAACCGCGTGAGACAGGACGGGCTGCAGAAGAGATACCTCCGCCCCTGATAGTCGAAGATCCCTGCCGCACGCTCAGGGTCTACCGTCATGCCGCAGACGGGGTCCGTGGTGTCGGTGGGGATCGTCTCTGGCTCGACTGCCGACCTCGGTCGATGATGCTGTTCCATAATAAGGTCCTTTCGCGGTGAGACTGTGCATGCGCCCGAAACTGCTGGCCTCTTCTCCCACACAGACTCAAACGCTCGTCAGTTCGCCTGTCCTAGACGAGCCATGACGCCAACTGGTAGCGCAGGCGCAACTCAGCGCCATCCTCAATGATGCCCTTTCTGTCCATGCGCACCCGCTGCGGGAGAACCAGGAACACCTTCCTGTCCCGGCTCGTCGATAATGGTCGCCGTCAATCTCATTTCTGCCAATGGCTCCTGTATATCTCCGGCGGTAATACGTATGGCCTTCTGCTGCACCCCGACGCCCTCAGGCCCATGATAGTTCGGATCGAAGGACACGAGCAATGTTGCCTCCCCGCCGGGCTTAAGGGTCTCGGACCAGTGTGGGTGATTGTCGGACGTGTCGAACGTAGGACTTTGCCGCTGGGCCACCACAAGGGCGGCTGTGGTGCACGATCAGGAAGTCCAGATGCGACGGATTTTGATGGGAGTATCTCCCTGAACGTGCACCATGAACCTCGTGTGCACCTGGCCGCCAAGTCGCTTCACGACGCCGAAGTCATGCGAATCAGGACTGACCAAGAGTGACGACGCTGTATCCGCTCTGGACGCCGTTCCCCGCATAAGGATGAGCCAGGTGAAGAGGCCCATGAGCATGAGACACCCATACCCCTCTGCGCGGAGTTTCGCGCATGTCACCATCATGATACGTGCCCTCCTCTCTCGCCAGCATGACATAGGTGAGTCCGGTTCGAATCGAAGGAGCCTCGAACTCACGGGCCTTTTAGCTTCTCCTATCGTATCACTTCGGCCGGTGACCATACTCAGCCCTCTGACGCGGTTTCGGCGAGGTCACCCGCCGGGCGATACCGCGTATTATACTCCCCATCCCTCGTCGTGGCGCGGCATCCTTCCGCTCGCGTGCCTCCGCAGGGCAAGCGCCAGCTTACTTGAGCTGCGCGCCCCAAAGCATCGCGTATCGATTAATGGTGATGCCCCTCGTCTTCTTCCCGTTGCCTCCGTCCGGCCCTGCTTCCGTGTGTATGTTCCTCGTCATGCCCACCGCAACCCATACCCAAACCATGCATCCAGATGAAAAATATGATCAGCACAATCCAAAACCAGTTACTTTGCATTAACTCGATCATGGCGTTCTTCCTTCATGGCCTGCCTTGTTGATCCACGAGTTCTTGGAACGCTTTTCCATGCATCTTCCCCACGTGACACTCGTTCCAGTTCCACCAGCACTGCGCCCATCGCTTCACGGCCATCGACTGGATGAGCGCAGCATGGTCCACGCTCGCTTGCTCGATCAGGAGCTTGGCCAACGCTTTCAGCACCCTGTGTTTTGCCGTTAGCGCCTGGGAGATCCCGGCGACGACGTCGACAGTATGGTCGATGGACGATGAACGCCTGGTCGGTGGGATTACGCCGGCTGCCAGCTCATCGCTGGAGCACTGGGAGGACACCCGGAGGGAAGTTCGATGCCCGTGCTGTCCGGCTTTGCGGTAAAGGAGCAGGGGAAGGCGCAGAGGCCCGCTGGCAGGGCGGCGTTGAGAACCCAAGGAAGAGTCCTGGTGAGATGCCGCAGATGGAGGTGAACGGTCTTGTCTGCAGTATGGAGCAGCCAGTTGCTCTCCTGCAGTGCTGCTGGAAAGTTGGCGTCGAGGCATAGTGAGGGATGGTGCGGCACGGTGAGATCGTCACCATACATCAGCGCCTGCATCAGGCTGGCGAGGACGAGTAATACGCTAGTTGTGAGAAGGCCAAGAGCAGGGCCTGCTGCAGGTTCTCGGCGCTGGTTGCGCACCGCTGGGATGGGCTCTACGGTTCCAACCACGGCCCCCAGGCGCTGCATCGCGTGCCGCCAGGCGGATATGGGGCACGTCGTCGGTGATAGCGTCGGCGCACATGGCGATCTCGACCGCGATCGTCCAGATGACCAGGAGGACCAGCGGCTTGCGGCGGACGCATTGGATGAATTCTTTGGCGATCAGTGCTGTGAGTGGTCCCATGGCTCGGCCGATCCGCTTCCGAAACCGCAGGCAGGCCAGCATCACTATGGCCGCCCCGTAGGCCAGGAGAAGGGCGGCATTGCACCAGAGCTGCTCCTATCCGCCCCCTTTGAGCGCGATCCCGCGGGCGATCTCTATGACGTGCCAGGCGGGGAACAGAGACGTCTACCAGTGGAAGACTTCGGGCCTGCTGGCGATGGAGAACGGGAAGCCGGAGAACAGAATCCGCATGGCGCCGTGTCCGGGCCGAGCGCGACAGGTCCAATCTCTCCCTTCGACCGCTCCGTACATTTGCTATACTGGTATGTCAGGCCCATAGCTGTCAATGCTTTTTTGGCGATGGTTTCGAACGAGCAGAACATCAGTCGGGTGGGATGGGAGAACAGATGGCAGGGTTTATAGAGCCCTGGTAGCGCAGCAAGAAATGCATTACGTTGCCACGGGAACGGATGGGGCCTGGGGATGGACCCTAACGACACATGCAAGCGATGGCACAGAATGCCACGGTGAAGGGGGGAAATGCGTGACTTGGTGGCTCGGAGTGCTAGGGGCGAGTCTATTGATCACGACGAATAACGTATTGCTGCGGGCCATCGGCTTTCGCCTGAGGCTTGTGCTGTTGCTGGTGCCGTTGCTCATCGGGGCGCAGTTGGGGTACAGCTATGCCTATGGCTATGCCCCCAAATTCATACAGGTCTGGTTTCTGGGAAACGCCGTCTTTGCCGTGTTAGGACTGATGGCCAGCTACATGATGGACCGTGATCTATCCCCGAGGGATGTGGTTGGCGTCGTCTCTATTGCTGTGGGGAGCTATCTGTTGGCGCGTTAACGGAAGCCTTCTCCTCCCAGGCCCTCCGGTTGGCAGGCGCACCGCCGGGGGCGCTTATCTCCGCATCTCGGTCCACGGGTGCAGTGCCGTTGGAACGGCACTGCACCCTTCACGCACTCCTTCGGGATGTGTGAGTTGGTCGATCACGGGCCCGCCAACGGTATGGAGGCGAGCCCCTGGCCCGCGGATGCTCAGTGAGCTGGCCCCGAGTGAAATACCTCCAGGTTCTCGGGACCCTGGACGAGGAGAAAGCCTACCAATCCGCGCTCTAGGCGCGAAAGCGCGTGATCCACAAGGATGTAGCGTCCGGGAACCTCCACTTTGAACTCGACGACTGCCGCCCCACCCGGCGGCACCAATGTCGTCTGCACATCCGTCAGTGGGGGTGCCGTCAGAGCGGCTTGATTAAAAACCCGATCGAGGATTTCGCCGATGACATGGAATGACGACGTGGAATTTGGGCCACCGACGCCGAAGAATAGGCGGACGGTCTCGCCTACCTGAGCCTGCAGCGGATGTTCCTGTGTGAGGGCACCTACAGCGCCATTGAACACAAAGTACTCCGGCTTCTCGGCTAGCAGCTTCTCGAGGCTGAACTCGTGGTGACCATGCTGCCCAAACGCTTGTTGGGTGTAGACTTCTCCCTGCATAAGGTAAAATTCCCGGTCCACCGGCGGCAGGCCCTGTTCGGGTTCGACAAGGATCAGCCCGTACATGCCATTGGTGATGTGATTGGCGACCATCGGGGTGGCGCAGTGGTAGACGTAGAGGCCGGGGTTGAGCGCTTTAAAGGTAAACACTCGCTCTTGGCTGGGGGGGGTCTGCGTCAGGACTGCCCCACCGCCTGGGCCCGTCACGGCATGGAAGTCCACAGAATGAATCATGCGACTGTTGACCTGGTTCCGTAAATGGACTTCGACCGTATCATTAACACGCACACGGATGAAGGGGCCAGGCACTTTGCCGTTAAAGGTCCAATATGTGTAGGTAGTATCAGCCCCTAGCTGCCCCACCACCTCCACAGCCTCCAGGTCGACGCGGGCGGTCGACGGTGACCGTGGCCCGATTGGGCCGGGGAGGTCCGTGGGAGCCCGGGCGATACTCACCCCTTGGGGGGTGGCGCGGGCGACAGCGGGGGCGCCGACGACAAGCTTGCCTTCCATGCCCGCCTGCCGATGGCCTGGCACGGAGCAAAAGTACACGAACTCACCAGCTTTGTCAGCCCGGAAAACGGTCACGCTGCTCGCCCCTTTGCGGACGACACGATCGGTGGCGGCGTCGAAGTCTGGGAAGATAATATCGTGCTCCACCCCGTCGTCATTGACAAGATCCACCTGGACGACGTCTCCGTCGTTAACTCGGAGGCTAGGGTTCACCTGCCCATCGATGCTGCCGCTCACGCCGACGAAGGCGAGCTTGCCTTCAGCCAGGGTGGTCCTGAGTCTGAAGCGGACGTTGGGTGTGTACTCGGCCGCTGGGCTCTTCTGCGAAGGAGTGGAGCTCGATGTCCCGCCGGCTGCCTGAGCCACCTGGTAGATTGCATGCCGGATTGTGCCACCCGCACACGTCGCCAACCAGACAGGCCAGCTGGCACCGTGCAGACTGTCGGCATACCCAGCCGTGCTAACCATGCTGAATATGCCTACCACCGTGAAAAGGAAAAGCACGATGCGGCGTCGAGCATATCGGGTTATCACAAGTGTTCACCTCCAATTCGGTACGAGTGCGGTCGCCTCTACCAGGCCGGGCTCCTCAGAGCTCGGCCATTCCACGCCAAAGCCACTGTCGGGGTTCTCTACAAACTGCAGGGTTTACCAGCAAGAATCGACGGGCTGCGGAGTATGTCGGGCAGCGCTGCTGAATCAGCCGTGCGCCGCCCGATGCCACGCCATGGTCTGACGGCCGGACTGTCATCTTGTGCACACCCCCAGCCCGTCAAAGCTAGTTGAGGCGTGGTCATAAATCATAAGGCCGCGCTCAGGCTTGACCCGAACGCGGCCACCTCCGTACCATAGAAGTGACCCCTAACCCCTAAAACGGAGGTAGCTTCTATGATAATGCGCGACTCGCTCCTTGTCATCTTGGTCAAGCTCGTGGACCGTGTGCCGATGCCCCCCTCCCCCGCGCAGCGCGGCAGGGGCCGGCCGAAGGTCTATTCAGACCGTCTGTTTTTAAAGGCGTTGGTCATCATGATTGTCCGGCATCTGCACCGCGTGCATGCATGACTGAGCGTGCTCCACGAGCCGACGGCCGAGATGCACCTCATGCGCGCTCTGCTGACGGAGGCTGGCCGCTTTCCAACCCGGCGGACTTGGGAGCGGCGCTTGAACGCCCTGCCTGACACGCTGCCGGCACAAATCGGCTGTTTAGGGCGCTGTCTGGTCACCCTGATCGACCCATGGGCCACGTATGGCCGGGCGGTCGCGATCGACAGCACGGTCCTGCGGGCCAAGGGCGGCGTGTGGCACAAAAAGCATCGGGAACAAGGCGTCGTACCCCATACCTCTATCGATCCCGAGGCCCACTGGACCAAGTCGGGCTGGCACGGTTGGGTCTACGGCTGGAAGCTGCACCTGGTCACCGTGGTGGCCGCGGTGTGGATTCCCGTCGCGGCGGAACTGACCGCTGCCAACCACGCTGACAACGAGATCGCGCCACGGCTGTTGTCGGAGCTGCCGCCCGAGGCGCACTTCGTCTTGGGCGACACCGCCTATGCCGATCCAGAGCTGTCACAAGGCTGCGCTGCCGTAGGCCGCATCCTGATCACGCCTCGCCGTGGGCGCTTACCCCCACGCCGACGACGGGGTGGAGGTGCGCCGCCTCTTTCACAAGCTGCGCTCGCTGGCGATCGAGAACTTCAACGAACAGTTTAAGGGCATCTTCGATAGTCATGGCCAAGTGCCGACCACGGGCTTGAGCAATACTCGCCGGTTCGCCCTCGGGGCCATCTTCGTCTATCAACTCGCGCTGTGGTATCGCTTTGAGCATGGCCTGGATCTGCGAGTTGGTTTGAAAGCCTTTCTGAAGGCTGCCTGACGAATTATGACCAGGCCTCATGATAGTTCGAATCGAAGGACACGAGCAACGTCGCCTCTTCACCAGGCTTAAGGGTCTCGGACCAATGGGATAGTTGTTGAACATGTCAAATGTAGGACTCTGCTGCTGGGCCACCACCAGGGTGGCTGTGGTGCACCGTCAGGAAGTCCAGATGCGACGGATGTTAATGGGCGCATCCTCCTGAGCGTGCACCATGAAGCTCGTGTGCACTTCTCCACCGAGCCTCATTACGGGGCCGAAGTCGTGGGAAGCAGGACTGACCAGGAGTAATGCTCTGTCCCCGCTCTGGTGGCAGTTCCTCCCATGAGGATGAGCCCGGTGATGAGGCCCAAGAGCATGAGACACCCAGACCCCTCTGCGCGGAGCTTCCCGCGTGTCACCTACATGATGGAGGCCCTCCTGTCTCGGCCCAATGACCTCTGCGACCCCGATGTGGTCGACGTTGGCTTCGACCCTTTGAGTTCACGCGATGAGTATAGTATACGACTGCAGCCGGCCATCATGGTCAGCGGTACCGCACGGTTGCGGAGCGGTCGGCATCGCGAACGAAGCGACCGCCTCCGCACAACAGCCTGACTCTCACCGCACGGCCAGCCAACTCCTATGCCGCTGTGGATCCCCAGCGCCTGTGCCCACAACCATTACGTCATCGTCGATGAGCGATGCATGTACAGGGCAAGCGCCCGCTTACTTGAGCTCCTCAGCCATGGTTTTGTGCATGGCTGCTAAGGCCTCATACTCTTTGGCCACATCCCGGTATTTGTCGGCGAGAACGGTGCAATGCTCGGTGGGCCGGCCCTTTTCTTGCATCGTGCGGGAGGCGGCATAGGCATCCCGCATGATGAGTTCTTTGTTGTGGAGTTGATGGGCCGTCTGGGCTTCTTTCTCATAAAATGCGGCAAGGGCCTGATGGTCCGCCGGCGTCTTGGCGTCGCAGTC
>CAVPRW010000028.1:0-84134 GCA_963707985.1 uncultured Nitrospinota bacterium | reverse complement strand
CTGGCCAGGTCCCAGGAGCCCGGTACCGTCGCGGTCAGACGGGGCATACGCCGGCTGCGAAGTGTAGCCGGTGGCGCCCACCCGGAAGGTGTCGAGGAGCCAGCCGGATTGGAAATCGAGCCAGCCACCCAGGGCCCAGGCCTCCTGGGTAAAGTCGTCGGGGCCGCTGGGTGGGCGGGGCCGGATGGGGAGCTCCCGATTGAAGTAGTAACTCCGCAAGTGCAGGTCCAGCGCGAGGTCGCCGAAGAAGCTCGGCCACCTCCGCATCTGGTCCGCGACACCCGGGATGTTGTCGCGCAAGAGCCTCGGCCCGACGTGCTCGGGGATGGGAGGGTTGTTGACATCCAGCTCATCCTCAATGGGGCCGTACGTGGAGCCGGCGCCCTTGGAGCCCTCCCCCGCTGCCGAGGCCACCCCGCACCAGGCGTACAGGCTGGCGGCAAGCGCCAACCCGGCCACCGTCATTCCGTCCCGCCACCGACCAGATTTCAAGCATGCACCTCCCCACGGTCATGAGCCTAGAAGTCAACGGCATCCCGCATCAACGGACAGGTCATGCAATGGCCGCCACAGGGGCATGCTTACCCCAACCCCCAGGGAAGGCGCAGCAAGTGCCAGGCAGCCAGCAGAAGCGTCCACAACACCAGGGTCACCACCACGTACGGCAACATCAGCGCCACCACCGTCCCCACCCCCGCATCCTTCTCGTACTTCTGGGCAAAGGCCACGATCATCGCGAAGTAGGCGTTCAACGGGGTGATAGCATTCATCGGCGAGTCGCCGACCCGGTAGGCGGCCAGCACCGCTTCCGGCGCCACGTTCAGCCTCATCAGCAGCGGCACGAAGATGGGTGCGAAGATGGCCCATTTCGGGATGGCGCCGGTGATGACCAGATCGAGGAGGCTCACGACGAACACGAACCCGACAAGCAACCACAGCGCATCGAGATTGGCATTCTTGAGCGCATCGGCCATCTTCACGGCGGCGATGGTCGCCATGTTGGTGTAGTTGAAGTACGCCAGGAACTGGCTGATGATCAGGAGCAGGAAGATCAGACCGCTCAGGCCGGCGATGGTCTTGGTAATCGCGCCGATGACATCGGTGCTGCTCTGCACGGTTCCGGCCCCGATGCCATAGGCGACGCCCATCACCAGGAACAGCGCCGTGATGGCCACGATCAGGCCGTTCATCAGCGGCGAGTTGCCGATGATGGCTCCCGTCTCCGGATGGCGCAGGGGCGCGCCAGGGGGCAGCGTCAAGAGCGCGAACAGCACGATCACCCCGAGCAGTCCATAGGTCGCGTACTTCAATCCCCGCGACTCCTCGGGGGAAATGCTCCTCGCCTTCCTCGGCCGGCCGCTCGCCCGTATACGCGCCCAGGCGTGGTTCGATCATCTTATCGGTAATGATCGAGATGACGACCGTCAGCAGCAGGACGGAGGCGATGGAAAACCAGAGGTTGGCCGCCAGGTCGATGGAGATGGTCGGATTGAGCAGGTGGATCGCGTCGTTGGTGATCTCGGTCAGGATGCCATCGAGCGGTTTGATCAGAATGTTCACCCCGAAGACGGCGGCCACCCCGGCAAAGGACGCGGCCAGCCCGGCCAGCGGATGTCGGCCCACGCTGAGGAAGGCGGCCGCGGCCAGCGGAATCAGCACCAGGTAGCCGGCATCCGCCGCGATGCTGGATATGACCCCCACGAACACCAGGATGTAGGTGAGAGCCCAGGCCGGCGAGACGTTCACCAGCTTGCGAATCAAGGCGCGCACCAGGCCGGCCTCCTCGGCCACCCCGACGCCCACCATGGCCACGATGATGACCCCGACCGCGTTGAAGTTCATGAAATTCTGGATGACCGACACGAACATGAAGCGGATGCCGGCCACCGTCAGCAGACTGTTCACGGTGGCGGTGGCGTCTCTCCACCTTGTGGGTCTCGGGGTTCAAGACCTGATAGGAGACGCTCGTGCCCAGCAGGTACAGAATGTGGGACAGCACGACCACGAGGCCGATCAACAGCAGGAAGATCATCGCCGGATGGGGGACCTTGTTGCCCACCCGTTCTACCATGTCCAGCAGCTTCTGCATGAACGACTTCGGCGCTTCGATCACCTCGCTCGCTTGGCTCATGAGGACCCTCCAGTCCTGGTACCTAGACCTGTTTCTATCACCACACGACGACCTGTTTCTACCACTACATGACCGACACCGAAGCTGCGAGCGCTTCGACGGGGCGATCGACGCGCAGCTCTGCGGGCCGTGCCCTCGCTCAGAATCGCCAGAAGACCGGGACGAGGAAGGTCGCCACTACGAAGAACCACAGCAACAAAGGCAGCCCAAGCTTCCAGTAGTCCCCAAAGCGGTACCCTCCCGGCCCCATCACCATCAGGTTTACCGGGGTGGCCACGGGGGTAAGGAACGCGGCCGCGGCGGCGACGGCAACGCTCATCAATACCGGCCGGGGAGACAGCCCCATGCCGGTGGCGGCGGACACCGCGATCGGGATGACGATGAGCGCGGTCGCTGTGTTGCTGATGAGCTGGCCGAGGATGGCTGTGAGCACGAAAAGCCCAGCCAGCAGGGCATATGGACCGGCGTTGCCGACCACGCGCACGAGTGTCGCCGCCATGGCCGCAGCGGCGCCACTCTGGTCCATGGCGGTCGACAGCGGAATCATAGCGCCGACCAGAATGACCGTCGTCCAGTTGATGGCACGGTATGCTTGTTCGACCGTGAGCACCCCCAGCAGGACCATAGCGCAGGCGGCGGCCAGCCCCACAATGACCGCCGGCACCGCGCCGGTGGCGAGGAGGACCACCATGGCGAGGAGCACGGCGATGGCCTGCTTCGCCCCCATGCCCATGGGCACGGCTTGCCGACGCACGAGCTCCGGCGAGTCGACGACCAACACGTCGGGGTCATCGAGGTGTATGTCGAGCGCCTTCCAAGTCCCCTGGAGTAGCAACGTGTCGCCCGCGGCCAACACCGTCTCGTTCGGACCCTGGTCTTCACCCCGACGTTGCACGGCCAGGATGATGAGATCGCCACTGGGGGTGACCATCCCCGGGAACACCGTTTGGCCGATCATGCCGGATCGGGGAGGAATAACGACCTCAGCAAGACCGGATGCACGGTTGAACAGCAATTCCGAGGCATCGCCGCTGCCATCCTCAAGCCGAAAAGCGAGGGCACGGTCGGCGGCCAGACTGGCGGCGGCAGTGGCATCCCCACGCACGATGAGAATGTCGCCTGCGCTGATGGGGCGCCGCCCCAACGGGCCATTCCTATCACCATCTTGGACGCCGACCAGGGTCAGGCCCGCATACTCCTTCAAGTCCACCGCGGTCTGCGGCGCCCCCACATACGGGGAGCTGGACCGCACCCGGAGCTGGAACAGCCCATCGTCGAGTCGGTATTGCTCGCTGAGCGTCCGGGCGTGCCGGCTGAGGTCGGACGGCATCGCCCGGCCGTTTCGCTCCGGCAGCAGGCGCTGTCCGAACAGCACCACGATCGCCATAGTCCCAAGCAGCAGGGGGATCCCCACGATGGCGAACTCGAAGTAGCCAAAGGCGCCCACGCCGGCGTCCACCCCGGCCTCGGACACGAGGAAGTTCACCGGCGAGCCGGTCAGCGCCAGGAGAGCCCCGGCGTGGGCCGAAAACACGAGGGGCATGAGCAGCTGCGAGGTCGGGCGGCCGAGCCGGATGGCCATGACGACAACGACGGGGAGGAGAGCGGCCACTGCTCCGTTGACGCTGATCAGCGCGGTGAGGAGTGATACGAGCACCATGATGAGAATGAGCAGCCGCGTCCGGCTCTTCCCCGCCTTCGCAATCAAGAGTTGCCCCGCCCACGCCGTCACCCCTGTGGCGTCGAGGCCGGCGCTGACCACGAACAGCGACGCGATGAAGATAACTGCGGGGTCGCCGAGGCCGGCGAGGGCCTGGCTCAGATCGAGGACTCCCGTGGCGTAGAGCGCAAGCGCCGTCCCAAGGGCCACGAGTACCACCGGGATGCGGTTCCAGACGAAGAGCGCGACGACTGCGGCGACGATGATGAAGGTGAGCGCAATGTCACTCAATATCGTCCGTCCCTCCGATCGCTGTGGTCCTCGCTCTATCCGGCTCTCTCGCCGATTGGGGGCGGACCAGATACGCGCCTGCATCCTCGAATAGCTTCAAGATATAGAGGTAGCACTGCTGGTCGGGCCAACTTATAGGCCACGATCATCTCATATGTCAACAATAAACATTTCGTGCTATCGATGAACTTATCCTGACATTCCTCAGAAAGCCCCACCAGGTTACGAGGCAATAAGAGGCAACAACATGTGACAGAAAGTAACTTCGTGTGACAGTTGCTCATTTCGTCGCCGACCACTCAGGACAGCGACCTGACGAGCCGTGCGTCCCCCCTATAACGCCTTGGGCACGGCCGAGGTGGGCGAAATTGTTGAGGAGTTACTGATTGACAGCATTCAGCCGCTAGGCTATGATCGGCTCCCGGATCATGAGCAAGGAGTAGAAGGGAAGGATTTTCCCCCGAACTTCGCCCGCCATGGAGATGTGGCACCAGCCCGGGGGGATGTCTTAGTGGCGGCAGTGGTGGACTGAGGGTTGCGAGCCTCGTGGCAGCAGAGGAGGATCAGCCATGCAATCGAAGGCACTCGTAGGCACGACGGTTTTGATTGGACTGTTGGCCCTGATGGTCACCATGAGCGGCTATGGCCAGGCCATCGCTGGCACAGCCGCACCGAACGTGGCTGGGAAGTGGGAGGGGAGCTGGACTCATCGGGTCGGCAGCGGCCAGATCACCCTGCAGCTGGCCCAACAGGGCACCACCGTTACCGGCAGGCAAAGTGTGACGGGTGTAATCCCCGTGTTCAGCGACGCACGGTCGCTCGCGCTCTCGCCAGAGATTCGTGAGGGGACGCTGGAGGACTCCACGTTGATCTTCAATGTCGCGTCCCCCGATGCACCTGGTGGGCAGGTGAATTTCACCCTGACCGTGAGTGGTGAAACCATGACTGGCACCGTTTGCGGGTTTACCTGTGGCACTCTGAGGCTGAAGAAATCAAGTATGTAAGGAGAGGAGAGCTAAGGATGAGTGATCTGATCGCCGTGGGGTTTAAGGGTGAAGACACCGCCGACCAAGTGTTAAACAAGTTGCAAGCGTTACAGAAGGAACACCTGATCGACCTTGAGGACTCCTGCATTGTTGTACGCGACCAGAGCGGCCAAGTGCACCTGAAGCAGGCAGTCAATCTAACCCGCGTTGGTGCTACAACCGGAGGCCTCCAGGGCGCGATGTGGGGCACCCTGATTGGTCTGCTGTTCCTCAACCCGCTGATCGGCATGGTGACCGGCGCGGCCTTGGGGGCCGGATCAGGCGCCTTGGCCGGGGCGCTGTCGGATTACGGCATCGATGATGCGTTTATCCGGTCGGTGGGCTCGACCATTGAGCCGGGCTCATCAGCACTCTTCGTCCTCGTGCGCAGCGTGACGGCCGATAAGGTCCTACCTGAGCTGCACTCATTCGAGGGGACGGTGCTGCGGACGTCACTTTCGAACGAGCAAGAAGCACGCCTGCGGCAGGCGCTCCAAGACGTGAAGCCAGCAGTACAAGCATAGAGAGTGCGGCGGTGGAAAGGGGTGCCGGTTGTACTGGAGAGGAAGCTATGCACACACGACTCGAGCTTGATGCGGCCGCCGGCCCGTCGTATGTGTCCACCGGCCGCTTGCCGTCCCCTGAGCAGATCAGAGCCTTGGTAGCGGAGGCGCACGAACGCTATAGGGTCAATGGTGAAGGCCAGAGCTCGCAGGTATACCCGGCGCTGGCCCGGGTGCCTAGCGAGCTGTTCGGGATCTGCGTGGTGGGCACCAGTGGCAACGTCTATGCGGTTGGGGACGCCGACTACGAGTTCACGATCATGAGCGTGTCCAAGCCGTTCGTTTTCGCCCTGGTCTCTCAGCAGCTCGGCGTCGCGGAGGTGCGCCAGAGAATCGGCGTGAACGCCACCGGACTGGCCTTCAACTCGCTAGCAGCCATTGAGCAGGGAGACGACGGGAGGACGAACCCGATGGTGAATGCGGGAGCGATTGCCACGACCAGCCTGGTGCCGGGGACAAGCCTTGAGTCCCATTGGCAGTTCATTCACGACGGGTTGTCGCGCTTCGCCGGCCGGACGCTGCCGCTCAACGACGAGGTATACGCCTCTGCGTCGGAGACGAACTTCCGGAACCAGAGCATCGCCCGCCTGCTCCAAAGCTATGGGCGCGTATACATGGACCCGGCCGACGCCGTGGACCTGTACACCAAGCAGTGCTCCTTGAATGTGAGTGCCAAGGATCTAGCGGTGATGGGGGCGACGCTAGCGGATGGCGGGGTGAATCCGCTCACCAAAGAGCGGGTGGTGGACGCGGCCGTCTGCCATTATGCGCTGGCGGTGATGCTCACCGCCGGGTTGTATGAAACCTCGGGCGACTGGCTGTTCGACATCGGGCTGCCGGGCAAGAGTGGCATTGGCGGCGGGATCGTCACGGTGTCGCCGGGCAAGGGTGGGCTGGGGACGTTTGCCCCGCCGCTCGACAGCGCGGGGAACAGCGTCAAGGGGCAGCTGGTGGCCAAGTTCCTGTCGCAACGGCTCGGGTTGGACCTGCTGGTCTCGCAGCCTGAAGCGTGAGCGGACTGGCCGGCAAGGTGTCAATGATTGTAAAGATCCATCTCCACGCTCACCCGGCTCCCTAAAAAAGGCGCGCGAGCAGCATGCCGACCAGGACGGCCAGCTGACCGAGGACCACACTCCCGACCGCATTCGCCAACGCGAGGACAAAAGACCGTTGCTGCATGAGCGCGAAGGTCTCAAAACTGAACGTTGAGAAAGTGGTGTACCCCCCGAGGAAGCCGACGACGACGAAGAGTCGCCAATGAGGATGGACGATGAACCGCTCTGATATCAGGATCAGGAAGAAGCCAATGGCGAAGCTTCCTGAGACATTGATGGCCACCGTTCCATAGGGAAAGCCGATCCCATAACGCGCCGTGATCCAACCACCCAGAAGATACCGGGCATTGCAGCCAAGGAAGCCGCCAATACCGATCAGCAGGTACGTCACGCCGGATCCCTCCTCTCTCCTTCGCTGAGCTGCCGAAAGGTCTTCTGAGACACGATCAAGGATGTCCATCGCCCCTCATGGAGAGGGCTGGATCGTATGCCAGTTCACGTGAGGGCCTGGCGGCCCGCGCGCGCGTCTCGACCGACGTGCCGCGGGCAGGCTTGACCAGCCACGCGGACTATCTTATATTCCGCACATATTTCGGCCGTGCTCGCGATTGATGACGGCGACCACCGATAGCAACCGCGTCCACACCACGAAGGGTATAATCGATGATACTGAAAGCGGTCTATAGGTGGCGTGGCCTGCTCGCGGCGCTACCGGTCATTTTTTCGATCTTTTGCTTTGTCGGTGCATATGAGGTCGGCTGGGTCGTCTGGCCGCTTGGCCTGTTCCTCTTTGGTCTGGGGTGGGCGCTACGGATGTGGGCCCAAAAGCATATCGGCTACCGCCTCAGCATCACACGCCGCGTCACCACCTCCGGGCCGTATGCGCTGGTCAGAAATCCGATCTATATCGGCAACACCCTGATCATCCTGGGGGTAGTCGCCATGTCCGGAGTCTTGTGGATGATGCCGGTGGCCCTCCTCTGGTGTGGCATAGTATACTCCTGTGTGGTGCGTTATGAGGAGCACCAGCTGTCGCGACGGTATGGAGGAGAATATCTGGAGTACCTGGCTGCGGTGCATCGGTGGCTCCCGCGCCTGACACGCCCGTCAGGGACGGCGCACTTTCCGAGCTCGCCGCGGCAAATTCTTCTGGCAGAGCTACATGTCTTGTTGATCATTCTCGCCCCGTTGGCGAAGGCATTCATCATCGCACCATTTCTTGAGTAGTATCCGTGGCCATCTGGTGTCTCATTCCCCCCGCTGTCTGGCTCGGCATGTTCGCCTTTCTGCCGCTTGGCATTATCATCGTGATCAGTCTCACGGAGCGTGGTTCGCCTCTGATCTGGCAGTTCACCCTTGGCAGTTACGCACGGCTCATCGATCCCTTGCTGCTGACTATCGTAGCGCGGTCATGCTGGATGGCCTGTGTCACCACCGCATTATGCCTCGTCATCGGCTATCCGTTGGCCTATTTCATCGTGCATCGGCGGGAGCCAGCGCGCAGATGGCTCTATTTTTTGACCCTGCTGCCGCTGTGGGCTAATTCCCTCGTCTTGACCTATGCCTGGATGGTTCTGCTGCGCGTCGACGGCACGGCCGATCAAGTGGCTCGCCTGGTTGGCTGGTTGGGGGCTCACGAGAGCCTCAACTGGCTCTATACGCCTTGGGCTGTCATCGCGGGCTTGGTCTATTGGTACCTGCCATTCATGGTCTATCCGATCTACGGCTCGCTGGAGAAGTTCGACTGGCGCCTGTTTGAGGCGGCCGAGGATCTGGGAGCGACACATGTAGCAGCGTTCTTCAAGGTGCTCCTGCCATTAACATGGTCTGGAGTGCTGGCGGGCAGTTTGCTGGTCTTTATTCCAGCGCTGGGCAATTTTGTGGTACCGCAGCTGCTCGGCGGTGCCAAGGTGGCACTGATCGGCAACGTGATTCAAGAACGTTTCCTGTCGCAGCCACAAGATTGGCCACTGGGATCGGCGCTCGCCTTGGTCCTCATGCTCATCATTTCAGTGGCCATTTGGGTCTATTTTAAGTTCGCGCATGGGGGAGACGCTGTTGGGTAGATCGCGTCAAAGCCGGATGACACACATCCGTAGGGGATTCCTTGATCACTTCGTCGCCCCGCTTTTAGCGTTCAATGCCGTGCTGGTCTACGGCTTTCTGTATCTGCCGATCGCCGTGCTGGTCCTGTTCAGCTTTAGCGCCAGCCGCTACGCCAGCATTTGGGGAGGATTCTCCCTGGAATGGTATACGAAGCTTTTCCGTAATCCCGACATCGCCCAGGCGTTACTCAATAGCTTGCTCATCGCCGCCGCGACGACGCTGATCGCCACCGTCCTGGGGACGCTGGCGGCCTTGGGGCTGGAGCGTCATGTTGACCGGCGTCGGGCATCCCATTATGACGCCGCCCTGACATTGCCGATCCTGATGCCTGATATCGTGCAGGGTATTGCCTTGCTGTTATTCTTCGTTCTGGTGTTCAATGGCCTAGAATATGTGCTCGATTGGCGACCAACATTGGGACGGACCACGGTCATCATCGCTCACGTGGCTTTTGCTATTTCCTATGTCGCGGTTGTGGTCCGGGCTCGGCTCAGCGGTATGGATAAACGTCTCGAAGAAGCCGCCATGGACCTTGGAGCCAATGAGTGGCAAGTATTTCAGCGCATCACGCTGCCGCTGATCTGGCCGGGGGTGTTGAGCGGGGCTCTCCTGGCGTTTACCTTATCGCTCGATGAATTTGTCATCACGTTCTTTACCAGCGGGCCGGGCGCCACGACACTGCCAATCCAGGTGTGGTCGATGGTGAAACGCGGTGTCACACCAGAGATCAATGCGCTCTCGACGCTGATGCTGTTGGGTTCCATCGCACTGGTGGCGCTATCGGTCGCGCTGCAAAGGAGGCGATGATGGCACGCTATGCCCGCTGGGGAATCCTCGGGTTGGCCATACTGGTCGTGGTTGGGGTCATCGTCGCGATCAATTCCAACAAGACGAAATCACTACGGATTTTCATCTGGGAGGAGTATATCGATCCCGAGGTGTTTCAGCTATTCGAACGCGAATTCGGGGCCCATGTGATTGAAGATAATTATGGCAGTAACGAAGATATGCGGGCCAAATTGCAAGCGGGTGGCGCGGTGTACGATCTGGTGGTGCCGTCAGACTATATGGTGGTGCTGCTCAGGAAAGAGGGCCTCCTGTTGCCTATCGATCTATCGCGCATTCCTAACCTGCGGTATCTGGGGGAGCGTTTTCGCGATCCTCCGTACGATCCTGGGCATCACTATTCGGTGCCCTACCAGTGGGGGATCACCGGCATCGGCTACAACAAGAGCCAGGTGATGCCGCCGCCTGCACGCTGGGCTGACCTGTTCGAGCCGGCATGGATCGAGCCCTACAAGAATCGGATCAGCATGCTCAACGACATGCGTGAGGTGATCGCCGCCGCGTTGGTCGCTTCAGGACACTCTCCTGAGAGCACCGATCCGCAGCACCTGGCGCAGGCACAAGCGCTGCTACTCCGGCAAAAACCATTCCTCGCCAAATATGACAGCGAGTCGTTCGAGGATTCGCTGGCCGCAGGGGAGACGGTATTAGCACAGGGTTGGAGCGGTGAGATCGCCATGGCGCAGGCGGAAAATCCAGACATTGCCTTCATCGTTCCCGCCGAAGGGACGTTTGTCTTTGTGGATAACTGGGCCATCCCGAAAGGGGCACGGCAGCAAGAGTTGGCCATGGAGTTCATGAATTTTGTGCTGCGGCCGGAGATCAGCGCCATGATCGTCAACCACGCCCGCTACGCCAGCGTCAATGAGGCCGCCAGAGCCTTGATCAAGCCTGAAATTCTCAACGGACCCTCGTATGCTTGGCCGCAAGACACGAAGCTCTGGTGGTTGCACGATTTCAGCGACGCTGGTCGGCTCTATGAGCGAGTGTGGCTAGAGTTGAAAGGGAGGTAGAAGCGGTTCACGGACATCATCGCCGCGAGAAATCGTGTCGTCCAGGTCAAGGGCCACATGCCGCAGGCGACGCCGTTGATCTCCGAGTGCCCCGCTCAACGCCCACCTCCCAATAACACGCCCTCACCCGTGGTGAACATGCCCGCGACACAGGCCGTCATCAGTGTCGCCAACGTCGCCGCCAGGAGGGCCCGCCATCCAAGACTCGCCAACTCATCACGCCGTGAAGGGATCAGCGCCGCCATACCACCGACGAAAATGGCCACTGACGCCACATGGGCGAACCCACACAAGGCGTAACTAAGAATCACCACCGACCGGGGCTCTACAAACGTTCCTGCGGACGCCAGGCGCGCCATCTCTTGATAGGAGACCACTTCGGTGAGGATCACCCGCTCACCCAATAAGCGCGCCGCCGTCGGCACATCGGCCAGCGAAATCCCAAGCAAGATGGTCACCGGATAGAACACCCAACCCAAGATAGTCGTGAGTGTCAGCGGCTGTGGGAGTGACAGCCAGGCACTCGGGAGCATCAGCACCCGATCGATCAGTGCCACCAACCCTAGCATAGCGATGAGTAGGGCCGCGATCCCGCCGGCGAGCTTCAGGCCGTCGGTGGACCCAGCGATGATCGCCGCCATAATATTGCTCGAGCGGAGCGTCGGATCTTCTGGCGGGACATCGGTCAGAGTCTCCGGCGTTTGTGTTTCCGGCACAAATATCTTGGCCATCACCACTCCAGCGGGAATCGACAACACGGAAGCCGACAGCAGATGCCCGGCAATGTGCGGAAAAACGCTCATGCAGAAAGGCCACATACAACCCGAGTGTGCTCGAGGCCACATTGCACATACCGGTGGTCAGGAGCATGAGGAACTCAGACCTCGTCATGCGCTCAAGATATGGGCGCACCATGAGCGCCGACTCGATGCCGACGAAAATCTGCGAGGCCCCATACAAGGCTTCGGCGCCGCTGATGCCGAGCGTGCGATGGAACATTCCGGCGAACAGCCGGACCACCGGCTGCAGCAACCGCAGGTGATAGAGCACTGCGGTAAAGGCCGAGAAGAAGATCACCACCGGCAAGACCTGAAAGGCCAGGATAAAGCCAACCGATCCCACCTCACCCGGCGCGGCGGCGAGCGGTCCCAGTAAGAATCTGGTGCCGCTGTTGGAGGAGTCTAGAAGCGCTAGTACGGCGGTATTCAGCCCGAGAAACAGCTGTCGGGAGCCCGGTAGGCGGAATATCAAGACCCCGATGAGGAGTTGCAGACCTAGCCCCCAGGCGACCGTCCGCCAGGCGATAGCGCGACGATTTCCCGAGCACAGCCAGGCGAATCCCGTCAGAACGACAAAACCTACAGCGGACACAAGAGGGAGAGGCATAGGCGGCTCCGGTGCTGAGCAGATGAGTCGCATGAGGACTTGAGCTCATGATGACGCCTGATGCAAGCTAGAAATTCAACCGGAAGCAGCGCCCTCGCGTGTTGAACGCTTCGAATTCATGGAAGGTGTCATCATCGATTCCCAGCCAAGGGTGACGAATGGCCGATGCGGTCATAGGTGGGCGAGGGCGATACAACCGCGGATCTGGCTCGGCTCTCGGCTCAACCTCCGATCCAAAAATCGGCTCTAAGCATAGCATTCTGTCTTCGACAGTGCCAGTTTGCCGGCGGTCACAGCTCACGAGATCGGGCTTGATATCTGAGGACGCTGATGCTACTGTAGCCGCAGGACTGAGTCATTTTTATCCGCCAGCAATGGTCTTTGAGGATGTGTGTGCTGTCGCCTCGTCTTGAGGCAGCGGTATTCTCCTCCGTGGCGTGACTCCCCTCCTGTTGGCCGCACGTTGCTGGTCGTGAGACTTTTTTTGTGACGATCGCATGCTGCGGACCAAACTATACCTCCGTCAATCAGCGAGAAAAATTCATGAAAACAGGAATCATCGGTCTGCCGCAGGTAGGTAAAACATCGTTATTTAGAATGTTGACGAAAACGCCGCTGGATGAGCGCCGACACGCCAACCCGCGTGAGGTGCACCTAGGAGTCGCCAGGGTGCCGGACGAGCGTCTCGACCGACTGTCAGCTCTGTACAATCCTCGTAAGCTCACCCATACCTCAATGGAATACGTCGACGTGGCCGCCGTCGGTCAGGAGGCGCTGAAAGAGACAGCCTACCTCGCAACCCTACGCACTGTCGATGCCCTGGCCCATGTGATCCGCGCCTTCGAGGATCCAGCCATGCCACACGGGGAGAGCATCGACCCCCTGCGTGACGTCCGCAACGTCGACTTCGATCTGATGCTCAGCGATCTCGGACAGATTGAGAAGCGTCTGGAGCGCCTGGAAAAAGATCTGAAACGGATGCACGCGCCGGAGCTGGTGAAGGAACATGAGCTGCTCCAGCACTGTAAAGCCCAACTCGAAAGCGAGCGCCCGCTACGTGAGCTGGAGCTCGCCCCCGCGGACGAGAAACGCCTGCGCAGCTTTATGTTTTTGAGCCAAAAACCGGTGCTCTATGTGCTCAACATCGGCGAAAGCGCCGATCTTGGGCGCGATCTGGCGCAAGCGCCAGAGACGTATAAGCTGGCCGAAGTCGCGTCGCGTCCAAACGCCGGAGTTGCCGTCGTCTGCGCCAAAGTCGAGGCCGAGCTCGCCGAGATGAGCGACGATGAAGCCACTGACTTCCTCACCAGCTACGATATACCGGAGAGCGGTCTGGTGCGATTGATCCGCAAGAGTTACGAGCTCTTGGGGCTGATCTCATTCTTCACCGTGGGAGATGACGAATGCCGCGCCTGGACAATCCCCCGTGGCTCACGAGCTGTAGAGGCTGCCGGCGCCATTCATACCGATCTGGAAAAGCACTTTATCCGAGCCGAGGTCATCCGCTGGGATGCACTCCTGGAGGCGGGTTCGGAAGCCAAAGCCCGGGCCAAGGGCACGCTGCGCCTGGAGGGCAAAGACTACCTGGTTCAAGATGGCGACGTCGTCCATATTCGGCACAGCGGCTGAGACGGTCTGCCATCTGTCGCATGCCCTCAGCGAGGCTTTGAACGAGAGTCTGGAGCGTATGGAGCACTTCGCCAGCGTCATCAAGCCAGCTGCCGACCGTCTATGAGTCGGGAGGAGCTGGGCTGCTCAAGTCCACCATCACTCTATCTCATACGAGGCGGCAGCACCCACAAGAAACGTTTACCAGGAGTCGATGATGGCCGAGATCCGCATCTCACTCACCGAGCAACAGCACGTGCTAAAGAAGGCTGTCTATGATCTGTGTAAGCTGTATCCTAGCGAGTATTGGCGTGCAGCTCGATGAGACACGTACCTACCCCGAAGCCTTCGTGCAAGAGCTCACCAAGGCGGGTTACCTGTCGGCGCTCATCCCTGAGCAGTACGGTGGCGGGGGCCTGGGCATTCTGGACGCGGGCCTGATCCTCGAAGAAATCAATCGTTCGGGGGGCAATGCTGCCGCCTGCCACGCCCAGATGTATATCATGGGGACGGTGTTGCGCCATGGCTCTGAGGTGCAGAAAGCCCGCTACCTGCCAAAGATTGCCAGTGGTGCCTTGCGCTTACAAGCTTTCGGCGTGACCGAGCCTAACTCCGGCTCTGACACCACCAAGCTTCAGACCACCGCGGTGCACGATGGTGATACCTATGTGGTCAATGGCCAGAAGATCTTCATCTCGCGTGTTCTGCAGTCCGACCTCATGCTCCTGCTGGCGCGTACGACACCGCTCAGTGAGGTGCGGCGGCGCACCGAGGGGTTGTCGGTGTTCCTGATCGACATCCGCGGCCTGAATGGACTCACCGTACAGCCACTGCGCACGATGTTAAATCATCATACTACCTCTCTCTTTTTCGATAACGTGGTGATTCCCGCCGACAGCCTCATCGGCGAGGAGGGCAAAGGCTTCGCCTATATCCTGGACGGTATGAACGCCGAGCGCATCCTCATCGCCTCGGAGTCGCTCGGCGACGGCCGCTGGTTTATCGAGAAGGCGGTGAAGTATTCGAAAGAGCGGGTGATCTTCGATAAGCCCATCGGCGCCAACCAGGGTGTGCAATTTCCCATTGCCAAGGCGCATATGGCCGTCGAGGCCGCCGACCTCATGCGCCTGAAGGCCGCGGCCCTGTTCGATGCCGGAGAACCCTGTGGCGCCGAAGCCAATATGGCCAAATACCTGACGGCTGAGGCCGCTTGGGAGGCCGCCAACGCCTGCCTCGATTGCCACGGCGGCTATGGCTTTGCGACCGAGTTCGACGTCGAACGCAAGTTCCGCGAATCGCGCCTGTACAAGACCGCACCCATCAACAACAACCTGGTCCTGGCCTATGTCGGACAGCATGTGCTCGGCATGCCGCGGTCGTATTAAACTCTGGGAGGCCTTATGAGCGAAGCCAGAGCAAGCCTCAGCGCCAGCGACCAACGCTTGACGATGTGCTTGCGCACTTTACGTGTGCATCTACCCGAGCTGCGCGAGCACTATGGGGTACGCACGCTAGGGGTGTTCGGCTCCTATGTGCGCGGGGAACAGAAACCGCGGAGTGACTTAGACCTGTTGGTGGAGTTTGACCAACCCCCAACGATCCCGGAATTCATCGACTTTGAGCATCACCTCAAGGGATTGCTCGGAGTCAAAGTGGACTTGGTTACGCGACGTGCACTCAAGGGTGAGATCGGCAAACGGATTCTGAGAGAGGTCCGCCCGGTATGAAACCCGAACGAGAATTCCGTGACTACCTGCAAGATATTCTGGAGACAATGGACAAGGTGGAACGCTTTATCGAAGGGATGGACTTTGAGCAATTTTTAGCGGATGATAGGACGTCCTTTGCAGTTGTTCGAGCTTTTGAAATCATCGGTGAAGCTACAAAGCACATCCCCGCGTCAGTCCGGCGCAGGCATCCGAGGGTTACATGGACAAAGATGGCTGGAATGCGGGATAAGCTTATTCACGGATACTTCGGGTTAGATTTGGAAATTGTGTGGGAGACAGCGACTCGTTTTGTCCCGGAGCTTAGACCCCTGATTGCTCAGGCGCTGAGGGAGGAGTCCCTGCCTCGGGAATGAGAAGAGGGTACTAATCATGGCCCAGAGGCAAATCGTCGGCGGGACCGTCTTCGATGCGATCCATGGTGAGGTCATTCGTAACGGCGTCGTCTGCCTCGAAGACGACCGCATCACGGCCGTTGGCCCGGCGTCAGCCATTGCCACCGGCGGCCGCGATGTACAGGTGATCGACGCGGCGGGACAGTTCGTCATGCCGGGGATGATGGATTGTCATGTGCATCTGCTGTCCTCGGGGGCTGCCGATTATGCGACCCGCGGCCTGAAGGAGCTACTCCCCTACACGGCGATTCGCGGTGCGGCCAATGCCAAAATCATGCTAGACATGGGGTTTACTACGGTGCGCGACGTCGGCGCTATGGGCTATGGCAATATCGCCTTGCGCCAGGCGATCGAGGATGGCTTGGTCCCAGGCCCCCGGATTTACGCCGCCGGCCACTCGTTGAGCGTCCCTGGTGGCCACGGCGACAGCTATTTTCGGCCGGAAGTGCATGTTGAGCGCGATGGCCTCATCAACGGCCCTGAGGCGGCCAGACGGGCGGTGCGCGAGCTCATCAAGATGCGGGCCGATGTGATCAAATTGCTGGTCACCGGCGGGGTCATGACCGATGGCTCGGACGTTGGCGTGTTACAGTGGGCACCCGACGAGTTGCAGGCGGCGATCGCGCAGGCACATCAACTGGGCCGCCGGGTCGCTGGGCATTGTCACGGCGCGGCGGGTGTGAAGGAGGCCATCAGGGCGGGCCTGGACACGGTCGAGCATGGCACCTTGCTCGACGACGAAGCGATTGCTCTGATGCGAGAACATGGCACGTATTATGTCCCCACGATGGTGGCGCCGTTCCATATCTGCGCTGGAGGCACGGCCAGCGGCATCCCGGCATACGCGGTGCAGAAATCCAATCTGGTGATGGAACGTCATAAAGAGAGCGTGCGTCACGCCCATGAGGTGGGCGTCAAGATTGCCATGGGAACTGATTGTGGCACGCCGTTCAACGTTGCCGGCAAGAATGCTCTGGAGCTCGAACTGCTGACGCAAAACGGTCTCTCGACGGCTGAGGCCCTGATGGTCACGACGCGTGTCGCCGCTGACGCCATCGGCATTTCCGAGCATACGGGCACGCTCGAGGCCGGCAAGTGGGCTGACGTCATCCTGGTGCAAGGGGACCCACTCGCCGACATCCGCGTGTTGCAGCAAGCTGAGCGCATCACTGGTGTCATCAAGGCTGGACGGATTGTCAAGGGCGCGGCCCCCGGTATTCCAGTGGTCGTGGGACGATAAGTACCAGAGGCCGTGAGTATCCTGCCCGTTACCTGCTTCTTGCTCCCTCGGCGTAGCGCTCCATGGTGGTCCGATACACGGATGCCGGGTGCACGAGCTTGGTCAGGGTTCTGGTGCGGTTGTTTTTGAGCGGCCGGAACAGCAGCCCGTGGAGGTCGCCGGCATGGCCGGAGGCCTCCAGGTAGGCGATGATGAGCCGCTGCGCCAGGACATGTAGCGGCAGATAGCGCACCTTGTCCCCCTTCCCGCTGCTAGATGGTTCCTACCTTGAACGTGCAGAGCTCCTCGCACCGTAGCCCGTGATACAGCAGCGTGGCCAGCATCGCGCGGTCCCGTTTCCCTTTCAGTGTCTCCGCCGGCGGGCGGGACTTGCGGGAGCATCCGCGCCTGGTGGTCGCCAAGCGCCGGCGTCACCCCTGCGCGGTTCACCAAGGGCGGCGGCTTCTCCCCCAGTAAGGGAGGGTATGCAGGACCGCGTGACGGTCACACAGGTAGGCATTGAGCGAGGAGAGGGCGGCAAGTTTGCGCCGGATGGTATCGTTGGCGAGGCCTTGCCGAGTGAGCTGCTGACGCCAGGCAATCACATGGGCGCCGGTCACGTGCCGGAACTCTTCCGGCTGCCGCAGGCCTGCGAAGACCTAAAAGTCTTTGATGTCCTGCTGGTAGGCGCGGCGGGTGTTCGGGTTAGTGAGATTGGCGAACCATTCGAGTTCCGGAGGAATCTCCGCCAAATCCTGGAATTAGGCGGCGGTCAGCTGCACTGGCAGGATCGGAGTCAGGGCGTTAGGGGCCGGCGTGGTCATAGCGCTTGGTCTTCTCGTGCTGGTCCAGCATCATGTGCGGACTCACTAGTAGGTCTTGGACGTCCTCGATGTCAGCGTGCTTGCAGCACCAGTGTCACCGTCGCGGCGGCGTAGGCTTCGGCCACGCGCTTGAATGAGATGCCGACGTCGAGTAATGGCTGGATGCCTTCCTGGGCCATCTGAGTGGCACGGAGACGTTGGTCCCTGGCACTGAGCATGGGGGCCGGTCCAAAAGCGGGGTCAGGATTGTGCGCCATCCCAAACCAGATAAACGGGATTATCAAGCGTACACGGGGGTGGAGACTGACGGCAATTTGGTACGCTCACGATCGGGGTGTTTCGAAGAGGGTCACAGCAGCGCTTCGAATGCGCGCAGATGCGCCACGAATTGTGAAAGGGATTGATGCTCCAGGGTTTCCAGATATTCGGTGACGGTCTTTGGGGGGTTCTTCAGCCGCAGCCGGTGTGTCCGGGCCGCGGCGCAGACAGGCCCTGGAGCCAGGTCAATCAGATGGGTGAGGAACGCATCGGGATGCTGGGCCTCGATGCCGTACCTAGCGAGAGGCTCAGGTGGAAAATGCGGCAGATTATAGGTGACGATCACATCCGCCCGACCGTGAATGGCCGCCGCCAGAACGTGGCGGTCGCCAGGATCCGGCAGTTCTAGCGTGTCGATCAAATCTTCAAACCCGATGATCAGACAATCGCGGGTGTGGGCATCCATGCGCTCACGGGTGCGTTCAAGCCGTTCGCGGGTCAGATCAGGTCTGTTGCGCAGGAGATTCCGCATCCATTCGTCATGAATCATGTGGCACCACTTGGCCTGGTAGAGGTCGGTCAGGGCCATCTGCATCAGCACATCCCGCAGCGGTGCGGGATACAGGACACAGGCATCATACAGCGCGGTGAACGACGCCACGCCTAATACCCCATATCCAGCTCCTGCGCCTCCTCCACCAATTGGTCAAGGACCTGTTCGCGCGCGTGGTCGATGCGTTTCTTGTAGGCCATCAGGTCTTGAAACAGGACACGCCGATGCGTACCGACTTTGCGATGGGGAATTTTCCCGTCATCGAGCAGGCTCACCAGATAGGGACGTGAGACGTTCAGGAGATCGGCGGCCTGCTGGGTGGTCAGTTCCGCATGGACGGGGATCAGGGTAATGGCGTTCCCCTGGGCCATTTCAGTCAGGATATCGAGCAGCAGCCGCACAGCAGATGCCGGCAGCGACAGGATGTCCCCGGCCCTTTCATCGTCCATGATGCGAATACGCAAATCCTGCTTGGTTCTGACATGGTTGGCGAGCAGCCGGCTGGTTGCGCGCGCCAGTAAGGCCTCGGTCTCGGTGGGCGCGACAGGCTCGTGCGTGGTGTAAGCCAGTGAGGTCATGGTGTTTACCCCCTTTCTTCTGGTTCAGGATGCTATATAAACGAAATATATGCAACAAAAAAAATAAACGAAACTATTTTTAACCACTATATGGCCTAATGGGCACGTCGGTGCGCTGCGGGATTAAAACGGCGGCTCATGTGTAGCCAGCGTGCTAGCTGTGATATCCTTACGATATGATAGACTTTCCGATCGACGAGTTACTGGATGACAGCGTTTGCACGTTTTGGCTCGAACAGTATCTCCACCTGGATGGCCTCACCTGCCCGCCCTGTGGGCACGCTGAGCGGCGTGTGTTCCGTAACCAAGGGCATTTTCCTGCCTACCCCTGTCGGGCCTGTGATGGCTACTACACCCTGTTGACGGGAACCATCTTCGCGAAAACCCGGCAGCGCCCGGCGACCTTGGTGTTGTTACTCCGTGGAGTGGCGAAGGGCGAGTCGACGGCCCGCCTCGCTCGCGAGTTAGGTCTCTCACGCAAACAACTCCATACGCTCCGGCAGCGTATGCAGGCCAACCTGGATGAGACGGCCCCGACGGCCGTGATGGTGGGCACCGCCTTTGAAGCCGATGAGCTGTACCAAAACGCGGGGGAAAAAAAGCACCCTGCATCCAGACCCCACCGATCCTCCCCGGCGGCGCGCCAATAAGCGGAAAGGCCACGGGACCTACGCCAATGATCGTCCCCCCATCATCAGTCTGATCTCGCGCGAGACGGGGGAGCAACGCTTGTGGGTCTGTGAGCATGCCAATACGCGCACCTGCGCGGCGCTGATCGCGGAGAATATCCCTATGGGCAGCACGTGGCTCTACACCGATGAGTGGCAGAGCTATCGCAGGAGCCATCCCAACCACGCGACTGTCCGCCACGGCGTGCACGAGTGGGCGCGGGATGATGATGGAGATGGCCAACGTGAGGTGCACTGCAACACCTGCGAGGGGGCAGGCGCAGCGCTTCGGACCTCTCTGCGCGCCTTCCGTGGAGTCCATAAGCGATACCTGCATCTCTATGTGGCGACATATGAAGCCATGGTCAATACGAAACGCGTCACACCCACGCTGATTCAACGGATGTGTGTGCATGGTCGCTCGGTGCACTCTAGTTACACACGAGCCGGCTTGTTTCCCCACATTAATGCGCCACAACTCCCGCAGTGGGATGACTGGCGGGAATTTTCTTAACTCCCCCTCTTTACCGCCCCTCCTATTGTATGTATAATATATGGATAATATGCATATATGCTGTTTGAATGGTACGAACAAAAACGCCTCGAGAACCTCAGCAAGCATGGGATTGATTTCCTCGATGCCAAGGAAATTTGGCAAGGCGAAGTCTTGGAGGTTCCCTCGGAGCAGCAAGAACACGGGGAACAGCGGCATATCGCGTATGGCGTGCTAGAAGGCCGAATTATCGCCGTGGTATTCACTTGGCGAGGCGAAGCTCGCCGGTTGATTAGTGCACGGAGGGCACGGAGACATGAACGACAAGATTACCAAGACGTCTTTGGGACAGGGCGGTAAGGGCCAAACCGACTGGAAGCGGGTGGACGCCCTCACAGACGAGGATATCGCCCAGGCGATAACGGAGGACCCCGACACCTTTGAGCCTGAGCCGGAATGGCTGCAACGCGCGATGATTTTACGGCCTGGTCAACCGAAGCTACGGATTACGGCCTATTTCGATCAAGAGGTTGTGGAGTGGTTCCGCGCCCAGGGACGAGGGTATCAAACCCGGATGAATGCGGTCCTGCGCGCCTATATGGAAGGCGTGAGAAAATCTCCTCCCTCTCCTCATCATTCCTAAGCTGGCCGCCATTCTGACGAAGACCTTTGCGAAGGCTGAGGTAGCAGAGGCTCACCGTCCTCAAAAAGCACCATGCAAACGAGCAGTATATGGCCGGCGGACAGATAGCCTGTGCGCATCAGCGCGTCCTCGATCGGCAGCCAATCTTTAGACAGATATTATACCGCCTGGGAGATCTTTTAGAGCGATCGCAGAGGGTTCTGGTGTCAGTTACAAGAGGAGTTGCAATTTTCCAGAAGGAGATGCAACTTTCACAAAAGTGAATGCAACTCTGCCTCTGTGAGGAGGACTTTCCCGACAACGCGCCTGGTCTACGCCGGGGCCATTGTCATAGTGCGACAGCTATTCGCGGACAGGTTGCCTGGCACGTTCGTTCCACGCTTCCTTCAGACCCCACCTCGCGGTGACGCCCTTGCCCTTCTCCTCGCCTTCGGCTGCGCTTACACCTGGCACGGGGACTTGCACCTCGTGAGTTCTGTGCCATGTCCGGCACACCGCCACGCGTCAGGCGCGGCGGGAAGCGGGAGCGTTAGCGGACACTGTATGCCGTCGCCTGCACGCTTTGGTTCGGCGCGGATTGGGCAGCAAGACCTGGGAGATTGGTTCATCCGAGTTTGACCCCAGTTGTGCCTCTTGTTTTTCACTGCTCCTTAATAGGCCCTGGCTTGTGGAGCTGTTCCATGAGATCGTTATTCCATTCCCCTTCTACTTTTATATGGGCTGCTGCGCCTAGCACAATCGCTTCGATCAGGTTGTGATTGAGATAGACGTATAGGCCGGGCTGTCTAAACTGATACATCGCGGCTACCGCCGAGCCCCCCGCCACGAACCATGTCTCCAGATTCGTTGCCGGCCTGTCCTTGAAGGAGCCGCCGCTCCACATCAGGTCAGCGTGTCCACCGATCAGATGGGGGCGGGTGTCTCTATTGGCTTGAGCGTGGATGAACAACACCCGCTCCCCGACCTGAGCCGTGAGGGCATGCTCGCCTGTGAGGGCGCCCACGGCTCCGTTGAATACCACATGCGTAGGCGTCAGGGTCCTCATGACTTCGAGCATATCCCCCATGCCGGCGAGGGGCGTCGGGTACTCCTTGTACTTGCCGTTCGCGTCTTTGGGGATGTAAAAGTCTTGCTCACCGATATAGTAGGCTTTGTCGTATCGGACCGGATTCCCGTCTGCATCTCGCAGGCCGTCCCGCGGCAGCACCATGATGGCCCCGTTCATCCCCGACACCACGTGCCACGGGATCATAGGTCCGCCAGGAGCACAATGGTAGACAAAGGCGCCCGCTTTGGTCGCTCTGAAGCGCAGGACAACCTCCTGCCCCGGGGCGACATGGGTCAGGTCCCCACCACCTAAAGCCCCTGTCGCCGCGTGAAAGTCGATATTGTGCAGCAAGGTGTTCGTCTGTGGGTTGACCAGCGTCAGCTCCACATAATCATCTTGATGCACCACGATGATCGGCCCAGGGACGCTCCCGTTGAAGGTCATGGCCCAGATCGTGGCCCCATCCGGGCTGATCTGCCTGCGCTTCTCCTCGATCACCATCCGCACGTGCACCACCTTGGGCGGCCCTTGCGCCACTTGCTCATGCGCGGGCAGGAACGGCGGAGCGACAAGCCTCTGCGTGATGCGTTCCAGGGTATTGGCCTTGGATGCGATCTCCGCCCCTGTGTTTGCGAAGCAGCCCAGTAAAAAACCGATGCCCAGCATGACATGCAGTATCTTGCGCATACGTTTTCCTTTGTGTTCAGAGCCTTCGCCCGCAGGGTCTCACGGCGCGGTTCAGTGGCGGCGGAAAGCTGTCCGCTGGAATCGATTGTTAGACTTAGTAAAGCCATCCTGTCCTGAATGAAACGCCGACAACAACAAAAAGAACCGAAATTGCCGTGACGGAGATGATGTGCCACGCCAACGATGTGAGATTCTGCACCGACAGACGCGGAATAATCCTTAAGCGGGCATCGACCGCGAAGGCGATTGTCACTGCCAAGAGGACAAGCTTCGCGCCAATCAAGCGTGCAGTCGGATCATCAAAAGCCAACCATTGACTCACGTCTGGAACGACTCGACGTGCAAGCCAAACTCCTGTAGCGACCTGAATCAGTAAGGCTGGTATCCCAATCCGTTCATAGGCTGACTCAAATAAAAATAGTTCAGAAGGAGATTGCTCCTTGAGCACTCGCGGCAAGACGGTTAGGGCAAGCACCAAGTGACCACCCGTCCAGACAGTTGCTGCCAGAATGTGCAGTAGCAATAGTATGCCGTACATGTTCTTCTACGCTTCCCCCTTGAGCCGAACCATTGAGTATCAGGCAGATTTGACCTCATAATGTGATATGGCTGGTGTTTTCGGGCAGCTTTGCCCGACGCCTGTTATCAGCAATCTCCCGGGCACCATCCCGGAGAGACGCTCGGCTTGCCTCGACGAGAAATCTCCTCATGACACACTTCAACCAGCCAGCGCTTTCTGATAGCTCTCCTTGATCATCTCGGGCGTTGACTCGGCATAAATCTGGGTCGTTTCGAGTTTGGAGTGGCCCAGGAACTTCTGGATTTGCTCCAAGGGCATCCCGCGTTCCAGAAGGGTTGTTGCCACCGAGTGGCGCAGGAGATGCGGGTATACGCGTTTGGTGATCTTGGCTGCGTCCGCGGTCTCCTTGATGATCTGCTGGATGCGGCGCGGTGAGTAGGGGGTGTGATGAATGGTTTCAAAGAGGTAGCCCGCAGCGCGATCGCCAAGGTGCGTTCTCAATTCCTGGGCCAGCTCGGGCAGGATCGGTACATACCGGCTCTTGCCGCCTTTGGCTTTGGAGATCAAGATCATCTGTTCATCAAAGAAGAACTCGTTCACCTTGATGTTCACAAACTCCGAGACTCGGGCGCCGGTCTGGAAGAGGGTCTTGATGAGGAGACCCCGCGTGCCTTTCATGCGGTAGGCGTGGCTGATAAGCCGTCGTTCCTTGTCGCGGGAGAGCCGCGCCACGACTCGCTTTCTTGTCTTCGGCCGTTCAAGCGCGAGGGCGCGGCATACTTCTTTGGCCACATACCGGGCTTGGTCGTAGGTGAGATGGTGGGCTCGCCAGAGTTTGGTGGTGGCCGCAATGAGGGATTTGAGAGTTTCGTCGCGTTTCGCGTTTACGGATGGAGTACGCATACATGGGCCTTTTCAGCATAGTGGAGGGAGAAAACCACGTCAAAACTCAGGATCCGCTTCGCACTCCCGGCCTTCTGCGAAATGGGAGTTATCCCGCCCCTCCCAGCTGGGCTTCGACAGTCCGCAGCATCAATGGTGCGAGCCACTGGCCATACCACCAAGAGACAAACCGCATGAGCGTGAAGCGATCCTCGACACCGAGCCCCTCCATCGATCGCGGGGCAGGAGAGGCATGGTCGGAGGGTAACCACATCAATGGCCCATACGCACCAAAGGCCTCTTTGAAGGCTGGCGCATGCCTCGTGGTCAGGAACATCCGCACGCGCCGGTGCAACATCCCGAAGAACGGCGCGCCCTGGATGGCACTGGAGCCCACGACTCGGCACGTCCCCGTCCGCATCGTGGTGAGCAGGAACGTTTGGAATTGGACCAAACGGTAATCCCCCGCAGTCCTCCGTAACGTCGGCGCCTGGGCACAACGCAGATCGCCCCGGCAGCCATGACACTGCGTCATCGTCTCGGCATCGCCGGGAAGCCGGTGAAAGTTGACGACGGCCCCACAGGCCTCGCAGCGATCCAGCAACCGCCGGGCGTGCGCGGGACAGACGGTGACGAACGCCAGGCGCCAACACCGCCGGAAGTAGGGATCGGCATCCCCTCGCAGACACTGGGGACAATACTGCAGCCAGGGCCGGGAACGGGTGCACGAGCGCAGGCCCAACCGCAGCAACCACGGCGGCCGCTTCAGGCGCCTCAGGTCCTCCGTGCGATACCCCCGATAGCCTCGCACCGTCGTCGCCAAGACACGTGCACGAGCGGTGGCGGTCTTGGCCGTCAACACACGCAGGACCTCGTGGTCTGAAGGTCGTTGCTGAGGTACTTGAGCACATTCAAAAACTGCCGTTGCTTGCTCACAGGCCCGGTGATGATGTTGTGGATCTCATCGATCATCAGCATCCGTATGTCGATCTGCTTGAGCAGCCGCAGGACCTGAAATTGCTGTTTGGCCACGCGTTCGCGGGGCGGGTCCGGCGCACACAGCGTCTCGAAGATCCCATGGTAGAAGCGACTCTCATCCGGTCCGGGCGGGGCCTGCATCGCCAGGACGGGGACCACCGCCGCCTCGCCGTCCGGATGCTCGCAGGCGGGATGCAACTGGACAAAGCGGTTGGCCAGCATGGTCTTGCCCGCGTTCGTCTCCCCCACGATCAGGAGCCCGGGCATGCGGTGGCTTCTGGGATGGGTGAGTAACGCCTCCCATTGCTCGAGGATGTGGATGGCGCGGGTGTAGCCAATCCAGCGCGGACGACGGATGCGTTCGATCCGGTCCTCCACCGACAGGTCCAGGGCGGTGCGGGCACTCTCGTGGAGATGGGAGATCGCGTCAGCCATCAAGCTCCTCAATCTCATCAAAGGGTTGGATATCGTCCATGGGGTCGACCGGAGCCGCGATCGGTGGCCTCACAGAGGAGAGGGTGGGCCGTTCCATCTGGCCGTGCACCCGCCGCTGCTGGGCTGCGCGTCGCGCTTTCCTCGTCTCTCGAATCGCCTCGTCCTCGAGCGCCCGGAGGCGGTTATAGGCGTCAAAAATCAGGTCTTCGTTGACCGCCCTGTGTCCCTCGGCTTTGAGCTGACGTCGGACCTGGCGCAGCTCCCACACACTGATCGGGGGGTGCGTCGTGTGGCGGTACGGAATCGCAAAATACTGGTTGACGTCCGGGTCGTAGAAGTACACCGTGCTGATATCACGCGGATCCCGTCGGACGATGAACTTCCGGGGGCACCGTCCCTGGGGATCGGTCGGATCCGTCGTACGAATCCACGGTCGCAACACGTCATCGTAGTAACAGATCTCGTCGATGGTGATGCCGCTGCGTTGGACGGTCCGCTCTTCATAGGGCATGAAATCCAGACGCAGCCGTGTCTCCTCGAGGAAGCGGTCCGGCAGGCCGCGACCAGGGCGCTCCACCGTCCCGAGGGTGCCTTCCGCATAGCGGGTCATCGGCGGGGTCCCCAGCTCACGATGCACACGCTGGTGGTAAATCTCCGTGATATAAATGGCCAGCCAACGCTCGAACTCCGCCAGCGTGAGCGCGGCCTTCTGGTCGGCATCATACGCCCCCCGTTCGGCGAGATTCGAGAAGGTCGTGCCTGGCAGGGCGTGGATGTCGTGGTTGAAGGTCCCCAGCAGGCGCTCGATATGGCCCCCATACTGGGGTTGCGCCACCGGCCGCCAACGGAGGTCGATCCCGTAGTTTTCGCACGCGCGGTGGAGCATCCGACTGTGGAATTCCTTGGCGTTATCGGCATGGACAATGTCCATGAGGCCCCACACCGGCCAGGACGTCGCGATCTCGTGCTTGGCCAGCCAGGTCTCTTTCGGCAGAATCGCGTGGGCCAGACAGAGCCCAACCGCCATGGCCCCCGGCGGATCGAAGCTGACGTAACACCCCGCGATCATGCGGCTAAAGACATCGATGGCCACGGTGATCCAGGGCCGACCGACCGGACGGCGGTGGAGATCGTCGACCAGGATCAGGTCCACCAGCATGTGGTCGATTTGGACCACCGCTAATGGTCCGTCTGCGCCGGGAAACGTGCCTTGCAGCGGTGTGTACTTCTCGACACCCGCTCTGGGGCCCTCGCGTCGGCGCAGCCGCACGTGATCGGACAGGCGCCGGATGCGGGAGCGGATGGTATTCGGATGGGGTGGCGTCAGCCCCGCGTTGCGGCAGCGGCGATGAACCTCTACACACGTCTGCTGCGCCGAGGACTTCTGCTCAGAGAGATACACCTCCTCGATCGTGGCCTGCACGATCGGCTCCACGTCAGGAGCCAGCCGGCTGTGGCCGCGGCCCCCGCTGCGCTCCGAAGGCAGCAGGCTCGAGAGTCGACCGCTCCGTTGATACCGTCGCAGCCAGCGGTAGACGGTGACGCGATTGACCCCAGCGGTACCTGCACGCTCACCCACCTGGGCCAAGGTCGCGCGTGGGGTCAGGAGCAACGGACGGATAATGGCGAAGCGTTCCCGGGCAATCTGCCACATCGCCTCGGAGATCCCCACCAGGTCCTCCTCACCGGCTGGGTGTGGCGGATCGGATGGTGTGATGACGGGTCCCAGGTCGCTGACCTTGAATCGTGATAGCTTGCCGGATTCAAGGTCGTGGGCAAGGACGGTCTCTAAGTCGAGGACCTGGTCAATCTGGTAGTGGCGTGCACCGACGGCGACCTCGGCGCCTGGTGTCAAACGTATCCGCTCACGTGTCGAGGCCCACGCACGATCCGCGTGGCCCTGAGCGTCGTTGGCCACGGTGGGGAGAGGGCTGGAGTGCTCGGGAGCGCTTCGTACCGGCATCAGTGAAGCTCCAGGGGAGGCCAGTTGCATTGACTGCTGTGAGTATACGGCCAATTGCACCTCCTTGTGTGAAAAATTGCAGCATCTTTTGTACGGGATAAGTCGTAAGTGATTGATTTTTCGTTCAGTAAGTTGCATTTACTTCTGTAACTGACAGGTGCGGATAGCTTGTACAGCTCGTGCTCCGTCACTGCGGAGACAAATAAGGGCGCCCCCTGTTCAGTCTGCTCGCGCAGAAAGGCCAGAATGGGCGCTTCACCGTTGAAATAGTCGATGATGATGTTGGTGTCGAGCGTGTACACTGGATACTGCACATGTGGTGGCAGCTCGCGGGCCGCCTCGTCCCGGCCCCGCTCGATATGCGCGATCACATCCGCTGCGTCATGGGCTCCAGGCCAGGCGTGCGTCTTCCCAGATGGCCAGACGCTCTGCGGGCGTCATCAGGGGCCAGGCCTTTTTGACGGGGGGGTTCGGGATCACCTGCTCCATCTGTCACTCCTCGGGTGTCAAGGGAAAGAAACGTTTTTATCTTCCTACGGGCCTGGGGGGTAGGCCCCAGGAAAGAGGTCTTCCAGGCGGCGGAACCCTTGCACGACCCTGACCACCTCGATGCCGTCCGGGATGAGACGGTACAGGATGAGATAGCGGCCCATGGGAACATACCGGCAGTCGGCGGCGATGTCTGGACGTGCCGCCCCAAGCTGCGGGTTGGTAGCCAATAGGGAGCATTTGTCCTCGATGTCATCCAGCAGGCGGTCTGCCGCGCCGGGATTGTCCTGCGCGATATGCAACCAGAGATCGACCAGGTCTTCTTCCGCCTGCGCCGTCCGTCGGATGTCCGGCATCCTCCCCCTCGTGTGGTCGGTGGCCGGCTATTCGGCAGCCCCTGCCTGCTCAAAGCGGCGTCTGGCTTCGGCCTTGATCGCCTGCATATCCGCCAGATGGCCGGGACCGCTGTCGATCCCCTCCTGCCATAAGCGCCGAAATTCCTCCAGTTCCTTCTGGTGCAGGGCGCGGCGTAATTGCCAGTCCCGTAACGCCTCGCGGACGACCTCGCTGCTGCTGACATACTCGCCGTTGGCCACGGCCGCGCGCACGGCGGCGGCCAGCTTTGGGGTCAAGGCAATGCTCATCTCAGGTCGCCCATGACCGGAAACGCAGTGGCTCGCGGCGCCAGAGCCGCGATGTATGCCGCGCCGACAACGAGACAGCATAGCACTCGGCGGGCCCTCGCGAGTCGGCGGCATTCCTCACCGGCGTCAAGAATCTCGTGGCCATGTCTGCATGCTATCCCCTCATCCGCGAGGCTCAGCGCTGTCATTGGCCAAGCTTCCGGCTAGTGGTCATCAAGGTGGGCCGCAGCGGATGATTGCGAGCCGTAAGACCTAGTACTGAGAAGCTTGTGCTACGGCCAGGTGAACAGCGAGCCCTGCTCCTGGCAGAGGTGGTAGAAGGCCTTAAAGCAGTAATTGGCTTGCAAGGCGGTTTCGTCAGGCGGCACCTGGGCAAAGAAGGCGGTGCTACCGACTACCACCAACTTGTGGCGAGCCCGCGTAATGGCGACGTTGAAACGGTTGGGGTTGTTCAGAAAAGCACTGGCGAGATGATCCGGATCGGAAGTCGTCACGGAAAACAGCACGATATCGCGCTCCGCTCCCTGCAAACGCTCGACGGTATCGATGACCGGCAAGGTCACCCCGCCGCCGTGTTCGGCAAGTAACTGCGATAGACGCCTGGTAATGGCGTTGTTTTGGGCTCGATGTGGGGTCACGATGGCCAGGCGCTCGGGCCCCATACCGCAGTCGAGCAACAGGCGTGCCGCCAGCGTGGCGACGATGTCGACCTCCACCGGAGCGTGCTGATGAGCGGTGGCGTGCTCGGCCAACACGAGCGTCACCGGGTGTTGCGGGGCCAGAATCGCGTCCACCAGGTCGGGCTGCTGCATGGTTGGCAGCGCCAGGCGCGCATCAGCATTGGCCGGAGCGGGAAGCAGATCATCCTCGTACCACAAGCGGCTGGGCAACTGGCAGAGCTCCCGGTTCAGGCGATAGGTCTCATTCAGACGCACCCGTGCGCTGGCACCACTGGTACCATAGGTTGCCAGCAGGTGGGCCAGGATCGAGCGGCTTGGTACCGCCTTCTCCTCGGCTGGTTGCGGCCCCAGGACGACCGGTGGCAGTTGCTGGACATCGCCGCAGAAGATGTAGTGTCCCTTGCCATAGATGAGGCTGAGTAACGCCTGTGGCAGCAGCAATTGCGAGGCCTCGTCAAGGATCACCCAATCAAAAAAGGCCGGAAAGGCCCCTGACCGACTGTCGAACAGTTGGTACAGTCCGAAGCCGGTGGCGCCAAGGATCAGGTGGGGGGTCTCTAGCACCTCTGCGGCATCTTCCACATACGTGAGTGCTGGCCCATCGCCATCGTCAGAGGTTAGCGACAGGCGCCGACCCCATTTCAAGCAGCGACCCGGAAATGTTTCCAGCGCTGATCCCCGTAGCAATTGTTGCACCTTCCGCAAGACGTTGTCGATCGCCTGGTGCGTCAGGGCACTGACGGCCAGGCGTAGAGGATGTCCCGCCTGCCAAGCTTCGAGGATCAGGGCGATGAGCATGCAGGCCAGCACGTGGGTCTTGCCAGTGCCCGGTGGACCTTCGATCAGACCCAGGCGGCTCCGGAATGGCAGCAGCAGTGCCTCGCGTTGGCGTGTATTGAGGTCCAGCTGTGCCAGCCAGCGCTGCGCCCATGCCAGGCCAGGCATCGGCTGCGCGAGCGGCAGGGTGCCGGCCAGGAGGGCAGTGAGATGGGGATGTTTGCCCGGCGTCAAGGCCTCATGCACCGCATGCAGCATCCTGGGGGTTGTCCAATCATCGAGATCCTCATCTAGCGTGTAGCGCAATTGTTTGCTCAGGGCAGGGCGCCCCTGTCGGGCGATGACAGCGAGGCGTTGATCGTGCGGCTCATAGCGCGCCAGCAGGATGGGGATGCCCTCCTGGAGGTCAGGGCTGCCGACTGCATTCAATCTGAGAAAATCACCGGCACGAAAGCGTGCTGGCGGCGCCTCCGACGGCAGCCGGAACTGGTACAGAAAGCGGCCCTCGGCATCCAGCGTAGTCTCCTGAAACGCCAGAGGCCCGAGGGTGCGGTAGCGCTCCGCGCGTTCGGTGAGCGGCAGGCGTTGCAACGCCAGGATATCCTGTTCACGCCAGCGCTGCTGTTGCTCCAGGAAATCAACGCAGCTGCGTTCCAGGGTTTGCTCTGAGTCGGGTGTCGAATCGTCCCAACGGTGCTGTGGCCGATCGCTGCGCAGGGAGGCGGTACAGGCTTGCCACAGGTGTTGCTGCAACGCCAGGTGCGTCCGGAGGTAGCCTTCGATCTGCGCCACCTGCGTCGCATCGAGGCAGTTATGGAGCAACAGCTCCGCTTCATCCTCCCCTGCACCCTGAAGTAGCCCTGCGGACGGCGCCATGGTAGGGTCAAGGCCCCAGACCTGGGCGGCGGTCGTCAGCGTGGTCCCCAGAGGAATCGGCAGCGCAAAATGTCGGCTCAATAGCTGCTGGAGGTCGGTATGCCGCTCTGTGGCCCACAAAAAGTCCAGCGCCGCCGACTCCGGGGCATCATGCATGGCCTCTTGCAGCACCTGTAAGCTCCCGGACCCAAACGTTACCAGATGTGGCCCCTGATCTGCTGTAATGGCTGCCCGCCACCAAGCCTGTAAGGTTGCGATGAACGCTTGCTGGCAGGTTGGCTCCTCCGCCTCGTGGGCAGCCACCCAGTAGCGGGGCTCCTCGGGCGGTACACCCTGTGCCAGACGATGTAAGCCCCAGGCTCGTGGCCGACCGCTCAGCGGATCGCGTAACAGGTGCATAAAGATAACAGCGGCGATATTCGCCGGATACAATGTGGTGCTCTCAGCCAGCAATTCCAGACGGTTGTCCAACAAGGCGCGCAACCGTGCGCCGAGGCTGGTCGCTTGTTGCGGGCTGAAGGGTGTGTCGCGGCGCTCGGTGTCCTCCTGAAACCACTGGGCCGCCTGTGGCAGAGTACGCAAGCCGAGCATGCGCAACTTCACATGCTCGCCCGCCGTCAGGTGCGGCAGCAACATCACATCGTCGGTGGACAAGGCCTGGCGATAGCAGGTGTCGAAGTAGGCACACGACCGACAGTGCGGTTGCAACTGCCAAGGCGCTTCCAATACCCGCGTCGTCAGGATGCCGGTGATGTGGCGCTGAAGCAGCGGCAGAGCGGCTAAATAGGGGGCCAGGTCAAATGTGTGCCGGGCTGGTTCCCCGTCCGGATCTGTCTGCCGGGTGACGATCACCCCGCTGTCGGCTACACGCACCGGCAGGGCAAGGGTGTAGCCCTGGAGGGATGCTTTCAGAAGAGCTGCATAGAAGGCCACCTGCCACTGCTGGGCATACCGTGGCGCGGGGCTGTCTTTGATGTCCATCACGGTCAGCCACACCGTGCTGTTTCCAACCGACACCTCGATGACGTCGGGGATACCGATACCCTCTACCTGCTCGACCACATCATCGCCAGCCCCAAGGAGCGTTGGCTGTACCAGCACTGCTTGCACCAAGTAGCCGACGACATATCGTGTGGAGAGTCCGAATGCAACCTGTCTCTCCTGCTGGTTATAGGCGCTGGGATAAAACTCCCTCTCCCCCTGGGAGAGGACCGGGGTCAGAGGAGACAAGCTGCCGAACTCGCTCGGATCCGCCCTCACCCTACCTCTCTCCCGCCGGAGGGAGAGGGAACCAATGGGCTCCTCTTGAGCCGGCTTGGCCCCCTTCACCTGGCTCTCATGCTCCTCCTGGGCAAACGGGTGAGGTGAGGAAAGACGCCGCACACGTGTCGACGAGCTTCGTGAGCGCCTCAAAACTCTGCACTTGGCGTTCTTGCAAGGAAAAGCGCCGGCCAGCGACATCCCGCTCCGCAATGCAATAGAGTGGCACGCCCTCCTGCTGCAGCCAGGTCAGCGCCTGGTCTTCGAATGTCCTCCCGCGCTCGGCCCGCGCCGCGCCCAATGCGCTATCCACCAACGCACGCTTCGCTGGCTGCTGTGCGAAGGGCAGGAAATCGAAGCTGAGCAGTCGATCACACTGCCGATGCTGGATGTAGTTGCCGAGCATAGTGCCGGTCAACGCACGTGGCGTCTGGTGCACTGGGGGTACCACTGGCAGTAGCGGTCCGGTATCAGCCGTCAGACCCAGAAGCGCTTTCTCTTGCATCAGCATCGTAGGCTGTGGTCCGGCACGCAGCGGCATAGTTGTGACTGGGCGCTGGGCCTGGGCCTGCAGCGTATCGTCCCACTCCAGGAGCCGTGGATCGCCATGGGCGATTGCCGAGGTGCACTCTCGGTAACGGGCAAAGGCCTGCGACAGGCGCTCATCCCACAGCCAGTCGGTCACCTCCTCGACCAGCAGTGCTATCGGCAAGGCCCGACAGAACGTGTTCAGCGGCAGCAAGGCCTGCAACGCTTGCAGATGCTGGGCAGCCCAGTGCCGGAAGGCCTGCCGGCCGATCGGCAGCGGCAGCTGTTGCACGTCGATGCGGTGTGTGCATTCCACGGCCAAGGCGTCGGCGGTGCAGCTGAAATCTTCGAGCCGTGGCCCGTAATAGGCCTCGATGGTGCGGTGCAGGATGAGATTCCCCATCGATCCCAGATACGTGGCATAACGATAGAGACCCTGCGGGGTACGGCTCAGCTCGATGTCATTGTGCAGCACCACTTGCCGCTGAGCCCCTTGCTGTTGGCGACGCCACAAGGCCCGGGTGCGGGAAAACAGGCCCTGCTCCACGGCCGCTTCGAGAGTGGCATGAGGCTGAAGCAGGGGCCGCACCGCCTGTGCCACCTCCCAGGAGACCGGTGGGCCGCTGCCGATCCAGAACAGCTCCTTGGCTTCCTGAGACTCTACGGGCGTGGCCCGCACCGCTCGATGTTCGCCGTCCTGGATGGCCAGGATCTGCAGGCGTCGGCCGGTCAGGTCAACCTGATCCCCTACCGCCAGTTGCCGGGTGACCGAGGCTGGAAGATCGGCTACTGATTCACCGTCCACCTCCAAGGTGTACATGGTTTCCGTGTCGGGGAAATTGCTCCAGATTTGACGTGCCAGCAGGGCTTCGGCATAGCGCCAGCCGCCGCGCCAGCTATCTTGCCCGGCATACACGGCGTCGCGTCGCAACCAGTGGCGCTCTTCCAGCGCTGGTATCAACATCTCCAGCGCCTCGGCCTGATGCAAGGTGAGCGCCTGGAGGGTGGCGGGCGACAGCGTCTTGTGTTCATACAGACAGGACAAGATTTGCTGCACGAGGACGCTCGGCAGGTCACCAGGTCTCACCGCTTCCACCACCCCCTGCTGTGCCAGGCCGCACAGGGCCAGAAATTGCAGGAGTTGCTCGCTGGCGCGGGGTCCACGGCAGATGCCCCAGAAGGTCGTCGTCTGCGCCTGTCGGTTGGCCCGTCCGAGGCGTTGCACGAACGTCGTGACGCTCTCTGGCGGCTCGTACAGGATGACGGCGTCGACATCTCCGACATCGATACCCAACTCCAGGGTACTGGTGGCGATACACAGGGCCTGTGCCTGGCGTTGAAATTGACGCTCAACCTCCTGCCGCTGGCGCGGTTTGAGATTGCTGTAATGCAGATAGGTGGACTGCTGCAGGTAGCCCCGCTGGCGTAGCAGGGCGAAAAGTCGGTCGCAGCGACTACGACTGTTGGCAAACAGCAGCAGCTTGCGGTGGCCGAAGCGCCGCACGAGATCGTCGACGAACACGACCAGCTCCTCGTCCTCGCGCTGCAAGTGCACCAGATGCGGCTGGAGCTGGCGTTGGACAGGGCTGCTGATGAACACTGCGTCCGGCTGCAACCCCAGGACGGTGCGGATTACTTCTGGTCCCGCCAACGTGGCCGAGAGGGCGAGTTTTTGCAGCCGTTCGCGACGGCGGCGTTCGAGGCGCTGCAGGAGATAGGCCAGATGGCGGCCGCGATAGCCCTGGATGAACTGGTGAACCTCATCGATGATGAGCACGCTCACCCGCTGTAAGAAGGCCCGGATGTCGTGATTTGGGCTACCGAGCATGACGTCGAGCGACTCAGGCGTTGTCAGCAACACATCAGCGTGTCCTGCCGGCAACCGCTTCACATCCCCGGTGCGTATGCCTAGATGTAGGCTCAGGCGCTCATGGATGATCGGCTCCAGGCGGCGCCGCAGGTCTTGTGCCAGGGCCCTTGTCGGCACCACGTACAGGATCGTATGGGCGCGGCCGGAGGCAATCAGCCGTTCCAGGCAAGGGGCCAATACCGCCTCAGTTTTGCCGCTGCCGGTAGCCGCTTGTAATATCAGATCATGGCCCTGGAGAATGGGTGAGATGACCTGGTGTTGGAAGGGACGCAGGACGGTAAAGCTACCATAGAATGCGCGGTAGGTATTCGGTAACTGGAGGAGAGGAGAGGTCATCACAGCCTATCTCTTGGCATGTTGAACTGATGGCTTCCACGCTGAGCGGTGCCTGGCACTTTTATCACGCATCGACGCCAGCCATCGGCTGGGCCCACACGCTGTAAATGGGGTCGAGACTGTGCCATTACGTCGCAGCCGCACCGTGTTGCTCCTCTGCATACATTGGGAGGCGGAAGGCAAATGAAGCACCCTGTCCAGGCCGGCTTTCGCACCAGATCTCGCCGTTGAGCTTGTCGATCAAGTCCTTGGCCACGGCCAGCCCATAGCCGCTGGACGGCTCCCCTCCCGTGGGTACGGGGCTGAGTCGGACGCCGCGTTGGAACAGTCTGGTCTGTTCTTCGGCACTCAACCCTGGCCCCTCGTCCTGTATAGTACACACGAGATGTGTCGGTTCCGCCGTGACCCGGACCCAGACCCGCTTCTGGGGCGGAGAAAACTTCACGGCGTTGGAGAGCAGGTTGTCGAGCACCGCCGCCACCGCGACGCGGTCGGCCCACACGAACGGCGATGGCACGTCAGTCTCGAAACTGATGGTAATCTGCTTGTGATCTGCCACCCGTTGGTAGTGGTCGCGGGCCCGCTGGACGAGGGTCGGTAAATCCATCTTCTCCCAACGGAATTGTGCGCGCTCAGCCGTGGGGGTATTCGTCAACTCCAGGACGGTATGCGTCATGAGCGTTGTAGCATGCCGCAGGGTATCCAGCCAGCGGTGTGTCTGCTCATCCGGGTGGGTGATCAAATGCAGCTGGAGCAAGTCAATGCCTGCGGCGATCACAGTTAGATAATTGGTCAACGTGTGAGCGGCAAACTGCACACGGTTGGCGTCGAAGGCCGGGAGTCGGGCCAGGTCCTGTAGTGCTTTTTCCAGCTCAGCCTGGGCCGTTTGTAACGATGTAATGATCTTGTCCTTGGGATTTATCAAACCAAGCCCTTTCATCAACCGTAGTCGGCCTCATGACAACTCGGGATGGTAACGAGGAGACGATAAAGGCTTCTCGGACTGATCGTATCGCTCTACTATCATGGGGTGATAGTAACGCAAGGCCGTTTTTGGAGCAATGGCTCGAGCGTGTTGGCGCGGGGAAGACCGCCTATGTGCCCGCCGGTCACGTGCGGTGTACAGTGTGCTGCGCAAACCACTCCTGTTGGTGCACATGATCGAGCTCATCGACCAGGGACTTGAAAGTCGAGCGTGGGTCCTGCAGGGGCAGGGCAGGGAGGAGCGCTGTGAGCCGCGACAGCAGACGTTCCGGGTCGGCATGCCAGCCATAGGCTGCCTCATGTACCGTGACCAGGGGGCCGCAAAGGGCTAGCCAATCCGCCTGCGATAGGGTCCGGAGCTGATAGATCGACAGCTGGCGCCAGGCCTCGGCGTAATTGCCATCGAAGTCGGGCAGGCGGTAGTCTTCCTCCTGCAGGCGTTGAAAAAAGTCTGGAGTGAAGGCAAAGACGGGATAGAAGCCCAAAGATGGGGAATCAGGACAGAGCAGGCGGTGCAAGATACGATAGCTGCGAGCGCGCTGCGGGCGTCGCACCTGGGATATGGCTTCGCCCTCATCGAACAACAGGACCCAGCCGCGATAGCCCATGCGGCGGAAGAGCTGTGGCAGCGCCAGGACCATCTGCAGGAATGGCTCATCGCTGGACAACGCCAGCGATGCTTCGCGGTAAAACGGCACCTGACGATACTTCAGGGCGGCGCGCAGGCGAACTGCAGGGACGGTGTCCCCCTGCAGAGCGCGACGGAGTGTCCAGGGGAACTCCCCCGGCCGGAAATCGCGGTAGCGGGCAAACCCTCGCTGCCGTGGCGCCACCTCCAGCGTGGGCTGGGCTAATGCTACCAAAATGGCTTTGAAGACATGCGGCATCTCGGCGGGAAGGAGAGCGGCCACCACGCCGGCGCCATCCTTAGAGGTGCGGGCCTGCCTTGTGGCCCAGGCGTTCCATGCGTCGATGAGTGACGCGTAAGCCGGAGGGTTCTCAGACACCGCCGGGAAGGTTACCCCTTGCAGCAAGGCACGATAGACCTGCCGAAACTGGTGTAGCGGCGCTTCCCGTGGGTCCAGGTTGATGGCGCTCACTGCATAGCCCTGCTGCAGGGCAGCCTCTTGCAGGTAAGCCAGCGTATGCGACTTCCCCTGTCCGTAAGGACCGCAGACGCACAGGTGTGCCCCGGCCCCTGCGTCCACCTTGGCCAGATCCTGACGGAGCCGGGCATCCAGCTCCTCCCTGTGGGCCGTCAGCAGGTGGACCGCCAACGGGTCGTAGAGGCCCTCACGCAGGCGCTCGAGCACACGCCGTAACTGAAATGCGGAATAACCCTCCAGGCCTGGCGGAGTGGCGGTTTCCATCAAGCATCCCATTTTGGGGGCGGTTGTTCGATACGCTCCTGGGCGATTTCCTTTTGAGTGGCGAGAATCTGGTCGGTGAGGTCAACGCCCTCCAGGGTACCATCCTGCTCTGCCATGTCCAGATAGCGCACGATTTGCTTGATGAACAAACGCACTTCCGGCAAGAGTCCCATGCGCTGCTGCGTTTCGCACACCTGTTGGATGAAGGCGTCAGTCATGATGGGCTCGGCTTGCCAGCGATACGCCCACTCATGAATGCGGCGCAGGCGCTTGCCCAGTTCGATCAGCTCGGAACCCTCCAGTGGGGTGCGATGCAGGTCGATGACGATGCTGCGATAGTTCAGCCGGCGGCTCTCCCCCACGGACCGGATGCGACTCCACAGCGCATCATAGGATTTGAATCCCTTGTCCGCCAGGATGACGTCGGGGATGATGGAGAAGAAGACGTGCAGATGGTGTGCCTGTTCAGCGTTGTCGATGAAGAGTCGCACATTTTCGTAGGCGGCGTTGCGCACCGCTGCCGATTGAGTCATCACCGTCTCCAACTCATCCAGCAGCAGGATCAGGCCCTGATGGCCCAGGTAGCGTATGAACGAGATGAGCGAGACCAACAACCGCTTGCTGTTGGTCTTATTCAGGGTGTCGAAGATCTGGAATGCTCTGAGCTCGCGCTTGCTCAGGCGCCCACCCTCGAACCATTCGTAGAGAGTATAGCGCTCAGCCTCCCGTGTCTCTGATGTTTCCGCGCCGGCCAGCGGACGAAAACGATTCTGAGCCAGGGCGATCAGGCCATTGGCGAAGTTCAGGTCCATGCCCTCCAGGCCGCGCAGAGTCTCTGCCAGCGCCTCCAGACGCGCTGCACGGGTGGCCTCGTCCGGTGCTTCGCCAAGGTTCGACTGCAGGGTATCCAACCAGTGCGTGATCAGACCGCGAAGACCTCGTGTCCCCGACGCTGTGGCCAGGCTGGAGACAATCTCGCGGTAGACCAGCTCGAATTTCTGCATTGGTACCTCGCGGGTCAGCACAACGAAGGAGACGGCGAAGCCTTCTTGTATAGCCAGGTGCTGAATGATGGACAGAAAATGTGTTTTGCCGTCTCCATAGTCGCCGTTGAGGAAGCGCACCTTGGTGCCACCCGCGCCGATGTAGTGGGCGAGATCGTCTTCGATGATGCTCAGCCAGCGCTCCCGTCCTACCGTGAAACATGGCACCTGCTCAACCGGCACGCTGCCGCGCCGAAGATGCTCGATGATGGTACGCGCCTCCACTGGCTGTAACTGCTCCAACGATTCTACCGCAGTCATACCTCACCCCGCTGAAACGATAGACCACTGATCCGACGCCTCTCGCCAGAGGTATCGATCAGCCATAAGGCGTTGTTCCGGCCCGGACTCAGGCGCAGGATATGACCATTCGACGTGGCGGCAACGCCAGAGCTGAAATACCGCCAGAAGTCTACGGCGAATTGGTCGGCGTCATAGCCGCGAAACTTGCCCTTGGCCATATCCTGGAAGAAGCTGCGCGATTGCAGCGACAGTGTATATTCCACATAGATCGTCTGGATCGGCGCAGTATCGCCGTCAGCTCTACCGGCGGCCTGGTTAACCTTTTGGTATACGCCGAAGAGGCCATCAATGAAGCCTTGCGGGTCGAAAGGGCGGTCATAGAGGTGGCGCTGCAGCGCTACGATGGCGCGTATGAGACGTGTCGGATCGACGGTTTTGAGCGGCCTGCCATTCAGTAAGGTACGCTTTTCGGCGAACACGACCTCCAGCTCAATGCCCTTGAGCAACCGCAAGCGGGGGAAGTCGTCCTCCAACGGCAACCCAGCCTCTTCCACCAGCCGAATAAAATCCTCTCGGAAGCGGAGCTGATAGCGTTCAACTTTCTGCGTGGCGTCAGCACGCAGCTGGTCAAAAACCTCTTTGGCGCCTTCCCAGCCAGGCTCCGCCTCGACCTCGTTGGCCGTGCGACTGTGCAGCAGCTCGTAGAGCTGAAAAAAATCATCTCGGCTGGCGCTGCGGAGACAGCGATTGACGAAGTCGGCGATTCCCTGCCTGCGGTTGACCTCACGCTGATATGGGCGCAGCATTTCGGTCAACCGCGCCTGCTGGGCTTGCAGGAAATCGTCAGGCTCCATATACGGCTCCTAGGATGCGAGGCATGGCAGCGCTGCAGCCGATCCGGCGGATGGGGGTCACTCCCTTACGCCAACAAGGTGCTGCTAGTTGATTTATGGCGCAACCTGGAAGGATTTGTCAATGAAAAAGCCGCTATGCAGCAGGGGGATGGGTGTCTATGGCTAACGTTATCCCTAGAGCGAATGACTTCCGAAGCCATTGCTCAGTTATTTGCCAAACAACGACACATGGTTCCCGTGCGACCCAATGTGGACACCCCAAATCGCAACAGTCGAGTATATTATTGATCTTTCACACTCCGTTCGGAAATGCTACGATTGCTCTTAATTCATGTGCGAGCGTCACCACACCCGGCTCTACATCCTCAGAGAGGAACGCAATGCCTCTGATTGATGTTCATGATCTCGAATCGAATTCTGTGATCAGTGCCGATATCTGCATTGTGGGTTCTGGCGCGGCGGGGATTACGCTGGCGACTGCATTAGATGGGTCTTCGTCTACCGTTTGCCTCATCGAAAGCGGGAGCTACGGCCCTGACGAGGAAACCCAATCGCTCTATGACCTTGAAATCGCTGGTTACCCGGTGCGGGAGAATTTCATGTCCCGGGCTCGATATTTTGGCGGGAGCTGCAACTTGTGGGCTGGCAGGAGCATGAAGCTCACCGAGTTGGATGTCATGCCACGGGAGTGGATTCCGCAGAGTGGCTGGCCGATTGCCTATGCGGAACTGGATCGTTACTATGGGCTAGCAGAGAACATCCTGCGGCTACCATCAGTTGAGAGATTTGAGAAAATCACACTGTGCCGTCAGATGAGTCAGCAGGAGAAAGCCCTCTTTGACAATGCTGATTTGAAGCCAAACATCTCCGTGTGGGCCAAGAAGCCGCTGCGATTTGGCGCAGCATACAGATCTCAGCTGAAGCACTCACGCCATGTGTCTGTATATCTGAGTGCAAATGTCACAGAAATTCTTTTGAATTATGCCGGCACTTCTGTTGAAGCGTTAAATGTCGTATCGTTAAGTGGCAAGAGTTTCCGCATCAGGGCCAAGCGATTCGTCCTGGCCTGTGGCGGCATGGAAAATGCCCGGTTGCTCCTCGTCTCACGCAGTGTACAAAGGAACGGCATCGGAAATCAGTACGATGTGGTTGGTCGATATTTCATGGATCACCCACGGGCGGTGTTTGGCAAGGTTAAACTGTCGAGACCCTATAAATTTCCAATGCTGTTGGGATTTCCCTTGGCTGAGGGTATGGCTCAGGTAGGCATTCAATTCTCTGAGGAGACGCAAAAACGCGAGGGGTTACTCAACCATTATCTGACCTTTGAACGTCACTGGTCGGAGCAGTCGGCACAAGCATACCAATCATTTGTGCATACGATGAAGATCCTCCTGCGGAAGGGGTACTCGGGGAACAGGTTCAGTCTATCCGGTGCAAAGCTCCCCCATGTTCCTGAGCTCATCTATCTCTTGGCTCCTCGAGAGCTGCTGCCACATTTCTTATACCGACTGATCAAAATGATCAAGAATGCGATCAGCGGCGGGGTGACGGAGCTTATCGTGGTCAATTATTGCGAGCAGCCCCCTAATCCCCAGAGCCGAGTCTATCTCAGCCATGAACGCGACCGGTTACAGATGAATCGCCTAGTCTTGGACTGGAAAGTCGGGAATGAAGAGACGAAGAGCCTCCTACGCCTGCAGGAGTTGGTAAACTCCGCTCTCAAAAAGGCCCACATCGGATACCTGGATGATACATCGCAGCAACTGAACTATCTCCGTTACACCGACGCGTCGCATCACATCGGCACGACACGCATGAGTGAGGATCCACACACGGGGGTGGTCGACAGAGATTGCCGTGTACATGGGATCAGGAATTTGTATATTGCTGGCAGTTCAATCTTCCCCACATCCGGGTATGCTAACCCGACATTGACCATCGTGGCCTTAACCCTTCGTCTTGCAGAGCACTTGAAGGGCATCCGGGACTGATTGCACGTCAGCATAGTACTGACACTATACGCCAACGCCACCGGATGGTCCAGCGCTTCCAGACAGAGTCCGACGCGTTGTCGAGTTCATGACGGTGGCGCGGCCTTCCTCATCGCAGGTTGATGAGCCCAGCGCCGTTAACGCTTCTGTCAGGAGCTATTGGTACACTTCAAACTCATAGATGGTAGGTGTCCCGTCGCTGCCGCCGCTGATAGTGTTGGTGACATAGAGGCGTACCCGTTGCACTGTCAGGGCTGCAAAGGTATGCGTTTTCGTGGCTCCGATACTATTGCCTGACAGAATATCGCGCCAAGTGCTCCCATCCCAGTACTGTAGGCGGTAGCCCGTGATACGGGTGAGGGCCTCCTTAATCACGATGGTATCAAAGGTGGCGAGGGCGCCGAAGTCCAGTGCCAGCCAGGCGCCGACCGTCTCCCCGTTGGCGCTATTCCAGCGCGTCCCCCCATTGCCGTCGTTGGCTTGGGCCGCCTCATAGCCGACCGACCACACTGAGGACGCGGAGGCCGTGGCACACATGGCTAGATTCGCAAATCCACAAGCATTGCCACCATTACCAGGGTCGCTGCCATAGACTTCAAATTCCGCGATGCTGGGCGTGCCATCGCTGCCGCTGCTGATGGTGACTGGTGACATAGAGGCGCACCCATTGCGCTGTCAGGGCTGCAAAGGTATGCGTTTTCGTGGCTCCGATGCTATTGCCTGACAAAATATCGCGCCAGGTGCTCCCATCCCAGTACTGCAGGCGGTAGGCCGTGATACGGGTGATGGCCTCCTTAATCACGATGGTATCAAAGGTGGCGAGAGCGCCGAAATCCAGTGCCAGCCAGGCGCCGACCGTCTCCCCATTGGCGCTATTCCAGCGCGTCCCCCCATTGCCGTCGTTGGCCTGGGCCGCCATCATGATGCCATCACCGTCCGTATCGGCCTTGGTGGGATCGGTACCATATATGTTGCGCTCATCCACATCATTAAACCGTCGCCATCTGTGTCGGCGAGAGGAGTGGTATACGGTACTTCGGCGAAGACGCTCTGGTTGCCGGAGGTATCATAGGCGGTGACGGCGAAGTAGTATGCCCGCCCGTCTTGCAGGCCCGAGAGGACGGCGCTGGTGGTGAGGCCAACGTCGATGGTAACATCGTACGACCGACTGGCAAAACCGTAGTATACCTCATAGCCTGCAAGGTCGGTCAGAGGTGTACCATCTTCGTTGGTTGTTGGAGCAATCCATGATAATGAAACCCGTGCCGCATGAACGTGGAAAGCCGTCAAGACGACAGAGAGCACAGCACACAGAACAATACGTCGTTTTTGTGCTAGCATGGCCACACCTACCTTTGGCGACTGCATGAAATCCACACTCACTTGTACGACAACTTGTCAGAGGAGATTAGCTGAAGCGACATCAGCAGGGTAATGTCGTACCTCATCGATAGTTGGCGAGCAGCTCATCAACTGTGTGAAGGCTTGAACTAGTTGACGACGATTGTGTGCACCGGAGTCGCGAACTTGCCAACGGGATCATCCACGAAGGAGGGCATCCGGCCTATCTCTATCAACACGGGAAGCGACTTTGCTCGCCTCGTGAGTCGATGAATTAAACAGAAGCGCCGCGGCCAGACTGGCCCTACGCCTAACACAATGGGGGGACTAGAGACATCGAGGGGACAGTCATGGGCCTGGGAGAGCCATCGAAGTCATACACGCGCGTGTGGAGATCATGCTCCCCGGTATGGCGAGTACGATCAGCAGTTGGGCCTGGCCAGGTAACGAGATCGCGCGGGAAGAACGGGCAAAGCGGGACGATCGAGGGCTGGGTAAAGACTCACGAGTTTCTTCATCAGAGAGCTCCTCAGCGATGATAACAACAGTCCTGACAGCCATACTACTGGCACCAGGGCTGACTATAACAACCTTCCCAGAAAAGTCAAGGCTCATATGTGATGATTGTAAAGAACATTTAAAATTGTAGAGATCGTTTAAAAATGGATATTGGAATCGTCAATATGAACAGGACTGGTAGGGAATTGCTTTAGATGTTATATCTAAGATAAAATCACTCCTGAGAGAATACGGCTGCAACAGCTTAGAGACGTTTACACATGGTGAAGATAAAACGCTATGTGAACAGTGCATATGATGTGTCTTGGGGAGTACTGATGACATAAGCCAAGAGGTGACGGCGATGCGCTTGGGGAGGAGCGGACGCTACTATGCGCGCCGAGGGCAGGTGGTGTCTATTACAATCGACAAGGGGCGGGTGGAGGCCAGCGTACAGGGATCGCAGCCACGACCGTACCAGGTGACGATCGCGCTGCAAGCGCTAGCCTCGGATGATTGGGGCAAGCTGATCGATGCGCTATCGCAGCAAGCGATCGTCGCAGCGAAATTGTTGGCGGGTGAGATGCCGCAGGATATCGAGGCTGTCTTTACGGGTGTAGGGCTGTCGCTCTTCCCCACGCGCCTGAAGGATCTCGAAACAGACTGCTCGTGTCCCGACTGGTCAAACCCCTGTAAACACGTCGCGGCGGTGTACTATCTCATAGGCGAAGAGTTCGACCGCGACCCGTTTCTGCTCTTTCGTCTGCGCGGCATGAGTCGCGAGGAGCTGCTCGAGCGTTTGCACAGCTATGCTGGCGGCTCAGCGCCGGAGCTGGAGCCCTCCGCCCTCGCCGCGGCAGGAAGAAGCACTGCCCCGTCTCCCGAACCGCTGACCTCCGACAGCAGCAGGTTTTGGGGCGGGGCGACCCTCCCTGATGACCCGTTCGGTGAGGTCTGGGTCCCGCCGATCGCTGCTGCGGTGCCGAAACGGCTCGGCAGTTTTCCGTTTTGGCGTGGACAAACACCTTTCCTCGAGGCCATGCAGGCCATCTATGCTCAGGCAGCGCCGCATGGCCTGGACCTGTTCCTCGGTGCACAAGATCGTGGGGAGGATGCGGAGGACGAGGCACCGCCCTCGATCAACGCGGCTGCGCCACCACGTCCACGAGGGCGGCGCGGCCTTCCTCGACGACGACTTTGAGGGCACGCTCGAGTGCTGGCCGCAGGGTGTGGGCATCTTCCACTGGGCCCTCGGCATAGATGCCAAATCCCCGTGCCACCGTGGCAAAATCCACAGGCGGCTCATCGAGCCGGGTGCCAATGCCCTTGTTGGCCACGGGCCGGCCACGAATGCGCGCCACCTCCTCGGCGTGCTCCTCCGAGTTGTACAGGCTGCGATTGTTATGCATGACCATCAAGAGCGGAATCTGGTGATGGGCCGCCGTCCAGAGGGCGCTGCTACAGGCTAGCAGATCGCCATCGGATTGTAGATCGACACACACGCGTCCGGAGCCTTTATCGGCTAGGGCTGCCCCCAGGGAGGCGCCGATGGCATAGCCGACGCCAGCGCCGCCGCTGCCGCCGAGATATTGTCGGGGCTCGGTCCACTCCCACAAACGCCGCGCCCAACCGTTCAGCGTGCCATTGACTAGCCGCCAGTCCCGATCCTTGATCACCTCCCAGATGATCCCGGCCACAGTCGCAGGCGTCATCGGCGTCTGCCCCGCCAGTTGCTGGGCGCGGTCATGCCAGCCTTGGCGCTGCGCCTCATGCATGGCTTTGAGGCGTGCCAAGCGTTCGACGAAGCGCTCGCTCTGCGTGGTTGTAGGACCCATGAGATCGCGGCAGGCGGCGAGCAGCTGGTGCAGAGCCACCGAGGTGTCGGCTGCGATGGGCAGGTCGAGGCGATGCAGGCGTTGATAATCTCCGGCCCAACTGCGGATGGCGAAATCGCCCAGGGAGATATGCACGATCTTGGCGTTATCCGAGACGATAGACTGCAGGGTGCGGGTGTGGCGATCCAGACGATTCAACGATCGGAAGAGATCGACCACATCGAGAGCTAGCACCACATCCGCGCGTGGCAAAAGTTCGGCATCGGCGCCGGTACAATCGAGCGCATGCGTATTGGGCATGTTGAAACGCGCGCCGTGATCGAGGACCGGAATGGCTAACAATTCTGCGAGCTCGACGAGGGTACGTACAGCGTCGGGATGCCGTCCAACGGCATCGGCGATGATGACCGGGTGTTCCGCACCCACCAACCATTTGGCCACTTGCTGTACGGCGTCGGGGCTGGCGGCCAGTGGTGTCGGAGGGCCATAGTGCTGCGGGTTCGGCAGCGAGATGGGCTCGCTGACGGGACTCTCTTGTAGATCCACGTCATAGCAGACATAGACCGGACCTTGCGGCTCGGTCACTGCGGTCCGATAGGCGCGCAGGAGCGATTCGGGAACGGCAGCAAGGGTGTGAGGTTGGTCATCCCATTTGACATAATCACGCACCAGGTTGCCCTGGACGAGCCCTGTATGGATCCAATCGATCCAGGGGCGGCGCTTGGTCAGATCCATGGGTCCGGTACCTCCGAGGACGAGCATCGGCACGCGATCGCACCAGGCGTTGAAAATGGCCATCGAGGCGTGTTGCAGGCCGACGATGTTATGGGCGATGGCCACCATCGGACGGCCGGTGGCCTTGGCATACCCATGGGCCATGGCCACTGAGACCTCTTCGTGGCCGCACTCGATGACCTCGGGCAGCCGATTGCCGCCGTAATTGACGAGCGAGTCGTGCAGGCCGCGGAAGCTTGAGCCGGGGTTAAAGGCCGTATACTCAATGCCAAGGGCTTTCAAGAGATCGACGATGACATCGGAGCCGTACTGGGCGGAGGAGATCCGTGGTGAGTCGGGCATGGGATGCTCCTTTCGGGTAAATGAATCAACCCTGTGATGAGGCGATGGTGTCACCATGTAACATAGTGAAGTACCAAAAGGAGAAAAGTCCAATGGATGGTTACGCCTGGGCGAGAGCTGCTTCCCAGCTTTCTTGATCCACTGTCCCGTCTTGGACGATGGCCACTCCCAACCGTCTGGCATCGTCCTGCATGTTGGGTGGCCATTCCTGGCCCGCAGCCACAGGTAGAGCCCTCAACCCAGCTTGCCGCAACACGGACGCGCGCCTGGCCGCACGCTCGACATCGACATGTCCTACCGTCCAGGAAGCTTCGAGCACAAGCACAATAGGCTGACGGCTGTCGCGTGTTTGACCGCCCCATAGTAGGTCTGCCGCCAGCGCTTCCTGGTAGTCGCGATCGGAAATGACACCGGTCCGGCGGGCGTCTTGGAGGAGGTCAGCTACTTGATTTGTGGCGTCATATCCTTGCCTCAGAAGGCGCCCGAAAATTGCAGCCGCGCGGTCACGATAGAATTGTTCTTGCCCCAATCCCTTCAATTGTCCGATATCGCGCCGCATGTCACGCCGATCGGCGGCGGCGTCGACAAAGCCCTGAGCCATGTCTGTGCGAATACGTTGTCGATCTTCAGCAGCCTCAGCAAAGCCCTGCGCCATGTCTGTGCGAATACGTTGTCGATCCTCAGCGGCCTCAGCAAAGCCCTGCGCCATGTCTGTGCGAATACGCTGTCGATCCTCAGCGGCGTCGGCAAAGCCCTGCTCCACGCGGCCGGTTAACCGATCCGCACGCCCGGTTAGTTGGGTGAGATCCTGGCGTAGCTCGTGGCGTTCGGTTGAGGCCTCAGCAAAACCCTGCTCCATACGTTGGGTTAAATGTGTGATGGCCTCCTCCGTGCGGCGCTGGGCAATCGCCAATTCCTGTACCGTGCGTGGCAAATCGAGTAAGTCCTGCGAGAAAAGCACCCGCCGTAGCTCAGTCTGCCAATCCGGATGCTCTTCGAGGAGCCGAATCAAATCGTGGAAATCAGCCACAGTAAATGGCATCAACAGCTCCTAGCGGCAACCGACCACGAATGAAAAACGGGTTACCTTGAAGCGTTCAACAGCTGAATTTTACACTCTGGCAGTGTTGTATGCAAACGCGACTCATCCACCTCACAGCCATACTCCTCGCTGTGCCGTTCCTGCAAAAAGGGCTCTGCACAGAGCCACAGGAGGACCTATGGATCGTAGTGAAGCATGTGTGGGGTGGAGGTCGAGCACTCCAGGGAAACAGGAGTGGTGTGGTGACGACTGGAATCTGCAGGACAATCCTGGGGGGCATAATGGGTGAGATCAGTGATTTTGTCTCCTGATGCAATGCCTGTAGGGAAGAGAACAAGAAAAGGCAGAGAAAGGTCAGCGGCAAGGATAGTGCCAGGAGACAGAGCAGTGGGGTGATCGCCTCGGCAAGAGAGCTATATAACACCGCTGTCAGCTGGACTGCGGCGAGGAACATGACTCCTATGCCGAGCAGACCCAGGCCGAGGAGAAACCCGGCCCCTCGTATAAGGGTATAACGGTTCTCTCGGCTAAGGCCGTGGGCCGCGAGCTGTAGAAAGAACACCTGGCCGACCGTCATTGGCACAAAGGCGAAGGCTCACACGGTTCTGAGGGCCAGCTGGCAATGACCGACGGTGTCGTAGTCCGTAAAGAACCTGAGGAGCAGCGTATCACCCTGCCCTCGCAGCATGGCGAGAAGGGTGAGGAGAATGAAGGGGGTACCTTATTTAATGAAGCTGCAGTCCCATGACACCTGCAGTGGGCAGAGTCAGCGGTGGGTCACCAACGCAGCTGTTCCCAGCAGACACAAGGAGCGCAGGATATTGGCTTCGATAAGGATTCCCAAAGAGGGTGCCCACGGCAAGGGCAAAAAAGTAGACGCCGATATCTGCGGCCGACAGGCGACAGAGAGGACGACGAGCAGGACGACTCCGCTCAGCTTGTAAAGGATCTGGACGCTGAGCAGCAGAACGGCATCATACCCAAAACGATTATGCCGCAAGAAACGCCAAGATCTCATGCGAAGCTGTGATCTCGTCGTAGAATCACCGACCGGTTGCTCCTGAGGCTGCGCTGTCGATCGAGTTGCTCATGCTGGTCACCGCGGGATGTGGAGCGACCGCTCGAAGCCGAACAGACTTGTGGCGTCCCGAAAACCGAAGGCACGTGTTGGGAAATCCTCTGCTGACCGAACCGCGCCTATATCCCACTGCCTCGCTCGATTATCTAGGTGAAGGCTAACGATGGCAGTTCATCATCCAGGTGGCAGCACGGCGTCTACAATCTCGCTCCATCTCCTGACTAGGTGCACGTGTGGCAAGAACTGACGAAAACGATCTATATCCTCGGCTCTTGATTGGAAAAGGTAAAGATTGGGCACGTTGCCCACGAGATGGCTGAGTACTTCAAGACGGTCGTCAATGAAATGGCTAACCCCGAGTTGCTGGGATATCGTCGCCTTTTCGTGTCGTTGCCGGCAGAAGAGCACCTGATTGCGTGTGACACCGGTTGAGCCGAAGAAGTCATGCCGTTCCAGCCACTCCATTAGCACCGGATCTCTCGACTCCTCACACCGTGAGACCAACCAGACGCGCTCTCGGAACCGTCGCTGGACGAGCTGCGCAATAGCCTCGAATGCGCCATCAACTGCTGCCGCCTCGGCATAGCTCTGGGCATCCTCGCTCACACGGTCGATGATGACGCCGCCGATGTCGATTCCGAGCGTTTCTGATTCGTTCATGGTCATCCGTCTAACCCTCCGTCTAGTGCCTGTTATGCCGCAAAAAACGCCACAATCTCATGCGCAGCCTTGATCTCGTCGCAAAATCATCCATCGGTCACTCCTGATGCCATGATGAATGCTGTCGCAGACATCCGGAAACTCGCATCCGGCGATCGCGAGCAGCCGGAGATACGGACTGGTCGGGTCACCATAGACCCGGGTCCGGATGAGATCGAGAAAGCCGGCCTCGCGTTGGTCCAGTCCGCGCTTGATCGCCTCCTCGGCTTGCGAGATGGTGATGCGCTGGCGGAAAAAGCTGGGCAAGCCAGCCGCGAAGGTGGCTATCCGCCGCTGCTAGCAACTCCTCGTCTGTATTGTAAATGCATCCTCCGCCGCTCTCTTCGATTATCTCTGGCATCCCACCCATGTTTGTGACAAGAGCTGGTGTTTGCCGACTGAAGGCCTCGATAATCACTTGAGGGAAGCTTTCGAAGCATAAGGTTGGCACAATAACAGCTACGGCCTTGTCGTACAAGGCATGCAACTGAGGGTTGACACGTAACCCAAAAATCGGATGTTAGCGCAATTCTTAGCTAACCGTTTCAACTGCGACTCATAACTGCCTGTGCCTGCGATCACGAGCTCAGCCTTCTGATAGTGGCGAAAGAGTGGTATAAGCCTCTGCACGCCTTTCAGCTTCTCCAGGCGCCCGACAAAGAGAAAATACGGCCTCCCTCGCGTGTGGCGATGGCGCGGCTCGGGTGCTGCGGAGACGGGCTCTACTGAGGGGACAAAACTGGGCAGATGCACACTGGGAACGTTGAGTCCTCTCCGCAAGTGTAGGTTCTTGCAGAAGCGGCTTGGGGCGATAAACGTATCGACGTAGTTGACCGCCGTTTCCAACAGTTTCAGATGCCGCCACCACTGCGGGCGGCGCTTATACGTCAGGCTACAGGCGAAGCAATGAGGCTGCATGCAAGCGGTGCGATTATACTTGAACAGCACATGGGTGGGGCACACCAGCCAATACTCATGCATGGTGTACAGTTTGATGCCCTGCCCATATGCCAGGATCTTTGGTCCACCGACCAGCGAAATGTTGTTGAGGAGGTGACGTCGCAAGCCGACGAGGGAAGATCTTGCCCCGCTGCCGACATGGTCGGGGTGTTGATGGCGTGCGGTATGGCACGCCGCGCTCTACTTTTTGACGGCTTCGAACCTGCCCCGGCCGGCGTCGGTCGGAATAATGCTTACCCGAAAGCCGGCAGCCGCCAATTTTCGGGCCAACAAGTCGGGACCATACGATGTGAATCCATCCAGACGGGCCTCCGCCACCAGCAGAGGCATGGCGCTCGCGTGGATTTCGTGGTATTCGCCGACGATACGTTCCACTTTGGGAAGCTGCGTGCTGGTGAGCAGGATCGGGTACTCACTTCCTTCGCAGTCGAGCTTGAGCAGCTTGACTCGCTCGAACCGCCCGAGGACCTCATCCAGCGGCACGGCTGGGACCCGAGACCGGTCCGTCTCGGCGGATATCCAGGACTCTTGGGTATCAGAATCGAACAGCTGCCCTCCGAAGATGACGTTGCCGCCGCCCGTGTTGAAAAACGCCGGGCCGGAGTGCAGCAGACCGTCGACGGCGGGAGCGTCGCTGCGAAAAACGGCGCAGTTGTATAGATGCATCCCCGGCAGGTCCGAAACGTGATTCCGCAAGCGGACAAAATTTGTCGGGTCGGCCTCGAACGCGTGGATTTCCCGGCTTCCAAGGTAGTGACAGGCGAAGCTGAACGAGCCGATATGGGCGCCGATGTCGATGATGACATCTTCCGGACGGAAATGCCGCCCGAACACCTGGTATTCATCCCATAGGATGATCGAGCGCACGATTGTGGCCTCGAAGGCGTTTTGGGCTTTGAACCGCTGCAACGCGCTCTTATACGCCCAATGCCCGCGGGCCAGCCCCAAGCGCACCTTTGCGTCCGGCCATACCTTGTGAAGCGCCGGATAGACCGCCAAACCCGCTAGCACCCGAGCCCCCGCGGTTGTTTTCCTGGCCAGAGCTTGCGCCTTGAGGCTGAGCGAGCGGACTGCGGCGGACTTGCGCTGGAACGACGTTCCGGAGGCCGGCGGCAGAAACGGCCGGGCGGCGCAGTTGTATGTCGTGTCCACTTGGCGTATGAAATCCTCTGTCAGCAGACCCGCGTGAAACATGGTGAAATCGACACGGCGCTCCTCCCACCAGAGATGCGCCCACAGGTGCATACTGTAGACACCGTTAGGGATGGGTTGATGATCTTCCAGGAGAGTCGCCAACCCTCGACTACTCGGTGGGAAGTGGTAAAAGGAGCGCTGAGGCTCAACATGGATGAGAGCTGGAAACCGTGTGGCCAACCGCTGAGGGAATAAGGTCGAATGATTGCTCCAGGTCCCATCGAATTCGGCCAGCATCCCTTCCAGCCAGAGGTGTCCGAAATCCGCCCCTGGGGTGGACATGATCAGGGCGTTACATAACGATGGTGTCGACCGTCCGGTTTTCGGGTCCTGGATGGCCCTCTCCCGGCCGAGCACGAATGGCTTTTGGAATAACGACGGTGGCAACGGACGCACGAACAGCGTGTCGATGTCTGCATACACCCCACCATTTTCCAGGAGTTTTTCCAGCCGGATAAAGTCCGAGTGGTGGGCATAGCGGAACCGCTTGATGCCGCGATCTTTATACCGGAACCGTTCCACCAGAGGAACCAATGGCACTTTCACAAGCGTCAGCTGAGGCTTGATCAGGTCCCAATACGGCCCATATGGCTCATAGTGATAGTAGAAGCGCATCGATTCTGGCTGATTGACGCGTCGGCAGGACTCCAGGCACAGATAGTGGGCGAGATGGAACGGCTCGCGCTGCTTGCGGAGTCCAAAGACGAAGTGGAACTGATGCGGGATCAGCTCAGGCATGGCGTGGTTTGCGGCCAGCTTCGATGGTTGGCTGTGATCGAGGCCTACAGAGGTCTTGGTCAAAGCCCATTGGATCAGGCATCTCAACGGTTCTCCCTCTCACGGCGACGAATTCCCATCAAGCACCTGACGGCCAACCAAAGGCTACCAGCGGTTTCCAAGCAGAGGCGAGGGGAGCCGGAACACGACATCAAGAAAGGTCAGCGTGTGACTCGGTAGCTCCACACTAAACCGTGGTGAGGTGCGCTTGCATGAAAACGGGGGTCCAGACATACTCTTCCTGGTATGCTCCCCAGCACCACCAGGAGGACGGTCATGGACCCCACAACAACATTTTGTCCCAATCGGGCGTGTCCCGCCAGAGGCCGAAGAGGCCAAGGGAATATTGGCATCCATTCGCGTAAAGAGCAGCGGTGTATCTGCAAGCAGTGCCACAAAACCTTCACCGCGACGAAAGGCACCGTCTTCTACCGGCTGCGTACCGCGGCTGAGCTGGTGGGGATCGTGGTGACGTGGCTCGCGCACGGCTGCCCGTTGCAAGCTATCGTCGCGGCTTTTAGGCTCGATGAGCGGACGGTGGCAGATTGGTGGGCCCGCGCCGGCCAGCAGGGCCAGGCCGTCCAAGCGTATGTGGTCGAGCAACCCCGTGACCTGGGACACGTCCAAGCCGACGAGATCCGCGTGAAGACGCAGGGCGGTATCGTGTGGATGGCCCTGGCGATGATGGTCCGAACCCGCTTGTGTCTCGCCGGTGAGGTCAGTGCGCAGCGTGACATGCCGCTGATTCGCCGGCTCATTGAGCGAGTGCGCCGCTGTGCCGCGCACCGCCCGCTCTTGTTCCGTACGGACGGCTTGTGCTCGTCTATACGGGCGATTCGCGAGACCTTTCGGGAGCCGGTGTATACGGGCGTCCAGGGGCGCCCGAGGTGGCGCCCCTGGCGCCACCTCTACATGGCGCAGGTCGTGAAGCGTGACGCACAGCGGCGCGTGGTCGACGTCGAGCGTCGCATCGTGGCTGGTACACCCGCACGTGTCGAGACGCGCCGGCGTCGCTCGCACGGGGACGGGGTGATCAACACCGCCTACATCGAGCGACTCAACGCCACATGCCGCGAACGGCTGGCAGCGCTGACCCGTCGCGGGCGGGCGCTGGCGCGGCGCCCGCTGACGCTCCAGCATGGGATGTATCTGATCGGCACGGTCTATAACGTTTGTACCCCGCACGCGAGTCTGGGCCGCGTCGGGAGTGCGACAACATCGGCGATGGCCACCGGGATCACGGATCATGGCTGGAGTGTGCGAGAACGGTTGTCGTAGCTCGTGCCGCCACCTCGTTGGACGCCACCCAAGCCACGTGGGCGTCCCTCACATGCGCTCAAACGTCTTATTGAGCGGTGGTACGGGGACCACGGCTAGCTGTGGAGCTACCGCGCATGAGGTCCTATCTCCGGAAAAAGTCCATTTCCAGCCAATGGCCAAACTAGGAAGAGGTGAGAAATAGGCCCATGCAATTTGAGCCAATAAAAAGGTTATCTGGATGATAATACCTTCGCCATTTAGAGGGGGTTGACGACATGGTTCACCCGCCCAAGTCTAGCCACTTGGGCAATCGCCTGATCAATAAAAATCGGCTCCGGCATTTCCGGAAGCAATTGTAAGGTTTCCACCACATATTTCTTGCTGCACCACCAGGCTTGCCGGTCGTTCACACTGAACTCCGGCCAATGCGTGTGCATCGGGCGCATCAAGGCATGAGAGACATTGACCATGAACATGGCTAGGTTCGCACTGTTGTACACCGGCGTTTCGTTCACCGTCATGAAATCTTCCAGGCCCCAATATTGTTTGGCATCGCGAACATTGAACTCCAGCTGGAAACGTCAACGATCATCGTCAAGCAAGTGATGATACGGAAGCTCCAAGTCACGACTGCATAAGCCGACACGAGCAACCGCTTGTGTGTGTAGATGTGTTTTCATCATCACCACCATATTGAGCAAATCAGCAAATTTCTTCTGCCATCACGCCATCTGCTAGATTCTCGTCTCGATATCTTTTTCTACAGACGATTCTTTCAAAGACTCCGCATCGATCTTGCGTTACGCCAGCTTTGTACCATACTTTTTACGCTTCCCACGTCCAGCAGACCTCCCATCATAGGAGAAATACAGGGCGGCATCATGACGTCGTTTGGAAATCACATGTCAACTGAAGTGTCTGACCATTGGCAGGGCATCGTGATGGCCAAAGGCTCCATCAACGACACAGTACCTCACCTGCACGTGAGCGCCAATCACCTCGAGTAAGCGCTTGATCGTCTCTTGAACGAAACGCCGAGAGGTGCTCCACACCACGTCTCGCCGAGGCTGATTCTTGCTGCCGTGCGGGCGCCCCCGTTTCCCCTGGGACTTGGGCTTGGACACCGCTTGAGGGAGCTCGATATGCGGCTGAGCCAGTTGTGCCATCATGACCGGGTACGAGGTGCGATGTTTCACACGCAGCCGGGATACACGCAAAAAACCCAGCCCAGGGACTTGTTTCCCCTACAGGGAGGAAAACAACCGACCCAAGCCATGGGTCTGCTGGCCCGCTTTCGTCACGACCACCTCGGCCGGCCCAGCGCGCAATGCCCCGCATCGTCACGCGTCCGGTCATCGACAGCATCGCTTCTGTCATCCGACGGAGTCGGCGCCGCGTGGTAGGAGCACGACACTGGCGTCAGCATGCTCACACAATGATCATCTCCGGCATGGGCGGTGGCTCCTCTTGTCGAGATGGATGGGGGAATCCATATTCTACACGGTACCGCCGCCCTGCCTCAGCTCCCTCTTGACACGGTGCTCAGCTGCCCTACCTCGTCTCCAGTTTTGGCGAAGGTATTGGATAAGCAGGCAATATGAGATATTGAGTGCTGCAATGATCCCAAGAAAGGTCTCGGACAGAATAATTTGTGCTACGGATAAAACCTGAAAAATAAGCAGGATCAAGCTCAATTGACAAGCTCGAAAGAGGCGATTGATCCGGAGAAGAGAGTTTATATTTAGAGCAGAATTAAGTTCCAAAAACTATATAAAATTGATAAAACAGGTTGTTTTTGCCAAAGAAGGTTTAGCAAAAAAGCCGTTTTCAATACAAGTACTAGCAATGACCAAAATCAAGGTCAATAGAACGCATGATCCAATCATCTGCCATAGAGAAGGGCAGCGTCTCTGATACAATACAGATAGCTCCTGATAAGTTATAACGATGTGCCACCTGATGGATTAGGTAGTAAAAATCATATCTAGCAATTTCGTTAGAAGCGACTTCATAACTTCTTCAATGTGATCAGGGTGATCAGGGCGAGACTTGAGGCTTGAGTACGGCTTCGAGAAACGCCAGCAACTCCTGAATGATCTTCTCTGCCTCGAACTTCTCGCGCACGAAAGCCTGAAGTCGCCGGCCCCGTTCCCGCGCCGCCTCGGGGTGGGTGAAGACGTCCCGCATCAGCCGCGCGCCGTGGGCGAGGTCCGGCGCCGCCCAGCGATGGCCCCGAAAGGGGGCGTCAGGTCCGCCACTCAGTTCCACCGGAATTAGCTGGTAGTCGACCAGGTAGCCGAGCCTGTCCGGTAAGAACTCCAATTGTCCTCCATGCCCCGTCATGATGACCGGATTGCCGGCGAAGGCTGCCTCGTACGCGCCAAGCCCCCAGCCCTCTGCCCGAGTCAGTGACACGTAGCAGTCGCCACGGAGGTGCAGACCGTGCATCTCGGCGTCGGAGAGCGGCTCCATAAGCGCCAACACGCGGGCCGGGGACGGATGCTCGCGGCGCATACGGTGAATCTCCCGCCGTGTCGAGTCGATGTGTCGCATGACGAACCACCAGCGGCGGGTGTAGCGCCGCCGGCGCTCGTTCAAATTGGAGGTCTTGAGCACGAGCACGACCCTATCGTCGCCCGTGAACGCTTGCAAATAGCTTGCGAGCGTGAGATGCATGCCTTTTCGCTCAGTCCACGCCCCGATGGTGTAAAATACAAAGTCGTCATCTCGCACGCCGTCCAGATAAGGCGGCCGACCGTGGCGCGGCGTGTCATAGATGTGGGGCACGACGCCGATCGGTGGCGTAATACCATTGGCCAGGAAGACCTCTCGGTTCCAGTGACAGGGGACGATCAGCGCGTCCATGCAGTTGAGCGTTTCCGGCCAGTGGGCCTGCAGGGTATCCGTTTCCCACACGGTCATCCCAACCATGTTCTTGCCCGCCTCCAGGGCGCGCCAGTGGGAATAGTACTCGGGTGTGAGGTGGACGATGACGGTGTCATACTCGATCGGGAGATTGCACAGGTCGCCAAACTCTTCGTCCGGGAACTCCCTGGCGTCGTATGGCTCTAGCCATAAGCCCCAGCGCTTGCCGGAAACCATCGGCGTGCAGGTGAGCGGAATGCCGGCGCGCCGAAGGCCCCGCATGTAGGCCCGTGCTGCCTGCCCGTAGCCCGAACGCCATACCTCCCAAACGTACTTGATCCCCCGCATCGACGACGTCCCTCCAGACGCAGTGCGCCGCATCTATCCATGGCCTGTCCGGCCATTGCTTCTCGATGTCATGATCATAGCACCAAGGTTGTGCGCTATGATGTCCTGTATGGTTTGGAAGGAGCCATAGAAGTGGCAGTAGTGGAAGGTAAGTCCCCCCGCCCCTCAGAAGTAAGAAAGTGTGCGCTAGGAGATTTTTCCGTGGTGTTTCCAGGCGCACTGTTCGCGGCAAGATAACTGCGCATCACGCACGGGACCGTATCGTCCATCACGATACTCCCAGCTTTGAGAAGTAGCGCGCGGTGACAGAGTCTGGCGATCAGGCTCAGATCATGGCTGACGATCAGAATGGTTTTGCCTGTTTCTGCCGCCTGCTTCAACTTGGCGATACACAGCTCGCGAAAAGCATCGTCGGCCACTGACAGGACTTCATCGACCAGGAGAATCTGCGTATCAAGCTGGGCGGCAATGGCAAACGCAAGGCGCACGCGCATGCCGCTGGAATAATGCTTGATCGGCGTGTGTAGGAACTGCTCGACCCCGGAGAAGCTGACGATTTCGTCGAACTGGCGGCTAATGTCGGCACGGTTCATACCGAGGATGGTGCCGCTCAAGTAGATGTTCTCGCGCCCGGTCAGCTCCGGGTGAAAGCCGGCGCCGACCTCGAGCATGGCGCCAATATGACCACGAACCCGAGCATAGCCTTCGGTCGGTTTGGTAATGCGGGCGAGTACTTTCAACAGCACGGATTTTCCTGCGCCGTTGTTACCGAGCAGGCCCAATACTTCTCCCTGCCGGAGGCTGAATGACACATCCTTTAAGGCCCAGACGTAGCGCTGTAGGCTCTGTTCCGGCTCAGCCTTCAAGCGCTGAAAGGGCATGCGCACAGCCCCTTCCAGCAAGCCGCGAAGATGGCTTGCTGAGCCACGCTTCTGTCCCAGCTTGAACCGCTTTCCGAGGCCTTCGACTCTAATGGCGAAGCCGTTCACTCCTTATACCTCATCCGCAAAATAATCTTCCCGGCTGCGAAAAAAGATGAAGCCGCTTACGAGCAAGAACGCCCCGGCGAGAATGGAAACCGCCAGGGAAACGCCCGTGACTGCAGCGTTGCCAAGCAGCGTCCAGCGAAACCCTTCCATCACTCCGGACAGTGGGTTCAATGCGTAAACCGTGCGCCATGCGTCAGGTATCAAATCGCTGGAATACGCTACCGGCGTCACGAAGAGGAGCACCTGGGTCATGAATGGCAGCGCGTTCAGGATGTCCCGGTATTTCAAATTGAGCGCAGCTAACCACAACCCCGCGCCCAGCACTGTGGCCATGAGCAGCAACATCAGCAGCGGTAGCCACAAGAGATGCCCACTCGGCGTAATCCCATAAACCAGCATCATGGGGAGCAAGAGCATGAAAGCCATGCAAAAGTCAATCGCTGCCTCCAGCACAGCCACCAGCGGCAGAATCAGGTGCGGGAAATACACCTTTGTCAGGAGATCTTGGTGCTCTATCAGGCACCTGGTCGACAACGTCAAGGCATGCACGAAATATGTCCAGGGCACCAACGCGCTCAGCGCGAAAACCGGATACGGCAGCCCTCCCGTGGGCACCTTGACCAGCCTGCCAAACAGGACACTGAAGATCACCATGGTGAGCAGTGGTTGCAGAATCGCCCACGCCGCGCCGATGATGGTGTGGTGGTAGCGGAGCTTGATATTGCGCCACAACAGCAAGTAGACGAGGCTGGAGTACTGCCACAGTTCGCGTACGTACTGCTTAAGGCTGTCACGCGCCGGGTGGATCAAGGTTTCAGGGTCGCGCGCCTGACTGCGCCAGGAGCTGCGCTGGCGGGTGCCCTGTAGCACATCAGCGGGCTTATGCCCTAACCGCATACGGTCGAGGAGAAAATCCCCGACGATCGGTATCTTGTCACGCCTCACCGTTCTCTTGCCCCGCAGGAGAATATGGCGTGCAAGCGCCGCACGCCGCGCCCTGCTTCAAAACTGAGATATCCCATAAGCAGGGTGCCTGCCAATGTCAGGATCATACCGGAGTCATGATGATAGTCGGCCATGCAAGTTTTGAGCACCTGAAACCTCTCTCCGAAATGTAGAGGGCGATACAGACTACATTTGCTATACGTCTCCGAATATTGCCCACACTCAAACAACTTGTATAAACATTGCCCAAAATGACGGACTTCCGCATGGACTACCTGTGCTTCCGGGGCGTAGCCTATCGTAGCCTTCGGGTCCCGTTGCAGCAATTTATGGATAATTTCGGTATCACCCGACAATTGGCATCCCGGAAAACAACCCGACCGCATCAAAGACGGATGCTCTGATGGCCATATTGCCAGCGTGACCATAGTAGCACTGCTGAATTTTGTGGTGGAATAAGTAGGCGAGTTTCGTATGATAATAGTGCTCATAACCTTTGAGAAAAATGGACGTGGGCGATGGATAGAGTACGCGACCCAGGACGATCGCGGCATTCAACTCTTCCAACCCATGCTGGAGCTCAGCTAGCCAATGTCCGTCTATGAGGCAATCGGCGTCCGTGAACGCGAGATATTGCCCCCGAGCTGTCTCGATACCGCGATTCCGGGCGAGATACGGATCTCGACGTGGTTCGTACAGCAATTTGATACTCTGATACTGGCGGACAATTTCTGTCGATCGATCAACCGAACCGTTATCAATAAAAAGAAGCTCGTACAAATTCTTATCAAACTGCTGATTTTGCAAAGAGTGGATGCACTGCTCGATCAAGCGCTCTTCATTGAGAAACGGTACAATGACTGAGAATATCATGTATGCTCCCTTTAGCCCTCATGACTCAAGAGAGTGCAATGCGTCCAGGGAATTGACGCCACATGATAAGCCCGATTGGGAAGGCACCAAGCCACGTGGCTGGGTTTGTGTGAAAGGGAATGCGTGATGTCGACCGTACCCACGCTGCTCTTTGTGAGCCCGGTGTTTCCGGATGCAACGGGATATGGTCTGGCCATGCGAGCAGGTGCTGTGCTGGAAGGCTTAGCTGCTTTCTGTCAGGTGTATCTGCTGATCATCCCCATCCACGATCCGTATCGCACGTCTCTGTCCCCTCGGATACGTCCGTGGTGTCGCCAACATTGCGTGGTGCACATTTCAAAGTTTTGCCACCGCATGGTCCGTCTGGGCAACATGCTGCAAAGCGTCCGGACACAGCCATGTCGCCCCGCTGAATGGCGATACGCTTCCGCGCGCATGATCTGCAAGGCGGCCCAGGCTTTTCAAAACATTCGCTTCGATTATGTACATGTATTTCGGCTCTATATGGCACCGTTTGCCATGCCCTATCTGCACACGCAGAAACATCTCCGAGCCTGTTACCTCGATCTGGACGATATCGAATCCAATACACGACGCCGACTCGCCGACCTCTACCGTACAAGCGGCCTGTACACTCAAGCACGGCGGGAGCAGCAGGCGGCGGAGATGTATGCCAGGCTCGAACGAGAACTGCTGCCGCGGTTTGACGGCATCTATGTGTGTTCCGAGCCAGATAAAAACCAATTAACCACCCACGTTGATGGGCAAAATATCGTTGTCTTGCCAAACGTTATACAGCTGCCTGCAGATCCTCGCCCTGCCAAAATCGGCGGTTCTTTTACTTTTCTATTCGTCGGGAATCTGTCGTATTATCCCAATGAAGATGCCGTGGTGTATTTTCTGGAACACGTGCTCCCCCGTCTGCGCCAACGGGCGAAACACCCTTTTTGCTTTACCGTCATAGGCTCTGGGCAGAGTATGCGTTTGCGGCACTATCGAGATATTCCCGAATACCGGTATATGGGGTGGGTCAGTGAGCTGGCACCATACTATGACCAGGCCGATGCGGTGGTCGTGCCGCTCCGTGCTGGCGGTGGCACCCGCATAAAAGTCCTCGAAGCGTTTAGCTTTAAACGGCCCGTGGTCAGCACCTCCATTGGCGCTGAAGGGCTCGAGGTCAAGGACGAGCACGACCTCCTCATTGCCGACCAACCGCAGCACTTTGCTGAACAGTGCTGCCGGCTGATGGAGGATAAGCAGCTCTCAGCCAGCTTAACCACGAATGCTTTTGCATGTCTTGTCGAGCACTATACTCATGAGGTGATGCGCCGAACGCTCAGCAGAATGATGTTGGGAAATTCTCCGGGCGTGGCTCGCTCATGACGTTTCCGAAAGATAATGACTCAGCTTTAACCTTCCCTGCAGAATCCAGCTTATCCCGAAATTCTATCACTCGACATGTGGCCGCGATGTTGCCTCGTATCTGGTTTCGAGAGCAATGGCCAAAGGCAAGTGGCAATGGCTTCGTCTATTCGGCCACCTGCCATGGCAAGTGCTGTGGCTTCCAGGAAAGAAGGCGATGAGTATATGACAGATCGTACGGCGCTGTTTCCTGAGCAGAGACGCCATAGACGACGTGAAATCCCTCAAAATCAGCCTCCACGCAGCGCCGGAATAGCATACGAAGGTCCTGTGCACCAATCCCTAGCTGTTGGTAGTCTTCATTCGTCGATGGAGTGCCCGGGCGGTACCAGCCGATCCGCACGGCCACGAAAGAAGGCAATTGTTGCTCGTCTACTAGCGTGCGGCCGGTTATTTCTGCGCAGGCTTTGGCAATCCCATAGGGATTTTTGGGGCGTGGTTGGGCTTCTGAACCGATCTTAGGTCCGTCGGGCAGGTAACATGTGGGTGCCAATTCCAACTCCAGTGCCTTCACCGCCCAATTGGAGCTGGCATAGATCACACGGCGTACCCGATGCTGCACGCAGGCCTGCAGGACGTTCCAAGTCGATTGCAGGTTGTTATGAAGTGCTTGCCGCCAGCTCGCCTGATTGTCCGGATTTTCGGCGAGGTGAATGACTACTTCTATCCCTTGGAAAGCATCTCGCCACCGACGAGGTACCGTCCAGGACCATGGGCTGACGCGGGCTCTTCCATCATAATTTGCAAGGTCCGCGACCATTGCCGCTCGACCGGGCACCGGCCGGCAATCGAGTAAGCACAGCTCGTGTGAACCAGCTAGCTCATCGACGATCTCGCGACCGATCCGACCGGCGGCTCCGGTAATAAGCACGCGTCGCATCGACTACTCCAAGACAATCAGGAGAAGATCAAGAGTTTGGAGGCTGATGAGTGGATCCCCGCCCAGTGGACGGCCTCTGACGTCGCGCTGCGTTAACGCCGTCAGAGTCTCTGGACGATTCAGGAGAGGAGCTGGATGTCTCGTCGGCGGGACAGCAGAGGGTGGGAGCAGAACAAGAATAACGCCCACACAGGCGACCAAAGAAAGGACACACCCCGCGGCATGAGCAAGGGAGTGATTTGTCTTTCTTCTATTCCCCTAACAGCAGTAAACCCATCGTATCATTAATTTCTACAGCTCGACGCACTCTGCTGTGGTTAAGTACTTCCATCCAGCCCTCATAACAACGGGGATTTCCCTGAAAAAACCGGGGGTCCTCCCACCGGATGTCATCAATGAGGACAACGGCACCTGGCGCCAAGATCGGCAACACTGTGCGGAAATCCCTGGTATAATCATCCTTCGAATGTCCTGCGTCATGAAACAGAAAATCCACATGTTCGAGAGTCTTCACTATTCTTGGCAGCCCTACCTGAATCCGACCGAATTCACAGGACACGTGATTGCCATAGCGATTTCTAAGGATTTTGGATGACATGGAGAACTGTGGTTCCCCTCCTTCAAGGGTGGTCAAATGAGTCTCTGTACCTGGTGCCTTAAGGGCCTCGAGGATAAATAGAGCAGACATTCCATAGACTGTTCCCAGTTCCAGACATTCCTTGCTCTGAGTGAAACGAACCACTGTGGTGAGGATTCTACCTTTGGTTCCGAACGATGAGGACATCCTGAAATGAGAGCGGACGTCACCTACCCACGCGTTCCCCTCGATAGGTTGCAGATTTCCACGATAACAATCGGCAATAAGGGCAATCTCTGCGGCGCTCGATAATTCGATTGGCGGAACTTGCCGCAGCACATCCACTAGGAATGAAAACCGCTTAGTGGAAGTGTCCATACTTGTCATCGAATCGATTTTGATCTCTTTAATTTTGAGCTATTTCTTTCCTATACAATCTATTAATAGCTCTACATAATCGACCGGGGAATCGACATTCTTACTGAAGCTCACTATCGGTCGAGCAGACAACCAATCACCATCCGCATGGTATCTATTACAATTTCTAAGCTTAATGCTATTGGAAACTCTATGGGCTACGACTATCACAGCGTCAATGAATTTCCTGGTATTCATATGCTGTGCCTGCCCTTCGCCTATAAGATCGGCCATTGAACTATGTCAAGTCATAAGTATTCAAATAGCATATTCACCCTTGAATTCTCATGGTTCAAGTAGTTCTTTAATCGACATTTATTTCAATCAAATGAGTACAGGTTTGATAGCCTTCTTCATTAAAGTGAGAACATTTAATTGAGCGATATATTTACCGCTTTCTCGCATCACCCTATAAATGAAGCATCCAGTACAAGGAATATCAGCACGAGATTGTTTTTCCCCTCGTAGCATCTTCAGAGCATACTGGTATCTTTTACTGCTGATACACGCTTTGAGTCCTGATTTGAAAACATTTCCATAGTCATTTTCGGTCGAGTTGATACAGCAACCGAAGAGCCGGCCATCCCAGCTGATCATTGGTGCTGTAAACATCTGTAAGCAAAAATGAGTACCGTACGCCGGTAGTTGAGGCAGAGGCTCGTAATGCGTTTCATAGCTTGGAGTGTGACCTGAAGAGACGTATTCGGGGTCGGCATTCTCTGTAAGCTGAAATCCCATTCCAAGCTCTCCACCCATTTCTTGCGCCAGGGATACCTCGTGCTCATTGTGAGCAAACAAGATAAATTTCCAAATGAGGTGGGAGTGTTCGGAATTGAACATCCTTTTATATTCGTTGAGCTTCCGTATGTTATTAAGCATATTTTCGAGACGGCCCCCGACGCGATACTTCTGATACGTCGACTGCGTCGCTCCATCAATCGACACCTTCATCGCTCCAAACGAATATTTGACAAGATTTTTCAGTGTTTCATCTTTAACATTATTAAAATTCACACCGTTTAAAGCTGTAAGCCATATTCCCTTTTCATGTGCCTACTGGATAATTTTATCAATTTCCGGATTCATAAAGATTTCACCGTTATTGGAGAGTTCGATCACATCGAACTCTCCAATAACGATCAACAAAGCTCTTAAAGTCTGCAAACTAAAGCATGCCAATTCCCACTTTTTTCTTGAGTTGCCAGACATCAACGCAAACTGGGCAGCGCAGTTGGCAGGCTGAAGTAGCATCGAGTCCGATCTGGCCGTCGCCAAAAAATCCGTACTTCGCGTAAATCTTCAACGTCTTGCTGAGTCGATCGATCGCGTGCATTTGTGGCTCCATCTCACTGCCAATGTGGCACCGGTGTGGTCAAAAGCGTACATGAAAATCCCAGTTCCGCGTATCTTGTCGGAGTTTCTGGATCAGCGCGAGATTTGGTGCGCCGGCACTCGGTGGAACAGTGAAGAGCCGCTCATTGACAATACGGCTGAGCCCCGAGTACGATGCGACGAATCTTGACAGCCATTGACGCCACCCGGTCAATTGCGGAGGTGTCCAGTTGTATGGTGTATAGGCGCGGTTACTCAAGACATAGTCGAGAATTTGGCAGTACGACGGTAACCAGAGATCGTGGAAGCCGATGATACCGCCAGGTCGCAGCTTTTTGTCGATGAGTACAAAGTCCGCCAGAGTCAGGTCAAAGAGATGGGAGGCATCAATAAAGGCGAGGTCGATTTCCGATAGGCGAGGAATCACATACTCGGAGTGGGTGGGATAAAATGTCATATACGGTGTAAGAGCGGCCCGCTCGATCGCTGCCAATCCCGCATCGTCGAACGTTGCTTCGTACGGGTCAATGATGTGATGATGCCCAAACCCATTGTCTTTGAGCGCTCCCAGGATGGCGAGAGTGGATATCCCTTGGCCCAAGCCGATTTCTAGGGAGCTGACGGGTTGGATCGTACGGACAAGCTCGTAGAGGAGACCTGCCTCCTCGAACGTCACCGCCGCGCGTAGCGGTATTGCTGCTCCGTTGGCCGTATGGGTTGTGCCTGTTGAAAAAATCTCGTTGAGCACATCGGGCAACATTGGTCCCTCGATCTGTTTCCTGGAGAACATCACAACCGCGCGTCTATGTGACCAGAGCCCAGTCTCTGGAGGTCGGTACAATAGGCATCGAGTACCATCTGGGTTTTGCCAAACATCTGCACCTGACCCTGGTGCAGGTAGATTGTCTGCTCGCAGAGACGCCGCAGACTGTCGAGATCATGGGTGGCGTAAAGCACCGTGTAATGCTGGCGTGGGATCGTCGCCAGGAGTTGTTCACCACGCGCTCGATGCTGGCGATCGACGCCTGAGAGGAATTCGTCGAACACATAGATCTGGGCTTTCGTAAGGATCATGCTCTGCAGCATGACGGCAAAACAGAGACGCTGTTGCATGCCGAACGACAGATGTTCAAACCGTGACAGGCGATAATCCTGCAGGTCTGCCGTGTCGAGTATGGCCGCAACGCTTGCGGTCGTCTCGGCCCGACTGAAACCAGCAATCGCACTGAGGAGATAGAGGTTATCCAATACCGACAGCGTTGGGGCAACCATCGGTTCGGCACCGAAGGAGCAGGTGACTCGCCCTGCGATCTGGCGCGTGCCGGACGAGGGGCGATAAATACCCGCGATGACCCGCAGCAACGTGGTTTTCCCAGCCCCATTGGCTCCCACCAGGCCAATCGTGGCTCCCAGTGGCAAAGCCAGCGTCACACCATCTAACGCTTTCGTGTACGGTGCGCCTCCCCACCCTGCATGCTGCCAGAGTTCCCTGTAAAGTGGGCGTCGCGCTTTTTGCGTTGAGACAAACATCTTAGAGACATTGTGTAGTACGACGGCATGCATTAGATATAATCTGGAATGTATCCTTTGACACGTTGAAAAGTGTACCAACCGATAAGTAAAATCACCACCGGACCGCCGAGCACGGTGATGATGTCTCCAGGACCAACCATCTGCATGTCTAGCAGGGATTTACGGCCCAGCATCACCAGCAGGGACAAAGGATTGAGCGCCACTATCTGCGTCATCTGTGGATGGTCGAGCATGTCCGGAGCATAGAAGATTGGGGTAAGAAAGAAGAGTAAACGTATGATCACACTCCATAAATAGATGAGATCAGTGAGAAAGACGACGGCACAGGCCAGTAACAGCGACACTCCGAGGGTTAACATGATGATGCCAATCAGGGTCACGCTATATCCCCAGACTCCCCATGTGAGACCCTGGCCAACGCACGCAATCAGCACTACAACAATTAGCAATTCGGTGAGATAGGTGAGTCCATCGAGTGACACGGAGCGCAGGACGAGGATCTCTAAGGGAACCGTGGAGTTCAAAATCAGGTTGCGACTATAAAGCATCCCTTGTGCCGCATGCGTTGTGGTCTGGGCGAAGAAGTTGAAGTGAATGACGCCCACAAGTATGTACAATCCAAAGTACGGCATGGCGGCAAATTGCCGCACGTTGGAGAAGACCAGGTACAGCACGAAGCTCGTAGCTAGCGGGTTAAGGAGATGCCAGAGCGTGCCCAGCAGTGAGTTCTTTTCCTGCGCGAGAAACGCACACCGTGTTGCTTCGTATAACAGATACAGAAAATTATAGCGTTGCACCTGTCTATACCCTCGTTCGGGGTCTCAACGTTCTGCCTTGCCCGTTGGCGGAAAAATCGATGAGGGTAACAAGACAACTCCTGCTCTCAGACCACCGAGAAACGCTGCAGTCATGAACGTGACATTGGTGACATAGTGCACCACCGCAAGCTTAAGGGTTGGCCAGCGGCGGAAGCCGAGCTGGAGAATATCCCGCAGGTATAGGCGCGCTGATGCGAGCGTCAGCATGGCACAGAGCAGTGCTGGGATCGTGGCGCCGTATACGGCGAGCACAACCGAGAGTGCAGCCAGGGCGTGCAACAGATGAAAGGGTGTGACAAAGATGCTGATGAGTATGGGGAAAGTGGCGATTTCGAGATCACGCGTAATGGTTTTACGTTGCGGGCTGACCCAGTATAGATAGATGCCCGTTACCCCGGTCCGCCGGTAGGGACGAGCAAGGTTAATCCCCCAGTTCCACATCTGGCGCAGCGTGGCGCGCAGAGTTTTGCGTGCCTTGTGGCGAATAATCGCACCTGGTTCGCGGCATGCCACCCAGCGTGCACTCAGGGCCAGTCGAAAACACAGGTCGACGTCCTCGGAGGCGGGGAGATGGGGGTCATAGCCCCCGAGCTCCTGGGCACACGCTTTGCGGATGGCAAGATTATTGTTGGAAAAATGGAAAAACCCCATCTTGTAGCGCTTGGCTCCGTCTCGTTGATCCGGGAGCACCGGCAATTCGATAATCATAGGCCTCCCTCTTTGCCTGATGCGGTCTCATGGTTTGTGGTTGTGAAAGGTCTCATAGTACGTATCAATGGTCGATGTATATGGCACCGGCCAGTGTTCTACCCAGCCCCCGACAATGCCAATATTCTTGGCGCGGAGGAAGCCGCGTTCGATGGCAAGCAACCAGTCCACATCACAAGCCGCATCGTCATCGGTAAAGGCAATGATCTCGTGGGTGGCATGTTCGAGCACCAGATTCCGGGCGTTTGGAATACTGGCTTCCGCGAGGTAGAGATAACGCAGGGGGAGGCTATGACAAAAACGCTCTATGACACCCCTGGTGTCATCTGTGGAACCATTATCCACCACCAGCACCTCTTCAGGCGGGCGGGTTTGCCGACAGAGTGACTCAAGTGCCTCCGGCAGGTCAGCGGCGCGATTGCGCGTGATGATGCCTACCGTGATGCCCAGGTGTTGATGATGGTCGTCCAGCGTGATCTCCGTACACCCCCCTAGAAACTGCGCCATAAACTGATGCAGACACACGTACAGGTTATTAGCTGTAGGTCTTGAGGGAGCACTCTCGGTGAGAAAGCGATAATAGTCGAGCAATGCCTGCAGAAACGCCTGGCATGTCGGATGCCGGCGCTGCAGATAGGCCACCAGTGCCTCGGTGCTTTGCGGACACCTCTGGTCAGTGCCGTTGGTCAAGTAAGCCCGAATCATCTGCAAAGCGTGGCTGATGGTCTCCAGATCGTCTTCGCGGTAGAGGCAGTGGTAGGCGGTTTTCGGCAGCCAGTTGGTGTGTTTGGCGTACATTTTCTGCAAGGCCTGATAGAGCTGGGCGGCTTCAGCCTGTTGTTCCTGGTATACCGCGCGCGGCATCCGGAAAACCTGTTGCCCTGCGATATAGGCCAGAAAATTCGCGTGCAGAATCGGATTCAGCGGTACCATTTCGATATAGTGCTCTTGCCTGGAGAAGAGGCAGGTGAACACGTCGGTACGTACCACCAAGGCATCTCCTGTTTCCCCGTGGCGTGCGATGGCGCGCCAAATCCGGCGGAGCCCGTCATACACATCACCACGCAGCTCGACAATCGGCATCACACTATCGAGCGAGAAATAGAACAGACGGGGCAGGAAGCCGATGGGAAAGGACGGTAAGCCGTGCACCGCATGCACATTGGCCCCAGCGGCAAATATCAATGCCTGCATGTGTACTGGTGGAGTATGACGTTCCTGTCTACTATGGGTCGGGGACGTCTCCTCTCCCTCTGAGGTGACGACGCCCCTCTGAGGCTGGGCAAGAGCGATCAAGACCTCGCGGGCCAGAAGCGTCTGCTGCACGTGCTGCACGTGCGTTAGAAAAATTTGGCAGAGAGGCGCCGGTGCACACGTGCCCACAAACAGGCGCCGATCCGCCTCGGACAAGAACCCTAAGGCCGGTTCGGCACGCAGTGTTTTCGCCACGTCCAATAGACCAAGCTCCTCTGTTAGCTCGTGCAGCTTTGAGAACATGCGCTTCCAGAACAACAGCCTCTTCCCCTGCGGTGTCCGCTGCAGCACCGCGAGACGAACCAGTGTATCTATCTCACTCAGGATCTCGCTGATGGTGAGGGGTTTATCGTCAATAGCCTGAGGGAAGGGGGCGCCATAGAGGTGGTGCAAGCGACCGCGTTTCTTTCTGATACTGAACGAAGCAAGCAGCGGAAAGCCTGCTTCGACCTCATCCAGAAAGATGAGATTGGCTTCCTTTTCGGCCCAGGCGCCCAGAAACGGAAAGCACCGTCGTATCCTGTTGTAAGACTGCCCCAGGCGATACTGGATCCCATCACCCCGCGCCACCGAGGCTTGAAGCACAATGCAGAGGTCAACATCCGAATGGCCACAGAGGTGTCGGCCCTCGAAAAACGACCCACAGCCATAAATGGAGTGGACCTCCGGATACTTGGCAATGGCTGCCACGGCCCGCTCCAGGCCCATGGCATAGATCGCTGTAAACATCCGTCTGCACACCCCAAAATCGAGCCTGACAATCACATGCTGAAGCCACTTCATGCTTATATCCTCTTCAGGGAATGCGTCATCTGTGGGGCGGGCTCCTCCCCCCAGAACTGCTGGGTGCGCAGGAAGGTCAGAACGGTCTCTGCGTTGCCGGGGGGATTGCGTCCAAGCTCAACAACAAAAACATCGGCCTGCCGCAGCACCGCATAGGCACTGCGGAGCCGCGACCAGAAGAGCCCAGTTTTCCGGGCGAGGTCGAGGAGTGAGGATTGCACAAGAAACTCAACCCCTTGGTACAGACCAACCCCAATGACCATGTGCCGGAGAAAGGCCTTGAGCCCCTCGGTGAAGCCGACCTGTCGAATGGCGCAGGCGGTACCAAGCGTGCGATGCCCAATGCAGACCAAGCGTGGTGTCGTGGGCTGCTGTGCCAGGGCATCGCCGAAGGCTTCAAGGGCGATCAAATACTTGGCTTCGAACTCCATACGCTCAAGGTGGGTGACGTGTTCCGGCGCAATCTCTGGCGGCGGTGGCTGCAACACCCCAATCCGCAAAGGAAAGGGGAGGACACGTCCGTGTGCATCAATGAGTGGGCTATCCTCTGAGATCAGACGATAGGGCAGTTTGCGTCGCAGGAATTCCAGGGCTAACGTGGTCTTCCCACATCCCGAGGGCATCATGAATAACGCCGCCTCGCCTTTTGCGGCAATGGCCCAGGCATGCACACGGTGCAGGTGGAGTTCTTCCAAGCGTTCGCCAACACGCGACAGCATAGAGAGGAAAATGATTTCGTGCAGAAGATGTATCTGTTCGCTATGGACCATGAGATACCCTTGGGCGCGATTATAGACGCTCAGGGCGTTCCCGAAATAATCGATGTAGGTCGTGTCGCCATCACGGTAACAAATATTGCGGGGAGAATAGAACGAGGCGCGCAGGGCTGGCAGGACGGTGTAATCTGGTGGTTGCCGAACAGCGTCAATGACCAAGTAAGGGGCTACTTGCCGAGCCTGCTCATCATTGCTTTGAAAGTATCCAAAGTCGCTCTGAACACGCTGACAGGTTTCTCGATCAGCACAACGGACGCACACCATAACCCCATAAAAATTTAGCTGTATTTCGCTCGATAATGACATACCACCCTTCCACACAGAGTCTTATTGGAAAAACTCGTGGCCTACGGCGCTATCGAAGCATCCGCTTCTGCTCACCAAGGCCGCGCGAGTGCCGCCTAGTATAAGGTCTTAGCTAGAACTTCTCGGTCCGTGCGCAATGGCATCGGAAGGCCCTGACTGCTGTGCCTGACGTGGGCTTTCTCTGAAGTCGACGAGCCAGTTGTAGAGCCTGGCGATGACATAAGCGGCGACAAATCCGCCGACGAAGGCATAGGCGAAGCCGATCAGGCTGCCGACGAACGTCACGCGGTAGCCGATGAAAAACTGGCCGAGGAGCGCTAGATGCGGCCCCACAACCTCCCCTCCCTTGAGGATCAGCCAGTTGGTGGCGATAAAGAGCCCGAGTCCGGTGACGAGCCCGGCGACGAGGCCATGGACCGTGGCGTTCAGGCGCAGCAGGCGGGTGAGCACGACTGCTTCAAGCACAGGTATCTGCTCGACCATGGTGGATTGCCCCTAGAGATACTCGAGGAGTTTGCGTAAGAGGTGGTGCTCGGCACGACGGTAGACGACGGCCATGCCCAGGAACAGGGCGGCGTTCCTGAGAAAGGCGAAGCCCCAACCCATGAGGAAGCCGGTGCTGAGGGCGTAGACGAGGCCGATGAGGCTTCCCCCGACACTGACCCGATACCCCGGGAAGTATTGGCTGAGCAATTGCAAATTCGGGCCTCCGGCGCCTTCCCCCTGCAGCGTCATCCAGAGGGTGGCCAAGGTCAGAGCGGCGCCGGAGGCGATCGCCACAGCCAGGCCGAACGCCAGCCGATCGAGCTTGGGAAAGACCCCTGGGAGTGCCCGCTGGGCCACCGCCACGACGTCTTGGGGGCTGACACCGCCGCGCACCTCCTCGTGGTACGCTTGATCGGTGTTCACGTTCCAGAGGTTGTGCTTTTCTCCCAGCACCAGGTTGCGCACCGCCAGCATCCCCGTGAGCATCGCATGGTCCTGGTTATTGTAGCGATGCAGGCCGTTGCGGCCGATCGTCTGGCAGTTCTTCAAGGCGTCCATGAATTGCCTGACGATGGCCAGAGCATTGCGGTAGCCGGAGTCGTAGACCGGATAGGCCTTGGGGACGCGAAAGACGCAGCCGTCCGTGATGTCTTCGGAGCGTGCCAGGCCGATGCACGCGACCTCCCGTTTGCCGAGCTCGATGAGGTCGGCATCCGGCATGTTCCATAGGGTGTCCCCCTGGGTACAGAAATACTCCAGGCCGAGGCTGGTCTTGGTGTGATCGGGGACCATGTCGGGACTCCAGTTCTTGAAGTTTTGGATGCGGCCGACGTTGACGGCTGGGTCATGAATGTAGATCCAGTTGTCCGGAAACACCTGTGGCCTGTTCACAATGAGGCAGACGGTGAGGAAGTCACGGTAATGGAGTGTGGCTGCCGCCTCCAGGACCTTGGGTGGCGGTGGTGGGTCAAGCTTCTGGATGAATTCGCTGACCGGCATGCTGGAGATAAAGTCCGTCCCCGCGATGATCTCCTGATGTCCGTTGCAGGAGACGGTCACGCTGTCGATGCGGCTCCGCCTCCGGTGGATTCTGGTAACGTCGGTGTTGAGCCGGACGATTCCGCCTCGTGTCTCAATGTGGTCTTTGACGGCGGTCCACAGCATCCCGGGTCCAAGGCGCGGGTAGTCGAACTGCTCGATCAGGGTCTTGATCGTTTGTTGAGGTTTGAGGAACATGCTCAGCAGGGCCGTTTTCAACGACAGTTCCTTGATGCGCTGCGCGGCCCATTCGGCTTTGAGCTCCGAACACGGAATACCCCAGACCTTCTCGGTGTATGCCTTGAAGAAGGTGCGGAACAGCCGCCTCCCGAAGCGATTCGTCACCCACTGCTCGAAGGTGTCCTCCTGCTGGTACGGGAACACCTGCCAGCGGATATAGCTGAGGACGATGAGCAGGCTTTGCCAGAGGCCGAGCCCGTGGAGTGCGTTGAGCGGCTTGAGCGGATAGGAGAAAAAGGTCCGCTCGTAATAGATGCGCGACAGGCGTGGCCGACGGAGCAAATCAGCGCCGAGCACCTCGCGCCACATGCGGTTGACTTCTGGTGCTTTGGTGAAGAAGCGGTGGCCACCCATATCGAAATGGAAGCCCTGGTAACCCTCGGTCCGAGCCAGGCCACCGACTTTATCGTGCTTCTCGATGACGAAGGGGCGGCGGTTGAGCTTGATCAGTTCATGGGCCGCAGTCAGTCCCGCCGGGCCACCGCCGATGACCACCGCTGGGTGATTCACTGTGCGCTTTTGCTCCATAGAACAGCTCTCCGAGGCAGCTCCTCCGATGACACTCGGAGGCCCTGGCAAAAATCCACGGCTGTACGGCCTCGACCGCCGCAGCCCTATTTCCTCGACAACGGGAGACCGGGACGCAGAGCCCCATTCTTGAGGTGCACCTCGATCCAGACATAGAGGTAGCTCAGGCCGCTATAGAAGTAATAGAGCAGATGCAGCGGCAGGCAGACGGCGGCGAAGCCGAACCCCCGCTGTCGGGCGAAGAAGGCGTACAGCCCTCGATTGAGGGCGATGACACCAAGGAGAGCGGCCGCCGGCAAGCTCAATAGTTCGATCCGCCACACGGCCAGCGGTAAGAGTGCACCAGCCAATCCGATCAGGGCCACGCTCAGTCGCTGTCCTCGGGTGAGATTCAAGTCGTCGGGGGTGTTCTGACTCTCGAGCAGGAGGCGCGACCACGGGATAGCGCGGCAGACGACGTCAGTCCAGATGACGGCACGGAGGGTCCAGCGTTTCAAGTGCGTGCCTTGAAGCGCTTTATCCAAAAGAATGCGATAGCCGGCTTGGCGGAGCCGATATCCCAGCTCGATATCTTCAATCGAGGGCCGTGGGAAGCGCTGCTCGTCGAAGCCGCCCACGGCCTCGAAGGCCGCGCGACGAATCGCGCCACATCCGGCCCAAAACGTCGAAGCCTCCGGATTACCGTGCTGGTGCACGAAATGATGGAGGAGGTTGCGATATTGTGAGACCACACCTGCAGCCTGGGGAGACGCGTCGTAGGAGCCGAAGACAGCGGCCATGTCCGAGCATTCGTCGAATACCCGTGCTACATGACGCACCGCCTCCGGCCCGATGATGACGTCAGCGTCGACGAAGAAGAGGATGTCGCCTCGCGCCTGGCGTGCTCCGTGGTTGCGTGCCGCGGCCGGCCCCGAGTTTCGCGGCAGGCGGAGCAGGTGGACTCCCATCTGAGCGACGACGAGGGGCGTGTCATCCGTGGAGGCATCATCGACGACGATAATCTCCGAGCCAGGACAGGATGCGGCTAGGAGCGCGGACAGGCACACGCATAGATCAGGCGCATTGTTATACACGGGGACGATGATGGAAATATGCATCAGTCCTGTTCATCAGGCGAGGGAGTATCGTTCGCTGAATGGCGTGCCGTTCAATGACACGCGACAGTGCTAGCCACCAGAAGGCGGTCTGACGTTGAGGTCGGGTGTGAGGACTCGGTACACCTCGCTGACATCGTCCTTATACACCAGGCTGAAGTACTCGGGATATTTCTGTACGACAGGGCGGAGGTGTCGCTGGGTCACGTCGGAAAAGGCATCGACAACGACGTAGCCGACATGCTGCTGACGGATGGAGGAAAGCACGTCCTCGGCGCGGTGTGTACGGGGATAGTCGACCGCCTTGCGCTCGGTCCAGAGAAAACGCAGGCCGGGCTTGGCCCACATGAATACACTCTCCGGTGAGGTATTGGCCTTCACCCACGGCACTATACTCACGTACTTGTCCTCACCCACGACATGGTAATAGCCTTCGCGCCCATGGTCGATGACATTGGCCCTAACGGCCATGGTCGCATTGGCGACAAGAAGCGACAGCGCCAGCAGTACCGTGGCCAATACGACTCCGCGTTGATAACCCGATTTGCCCATGAGGACGTGGCCGCGGAGCCAAGCCAGGCAATGGCCAGTAGCGGTGAAGAAGTAATACCAGATGAACGGGATGAGGGGGACGAGATAGCGTTGCGGGTGGTCCACTGGCAGGAGCAGCAGCATGCACATGTAAAAAAATATATAGTATTCCACAACGGTGCGCTGTCGGACCGCACGCCAGAGAAACCCGCCGAAGATCACTAGCGCCAACAGTAGCGGTAGGACCGTCCTTGAAATCCAGGGATAATAGAAGAAAACGACCTTGGCGGCATGCAACGCATATTCCGCAGGGTTGGTCCTGACCCCCGCCCAAAACGCCACGATGCCGTCGATGACGGAGGGAGAAGCATACACCGTTTTCAGGTGAAAATCCGACGCGTAAGCGGTCCCACCGCTTTCACCGAGCCACCAATTGCGGAAAAACCAGATGATGGCGGATATCGCCGCCAGGCCACCTATCGTTATCGCCCTCCTCATCCTGACTTCAGGCCTTCCTGAGCTGTCACAGACGAGATATACGACGGTTGCCAAGAGCAGGGAGAGGCCGATGAGCCGCGTGAGGTAACTCAGCGAGATCAGGGCTACGGCACTGGCCACGGCTTTCCTCGACCATACTTCTTGCCGCGAACAGCGATGGACCCAGAGCAGGGCCAGGAGCGAAAAACAAAGGTAAGGGATCTCCGCCATGATGGATTGGGAATAAAATAGCATGCCATGCGAAGTTGCGGTGAAGGTGACCACCAGGAAACCCATCAGATCGTCGGCCAGATCGGTAAAGAAGACATAGAGCAGGTACAAGGTGAGCATGGCCAGGACCACCATGAGCAACTTCATGGCGAGAACATGAAAACCGATGAGGCCGATCAGGGGGGCCAGCAAGGCGGGAAACACGGGAGGATATTTGGTGTGGGGTGGATGCGCGTCGAGGAATATCGTGCTGTAGCCCTGGCCGGTCGCGAGCGACTTTCCAAGGGCTATATAGACGCCGCTGTCGTGCTCTACCTTGATATCGCTGTCCAAAGCGAGGATGGAGAGCGTGGCAAAGAAAAACAGTGCGAGCATAGAGCCGATCTTCGTGTAGGGCATCTGCTATTCAGCGTTCAGCTGGTAATGGGAGAGAGTCTTCCAGCAGGTCATAGTGTCAAAGGGATGAGACGGATTAAGGGTCTACGATATCGATAATCGTCTTAGCAACACGTTGTCGGAGCCATCTTCGATCTCAATCGAACCACACGACATTGGTACACATGAACGGCCCCCCCAGTCAGACCGATCTCTGGGAAATCCTGAGCGTATGAATCTCATGTGGACCGATTTAGTGATCAAGCATTCTGGTGAGGATAAAGCGTAGAGGTATCCTAGGCAGCACGGCACCTTGTCCGGCATCCTTCTGAGGTATTTCTACAGTATACCCTGACAGAAGATTTGGTGGGATTCGCAAGCGGAGGTTGAGATTGAAGTCTGGTGTGCAAGGTAAAGGAGAGTCCCAACATTGCTCACCTGATTCAGGGGTGAGAATAACCATGCCAGAGAGCGTTTTCTTCTGGATCAATGGTACAGTCTTGATGGGGCGCCATGCAGAAGACGAGACCTCCTTAATTCTGTAGCGTCTCTCAACTGTAGTATGGATAGAATCAAGATTGGCTATTATGAAAACAACAGACATAACGACCACGAACGAATGCTTCTTCAGCAACGGTCGAACGGAGCAGAGGAACAGGAGTGCCGAGCCGAGGGAAAGACACCAGAACAGTGCATTAGCAAATCGTGGGTCCGGGGCTGTGAAAAACCAGTAAATAAGACCAATCACTACAGGAGGTAGAATGAGCCAATCGAGGTATCGAAGGCCGGTTGTCTTCTTTACAAGCGATAACCAGTAGCATATCCCGGCGATGAGGCAGAAGACCACTGCTAGAACTGAGGGATACACTACACGTAGAAGGTTTCTGCTGAGTATCCGACTGCTCCAAGGTCCGAACCACTCCCAGCTATCCAAGACATTGCTCCAGTGGGTATTGGGTTGTCGTGCCCAGCTGTAGATCCAGTTTGCCTCTTCCAAGACTTTCTCACTGGGTACGGCCCAGTCTACGGACACATGTCCAATCGTGGACGGATACAGAGGATATCCGGACAGAATAAAACCTCTCACGGTCCAAACCAAAATTACCATCGAAGCAGGCACAAGTATGCGAAGGATGCCTCGAATACGACAGCCGGAAGTTCGCCATGAGACTGCTAGACATACACTCACGATGGCAGCCGAAAAAGCGAGATTGCTGAGCTTGATAGTTATCGCGGTTGCTGCCAATATTGCAAGAATTGTAGCTCTATGATCCTGCTGATCCCTCTCCATTCATCACCTCCGCGATACCCTGAGCCAGCCAGACAAACATCATAAGTTGTAGAAGAGTAGATGCCAAATCAGGCATCGGAGACGCAAGACCGTTTGAGGTAAGCGCAAGGGCTCCCAATATTGGGAATGCGAAGAGGACAGAAGAATATTTGAAGGGATGAGATGCTGCGAGAACCGATGGTCGTTTAAGTGCTGGCCACAAAAGGTGAGAAAATGATACGATTGAAAGCAGTAATAGAAAACTATTAGCTAATGACCGTCCATGGTCAAAAATAGGGTAAAAGTTGAGCGATGCAACATAGATAAAGAATGACTGATTGAATCCCAGACGTCCATGGATATTTGCGAGTCCTGGAATAATGGGAAAGGAGTTAATCCAGCGAATTGCATTGAAATAATATAAACCAGAATCGTAATTTATAGGAGAATTCATCGACCGTGAGGTAATCCAACCCGCGACAGCAAGCATGATAAGGACAATGATAGTTACCCTCCTCAGAGAAGAGCGCTGTCCGAGGAAAGTCATGAAATGCAAAGGCTAGTTGAGGGATAGAGCACGCTGCTCCTATCATAAAGACGGGTATGACAACGTAAGCCGTTAAGGGGAAGAAAAAATGTGCTAGCTGGAAGATAAACAGTGTGGACGCCCACCCCAGCCAAATAAGTGCGATGCCAGAGAGACTCGTTTGCTCGCCGATTCCCAGAACTCGTGCTGCCGCTTTGCCCCACCCATAATATGCGGCGCCTATGACTAGATAGACTATCAGAGTCTGTATGAGAGCTGATATATGGCTATTCATATTGAGCTTTGCTCTACGAATCGAAAGAACGAACGTCCCGTATCTGGCGTGCAATCAGGCGTCTAGAGGAGTCACTTTCGAATGGTTATGCAAAACTCAATAGTTTCTTCCTTATTGCCAAATGTTGAGCTTCCAGCTGCTGCCGGAAGCTGCAGCGGTGGTCTGTAAGACCACTCTGGGACTGGTGAGGTAAGATGGGTAGTGTGCGAGGGCAAGAGGGAGAGGATATCGGCGGCGGATTTCCCAGAGACGATGAGCGTTCAGGATTGGCTCGGGGCGGCATCCCGTATGCACTTCAAGGCCTGCTCGAAGCGTACCCGGGGGCGCCATTTCAGGTCCCGCTTGGCACATAATGTGTCGTACCGGACCCTTTGCAAGCTGCGGCTGATCCGATGAAAGAGTCCCGGCGGACTCCGCCGACCTCGCAGCGCCGCCCTCCCCAGGTCTGCCCCGCCAGCCAGCAACCGGACCGCCGGCAAGGGCAGGTAAATGGTGGACTGTCGCACCCCCAACGCCTGGCCCATGTGCTCGACATACATGCGTTGGCTGATCTCGTCATCGTCGACGATATTGTATGCTCGGCCGGCGGCCGTGGCGCTCTTGGCTGCCAGTATCAGGGCATCCACGACGTTGTCCACGTAGACGAGAGGGAGAAGATTGCTACCGTCTCCGAAGGCGAGGTTCAGCCGCCCGAGCCTCACCCCAGCTCGCACCAGATTCTCCTTGCCCCCTGGGCCGTAGATGGTGGCAGGGCGGATCACCGTGACGGGCGCGGCACGCTCATGCGCATACCACAGGGCGATGCGATCGGCTTCGATCTTGGAGCGGGTATAGAAGCCGCGGGCGCCGGGGTGTGGATCGTAGCCCTCGTCTTCCGAAATGATCACCCCTGTCGGCTGCGGGCCGTAGATACCAATGGAGCTGACATGAATGATCCGTGGCACGCCGTGTTCCAGAGCAGCTTGGATCATGCGCTCCGTGCCGAGGACATTCACTTCCAGAAAATCGACCCAGCGCCCCGTCGGTTCGACCTTGCCGGCACAGTGGAAGACGACGTCCACACCCTGTACTGCCTGCCGGAGTGATGACCACCGTCGTGTATCTCCCACGACAGCACGCGCTCCAAGGCTGTGAAGATGGGCAGCGGTTTGAGAAGTACGGGCGAGGACCGCGACCTCTTCACCCTCATGCAGGAGCCGCTGCACCAGGTGACGCCCGAGAAAGCCCGTTCCTCCAGTTACCAACGCCTTCATTGCTGGCGTCCCTCTACGTTCATGCAGATATTCATAGCTGAGGTGCTCCCCTTAAGATGAAGGGAAATATGGACCATGACCCGGTATACGACTTACCGCCCCAACCTGAAAAGCCGCCGCGATGTGACGAGTCTGGCCGTGACAAAGTTTGGACCCTGGTCCTCATCTGCGGGGCAACCATCGTCTCACAGGACAAACGCTATTCCATAAGATAGGTGAGTAAATTTCGATTGAATCGCTTGAACTTCTCTTGTTCAAAGCCGGGCTTCCCTAATCCCCACGGCCAGCGGATCGTGCCTGCACTGAACACCTTAGCCCCCGCCTCCGAAACAAAGTAGACCGCCTCGGCTTTCCCCTTCTGACCCCTGAAATTGATGGGCTCCCCGGAAAATACTACTTGGATGGCGGCTCTCGGAATTTCAGGAATGGTAGACGTCTCGGCGGCCCACAGTCTCTTCCCGTCCCCTTCCGGATCGGTATTGTCCCATTCATAACCCACAATATCGGCAACAAAATCCCCTTTTTGGTATCCCGAACCCTCAAAAAAGGGCAAGCTGAGAGTTTCAACGAAGTATGGATACTTCAGCGTGGGCGTGGATGGAAACCAGCTAGTGGAACCTACTCCCATGAGCATGGTTTGAGGTCGCCCGACGTCTCTGAACTTGGCGGTCAACAGTGGCCGAGGATCGCCATTCACGGCAAAGCGAATCGGATCATCCATGGATTTATAGCAGATCAGCTGCCGTCCTCGCATTGGCAAGTTTATAGCATTATTGACATCAGCATAGCGCACCTGCCAGAAAGCGGTGTTGCCACCGAAGAAGATGGTATTTTTCCCTAATCGAAAGATCCGATCATAGATGTGCTCGAACTCCTCTTTCGACCAATATTCATCGTGGCCAACCGATATGAAAATCTGATAGTGTTCTGTAAACCGCTGATCACGATGCACATCAAAATCCGTCGCGTAGTCGATTGTGAGCCCGAGCTCGTTCGCCAGTCTCTCTGCCCAGATCACGAAGTAGTATTCCCATTGATAGAAATCAGGCGGCGTCGGCCGATCAAAGGAGATCATATCACCTCGCCGGTCGGTGAAGTCGCCTCGATAAAAGCTGTGGCCCCCCCATTGGTTATAGGCCTGATATGTATTGGTACTGAGCTTGACCAAGATATCTCCTGTAAAGAGGGGGTTAGTCACCACGATAAAGGCAACGTCTCGTTCTCTTTTCCCCTCGTGGGGCACAAAGTCCACGGCGTAATAGCCAGACGTCCAGTCTGCGGTCGGCACATGCGCGACCGATACCGGCCAATTCGGCCCAGTAGCGGGCGAGGAACTGGGGACGGGTTGGGCCGTGATGGCAAGGGTGTCACTTCTCCATCGCAATTCCCGATCCTCGTCGCCATAACAGCCCACCCGAAAGATTTCCACATTGCCCGACGTAGCCTTCAGAGCTGGGCCTGTCGATAGCATGATGTTGAAGCCTTCCCCGGGGACGATGCTATGCCTATCAATATAGCCCCAGACCTGCTGGTCCTCCACTTGAGGGTGCCACATGGCGCGTCTGTTATGGCTAACGAAAAATAGAGGGAGAGATTTGGCCAGGATATAGTCTGTCACCGTTGCGTATGAGAGACGTGGATCGAGAGCGGTCCATACAGACAGTCCAAGAAATCCGATGAGTTGAACCCCACTGAACAGGGCAAGCAGAACAATGACAATATTTTTGCCCCTTCTCATAGAGAATCACTTCCTCCTGTTGGTCCGTGCAATCGTTGCACTTTACCTGATGGCATAGACCCTATAGTTTTCGCCGGTATAAGCGGCATTAAATTCCCTAACAAGTATCGTCGATCCGTCAAAATCTTCGACCTCACCAGTATTCCACGAGAAGACCGAGTTATAACGGCCAAATCCCCTTGAGTATGTCACCTCGCCTGGTCTATCTCTGTCAACATCCCAATGCCCAAGTACAATCAATACCGATTGACCATAACGCGTCTTGATGTTCTCGAGCGCGCGCCAATAACTCGCCAAGGGAGAGATGAGAATTTTCCTCCGCTATAATCGAAGACACACGCGTGCCTTTCAGTGGAGAATTGGTGCGATTGTAAAAGGCCGGCTATTGTCCGTCTATAGTACTTTCGTTGTATGCCTATGCCCCCTCTCCCTCCGGGAGAGGGCGGGGTGAGGGCCAGGGAGAGCGCTCGCGGTTCTTAGATTGCCATACGCTGATCTGAAAATTGCAATACGGCGTACAGGAGCAGAAAGTTTACCTTGATGAGTCTTCGCAAAGCCTTCTCTCCTCAGCGTTACCCATGAGATGGCTCCATCGTAGCATTCCCCGCTGTGACAGAGACAGCCTGTGGGGAACAGTTACCCGTATTCATAGCCGTCGGCGTCGCTGATGGGCACCATGGCTGCCATTGGCCGATCTGCTCCCAGACGAGGTCGAGGACCCGAACCACCTCGCGGCCTGCCACGCTATCCACGGGGGGGGCACCGTCAGTAACGATACTGCGGTAGAACTCCGTGATCAGCACGCCCATGCCTGGGTAGGACCGCAGGCGTCCCGTGGCCACCCGCACGACATTGGCCACGGTGTTACCGAGGAGCTGTATACCCTCCTCGACGCCACGCATCCCCCGCGCCAGCGCTCTCGGCAAGCGGCGGTTCTTCAGTAGAATCAGGCTATTGGTCGTGAGGTTGACGTAGATGGTGGCCTCGGTCCCATAGACATGGACGTACTTCATGAAGGGCTGGATGGACAGCGACACCATGAAGCAGCCTAGGGCATCCCCAGAGCTTACCAGAACGCGCAGCTCATCCGCGAAGGCGGTCGGCACCCGCCCGGTCTTCTGGGCGACGGCTTGTATGTTGGTGGGCTCCCCAAGAAATGCCAACAAGAGATACGCCGGGTGTGGTGCCAGGTTTTGAAAGATCCCGCCTGGCAACTGGTGCACCCAGTGATCGGCGGCGCCAGGTTTGACATAGGGATTGTCTGGAGCGCCAACATCGAAGCCCTCAAAGCTTTCCACCCAGACCACCTGACCGATGGTTCCCTGCTCCACCAATGTCCTGGCTTGTACGAGGGCGGGGTCGAACAGGTGATTGTGATCCACACACAACTTCACGCCGCGGCGCCGAGCCACCGCCTCCATGGCTTCAGCTTCCTCCAGGGTGGCGGCCATAGGTTTTTCCACGAGGACGTGGCACCCCGCCTCCATGGCCTCGATAGCCAGGGCAGCATGCGTTTGCGGAGGGGTGAGAATGTGCACCACGTCGGGCCGCTCGGCATCGAGCAAGTCCCCTACGGTTCGATAAACGGAGGAGATGTGGAAGCGAGTGGCTAGCTCCCTGGCCTGCCCCTCACTAGCATCGGCCAGCCCTACGATCCTGGCGTCTGGCTGCGCCAGGATATAGGGGATGTGTGTCGTCGCAATCTGGCCACAACCGATAATCCCTACCTTCATCCGCATCTCCTCCGTTGCTTTCCAATGGCATTCGATGCCACCCTAGCTGGGCGTCCGGGCGCCAGAGCGAATCCACGATCGACTATGAGCAGTAACAGGTTTCCGAACGGTTGGGTCATCGAAGTTTCGGAGAGCTGTGACTGCCTTACTTACTGCCACACGCTAATGAAGTCCCGTTGGGGGCGGTTATCGTCACGCTGGATGAACTATCGACAAAGCACCGCAGGTTAGGCACCGCTGAGAAGCGCGTGAAGACATTGTTCTTAGAGGTGTTCGCAACCCTAATATGGTAATCAACTGGATTGATCGCTTCCGAATCGACAATGGTGTTACCGGAGGACTGGTTGAGCTCATACGCATTGCTTGGCCGGCCGCCCTGCTCTTGGATGCTCATAGTGTATACTTCGTTGTTGGCTGCTCCATCGAATTTGATGCGTTCCCCGCGTATCGTGTTATTCCGGAAGATGTTGCGCTGGGAGCTGGCGACAAGTTGGATAGGATCATTGATGAAGGTATTGCCGTCGATGGTATTGCGGTTGGAACCCTTGATATAGAGTCCTGCCGCCCCTTGATTTTGTATCGTGTTGCCGGTAAGCGTGTTGGCCTGTGAGGTGAGCAGATAGATGCCTTCGGCCGCATTGGCGTCGACGGTGTTGCCCTCGATGCGATGGGCTGCATCACTATCGGTGGGTCCGGATACATGGATTCCCTCATCGCTGTTATTATAGATGGTGTTCCCCTGCAGCAGTGCCCCGGTGGAAGACGTAATATCGATCCCATAAGCCGTGTTGTGCTGGGCAACGTTGTTTTGCAACGTGCTATTCGTTGCCTGGCGCAAGCGGATGCCCACTTCAAAGTGCTCCACCGTGCAGTCGCGCACGGTGGCGTTACTCACATTGCGCACATAAATGCCATATTGCCCGGGCTGATCACTACCTTTGAGGGTATGGCCGGAACAGTTGAGGGTGGCGTTATTCCCGAGCACAAGGCCGTGACTCGTGGGGCACGTGAGATCGGCTGTGAGAGTCACAGAGCCGGTTAGAGTCTGACCGCAACCCTGAGCCTGTACTGCTGCATGCGCGCCCAGGGTGAGAACCAGGGGAATAACGATGATACCCAGGCAGATTCCAGCAGCCCGTGTCATCACGAGCCCCTCCTTTCTGGTGAGCCCGCTTAAAACTTCCGCTACCATTCCACTCAAGCATTGGCATCACGGTAGACCATGTCTGGCGGCACACACGGGGGTTGAACCAGGTCGTAGAAGTACCGGCTTGCATCGGCCGCCGGGCCGACCGATTGCTGCATGACGATGCTGGTGGCGTTGTCTACCAGGTGTTGCTCTCGGCCCAGATGCCGCCCGAGCAGGCGCTTCAACTCGCCATGTCGGTGGCACTGGGCCGCGATTGAGGCTCGTGTAACCCATCCTAATGATCCGAAATATGGGCTACCCCGACTTACTTAAGGCATCCCGTTGGGAAGGGGGAGCCGTCGGCACCACTCACACCTTTGCCGTTCGCGCTGTTCCCAGTGGCGTTGAAGTTGCCGGCCGCCACGTCGAACGCGCAGAGGCCGTTCGCCACATCTCCCGAGCCGCCACTGCTGTTCCGCTTCAATTCATGGCCGGTGGCGCCGGTGGCGCCGGTAGTGATGAGGATACCGTTCTTGCCACTGGACTTGACAACGTTGCTGTCCAGTTCCACGGGATCAGGCGTGCCATTGCCAACGTCGTCGTGGATGAAGATGCCGTTGCCGCCGCTGCCCTTGCCACGGTCGCCGATCGAGTTCTTGACGAGCAGTTGGGCCCCCCGGGGAAGCTAGGAGTGGGCCCGGCGGTTCCACCCCTGACCTCGATGCCATCGCCGGCGCTGGCGAAAATCTTGTTCTCCTTTAGGAGGTTTTTCGCGCCGCTCACCTGGATGCCATCTCCGCCATTGCCCTTATCCGTGTCGCCGATAGTATTGATCTCGAGCGTGTTTTCATTGCCTGTAACGACGATCCCGCTAGAGCCATTGGGGAGGCCATTAGTGAAGCCATTGGCGAAAATCGTGTTGTGGTCGTTTACCACGTTAAGGTTGCCCTGCACAACGATGCCGTTCCCACCATTGCCCTTTCTCACGTCGCCCACGCTGTTGGTGGCGATCAAGTTTTTATCGCCGGAGACTCCAATCCCGTCGCGGCCATTGTCGAAGATGTTATTATCGGTGATCGTATTGTTCACCGTCACACCTT
>CAVPRW010000027.1:0-209520 GCA_963707985.1 uncultured Nitrospinota bacterium | reverse complement strand
TGGCCGGTTCTGCAAAGGTGGACAATGTCGCATCTAAGGCGATCGTGTCTTCGCCCGGGTGCTTATGCACCGCGAGCGAGCCATCAGCGTGAACTGTGAGGGAACCCTCGGACGGCATACCTGGGGACCCCCATGGGGCACGCAACGAGTGACCCTACATTTTCCTTCGCTAGATCATGATGCCAACGCCAGGTATCATAACACATCTATCACGTGGCGAGTGAGCCCCCTATCCTCCGTCCCGAGGTCGGGTGACCACCACCAGTGTCAGAGTTTCATATTTGTATATCAATATTGATCTTAATTGATAGAATGGCGCCGTCGTCTTGGTCGCATGGTCACCACACGACCTGTTAGACCTAGAGGAACCGCGCGATGTTCTCTATTCAGCAGACCTGCCAACCCCACCAGGATATCTTGCAAGGCTCCTTCAACCGAAGACATCTTCACCGCCAGCGTGAGCCAGGCGGCGGATCACTATCACGGGAAACCGGCCGTCACGCATGCGCTCTACACCGATGCCGAGCAGTTCTTTCGCGACGCGACGTACGCCACGGAGGGCCTGCACATGGTCCTCACCGATGTCTTCAGCCGTCTCGCCGGGCCGAGCACAGTGCACCAGCCCTGCACCGCCTGGAGACGGCATTTGGTGGGGGCAAGACACATACCCTGATCGCCCTGACCCATCTGGGCTTCCGCGGCCGTGACCTGGCGGCAGTGACGCAGGGCATCATCGATCCGCGGCTGCTCCATGCACCGGGTGAGGTGACGGTGGTCGGCATCGCGGGCGATGGGATCCCGGTCGACAAGCCGCAGGGGAGCGACCTGGCGCCCTACACCATCTGGGGCGAGCTGGCCTATCAGATTGGCGGCGAGTCCCTCTACCGTCAGGTGGAAACCGCTGCGACATCGCCGGCGGCGCCCGATCGGCGCTTCTTCGAGCACATCACTGGAGGGGCGCAAAGTCGTCATCATGCTGGATGAGCTGGCCCAGTATGCCGCTCGCCTGGAGGCGGCGCGCCCGCATGGCAGCGAGCAACTGGCGGCCTTGTTGCTCGCACTGGCATGGCTGCGCCCGCACCCATGCCGGGATTGCCGTCGTGCTCACGCTCGCCAGCCAGGCCGATGCCTTCGCCCGTCAAACCAGTCGCCTGGTCGAGCTCATCTCCACGGTGCGGGGCGAGGACGTGGCCGAGGACACGGCCCTCGGCATGGCGGCGTAGGCCGAGCACTGGGTGACGCTCATCTAGCGCCCCGTTGGGCGGCCAAAAACGAGGAGAGAGATTTCGGTGCCCGATAACGACCCGACTCTGAGAGATTCTCGAGCGGGTGTTGGAGGACGGAAGCCGTCGCTTAGGCGGCTATATCTTCGACACACCTGTTTCCCAACTAGCGAGCGTTGCGTTTGGCCTGCTGTTCCTTCTGTTGGCCGCGGTTCTCCTTGTCGGGTTCCTCTCGTGGCTGAATGAGCCAGCCAAGATTAACCGCTTCGACTCGTTTTTTGGGTCCGTTGGTTTCTGGCTAGGCAGGCTGTCCGTCGCCTGTCTCGGCGTGTTCGGCGTGGCTAATGCCCACCTGGCGTATTGTGGCGTCGCAGGAATTTCGGCTTGTGCCGCTGCTGGGTGCCCCAGGCCACGGGCAGCTTGTTCGTCGCCGTTTGTCGCTCGCCGTGTAACCTGAGGCCAGTGCTTTGTCGTCGGTCGGCTCTCCATCCTGGCTCGCCCTTCCGGCGTCGCCGGCAGGCTGGCTGCCCAACAAGGCAATTCAGTTGATTGCCCGGCGCTCACAGACTTGCAGAAGCCTCGGCCGTCAGCCGGCCTCCAAATCACGCGTGATAGCTTCACCGGCGGTCGGCAGCTGATTGCAGAGACATTCGGTCGGGCTGCACGGCCGAGCAGGGCGCGAGATCAGTTGAGTTGTTCACCCGCGCCCGGCGCGGCCGAACAACTCAATGAAGCGGAAATCCCGCTGCGCGGGACTCCGCTGCGCTTCGCCCCTTGGTTGGGCGGCCGCACGCGAACGTGCGCCCGCCCAAGTCGGGGTTCCGCTTATCTCACGCTCCATTAGCTATCCAAACGAAGAGGGAGACATGCCATTTCACGCAATTGCGGTTCTGTCTGGTGATCGCCAGAAGACGATCCCAAACCGAACAGAACAACAGCTCTTGTCTGAAGTGGTCCTCCCTTTCGTCGCTGGTGGGGTTATTACTGCGAAGTGGGGCGCGAAGACCCAGTCTTATCAGGTCCTGGAGTTGCGCATATATGAGACCACCGCTGCCTGGGACAAGCGCGCGGGACCCATAAGCGATCTGATAAAGCGCAAGAAAAATCAGTTTCCTCGATTTGAAACAAAGGCCCGAAAACTTCTAGGAAAGAACAAGCCTCGCGTCTTTGTCATAATGCCAATCCAAGGTGAGAAGCATGGCACTCAAGAAGATCAACGAATCTACCGTGAGTACGACGAACGCTTTGAAGTAATCGAAACTGTCGTGGCAAAATTTGACGGGGTCGCTATCCGAATAGACAAGGAGCATCCTCTCGAAGACCTGGTCGGTAGGATCAAGAAGGAAATTCGTGATGCGGCCTTCGCCATCGCTGACCTCACCGATGAGCGACCATCTTGCTACTTCGAAGCTGGATTTGCAGAGGCACTACCCCGGCCGGTGGCCTATGTGGCGAGCAAGGAGAGCGTCATAAAGCCAGGTACGGCTACAAAGATCCATTTCGACATTCATATGAACGTGCACTTCTTTACCAACCACAAGGAGCTTGCGGAGAAACTGACGGATGCAATCGAAAAGAATAAGGACCGGTTGTTCTCCGCGGATCAAGGTGAGGCTGATGGCTAACAAGGCGTTCCCGCCGGCGCATAACCCGCTGCGCGGCATATGCGCCGCTGAGCTTCGTCGTTAGCCGGCATGGCAAAAGCACAAGGAGGCACCGTGTCTGGAGGTACTTGGAAGGTCGCTCTTTTCGCTCTGTGCCTACTGGCTGGCGACGCCATTGCTGCGCCTGCCGCTCGATCCGCAGACAAGTATGAGCGGAAGGTGCCCTACACGGGGCCAAAGCTCGCCTCGCCCACGGTAATGTGCAAAGCGAGCCAGTTGGCTACAGCTGGCTTCTGGCGCAATCTCGTCGACGCAACGGTGCACGAAGGGGCTCGGATTGAACAGGAGCCGAAGCCTACCTATTGGCGGATAACCGTCTTTTGGCAGAGCGGGACCGCGCAGGTCATCCGGTTCAACGCCAACCTTGAGGCTCTTGAAAGTCCTGTCATCTTCACTGCGGAGCCTACGCCGGGGGGCGGTCTTCTCTTGGTCAGCAAGAACCGGGAACCCGGAACGTCGCCGGAGACCATTTCGATCGACCCTGTCAACTCGTCATTCGTCTACTCATCTCAGCACGCCAACGTCATGTATAACCGAGCAAACATCTGGTATGGCACATGTGCGGCATATGAGTGAACCTTCAGCTGATACGCGGGGTGCGACGGTGGCTGCAGCATGGGATAGCCTGCTTGACCTTGTCCGTCAGTGGATGATCGTTCGCTTCGCCCTAAACACCGACGCGGATCTGTGGGTATGGATCTTCGTCAATGGCGCTGCCGCACATCTGGAATACCTAGCGGTCGCCATCTTGTGGGTCGCGGACCGGAAGCCGACTCCCTTCGAGCAATACCAGCCCAAGAGGGCTCACGGTCTCGGTCAGGTCGCTCGCCTGATCCGTAAGAAGAAGCTACTCGACCTCACTACCGTGGACACGCTTGAGAGAATCGCCAAACTGCGAAACTCGGTGGCACACAAAGGAGCGACCTACGGCATTCCCTTTCGTGAGGGTGATCCTTCAAGAGGAGAGTACAAGGGGCGGCATGTATTCACTGATCCCGAGGGTCTCAGGCAACTGATGGATGACGTGGACGCGGCGACCAAGGTGATGGGTGAGTGGTTACGGAAGGCGGGGCTGGGCAAAGGCGAGCGAACGCCCGGCTAACCACGGCATGCAACCGACGCACAAACAGCCGCGCGCGGCTGATACCCCTTCGTTAGACAGCCAAATGTCATTAGCGCAACCAGTACTTTGTCCATAATCGAGTAGGTATCCTCATGTCCAATAAGGGAATAGCACTCCTTCGATTTCTGAAAGATGCCGCGACGCTTAAGCGGCAACGGATTCCCGCCTATCGGACAAGCGACAGGGTGCTCTGGTTCTCGAGTCTTCCCAAGGACCGAACCGAGTGCCGCTCGCCCTTCCTTGCCGCAGAGCGCGGAGAAGGCCCTGACTTCTGGCTGGAAGTGCGCAAGGCACGCATACCCATCCGACCGCCTGTGCCTGAGACGGTCGCCGAGTGGGTCCGCCCAGAGGACCTGGATCACCCGGACCAGGAGCCGGACCTTGTGCCAGAGATCACCATTCTCGTGGAGCAGGAAATGCCCGATCCCGATGCTCCGCCTGAGCAGCCACGCACCATGGTCGAAAAGGTTCCCCAGCTTCGGCGGCTGCAAGATCATCCGGAAGTAGAAGAGGCTTGGCTCGAATACCTGATGAACCACTGGAAGCCGTGGGCTGAAAAGATACGCCGCTGGCAGGAGGTGCACCAGGTCTACGAAGCTGTCGATTTCATGAGGCGACGCGTGGAGGAGTCCGAGGAGCGCTACGAACTCTTCCTTGGCGTAGGGCTGCTCCACTGGCGAGATTCGACTGGGAAAATGGTGAAGCGCCACCTTCTGACCGGTCTCGCCGAGATCGAGTTCGACGCAGCGCGTGGCATTCTTACAGTAGTTCCGGCAGCCAGCTTCGAGGCATTCAAAGTCGAGCTCGATATGCTGGAGCTCGCGGACCAGCCACGGCTCGATGGATCACACATTCCGGAGCAATTGGAGGGGCTCGATTTTGGCGCCTGGGATGCTGATCAGGTAGGTGCGATCCTGCGAGAGATTGCCAATCGGGCGAAGGGAAACGCACAGGTCGATGAAAAGAATTTCGAACCGAGCCAAACCGCAGACACAACCTTTTGCGTCTACTTGGCTCCTGCCCTGGTGCTCCGGGAGCGCCGTCCAACAGTATTCGAAGAGGTCGTTGGCCGTCTTCTCCACCAGGTCGCAAACGACTCGCTGACCAAAACCACGGGACCCTGGCAGTGCTTCCTTGACGAAGGGGAGTCCTCGCATGCGCGAGGCATCCTTGTAAGCCCAGCCTTTACTGGTGCTCTGAGCAGCACCGAGCCGCCCGGCCGTCTCTTTTTTCCTCTCCCGACCAACGTGGAGCAGCGACAGATCGTCTACCGTCTTCGTGCGTCTCCGTGCGTGGTGGTCAAGGGACCGCCAGGCACCGGCAAAAGCCACACGATCGCGAACCTGGTGTGCCACCTGCTCGCCTCCGGCGAGAGGATTCTCATCACCGCGCAAGCTCCAAAGGCGCTCACAGTCTTGCGAGACATGCTACCCAAGGACTTGCAGGACCTTTGCGTCACCGCGCTGGGTTCCTCACGGGAAGACCAACGTCTTTTGGAGGAGGGTGTGCGGGGGATTCTCAGAAAACAGAATGAGTGGCTGGGAACCGAGAGGGTTCATGCAAAGATCAGCCAACTTGAGAAGCAATTGGAAGCTTTGGAAACTGAACTGGCAGAAACAGAGCGGCAGTTGCGGGAGTCTCGCGAGGCCGAAACCCACTCCCATCGCCTGCCAGGAGGCTATGAGGGCACAGCAGCCCAGATCGCCCGACAGCTGGAACAGGAACGGGAAACGCTCGGGTGGTTCCCAGATGTCCGGCACGACCGCTTCCCTTTCCCACTGCAGGAGGCAGAGGTCCGTCTTCTCGCGGCGGTGCACGCGGAGCTGACGGCCGTCCTGGAGCATGAGCTGCACCTCGATAGCGGCAACTTCGTGCTCCCAACCCCGGATGAATTTCGGCATACGATAACCCAGCTAGAGGAGGCGGAGAAGGAAGCCCATCGCCACCAGCAGACTGCCGATCCGGAACGGCTCGACCACATTCGAAACTCCCCGCGGGAACATTTAGAAAAAACGGCCGCCTCGCTCCGCAGCATAGATGAACATGCTCTGCGCGTTGCCCACATGTTAGGGGATCTCGCAGTAGAAATCCTGAAGGACCTGCTTGTAAACCACGGAGAGCGGTGGTGCCGGCTCCAACAGGAGGCTGTGGGGATATTGAGAGAGATCGACGTCATGCTTGGGCGGATTGGAGGTGCCCGCATCGAGCTGCCTCCTGAGGTCCACCCCGGCCGTCTGCTGGCGGATACCATACGCCGCCTGGAGCACTTCGAGAACGGGGGTGGGCATGGTTTCTTGGTGTTTAAACCGCACGTGCTGAAGGAGACGGGTTATGTCGAGGAGCGTTGTCTCGTCGATGGCACATGCCCGCATGATGTGGAACGCCTCCGCAAGCTCGTTGCTTGGCTGAGGCTGAAGGTGCTCATCCAAGACTTTGAGCGTCTGTGGCCAAGACCTTTCGATGCATTCAACGGGGAGCCAAGACAGGCCGCTACGGCCGCAGGGGAGCTGGTGACCATGCTCGAGGGAATTTTGACACTCATTGAAGTACTCGGGAGGGAGGGTATCCCCTGCGTACCGATGGTACATAGACTCGAGCTTTCTGGGCAGGGTGAGCGGACGAGGTGGCTCCAGGCCATTGAGGCTGAACTCGCTGCCCGTTCCGCTCGGACAGCGAAGAAACCGCTAGAGGAGTCCCTGCAGACGATCCGGCGTTGTCTGGAGGATGGACAAGCCCATCCCTCTTTGGAGCGACTGGCCGAGGCTCTCGAGAGGCGTGATCCGGTGGTCTGGCAGGGAGCCTGGGCGCAGCGGGAGATGATTCGGGGCAAGCAGGGGCATCTTGCCCAGTACAAGGAACTCATCATGAAGCTCACGCAGCGCCGCCCGGCACTCGCGGCGAGATTACGGGAGGCCCAGGGCGATCCGACATGGCAATCGAGGCTTCTCCAGCTTGACAAAGCCTGGGCTTGGGCTTCGGCGCATGGCTGGCTCCAGGATGTTGCAGATCGAGAACGCTATAAGGACCTCACTGCAGCGAGTCGCCGGCTCGGGAGGAGGATCGAGGAGCAGATCGGGGAGATTGCGTCGTTAAGAGCCTGGCAGGCCTTCTTCGACCGATTGGACGATGCCACGATCCAGCACCTGAGAGCCTGGACCAGGGCAGTCGATCGCATTGGTGCAAACACGGGAACGTATGCCTATCGACACCGTCGGACCGCCCGCGGGTACCTTAAGGCCTGCATCCCCAAGATCCCGGCGTGGGTGATGCCACTCCACAAGCTCTGGGACACCGTCGATGCGGAGCCTGGTCTGTTTGACACCGTCATCATCGACGAGGCCTCTCAGGCTGAGATAGAATCTTTGGCGCTCTTCCTCCTCGCCAAACGGGTCATTGTGGTCGGTGATGATAAGCAGAACAGTCCGGAGGCTGTCGGGATCCGGGAGGACGACATTGCTCGCCTGGCGCGCGAACACCTCATGGACTTCCGCTTCCGCGAGGAATTCCGCCCCAACACAAGCCTCTTCGATCACGCCGAACGTGCCTTCGGCAACCTGGTCTCACTCCGCGAGCATTTCCGCTGCGTCCCGGAGATTATCCGCTTCAGCAATGATCTGTGCTATAGGGATGCTCCTCTGATTCCCCTGCGGCAAGCCCCTCCGGAGAGACTTCCTCCCTTGCGTCACACTGGCGTCCAGGGCGGAAGGTGCGACGGGGATGGACAGAGAATCCACAACCGAGAGGAAGCTGAAATCCTGGTCCAGACCATTCGGGAGTGCTGCGAGGACGAAGACTACGATGGCAAGACCATGGGCGTCATCGTCCTGCAAGGGCATGCCCAGGCCGAATTGATCGCTGGCAGGCTCGCGGCAGAGCTGGAGCCACAGGTCATCGAAGAGCGAAAGCTTCGCTGTGGGGTCCCCGCTACCTTCCAGGGAGACCAGCGAGATGTGATCTTCCTGTCGCTGGTCATCGCACCCAACGTGCAGTTCCGCGCGCTGAATCGGCTCCCCGAACAGCGCCGCTTCAATGTCGCGATGAGCCGGGCACGGGATCAGGTCTGGTTATTCCACAGCGTTCAGCTCAACGACCTCAGCCCAGAAGACCTCAGACGGAGGCTATTGAGCTTCGTCAAAGATCCGTGGCACGATGCGTCTGCTCGCCTTTGGGAGGAGCATGAGCGCCTGGAGCGTGAAGCGCTACGGTCCCGCCGGCGGCTGGGGGAACAGCCAGAGCCCTATGAGAGCTGGTTCGAGGTCGACGTCGCGCTTGAGCTGCTACGCCGGAACTACCGCATTCATCCCCAGTACGAGGTTGCTGGCAAGAGAATCGACCTGGTGGTTGAGGGCATCGAAAACCGTCTGGCCGTGGAATGTGACGGTGATGCCTGGCATGGGCCCGAACATTACGAACATGACATGGACCGACAGCGCCAGCTGGAGAGAGCGGGTTGGACCTTCGTGCGGGTGCGCGAGGCCGAGTTCTATTCCGACCGTGCACGGGTGCTAGACGAGATCGTCCAGGCTTGTGGCGAGCTTGGCATCCGGCCCATTGACCAGCCCCAACAGGTTACACCGCAAGGGATCGCTGGAGAGACGGAGGTAGAACGGGTGCTGCCCACCGAAGAAAGGCAGTCCCCAGACGACGCGATTGAAGCGCAGACCGACACCTTAGAAGATCTCCCAACCACAGAACAGGGACCGTTCACGGGATACTCTTCAGCGCTGGGCTTCCCGGACCCACTGGACGCCTCTCCGGCAAACGTTCGTGCCGGGCTGCGAAAGATCATTGAAAAGGACGGTCCCATCAATCGGGCTTCCGTCTACCGACTCTATGTTGAGGGTTGTCCGCATCGGGAGCGCGCTACAAAGGCAGTTCGGCAGGCGCTGAACCACGTGTTGGGCACCATGTTGAGGTCTGGGGAGATCGTCCAGGCGGATGAACTCGGCGATGGATCTCCCGAGGGACAGATGCTCCGACTTGCGGAAGACCCGCGAGTGCGCGAGAGACCCGCTGGCCGACGCGACTTGGAAGAGATTCCTCCGTCAGAACTGTTTGTAGTCCTAGAGCGTCTTGACTCTGGATCTACCGGGGTCACACTCGACGACGAGGCCCTCCTTCGCGGACTCCTCGAGCACTACAGCTATAGTCGGCTGACCACAATCCGCCGGAGGTACTTGAGTAGGATCCTTGAGTCTTATCGTGCCAATCGAAAACGGAGTGACTTGGGAGATGCAGCTGCGGAGCATGAGGCCTGAAGCGACGCAAAGTCCATCGACATGGGCTGTCTAACTCTTATATTGTGGCATCTCAGAACTTCTCAAGTTGGTCCATGCCCGCTATGCCGCTGATGCCCTGCCGCTCACCATCATCAACGGCACGGCCGCCATCATGCCCAGCCTTGCCGATGGCTCCGTCGGTCTGATCTGCATGGACCTACCGTACTACGACAACGTACAATAAGGTAAGCTATCGGACTATTTCTACGTCTGGCAGATACTTACCCTCAGCGACCTCTACCCAGAGCTATTCACGCGGCGATTGGTCGATAAAAGCGTCGAGGCCGTGGCCAATCCTGCTCGCGATGGCTCAGCGAAAGCCGCGAGGTTAGCCTATGAGCAGACGATCGAGGAGATCTTCGCCGAATGCCGGGGTGCGCCGAAAGCTGATGGCCTGATGACGCTGATGTTTACCCATAAATCGCAGGAAGCCTGGGAAGCCCTCACCCGTTCGCTGATCGAGGCGGGCTGGACAATCATGGCCTCGTTTCCCGTGGAGTCAGAATTCACGGCATCTATGCATCAAAAGAACATGGCCTCCGCCAGCTCGATCTTTCTGACCTGCCGTCAGCGTGGGCTCGATGGTGTATGCGGGGCGAGATCAATATCCTGGTCTGCACGGACGCCGCGGCCGAAGGGCTCAATTGACAGAGCGCCGACCTGCTGGTCAACTTCGACCTGCCGTGGAATCCGATGAAGGTCGAGCAGTGCATCGGGCGCATCGATCGCATCGGTCAACAGCATCGGGATATCTCTGTGCTCAACCTGTGCTATGCCGATTCCGCTGAGGATATCGTTACGCCGACATTCCGCACCTATGACCTAACTCTTGGTATTTTTAGTGTTTTTCATTTTGATCAGATTTGACCAGTATCAATAAAATCAAATGGTTATGCCGACGAAGCGGAAGGGCTACGGGCGTCTGCTGACGCGCCTCGCCGAGGTCGTCAAGATCGTCGGCACGCAGCAGATGTCCCTCTTACCAGTCACGCCTGAGGAATTTTTAGACCTGGCCAACGCGACCCTCAGCGCCGAGTCGCTAGAGCGCCGAGCCATGGAGCGAGCACGATCAGCACAGCAGCGTTCGGCCGGCATGGAAATGGCGCCGCAGGAGCTGTACCAGATCTATGCATAGTTCATCACAGCGCAGGCGCACCAGACGCGCGCTCCAGTCGATTTGGGGGCCACCTGGCAGACGTTGTGTGAGTCTCGTTATTTGCGGCAATTGGGTTGTCGCCTCCGTGAGGAGGGCAAGGAACCATTCATGGTTGTGAGTGACGTCCCCGGAGTCTCGGACGGCACCGCCATCACGGCGTCACGGCCGACGTTCGACGTTGGCATGCCAACGTTCGAAGGCCGCCTGCACGTCGCTACCCACGGCGATACCGTCTTCGAGGCCATCTTGCAACAGATCGAGGCGTTTCCGCTCCCCGACCGCATTCATCGACTGGGAATCGAGGTGGCTGATGTGCTGGCGAAGATCGTCGGATATGCCGTGGCCGAGCCTGACATTGTGAGCCATTGGAAGGTGGAGATCGAGGCTGCTCGTGGCGGCATCATGCCCATGGCTGGGGACGCTTGATGTTTCCCCTCAAGATATGGTTATAATCGGTACTGCTAACCCAGGCGAGGCACATGTCGCAGGACCATCAACACCTGCATCCCCTGGCTTTCCCCGCCGTATGCGCTTCCGGAGGAGTTTGTGGCGACCTCATCCCAATCGCTCACCTGCGCGTCATTCGATTGCGAAGACGTAGTATATTAAGACCAACAGATGGCATGAGGAGGAAACCATGGCCGCGGACCAATTGACTCAAGTGCGTACCCTCGTACGGCAACTGTCGTTCCAGGAGAAGCTGTATCTCCTCAATGACTTGACTATGCAAGTAGCTCAGCAGTCGGCGGTAGCAACGCCTGTCCCGAAAGAGCGACCGCTTCCAACCATCCATCTCGCCACGTGGCCGAACAACTTGCCACTCCGACGCGAGGAGTTATATGACGACCGCGGCCGCTGATCCCATCTTTCTGGACACCAACATCTTGGTGTATGCCAGTGTCGACGCCTCCCCGTCCTATCACGCGGCACGGGATGCGATTACGGCCTATGAGGCGAGCCAGACGCCGCTGTGGATCAGTCGCCAAGTCCTGCGCGAATATTTGGCCACGTTAGCACGTCCACACGTTGGCATTCCGATTACCGAGTTAACGGCGGCTGTCCGTCAGTTTGAGGTCCGCTTTCTAATGGCAGAGGATGGTCCCCTGGTCACAGCACAACTACTGACGCTCTTGGAACAAGGCTACAGCACGCAGGTCCACGATACGAACATTGTTGCGACAATGCAAGCAGTTGGCATCCACCGCATCCTGACCAATAATCCAGCCGATTTTACGCCCTTGGCGTCGTTTATCACGGTGATCCCGCTCCAATCGCTGACACGCCGACCGACGGAATAAGGTGAGATCGCATTCTAATGTCATAGCCAGCGCGCGGCCGAATGACTCATTGCGATCTCGCGACTCGTTATGTTGCGGGAGTCCAGGGTTGTGGGGCAATGATGCGTGCTAGGTCCGTGGTCGTGAGCCCCAATGCCAGTAATGATCGAATCAGCAGGACCAAAGAGACCGAGGGATCCCCTGCCTCCATTTTGGCGACACGCGATTGGTTCGATTGCAGCCGCCTCGCTAATTCCGCCTGCGTGAGCTGCCGTTGCGGGCGACACTGCTTGAGCTGGGCACTGAGGGCAAGTTTGAGCTCAGTATAAGCCGCTTCGGCTGGACTCAGGCCGAGAAACTCATCAATCGTTCCGACATGCAGGTCTATCCTTTACGTGGCGGAACAGACCTCTAGGGCTAGATGCAGAGCTACCATGACTCTATCCTCGTCCCCCGACGATCGGGCACTTCTGCCAGGCGATCTTCGGTGTTGCGAGGATGGGGCAGTAGGTACGCGATTTGCGATTCAAGTCGAGTGGGGCGCATTTCTGTGCCCGCTGTCCGAGCCGTTATCAGATCGCCCAGTGCCGTTGGGTCACCTGTGACCATTGTCGCGGCATCACCTATTGATCGTGATCGACGGTTAGGACTACAATAGGGCAATTAGCGCTTCGGTAACCGAGGCAGAAAGCTGGCGAGCAGCCACGCTGCGGGAGATCGGCAAAGGAGGAGTGAGCTGATGGCACAAGTGGATATTGAATCCGTCCTCAAAGAGGACCGCGTCTTCGAACCCCCCAAAGACTTTAGCGCCAAGGCGCATATCAAGAGCTTTCAGGACTATGAGACACTTTACCAACAGGCACTAGACGATCCCGAAGGGTTCTGGGCCGGTATGGCCAAGGAATTGGACTGGTTCAAGCCATGGGAGAAAGTGCTGGAGTGGAACCCACCCTTTGCCAAATGGTTCGTTGGTGGCCGCACCAATATCGCCCATAACTGCCTCGATCGCCACCTGACCACCGCACGTAAGAACAAGGCCGCCATTATCTGGGAGGGTGAGCCCGGCGATGAGCGCATTCTGACCTATCAGGGGCTGCATCGTGAAGTATGTAAATTTGCCAATGTGCTCAAACAGATCGGCGTGAACACAGGCGATCGTGTCGCCATCTATATGCCGATGGTTCCGGAGTTGCCGATTGCCATGCTGGCCTGCGCCCGCATCGGCGCTACCCACAGCGTGGTGTTCGGGGGCTTCAGTGCCGAGGCCTTGCGCGATCGTATCAACGATGCTCAGGCCAAGGTCGTCGTCACCGCCGACGGAGGCTATCGACGCGGCGGCGAAATCCCCCTCAAAAAAGCCGTCGATGACGCCATTCAACAGACGCCGAGCATCGAGCATGTCATCGTCTACCGGCGCACCGGGAGCCAGGTACACATGGAGCCTGGCCGCGATCACTGGTGGCATGAGCTCATGGCCAATGCCTCGGAGGAGTGCCCGGCCGAAGCCCTGGACTCCGAGCACCCCCTGTACATTCTCTATACCAGCGGTACCACCGGCAGGCCGAAGGGTATCGTGCACACCACCGGCGGCTATATGCTCGGCACCTACCTCACGACCAAGTATGTGTTTGACTTGAAGGAGGAAGATACGTACTGGTGCACGGCCGATATCGGCTGGGTCACCGGCCACAGTTACATCGTCTACGGCCCGCTGGCGAACGGCGCCACCAGCCTGATGTATGAGGGTGCCCCCAACTGGCCGGAATGGGATCGCTTCTGGCGTATCGTCGATAAATATCAGGTGAATGTATTCTACACCGCCCCCACCGCCATCCGCGCCTTTATCAGAGCCGGTGAGCAGTGGCCGCTCAAGCATAAGCTCACCTCGCTGCGTTTGCTTGGGACCGTGGGTGAGCCGATCAATCCCGAAGCCTGGATGTGGTACCACCGGGTGATCGGCAAAGAGCGCTGTCCGATCGTCGATACCTGGTGGCAGACCGAGACCGGCATGATCATGATCACGCCGTTGCCTGGCGCCACGTCCACCAAGCCAGGCTCCGCCACCCGTCCATTCCCTGGCATCGTCGCCGATGTGGTGAGTCGCGATGGGCAGTCGGTGCCGGCCAATGCCGGCGGCTATCTGGTGATTAAACGCCCCTGGCCGGCGATGCTGCGCACCATCTATGGCGACCCCGAACGCTACACACGGCAGTATTGGAGCGAAATCCCCGGCGTATACTTTACCGGCGACGGGGCCCGTCGCGATGAACAGGGCTATTTCTGGATCATGGGCCGGGTCGATGACGTCGTCAACGTCTCGGGCCATCGCCTCGGCACCATGGAAGTGGAAAGCGCCCTGGTCAGTCACCCCCTGGTAGCAGAGGCGGCCGTCGTCGGTCGGCCGGATGAGATCAAAGGCCAGGCCATCGCCGCCTTTGTCACGCTCGAAGTGGGGCGGACGGCGAACGATGACCTGAAGCAGGAGTTGCGTCAGCACGTTGCCAAAGAAATCGGCGCCTTCGCCAGGCCGGACGATATCCGCTTCACCGATGCACTGCCGAAAACCCGCAGCGGTAAGATCATGCGCCGTCTGCTGCGGGAAATCGCCTCGGGGGACGAAGTCCGCGGTGATGTGACGACCCTCGAGGACTTGTCGATTCTCGCCAAACTACGGGAAGATGAGGAGTAGTGCGGAAGTGCGACAGGGGAGCGTGTGGTATCGGCCTTGACAGTCTTCGGCTGCACCTCTATGATCGCTGCCGTGAAACCATGGAATACTGAACCTCTGACGGCTGCATTTTCGTTGACGAGATGCCATAAAGGAGAGACCCGATGTCGCTGACGTTAGCTGATGCGAACCGAATCATCGAAGGTGCAGTGGCGAAAGCGCAAGAGCTGAATATTAAGATCAGTGTCGCCGTCTGCGATGCCGGCGGCCGTCTGATCGCCTTCAATCGGATGGATGGGGCCATTTGGGGCAGTGTTTACGGCTGCCAGGGCAAAGCCGTCGCCTCGGTCGCCTTTGCACGTCCGAGTGGCGAGCTCGCCGAACGCGCAGACACGCCGATCATTCGGGGAATTGGCGCCGCGGAAGGCGGACACATGATCCCCAGCCAGGGCGCCGTTCCTGTGATCCGCAACGGTATGGCCGAAGGCGCTTGCGGCGTGGGCGGCGGCACTGGGCAACAAGATGAAGACTGTGCCCGCGCTGGCGTCGCCAAGCTCTAAACTGCTGCATCGAGCCCCTTGCCCCCCTCTCCCATTGGGAGAGGGCCGGGGTGAGGGATGCTCGACCGCTCGCGTATACCCTGCCGCCCTCACCCTAATCCTCTCCCAGAAGGAGAGGGGACGAAAACCTCTCCTAAATAGCTTCCGGATGGAGAAGGAACATTGTCGAGGCGTTCACCTCGCGCGGCGCTTTTGACCTGGCCCTAGACGACCGCGATCGGGTTGCCGGGTGAACCTGTGGCGCCCTTGAGCCGCAAGGGGCTGAAGATATAGGCAAACTCGTACATCCGATCCGCCACCAGTTGTTCCAGCGTCAGGTTTTCATGGATATAGATCCCGTTCATGGTGATCCACCACTGGTGGCATTCAAACAGCCGGTCCTTGTCTTCTCCCGGTATCGCTTCTACACCCCATGTGTCCGCGCCCACAAGGCAGATATTCCTCTCGATGAGCCACTTAGCTGCAGTCACACCAGGTCCGGGTTCGCCCTTGTTGTATTCAGCGTTGTCTTTCATCCAGAGCTTACTGTGGCCAGTATAAAAGAGTACGACGTCCCCCTCGCCCGGCTCGCGTGTCCCTTGCCGTGACAGGGCTCCTCGCACGTCCTCCGGAGTGATGACATAACCGATGGGAAGGCGGTCGCCCCCTTTATAGCCGAGGACATCGATGAGAACACCACGAGTGAAAAAGACCCCGACGTTGTGGATGCCCAGTTTCTGAAGACCGTAGGCTCCACCCACATCGGATTGCTTGAATCCGTTGTAGTAGATGACTTCATTGCCGACCAATGTGCCGACATGTCCAAGGCCGTCGAATTGCGTGCCAACCTGGCCGATTTCGCCGCTGACCATCTCATCGTTATACATCAGTTTGGCGGCGCCTAACGGCCCGCCGGTCGGCCCGCCGGGGATGGTAAGGCTATAGTGCCGCGAGCCAAATAGCGGCATGCCCTGCTCATACAGCCGACCCAGTTGGTAGATCTTACCGGTCTTAATCAGTTTGACTGCCTCGAGAACCTTTGCCGGTGTCACGCGATTAGCGGCTCCACGCTCGTCGGTTGGGCCCCAGGGCGATGGCCACCAGTCCTTTCCGAAAGGGTTTGCGGCTGAGACCGGCTGGGCGTGAGCCGCGTGATGCTGGGCGACAAGTCCCCCAGCCGCTGCGCCAGCGGTCACGCCGGCGAGTATGCTGCCGTGGAGGAAATCCCGACGATTCACTCCTGACGGCTGTTCTGGCATGGTGAGCGCGTCGATTTCAGCTGCTTTCTGCGCCGCAAAGTGTTGCTTCAACCAGTCGGGTTGCATAGTCACCTCCCTTGTTCGGCAACGTCCATCGCAGGGGTTTTATACTGGAGAGTGGAGCGTCTTGGGACAGGACACCGTCACGGATAGCAGGCTCATCCTATAGGCGTCGATCAGCGGCTGTCAAGACAACAGCGGAGCAGAGGGCCTCTGGACCCCAGGAGCGGAATCAGATAATATGGTGCTTCAGGTGCGCAACGACATGATGGGAGTCTTCTGCAGGACGTGAGGCCGACATGGTTGGGCTGTTGCAACTGACAGTGTTTATCTGTGGGGCTGTGCTACTGGGGTTGGAAATCGTTGGGAGCCGCGTGCTGGCGCCCTATTTCGGTAGCTCCATCTTCGTCTGGGGCAGTCTCATCAGCACATTTCTGGCGGGCCTGACCATCGGCTATTCCATGGGTGGATTTCTCGCCGACCGTCGTCCACGCCTTCTGGCTATGGCCATACTCATTCTGATCGCGGGCGTGCTGGTGGTGATCCTCCCTGTGGTGGCGCCACCGGTCAATCGCACCATCGCCAGCATAGATTTCGGGCCGCGATGGAGCCCCCTGCTGGCAACCGTGTGTTTGTTCTTTCTCCCCAGCGTGTTCATGGGTACGGTATCGCCCTACGCCATCAAGTTGGCGGCGTCCAGTCTAGCGACCATCGGCAACACGGCAGGGCTGATCTACGCCATCTCCACGGCCGGGAGCATCGTGGGAGCCCTGTTGACGGCGTTTTATCTGATCCAGATGATCGGTGTTCGGAGCATTCTGTACTCCTTAGGGGTCACACTTATGGCACTAGCAATACTGTTAATCATCATCCATCGTACTGCTGGGGGGCGACTGGGCAAACGAGCCATGGCCTGGGTAGTCGTTGGCATTTTCTGTTCCAGCCTACCGGCCCTGGCGGCGACCAACACGCTGTACAAAAAAGATTCCTTATACCACCATATCGTCGTGACCGATGACGACGGCCTGCGCACCCTGCGCTTTGACCGACTCCGGCAGAGTGCCATGGACCTCAATGACCCAGATCGCATGGTGTTCCACTACACCCAATATCTGCACCTCGCCATGGCCTTCCAGAATGCTCCCCAACGAGTGCTGTTCATCGGCCTCGGCGGTGGGTCGGCGCCGAAGCGATTCTATCGCGATTATCCCACCCTACAGATCGATGTGGCCGAGCTAGACCCAGAGGTGGTCAACGTTGCCAAGCGCTATTTTATGTTTCAGGAGAGCGAGCGCATGCGGGCACAGGCGGTGGATGGGCGCATCTTCCTGCAGAAAACGCCACATCGGTATGACGTCATCGTGCTCGACGCCTATTACGCCGATGCGATCCCCTTTCATCTGAGCACCCGAGAATTTTTCCAGGAGCTTAAAGCCAAGCTCACGCCCACGGGTATCCTGGTGTCGAACATTATCGGCAGTGTCCAGGGCTCCGACAGCAAGTTGTTTCGCTCGATCCTGAAAACCCTGCAGACCGAGTTCCCCCAGACCTACGTGTTTCCGGTGGATGAGGTGTCGAACATCATCGTCATCGCCACCCAGGACAAAGAACGCCTCAGTAAACAAGATGTCATTCGCCGGTCGCGACGCCTTGAAGACGAGCACAAGGTGCAGTTCCCACTCGAACGCTTCGCGCACACCTATGTGTTCGATTCTATCCCCGTGAAGGATGTCCCGCTCCTGACCGACGATTACGCCCCGGTGGATGGGCTGTTACATTTTTCAGCGTGGTAAATGAGGAACAGCGCTGGCCCAGCCCGATCTTTTTCAACGATGGCGGGCGTCTGCCGCTTTACTCATGTATCGAAGTGGGCTACCATAGGGGCAATGCGTCATTGGCTGTTCAGCATTACGGTTGGGGTCTCCCATCTTATCTCAACATCCCTGAGGGAGTGGTGATGGCGATGCGGCATACAGAAATCTTTTGGAAGCCCTGGCAAGCGGCCGATTACCTGCGTATCCCGGTCCACGCGCTGTACAAGCTGATAGAGCGCCAGGAGATTGCCGCAGACCAACGTGACGGCACCTGGTACATTCGCAAAAGCGTCCTCGATGCATGGCTCGATAAGCCAGCCACAGAGGAGGAGTTGGAGGAATTACAGCGCCTGATCGAGGGTACGGCACCGAATGAGAAGGCCGCCCCCCCACTCGAAAGCTAGGTCCTCACTATCATTGCTGGCGTGGTTCGTCCTTGCTGTTCCGATCGGTGTTGTTCGCGCACCGCATGTGACCTCTTGCCCCTGATCCTGCCCGTGCGAGCCTCTAACGTGTTGAGGACTGGGTGTTTTGTGCACGCCTGACCCAGTCCTCAGCACCTAGGTCTCTCGGCTCACGCATCCGACACATTCGACTGCAGGCCCAATTTTCCTGGATTTAAAAGATGATCCGGATCAAGTGCCTGCTTCAGGGCACTCAAGATCGTTGTCCCGGCCCCCAACTCCCGGGCGAGCAGGTGCGCCAGGCGCACGCCGACGCCATGGCAATATTCCATGCTGCCGCCCACGTCCTGGGCCCGTGCCAACAAGCGATCGACCGTGTCGGCCAGAATTTCCACGTGACCGCTCGGATTATGGAGGACCATGGAGAACAGCTCAGGGCGCGTCCAGATGCCACACTGATTCACCAAAATCCCTTGTTGCTGGCACAGTTCCATTGCATCCTCGCGAAAATGCAGGACTTGTGAGGTGGGAAGGGCGATGTGGATGTAGTCAAAGCTGGCTTCGGGGCGGGTGTCGAGGATGCCGTGTGGTAGATTTCTGAGGCGATCTTGCTGAAAGCGCTCGGCGGTGCGATGGCGACTGTCCCAAAACGTGCGCGCCACGGCTTCCCCGAGGTCTTTGCCGCCGTGATGTGAGCTGATTGTTACGGCGCGGTCACGCTGTGCTTCAACCAATCCCTGGAAACCTTCACAGCCGAGATACAAGCTTACCCCAGGGGCACGCTCGATGAGCGAACGCGCCACATCGCCTGTTGGGAAGTCTTCAGTGAGCTCCATCAGCGCTGGCCGCAATCCAATGCTCGCCATTTCCGCCACCGCTGCAAAACCTTGCGCGAAGGTCGGAAACGTGAAGGCCAGCAGGGCATGGGCTTCGGGAGCGGGAAAGACCTGTAGGGTGGCCTCGGTAATCAAGCCGAAAACCCCTTCCGCGCCGATGAACAGTTGGGTGAGATCGGGGCCGGTGGATGACTTCGGCACTGCTCGCGTACGCAAGACCTGGCCATCAGGCAGCACGACTTCGAGACCAAGCACCTGCTCCCCCATCGACCCATACTGTCCCACCACGATAGCCCAAACCGTCCGTCGAAATCGTGCCGCCGACGGTTGCGATGCCGACCGTCCAGGGATCGTGCCCCAGGGTCAATCCCTCGGCGCGCAAGGCATCCTCCAGGCGGCTGAGGACAACCCCAGACTGCACGACCGCGTGTCGATCCTGCCGCCGGATGGCCACAATGTCGGCCATGTCTTTGAAGTCGATCAGCACACTCTCCTCATCGGCCATGGCACCACCCATCAAGCCAGTGCCGCCGCCGTAGGGGACGAGCGCCTTGTGCGCGGCCTTGGCCCACTGCACCAGGGCTTGCACGTCTGCCGTCCGCCGTGGGCGGACCACGCATCCAGGCATGACGCCAAGTCGCTGGCGGTCACGATAGCCACGTGAGGGGCGCAACCCATCCAAGCGATACAGCGCCAGGTGAGGCGCATCGCTGATCACTTGAGTCGGGCCAAGGAGAGCGGTTAACGCTTGTCTGACGTCCTCTAGCCGAGACATAAAGGCCTCCTCTATAGGGGAAATGGGTGTGTCATCCATTGTGGGCGAGAGAGGTGCATTCGTCAAGGCCACGAACCCATACATTGTTGACCCCTCCGACGGGATTTGCTAGGGTAATACACACAACGCGGCGGGTGACGGGCAGAGAGGAGGGAGGCGCCATGTCAATCATCACCATCTCACGCGGGACCGCCAGCGGTGGCCAGGCGTTGGCAGAGCGTGTGGCCGCGAAACTGGGGTGGCCATGTTTGAGCAACGAGGTCATCATCGAGGCGGCCAGACGCTACAACGTGCCAGAGCCCGAGCTCATCAAAGCCTTCGAAAAGGCCCCAACCTTCTGGGAAAAACTCACCACCAGCCGACGTGTGTACTTGACGTTTGTGCAAGCCTCCATGTGCGAGTATGCCGAACAGGGCAACCTGGTCTATCATGGATACGCCGGCCATGCCCTCCTCCCGGGTATTAGTCATGTCTTGAAGGTGCGCCTGGTCGCCCCGCTTGAATATAGAATTAGCGCCGTCATGGCGCGGAATGCTCGCCTGGATCGCAAGGGTGCCATGCGCTATATTACACAGGTGGACGACGAGCGGACCAGCCGCATGCGCTACCTGTTCGATGTCGATTGGCGCGATCCTCATCAGTATGACTTAGTTCTGAGTCTTGACAAGCTCACCGTCGATACCGCCTGCGATCTGGTGATTCAGGCGGTACAGTGGGAACCATTTCAGCCCACGGATACCTCCCGGCTGGCGTTGCAGAATCTCGTGCATTCCAGCCGCATCAGGGCAGCCTTGGATGCCCATCCACAACTTAGTCCATACGAGATCGGCGTCGCCGTGGCAGGGGGCGTGGTGACCCTATCAGGCGCCTTGCCTACAGATGATGCCATTCAGCAAGTGGTCACTATCGCGGAGCAGGCCACTGGTATGAAGCAAGTTCTAAATCAGCTGATACGGAAGTAAGGATAAAACCATGATCCAGAAGTGGACGTACGTCAACAGTCGACGACACCCCTGGCCTGCCACAGACCTGGGGCGTTCGCTAGCGCTCATACTGCTTTGCCTCATGTGGGGACTTCCAGCCGCTGGCCAGGACCGTCTCAGCCCCGAGAGTCGCGACGGAACAGCGCTGCTCGAGGCCTGGCAAAACGCGGTCATACAGATTCAACAGACGACCGGTCGTGCCGTCGTCAGCATCAAGACGGAAAGCCAAGACAAACGCGGTCCACAGACCGGCAAAGACCCTTCCAAGGGGGAGCCCCCTCAACGTGGCGTGGGGTCAGGAGTGATTGTCGACCCTCAGGGATTGGTGTTGACGAATCACCATGTCATCGAACGTGCCGATGAGATCGAGCTCAGCCTTGCTGACGGTCGGAACTTTCGCGGGTCGGTGATCGGTCGAGACCCCAAGACTGACCTTGCCGTGGTGAAAGTCGATACCGATCAGGAATTGCCGGCAGCGAAGCTGGGCGACTCCGACCTCATCAAAGTAGGCCAATGGGCAGTGGCCATTGGCAACCCCTTCGGTCTGGGGCATTCGTTAACCGTTGGGGTGATCTCCGGCGTTGGGCGGGGTGAATTGGGATTGTCGACCTTTGAAGACTATATTCAGACAGATGCGTCGATTAATCCCGGCAATAGTGGTGGCCCCTTACTGAACATCCGCGGCGAAGTCATCGGGATCAATACGGCGATCAACCCCGTGGGTCGTGGCATCGGCTTCGCCATTCCGATTAACATGGCCAAAGAGGTGATGCAGCAACTGGTGGAAAACGGCCGCGTCGTGCGCGGTTATTTGGGCGTGGTGATCCAGACCTTGTCTTCAGAGCTCGCAGGCAAGTTCGAGGTCGCTGAGAATGGAGGGGTGCTCATCGGCGATATCTTGCGGGGTAGCCCGGCTGAAAACGCTGGGCTGAAGCGCGGCGATGTGATCCTTGATTTCGCCGGCCGCCCCGTGCGAAAAATGCAGGAACTGCAGCGCCAGGTGGCTGACACCCGTCCAGGGACGCCTGTTCAGCTCAAAATCCGGCGCGATCGGCAAGAGCAGCAGGTGGCCCTGGAAATCGGCGAGCTGAAAGATCTCGAGCCCAAGGCTGACGCAGCCGGGTCACGTTTCGGCCTCACCCTGGACGCGGTCACGAGAGACCTGGTCAAGCAGTTTAACTTGAAAACCGATGAGGGCGTGGTGATCACCAATGTCGAGACTGGCAGCCCAGGCGCTCGTGATGGGTTGCGCAAAGGCGATGTGATCTTAGAAATCGAGCGCGCTCCGGTGACGACTATGGACAGCTTCAAAAACGCCGTCAGTAAGTTGGACCCGAGCGACCACGTCCTGCTGCTCATCCTACGTGAGGAACGCTCCTTCTATACTGTCCTGCACGCCCCTCGAGGTTAGGCCACGGCTATGCATCCCGTGCTGATTGAAATCGGCCCTATCAGTATTCGTTATTACGGCCTGATGTATGTCCTGGGCATTCTCGCGGCTATCTTCCTCATCCGATCAGAGGTCCGTCGCAAGGGTTTGCCGTTGACCGACGACGATCAAACGAATCTGCTCCTCCTCACCGTGTTCGCGGGGATCATCGGTGCCCGACTCTACTATGTGGTGTTTAATTGGTCGTTCTATCGCCAATTCCTGTGGGAGATCCCCGCTGTTTGGCGAGGTGGATTGGCCATCCACGGGGGGGTGATCGGTGGCACCTGTGCCGTCGTCTGGTTTGCGCATCGTAAACGGATCCCGGTATTGCGTTTGATGGATGTGCTGGCTCCACCGCTGATCCTGGGCCAGGCACTCGGCCGCTTTGGGAATTTCATGAATGGCGATGCACATGGTGGGCCGACGACGCTGCCATGGGGGGTCGTGTTCGCCCCGCAAACACCTGCCGGAAGCCAGTTCCCCAACATTCCCCTGCATCCGACCATGCTCTACGAGATGGTCATCAATCTGGGCATTTTCATCTATCTCTGGACGACGCGGAAGCGTCCAGCCAAAGATGGCTATACCACCATGCGCTATCTGCTGTTGTATTCGCTAGGCCGCTTTGGTGTGGAGTTTCTGCGGGCTGACAGTCTGTGGTTTGGCTCGTTGCGGGCCGCACAACTCGTCAGCCTGGCACTCATCGTGCTCAGTATGACATTGATCATCCTGTGGCGTTTGTGGCTTCCCGAGCCCCAGTCGCGTAGACCTGTGAAACGCCCTGCCTGAGGTAATTGTGTAGCTGCTGCCCGTGGTATGTCTACACAGAGAGTCCTGCGCAGCGCCGTCGCTGCGAGTGGCTGAACGCTAGGCTCGTGTGTGCGCTTTGACGGCAAGTCTATGAGAACGTCAGGAGGGAACATGAGAAGGGGGTCACTCGTGACGCGCTAGAGTGGCTTCCAATTCAGGTCAAATCCCCGACGATCTCTGAATTGCATATAGAGGGTTTGCATCATGTGCAGAACAATGCGGAGGTCATGCAGCAACGGCTCTTGCTCAGGCTCTTTCGATACCTTATAGCGGCTTAGAAGCCCGGAGTATTTATGTCCCAGGCTAATGATCTCCTCAATCAGATCGAGCTTACCCTTGGTGAGGACGATCCAATCGTGGAAGCGCCGCCACTCGTCGAGGTTATGTTCCAGGACACCGATCGTGCGCTCAAACGCGACAAACTTCTCCGCACGAGCGCGATCACGTCGGCTCCGGTTTTGACGTTGCCGATTCCCAGCGTCGGCGTCTGAGGATCGACGATCATTCACGTTATGCCCTACCAAGCAGGCCCATCCGCTCATGCAGGATACGCCCGCCCCTCAACCTCAGCCAGGAACTTTTCCGCCTCGATGGCCGCGACACAGCCGGTACCGGCTGCCGTGATGGCCTGGCGATAGATATGATCCTGGCAATCGCCGCAGGCAAACACGCCTTGAAGATTCGTGTGCATGCGAGAATCCGTCACGATATAGCCTTGCTCATCGAGCTTGAGCTGTCCCTCGAACATCTTCGTATTCGGTATGTGCCCGATGGCCAGGAACACCCCATCCACGGGCAACTCCTCTCCTCCCCCGGTTTTAACATTGCGCAGGAGAGCAGCGCTCACGCCGGTGTGTTGATCCCCCCTAATCTCGTCAACGACCGTATCCCAGATGAAGGCAATCTTATCGTTTTTTGTCGCCCGGTCCTGGAGAATCTGACTGGCGCGCAGACGATCACGTCGATGCACCAGGAACACCTTCGAGGCGTAGCGCGTCAGGAACGTCCCCTCCTCAAGCGCTCCGTCCCCGCCTCCGACCACAGCCACCGTTTTGTCGCGATAAAAGAAGCCATCGCAGGTGGCACAGGTGGAAACTCCGCGGCCGAAGAACTCGCGCTCCCCTGGAACGTCCAGCAGGCGCGCCGAAGCACCGGTGGCAACGATTAACGATTTGGTTTCGACGAGTTCCCCGTTCAGGGTCATTCGCAATGGGGACTGGTTCAACTCGACGTCAGCGACGTCGCCGATGCGGATTTCGGCTCCAAATCGCTCAGCTTGTCGCTTCATCAACTCCATCAGCTCTGGGCCCATGACACCGTCCGGGAAGCCGGGGAAATTTTCCACCTCCGTGGTCATCGCCAATTGCCCACCGAAAAGCGGCCCGGTAATGACGACCGGAGCACGGTTGGCTCGCGCCGCATATATGGCGGCAGTGAGGCCAGCCGGGCCTGCACCGAGAATGACCACATCACGCATAAAGTCTCCACTAGTGAGAAGCCTAGTACCCCCGAGAGGATTTGAACCTCCGACACACGGATCCGGAATCCGATGCTCTATCCGAGCTGAGCTACGGGGGCGTGAGTTTTTTCAATAACTTGCGAGTAGTTAAGTAATGGATCAATTAAGGGTGTTGTGAAAATTGCTGGGACTTTTGCGGCAAACTGTTCCAGTTTTCCTACCGCGGCCTGTTTATGGTCGCTGGAGAGATGTGTGTACCGCATGGTCATACTAATGTCCCGGTGCCCGAGTAATTCTTTCACCGTGGGCAAATCCACCCCCGCCATCACCAAGCGACTCGCGAATGTATGTCGCAGATCATGGAACGTAAAATCTGCGATCCCCGCCTTCCGAACGGCGCGTTCGAACGCTGAGCGGAACGAACGATAGGGCGTCCCCTCACGAGAACAGAACACCTTATCGCCCTGAATATCGGCGATCTTAACAGATTTCAAGATGTCCGTCAATAATTGATTCATGGGCACGCTACGAGCTTCCCCGTGCTTGGCATAGCCGGCACGTACCGTGATCATGCGGCGGTTGATCTCGACGTCGGCCCACGTTAGAGAGCGCAGCTCCGAAGCGCGAAACCCCGTGTGGAGCGCGGTGACGACCAGCGGCCGCAATTGTGGACCACAGACGGCCAGTAGGCGTGCTTCTTCATCTTCGGTCAGATACCGGGTGCGTGCGTTTTGCTCCCGGTACAACCGAACCTTCTTGACGGGATTCTCCGTCGCCTTCCCCCATTCGAGGGCTTTGGTGAAGAGATTTTTCAGGAACGCCAATTCGCGATTGATCGTCGCTTCACTAACACCATCCTCCTTCCGTTGGCGCTTATAGCGTTCGTTTGAGGGCAATTCATACCGCCCTTCCACCGCCTCCACTTTCTTCTTGGCCATGATCTCTTTCGCCACGGTTTTTGAAACCGGGCCGATGCAGCCGACATAGCGCTCGCCCCGATATATGAAATCGGAATACCAACTTTTCCCGCGTTGATAAAGGCTCACCTCCTACTCCTTTCTTTTGATGCAACCCTGGTGCTCGCCCACTGCGGGCGATTAATCGACCTTGGGCCGACTCCCGATCATCTCCACGAATGTCGTGGAGGACGTCGACCGCAGTTCAAACAGCTCGAACGGCTCCTCCCGTCCATCGTCGCCCGTGCACATCACCGAGCGCTTTGGGTCTCGCGATTTCCTGGCGTGAATGACATAGCCGTAACAGCGCCAGACGAGCATTGAGCCGCGCCAACGGCAGCTCGGTAATCCCTTTGTCCCGCAGCGCCACGGCCTGACCCTCGGGCAGCAACGCCTTCACCTCCTTGACGAGGTCCTCCGCATCCCAGGGCACCGCCAGCCGCTCATGGGTCTTCACCTTGAGGCCGCAGCGCCGGCACGTGAGATAGCGCATCCGCACGATGTCATCATGGCCCGGCCGCGTTGTGGTCGTTTTCCAGCGATGGGCACAACCCCACTGCACCAATGTTGGTGCGTGCAAAACTCGCACACGTTCACCCCCTTTCCGTAGATATCACTATATATAGTATTATAGCATATACACGGCACGGATCAAGCCGGAGCCATCCGAGATGAGCGGAGCGGGGGCGCACGCCTCGATCGACGGAATGATGTCACGGAGCACCAGAGGGCCAGGGGAGCGCGCACGCGGCGCACGCGACATCCGCCCCCCACTCCCGTGCCGAGGTGCGCTCTGATCTTGTCGAGGGATGCTGTCATCGCGGTGATCGTCTGACCTCATGAATCGGTCACATCCCTGGCGCCAAGCTGCCGATAGATTCAGCCGATGGTGGGTCGGTCATCGCTTCTGACGGCACAGGTGGCCATCCATGTCGTCGAATCACGAGACCAAGGCTTTACGCCTGCTGCCCCGATGAAAGGGCGGTTGCGCTTGACGTGCAGGTTCCCGATGGCATACTCCATCGCCTGGCCCGACGAACCCGCGGTCTGGAGACCCTGGTACCTCGGCGTGTCGGGGTTTCGCATAGAGACTGGCGGTGAGACTGCCGAGGGATGTGGCGATAAAGCGGGGCGGTGTCCACAAGCGCCCCCACCCGTGATGATCCCACCCAATCCCTAGGGGATGACCTTCAGGATGATACGATCGATGCATCTGAGGGCGAGCATCTGATGCCGGTGATGGCGATCGCGTCCATGCCGCACGAGTGGGCGGCATGTTGAGCGCGATGGGCTGCACCTCGACGGTGGCGTCGGGGCTGCGGTCGATGGCACACCGTTTGCTCTCAGAGACGGGCGTGATGTGGTGGCCCCGTGGGCTGGCGTGACCACGCGAGACGGTGCCCGTCGTCTTCAGGCCCCATGTGCCCCGCTGAGAGGCGCTGGCGAGGCAGTTGTCTCACATCGAAAGAGTTACCGAGCATGTCTCATTGAGCATGTCTCATTCTGATAGGATGTTTCATTCCGAGACCTCGTTGCTGGGGCCGGCAGACGCGTGGCCCCGGTGGACGATGCGCCGAGCGAGGCCGGAGGTCGCGCTCGACCGAGAAGGAGAACGGCCATGACGACGACTGCGATGGGTCTGTTTGACGGGTTTTCCGAGGCGCAACGCGTGACCCAGACGTTGGTGGCGCAGGGTATCCGCAGCGAGGATATCACCATCATCGCGAATCGGGAGGAAACCTCCGTCGGAGACGTACTGGTCGCGGCGGCGTGGGGCATGAATGTGGACGTAGGGCCTGCGAGTCGGGGGGAGCCCGCCGCATTGATCGCGTTCGGGGTCCCGGCGGACGCGGCCCAGCCGTATGCCATGGTCCTCGATGGCGGGGGTGCCCTGGTGAGCGTTGCCGTGGCCGATCACCAGGTGGACCAGGTGTTGGAGCTCATGGGGCGGTATACGACTGAGGACCTGACAGCCCAGGCGGGGTTGTCGTAGCTGATGACCGGGTGGCGGCCAAATATGCCACCGCGGACGTTCGTGACCCTGACACGCCGTCGCCGAAAGGCGCGCCGGTCAAGTGGACCCCAGGCCGCGTCATCAAGGTGTCTGAACACTCTCACCCAATAAAGGAGGTTGCGATGCGAATCCGTATGCTTGTCACACTCATCATGGTCCTGGCGCTGGTGCACGTAGTGCCGGTGGTGGCCGGTCAAGCGATGGGGCACGCGAAAGCGACGCTCACAGGGGACGCGGAGGTGCCCGGTCCAGGAGACCCCAACGGAAGTGGCACCGTGCAGGTGACCCTCAATCCCGACAAAGGCGAAGTCTGTTATGAGCTGAGCGTGGTGAATCTGCAGGAGGCCACGGCGGCCCATATCCATAAGGGGGAGAAGGGCGTCGAGGGTCCCGTTGCCGTGCCCCTCGACGCGCCCAAGACCGGCGCCGCCAAGGGGTGCACGAAGGCGGATGTCGTCGTGATCGAAGCCATCATCCAAGACCCGACCGACTACTACGTCAACGTTCACACGGCCGCCTTTCCGAAGGGGGCCGTGCGCGGGCAACTGTCCAAGTAGGGCATGCCGCGAGCCGCGCGGCTCGCGGAGGCTGGCACGTGCGCCGGTGTCGGTGAAGGATGTCAGGAGCCGCCGTCAGACCATGACGTAGTCAGGGCCCTGGACCCCCTAGCGACAGGATGGTGAGCAGGACCTGACGTGGTGGCGCAGAAGCGGACCGCCGCGCATCCTGATGCTGGAGTGGAGGTGAGTCATGCCGATCAAGCGTCTCTGGAGCGTCACCATACATGCCGCGCAGGACTGGTGGGAGGACAACTGCTTGAGGCTGGCGGCGTCCCTCGCGTACTACACCGCCTTGTCATTGGCACCGCTGGTGCTGCTCCTGGTCGGCGTGACCGGAATGGTGCTCGGGCGGGAACAGGTGGCCGGTCAGCTCGCGGCCCAGCTCGAAAGCCTCATGGGCTCGGCCGGCCGTGAACTCGTCAATAGCATTCTCACCACCACGAGTCCGGAGGGGGGCACGTGGGCGACCGTCGTCGGCCTCGTCACCCTGGTCATCGGCGCCACGGCGGTCTTCGGCGAGCTCCAGACGACGATGAACCTGATCTGGGAGGTCCAGCCCGCCCCGACCCGTGGGGCCTGGGCCGGGCTTTGGGCCTGGCTCAAAGCGCGCCTCTTCTCGCTGGGCCTCGTCTTCGCGCTGGCGTTCCTGCTCGTCGTCTCCCTCGTCGTCAGTGCCGCCCTGGCGGGGGCCTCCGCCCTGTTCCAGGGCCCGGAGCAGACGGTCATGAGCCGCCTCCTGGAGATCGTCGTGTCGCTGGCGGTCCTCACGCTCATGTTTGCCCTCTTTTTTACATACGTGCCGGACGCCGAGATTCGCTGGCGCGACGTGTGGCTGGGCGGATTCGTCACGGCAGTGCTCTTCACCCTCGGCAAGACGGCGATCGGCTATTACCTCGGCCAGGCAAGCGTCGGCTCGGCCTACGGCGCGGCCGGGTCGATGGTGGTGCTCCTCGTGTGGGTCTATTACTCGGCCCTGATCGTGTTCTTCGGCGCCGAGTTCACGCAGGCCTGGGCCACGCGCCAGGGCACCGTGGCCCCCCAGCCGCACGCCGTGTCCGGAGCAGCGCCCCAGACCAAGGGCGAGGCGGCCGCCGAGCGTGCCGCGGGGGCATAAGCGCTTGTCCGGTGGAGCACAGGGCGGTCGGTGCAAACCATCGGACCTTCTATGCGGATCGCGATGTGGTTCGACAATCCCCGCGTCGCAAAGGGGGGATCGACGATGCCCACGAGCGGCCCGACCACGCGACGAACACACTGATCCCTGGGATGCCTTCAGGCTGATGCGATCGTTGCAACTGAGGGCAAGAATCTGATGCTGGTGACGACGATCACATCGATGTCGCACGGCGTGGCAACTATCTGGGCGCGATGGATCACATACTTGATCGCGGTGGTCAAGATGCATCCAGAAGTTGCAGGATTTGCAGCCGCCTCGGCGCCATGGTCGACTGGCCCGATCGATTTCTGGCTGGGGTGACCCTCGTGGCATCATGGTGAGATGAGGCCTGGGGTGGTAACTGAGCGTGGGACGACTGGGGTTGTTGCCCCTGGCGCGTGGCCTGGGCGCCTTTTGAGTGGGGTACAGGGCGGTGGTGTGAAAAGATGGGTATTCCATGTGCGTCGGGGTCTGGTTCGACTTTTGCGCATGCCCAAAGAAGGGATCGGACGATCGAGGCCTTGCCTCCGTCCTTCTGGACACTGTTGCGCCTCGGCTCACGTATGCGGTGTCATCGACGGCACCGGCCGCTAGGCTGGCAGGAGCTATGCGGGACAGCTCTTGTCTCGGCCCAGGGGCAGAGCCATGCTATTCGTTACGGTCCCCACAAGCCGCGCTTGACCTCGCGGGCCTCGCGCTGGAGTCTGACGAAGAGAGCTTCATGCGTCACGTTCGGCGGATCGGGGTCGACCGGAAAGTGACTAAGGTCGTATATCACCTCCTAGTAGCCTGTGATTTACGTCTCACAAGAGTGCCAAACTGCCTCATCAGTTCTTGCAGCCGCTGGATCTGCAATTAGCGGTCACTGCCAGAGATCACTATTGAACCTATAGCAGTGGCGCTGCGATACGACTTAACAGGCTATTTCCGGCACTACGGATCGAGTGCTCCGACCGTATCTGCTCACTCAAGTGGTTCGCCCTACGGCTCCTGTGTATTCTGATTGTGGGATCTTTTGTCCAGTTGTGGGTCGTGTTACCCCACGAGCACCTACACCTACTGGCGTGGGAATCCTAGCGGAAAGCCGCATCGGTCCTCAGGTATTCCAGCATGGCACGATGCTTGCTCGTGGTGCTACCAGCGTTATCAACCCACCATGTCTATGCGCCCCCCCAAGAGCTTATCGCATGAGTATGCTCGACGGGAGCACGCTGAAGCCGTGGCTCACGACTGGGGCTAGGCTACCGCTGCCGCAATTCCCCCTACGTGCTTGCCTGCACCGCTACCTAATTGCGCCATGCGAATGGGCGTGTACCATTACCTTACCGGCGGCCTCTATACCCTACCACCGTGACACGCGCCGATCATTCACCACGTCCACCTGTTTCTTCACCATGCAGGCAGCGTCGTTTACTGGGGGACAAGTACCGTTTCCGATGTCTGGCGAGAACCGTGTAAAGATAACTCTGGTCTCATCGCTGCCGCTGATACGTGCAACTCCCTTAAGCGGTCGTCCCTTCGTGTGTAGCGTGGATTTTGCGGTGATCCAAGCAGCTATTCAATATGATAATATCCGGCTGTTGAGCAGTTCCACTTCATCGAGTGTCTAGCTTTTGTGCTAACCTATTGGTGCCAACAACATTACTCATTGCGCAATCTTCCTTCGGTCCACAGTGGTTTCGCTGATAGCGAAGCTTCAGCCTATTCCCGAAGGCGACCATATCTCACGCTCGATATTGCTGCAGCACCTCCAGTCAGCTCGTCGGCTACTGACGCGACGCGGACCGGCTTGCCCTCCCTCGCAACACGGCTTTCTCTTCGACAAAGGCACCTTCACGCCCCTCGATGTCCCGGGGGCGACCTCGACTACCCCCGAGTGCGGCGATCAACCTCCTCGGCCAGATCGTGGGCACCTGTACGTGGATGTGAACTTCCAGACCGCATGGCGCTGTGCTTTCCGGCGGCGGGCTTCACGCCCGTCCTCTCCCGCTGCTACCGTCCTCATGGTAACCTCGGCGCTCTTTGTGCGGGGCACCGATGACCACCTGTACGTGAATTGGCTGTTGCCCAGCAATCAGTGGACCGGCTGGGGTCTTGTCCCGGGTGCGGCTTCACCCCGTCGCGCCCCGGCTGCTACTGTCTATCAGGGTAACCTCGGGCTCTTTGTGCGGGGCACCGATCACCGTCTCTATGTGAACTGGCTGCTCCCCAATGATCAATGGACCGGCTGGGGCGTTGTGCCCGGTAGTGGGTTCTCTCCGTCGGCCCGGCGGCCACCGTCGATCAGGATACCTGGCGCTCTTCGTGCGCGGCACCGATTACCAGCTGTATGTGAACTGGCTTTTCCCCAGTACCAGTGGACCGGCTGGAGCCTTGTCCCCGGTCGCCGCTCACCCCGTCCGCCCCGGCCGCTACCGTGCTGAGTGGTAACCTCGGCTCTTCGCGCGCGGTGATGACGCCTCTACGTCAATTGGCTGCTGCCCGATTATCAGTGGATCGGCTGTGGACTCGTGGATGGGTCGACCCTTCCACCCCAGCAGCTACCGTCTTCGACGACGATCTCGCCCTCTTCGTACGGGAGAGGATATCAGTCTACGTCAACTTTACCGTGACAGTACCGTAATCTTCGAACGTCAATCACTGCGACCGTGTGATGTTCTCGTTCAGTAGCCGAGATCACCATCGGTATGGGCGCCGTGGTCGGAGGCACAGGAGTGCCAGCGGTGACATCTAGACCGGTGGGCTTCGGTCCTGGTGAGACAGGCCATCGGTAGCACCAAGCTCAACATCAGTCGATAGCCGAGCGGCTGGTGACTCATGTCTCAGGAGCTCGCGCCATGACAGTGAGTATCAGCCCTCACTGCGTCTCGTCCTCCTCGACCGCCTCGAAGGCCTCGGCCACCACCGTGGTGATACATTCGGTCCGCATCCGCTCCAGGTACGGTCCCACCTGGTCGGGATGGCGCTGGCTCAGGTGATACAGCAACATCGACGCCTCGGGCCGCTTCGCCACCGGCAGCCAGGCGGGCAGTAGGACGCTGCGGAACCGACAGCGATAGCGTCGATGCGAGGTCATTGCTGTATCTCCTTATTTACGCCAATACGCTAGCCATTAGTTTCGCGATTTTCCACCCATGTTGGGGGTTCAGCCTATGAGAGTGCCACGGCAACATCAATTCCGGTAAGATGAGTCATCTGACATGACAGACTCTCTTTCCGGAGGATATTGCCGTGGACACCTTTGTGCACTCGTCATTTGGAATCTTTGTCATGACCCTGTTTCACGGCCTCTTTACCGCCCCGTCGTGGCAAACGTTCACCTACCTGGCCTGTGGCTGGGCCTTGGCCCGTGACCGTCACACCATCACCACCTATCTGTGGCTCACCGGGCCACCGCCGTCAAGCACTTTTCACGATTCTATGTCTTCCTCGGTTGCCCCCTCTACGACCGACGATGGCAACTCTGGGGCGCTGTCATCCGCCTGGCCGCCCAGTTTGTCCCCGACGGCGAGGTCATTCGGGTCGTCTTCGACGATACGACCAAGAAAAAAGCCGGCCGCCAGATCGAAGGCATCGGCCGCTACCGCAATGGCGCCGGCTCCGCCCGACAAGAATACCGGACGCTTCGGGGCTTGAACTTCGTCTTGGGCATCATGCCGCTTCCCCTCAAGCGCTGGCCCGGCCATCGCCTCAGCGTCCCGGTTGGCCTCGAACTCTACCTCAAACCCGAGCAAGCCCACAAGCTCAACGTGCCGTATCGTTCCCGAAGTCAGTTGGCTCGTGATATCCTCGATTTTGTGCCGAGCAGTTGCCCGGGCGTCACATCCGGAGCCTGGCCGACGGTGGCTATGCCACGAAGGACTATGTCCGTCAGTTGCCCGATTCGGCCCACGTCGTCGGCCGCTTCCCGATCAGCGCCAAGCTCTACACGTTGCCGCCCACGCCGACGCACAAGCGCCGCGGCGCCCCGCGCAAAAAAGGCGACCTGATCGGCTCGCCCAAGACCCTGGCCCAGACCGCGACGGGCTGGGCGCCTCACCCCAGCGAAGCGGGCGCCGAGGTCCAAGCCTGGTGTGGGCTGTGGCACTCGGTGTTGCCCGGGCGCCTCGTGCGGGTCGTGGTGGTGCGACGCGATGCCACTCGCTGCCCCAAACAGCCCGGGCAACGAAAGCCACCCCCGCCGGTCGAGGCCTTTTTCACCACCGATCTGACGTTGAGCACCGACGCGATCTTGAGCGAGTATGGCGACCGCTGGGCGGTGGAAATTGAAATTCGCGACGCCAATGCCTTCGATGGACTGGGGCAAGATCAGTGCCGGAAACGGCAACGCATCATCGGCGCCAACACGTTCCGTTTGGTCATGGCAGCGGCCCGCACGCTGTGGTTTCTCGACCAAGTCGAGCGCGCACGAGTGTCAATCTGTGCCGCTATCGGCCGTGGTACAGACAGAAGGTTGCCCCCAGCCAACTGGACGTGGTGTGGGCCTGTCGTGAGGCCCTGCACGACGCCGGAATTTTTCCCATACCACGGTTTACCCCCGATCTGGCCGAAAATCATGAGGAGCCCGACCATGCTTTACCTCTTGCAGCGTAGGGCGCGAAACTAATGGCTAGTGGGGTATCCATTTTGTTTTGACAGCTTTGGCCCATTATGCGATACATCGCTCCACATTGGAACCTGAGGAAGGAGCGAGCCATGGGCAAGGAAGCCAAGTACATCGTCCGGTGGACCGACGAGGAACGCCACACCCTCCAGCAGTTGGTGGTGGGGCCGCGCGTGGCCCGGGACAAGGCGCTGCGGGCACGAATGCTGCTGAAAGCCGATGTTGATGGCCCGAACTGGCCTGACGGGCAGATCACTGACGCGTTCGAGGTCGGGATGTCCACCATCCATCGGTTGCGCCAGCGGTTCGTCGAGGTCGGGCTGGATGCTGCCCTGGCCCGCCAACCGCCCGCCCGCACGAAGCCACGCACACTCGACGGCGCACAGGAAGCCCGTCTCGTGGCCATGGCGTGCAGCCAGGCGCCGGAGGGGCGCGCGTCCTGGACGCTGCGTCTGCTGGCGGACAAGCTGGTCGAACTCGAGCGTGTGGAGTCCATCGGGCGCGAAACCGTGCGACAAACGCTCAAAAAAATGACCTCAAGCCCTGGCTGAAGGAGCAATGGGTCATTCCGCCGGAGGCAAACGCCGAGTTCGTCTGTGCGATGGAAGATATCCTGGAGGTGTATCAGCGACCGTATGATGCGCAGCGGCCGCTGATGTGCTTTGATGAAGGGACCAAGCAATTGGTGCAGGAAGTCCGCACGCCGCTCCCGGCGGCCCCCGGACGCCCGGAGCGCATCGACTATGAGTACGAACGCCATGGCACGGGGAACCTGTTCATGATGTTCGAGCCGCTGGCCGGCCGGCGCGAGGTCCTGGTGACAGAGCGGCGCACTGCCGTGGATGATGCCGAGGCGATCCAACACCTGGTGGACGTCAGCTATCCCAGTGCCGAGACAATCGTGCTGGTGCAGGACAACCTGAACACGCATCAACTGGCCTCGCTGTATGAGGCGTTCCCGCCGGAGGAAGCTCGACGGCTGATCAACAAGCTGGAGGTACATTACACGCCGAAGCACGGCAGTTGGCTCAACATGGCGGAAATCGAATTGGGGGTGGTGCGGGGACAATGCCTCGACCGCCGCATCCCAGACTTCCCCACGTGAACAAGCGAAGTCGCTGCCTGGCAAAGCGCCCGGAACGCTGCGCAGGTGAAAGTTAACTGGCAGTTCACCACCGCTGACGCCCGTGTGAAACTCAAACGACTGTACCCGATTTTGGAACCTGTCAAAAACAAGTGGACGGACCACTAGGTCTAAGAGTGCAATGTTCTGCCTGCGCGCGAACCTGTGCTTCAACGCGGTTACGTTCGATCTCCTCCTAGGATCGACTGCGTTGCTCCTCAGTGGCTTGAAGGCGAATATACACGTTGTCCAGCGGCATCTGGAGCGGCACTGGGCGCCCAGATCGATCGCGTGGCAGCGGAATGCCACGAAAGTTCACGAAATGATTCTCTCGCACCACGCGCTGGCGGTACTCCGTCAATTTTTTCTGACGTTCCTCAGGGGAAAGAGCGCGTGGATGATCCCCACCGATGTGCACGATGTATCGATCGCCAGTCATAACGGTACTGCCAGTGACATCTCCGCCTATCGCGATGCTCCGCTCACCCTGAGCCTTGACGTATCCTACCTCTCGCAGCCGTGCCAGCAGGTTCTGGCTCAGCGCACTCAGATCCGTGATCGCCGTGAGCAGCGCTTGAGCCCTTTCACGGGGAATGTCTCCCCGCGCTGCCTTTTCCAACTGAGAGGCCAGGTATTCATCAAAGAGCCAGCGGTGCAGGTCGGCCGTCATCTTCGCAGCTATGTCATCGGGGGTTGTGAAGGTGGGGATAGTGTAGAGGCGACGGAGTTCTTCTTTCAGCGCGGCCAGCTGGTTGGCCTGTTTTGGGTCGGTCTCGCGCCCCTCAGCCGGAATGTTTGCCTCATCCTTGAAATAGATGAAGCAGGTCAAATCTCGCTCACGCGCCCGGCGGTATTCAGCCTCGGTGATGCCAGAGCCGTAGCGTCCGCCGAAGATGCCTACGTATACCTGGCTGCGGTCGACTTCGTCCAGAGAGGCATGGTGCGTGCTTTCATCCCGACTGCCAAAATACTCCATGCCCACGAACTTCGTCTCTCGCAACCGCTGCAGCGCGGCCTCTACTGCATTCCGCTCCGGTTGCAAGTCAAGCCAGGTGGAACTGACGAAGACGCAGACCGTGGCCGGTGGCATCGCCATGGACCTCCCGCATAGCCCGTTATGCTATGGTTTGACCACATTCTGATCGCCGGTAATGATAGTGCTGCTGGTAACATCCCGACCGATGGCCACGCTACGTTCACCGGCCGCGATGACGGTTATGCCTGCTTGTTGCGCCTCTTGCCATAATCGCTCGATTTCCCTGGCGAGCCCGGCATCCTCAGTCAGGAGTTTTCTCAACTGCAGACGAAGGGCGGCCTGGATATCGTCGTCGTTCGGCGCTACGGCGGCATCCTGCACAGCCTCCTGAGCAGCAGGTTTGGCCTCCACCTTCGGGCGCAGTTTTGCCCACAGACCCTTAGCTCGGTCCCATGCATCACTACCTAATTTCTTTCCAGCTTCCTCAGCAGCCTTCTCACCTGCTTTTAACAAATAAGGCAAGAATGGGATGAGAAAGACCGCCAACTCCTTTGCGAGCGTTGTCACGTCCATTTTCGGTTCCCATTCTCTTCCACCATCAAGATAGGCGAGATCGATGATGCCCACGAGCCCTGCCTGGGATGAGCATCGCTCACTTACGCAAAAGTCAGGTGCGCTTGAGCAGCGACGTCAAATCGTTGACTGGAGAGCGGTAGCCCTGACGGATCATCTCACCCAACCAGACATTCGCTTGTTCCAGGGTCCAAAGTCCACGCTCAACGGCCAGAACCAAACATCCCACCGAACCCGAGACCATGATACCTAGGCGATTACCCTCATCGCGGGCGGCGCGGTCGTCGGTAAGCAGCATCCAACCACGGTGTCGGGCAATGACCAAACACGACGCTTCTCCCCTGTGCAAGCGGGATGGCAACTCGCCATACAGAGCTATCTCTGCTTGATCAGCCATGCTGGTCAATCGTATCCACCCATCGTGAACGAAGGGATGAATCATCTGGTCAATACCAGCGTAAAACTGGTAGCCTTCCTCTAGCCCAATCCGAATCTCTTCATAGACCTCAGTCGAGAGGTACAGCGCACCAAAGAGTCGGCGTAGCAGGTCGAGGTGATTGATGCTGGAAAAATTCGAGATCACCGTGGTGTTAGCGATGACGCTCATGGTTGGGTCTGAAAGTAATCTCGCAGGGACTGGGCTTCTTTCTCGGCCTCCTCCAGGGTTTCTGGGCCTAGTCGAGGCTGAACGCCGCGTTCCAGTACTATGTCTTTCATCTGAGCCCAGCTGACACCAGCGAGGTTGGCGGCCTTTGCCAGGGAGAGTTTCTCTGTCTGGTAGCGATGAATGGCCAGCTGGATACGCAGCTCAGGGCGGGCGCGGAGCAAGTGACGCAGGGCATCCTGAATCACATCTTCCTCGCTATTGTACAGGCGGGCCTCCACGAAATCGTGGGCCTTGAGCACCTGGCTCCTCCTTTCGCTGAATTGCGAGGTTCTTGGCGCCATGGTCTGGGAGGTAAAGAATGGCGGCAATTTCCTCAGTAGCGTAGCATGTTTTCTGTGCAAGTAAATAGGATGGGCACAGCAGGGCAAGATGACCAGGATCGTTATGGAGCCTACTCCTTTCTCGATCGCCTGTCAGGGCGAAAGAGCGCCCTATGAGGTGTTCTCTCACCCCACTGTGCATAGTCTCATGTCTCGTTGGTCTGACTAACAGCTCGTCTACTCCGCCGTGGTACCGCCATCGATGACGAGTTCGCTCCCCGTCATATACGATGACTCATCAGAGGCGAGGAACAGAACCCCATACGCGATGTCTTCTGGGGTGGCAGCCCGCCCCATCGGTAACCGTCGCAGGCGTTGCGCCCACAGGTCCGGGTTTTCCAACGTATCGCGGATCATGTCGGTGGCCACGGGCCCAGGATGGACGGAGTTACAGCGGATGTTGTCCTTGGCATGCTGGATCGCCGTCGCCTTGGTGAACAGGCGCACGCCACCTTTCGTGGCGATGTAGGCCGCGGTCTCTCCAGGGCTCCCGACCAGCCCCGCCGTCGAGGAAATATTGATGATGGAGCCGCCTCCGGCGCGTCGCATGGCGGGAATGGCTGTTTTCGTCCCCAGAAAGACCCCCTTCAAGTTCACCGCCATGATGCGGTCCCATTCTTCGACCGTCATCGCCTCGATGGACCGGCGCAACAAAATTCCAGCGTTATTCACCAGGACGTCCAGCTTGCCATAGCGCTGCACGGCGGTCGCAACTGCGGCGCGCCACTGTTCCTCGTCGGTCACGTCCAGGTGGACGTACGTCGCCTCACCGCCAGCGGCGCGGATCTCGGCCTCAACCTTCTGTCCCAACTCATCCAAGATGTCGCCCACCACGACCTTGGCTCCTTCTCGCGCAAAAAACTTCGCCTCCGTGGCCCCTTGCCCGCGGGCCCCCCCACTGATCAGCCCCACTTTCCCATCAAGCCTGCCCATGGTTTCCCTCCTCAAAGCTGGTTCGGTATGGCCCACTCACTGCCCTCAGCGTACCTCGACCAGCGGCAGCCCTTCCTGGCGGCGGACATCGTTGATGATCTCCAGCACCCGCGTGCGAAACGGCGGATACTCGACATCGAACTCCTGACGCAAACGACTGTTATCCACCAGATATGTGCCTGAATCCTCAAGCCCACCGTCGCTCTCGAACGTGATCTGGGCCTCGGGAATGAAGTCCCGCACGATATCGGCCAGTTCGCCGAGGCTGATGGGGATGCCTCCCGAGTTGTAGATGGGATGGCGAGGCGCATCGGCCAACAGCACGCGCACGAAGACTTCGGCGATGTCCTCGACGTGGATTGGCAGGCGCATGAAAGATTTCCCAGGCATGCGGACGGGCTGGCCCTGGGCGGGCAAGGTGATCAGTTGGACATGATCCGTCGAACCGCGCACCTTATCGGGGCCAGTGACGTTCGCCGGACGGACGCCGGTAATCGACATTCCATAGTTCTTGATGTACTGCGCGGCCTGGAACTCGTTGAAGATCTTGTGCATGGCGTACTGGCTGGTGCCGAATTTCGGGTCGTCTTCGTTCACCAGGCGTTCGCCAAAATGACGTTGGAGCCCGCTGACCGCCACCGAGCTGGCATAGACCACCCGCCGAATACCACACAGCCGCGCCACCTCAAAGCAGTTATCCATCCCCAGAATATTCAGCCGCAGCTGATGGTGGGGGTTGCCTTCGCCGCCGCCCAGGAGGTAGGAGAGATTGAGCAGCCGGTCTGGCTTGGTCTCGATCGCCACACGCATGACATCCTCAAACTGCGTCACGTCGCCCCGCATGACCGTCACCTGATCCTCCAGACCGGCAAACGCTGCCGCCCCTGGGTTGATATCCATGCAAAAGATGTCTTCGCCTCGTGCTGCCAGACGCTTGATGACGCGTGGACCAATAAATCCCGTACCGCCGATGACCAAGATGGACATGTCGCTCTCCCCCCTTCCAACGTTTGCACCGGAGCTACCCTATGATAATGACTAGAGAACTGAGTATATTTCTCCCGCAGACGAAAACTTCCCTGGAGCCGAGGGCGAGTGTAATCGGGATGGGGCACGCTGTCAAAGGAATGTGCTCTCGGGTTATCCGTGTTAGGCCATATGAGACATCGTGTGTAGGTTGCAGCGCAGACTTGCCATCTCGCTAGGCCAGGCGTATGATGCGCCGGCAAGGGGATTGGGGGACGCACCAGGATGGTGCGGCCAGGGGGAGCATCTGCGGATGGCATGTACCCGCCCATCCGGAGCGGGCGAACCGATCACACTTATCAAGGGAGGGCACTTTATGCCACGGATGACCGGAGCCAAGTTCATGGTCGACATGATGAAGGCCTACGGGGTGACGCATACCTTCTATATGCCTATGGTGGTGACCAGGGCACTGGTCGAGATGGAGAAGGTGGGTATACGCCGCATCATGACCCACGGTGAGAAGGCCGCCGCCTATATGGCCGACGGGTACGCCCGAGCCGCCCATCGGGCCGGGGTCTGCATGGCCCAGAACGTCGGTGCCGCCAACCTGGCAGCTGGGCTCCAGGACGCGTACCTGGCCGGGTCGCCCGTCATCGCCCTGACCGGCCGCGGGACGCCGATGCAGCAATACCGCCACCACTATCAGGAAATCGACCATATACAACCCTTCGCGGCCGTCACCAAGTACAATGTCATCGTGGACAGCGCGGCGCAGTTGCCCCTACTGCTGCGCCAAGCCTTTCGGTCGGCCACGTCGGGCGCGCCCGGGCCGGTTCATTTAGATTTGCAAGGGACCACAGGCAACGTGATCATGGACGCCGAAGCGGACCTGGACTTGGTGGTGGAGGAGCCTTTCACTCACGTGCCGCCCTTCCGCAGCGAGCCCGAAATGGCTATGGTTCAAGATGCCTTGCGCATCCTGGCTGGGGCCAGGCGGCCGGTCATCGTCGCTGGCGGCGGCGTAGCATCCTCGCAAGCGCAGCGCGAAGTCGTGGAGTTGGCCGAGCGACTGTCCATTCCGGTCGCGACCTCGCTGAACGCGAAAGGTACCATTCCGGATCATCATCCCCTGTCGGTGGGCGTTTGTGGTACATACTCCCGGTGGTGCGCCAACCGGGTGGTGTCGGAAGCGGACCTGGTGTTCTTCATCGGCAGCCACACCGGCAGTCAGGTGACGACGGAGTGGCAGATCCCGCGCACGGGCACCACGGTCATCCAGCTGGACATCGATCCTGCGGAGCTGGGACGCAGCTACCCGATTCAGGCCGGCTTGCAGGGAGACGCCAAGGCCGCGCTGCGCAGGATGATCGAGGCGGCGGAAGCGAGCGCACCCAGGAACGACTGGCTCGCCCGCGTGCAGGAGCTGGTACACGCCTGGCGCGAGGAGGTGGCGCCGTTGGCCCACTCCGATACCTCACCCACCCGCCCGGAGCGCCTGTGCACGGAGCTCACCGCGTGGCTACCCAGTGATGCGGTGTTGGTGACCGATACGGGCCATTCCGGTATTTGGACCGGCACGATGGTGGACGCCAAGGACCCCAACCAGCGGTTCCTCCGCTGTGCTGGGTCACTCGGGTGGGCGTTCCCCGCCGCGCTGGGGGTCAAATGCGCCTTGCCCGATCGGCCTGTGGTGTGCTTCACCGGCGACGGTGGCTTCTGGTACCATTTCGGGGAGTTGGAGACGGCGGTGCGGTATGGCATCAACACCGTGACCATCGTCAACAACAACCACTCCCTGAATCAGGAAAAGCGGGGCAATGAGCGTTACTATGGCGGCGAGCCGGGGAACGTGGAGGAGCTCTGGGTGTTTCCGGATACCAACTTTGCCAAGCTCGCCGAGGATATGGGCGGCTTTGGTATTCGGGTGCACCACCCCGGCGAGATTCAAGGCGCCCTGGACAAGGCCATAGCCTCCGGCAAGCCGGCGGTGGTGGATGTGGTGTCGGACATCAACGGCATAGCGCCTCGGGCCTGGACCCCGTCCTAACATCTGCGTGGCGTGGCCTGCATCGATGGAGTCCGTTCGCCCCCCTGTTGTCGAAGGGGGGCGTGGGATTGGGAAGTTGCTCTGAGAAATCTTTCTTATGTCCGTTGTGGTGAGCGCCTCAATCCTCGCCGCCGACGTTACTTGTGGAAGCAACTTGCGCGCTGTTTTCGAGAGCAGCTTTTTGAGAGGCTGCATCGATCTGCCTTTGGCTGGGTAGATAATAGCAGCGGCTACAACTGCGACATTCACGGAACCCCTCATCCACATCGAGATAGGCCGAGTTATGGCATGCCGGACAGAAGCGCCCTGGAGTGATCCTCACCGTTTGCCCATCCTCCTGATGAAAGATTACCGGCATACCATAGTATGTTCCGCGAACTCGTGTGATGGCCATCGTGTCGCTCCTCCAGGCTGGGGCGTTACGCTCGCGCCTGCCGGTTTCCGGCAGAGGCCACTCCGCCCCTGTTTGAGGTACGGACAGAACTTTGTGGAATCGATTCCACGCAACATGCTTGGAAAATGTTCCACTATCGTACCCCTTTTTATGGCATAGGGTCAAGAACCCCAGTATTGTCTTTCCGGTATGCAGATCAGCTTGATGGCGAGGGATTTTCCAGCAAGCAAGTGGTACCAGACGTATAGCCGACTCAGGGCGTTTCCTCCGAACAATGGTAGCTCAAGGAGAGATGAGACCATGGCGACAGGTGCAGACGACGGTGGGACTGAAATCTTCGGTTTGGGTGCCTTAGGTGCGGGTATTGGCCCCATGCCCGCTAGTTGGGACCTGGAAGCGGATGTGGTGATTATTGGCGCTGGAGCCACCGGGCTGCCCGCGGCGATTCGGGCCGCGGATGCGGGGGCGTCGGTGATCGTGGTCGAAGCCAACTACGATGTCGGCGGGCATGCGATCGTGAGCGGCGGAAATGTCCCGCTGGGCGGCGGCACGAGTGCGCAGAAAAAATATGGCATCGAGGATTCGCCGGAGACCGTCTTCGCCGATCTGACCGATTGGTCTATCGTCCAGCCCAATGGCTGGCCAGATTACCGGTATAATGATCGCGCCGTCATTCGAGCCTTCGCCGATCATTGCGCCGCCACGTATGAATTTCTCGTTTCCAATGGCGTCAAGTTTAAAGAGGTCCCTCCAGATAATGCCGGGGCGCACAACACGGGCAACTCGGCGCCGCGCGAGAACCATGCCTTCTGGACCGACGGCGCCGGGCTCGGAAGCCCCAGTGGCCGCGGTGGCGCGGGGTTGATCCGGGCATTGGAGGCCAGCGCCCGGGCCAAAGGTGTCAAGTTTCTCCTGAACTATAAAATGGCGCGCCTCGTACGGCCAGCGTCCGTTGAGGGCCACCCCGGCCGGGTGGTCGGCCTCACCGCGACGTATACGCCACGTATCCTACCCGGCGAGACGGAACCGCTGCAGAGCTACCGCGCCGATGGTAACCTCGACCTCACCCAACCGCGCGTCGCCATCCGTGCCACCAAAGCCGTCATCCTTGCCACTGGGGGTAACACCAGTAATGTGCACTTCCGGCGCATGTTCGATCCGCGCTTGACCGAGGTTTATCAGGTGGGCGGCGAACCCTATACCTACCAGGACGCTAGCGGCGAGCTGGCGGCCATGACCATTGGCGCCTCCCTCTGGGGTCTGGGGAACCAGATGCTGGAAAATGGCGCAACCATTCGATCGCACCATGCCATGGGGACGCGGTACAACTATTTCGTGTGGGATGTGAACTGCCCCATCTTCCCTCTCGTACGGGCGACCGGCCTCGCGGTCAAGAACTGGCAGGACCTCATCCTGGTCAACCAGCTGGGTCAGCGCTTTTACGATGAGAGCAAGGGCGACTACCCCCATGGCAATGTCTACAACGACCTCCAGCCGTACACGCCGGGAGACTACCGCAATATCGCCCGTGTCACCTACGATCCCACCCCCTACAATTACTTTAACGCAGCCGCTGCGATGAATGAGGCCTCGGCGGCACCCGACTATGCGGCGGGCCCCGTCTGGGCGATATTTGATGCGGATACGGTGGCCCGTGAGGGCTGGCAGGTCACCCCACCCTACGTCGATCCGGACGGCTACTGGTTCCAGGCCAACACTCTTACGGCGCTGGCCGCTGCTATCACCAATCCCTATCAGGCCAGGCCCATGGACGGCGCTACCCTGGAGGCGACGGTAGCGCGCTATAACCACTTTGTCGATGCTGGGGTGGATGCGGATTTCGGCAAGCCCACCCCACAGTATAAGATCCAGACGCCACCGTACTATGCCGCCTGGGCCACACCACTGGTGCATGACACGCGCGCCGGTCTGCGCATCAATGCCAAGTGCCAGGTGCTGGATCTGCAGGGTCAGGTGATTCCAGGCCTCTATTGCGGGGGTGAATCCGCGGGTGGGTTCAACCAACATGGGCTGGGCCGCTGCACGGCCCAGGGCTACATCGCCGGCACCTACGCCGCTGAGGAAAACCCTCTAGCATGAGCAGCAACACGTGCCCCAGAGCTGCGGTCGATCCTTGTGACAGAAAGGTGCCATATGGCTAACGAACTGGAGGAGATCAAGTTGCAGGTCGCTCAGGCCAACCGCGTCCTCTCCGACGTCGGACTGGCAAGCGGGGTCACCTCGGCTCTAGGGCATGCCAGCCTGCGGGTGCCCTCCCAGCCTGAATGCTTTGTGGTCAAAGGTCGTCAATACGCTCTGGACGCGTTGGCCGTCATGCGTGCCGAGGATATGGTCGTGTGCGACACAGAAGGCTTTCTGGTCGACGGGCCGCCCGGGATCACCCAGTGCTCGGAAGTCAAAATTCACTCGTGCATCTATAAAACCCGGCCGGACGTGCAGTCGGTGGTACATGTCCATCCCCGACTCATTGTGTTGCTGAGTGTTCTGGGCATTCCCCTGGTGCCGATGTGTCAGGAGGGGATTCACCTGGTCCAACACCCGTTGCCGGTTTATCCCCATGTCAAGACGATTCAGAGCGACGAAGAAGGTATGGAAGTGGCGCAGCTCTTAGGAGACGGGAGCGTGATCATCCTCCAGGGACATGGGGCCGTGACGACGGGCGACAGTTTAGCGCAATCGGTCACCGCCATGCTCCAGCTCGAAGAGCAAGCTCGAATGAATTATTACGCATACTGCGCCATGGGACGGGAACATCCCAGCATTCCGGACGAGCTCATTGACGAAATGACCAACCGCCCCGCGCTGCATACCCTGTCTCACTTTCAGGATGTGCTGCGGGGAAGAGCGCCCCAGCGGGACGGCATCTGGAACGATCGGGTCAGCCGAGTCTCCAGGGACCTATAGCGCCAGCGACAGGTCTTCCCGGCAAGATGCCAACCTTTAGAGTATTGGCCAGGGATTCCATGTCACATGGCTCGCTGGGCAATCCTTGCCGACACATTCTCGGGCATCGTCAGGTTTGGACGTCACAGGAGGTCATCCCCATCGCGGCAAACAGGGCGAGAGCCGTGGAGAGCATGCGTGCGCCTCCACGCCCTGCCCGCGTGATGGTACAGTGTGCCTAACCCGAGAGTAGCATGGGCCAGGAGTGGACGCATCCCGAGGTCACGGGCTCGCGTCATAGCCTGCCGATAGTAGGTTTCCGCCTCCGCCACATCCGAGGCAGCCCCGGAGGCCGCGAGCGCTCCGCGGAGCCGTAAGGCCCACGCCTCTGCGCCACGTTCCTTGTGGGTGCGGGCCAGGCCAAGAGCCCTCTGCGCCAGCGGCAGCACATCTTGCTGGCGACCGGCGAGCGGATACCCCTCGCCCAGCCTGACGAGCCAGAGGGACTGCTGGACGACCCGTGCCATGGACGTCGCCTGCTCTACAGCCTGCTCCAGGAGCGGTAGGGCCTCCGTCAGGCGTCCTGAGCCCGCATAGGCAGACCCCAGGGAGGAAGCCGCCACATGCAGCTCAAAGGCCAGGCCGGCGTCCCGCGACAGGGCTAGGCTGCGCTCCAGCAGCGGGATGGCCTGCGCAAAGTCACCTCTCTGGAGATAGAGCACGCCAAGACCGCGACAGGCTTGGATCAGGCTGACCGTATGACCAGCCGCCTCAGCAATCTGCAGCGCCTCTTCTCCATAGGCAAGGCCCTGCGGAAACTCGCCCAACTCAGCACAACAGACGGCCAACCTCGAGCCAGAGGACACGATGGGGAGGGGCGCGAGGCAAAATGGTCATACTGCCGCGCCCCAGCGAGGCAGGCCATATTCTTGCCAAGCATCTCAATGGCCTGGGGATAGTCCCCCCGCGCATGATACGCATAGCCCAGATACAACTGTGTCGGGATTTGCACCGTGAGATCGTCGCCGGCCGCGGCCAAGGCACGCTGGCCATAGGCGAGCGCCTGATCGAGCTCACCCAATTGGAAGAAATGATGCGTCATATACGAGGTGATCAGTCCCAGCCGGGGTTGATCGGGCAGCGCGTGTGAGAGGCGTTCGGCTTCCTGCAGGTGGGCCAGGATGCGGGCATAGTCTCCCAGCGGTATCAGCGCATTGCGCAGCTCCAGATGTAGATCGATGGCCTGCGCGCGGGCGTCGTGCGGCTGCGGGAGGTGTTCAAGCGTCTGCAGGGCGCGATCGTAATACTGCACAGCCTCGCGGTGGGCAGAGCGACGCAGGGCGTTCTGCGCAGCCTGCCGGAGATACTGCACGGCCCGCACATGGTCCCCCCCCCTCTCAAAATGTTCTGCCAGGACTGCCGCCACAATCCGAGTCTGTTCCCCGCCGCCCGCAGAAACTGCTCGCGCCGCGCCAGCCGGGCACAGCCCTCTTCGACTTCATCCCCGTCGCTCCCGAGCCCGGCCGCCACCGTCACAGTCGTGAACTCCACCCCTACCACACTCGCCGCTTCCAGCAGCCGCTGCTCTGCCGGGGGCAGCTGGGCGCCCTGGCGCTCGATGAGCTGCCGCAAGCGCTCCGGTACCAACCCCGCCACCGCAGCCAACCCACCGTTGAGAGTCCAACCTTCGGGTCCCTTGCGGACCACCCCCTGCCGCACCAACTCGTCGACCACGGTGACCAAAAACAGGGGATTCCCACTGGTCCGCTGGTGCAGGATCTCGGCGAGGCCCTCCGGTAGGGACGGCATCCCGAAGCGCTGGGCTACATACATGCGCACGGCGGTGACGGGTAAATACCCCACGACCAGCTTCGCCCCCTGGCCATGCAGCAGTAGGTCCTGGGTGACCGGGTACACCGAATGCCCGTGCACCATCGCCTCCATGGGCCGATACGTGCCCAGCACCAGGAGTCGCGCCGCCTGGCGGCGCCGGGCGATATACGCCAGCCAGTCCAGGGTTGCCGCATCACTCCAGTGCAGATCTTCCAGCACCAGCAGCAGCGGCCGCACCGCCGTGAGCACCTCCACCGCCTCCGTCAACTCTCGCAGCATCCGCTCACGTGTGACCCCACCCCCCCGTCGCTGGAGTGTCTCGTATTCCCCTTCCGGCACCAGGGACGGCATCTGCAGCAGCCAACTCGGCGCCTGCTGGCGTAACAGCTCCACCAGGCGCGCTCCCTCCGGGCCCTGCTCAACGTGCCCTAAGGCTTCCAGCAGCGGGAGATACGCTTCGCCCGTGCCGTATTGCTCAATGCACTGCCCCTGCCCCAGCCACGCTTCCGCCGTGGCCGTCACCTGTGCCACAAAGACATCCACCAGGGTGGTCTTGCCAATTCCCGTCTCCCCGGTGACCATGACGATGTGCCGCACTCCCTGTTGTGTCTCCGCCCACCACTGCTGCAGCTGGGCCAGCTCCGCCTCCCGTCCCACCAGGAGCTCTGGCTGGCGGACAGGCCCAGGCAAAGCGCCCCCGGCGGGCCACCCCAGGGTGGCGGGTGCAACCCGTACGGGGGCACAGAACCGATAGCCCCGCCCACGCACGGTTTCCAGAAACTGTGGCGTTCGCGCGGTGTCCCCCAACGCACGGCGAATCTCGCCAATGCACACAGTGAGGGCGGCGTCACTCACGACGGGCAGACGCCCACACGGCCTCGAAGAGTTCGTCTCTGGTGACAAGGCGGCCTGCATGGATCACGAGGTAGCGCAGCACCGCAAAGGCTTTGGCCGTCAGCGGCACCGCCTGGACGTCCCGCCACAGGCGCTCGGCACCCAGGTCGAGGCGAAAAGGCACGAACTCTAGCACGCGAGTCTCCTGCATAGTCCCATCCTCCCATGGCAGTCGCGCGGTGCGGTCTTCGCTCTCCGCAAGATTGTACCAAAATCTTCGCAAGATCTTAGGTAAATCTTCGCTCCATCTCAGGCAGGAGTCTCTGGCTGGGGGTATGTTTCTCTCAGGTAGGAGGTGCACGGCACATGTGCGTGCGTCACCCTGCCTGTTGCCAATCCCATCCTGTTTGCGGCGGTAGCCTGCCGCGCTGAATCGAGGTAGCGTATGCCGACCCCAGCCGTCTCCCAGCATCCTGTCCTGTTAGTGGACGATGAGCCATCCTTGCTCCGCAGTGCGAGTCTGCTCCTCCGCGCCGCGGGGATGACGCCCGTCCTCACCCTGGACGACAGCCGTCTGGTCTTGTCCCAGTTGGCAGAAAACACCATCGGGGTGGTGGTGCTCGACCTGACCATGCCGTACCTGTCGGGTCAGGCGCTCCTGGAGCAGATCACCGCGACCTACCCGGACATACCCGCCATCGTCATGACGGCCACGCATGACCTGGAGACGGCGGTCCAGTGTATGCAGACTGGCGCCCTCGACTACCTGGTGAAACCGGTGGACAAGAACCGTCTGGTGTCGTCCGTGCGACGCGCCCTGGAGCTACGTGCCCTGCGGGAGGAGGTGGTATCGCTCAAGGAGCGCCTGCTCAGTGACACACCGCACCAGCCCGACGCCTTTGCGGAGATTGTCACCCAGAACCAGACCATGCACGCGCTCTTTCGCTATGTCGAAGCCATTGCCCGGTCGCCGCAGCCGGTGCTCATCACCGGAGAAACGGGGACGGGCAAGGAGCTGATGGCGCGGGCCGTGCATCGGCTCGCTGCACCCCGCGGGGACTTTGTGGCGGTCAATGTGGCTGGTCTCGACGATCAGGTGTTTTCCGACACGCTGTTTGGGCATGCGCGGGGAGCGTTTACCGGGGCCGACCGGCCGCGCGATGGCTTGATCACCCATGCGGAGGAGGGCACCCTGTTTCTGGACGAGATTGGCGACCTGGCGGCGGTCTCCCAGGTCAAACTACTGCGCCTCCTGCAAGAGGGCACCTACTATCCCCTCGGGGCAGACCACCCGCGGCAGAGTCGGGCCCGCGTGGTGGTGGCCACCAACCGTGACGTGGTGCAGGACGTGCACACGGGCACGTTTCGCAAGGACCTCTATTACCGTTTGCGGGCCCATCATCTCGAGATCCCGCCGTTGCGGGCCCGCCGGGAAGACATCGCGCTCCTGGTCAACCACTGTCTGGCCAAAGCGGCCGCGGCACTGCACAAGCCTGTCCCCATCCCGCCGCTGGCCCTCTACCAGCTCCTCAACACCTACGCCTTCCCAGGCAACGTGCGCGAGTTGGAAGCCATGGTCTTTGACGCCGTGGCCCGCCATCAGGGCGGGAGTCTCGCGCTGCAGGCCTTCAAGGAAGCGATCGGGGCATCGCGTCCTCTGCTGGCTAGGGAGCCGTTGGCCGCCCCGGCGCTGCCCGCCCGGCAGGCGTGGGACCAAGCGCCCCTCCCCACCTTGCACGAGGCTGAAGAGGCCCTGATGGCCGCCGCCCTGCAGCAGGCCGCCGGCAATCAGGGCGTGGCCGCTGGCCTGCTGGGGATGTCGCGCCAGGCGCTGAATAAACGCCTCCGGCGCCGCCAACCGCTTCCAGGACGGCCGCACGCCTGAGCCATCCCCCAGTCACCAGGCCTCCCCGCAAATCACGTCACAACCTCCTTGACCTCAGTGGGGAATGACGCCGACCTTCTCCGGTGGCACCGACCGCGTCAGCGTATCCCTCCATCATCACGCTGGCGATCCGCCACCGGAAATGCTTCGACGACTTCGTCGTTGCGTTGCCCGCCACAAGTTATCCCGTCGTCCGTTTCTGCCTGGATTGTCTACACCTTGGCGATGCCACCTACACTGGATTGACGCCGGCCCAAGGGGGGTGTCTACCCCTGTTTGCCCTTGGCCTGTACACCCTCATGAGTGGCTGGAGCCCGCGCATAGGAGGCCCGGCTGGCCCCTGTGTCGATAGCGTGCCTACGGAAGAAACGCCGGGGCACCGCCAGCAAGAGTTGGTACGTCGATGAGACCTCTGTGCCCGTCCAAGAGCGGTGGCGGTACCTCTTTTGCCCATTTGATGGAGCTGCTAGCGGCGGCGGAAACGAGCCATCACCGAGCACGCATCCAAACTCACCTTCGTGGTGCAACAGTTGACACCACCACCTGGTACGCAGGGGCCCTGACTTTGGCATGGAAGTCTGCACTGAGATAATACTCGTGAAGATGGATGGTCAAAGCCCTTTGAGCCTGCTTTCGTGCGGCAATGGTACTGCCGAGCGTGACAGCCGCGGCAATGCATGCAGCGATGGGAATAAAGTCGAATATCGAGCGCCAGTCAAGCTGCTGAAAAACGTTGAGAATGCTTTCGATGCTTTCCATGTTTTGATGACCTCAATAGTCAACGTACACGCCTCACCACGGCGTATCAGGCCGATGTGTCCTGATCCCTCGGAATTGGGCCACTATTCGGGCCTCCTCACCAGCGCTCACCTATCCACGATCAGGGAGCATTATATTGGATGCGCGGCCAGGGGTTCGCGCCTCTAGATACGGTCGGTATCATTCCCCACTGAGGTCAAGGATGTGGTGGCGAGCTTGGTCCCCCGTGCCACACAGGGCACATCGGCGATGGCCCCGTGCGACGCGGCGCGGGTGCGATCGGTCCCCACCGCACGAAATCATTGCCCCAGGGCTGGGAGGGTGCGACGTAGGTTGCACCGGCGACCGGAGTGGCACCGGACGACGGGCCTGGTGGGTCGTGCCCTGCCGGTCACGGCGGCGTATGCCTGTCAACTGCCGTCGCAGGGGGGGCAGGGCCATGCCAAGCCGCTCGTGCGCTGCAACTGCTTGCGAACACAGCCCAAAGCGTACACCCGGCCGGGTGGCATCGGTTTTGCCCTCTCCTGGAAGGCAGAGCGCTCAGATGGGACGACCGCCAGGGGTGACGTGGGCGGCACGGCTCAGGGAAGCTTGGGGCGCTGGGGCCTCGTGGGTGAGGCCTCATGAAAGACGATGCAAGAGGCTCTCAACGAGCGTCGAGAAAGGAGGTGATGGCCGAGGTTTGACGATCTCGTTGACAGCGGGCTCGTGATATTTAGCGGCGGGGAAAGCGCAGGATAGCTGCCTGCCCACGGCAGGCCCCGTACCGGGGCCACCGCGCGTCCCTGTCATGAGACGAGTGGCGCGTGCTCGATCGGGCTCGGGTGAGCCTGCTCCCGAGCCACGCGCATGGGCTCAACCATGAACCGTCAGGAGGTTTCCATGAGAACGTACATTGCTGTGACCGCCTTCGCTGTCTTCTTGGGACTCGCCAGCCTTGTACAGGCGGCGCAGCTCCTCAGCCCCCCGCTGCCGACCGATGGCCGAATCAATGTCGGCATCTATGGGGCGTGCCGCATCCTGAACACCGGGACCACCCCGGTCAGCGTGCAGGTCTCACTGGTCTCGAACAATGGCGTGGGTGTCATGGACATCGACACTTGCAACCAGGCCCCGCTGGCTGGAGGGGGTGCGTGTATGGTGATGACGGACGAGTTGCCTGATGACTCCTTCGTCGCCTGTAAGGTGACGGCTTCCAACGTCTCCTCGTTGCGAGGCACGCTTGAAATCGGCGAATTTGATCATGAATCCAGGGTGCGCGCGGCAGAGGATCTGCGGTAAGGCCCTGCCCCTCTCACCCACATGTGCATACTCCTATGCACCAACGTAAGGAGGTTGCGATGAAAACGCTCATCCTGGCGATGGCCTGCGCCGCGGTGCTGGCGCTCGGCGGCATGTCGTATGCCGCCCAGATCTCCAGTCCGACGATTTTCGGCACCAGCTCACAGGACCTTGCCCACTGCGTGGTCCTCAATGGCGGGACGTCCGCGCTTACGGTGGCCCTGAAGATCGTCAACGACTTTGGCGGGACGGAGGCGACGTCGAACTGCTCCGGCCCGCTGGGCGCGGGGCAGTTCTGTAACCTTGTCGCGCGCGTCACGGACTCGGGCTCGGGGGTCTTTGCCTGTATCGCCACGGCGGGAAATGTCACGAACCTGCGCGGCACGCTGGTCCTCGAGGAGGAACTGCCGGACCCCGTCTTCGGCAATCTCTTCCGGCGCCCGATCCGATCCGCGCCGATGCGCTAGGCGGTCCTCCGCGAGCAGCGTCACGGTCCTCGCGGTTCTTGCCCACGGGCGTCGAGGGTATCCCTCGGCGCCCGTGTCGCGTGCGAGAGGCGCAAGGGCCCCCGCATGGCGGTCGAAGCTGCGTTGATAATTTCGGGAACACGCCTTATCCTCAGGCCGGCGCTCAGAGGATGCCGGCCGCTGCGCGAAATGCGATGGGAACCCAACGGCGACGCCGTTGGGCGGTCCGTATGACGCGGGGGTTCGGCGTCATACGCGGCTCCTCGGCGCGCCGGCCTTCGAGGCAGCCACTAGGAAGAGCCCAGCTGTCAACCCATCGATGGCTGCCCTGACCCAGCTCAGGTTCACCCATCGCGTCACCCGGTTCACCAGTTCCGCGGATAGTGGGCCGCCGGTGGACGTCGCCATAAACTCGAAGATGTTCGGGACGAAGTAGAGGTAGGTCCAGACGCGCGCCGCGTAGTACAGAAGAGCCCCGACGACAACGAGTATTCTGCGCTGCGAAAGGTGCCAGTTAAGGTAGACGGCTGGGGGGATCACCAACCATTCCATTAGCGTATTGAAGATCAGGAAGAACGTGAATCCGCCTTTCATCGGCGGCCGCATTAGAATGAGCACGATCTCGGGCGACGACGACGCTGCGGCGTACAGCATCATCGCGAACAGTGAGCCGCCGAACAGCGTGGTCGCTGCTAGAACTGCCAGCAACATCGACCGATTCGCCAGTTTGAGATCCCAGTCCTCTCGCCGGCCCGGCCACCCGGCGATGCGCCCTACGAGCACACCCCAGCCCAGTCCGATCACGGCGCCGATCGCAACCATAGCCACGGAACCGGCCAGCGTGCTGGCGAGTGCCCCTATCGTGGTAGTGGCTGGGACGATGAAAAGATACGGGCCAAATCGGCATAGAAGGGTAACGGTTGTGGCAGCCATCGGATCAGCTTCCAATCAATTATCATCGCAACTTCGGCGGGATGCATGACGCCGAATGTTGGACATGAACGGCACACAACGGCGCCGCCTGCCGTGACGGAGCACGCAAACGTGCCCCACCGTTGTGCGTCCGTTCGATGAAAGGGTGAGGCGTCTGCATCGAGCTCCGGTGGATCGAAACCGAGGTTGCGCATGACAGCGTATGAGATCCCCTTGTTGGTCTCCTCCGACATGCCAAGCCAGTCTGTCAGCTCGTTGAGTGAGGGCCAGTGGCGTTCTAAGAAATCCGCGTGGTGATGACCCGCGACGAAGGTGCCACCGTCCTCGTGCTCATGGACGGCACCCCACAACTGGTGGCTCAATTGCTTTACGGGAGCGGCTTACGCATTATGGAAGCCGTCCGGCTCAGAGTCCAGGACATCGACTTTGCGATGAAGCCACTGACCGTCCGCTCGGGCAAGGGCGATAAGGACCGCTTCACCACCTTTCCCGCGACGCTTACCCCGTTGCTTCAAAACCAACCGGCGAGGGTCAACATGCTGCATCAGCAGGATGTGGCACAGGGACAAGGTGCAGACTACCTGCCCCATGCACTGGCGCGGAAGTCTCTGCATACTGCTACGATATGGGGCTGGCAGTATGCCTTCCCCCCCGGGACGTCTCCGTCGACCCACGTTCCGGTGTCACCCGTCGACATCATGTTGACCCCAACATCATCAACAAAGCCATCAAGGTGGCCAGGGAATTCCAAGCCCCCTGGACGATCTCGCTGTTTGACTTTCTTGCTTGGTCTACCGAACGGTAGGCATGAGCTGCGCGGGTTACCGCGTCGGCTCCAGGCTGTTGTTAGACGGCCTCTAACCTTGGTATGATTGACGCATGAGTGCAACGCGATTCGCCATAGCGTCAAGTGCCATCAGCAGCGAATGGTAGAGGCTGCCGGATTTACCATAATCCGCCGGCACAAGGTTTGACACGCGTCCGTCCTCGATGAATCCCCAAGCGCGTCCCCAACGTTTACGGTTGTTGGGATCGTACACACCTAAAGCCACGCCGCCGGCTTTGCGTACCAACGAGAAGCAAGGAACGTCAGTATAGCCGTCCCCCACGAAGATCATGCGGTCAAAAGGGACACGAAGCTGATCATCAGGTACTTTGCGGTTTACCTCGAACGGCTTCGAATCATATTCGGGTCCAATTAGTCCCTTTGAGACGTAAAACAGATAGCGTGTTTTGTCAGTAAAGCTCACGATGCGTTTAGGGAAGGTGATTCGTGCGTCCGGACCATACTCGAAATCGCAGGCCCAAATAGCCGCGAAGTGCTTGGCGATTTGCGTGTTACGCAGGATTTCCCCAAGACCGCTGCTTATCAGGTAGAACTCAATTTGGACACCGGGGCCAACGGACGCTAGGTGTGTGCGTAGTCGCCTGAAAAGTGTGCTCACTCCGTTGAACGGCTTGACCTTGCGGTTAGACGGTAACTTGCCGGTGCTATAAGGATGTACTTGCTGCTACTGACAACGGTTGCAATGAGATGATTGGGATCATTTCAGCGAGTGAGGGTGTATATGCCGAGAGCGAGAGGATCTCATGCACTGGTGGATGCAACAGGATGTCCAGTACCATTTCTCGTAGGTCATCTGACAGCTCGTCAAGACCCGTCAGGGGGAAGCTCCGTGGACCAATATCCGTTGTGTGCGCGAGGATGGAGTAGTCCAATAGGGTTAGCCCAATAGCACGGCGCTCTCTCTTATTGATACGCAGGAGGATATGATCCGTTAATTCGATACCTGTGGCCGCCTCACCAGGTGCAAAAGAAATGTACAACGTATCGCTGGCTTCATCATAGGTAAAGACCGGTTCACTCATGGTTTCATCCAAGTTCTCTCATGTAAGCCGTGACGATGTAGTTGTTCGGATTGAGTTTCCCGTCGTCGCCCTGACGAAACCGAAACAAGACGATCGCGACCATATGCGTGTTGCCCTCGGGCAGATCAGCAAACGCTTTGACGTAGCGGTATTTTTGCGGGTTGAGAGCATCTTGTCGGCGCTGGCCTGACTGTATGGTTTCTTTCAATTGCTCTTCGTAAAGCGCCATCTCGGGATGGTTCATTGCCCCGATAATGTGGTGCCATCGCTCATGCGTGAGGTAGACAGCATTGCTATAGCGATCCCGAACCGTCCAACGTCTGCCAGCAGGCATAAGCATCCTGTTACTGGGCATGGCGACCAGTCGATTACGTCCGAACCAGATTATAGCACAGGGAGTCTTGAACCAGGGCTCGGGTGACGGGTACTATGACGGCTGCCGTCCAACGAAGCGCAGCGGAGTCCCGGGCGCAGCGAGGGATGACAGCTTCAGCGAGGTACTCGAGGTGAGCGGCCACGCCAACGATGTACTGCCAGACCTCTTTGTCACGGCGGCTGTTCAAAATGAATAGCAATTCCATGTAGACGCTGACCTCGCCGAGAAGATAGGCCCAGCTCGCCGTCTCGTCAGGCTCGTCAACTACGGAATAAAAGTCTATGGCTTCCCCCTTTCGGCTGCGCGGTTAGACGGGTTCTGATTCACTGCAGCACCCATTGCGTGACGTTTGGCGGGTTGGCACCTTGAGCGCCCCGCGCGGCCGTTTCGCGAGAGCTTCTCTCGGCTGTTTGATTAGTGAGTGAGATGTGAAGGTCAATGTCGGCCGCGCGCGGCTTCTTGCGCGTCGGCTCCAGGCTCTGGTTCGGCCGTTCTCTGCTTATTATCCCTGCACACCTGCCATTGGCTCATTCATAGGCTTTGCTACGATGGCGAACCGCAATGATGTCGACAAGCCGCCTCGCATCATATACCGCCTAGACTACTCGATACTCGCCGATCCGAATCCGCCAGAGATTGCTCTCTCCTCGCAGTTTGCGACAGCCTCTGGGACGTGGATCTCCGGCTAACGCGTCGATCGCCGATACTATTCGCTGGACGACACGCACATCCAACGCCTCCAGCTCTCTGCGAGCAGAGCGCGCGAACGTAATCATATGTTCAGTCACCGAGTTTGCCTTGTTTGCGCAGACGCTTTTTGACCGAAGTCAGGATTTCCCTTGGCTCCTCCTTTCGCAAACGGGCGATGAGGCTGTCGTAAAAGTCCTCCCACAGTTCACCGTACTTGTGCAAATCAATCAAGACAGCGACTTTCTGACCCTTCTCGTTGACGACGAACTGAATGCCTTCCAGACTAGCTCCTAGAAAGTGATGGGCAGCCGATCGTATGCAAGACGGCCGAACCAATGATTATCAGGCAGATATGCCCTGATACCTTGATATTGGGCCACTTTTCGGGCCATCTCACCCGCGCCCAACGATTGATGATCATAGAGCATTATATCTTGTGCGGCGGCAAGGCGTTCGCGCCTCGGAATAAGGTCGCTATAGCCAGCCATATACGTCACGGAAATTTGGCGAAGTTTGTCTGTTTGTCCCCCTATGTCCATCCTGCTGGCGCGGTGACCTCATCGGCTTCCCAACTGCTCAGGTCTGCTAAGTCGGCAGCATCGGTGTCGCTGATCCCCGCAAAGGCGCCGAGGAATTCCAACAGCGGCTTCCTGAGTTCCTCTGGGCTGCTGAACGTGACATATCGAACAGGCACTAACTCGTCCAGATCCCGAAGGAGAGTGGTCTTGATAGGTGCCTGCTCCCAGACGGCGAAGAATACTTGAACACGCTTGCCGCCGAAGATATTGTATGCCACCTCGAATGCCCCTCCTTCGCTCACCGGCCTCATCGTCCTCCCCGCGAACAAGCAGGTGTGTACACCGGGCTCGCTCGGCCGAGACCTGGGACACGTAGTGCTTCCAGGGTTTTACCTCAAGTAATTCGAGCGGCGCGCTGAGGAGTGCTTGAATCACGCAACGCGTCAGAGCGGCTTCGCCAACGACGGAAATCCCGAGGTCAATGGCCAGCCTGATGTCATCGAGCATCTCGACAAAGAGCTGGCGGTCCTCAGTGGCCTCGATTTCGCCCGCTTGCCCAATCTTCAGGGCTCCGGAACCCAAGACCAGAACTCGCCGGGGCAGTATTGGCGAGTCTTTTGTCAGATACGAGGAGAGGGAATTCATGACTCAAACCCTTCTCTCCCCGGGCCGCGCGCAGCGCACCAAATGATCGACCGGGAGAAAACTGTACCATCAGCTAGAACGAGCTCCATCGCAATAGGCCTCCTTATGCAGAAGTCATCACTGAGAATGCGTAAGCTGGAGCAGCACCTGAGAAGAGGCCGACCGGCGCTGCGTCCACGGCGGCGGGCCATGCCTATGGCTGGCGCTTCCGGCGCTTGCGCAGCGCCTTGATGCCAACAGCTATCCCGAATGCCAGGCCGTACAGCAGCACCCACCCGCTGAGCACCATTAACCGGACTTCTGTCATGACATCCATCTGTCCATCCCTCCCTTCTTTCAGAAGCCTTTGTTGCCATGTCTCGCCAAACCCTTATTCCCGGATTAGATTGCGGCTCCGCGTCATCGCCGCCAGCCGCGCCGAAAGGTGTGCACGCCGAGCGCGAACAACGGCAGACAGCCCCATTGGGCCAGGGTCAAGGCGGCATACGTGGTGTCACCCACGCGGAGGAAATCGAGGCCAAAGCGCACGAGGGCGTAGGTCGTGGCCGTCACCGCCACGACAAACCCGTCAAAGCGCCGACGCCGACGCATGGCCAGTGTCAGAACCGTAAACAACCCCAGAGTAAACACCAGTTCATACAACCCGAGATCGTGACGCAGCACCCCCTGGATGCGCACGCCGGTTGGGAACGCGGTCGGAACGCCCGGGTGGTCATGGACCGAGAAACAGCCCAGCCGCCCAAAGAGCCAGCCGCCGATCAAGCCGTAAAGGACGCAATCGAGTACCGGGCGGAGGGGTAACGCCCGTCGCTTACAGAACACCACGGCGGCGATGGTGCCGCCGAGAAACCCGCCAAACGAGGAAAGGTCGCTGCGCATATTTAGCAAGGCGCTGGGATCGAACAGCCGGGCGGGGGAGGCATCGCCAAGGGCCATGAAATGTGCCATCACCACGCCCGTGGTCAAGACCCAGGCCACTACGGCTTGCACGGTGGGCCACTCCAGGTCAAAGTGCCCACACCAGCGGTGGGTGAGGTGGATGCCGAAGCATATGCCCAGGGCGACCAGTGGCCCAAAGGGGGTGAACGTGAGGGGCCCCACGGTGTAGGGGGGCAAGACGGGCAATTGCAGCACCATGTAACGCAACAGGAAATACCCAAACAGCCCGGCAAACGCGCCCAACCAGAGGGTCGTCTGCCAGGCGAGTCGCTGGTGGACGCCGCGGCCATCGGTGGTGCGGGCCCGGGGGCGTGTGCAGGGTGTGGTCATGACGTCTCCTTGGAGCATCCTGTGTGAGATGAAGCCGGGGGGCGGCGCCCCCCGGCACGGCGGGCTACGGCGCGATCGGAACTACTTCTTCAACACATCCGGGAGGGGTGCCTGGGGGGAAGGGGCCGTCTTGTCAGGTGGCTTAGGCGACCCCCGCCCAGTTTGTTGAACCCCAGAACGCTGACCTTGTACTTCGCGTTATGACCGTTATCCGAGTCGTCCCTCAGGGTGGAGAAAATCGTATAGTGCAGGGTCCCGGTGGGGGCGTTGGGAGCTTTGACATACTCAAAGTCGGCCAGGAAGACCCCGATCCGTTCGACATGATGGTCGGTACAGTCATACTGCATATCCCACCCGGTCAGCACGGGGATCGCATACTCGTAGGGCACCCGTTCTACCGAGTAAAACTCCTGGAACTCCTCACTCCCGTCGAGAATGCACCCCTGACCGAAGGAAATTGGCTCGGCGGGCTGGAGGATCAGCTGGGTCGGCTCCTGCACCCAGGCGGGGGGAATGCCCGTCAGGTGCAACACGCTGCGGGGCTGCCACATCTCGACGCCCTGCCCACTCAGGATGCTGACGAGCGCTGCCGCGTTGTACGCGTTGTCCGGATCATTGTCCTTCAAAATCGTCTGCGAGGTCCAGGTGATCGTATTGCCAGTGGGGACTGTGGTGCCTCCCAGGGGAGGGGTGCCCAGGTCAAAGCCAACTTGTAACACATGGTGATCCTCATCACCCCACACCAGGCCAACGCCCCGTGGCAGCACCACCCGCGGGCCACCTTTGTACGTCGAATCGGTGAATTTCCCGTGGATGTCGTACAAGGGTGGACCGGTATTCGAGTCCACAAATGTGGTCGACACGTCGTCCTGAGGGGGTACCACGGCCTCAATTGCGCCCCGCTTCCAGAACACCAGCGTATACCGGTAACACCATTTATAGCCGTCATTGCCGTCGTTATCACTCAACACCCCGCCGGCCTCCCAGCTCAGCTCGAACTGGGTTGGGGTGAGTGTCCCGGTGATGTTGAAAATCGCCGTGCCCAGCCCGAGTAGATGGTGGTCGCCGTTCGTGTACTGGGCATCCCACCCATTCAGGATGATGGTGCCGGCGTCGCCAAATTCGAGGGGCACTGCTTCCATGTCCTGAATGCGGAACCCGACATAGTCTTCGGTGGCGGCATAGCCCTGTTTCACACAGCCATAGCCGTGCTGGACGCGGATCTTCCCGGGGACTTCATAGACCGTCCAGCGGTCCCCTTCCGAGAGGCTGCGGACCGGGGCCTTATTGAGGATTTCATTGATGCCTTCAGGGGTGTCGCTTCCAATCGGCGCCCCAAAGGTACAGGCCATGAACGTACTCGCCAGGGCCACGACCAGCCCGATGACGACAGCGTAACCGAATCTCTGCAGGCGTTGCTGTACCATCACAACTCTCCTTTTATGGTTTGGTTGATCCACATGATCACGACCTTGCCCTGGACGATCTGGGCAAGTACTCCATCCGCTAAAGCGACGATGCGAGACGTGGCGCGCAGCCGGTGGACCGGCGCGGCTCCGTCAAGCCAGAGATATTCAGCCTGTGTGATCGCCATCTTCTTATGCGTTCTCTCCTTTCTGCGGTGTGACTCTCCAGGTGTTTGGGATCTTGAGAATCTGCATTGTGGTCTCCTGGTCGCGATGGCTGACGTTCCATCGGCCTCCCGATGCCAGCCGGTACCGCGTACACGGCCGACGCTTCACGTTGATCTAGACGCCTGAGAAGCTGCCAGGCAAGTGGTGGCGCTGGGGTGCAGTTGCCACCTGCCTGTCACCTAGGAGGCTCCAGGCGAGCCGGACAGAACGAAGTAGAGAGCATCCCCCGTGCCGGGTTGTTACGGTTCCATGAATGCTTCTAGTATCAATGGGTTAGAAAAGATTGAGGATCACAAAGGCGGGCTTCACCCCTGCGACAAAACGCGACAAGGAAAAGGCGGAAACAGCGAGGAGTCTTGAGAGGCAAGGCAATCGTGGGGTGCGACGGACGGGGCAGGTGCCACCATTGTCGCACCCCCCAAGGGACCGCGACGCGGCAAGCGTCGCCGCAGAGTGGCGCACTGCCGGCTATTCTGAAGGTTCAGGAGCTCGGCTGCGCCTCTTCGGGGCTCGGAAAGATGACCCGTGCGCAGGTGCCCTTGCCCGGCTCGGACGCAAAGGTGAGCTGGCCCCCATGCACGCGGACGAGCGAGGAGGTGATGGCCAGCCCGAGCCCTGTCCCCCCGCTCTCGTCCTTGGTGGTGAAGAACGGATCGCACAGGCGTTCGAGATGCTCCGGCGCAATCCCGACCCCTTCGTCGCGTACCTCAAGCAGCATACAGCGCTCGGCGGTGTGGAAGGCGGTGGTCACGGTGACCCCGTGCCTCCTGTCAGGCAGTGCCTCCAGGGCGTTGGTCAGGAGATTCACCACGATTTGCTCGACGTGCTGAGCATCCCCCTGCAAAGCCGGTAAACCTTGAGCAAAATCGACGTGAAAGTGGTCCGTGTGCTGCTTGATCAGATGCGCCAGTAAGCGCAGCGCGCGCTGTACGGCGTCGTTCAACTGCAAGTCGGTGTGCACGCCCCGTACGCGGGGACGGGCAAAATCTTTGAGGTCGTCGATGATTCTCTCGATACGCCGCGCGCCGTCGTGCACGTCGACGACGAGTGCAGGAATGGCGTCGCGCATCTCGGTGTAGGGCAAGCCGCCGAGTGTAAAGGTGCCGTTTTCGCGCTCGTAGGTGTCCAAGATTCCCACCGCGTCATCCCAGGCTTTTGCCAATACCCCTGAGTTCATTAACACGACCTGGTTCGGATTGTTGATTTCGTGCGCCACGCCCGACACGAGTGTGCCCAGGGCGGTCATCTTGTTCGCCTGGATGAGCTGCATCCTCTGCTGGCGGGTCGTTTCCTGCAACTGCTTGTGGGCTGTGAGGTCGCGAATAATGCCTGTTACATAGTAGCCCTGCGCCGTAGACCAGGTCGATAGCGAAATCTCCAGCGGGAACTCACCGCCATCTTTGCGCACGCCGACAAACTCCACCATCGTGCCGACCAGGCGAGAAGATCCGGTATCAGACCACTGCGTAAAGCGCTGCACGTGGGACGCATGGTAGCGTGCGGGCATCAGGTGCGTGAGGGGTGCGCCCAGGATTTCCTCCGCGGTGTAACCGAAGATCGCCTCGGCCCGCGTGTTCCAGGAGACGATGTGTCCCGAGCTATCAGCGGAAATGATGGCATCATTGGCCGATTCCGTGATGGCACGGAAGCGTTCTTCGCTGGCGCGCAAGGCGCCGACAGCCTGCTGACGCTCGCCCATCTCCCGCTGTAAGTCCGCATTGGCACGGCGCAGGTCTCGAGCATTGGCCCGCAGCCGCATGAATTGGTAGAGGAGGTAGCCCACCAGCATGACGGCCACCAGATACAGCAGCACCCGAAACAGTTCCGCGCGTGCCTCGACCCTGTTGGCATACTGCAGCACGGCATCCTGGAAGGCAGCGGCATGGGCCGCCGTTGGAGCGGCGATGATCTGGCGTAAGAGGGTATCGACCTGCGGCAGGACCTCCATAATGAGCCGCCCATGGGCGACCAGCGTGTGGAAGTCCTGCGGGAAGAGGGGAGTTTGTGACAGGCGCTGGAGCGCTGCCCCGAGCTCGTTGCCCACGCTCAGCTCTGGCGTGTGTATGAACCGCAACAGCACGTGCGAGAGGGCAGCGATGTCTGCCGCCACCACCGGCTCCTCCTCGACACGTGTGCCCAGGGTTTGCCCCGCATAGGTGAGATACGTCAAGGAGTTCCGCAGCAAGGCGTTGTCCGATGTGAAGTACTCGACCAGGGTCAACTTTTGGTGCAGCGCGGCCGCCAGGGCCTCGACGCGCTGGCCCATTTCCTGTGCCGCCGGCCCGAGACCGTTGCGCTCTCGGCGCGCAGTATCCCCAAAGTCCGGGACAGACTCTGCCCGGTCCGCGGCAGCGAATCATAATGGGGAAGAAGCCCGGCACGCGCCAGCAACACGTCACGGGTCAGCTCCGTATCATGCAGTTGCAGCGTCTGCAAGGCCTCTTGCATGCGTACCCGCAGCGCCAGGTCCGGGCTCCTGCTCTGGATCAGCAAGTAGGTGAGGAGCAGCAGCAGGCCAGAGACGACCGCCAAAGACTTCCACACGTTACTCATACCTCTCACTGTGCTCCTGTACGGATATCGCCACAGGCCGGCCGTGATATTCGCCGGTCAGGGTATGCAGGAACTGCACGATCAACCCAATCTCCTCTGGCGTGATGGTCCTCCCTAACTGGACTCTCGCCATCGTTTCCACGGCACCCTCCAGGGTGGAGGCACGCCCATCGTGAAAATAGGGGGCAGTCACCGCGACATTGCGCAGGCTCGGCACGCGGAACACCTCGCGGTCTCGCGGCACCTTGGTGACGACATAGCGCCCCAAGTCGATGACCGCAGCAGGGCTGTCCATGCCGCCAGGCGCCGCAAAGATGCCGAATTTCTGATACATGTTGCCGCCGATATTCATCCCTTGGTGACAGGCCACACACCCATAGGACTTGAACAGTCGATACCCCTGCTGCTCTGGTGCTGTCAGCGCCTGCAGCTCGCCCCGCAGATAGCGGTCGAAACGGGCGTTGGGTGTAAGCAAGGAGCGCTCGAAGCTGGCTAGGGCATCCAACACACTGGCTGGCGTCAGGCCTCCCGCGTAGGCGGTGTTGAAGCGGGTCACGTAGTCGGCATCGGCCTGTAATTTGGCCAGGAGCTCCGGCCAAGTCGTGTTCATCAGGTTTGGTTGCAATAGAATGGTCTCAGCATGGGCCTCCAAAGTGGTCACCATGCCGTCCCAGTTAAACGCGGCATTGAGCCCCACGTTGAAGATCGTCGGGGTGTTGCGGAGATGGAGGGTCCCCTTGGCAGTGATGGCACGGGGCCGCCCGTCCATGCCGCCGCGCTGGATCGGATGGCACACGGTGCAGGCGCGTGTATTGTCGTGAGAGAGCCGCACATCGTGAAACAGCCGTTCGCCGAGGGCGACCCGTTGTGGATCAAGAGCCAGGGAAAGCGGAATGGGTGTAATAGGCTCCTGCGGTTCCGCAGCGGGCGGCTGCAGCAGCATGAACGGCGTCTCAGAGGCGGGGATGGCGCTCTCCAGCAGCACGTACGCTAAGATGATGCTCACGACCAGACGGAGAGCAGCTCCTGGAACATTGACGCCGGAAAGGAGTTTTCCCATAAGAGAGTCACCCCACCAGCTTGTGAGGTTTATCTTCGTCGTTTTTCGAGGATTTGCTTAAGATAGCATCTTCAGGCGCACGCTCAAACTCCAATTTTCCGATGCCGCCCTGTCCACCCTTAGCGAGCTTCATCAAGCACACGAAGACTGCCCGATGCTTTCGTCATGCCCAAGCTGTGCGTCAAATCGTTACGGGGCAATACCTCCAAAGTGTCTAACAGAGGGTAACCAACTCCAAGAAATTGGGCTACATGTTGAATGAGTCCATGGTGGGGGACCCAGGGGGCCCTCCGCGGAAGGCTTCCGCCTGTCGCGGACACTCATCGGTCCGCAGGCCCTCGACCTCCGTGACCGGCCATATTTCGACGGTGCCCAGGCATGCCCCTGGAATCCGTGCGGCGACGCCGATCGCTTTGTGGCGATCCTTGGTGCCGATCCGGAACTAGCCGCCGAGCTGTTCGCGCGCCTCCGCTTGGCGGCTCAATGGTCCTGCAGCGCTGCCGATCGAGACGACCCGTCATGATGCGTTGTCGTCAGTTATACCGGTAACGGCGGCTCGGTCATCTCGTGGGGCAGTCCCAGGTCCACAGCGTTGGCATTGAACGCCAGCATGGCGTAGAACCCTATCAAGGTCGTCAGTTCTACCAGCCCTTGCGGCCCAAACTGCTTGAGGGCAACGTCAAAGGTGTCCTGGTTGACCCGGTTGGTCTGGAAAAACTCCATACCCAGCTTGATGACCACGGCTTCCTCAACTGACATCGGCGGCAGCGGCTGGCGGTCCCGCAGCGCATTCAGCAGGGCATCGCTCAGACCTGCCTGGCGGCCTAGTGCGACATGGGCATTCCAGATATAGGGGCAGTCTTTGGCGCGAGCCGTGGTCAGCATCGCCAACTCGCGCACCTTCTGGGGCAAGCTGGACTCGTTGCGCACGTAATTGAACAAGGGAATGGCCCGACGGGACATCTCCGGGCTATACTTCAGCACCGACATCGGTCCAGTGCCAACGCCACCCGGACCGGAGCTGACTTCGTCAAAGATAGGGCGCAGGTCCTCGCGCACACGTTCACGCGTTACTGGGGGTATACGGGCCATCACGTTCTCCTCTAGAAGGTACTAAGCAGGGGAGGATGGCGCATCTCCCCCTCATCAAAGATGATACTGCTGGCGAAGTCTCCTCGGATGATGCGGCGACATCATCCACCATCAGCCGGGCGAACGGCGTGAGACGGGTCTTGGCATGCTGGGAGCCGTCCCGCCAATCATGTTGCCCCCACACCGGACGGAGGATGTCGACGGGGGGAACATGGAGTCGCCAGAGCGAGGCTTGAGGGTGATCAAAGGCGGAGAGGAGCGTCCAACCATCATTCCTAATTGTGGGCGCAACGACGCCGCAGCCACCTGGGCAGGACTGTTGATGGCATGCCGCCACGTTTCGGCGACGACCTCGATGCGGTTCAACGCCCGTACAGCGGCCAGGATAAGCATCGAATCGGTGCGCTGGCGGCATCCGGCTGTGATCAGTTGGTGGTTGCGGCACCACGTGAGCCGCGTGTCAAAGCGGGAATACGCCGCCGTTCCAGCCATCAATCGCGTACGAAACTCACGGAGGATCGACGCCTTGCACCCCGGATCCGTGCGCTCCAAGCGCAGACCATCTTTCCAATCAATGCGACTCCGCACCGCATGCGCCGCTTGGCGATCGGGGAGCCCTTCGGCACATGGCAGGATCGTGGTGAGCGCCAGCCGCCACAGTGGCCACGCGGGTTGTCCATGGGTGGGGAACAGCACCCGAAAGGCGTCATCGATGAACCACGTCTTGCCTGCATCGGCCAGTCGCAGATAGCGGTTTCCCTGGGGACACGCGGCACAGGCGACACGTGGCGTGTCGTGAGGGATTGGCTCGATCGACATCGGGCGAAGCATGATACATCTCCTCATCTGTTCGTAAGGCCATCACTTATGCCGATCAATCGTACCAGTACCTGGAGGACTTCGCCAGCAGTATCGCTCTTGGTAAATGTGCGACGGGCCTATTGCCATCTGTGGTTAGCCTTTTGAACCACGCTCATGCAGGATCCTGCCTGATTTTTTGCTGCAAATACCAGGACATGTAGTCCTGATATTTCTCCTGCAAATCCTTTCGCCTCCAGTCTTGCCCTGTGATGATCTTTCGGCAGTTGCCGGCACCACAATGGCATCGCACCTTGTAGGCCTCGTCGTCAGTCGTGGCCCAGTCGTGCGTCAATTCTTCACCAGGCTGAATGTTTCTCATGGCGACGAAAATGATCTGACCTTGGACGCCGATATTCGGGTCGCACGAATGATTGCTGAAGATCATCCCTCCTTCGCGCTCGTCCTCAGTCATCGGGCCGATGAAGAATCCATCGGCGATAGGTATTTCAGGGGGTCCGAGCTATGGTTGCAGCGTATCGCGTAGGGCGCGATCATAAATGTAGCCCCCTTTCATCGCCACGATGTCACCCCTTGCGATGGGTGCGACGGCAAACAGCCCTCTCCCGTGAATCGGACTGTCCCTGACAGTTGCCCTTGGTGAAATATACGAGAGCTTGGTCATGACGGTTCGAGTCCCTTTCATTCGCATAGATGACATAGCTGAAATAAGCGTTCGGAGTTCATGAGCCATCATCTCCTATGATACCGCTCCCGCCATCATTCCATTATCACCAATATCACCAAAAGCGACGATGAGCCCACATCCTTTACCCTGGTGGGGAGTTAACTTGACCTTGCCTAGGATACATCGGCTTGACGAGCCCCCACAGCCGCACGGCGCGGAGGAGGAGGCCTTTGATGCGTCAGAGTCAGGGTATTAAAATCCATAGAGTCACGCCAATTCAACACGGTCGGTTTCATTCCCCTCTGACGTAAACAAAGATGAGACCACTTCCAATCCGTTTAAGACCGCCTTATCCGCCCGTGGCTGACGCTATGGAGCCATACCTAATAGGCGCTGACAGGCAAATGCTTGCTGACATCACAAGACTGTCCCTGTGCAGGCTTGTGGGAATAAATGGGTAGCAGACGCGCCAACAAAGCTTGACATCTGAGGAGAACTGGCACACGATCCGCATTCAGTATGAGGTCCTAATCATTGTGAAGCCCGGCGGGTACGGTGGAGCCGATTCTAGGACGGCTGCTTCCCTTGATGAATGAGCGTCTTACGCTTACATCAGTCGTGCGGTGAGTGCTGCCCACCTAGCAGGGTCAAACACACATGCGAAATTCTATTCTTGTGAGACTCTCCTCAAGCGGTTCGCGCAAGATCTCGAGGACATGGCGGCGGAACTCGGGGAGTTCATCCAGAAAGAGCACGCCATCGTGGGCCAGCGAGACTTCGCCCGCGAGAAATACCACCAACCGGGGTTGTCTTCGAGATGATGTGGGCTAGGAGTCTTAAAGGAGTATGGGGGTCAGAGGCATCCGCCCTGACCCAAATGAGCATCCATCTATGCTATGTGAGTGTGCAAGCGGAATTGCCAGGGTTTTCTCTGGTTGGTATCAGCCGCTGTCGTGGCAGCGCGGTCCACGCCAAGGAGATCCTGACGCATGCGACCCCCGACGATCCCACCGGGCTCAAATGGCTCGAGACCAAGACGGTCGAATCGGGGCCCTTGGTGATCGATAACTGGCAGAAAGGCAGGATGATGAGTCTGGTGCCCAATCCGCATGCCTTTGAGCCCCCTCAACTCGAGCGCATTATTCTACAGATCGTCCCGGACCCCCAGATGTCCATCAGGCCGAAGAGGACCCTCCTGGTGAAGCAACAGGTCGAGATGGCGATCGATGACTTCCGGCCCTTTGTGCCCGATATCGGCGACGACATCTATTGGAACTGGCGGCCGGACAGCCTCCAGAGCGACTGGGGGTCTGTCAATTCCGAGGCCCAGGTGCTCGGCCGTGAGGCCATCACCATGGCGGTCGATGCACCGGAGCGTCATGCGACATTGCGGCGGTTTTAGGAGATGATCAACGGGGAGGTTGGCACGATTCCACTCTTGAGCGAATGTGAGAACGCGGTCATGCACGATGACGTCCAGGGCTATGTCTCCTATCCTGATGGGATCGCCATGCGCTCAAAGCTCAGCGTGGAGTAGAGACAGCTGCACAGGTCAGGTCTCGTGGACCTCAGGAGCGACTCAGGGGGTCATTTGGCGCCAATTGATCCACATTCGCGCTGATGATGCTCATCTCTAGAGAGTTGGCGCTCATACGGTTGAGCGATTGTGGGTCGAAGCGCACAAAGGTACGTAAAGTTTCACAGATTTTTCAAATATCATATTTTACAATGAGTTAGGAGAGGATGGTCGCCCTAAAATTTCGATGGAAACACGATGAAACCCAAGAGTTACCAATCGCACAACTTAGTGATATGATTGATCGTAGAGAAGGCCTGTGAAACTTTACGTACCTTTGTGCGCTTCGACCGAGAATTCATCTGCGAAAAGGAGACGCGCCATGGCGCCATACCGGTTGCGAGTCAACGACCGTGCCGTCACCGTCGAATCCTGGGATCCCGCCCAGCCGCTCCTCTACGTCCTGCGCAATGGGCTCGGGCTGCGCGGTCCGAAGTTCGGCTGCGGGCTCGGCCAATGCGGCACCTGCACCGTGCTGATCGACGGGACACCCGCGCGCTCCTGCATCACATCTGTCGAGCACGCCGCCGGCCACGCGATCACGACGATCGAGGGGCTCGGCACACCCGAGCACCCCGACCCCGTGCAGGCCGCCTTCATGGCCGAACAGGCGGCCCAATGCGGCTACTGCACAAACGGCATGATCATGGCGACGAAAGCGCTGCTCACGCAGACCCCGCGTCCGACGCCCGAGCAAGTCAAGCAAGGACTCGCTGATTACCTGTGCCGCTGCGGTACACACACGCGCATTCTACACGCCGTGCTGCGCGCGGCCAAGGCCTAAAGGAGGCCAATTATGCACGCCATATCTGTCATGTCGAGGCGCGAGGTGCTCCGGGCCGGCGGCGCGGTCGTGGTGAGCTTGATGTTTGGCGCGGCGCTGCCGCAACGCAGCAGGGCACAAGAGCCAGGCGCTGGTGCTGACCGCGGGAAGCCGCTCGATCTGAAAGAGGTCGACAGTTTCCTTGCCGTGCATGCCGATGGCTCGGTCACCATCTATACGAGCAAGGTGGATGTCGGCACGGGCCTGCGCCTCGCCATGAGCCAGATGGTGGCGGAGGAACTCGGCGTGCCCGTGGAGCGCATCGCGGTGGTCGAGGGTGACACGGCGCTCACGCCCGATCAGGGAGGCACCGGGGGCAGCACCGGCATCCCGCGTGGTGCGGTAGAGGTCCGCCAGGCCGCGGCGACCGCCCGCCAGGCCTTCCTGACGCTCGGTGCCGAGCGCCTCGGACGCCCCGCGGCGGAACTGACCCTCTCGGATGGTCAGGTGCGACCCATTACCGGCGGCCCAGGCATTGACCTCGGTGTGCTGGTGGGAGGGAAGCACCTGGCCCTCACGGTCGACCCGCAGGCGCCGTTGCAGGACCCGATCCGCTACACAGTGGTGGGCCAACCGCTCCTGCGGCCCGATGTGCCGGGGAAGTGCACCGGACAGCACGTCTATCTCCAGGATTTCACCGTCCCCGGGATGCTGCATGGCCGCGTCATCCGCCCACCAGCGATTGGCGCCTCCCTGCTCGCGGTCGACGAGTCCTCACTGGGTGGCATTCCGGATGTCCGCGTCGTACGGCTTGAGAGCTTTCTCGGGGTCGTCGCGCCTGACGAGTGGGCGGCCGTGCGTGCCGCGAGCGCGCTCAAAGCGACCTGGAGCGCCTGGGAAGGACTGCCCGGCAGCGCCGGGCTCGACCGCTATGTGCGCGAGAGCGCGGTGGAGCGCACGGAGACGCTCGTGAGTCGCGGCGATCCTGCGGCGGCGCTGCCTGCAGCCGTCACACAGCTTGCCGCCACCTACTCGTGGCCCTTCCAAAGCCACGCCTCGCTCGGACCGTCCTGCGCGGTCGCCGATGTGCGGCCAGAGGGTACCACCATCTGGACCGCGTCTCAAGGCCCCCACGCGCTGCGCCGGAACCTGGCGAAGATCTTCGGCATGCCGGAGGACAAGCTGCGCGTGATTTTTCTCGATAGTTCAGGTTCCTACGGCACGAACGGTGGTGACGACGCGGCGGCTGACGCGCTCCTCCTGTCAAAGACCGTGGGGCGGCCCGTACGGGTCCAGTGGACGCGCGAGGACGAGCACGGCTGGGACCCGAAGGGACCCCCGCAGGTGCTGGAATTGCGCGGGGGCATCGATGCCGATCAACGGATCCTCGGCGTGGGACACGCAGATGTGGTTGCCGGCGAACGTGCCAGGGCATCGACCATTTCTCGCCGTCGATGCGGCCGGGATGTCCCAGGCGCACGGCCGGAGCGCGGGGCAGATCGCGCAGAATGGCGATCCGCCGTATGCGGCTGCCCACGTGCACGTGCGGGTGCACTGGCTGAAGGAGACACCCTTACGGCTGTCGAATCTGCGCGCCCCGGGTAAAATCGCCAATGTCTTTGCCGTGGAAAGTTTTACCGACGAGTTGGCCGCGGCGGCGGGCGCCGATCCGGTCGCCTTCCGTCTACACGGGCTCACGGATCCGCGGGCCATCGACGTGCTCAAACGCGCCACGGAAATGCTCGGCTGGCAGGCGCGGCCCTCGCCCAATCCACAGCCGGCGCAGGACCATGTGCTGACCGGCCGCGGCGTGGCGTATACGCGTTACAAACACAGCGAGAATTACGTCGCGATGGCCATGGAAGTGACGGTCGATCCGGCGAGTGGCAGGATCGGCGTGCAGCGCGTCACCTGTGCGCACGACTGCGGGCTCGTGGTCAATCCCGATGGGCTGCGCAACCAGATCGAAGGATCCATCGTGCAAACGCTCAGCCGCACGCTCCACGAGGAAGTGACGTTCGATCGCGCCCGCGTCACCAGCGTGGACTGGGTGAGCTATCCGATTCTGACCTTCCCGGAAGTCCCGGCCATTGAGGTGGCCCTGCTCGACCGACCGGCGCTGCCGCCCTTCGGCGCCGGCGAGGCCTCCACGGCTCCCGTGGCCGCGGCCCTGGCGAACGCGGTCTTCGACGCGACTGGGGCCAGGCTGCGCGCCGTGCCCTTCACGCCCGACCGGGTCAAAGCGGCGCTCGCGGCGCGTGGAGGCCGTGGAGCCCCGGCACAGCGCACACCGGATGCCTCGCGTCCGTAGCGTGACACACAGGCCTGGACGCGTGCACTGCATCTTGGGGTTCCAGGCGTAATCGCCGTCATGCCCGGTTGGGCATAATGGTGATTGCTCCTGGAACCCCAAGATGCAGTGCTGCAGACGGGACAGGCGCTCAGGAGCCATGGCCATCCCTTCGAATCTGACGTGTGCGGGCGTCTGTCAAATGTCCGCTGGGGGTTCCCTCCGCCACTGTTCCAGAACGTATATAATCAAACTCTTCGGGTGTGAGATTACTTCGCGCTCGGGTCGATCGTACCAGGCTAACACTGGGACGCGTCCCAACGTGCAGGCTTCCCCTCCGCATCCAGCCAGAGCAGGCCACCGCCAAACGGGCGTGCTGCCATCTGGTGGCTCTTCACGATCTCCTCCCATTGGAGCGCGTTATCGACCTGGCTCCGCCGGCATACCGACAGGACGACCCATTCCTCCCTGCTGTCTTCTCGTTCGTGGAGCCGATCTGCACCCTGCTGAGGACCCGTGATGAGGAGGCACTGACGAAGCTGTTTACCCAGTACCCGGACTTCTCGAGCGGCATATGCCCAGGGCAAGGTTGGCCACCATTTCATAGTGGCGCGGTCTGATGCTCTGGCGAAAGCGGATACCTTCGAACTCGTGGACGCCACCGCTGCGCACTTCCAAGCGCTCGGCTGCGCATTTATGGTGGTCGAAGCGACCAATCAGTGGACTGGGGCCGAGTGCAAGGTGTTCGGTAGGGTGTGCGTGCACTTCGCTCCCTATCAGGCGCAACCCCCGAATCCGTCTAAGGACAGTGGCAGTATGTCCTACGTGATCCGCCTCATCTAGTGGCGGGCATTGGTTTGGTGACTGGAATCGCATAGCCTACGGGTCGCTTTATGGCCCCTGCATCTCCTTTCACGCTAACCTTCTTCGAGAGGCACCGGAGCAGTGGGGAGATGCGAACGTCGTGCATAGGCCAGGGGGGACTGCAGCAGGGCGACCTTCGGGCTGTAGGTGGCGCTGTCGTCGATGAAACAGATGTGCGTACAATCGCAGTGATCCTGGTGCATCTGCGCCACCTCTGCCGTGCGCGCCGATGAGCTCCACAATCGTCCGAAGTCACAATCGTAGTCGCGCAGGTTGCCGATGGGCTGGCGCAGCTCACAAATACGCACGTCACCATGGTAGTCGATCACTGCGGCCGTGTCCCCGGCCGTACAGGGCATCGGCCAGCGGGCGCCATGGGTATAGTTGGTGCGCTGAATATCATTATAGATCGCCAACCGTCCCAGGTAGAAGGTGCGCCACACGGCTGCCGATATTGGGCCGCGGCCACGCCGCCGGTGGGTACGGTCCACATAGATAGCGAGCACGCGCTCATACTCCTGGTAGAGCGTGGGCAGCACCTCATGGGGCACATCCCGCTGGGCCGGGTTCATGGGGTCACCGCGGATGATGTTGAAGTAATGGGTGTCGAGATCGACCTCTTGCAGCAGGTGGTCTGCCAAGGCCGGTATCTCTGTGTAATTTTCGTGCAAAATGACGCTGTTAACGAACACGGTCAGGTTGGGAAATCGGTCTCGCAGGGCGGTCACCGCCTTGATACTGGCGATGGCTTTACGAAAGCAGCCGGGAACAGCGCGCACACGGTCGTGCGTGGCGGCGAAACCGTCGAGGGAGAAGCCCACGTTGACCGTCAGCGCCGGATTCTCAGCCAGGATGGCCTCGGTCTTCGCCACGATTTGGGCTTGCAGGATGCCGTTGGTCGGCAGATTGATCGTCGCCACGCCGTTTTGACGGTGGAAGAGGCCCACGATGTCGACCAGTTCCTTCCGCATGAAGGTCTCGCCCCCCGAAAACAGCAGGCGATGGAACGGCGGCATGGTGGCGGAGATCTGACGGATCTCGTCCAGGGTCAGATCACCCTGGTGATTGAGGTGATCCCAGTAAAAGCAAAAGTCGCATTTGGCATTACAGCGCGACGTCACAAAAAAGATGAGGAGGTTAAAGCGACGCCTGCCGAGCGCCGAGCGGACGTAATGGCGAATCTCCTGGCCGGTGGTCATGATCGATCTCTCCTTATCAGGCCTCCGAGGGGGGTGCTGGAACACGTGGCCCGGTGTGCATGACCACATGCTGCGGTGAGCGCATGGTATAGGAAATGCCACGCCAGGTGATCGTCCTGGTCGTAAACGCCACAACGATGTTGATCAGCGCCAACAGGGTGACGGCTGGGGTCCACAGGGCCTGTATCCAGGCGCGTTGGGCGACGGTGAACCCCTGCGCGGATAAGCGCTGGCGTGCCCCTCGACAGACCGCGCATTGTGGTCGAGGGGTGAATGCCAGCGAGGGACGTAAAATTAAGTTGTCTTACTACTTCTCGGAATTCTCCTGCGAGATGTTCATACATGGGGAGATTCCCGACGGCAATGCCTGATCTTCGCCCATTCCGACAGTTGAAAGGGATCACTCTTAAGGGTTTGGATAGCTTCCTCGACCATGCTCTTCAAAGAAGAGGATGCGAGCATGCTGGAAAGTTCATGACCTATACAAGGAGCCAATACCGTAGACCGGTCTCCCCCCAGAAATGAACCTAGAACGTTTGAGGCCAAAGTGGAATCGCGGAGTAAGGAGATTCGAGGCGACTGATTCTCGTTATCCCCAGTAAAAGCAGTCGTGAGCAGTAGATCTTTAACATAAAGCTGGTCGACCATTTGCGAATCATAGTTTGATACTATGAAGGCCACAGCATGTACGAGAAAGTCGGTCCGATTCTGCCTCCGTGGATGTAAAACATCATTCCAGGATGCCAGCTCACGGCCTAGGAGTTCGGCTGAAGTTCGTCGGCGGACCTTTTCGAGCCACTGAGCTAGCCTAGCCGGGTCCAGTTGTATTCTGCCGAAAAGATTATGCAACATATTGGCCTGTGCCCAAACCATGGCCAATTTTATGGGTTCCGACCAACGTACGACATCAGCCCAGTAGCCAAATTCGTCATTCACAAAGTGCAAGAGCGCGGCGAACAAGCGGTAATGTAGCTCCCCACCCATTTCATCGAAGAGTTCCGTCAAGGTCGAGCGGGCCAAAGCCAGCAAATCCGGCTCTTCCCGCCCATAATGAAGGGACAAATCGATCAAATGTATCTTGCTCACTGGAGAGGCGCACCGTGTGGATAACCTCCTGATGAGCCCGACATTCTCTTCATTTGAAAGCCTATCGAACTCCTCCCACAAGACAGGAGGCAGCCTGATAGGCAAACATCCCATACGCTCGATAGAGGACTCCAATCCCTCTTCAGGGATCAGGGCAATTGCTGCCTGTTGCAAAATAGCTTGAAAATCAGTTTCGCCGCTAAGAAACGTATTTAGGCGGAAGTGTCGCAAGAGGCCCTCGGCGGACAGAGGGATGAGCTCATCTTGACTGAGTTGCCCCAAGTCTTTTAGCTGTCGTTCTAGAATTTCGTAGAAGACTGCTGCCGAAGACTTTCGCCATATCATAGTTTTTTCGACTCGATCTTGTGGCTCCTCCGTAGATACAATGTCGGCAACAGCTTTTTCAAACTCGCCAGTAGCGCAATCAAACCACGAGCGATGTGATCGTAGCCACTCTTCCCGTGTTTTTGGGTTATCCAGCAACAAGCCGAGCAGGGGATCACGAAAAGTTGTCACAACTGCGTCCTGTTGGTCCTTAATCTCATTCAGACGCTGTCCTGTACTATTGTCGATCGTACTAGTAAATGTGAATTCAGCCTCTGGTTCTCGAGCCGGTGATTCGGCCCAACCGACCGTTCAATGCATCGGCTACTGCCTTCACGAATTCACCCTGCTCAAAACATAATGGACCAACTGTAATGGATCTAAAGGTCGTGACACAAAGTCTCGACATGACTTCAGGGTCAAGCTGCATGGCATCCTGGATGCCTTCTGGCAAGTCAAAAAAGAATCTCTGAAGGAGCAACCGCGCAACCATGTCTCTTGGCTCGTCGTCATTATGGCGGTCGGTAACCTCTATAAGAAGATTCTTGAGGCAGTTCGCGACAGCGACAACAGCGTCGGGGTCGGCTTTGAAGCGCTGTGAGATGATCCGCGATTCCAGCCAATCGATAAACTTTTGGCGTGGGCTGTCTTCCTCACTCTTTTCATTGGGGAGCTTTCCTCTCAGGGTGAAACTCTGTGCCAAAACTCCCCCTATTTCGAGGCCGATCAGATCAAGCCCATCGCTGTTGGGATCAGGGGCATGCTGCAAGTGGCGCACTCCCAATAATCCTATGTAGTGGTCACTCATTTATTGAGGCATGGCAGTGATTGACTTGACGGCATCTCAACCGCAGCCGTCGGCGGAACGTGCGTGCCCGCTTCGACAGCCGATACTCGTGGATGCGGACCAACGTCGCCGCGTGGTGTGCCATGACGGCCATTCCCATGTGTACGCGCGCGCCGCGATGGCCTTTGTCGGTGAGGCGCCCTGCTCCACGACACAGCAAACTGGCCATGATGCGTTCGACCACCGGGCGGCTATACCCACAGGCGCAGGCGAGGTGCACCTGGGCTGGGGTAGGTGTGCTGGACAGGCCCGCTTCGTTCAAAATCCGGAGGACGTCCTCCGGGGAAGGAAACGGGGTGAGGGGATCGACTGTCTTCGGGATCCCGACCGTGAGAATCCCTTGCGCGTGCAACGCCTCACGCCACGCGGCCTCATTGCACGCCAGAGCGCCAGCCAACGAGCGGATGGCCGGGATGGGACCCGTCGCGACTCGGGCGATCGCCTGCTGCACGGGGTCGACCAAGGGTGGCACAGAGCTGGCGTCACTGGGATGTCCCACCGGCAGATGCACAGCAAAGATCAAGCCAGCGGCTGGCTCGGCGACAATCCCCGGCTTGCGGCCAAATGGCGCAGGGCCGTTACGTTTACCGTTGCACATGGGTGCCATGGTGGGATCGTCGGCGTTGACGATGTTGCCGTGGGGGACTGCTTTGCCCTATGTCAGCCGTCGGGATTGGTGTGCGATCCGGTGATGGGCCTCGAGCGCAGCGATCAGCTGGGTACTCAGGCGCGCCCGCTGCTCCTCCGACAGCTGCAGCAGGTTGTGCCAGCGCTCCTGCACGGCCTGAGCCAGGGGCAGGACTTGGTGGCCACGCGCCAACAGTTGGGTCTCAGTTTGGCGTACCAGTGTGACACACACGTTCCCCATCCCCCGGCACTGTCGGCCGAACCGGCGCATCATCCTCTGGAGGTCGTGCTGGAGGTGCGGAGCTTGCACCACCAGCTCTGCACCTGGCGTGGTACCCTGTGCGGCTATGGACGCGATGAGCTGGAGGACTTTTTGGGGGCCTTCTACAGGGTGGCGGCATCATTGACGCGTGGGCTCCCCTGCTCACGGGGAACGGTGTCGACCACCAGGTGCGCCGGGCTGACCAACCCGTCCTCCATCGCGGTTGCGGCCTGGATCGCGAGCCGTTCCTCCAGCAACGGCGCATCGAGACGGCTGCGACACTGGGCCAGCACTTCAGGAAGCACAACATGCGCTTGGGAACCATCGACCTGGACCTCTCGGATCCCGACCAGCAGTCCATCACGGCCAGGTCAGTCCGTCAGCGGCGACACCTCTGTTCGTCGGCACAGGCCAACTCATGTGTGAGCCATGCCAACGCCCATAACACCCGGGTCGAGACCGGCGGACGTCCACGCGTGGTGGGTTTGGGGACGCGCTGGGCGCACGAGCGGTCCACGGCTGCAACCATGGCCGCCCATGGAAACGTCTCGGCCCATTGGCGGAGGGGGTGTGTGTCCGGGACGAAGTCTGCCACCTGCAGGCACGGCCCTCGGCCCGTCAACCAATGCTGGAGGTATCGCATGAGCGGCATCGTCGTCTCTCCTCAGAGGGGGTCTATAAGCGTCTCAGCATACGACGATCCGATCCACAGGACAATCCCCTCTAGAGGGGAAATAAATTAGTGGTCACTATGTATAGGTTGTCTAGTATCCAGTCTGCACGAGCTTGGGCAAGATCGTCACCGCATTGCGCATTTGACCACCCAACGATGATAGCATCGGTCACAATCCGTACAGTCGCAGATACAAAAGCAATCTCGCCGTAGGGATTGCTGGCCCCCTGTGGCATTGGAGGGCGCTGCAAACGCGCATTATCGAGGAAACAGGCCGCGATATACCGTCGGAGAATGGATAATTCCTCGGTCTCGACGACAGTCCCATTGACTACCTGAGCTTGTTGCAAATGATGGAGGATTTCCTCTTTGTCCAGAGGGATATAACGACAGTTTGCCGCGCGAAGTTTTAAGAGGGCAGCGTAATATTCACTCTCCTGTATGTGGCCACGATGCCACAGTGCGCGAAGAACCTCGTTAATACCAATAATAGGCACCCCATCACGATGGGTGTGTCCGTTAAACCAGCGGTCATCTCCCCAGATGATATCGCTATCCCCTGGCTGGTAGTGCAGGAATGTCAGGAAGCTCAGGGCATCTCGGATTATCAGCTTCTTTTTCCTCTAACTCTAGTTGCGGCCTGTCGTCGGGAATGATAGTGCTTTGGTAAACATCAGCATCCAGCCCAGCTCGCACCCGATCGATAAGCTGGCCTAGCCATACCGTTCGCTGACTCCTGCCTTCTTCCTCTTCAATTCCAAGGCGCGCTTCGTCAAGGAAGCAACGATCTACGAAAACCTGATAATGGCGGCAGACGCTTTCCAGCAGTTCTGCGTCTGTCAGCACTCCTGCAATGTTCGCCATCAGAAAAACCTTGCTACCATTTGGTGGTAGCAGTGCGGGAACACCTCCCATTCCCTCACTGCCAAGCCTCCGCAAAGCCTGTTGGTAGGTAGACTGAGAAAAATAGCCATCGCGCCGCAAGCCTTCAATGAGAGCGCGACAATTGATGACATGATGGCGATCATGGTCTGGCAAAGTGATGGGTTCAGGCTCTAGGTTGTGGCTAGTCAGGGGAAGGTAATCGACAACGAAACCATTGTCGGCCTTAGCCTTTTCGAGGAGACCTGTCCAGTTGGCTCCCATTTTGTCTACGAGATCTGCTGGTGCTGATATCACTTCCGCTACAGCCGGCATCGGATGTAACTTACCATCTTGGAGCAATTGTAGGATATGCCTACAACCGGCTATGCGCGATGGCTGGTGTGATACCAGCCTATCACGCTGATGCACAAGTGCAGCGAGAAGTCCAGGTGCGATTCTCAAAGGCGCGAAACACTGTTCTACTTTTCCCAAGATGCCCAGGTCAGCCGCGAGCAATACCGCGGTGACATCCAGATGCAAACGCCAGCTATTGGAAGTACTCGCAAGCTGTTGTTGCAGTGGGCGTCCTCCATGGCGTACCCAAATGATTGGCTGAGACAGAGGGTCAGGTGCTTTCCGATTTTGTTCAGGCAAACCATGAAATACACGGGCTAATGGTATATCTAACTTCTTCGCAGCAAGATGGATGGGGACTTCTCCACCACTAAGCTTCTCCGAGACATGGGCTGCATACTTAGCGCGATCCTGCATCATTGGCAACAGTTCATTAATTTTGAAAGCCTGAAATGAGCCTCGGCCTTGGGAAGCAAAATCCTGCATGCGCCACATCAAAGGTGCCATTTCAGCATCGAGCCTGAGTCTAAATCCCAATGTCAATGCTTCGCTGAGCAGAGCGGGATCGTCCAAAGCGCGCTCTCGGGCACGATGCCAGAACTCTTTGGCCATTCCATGGTCTTCGAACAATGTCAACCTGGCAGCTCGCAGGAGGTGTATAGGTGCTAGATCCTCGCGAGCCAATAATTTACGCGCTGTAACAGTGAGACCCTTCAGATCACCCTTCAGTAGTTGAACGTCCATCAATGTGAGGATGTTTTCTGTGGTGTCATCTTGGCGGACTATGGCATCTGCATTAGCAACCGCTTGGGAAAGTAATCCTAAGCGTCCCTGACACAGCACTCGCAATCGACCCAAATCAGCTGGCAAGAGGTGGCTTGGGAAGCAGTGGGGGTTCTCGTTCAATAGCCTAAGACACTGCTGAGGGCGTCTTGCCTCCCATGCAGCATAGGCAGCGAGACGTAACACCTCGGCGGTCCCCACATGCTGGATCAAAGCTTCAGCACGATCAGCTACATAAGACCAATCTTTAAGATGCTCTTTCAGCTGGCATAGCTCAAAGAGAAACTCACCCCTTTGGGTTTCCTCAAAACACGCTTCCAGATGTTCAACATAGGGGTGCCATTCTTCTGAGCGACGGGCAATCTCTCTGAGAGCCATCATTCGGATGGTTCGGTTGATATGAGGATCTTTCTCGTCACGTGCTTCTTCGAGCGCCTTCTCAGGTTCGCCATGGGCAACAAGCGCTTGCGCGAGCCAGAAAGCCCAAATACTCCCTGCCCCACTTTCCAGGAATCTTCTCTTTACCCGTTGCAACAGTTGCAATGCCTCATGAGTTTTTCCAGATTTCAGATAGAGTCCCACTAATGCTATAACCTGCTCCAGATCTTGCTTATGAGAGTCCATCTTCATCTACCCCAAGAAATTTTTCCATGGCCCTTTCAATGGAGGGGAGATCGACCTCGTAATCACGCGCAAGAGCCCAGGCTAGAACTCTTGAATTCGTTGGGTCTTTTCCGAGTATGCTTCGACAGAACTCCTGGGCTTCTACTTGCTGGTCCGGATCATTCGCCAAGCTTGCCAGGCACCACACCTCGAATAGTTGGCGCGACTCGTCTTCCCGATCTGGCTGCAAGGCAAGACCTTCAAACTCGGCTTTAGCTTTTCGCAGGCGTTCGAGACTCTGGTTATCTCGCTTGATGAACGCCCAATCAATAGGTTCTGGCCAGGGGACCATCCTGTTCGGAAGGGCTACAGGTGAGAGGGCGCTGAAATAATTGATGATAGCGCTTGCGGTTCGCACTGACTCCCATTTTCCCCGTTCATTCAGAGCAGCCTGGATTTGCGTCTGCGCACTAGGCAAGCTGCCCTTCAATAAAAGGGCTAACGCGTGCAATCTTCGTGTTTCCGCATTTAGGTTAAGACCTTCTGGGAAACGTTCTATCATGGCAAGTATACCCTCAGCCCTGCTGAGATCCAGTAACAGAGCGATCTTCAGATTGAAGATATCCAAGCTATTTGCGACGCCTATCTCCACTAATGCGGATTCAGCCCCCTCAATGTGATATTTCAGCAACGTTCGAAGGATAGTGTCATCAGCAGTTGGATCAATGCTGCGTGCCTCATTTGCTAGGGCACGAGCCTTGGATACATCGCGTTCGATATTAAGGACATACGACGCCAGAGTCCGCAATATCCTGCCCCGGAGAGATTGTTCGAGGATGTCCCAGTATTCCTCCTTCCGTAGTTTCTGAAGATGTGTATATGCCTGGCGCACACGTCCCTCTCGATAGCTCTCTCGTATCTCTTCTAGCTTCTCTGCGATGCCCCTTGACAATCCTGATGCCAACCGCTCAACTTGGGATCCGACAAAGGCCATGGTTCTCAAGATAGATTGTGTTTCGGTGGGCTCCCCAGTTGGTACGAGGGAAGAATGTAATTCAGTGCCACAGATGTTTTCCACCCAATATGATGTTGGAATGTGACGCTCAACAATGTGTCGGTGAGGAGTGAGGTTCACCCGAAGTGTACTTGCTGACCAGGTTTCGTATTCAATGCCATACTTTGCAAGATGTTTCTTTTGCTTGCAGATTTCGTCCTGTTGTTGAGTCCGATCCAAATCACACGCTACGAAGAGAATAAAACGCTTGACCTGCTGTTGTTGCCAATATCCGAGATGTTCCAGGAACTCCTCAGAGGCCTTTCGTATTTCCGCAGGTGGAAAATCATCGTAGCACTTACATTGGCCGACCTCTTTTTCCATACTTCCACGGCGGTGAGCCAGTAGGTCAATGCCCCGCTGCCTCTGTCCTCGAGTCCCGTACACATCGCATGTAGCAATCCCTGGCTGCCTTGCGTGCAATTCGCAGCATAACTTTTGGAACGTGTACTCATTCAGTGTATGAAATGGCGGCGACTCGCTTGGATTTATACTAGGGATCATCACCTGCTCTATATCGTATGGCGGTGAAATTTGATTGGCTGTAAAGGATGAAGCCCAGCTCCTTGACTTCAGGGAGCAGGGGAGACGCTAAAAGGATTCAGGACCTCCAGCCCATCCACCCGCGGGTAGGCATCGAAATCCTCTGAATACAAACGCGTCACTCCTCCCTGCAGGCAAGCCGCAATAATCATGGCGTCCCAAAATGAGAGGCTGTAGGAGGCCAATAGTTGTTCTGCGTGTTCTAAAATGCCCCAACTCGGTAGAATGGTAGTCCACACTCGACGTAGGTCGCGGATGTCCAGCCAAGCCTGCGCTCGGTTATATCCGAACGGCTCTAATTTGCGGCTTGCCGATAAATATTCGCATGCGACCTGCCAAAGCAAGACGCCATCGGTCAATGCTTGGATCAGCGCTGCAGCCGTTGCCTGTTTATCAGGATCGCGCGGATCATGGATATACAATAGAACATTGGTATCAACGGCGTTCATGCAGTGCTTCCCTCGTCAAACGGGGTGCATTAGTAGGGATAGGATTTTGTTGCATGCGTTCGACCGTAATCCTTATGATATGTTCTTTCTCCTCACTTCCCTTGACTTCTGGGGGAAGAAGAGCAGGGCCGTGAATAATTAACTCCACCTCTGATCCATCAGGAATATCACAAAATTCTCGAGCAACAAAAACCCCATGATTATAAACCGCTTTCACGCTTCTGGGCATGGATCTCTCCCTATGCCATGCTCGCGTAGACTTCAAAAGCACAGCAGAGATTTGCTAGATCCCTATCGTCTCTTTTACTTTGCCATACAGTAGCAAGAACCATTAAGGCTTCCTTATCTGTTGCTTTATCTAAACACTGCCCTAGAATGATAGCACCAGAGTAGCACAAGACATGTAACGTCAGCCAGACAATAACCTCTTCATTGCTGCGCAGTTCGAGGATCGACTGCCATCCGTTCGCGACGCGGTATCGCTCAGTCGAAAGCATGATCTCGCGCCGCATCACCGGATGGTGGGGTTCGAACTGCTGCCGTTGTGCTCTATGGGTGATTACCACGAGGCAAGACAGTCTGACGCACTCTCATGCGTTTAGAAGCACGTCACTAAGCGCTTCCCTAGGTTTATGCGATACCCACAAAGGGAAGGGCATAGCATAATCTAAGGGCCAATTCATGGCTTCAGCATGCCCTCTCACCTTGACCCTCGACCTGAGGCACCGGAACGCTCGGCATAGGCGAACGTCGTGCATAGGCCAGGGGGGACTGCAGCAGGGCGACCTTCGGGCTGTAGGTGGCGCTGTCGTCGATGAAACAGATGTGCGTACAATCGCAGTGATCCTGGTGCATCTGCGCCACCTCTGCCGTGCGCGCCGATGAGCTCCACAATCGTCCGAAGTCACAATCGTAGTCGCGCAGGTTGCCGATGGACTGGCGCAGCTCACAAATACGCACGTCACCATGGTAGTCGATCACTGCAGCCGTGTCCCCGGCCGTACAGGGCATCGGCCAGCGGGCGCCATGGGTATAGTTGGTGCGCTGAATATCATTATAGATCGCCAACCGTCCCAGGTAGAAGGTACGCCACACGGCTGCCGATATTGGGCCGCGGCCACGCCGCTGGTGGGTACGGTCCACATAGATAGCGAGCACGCGCTCATACTCCTGGTAGAGCGTGGCCAGCGCCTCGTGGGGCACGTCCCGCTGGGCTGGGTTCATGGGGTCGCCGCGGATGATGTTGAAGTAATGGGTGTCGAGATCGACCTCTTGCAGCAGATAATCCGCCAAGGCCGGTAACTCTTGGTAATTTTCGTGCAAAATGACGCTGTTGACGAACACGGTCAGGTTGGGAAATCGGTCTCGCAGGGCGGTCACCGCCTTGATACTGGCGATGGCTTTACGAAAGCAGCCGGGAACAGCGCGCACACGGTCGTGCGTGGCGGCGAAACCGTCGAGGGAGAAGCCCACGTTGACCGTCAGCTCCGGATTCTCAGCCAGGATGGCCTCGGTCTTCGCCACGATCTGCGGCTTGCAGGATGCCGTTGGTCGGGAGATTGATCGTCGCCACGCCGTTTTGACGGTGGAAGAGGCCCACGATGTCGACCAGTTCCTTCCGCATGAAGGTCTCGCCCCCCGAAAACAGCAGGCGATGGAACGGCGGCATGGTGGCGGAGATCTGACGGATCTCGTCCAGGGTCAGATCACCCTGGTGATTGAGGTGATCCCAGTAAAAGCAAAAATCGCACTTGGCGTTACAGCGCGACGTCACAAAAAAGATGAGGAGGTTAAAGCGACGCCTGCCGAGCGCAGAGCGGACGTAATGGCGAATCTCCTGGCCGGTGGTCATGATCGATCTCTCCTTATCAGGCCTCCGAGGGTGGTGCTGGAACACGTGGCCCGGTGTGCATGACCACATGCTGCGGTGAGCGCATGGTATAGGAAATGCCACGCCAGGTGATCGTCCTGGTCGTAAACGCCACGGAGATGTTGATCAGCGCCAACAGGGTGACGGCTGGGGTCCACAGGGCCTGTATCCAGGCGCGTTGGGCGACGGTGAACCCATGCGCGGATAAGCGCTGGCGTGCCCCTCGACAGACCGCGAGACTGCCAAGCCCCGTGATCACCCAATAGCTCAAGAGCAACCCGCCCGAGACCCACTGATCAGTCGCAAGTGCCACGACTCCTAGCACGCTCAAGGTGATACTGATGAGATGAACCACGAGGGCTAGGCCCACTGAGCACGGCACATGCACGCGTGCAATGCAGGTCTGTCGGTTCGTCCATTCGAGTAGTTGCGGCCAGGTGCAGGGCTCGAAGGTGGGCACCAGACAGGCCGCGACGAAGGGAATCTTCAGACCTGCGCCACGCACTGCTTGCGTGAGCAACAGGTCATCGCTCAAGCCACGCGACCAGGCATCGCGGATCCGTAACTTCTCGAACACCTCGCGCCGGATGGCAGTCGATCCACCCCAGGCAAATCCATACCGTGGGTGAGCCATAAGGGTGAGGGTGGCAGCGTTCCAGGCTGAGCGCAGACTTCCTGCCACACTGCCGCGACACGGCAGATACCAGCGATAGCCCGAAGTTGCCCCCACGGTGGGATCGTCGAGCGGCGCCACCAGCGCCTCCAGCCAGTAGGGATGGACCTGCACATCCGAATCTACGAAGGCCAGGATGCGAGTTTCTGGGGCGACATGCTCCAACCCGACCAGCAAATTATGAATCTTCTGGCTGCACCCTGCGGCCACCCCGGTGATGAGAAGCGCTGCACGGGCACCGGGCACGTCGGTGAGGATGCTGTTGAGCACCTCCCAGGCAGGATCGATCGCCGATTCCACAAGGAATAATACCTCATAGGCTGCATACTGCTGGGCCAGGAGCGCCCGTGCATAGGCCACGAACTGGTCGTCGACGCCACGACAAGGCGCCAGGATGCTGACGGGGGGGTGATCGGCGTTAACAGTGGACCGGTGCGGCTCGACGGTATACAGAGCACGCACCAGTCTTAGACTCCGTCGCAGGTTGAACAACGCTCCTACGAACGCCACGATCCCACTCAGCAGCAGCACGACTGATATCACTTCCACGCGGGTCTTTTCCTCTGCCGCTTACGATGCCCAGCTCTTGCTCTCTCTCCCACCGGTGCAGGCCAGGGCGTGGAAGCGAGAGCTAGGCAATCATCCTCCAGTGGATCACGGCGCATCGGAGGACGGGGGGGTGTCTCCTGGACGATGGCGCTGGCGGAGAAATTGCTGGATCTCATCGACGATTTCGTCGCCTTCCTGCACATCGGAGTCGGTCATGGTTTGGTCATAGGCCGTCTCCAGTTGTTTGATGAAAGCCTGCAACTCATCGTTTTTTGCGACCTGTTGCTGCAGCACACCTTCAAACTCACTCACCCATGACTGCAGCGCACTGGAATCGACGGTGACCCCGATCAATTTGCTAAGCACGGAAAGGATGCGCACCACACCCCTGGGATAACTTCCCTGCAGATAGGGTGGGACACCTCCCCAGAGACTCACCCCCTCGATCTGTCGTTGCTGGCAAGTATAGAGTAGGAAGGTTTGAATACTCGTCGGTCCCTCATAGCTGGTAAAATCGATATGCTGCGAGCGCAAGGCGGCCTTGAGACGCGCTTCGCTGACCACTGCTGTGATGTGCGGCGGGCGCGTATGCGGGATCTGGTCGTAGTAACTGCCAATGGTGTAGACACGTCTGACCCCAAAACGATCGATCAGGCTCCAGAGTGCTTCGACGTACTCCTGCCAATGCAAGTCCGGCTCCAGCCCTTGAATCAGCAGCAGTTCAGGCTGCGTGCCGGTGCCCTGCCAGGCGTGCACCTCGGTGGTGGGCAGGTGCAGGTCCTCGATTAGTCCCCCACGAATGGTCGTGATCGGTCGATGTGCTAGCGAGGGATTTGTGATGACATAACACTCGGGAGCCTCGAGAGTGCCGATGGCATCAGTATGTAACAAGGATTGTAGTTGTGACACCACCTCGATCGATAGGCCGGCAGCATTGGCCCACCCGGCAAACCCGAGGATCAGGCTCGGGGCTTGCAGCGGCAGCTCATGACGGAGAATCAGACGTGCCATAGTCATCCTTCCATGGCTCGCATGGCGAGCGTTCAATACGCTGCAGCGAATAACGCCATGTCAACGACTAGGTGGAATCGCCAGGCCAGAGGCGGCAGCGAGTCCAGTTAATTGCCGCCAGGTTTCTTCTTCGATAGGAATGCCATCTCGCCGCCGCTGCTGCTCGGTGCGATATTCGATTTCACCGGGATAGAGGATCTCTTTGAAGCCCTCGGCCAGTGGGGTGTCTTTGACATAGTTGACGAATTCGGCCATTTCACGCTTGAATTCATCCAATGGCCGGAACGCCTCGACGGCGAAGACCGCCATGAATACCCCATCGTTGTGGGGCCCGTTGGGATTGATGCCAAAGCCCAATCCCGTCAAGATTCCCGACAACACCTCGACCATGAAGGATAACCCGTAGCCCTTATGTCCTTGATCGCCACCAACAGGGAGGATGGCCCCACCAGCATAATAATCAAGGGGATTGGTCGTCGGATGGCCATCTTTATCCAGGATCCACCCGAGGGGAATCTGTTGCTTGCGGTTACGGGCCAAACTGATCTTACCCGCGGCCACGGCGCTGGTGGCCATATCGATGAATATGGGGCCATCGAGGTCGCTGGGCAGCGCGATGCAAATCGGGTTGGTACCAAGGCGAGCGACACGACCACCGAAGGGCGCCACCGCCTTGGAGGTTTTGCCGGAGTCGGCGGTCATCATGCCGATGAATCCGGCGCGTGCCGCCATGAGTGGGTAATCCCCAACGCGCCCTACATGACTCTGATGGAAGACGGTGACCGCGGCGACCTCGTAGGTTTTTGCCTTGTCGATCGCCATCTGCATGGCCCGCTCTGAGACCACCTGCCCAAACCCCCAATTGCCGTTGATGCGGGCGGTCGTGGGTCCCTCTCGGACGATCTCGAATTTGGCGCCTGGGACGATATGTCCCTTTTTGATGCGGTCCACGTAGGTGGACAAGAGAATTACCCCGTGCGAATCATGTCCTACCAGATTGGCCCCAATCATATGACGGCGCACGATCTGGGTTTCTTCCTCACTTGCACCCATCGCACGCAAGATGCCATCCACCATCTGACCCAGAGGCTCGTGATCAACCGTAGGCATCGTGGTTCTCCTTGCAGAGTTGTGAATGTGCCATTGAAGGAATTGGGATCATGCCGTGCTAGACGTATTTGGCATGCATAAGATTCCATTGTAGCCGTCTTCCCGACGCCCTTCAAGAGGACCGATGCAGAGGGGGACTGTTGCCGTTTTCGACCACATGTCGGATCTCTGCTGATGAGCGTACATTCCAGCCTCGCCAGCAAGACACAGATGCCAGAGGTAGGAAGCCTGGCAGGGGTTGCCTGAGGGCCATGACCCCATGCCTCAGCGGAATATGTGGGTCAACAGACCGGTGGAGCCGTTCATTGAACGAATGCTCTCGACATCGCCCACCTTACGCCCCGGTATGTCTCTCTCGTAACAGTGGACCACGGATCACGTTTGGTGCTGCCGGAATTTCCACACGCACCCACAGTACTTCCTGTGGTATAGTAAAGCCTTTCTATGCTATCAGAGTGGCTGCTGCCCGACACGGAACTGCGACGAGTGCTGGAGGCGGTTGGTCGCGAGGATGCGCTGGTGAGATGCAGTTCAGGCAACGGTGTCAGCGGCACGTTGATACATGAATGTTGGACGGGTGTCGGCAATGTCGCGCGGCATAAGTGGCAGTTCAGAGAGGTGAAAGGAGGGTTTCTATGTCGATTTACGAAGTCCGCACCTATACGCTGAAGCCTGGCTCGGTCGCTGAGGCGGAGACGCGCTTCGGCGAAGCGATTTCGGCTCGCGAAAAGCACTCCAAACTTGGGGCGTTCTGGCATACGGAGGTGGGGCCACTCAATCAGATTATGCATGTGTGGCCCTATGAAAGCCTCCAACACCGGACGGAAGTCCGTGCCGCGGCGGCGCATGAGGTCGGGTGGCCGCCAAAGATTCAGGAGTTTATCGAGACCATGGAGTCGGAGATCTTCATTCCAGCGCCGTTCATGCGCCCGCTGGGGAACCAAACGCTGGGTGGCGTCTATGAGATGCGCACCTACACCTACCAATCAGGTTCCATGGGTGAAGTCCTGAAACGCTGGGCCGATGCCATCAATGATCGCGAGAAGCTCTCGCCATTGGCCGCCTGTTGGTATAGCGAGCTCGGTGGGCTGAACAAGTTCGTCCACACCTGGGCCTACAAGGACCTTGCAGAACGGGCGAAGATTCGAGCTGAATCGCAGAAGCTGCCTAACTGGCCACCCAAGACACGAGAATTCTTGGTCAGTCAGCAAAACAAGATCCTGATCCCTGCCGCCTTCTCGCCAATGAAGTAAGCGTTTAACCTGCGGGAGAGGACTTGAGGGAGGGCGGGCGTCTATTTCCCTTCCTCCACCTCTCCTTGATACCAGTGTACGTCAGGCCATGATCATCACCTGTGCATTGAGGCGCCCCTCCCCTGCAAGGGCCTTCGAAGGCTTTCTCCACAACGGCTCAGGTCCTTCCGCTCCACTTTGGCCACCAGGCACCGAAGAGCCGTCCTCGCCTGTGCATTTCGCCTGCGCGCCGGATGGCCCTAGCTCGAGACCCGCAACATGAACTATTTCGATGATTTATAGCGAAATATTTCATTTCCTTTTTCGTCTACCGATCGGTATATTACCAAACGAACGGTTGAAAGAGCACTCCAATGCAGCAAGTTTCTCCAAACAATTTGAGTAGTCTGCTTTAGGTAGCCGATGGGGATGACGATGGATGCTCTGCCGTGAATGTGGTGGCAACGGCTTGCCGCTTTATGGTGAGATGAGGACTGGGATAATCCCAGTTCGCGAGAAAGGGAGTACATGATGAAAAAGTTTCTGGCTGCGCTGACCCTTGGTGCCATGTTGGTCGTACCCCTAGCCGCCATAGCGGCTAGCAGCTCGAGTGAACGTCTCCCGGCCGCGGTCGATCAGATGCTGGCTCGGGACATGATTCAGCAAGCACAATTGCAGCTGAAAGTGGCAGGATATGACCCCGGCCGTGCGGATGGTATCTTCGATGCGCAGACATCTGCGGCGCTCCGCAAATTCCAGTCGTCGAATGGTCTTCCGGTGTCGGGTCTCCTCGATGAGCCAACTCGTCGTGTGATGTTTGCCGGAATGCATGATGCCGGTGATGATTAAAAAGTACGTGGTGCCTGTCTGGACCTAACCTATTAGCATCGCAGATCATCCCGCTACGGCAGGTGGTTTCGAATCTTTTGATCACCTGCCGTTTCATTTAACCTCCGTAGGCTCTCGAAAACTCTCACTTACATCCCACTAGTCGCCTCAGCAAGTTATCGAGACAACATCCGCTATAGCTCACCGCCGAATCCAGTTCGACCCTATATGACCTTCCCAAGAAGGTCACCAAACCCATCATGATGGCAAGGGTGATGCGCCTGTCGAGCATGCATCCTTAAGTGACAGGGTTGGGTGTCGATGGGGGTACGTGTAGGAGTTTGCTCACCACTGCCTGGTTGAAGCCCAGACGCGTGCCGAGCTCGAGCATCACGGGCAGATCGACGGTGTGGGTCGTACTGGTCAGGTAATGCCAGAAGAGGTTTTGCCCACGCCACAGATACAGCCCAAGCTTCAACTCCTGCGCTACTTCCAAAGCTTTCCGTGGAATCGCCGCCTGCCCAGCCTCCTGTGACAAGAGCACGATGTGGCGCTCGATTATTGCCTCAAATGCACGGTTGATCGGATCAAAGTTGAGGCTGCATTGTAAACGTTTGGCCTCATGCTGCCGGGCTTGGATGCTGTCTGCCACATCACCGGGCGTGAGCGATCCCTCCAACAACTGGCGCGCCATCTGAGTGATCTCCCTGTTGAGGCTAGATTGAGCGGCCATGCGTAGGACGTCCGGCAGCGGCAAGTTCTTCGTCCGGATGAAATCGATCAAACGATGATTAGTATGATAGACCTCCTCGCAATGCTGCTCGAAGTGTGCCAGGGCTTTCGTCAGAAGCCGTTGGCCGAGTCGGCGCTGCTCGTCGGAAAATATTTGGCTGAGGGTGAAATATTCCTCACCGAAGTGAGCGTCGAGCGCTCGCACGACCTCGGTCAAGGAGCGGTGTGTGAAGAGACGGAAGAGTTCATCCTGTAAATGCGTATATTCCTCGGTATCGACATAGCCTTTGACTGAGCAGCGGAAGTCCTGTCCACCACTCCCAAGCGCTGCGTAGATGGCCTGTAGCCTCTCTCCCGTCAGCTCCGACTGGACGCGCACGCGTCCCGTCATTAGGGTAAAACTGCCGCGACTCTCGCGATGCGCGCCCACTTCCTGGATCTCATAGACGCCGAGCTTCTGCTGCGGGGCTTCCGGTTCGATCAGCGCGCTGATGGTATGATCGGCGATTACCGTGCGCAGGCTCGCCACCATGGGCTTGACGAGCTTGAGATAGACGTCACGCCCGTTCTCCGCGACCTCCGGTAGATTGCCAGGAGCCGCCGCCAGGCGTTCGAGTAAACCAGACTCCAAGTCCAGTCCCGACACCTCACGCGCTAATTGGATGGCACGCGCGGCAAAAGCTAGCATCTGTACCGTCTCGAGACCCGAAATCTCGGCAAAGAACCAGGCGCAGCTTGTGTACATCAACAGTGCGTGACGTTGCATCTCCAGCAGCTTGAGCGCCTGGACCACTTCGGCATCCGACAGCCGTCGGTGCGCCTGTTGTTGGAAGAAGCGCTCTACGTTGGCGTGAGAGCGCTCCAGGATGACCGTAATATAGCCGTCGCGCGCCGTCCAAGGATCCTTGAGGAGTTGCCGTCCTTCGTCCTCAAAGAGCTGCGCCAGCTGATCGCGCAGCCAATCGAGGGCTTCGCGCAAGGGCTTCCGCCAGCGTTGATGCCATCCTGGTTTCCCCCCTGTTTGGCAGCCGCAGTCGCTGCGCCAGCGCTCGACACCGTGGGCACAGCTCCAAGAGGTGTGTTCGGCGATTTCGACCAGCCGCTCTGCCGGGAAACGCGCGAGATATTCGCCGTAGTTGATGAGTGTGGCCATATTTCTGCGAGCAATTGTTGACAGCGCATACGCCAGGGCCATTTCACCGAAGCGGTGATGATGCCCATAGGTTTCACCATCAGTGGCTACGTGCACCAGTTGGGCGTGGTTGCGCCCATCATGAAATCCACCCATCAGTCGCTCGATCAGCATCTCTCCGCGTGCCAGGACACCGTCGAAGGCGATGGCTTTGGCAATCGGACCATCATAGAAGAATAGGGCGATCTCACGGCCTGATGGTAACAGACACCGATATGGACACGAGGGATCGATGCCCCCGTTCGAGACATCGGTCCAGCTCTTGTCCCCCGGCATTCGTATACGTTTCGCTTGGAAGGGGGAAAGGATGGTAAATTGCACACCGTGCTGGGCAAGGATATCCAGGGTTTCGAGGTCAACAGCAGTCTCGGGCAACCACATCCCCTCTGGGGCGCGCCCGAAGCGGCGCTGGAAATCACCCCGGCCCCAGACCACCTGCGTCACTTTGTCACGCCGGTTTGCCAGCGGCATGATGATGTGATTGTAGGCCTGTGCGATGGCATTGCCGTGGCCGTCCCGACTGGCATGGCTATGGCGATCGGCTGCAACGATCTCCTGGTAGGTCGCCGGATCGGCCTTCTCAAGCCAGGCTAATAAGGTCGGGCCAAAGTTAAAGCTAATCTGCGTATAGTTATGGTGGATTTCAAGCACGCGGCCTTCGCCATCGACGATGCGGGCGGCAGCGTTGGGGGCATAGCATTCGGCGGTGATGCGCTCATTCCAGTCGTGGAACGGCGCCGCCGAAGGCTCGGCCTCGATCGCTTCAAGCCATGGGTTCTGGCGCGGTGGCTGGTAGAAGTGGCCATGTATACACAGATATCGTTCGGTCACCACAGGTCCACTTGTCTGCGCGTCCACTGACTGCCGCATGGCATTATCCTCGGCCGCACCGTGAGACACGATGCCCCTAGACCCATCGAGTGGTTCCGCGGGCACGAACGACAATCCCCGAAGGATCGACGTGATATCGCCGGCGTTCGTCCTGATCACGGTTAAAACCCACGCTCTCACCAGGTTCGATGACATTGAAGCGATCGATGATGGCGCGCCGCAGCTTGGTGCCTTTCCCGATGGTGGTATGATCCATGATGATCGATTCCTGGATGTCCGCGCCCTCGTGAACGCGCACTGAATGTCCAATGATACTGCGCTGCACATGAGCGTTATCGATCACGCTACCGACCCCAATGAGGCTGTCCTCGACATGCCCTGAGACCACCTTCGCCGGTAAACCGACGATACCCTCTGAAAGGACAGGCCAGCGCCAGTTATTGAGGTCGAATGCCGGTTTGGCTCCGAGAAGGTCCATATGTGCCGACCAGTATGAGGAGAGATTGCCGACATCGCGCCAGTATCCACGCTCCTCGTAGGCCTGCACACCCGGTACTTCGTTGTTCAGAAAGTTATACGCATAGAACTTGTAGCGCCCGAGGACCTCCCCAATGACCGAGCGGCCGAAGTCGTGCTCGGTGGTACGGAGGGCATCGTCAGAGACCATTTCCACCAAGGCCTGCGGACTGAAGATGTAGTTGCCCATGGAAGAGTAGGCGCGGTTGGGGTCACTGGGCATGGGCTTAGGCCGTGGGGGTTTTTCCTGGAAGCCGATGATGCGTTCATCTTCGTCTACTTCGATGATACCAAAGCTGCGGGCCGACTCGATGGGTACAGGCAGCGCAGCTACCGTGGCTTCCGCTCCCTTGACCAGATGAAAATCAATCATCTGATTGATGTCCATCCGATAGATATGGTCGGCACCAAACACAGCCACCAGATCAGGCGTGAAATCTTTGATCAAGTTCAAATTCTGATAGACCGCGTCGGCCGTTCCTCGATACCAGATCTCACCGCCGCGCATCTGAGGCGGCACAACAGTAATAAACTGACGGCGCAGGAGCCCACCAAAACGCCACCCCCCAGTGAGGTGATCGATGAGTGATTGGGATTTGTATTGCACCAGGACGTAGACCGAGTATATCTCGGAATTGATAAAATTGCTCAAGACGAAATCGATGATACGGTATCGGCCACCGAAAGGCACCGCGGGTTTGCCACGCTCCTGCGTCAGAGGACTGAGCCGCTCCCCACGCCCACCTGCTAAAATGATCGCCAAGACCTTGGGCTCTCGCATCGCTCCCCCTCCTTCTCCGGCAGCCTCATATACTCCTCTCTGAATGATACGATATCGGTAAATCCTCTTGTAATCTAGGAGGAGACGCCGGGTGGTGTCAAGTAGAGCCCTGGCAAAAGGAGTCCATCATAGGTTTACACGACAGGGAATCGCCTCAGCACCGTGGTGGCAAACCTGTAATGTACCCCAGGGCCAAGCGCCGTTGTTTACATCCCAGGCTCACTGCTGTAGATTCGCTAGCAACAACGAGCGCGGCGAAAAGAGCTGCGAGCGGCTTGTCGGACCATCCTCGACCGCCGAGGGGGATCTCGTGGTCGGGCTTATCTGCTCCGCAGTCTGGAGATAGAATCAGTGGAGCGCACCACACAGGTGACAGGGGTCGTCCTCGCAGGCGGTAAGAGCCGTCGCATGGGACGCGATAAAGCGTTTTTGCCCTTTGGTGCGGGGCTATTGATTGAACGGGTCATTGAGGTTGTCCAGCAGGTGATTGCCGACGTTATTCTGATCACTAACACCCCTGAACGGTACCAACGTTTTGGACTGCCAACGTTCTCCGACGTCATTGCTGAGGCGGGCTCGCTGGGCGGTGTCTACACCGGACTCGTCTCCGCCAAAACACCCTACAGCCTTTGTCTCGCCTGTGACATGCCCTTTGTGAAGCCCACATTCTTGCGCTATCTTTGCGACACGGCTGCCGAGGCTGATGTCGTGATTCCACGCAACACCGCTGATTTTCAACCGTTGTGCGCTACATATTCGCAAGCCTGCCGCGAGCCCATTTTCCACAGGATCGAAGCCGGCCGCCTCAAAATCACGGGCTTCCTCGATCAGGTGTGCGTCCGCGTCATCGACGGTGACATCCTTGCCCATTATGATCCATACGACAGCATGTTCTTCAATGCCAATACGCCAGAGGAGTATGAAAAAGCCCGGCGAATGTTTGAGGAAGGAGGTTACTAATGGTAAGGAGACCTTGTCACGTGCGTCGATCCGTGCCGCGGCCACGTGTCAACTATGCCAGGGTAGGCACCGCCACGCTACGCCGCTCGTCGATAGCCTGCAGCACTGCCTGAGTAACCGCCACCGTCTGAATACTGTCCTCGCCGTCGGGTAGGAGGCTGCGCTCGCCACACAGCTCGCCTTCGAAAGCCAAGATCTCTAACTCATAGGCTAGGCTCGCCGGGAAGCACTCCTCGGTCAGGCATGCGCGGTCGCGCACGCGGACCACGTGCTCGGTGGCGAAGCGCAGGGCCGAGGTGATGAGCGTCGCTTCCGAGCCTTCGATAATGAGATTGTTCTCGGCGCTCGCAACCTCGCGTGTCGCCCGAGCCACCGCGTGGCAGTCGCCGTCGAGGCGGCCGAGAACAGTCACCGTGTCGTCCGGCTCGCCTTGGCGGCGGTCCGGGTGAGTATAGGCACTGACTTCAACGAAGCGCTGGTGGCTTACCCATTGTGTGAGGTCGAGCAGGTGCACCCCGACGTCGAAAATGACCCCGCTTTGTGAGGCGTCCTGGCGCCATGATGTCCTGGGCCCCAGGCCCGAGGCGCGCTCAATGGTAATCGCCGCGAGCCGGCCGAGTCGACCAGTGCTCACGATCTCGCGGGCACGCCCAAGGGCTGCATCGAGGCGGAGCTGGTGACCGATGCGCAGGATTACGCCGGCGTCTCGGCAGGCGGAGACCATGTCGCAGGCGTGCGCCACCGTCATCGCAAACGGCTTCTCGCACAACACATGCTTCTTTCCCCGTGCAGCCGCGAGCACGGCGGCATGATGTAGGGCGTTCGGTAGGGCAATATAGACCGCATCGAGGCCAGGGTCGTGCATCATCGCCTCGAGGTCAGCGTGGACGCGCTCAACGCCGAATCGTTGCGCGAACCTGTGCCCTTTGTCGAGCGAGCTGCCCAAACAGGCTGAGAGCCGCGAGCCTGTGCTCCTGACCATCGCCGGGACAACAAAATCGGCCGCGGCCCAGCCAAGACCAACGATACCCCAGCGTACCGGTGATTGTATGCCGCTCACGTACATCCCCCCTAGCGTGACAATGGCCCCCAACAGCCACACGCAAGACCCACCCATCTCACACAGCTACTTGGTACCGGCCCCAACCATCTACCGAACGTTGGGCCCAAGGGTGCCAGGCCTCGGCGGCCGATTGCCATAGTTCACGAGTGCTGGCTTTATAGGCAATCGGATCGAATGTCATTGGGAAGGTCCGATCGTCGTGGTCCATTGTCGTGTCTCTTTCAGTCAGCCTTGGGACATGCACAGGCTTCCTAACATCCCGTCAATCGATCGCGGCGACGGACATCTCCCATCCGTGCACCCTACCCATGCTGCTAGCCCTCTTCGACCGGTACGGTCGCCATGCCGTATGTCCCATAGAAAAAGTGGGCATAGTGCGTTGATCCGCCTGAGACGAAGAGGAGGTATTGCTCTGGACTTTCCAGGGCTGGAATGGTCGCGCTGGGATCCTCCCCCAGGTGTTGCAGTTCCGGGTGACTCAGCCATTTGCCGTTGGCATCTTTCGGCATGCCGCGCCTGCCCAGGGCAGCCTGCAACGAGATACGGCACTGGCGGTGCAGCCAGGCCTGGGCATCCTGCTTGCTCATGCCGGCCTCTGCCAGGATGACAGCCCGTGAAGGGCTGAGGATGATCGGGTGGTAAGGGCCCTGGTACGACACCCGCTTGTTGCTGTGGCCCACCTGGGCGGATTGCCATCCCCTGATCCACCCACCGGCCCCAGCGTTACGGTAGAACATCATCGAAGCGAGGTTGTTCAAGGTGTCCTCGGGGGTCCGCGAGGCGGAATCGATGATATCCGTGGGGCCCGTCACGACCACCACGGTGACCGCGCTGTCGTCACGCTTGAATCCCCGGTCCATATGGTACGGGGGCCATGGACTCATCTCCTCGTGTTCGGCAAGACACATCCCGAACTTGGTGGGCAGGCCAATGAAGTTCGGGTCGCCTGCGCCGGCCTTGCAATAGCCGATATTGATCAGGCACAGACGCAGCGCCCGGCCGATGGCGGTATTCGCACTATTCACTACGCCCGGACCCATGGCCGAGGTCCCATAGTTGATCCCAGCTTTCTTGGCAATGGGACCATTCACCAGGATCAACGGTGCTTCCGTATGGCCGGAGACCTGCATGTCCCGGTGGTTCATCTGCGGTTGGGCCAGGCAGTCGATAGCGGCGAGGAGCACGGGGAATTGCTCTGGGCGGCAGCCCGCCATGACGGCGTTGATGGCGATCTTTTCCACCGTGGCCAGGCCAAAGCCGGGCTCCATCACCATGAGCACGTCCTGGGGCGAGCGTTTCGTCCCCGTCAGCATCTGCTCGACCGCAGCCGGTGTAGGCGGGATGACCGGAAGGCCATCACTCCAATCCCGTTCGGCCAGGAAACGGTTCACCGCGTTCAGGCCCTCAGGCGTCGCATCCAACTCGACCGTGAAGAGTTCGGTGGTCTGGCCGCCCCCCTGGGCACCGGTGGCCGTCCCCACGGCAGCAGGCAGCGTGGTGAGTCCCCGGATGATCGCATCGATCTGCTCATCCACCATTTTACAGATGAAGTCCGCCTGCTGGCCTGTAGTAGCGTGAGGGATGATGACAAAGGGCGTACTGGGCTGGCCCCATCCATCCACGCAGGACTGCCAGGCCCGTACAAAGCTGCGGGCAACGATGCCAACCACCGGAATACCCGCCTTCTCAAGTGCTACCATGTCATGGGCAAGCCACGACGTGCAGCCTCCTCAGTGAGCGGTGGCGCCGATGACGGCGTCCACTTCCTCCGCAATGCGAGCCCCCTCCTCATCATCGATATGGTTCCCACGGCTAAGGGCTGGGCGGCCGGGTCTGAGGTCGCCTCCGTAGCGCTCGAACCGGACGTTGGGGTACCGCCGGCTGATATGCTCGGCCACTCGGTCCACAGCGATATCTGCACCACCGGTCATGTTGTTGTAGAGGCCGATGGTCTTGCCCTCCAAACTGCTCAGCCGAGGGGCTGGGGGTACCTTAAAATCCACACGGTTCGCCGCGGGGGACATGATCTGCAGCTTCATACTCGTTCTCCTCTCGGGTAACATACGGGAGCTGTCCAGAGATACTCTGCGAGATCCTCGCCGTATCGCACGGGTCTGATCATAGTCGGTGTGAAAACCCTCGTCAAGGGGCCGCCCTGAGCTGCGGAAGGGCCTACGCCGATGGGAGCGATCTCGCGCAGCCGGAGCAGTATTTCCCGCGCCGACGGCTTGATGTCGTCCAGGCTTCGACGTGCGTCGTGAATCCCGAGCACCCGATCATCACTAGCCGGTGGTAGGGCTGTCGGCCGGTCTATGCCCTAGACCTCCTTGAGAAAAGGCAGCACCGTCTCGATGAACAGCTCCGGGGTCTGATGCGGCATGAAATGGCCGCTCGCGATTTCGATATAACGGGCATTTGGGATCTCACGGGCAATCGCTTCCACTCCCTGTGGCGGGCGGATGGTGTCGTAGGTACAGCCGATCACCAGGGTCGGACAGGTAATTCGACCATACTGCTGACTGAGGTCCATCTCGCTCAGCATGCGGTTGATGGCGGCAAACCCCTCCGGATCGTTTGTCAGCCAGCGCTGCCGATACTGCACGAAGCGCTGGTGGTTACCCCGAAAGCGCTCCGGGTAGGATCGTGCCAGACTTTGCTCGACGGATGTGCGCATACCCCCGCGCTCGACCGCCTCGGCACGCTGCAGCGACTGGGCACGTCGCTCCGGCGGTACGCCCGTCGCCGGACTGCTGACCACCAGACGGCGCACGCGACTGGGGTATTTGGCCGCAAAGGCCAGCGCGATGCCTGCCCCGAGCGCCGGGCCGACCACATGGCAGGGGTCGGTGATGGCGACGGCATCCAGGAGGCCGACGATATCGCCCAGTAGGTCGTCGAGCCGCAGGACCTTGACCTTTTCTGACATACCGAAGCCCCGTAGATCGTAGCGTAGAGCCTGAAAGTCCTGCTGGAACGCTGCGATGACGGGATCCCAAAATTCCAGGGAGCCACCCAGCTCATGAATGAGCAGCAGCGGCATATGACCCGTGCCGCTCAGCTCGTAGCGCAGCACGACACCATTGGTCTCGACCCAGTCCATGTGTTGACTCCTCGCAGGGAAGCATGTAGGCCGGCATGTGCATGTTCCCGGTCACACACCCGGCACATCGTCCTGGACGGTGGTATACACCTGACCAGTCCTTCCGTCTCTGACGCTTAATGCAGCGGCCTGCGCGAAAATATCGCCTCGACCTGGGACCTGCAGCTCAGCCTTGCCCATGACCACAGGCAAGGCAGGCGCTATTGTGCCATAGCACGGTTCGGAATGCACTGTCCGCAGCAAAAATAATGTCGACACGCGCTGGCGATCCGTCGTTCCCCAACATGCCGCACGTGTCACCATGCTTGACATTTTGTCCTCGCACAAGCATTGTGGCCTGAGGTAGACAGTTTCGGATGCGGTGATTGATACGCTCCGCCCTTCATGGTGGGGTCGTTGGCGAACTGCCACGGGCTCGGAGCATCGGAGGAGGCATACCATGAAGGCTTCGTTTGTTGAACCTGTACGGTACGTCACATCCAAGAAAATGCTGTCTGAATGGCCCTGCCTCCCCGCCCGCTGAGCCGATCGCGCTGGATCACCCAGCGCCTATGTGTATAGCCAGCGGCCAGACTGGGAGGACAAGGACGTGTTCTGTCGCTCTTGTGGAGGTGTTCGATGATGCATCGTTCTATGAACGCAGTACTGTTGTTGCTTGGTGTCAGCGGGCTTGTTTCTCTGTTGTTCTGTGCGAGGCCAGAGGGATACAGGGAATCAGCGGCATCGGTGGCGCTCGCACTTGGGAGGGCAGCATCTGCACAGACCCCCGAAGTAGCGCCGCGTTACCGTGTGGTGGCGGACCGCAGTGAAGCGCGCTACCGTGTGCGTGAGCAATTGGCCGGCATCAATTTCCCTAGTGATGCGGTAGGTACCACCAGTACCGTTGAGGGCAGCCTCTCCCTCGATGCCCAGGGCCGTATACGCACCAGCGATTCCCGCTTAACGGTCGACCTTCGTTCACTGCGTAGTGATAAGGAACGACGGGATAATTACGTCCGCCGGAACACACTGGAGACCGAGCGCTATCCAACGGCGGTGTTTAACCCCAGCGAACTTCGCGGTCTACCATTCCCACTGCCGCAGACTGGTACCACATCATTTGAGCTCATCGGCGACTTGACGATTCGAGACACGACCCGACGCGTCACCTGGGAGGCCACGGCGACCTTTAACGGCCAGGAGCTCAGCGTCCAGGCGAAAACCTCCCTTCGCTTCGCTGACTTCGGTTTGAGCATTCCCCGCGTGGCCTCGGTCTTGAGCGTTGAGGACACCATCCACCTCGAAACCGACCTCTTATTGCGGCGCGATTCGTGAGCCATCCCCGACGATCGCCAAGACTTGAAGCCCGATTTTCATGCCCTGTCCCCATCGGGAGGAGGCTGGGGTGATCGGCGGCACGATGGCCCATGCTAAGGGATATGCCCTGACGTTGTGCATCGTTCGCAGGCCCTTACTAATCGCTCTGGTGTGGACGTGAGTAACGTTCCAAGAAACACACCGGCTCAGGCTGGCAAGGTGGTCAACTACACCGGAGCCTTCGCCATGAGCGAGCCAAAGGACATTTGCCATGGGCATCGCAATGCCTGGTCGCCTACGGTTTACGGTCAAAGTCTGCCCGTGAGTAGACCTTTCTGGCGTTGCCCTCGGTGATCTTGTAACGGTCTTCGTCGCTGAGCCACTCGATGGACTGGAAGATGGGCACGATGTCCTCGAAATTCCGGCCCGTCTTGGGGTCGATGGCATTGATCGCCCCAAACATCTCGGTGGCGAACAGGATGTTGTCCACCCCTATCCGCTTGATCAGTAACTCCATGCTCTCTTTATCGTAGATGGCCATATCCCAGTACACGCGCTTCACTGCGTCTTCGAACGGCTCATGGCCCTCGCGCACATGCATGCCGCGATGCCGGTTCCACTGGTACGGGATGGACCCGCCGCCATGGGCAATGATCAGCTTCAGCCTGGGAAAGTCCTGGAAGACACGCGAGCTGAGGAGCTCCACGGCGCTCGAGAGATCCTGGCCGATGTAGTAGGCGCTGGTCGTATGCATGGCCGGGTTGACAGGCCGCGCTGGCGTGGATGGTGCCAGGGATGTCGAGCTCGACCATCTTCTCCCACAGCGGATACCACCATTCGTCACCGAGCGAGGGCGTGAAGGGCTCTCGACCTCCGGCCACATCCGGGTTGATATTGCAGGCCACAAACCCGAGCTCTGTGACACAGCGCTGCAGCTCTTCTATCCAGGACTTGGGGCCGACGCCCGGCGACTGTGGCAGCTGACAGACCGGCGAGAGTTTGTCCGGCCAGAGACGGGCGACGCGTGCGATGAGGTCGTTACAGGCTTCCGTCCAGTACCGGCTGATCAGCTCTGAGCCAAAGTGATGCCCCATGGCGGAGGCTTGGGGCGAAAACATGAAGCGGTCGATCCCACTGTCCTGCATGCGCTTGAACTGGTTGCGCCATAGACCGCTCCAGCTGCTCATCGCTGATCTGCAGCCGCGGGCGTGGGGGATTGGCCAGGTTCATGATCTGACGGCCGCGATAGGCTTGCAACTCAGGTGGGGCTGTGGTGTAGTGTGCGTGTGCATCGATGATCATGGCTGGATCCCTCCGCGTTGGTGCGCTGACGATACCCTCGTGGATAGACGGCGCGCAGTATACCAAAGGGGGTTTCGCTTGTCACTCGCACAGCCGTTTGCTAGACTGAGCCCTCACATCTGCTACCGTCAGGTACATATAGCACATGGCGCAGCGGGTTAAATCCAATGGTGCGGATTCCGCCCAATGGGGGTGAGATGAACCAGTGGATCGCCAAGCAAGTGCTGGACATCGGGGTGTTCGGCATCATCTTCCCGCATGTGAGCACTGTTGAAGAGGCGCGCAATGCGGTCGGTGCTTGCCGCTACCCCAAGCTGCCGAAGTCTCCCCTATACCACCCCCCAGGCATCCGTGGAGATGCCCCGGCCCGGGCAGCACGGTACTGGGGTCTCTCGCAGCAGGACTACTACGCTCGGGCGGATGTGTGGCCACTGGCGCCGCATGGGGAGATCCTGGCGATCATCCAGTGTGAAGAGATGCGGGCTATCGATAACCTCCCCAAGATCCTGCAAGAGGTCCCTGGCATCGGCGTGGTGCTAATTGGCGAAGGCGACCTGAGCCAAGAGCTCGGCCACCCCAGAGAATACGAGCACCCCGTGGTCGCCGACGCCATTCAGAGCATTCCAAGATTTGTCAGGAGCACAACATCCCGTGTGGGCATCCCCACCCGGATGCGCGCAATATCGAGCGTCTGATCGCCAGCGGCTACCGTTTCCTAATGCCGGGCGCACCGCGCTCCTTTTCGGTCCTCGATCAGGGACGTAAGCTGGCGGGGCGGGCTTGAGGCGTTCAACACACAGTCGACAGAAGGAGACCCCAACGATGCTCCAGGGCAAGATGAAATCACTGACGGGTCAGGAAGTCGACCTGAGTCAGTATCAGGGCAAAGTGCTCCTGATTGTGAACGTCGCCAGTGCGTGTGGATACACGCCGCAATACAAGGGCTTGCAGGCCATCTATAACAAGTACGGAGCGAGTGGGTTGATGGTGTTGGGTTTCCCATGCAATCAGTTCGGGCACCAGGAACCTGGGACCTCGGAGCAGATCGCGCAGTTCTGCCAGAAGAACTACGGCGTGACCTTTGACATGTTCGACAAGGTCGACGTCAACGGCAGGAACCAGTGCGATCTGTACAGGCACCTCACGTTCGCCGGACGCACAGGCCAAATATCCCGGACCGATTCAGTGGAACTTCGAAAAGTTCCTGACTTGCCCGGAACGGCGAAGTAGTGGCGCGTTTCGGGTCCAGCGTGGCACCCGAGTCGAAATCGCTGGTGGAGGCAATTGAGCGCGAGATCAACCAAGCTGCCTAAGCGGCGCAGACGTCATGCCCCGAAGCGAGGCAGGACCTATGAGCGCAGTCTGCGCCTCTAGCATCCCCAACCTTTTTTGTATGACTCGTCTGGGGTGGATAGCTCTGCGATGTTGCAGTGGGGAAGTACTCATGGTGGATGCACAGCCGATTCTACAATGCGTTGCGTGGCTATGTCAGGGGGCATGTGGTCGCTCTGCCCCACCTGGTCCTTGGCCTGCCGAGGGCCAGGTGGGAACAGGAGCGACACGGGCAGGTACATCTCAGACGTTGTCCACAAAGCTGCGCAGTCGCTTGCTACGACTCGGATGACGCAGCTTGCGAAGCGCCTTGGCCTCGATCTGGCGGATGCGCTCGCGGGTGACATCGAAATCCTGGCCAACCTCTTCAAGCGTGTGTTCGCTGTCGATGCCAATGCCAAAGCGTTTGCGCAGCACTTTTTCCTCGCGCGGCGTGAGGGTCTGCAGAACTTTGAGCGTTTGTTCCTTGAGATTCAGCTTCATCGCCGCCTCTAACGGTGAGATCACCTTCTTATCCTCGATGAAATCCCCCAGATGGCTGTCCTTATCTTCCCCAATCGGCGTCTCCAGGGAAATCGGTTCTTTGGCGATCTTGAGCACCTTACGAACCTTTTCAACGGGCATTTCCATGCGTTCGGCGATCTCCTCGGGGGTCGGCTCACGCCCCATTTCTTGCACGAGATAGCGCGATGTCCGAATCAGCTTATTGATGGTCTCGATCATATGAACAGGGATACGAATGGTCCGGGCCTGATCAGCAATGGCTCGGGTGATCGCTTGTCGGATCCACCAGGTCGCATAGGTGCTGAACTTATAACCGCGGCGATATTCGAATTTATCCACGGCCTTCATGAGTCCAATATTGCCTTCTTGGATCAGATCGAGGAATTGAAGACCACGATTGGTATATTTCTTCGCAATACTGACCACCAGTCTCAGATTCGCCTCGGCAAGTTCGCGCTTGGCCTCTTTATCTTTGGTTCGTCCCTCGTTAATCGAGTCTAGCATTTCAATCAGTTCTTTTTCCGAGACTCCAGCTTCCAGCTCGATGCGACGGGTCCTGCGTCGCATATTACGCAGTTTTTTCTCATACTCTTGAAGCTGTTCGAGCGAAAGCGGAAGCTGCCGATTAGGCAGGGTGCTGTTAGAGCCACCGTTGCGCAGATAGCGCAGAACCGCCTTGAGCTCATCCTCAGACATCTGAAGCTCTTGCAAGTATTCAGTGGTTTCCCGTTTGGCTTGCCGGATCCGTTCGACCAGACAACTGAGCTTTTGCACGATACGATCCAGGTGTACCGATTGGAGATTGATCTCTTTGATGAGACGAGCCATCTTCGCACGGATCTTCTTCTCCTCAGCGAGGAGCTCGCGCCGGACGTTCTCCGACAAAGTGTTTTGACTGAGACGTTTCTTGATGCGCTTCAATTGGAGGTCGCAGGCGGCAATTTGATCGATGAATTCGCCGAGCTGGCGGTGGCCCTGAACCTGCCATCCGAGGTCATCATCTTCCTCATCGACACCAGCGGGGGTATCAAGCTCATCCAGACTGACCTTGCCATTCGTGAGCTTATCGCGAAGATGGAGCACTTCTTTGGTGGCTAGCGGGTTCCTGATGACAGCCATGAGAATCTGATTTTGGGCTTCTTCGATACGCTTGGCGATTTCAACCTCGCCCTCTCGTGTGAGCAGTGGAATCGAACCCATCTCTCGTAGATACATGCGAACGGGGTCATCAGTATGTCCGCCTCCGGTCTCACGGAGGCTGAGTGCCTTCTCCTCTTCTAGCAGCTCTTTGTCATCGACCTTGACGATCTCGACGCCAGATTCGCCCTGGTCAGTATCGACCAGCTCGATATCCATCTCGCCGAAAAGGACCATCAAGTCATCGATATGCTCCGGTGAGACGACATCCGGGGGCAAGATGTCATTGACCTCGTCATAGGTCAGGTAGCCCTTCTCCTTCCCCATGGAGATCAGCATCTTCACGTCCGAGCTTTTGCCTCGCTTTGCCATAACTGTTCACACCTCCCTCCGCAGTCATGCCATTGTGCTGCTATCACCATTACTTAAATCTGTGGAGCACGGCCTGAGGCGACGGATGTTTCCGGGCGCTGTACTACCGGTTGAGACCGTGTGATCAGGGTCCTGCGCAGCTCGGCGAACCTCCGCTGCAGGTGAGCCAGTTGCACCATGTCGTCTTGTCGTTCTGCCGCATGCATCTCCTCCTTCAAGCCCTTGAGCTGAGCTTCGATGTCGCGCCGTTGGATGGCGGTGAGGCAATCGTCGATTTGCTGTTGCACCCCTTCATCACCCAGCGGCTCCAGGGCCAATCGGGCCACCAGATCGCGCTGCTGGTCATCCGGCAGATGCTCGAGCAACGCAGCCACCTCGATCTCACCAGTTTCTTCAGCCAACGTGTACAAGGCTTGGAGGATGGCCCGAAGATTCGGTTCCAGGACACGGTCGAAGGGTAATTGCGCCTGGGCATAGGGAATCCAGCCACGGTGGAGCAACAGCAGCTGTACGAGCAACCGTTCCGGCCCCAGAGGTGGAAAATAGTGAGATTCGGCCGTTGGTGCAGATGCCGGCGCCCCTGACTTGAGTTTATGGAGCTCAGCAGCAAGCGCCATTGGTGCGACGCCGGTGCGCTTGACGAGCTCTGACAAATACTCCGTACGCTCCACCTGATTGCCCAGGTTGACGATCAATGGCAGCAATTTGCGCACATACGCAAGTTTGCCTTGCACCGAAGCCAGATCGTGCCCGTTGGCCTCGGCATCCAACAGGAATTCGATAAACGGCTGTGCCTCCCGCACTTTGGCGAGCAGGGCATCGCGTCCCTCGGCCTGAACAAACGTGTCGGGGTCATGGCCCTGTGGTAGCAGCATCACTTTGACATGCAGATCTCCTTCCAGCGCCTGCATCAAGGACGAGACGTGGTCGCTTCGCAGGAAATAACGCACATGCCCCTGGAGAAAATAGTCCTTCCCGCGCAATGCGGCGGATCGTCCGGCCGTATCGCCGTCGAATAGTAGAACGGCCTCTTTGGCATAGGCCTTGAGAAGTTGCACATGGCTGCGCGTCAGGGCAGTGCCAAGTGTTGCCACGACATGTTCGATGCCGGACTGGAAGAGGCTGATCAGATCTAGATAGCCCTCGACGACGAGCACCCGGCCCTCGGCTCGTATCGCCTGTTTGGCAAGATGGAGGCCATACAGCAGCATGCCTTTTTTGTAGATGGCGGTTTCAGGCGAGTTGAGGTACTTCGGGGCCTCAGGCAAATTCTCCAGCAACCGTCCTCCCAGGGCTACGACGCGCCCCATGACATCGCAGATGGGGAACATCAAGCGATCTCGGAATCGATCATAGAACCCTCGGCCATCGTCGCGCGCTTTGACCAATCCGACTTCCGCCAGCATTGTTGGGTGAAATCCACGCGCTGTGCCGTGTCGGACCAGGCCGTCCCATCCGGCTGGAGCATAGCCGAGGTGAAAGCGCTCGATTGAGTGTTGATCGATGCCGCGTGTATGTAGATAGCTACGAGCCTTTTCTCCCTGAGGGCTGTTCAGGAGCAGTTGGTGAAAATATTTTGCTGCCAGCTCATTCATGCCATAGAGTTGCGCCTTGTGTGCTTCTAGCGGCGACGACGTCGTAGAGAGCCGATTTTTCGGCAGGGTGACTCCAGCCCGCTTGGCCAAATAGGCCACCGCTTCGGGGAAGCTCATGTGTTCATACTTCATGATAAAGTGAAAGATAGTGCCTCCCACTCCACAGCCAAAGCAATGAAAGATTTGCTTCGGACGAGTAACTGTGAAGGAGGGAGTCTTCTCAGAGTGGAATGGGCACAACGCCTTAAAGTTCCCACCACTGCCCTTGAGCGGGAGGTACTCACCGATCACCTCAACGATGTCATTGCGTCGGCGAATCTCTTCAATGATGTCCTGAGGGATATGGTCAGCCACAAGATCTCCCTACATGCTAGTTCGTGACCACCGTGTTGACCGATCAGCCGCCTGATTAGGTATGCATTTCCACCAATGTCGCGCCCCACCCCCCCTCTTGGGGACTACAGGGCATATACGCCTTTACCTGAGGATGGGAGGTCAAGAGCTCGTGTACGGCGGCCCGTAGCCGTCCACTCCCTTTGCCATGGATGATCCGCACGCGCCGTAAACCAGCCGCTACTGCTGCGTCTAAATACTTATCAAGCTGCGATAAGGCATCGGGCACTCGCCAACCGATGATGTTGAGCTCAGGAGAGATCTCCGCACCGCTGTGACGTCGGATATAGGATGGTGGGGAGAGCGGTGCAGGTGACGGTAGCTCATGTGTGCTAAGTGGGTCGAGCTGAGAGGCGGGAACCTTCAGTGTCATGTGTCCGGCTTGAACCTCGACCAGATCTCCTGTCTCAGGCCACTTTAGTACCACCCCACGCACCCGCCATTTCGGGAGCCAAACGGACGCGCCTACCGGCACTGGTCTCACCTCAGGCTCAGGTGGAGTCGTTTGCGCTATCATCTGCGCAAGCTCGGCTTCAACCTGTCGTACCAACGCTCGGGCTGGCTCCAACTCAGGCGTGAGTCCTTGCCGACGGACCTGATGGATCGCCTCATCCAGGCGCCTTCGTGCTTTCGCCAGCCATTGCCCCACTTCGTCAGCCGCATGCGCCAGCTGGAGGCGTCGTTCCGCATCGATCTCAGCCACTTTGATCTCGTAGTCTCCACGAGCCTGCGCGGCAAGGTGGCGATCACGCTCGACCTCGCGGCGTAGTTGCTCGAGCGCTCGGAGCTCAGCTTGCAAGCGCTCGGCGACTTCCGTCAGCCGCTGCTGATCGGCGTCGATATGCATTTGGGCCGTGGCCAGAACTTCAGCAGGCATGCCTAAACGCTGACCGATGGCAAAAGCATTGCTCCCGCCAAAATGCCCGACGCGTACATGAAAGGTGGGTAGTAATGTCTCGGTATCGAACTCCATCACCGCCGTATCCATCGCCTGGTGTGCATGGGCATGCAACTTAATGGCTTGGTGGTGCGTGGTGACAACGGTTTGTGCACCTCGACGATACAAATGCTCCAGGACGGCGATACCTAAAGCGGCTCCTTCTGCTGGGTCAGTCCCGGCCCCGAGCTCATCCAAGAGGACCAGCGACTGCTGATCGGCGTGGTGCAGGAAGCTGACAATGTGCTGCAAATGCCCAGAGAAGGTGCTGAGGTTTTGGGCAATACTCTGCTCATCGCCGATGTCGACCAGGACCTGCCGGAACAGTGCCAACCCGCTCCCCTCCTTGGCCGGAATGTGCATCCCAGCCTGGGCCATCAAGGTGAGCAGCCCAATGGTTTTGAGGAGCACAGTTTTCCCACCGGTATTGGGTCCGGTGATCACCAGGGTACGGGTCGCAGGCTCGATAGTCAGGTTCGCTGGAACAATCACACCAGTGGAGCTTTGGGCTGCCTCGACAAGGAGGGGATGTCGCGCCTGCAGCAGCGTGATGCAACCATCTTCCCTGAACTCTGGCTCGTGGCAGTCCAACATCTGGCTGAGACGCCCGCGGGCGAGGATGTAATCGACCTCCCCCAGGATCTCGGCAAGCTGGCGAATCGGCATCTGCACGTCCCAGACTTCCGTGGTCAATTGCCGGAGGATGCGATGCACCTCTGCCGTTGCCGCCGTCGTGAGCTCCACCAAGTGATTGTTCAGGTCCAAGACATCGAGCGGTTCAACAAAGACCGTTGCCCCACTGTTCGAGTGATCATGCACGATGCCGCGTAGGAGGCGCTGATAATCCGGCTTGAGTGGAATCACATAGCGATTGTTGCGCAGGGTAATGAGCGGTTCCTGCACCACGTCTCTCTGTTGGGTCAGATGCCCATCAAGTCGCCGCCGGACCCGCTCACGCGTGTGGCGAAGCTCGGTCCGAACCTCCTGGAGCCGTGGGCTCGCACTATCCTTAATATCGCCACGAGGATCCACCACCTGGCCAATCCGACGTTCGATCGACTCGGGAAACTGCATCGGCTCGGTCAGTGCCGCCAACAAAGGATACTGTTCCACGAGACGTCCAAAGAAACGTTTCGTCTGCCGGGCCGTGGCGAGTAAAAACTGCAAATCGAGCAGTTCCTGCGGTTCAAGGATCTTCCCCTGCTGCGCCACTTGGTCGAGGAGGGGACGAGGATCCACAAGTTGCTGGAGAGAAGGCGGTGTATCGGCGATGAGTAGGTTTTTGGCTTCCGACGTTTGACGTTGTTTGAGGCGAATCAGCGATAAGTCAGCGAGGGGAACGATGGCGGATAGAAGCGAGCGGCCAAGATCGGAGCTCATCCAGCGACTAAGCAGACGGCGGATAGCACCGAACTCAAGGACGTGCAATGCATGCTCACTTGCGATTTGCTCACCCTGCCATGAGTTCATACGACTGACTTAGCGTCTAAAGGCATCCCCAGCCCTCCTTCCTTCACGCATTGCAGGCGGCCGATTTGCCTCAGGCGCACGAAATTGTTCCCACAGGCGTCCCTCCCCTAATCGTCGATAGGCTTGAGCGGATCGTTCAAGGAAGGGATTGAAGAGCTCAAGATAGTCGACGACAGTGGAGGTTCTGAGCTGAGTCCTGATCGAGTCGGCGAGGGGAAGCTGCATCAGTAAGAACAGCAACACCGTTAAGATCATCACGCCCTTGACAGAGCCGAATCCCAGGCCAACAATTGCATCCAACCAGCCCATCAACAGCCCCTTGGCAACCCGATGCAACAGATAGCCCACGATACCGGCAAAGCTGGCCACACTCAGAAAAATCGCCAGAAACGCGATGTGAAATGGTAGGGGCTCAGTCAACGGGAACTTGTGTTGGACCCATTCCCCCAGTGGAACAAACTTGAGGAGGGCGATCCATAGACCCAAAAATAAGCCGACCAGTGATAATAGCTCCCGCAGAAACCCGCGCATGAAACCGCGTACGGCGAAACCCAGGAGCACCACCGCGATAATTACGTCAACCCAGTCCAATGCCCCACCTTTTTAGGGGGTTTTTCATCAAGCTATCCCCTCAAACGGGCCAAGCACCACCACTTTTCCCCTTGGGGAATAAGACTCTCTCCGGCAATCTCTCTTACCATTCTTCTGGTAGCGAGGTCGGTAATATAGATAGGTAACAGCCTCTCGAAGCATAAAGCCCGAGGTCAGTTACATGATCTGACTTTGCTTGGCTTTGAGAGCCTTCTTCTTCGCGGCGAGCAACTTGCGCTTACGCTTCACGCTGGGCTTTTCGTAGTACTCACGCTTGCGGATTTCGGAGAGGACACCTGACTTCTCGCACTGCTTCTTAAATCGGCGTAGGGCATTTTCGAAGGGCTCATTCTCTCGCACCTTGATCCCTGCCATACACTACCTCCTCTGCTAAGAATCTACCAGAATGATAATTCATGACAAGTGGTGACAGTTTTTCTACTTTAAAAGAGCTGTTATTAACTCAATTTAGCATGAAAAGACAATATCGTCAAGCACTTTGCTCGGGAGTTGTATGCAAGGGTGGGCACGGGTTGGTACGCAGGCCGGATTTTCCAAAACGACGCTGGAGTTCCTGGAGCACTTCCTGAGGGGAAATATCATGCCAACCTAGAATGACGAGGGCGTGAAACCATAAATCAGCCATCTCGTAGACGATCGCTTCGCGACGTCCGTCTTTCGACGCCATCAAGACCTCGGCCGCCTCCTCGATGACCTTCTTCAGCACATGATCCTGACCTCTCGCCATCAGTGAAGCCACGTAGGACTCCTGCGGAGCGCGCCGTTTGCGATCTTGAACCACCGCATAGAGTTGCTGCAGAAGTCCTTCGGAGATGGGCAACGGCATCGGTTCGGGGGTTTCTATGAGGTGCTGGAAGAAGCATGAGGGCTCACCGGTATGACAGGCCACCCCCTCCTGTTCAACGATCACCAGCAGCGTGTCGGCATCGCAGTCATAACGGAGGTCGCGCAGGTGCTGGATGTGACCTGACGTTTCACCCTTCTGCCAGAGCTGTGCACGCGAGCGACTCCAATAATGGACGAGGCCTGTGGCCAGCGTCCGTTCGAGGGCCTCACGATTCATGTAAGCCAACATCAGCACCCGCCCGGTGGCAACATCCTGTACGATGGCGGGAATGAGCCCTTGTTCGTTGAATCGCAGGACACGATAATCCGCCAGCATGCCGGTTCCTCATTCCTAGACTGGATCACGCACCGGCACGCCGCGCCTAGCCAGATAGGCCTTGGCCTCCTGCACGGTGTGCGTGCGAAAATGAAAGATCGATGCTGCCAGGACGGCATCCGCCTTCCCCTGCGTTAAGCCATCGTAGAGGTGTTCCAGGGTGCCAACTCCGCCCGAAGCAATCACCGGAACGCTCACCGCTGATGCGACGGCATGAGTCAATTCCAGATCATAGCCCTCTTGGGTGCCATCGCGATCCATACTGGTAAGCAGAATCTCGCCCGCGCCAGCGCGCTCCATCTCGACGGCCCATTGCACCGCGTCGAGGCCCGTTGGGGTGCGTCCGCCATGGGTATAGACCTGCCAGTGCAGTCCCCCTACTGAGCTAGCCGTCGAGGACTGGGCACGGCGCGCATCGATGGCCACGACGATGCACTGGCTGCCAAACCGCAGTGCTGCACGCTCGACGAGCGTCGGATCCTTCACCGCCGCGGTATTGACGGAAACCTTATCGGCACCGGAGTTAAGCAGGTTGCGCATATCCTGGATCGAACTCACCCCACCTCCCACGGTCAACGGCATGAAGACCTGTTCGGCTGTGCGGGCCACGACGTCAAGGATAATCTTCCGTTGTTCATAGGAGGCAGTAATGTCGAGAAACACAAGCTCGTCGGCACCCTCACGGTCATAAACCTGGGCGACCTCAACCGGATCACCGGCATCGCGAATATCGACGAATTGCACCCCCTTGACGACCCTTCCCTCACGCACGTCGAGACAGGGGATGATACGTTTCACCAGCATGGGCTATGCTCTTTGCATGACGGCAAGCGCTTCACCAAACGTCACCGACCCTTCATACAACGCTTTGCCGATAATCACTCCATACAGCCCTGCGGGGGCGAGTGGTACCAAGCTCTGCAGATGATCGATATGCCCGATGCCACCAGCGACGATAACAGGCAGGCGGACTACCTTCAATAGGTCTTTCAACCGCGGCAGATCGGGGCCCTCAAGCGTACCGTCGCGTTGGATAGCTGTGAAAATTACCACTGACGGCTGCCAGGCGGCGATCTGACGTGCCACGGTCAAATAGTCCGAGGCGGCGCTTTCCTGCCACCCCTGCGAAGCCACCCTGCCATCACGTGCGTCAAGGCTGATGGCGATGCGCCCAGCGAAGCGTCGGCAAATGTCAGCCGCAAGCCTCGGCTGTTCAATTGCCAGGGTGCCGATAATGATGCGCGCGACGCCAACATCGAGGTAGCGTTCAACACGGTCAACGGTCCGAATCCCACCACCCACCTGCACCGGCACCGACACCGTCTGGACGATCTGCTGGATCGCTGGCAGATTGCGTGGTGCTCCCTCCGCCGCTCCATCGAGATCCACCACATGCAGCCAGGCTGCCCCCTGATCCACCCAACCCTGGGCCATAGCCACCGGGTCATCGGAGTAGACCGTCTCGGCGTCCATACGTCCCTGCCACAAGCGTACACATCGACCATTCTTGAGATCAACTGCAGGAATTACCAGCATGTGACCGCCACCACACCTCCATATAGGGAAACCAGCGTTGCAGGTCAGTGTCCCCAGGGATCAGGAACACGCCAGATCGCCAAAATTCTTCAAGACTCGCAGGCCATGCGCTTGGCTCTTTTCGGGGTGGAACTGTACGCCAAACATATTATCATGCCAAATGCCAGAGACAAAGTGTACACCGTAATCGGTTATCGATGCCACTGCCGCATCGCTCAACGGCTCTATATAGAACGAGTGCGCAAAATAAAAATAGGCATTCTCGGGGATGCCGTCAAAAATCGGCACTGGTCGCGACACGTGCGCCTGATTCCACCCCATATGGGGGACCTTGAGGGCCTGTCCCTGGATATCGGTGAGACCGTGTGGGAACCGCCGCACGCGCCCTTGCAGTATGTTCATGCCTTGGTGACAGCCAAATTCTTCACTTTCGGTCATCAATAGTTGCAGGCCGAGACAGATACCCAGGTATGGGCGGCCAGAACGGATGAATTCAAGCACTGGATCGAGGAGGTCATGCTCACCAAGCTGTGCCATACAGTCCCGGAAGGCTCCCTGCCCGGGGAGCACGACGGCGTGCGCGCGTGCGATGTCCTCGGGGCTCTGCGTGATGTGTGCCACGTGTCCGACACGTTCGAATGCCTTGTGCACACTGCGCAGATTACCGATGCCACAGTCGACGATGGCGATCATGAGCTACAACTCTCCCTTCGTCGAAAACACGCCATGAATGCGTGGATCCATGGCGCAGGCCTGGCCCATCGCCCGGCCGACACCTTTAAAGATTGCCTCGGCGATGTGATGGCTATTAGTGCCATATTGCATGTTAATGTGCAAGGTGAGCCCGCTACGTCGGATAAATCCCTGGAAAAATTCTTGCACGAGCTCCGACGGAAAGCTAGTGCCGATACGAGGCCCTGGGAAAGCGACATGATAGATCAGATACGGCCTGGCGGAGATGTCGAGCGTGACCGACACCAGCGCCTCATCCATCGGCATGACCGTATGGCCAAAGCGTTGGATGCCCTCCTTCGTCCCCAGAGCTCGGTCAAAGGCTTCTCCCAGACAAATGCCCACATCTTCGACGGTGTGATGATAATCGACATCGAGATCGCCTCGAGCATGGATGTCGAGGTCCAAAAATCCATAGCGCGTGAACGAGGTGAGCATATGGTCGAAGAACGGAATACCCGTGTGGATGTCTCCGACTCCACTCCCCTCAAGCATGAGTGCGATCTGGATGTCTGTTTCCTTGGTTGTGCGTGAAACCGAGGCGTGGCGCGTGGTGCTCATGATCGGATTCCTCATGGACGAATCAACGGCTGGAAGGTCTCGACAATTGTTTGCCAGGTGGTAGCCAGGAACATGTTTTCGGGTGGCGTCCCCACCGTGATACGTAGGTAATCTTGCAACGCTGGGGACCCCGGGAAATGACGTACCAAGATCCCATGCTCTCCGAGTGCTTCCCACATTCGTGCCGCCCCGGCGTCGATGCGTGCCAGAAGGAAGTTAGCCTGGCTGGGGAAGACTGTCACACCAGGAAAGCGCCCCAAACCCTCACGCAGCCGTTCGCGCTCATGGATGACGGCGCGAAATTCGGGTGCGAGCATCTCCCAGTGCTGCAGCACCACGACCGCGGCCGCCTGGGAATATGCGCTCAGGTTATACGGTAATCGAACCTTGTTGATCGCGTCTACTAATTCGGGGTGCCCGACCAGAATACCGATCCGCAAGCCCGCCATCCCTACCTTGGAGAGAGTACGAAACACCAGGAGATGTGGATAGGACTGCAGCAGGGGTAGAACTGTCTGGCCGCTGAATTCATAATAGGCTTCATCGACGACGATTACACCCGGCACGGCCTCGATCAGTTGGCGCACGGCTGCACTAGCAAAGCAATTGGCGGTGGGATTGTTGGGGGTGGCGAGAAACGTCACCCGTGGTTGTTCGCTGGCAATGGCGGCTAGCATCTGGGGCATATCAAGTTCCCAATCCGCCGTCAATGGCACTTCAACCACCTGCTGATCCAGCATCAGTGCCCCCAGACCGTACATCGAAAACGTCGGCGTTGGTGTCAGCACTATGGCACCAGGAGCACCACAGGCCATCAGGACCATTTGCACCAACTCATCCGAGCCGTTTCCCAGGAGCAGCATGTCAGGGGTGACGTCGAGTATCTTCGCCAGGGCGTGCCGCAGGCCAGCAGCCTCGGGGTCGGGATAGCGATTGATGGATACCGCCGCCAGTGCCTGCAACACGGCTTCCCGCACCGCTGGAGGCAACTCGAATGGATGCTCATTGGCGTCGAGCTTCACCTGTCCTGGACGTTTGTGCGGATCATAAGCCTGCAACTGCGCCACCGCCGGCTTGATCAGATGGTGTCGGGGTGGGTTCATATCATCCTCTCGGCTCAGACTGGGCCCGGATCGTCATGGCGCGTGCATGCCCCTCATACCCTTCTAGCCGAGCCAGCGTGCTGGCGGTCGGAGTATCGTTGCGCAAGCGCTCTGCCGTATAGCGAATCACACTGGATTTCTTCACAAAGTCATCGACGTTAAGCGGCGAGGAAAAGCGCGCCGTACCCCCGGTCGGCAATACGTGATTCGGTCCAGCATAATAGTCGCCAATCGCCGCCGGGGAGTAATGTCCGAGGAAAATCGCCCCGGCGCAGGTGACCTGCTCTAACCAGCGCTCGGCCTCCTCGACCATCAGCTCGAGATGCTCAGGGCCGATGGCATTGGCCAGCGTCAGAGCTTCCTGGAGATCTTGTGTATGGATCAGCGCACTACACCCGCGCAACGATCGCGACGCTTCTTCCTGTCGTGGGAGGTTGGTAAGTTGGTCAGATACCGCCTGTTGCACCGCCTCCACGAGTCTGAATGATGGCGTGATGCAAACGACGCTCTCGGCACCCGTATGCTCTGCCTCGGACAGCAAGTCGGCAGCAAGAAACTGCGGGTTAGCAGAATCATCGGCAACGATCACCAGCTCTGTAGGACCGGCGATCAGATCGATTCCCACCTCGCCGAACACCAGGCGCTTCGCCGTCGCCACATACTGGTTACCGGGGCCGACAATCTTATCCACCTTGGGGATGGTCGCAGTGCCAAAGGCCATGGCCGCGACCGCCTGCGCGCCCCCGACCTTATAGATCGCCTGTGTTCCGACCAGGTCCGCCGCGACGACGATAAGCGGGTTGATTACACCGCCTGGCGCCGGTGTACAGACGATGAGCTCAGGTACGCCCGCGACCTGGGCAGGGATGCCGCACATCAACACCGTCGACGGATATACCGCCTTGCCGCCCGGCACGTACATGCCGACGCGTTGCAATGGGGTAATGCGCAAGCCCAAGCGACTGCCATCGTCGAGGTCCAGCATCCAGGAGTGTCGCTGCTGGTGACTGTGAAAGCGCCGGATGTTCTCGGCAGCGCTCCGCAACGCGGCAAGCGCCCCAGGAGAGCATTGCTCGTAGGCCGTCGCGATCTCGGATGTCGACACGCAGATTGTATCAGGGGTAAGGATAATGCCATCGTATTGGGACGTCAAATCCAGCACCGCCCGATCCCCGTCACGTCGTACACGCGTGAGGATGGCGCGTACCTGGGATTCGACCGCTGACTCAGCCTCATCACTACGGTTGAGCAAGTGCTGGAACCGTGAGGGAAAATCAACGTCAGTGGTCGTCAGAAGAGGTAACATATAAGGCTATCCGGCCCTTCCAGGTCCAGGCAAGCGGAGAGGGGAAACTCTTTGATCATGCCCGACGTCAACGGCAGACGCTTTCAGATCACCTGCTTCAAGCGGCTAATAAGACCGGTGACCTGCTCGTATTTCGTTTTCTGGCTCGCACGATTGACGATGAGACGGGCCGATACCCGCATGACTTCGCCGACCACGACGAGACCATTTTCTGCCATCGTCCGTCCGGTTTCGACCAAATCCACAATGCGGTCGCACAACCCAACGAGGGGAGCGAGCTCAATTGATCCTGATAACCGGATAATCTCCACGGGCACCCCTTTGCCATTGTAGTAGCGCTCGGTGATGCGCGGGTATTTGGTAGCGACACGGATATAGGACCAGTCTGTCAGCGACTGCTCCAGCGGCACACTGCCTGGCTGGGCTACCACTAAGCGGCAACGACCAAATTTGAGGTCCAGGGGTTCATAGACGTCATGCCCCCCTTCATCGATTACATCCTTGCCGACGATCCCTACATCCGCAGCACCGTACTCGACATACGTAGGAATGTCAACAGGTCGCAAGATCAAAAACCGTGTGTATTGCTCGGCGTCATCGAAGATGAGGCGCCGTCCTTCGCCCAGACCTTCCGCACTGCAGTGAATTTTCTCGAGCAGCGTCACAGACTCTGGGAACAATCGTCCTTTGGGAAGTGCAATGGTCAATCCTGGTTGCACGGCAGTCTCCGAATCTTCGCACCGAGTGCAGCAAGCTTGGTTTCGATCTGTTCATAGCCGCGGTCCAGATGATACACCCGCGACACGGTGGTAATGCCTTGCGCGGCAAGTCCGGCCAGAATCAAGCTGGCACTGGCGCGCAGGTCGGTGGCCATCACTGGGGCTCCGTGTAATTGGGGTACGCCCACGACAATGGCATCCGCCCCATTAAGGTGAATTTCGGCGCCCATGCGGCTCAACTCGGCAGCGTGCATATAACGGTTTTCAAACACCGTTTCAGAGATGACCGAGCGCCCGTTAGCCCGGGTCAGAAAGGACATCATCTGGGCTTGCATGTCGGTGGGAAAGCCTGGATAGGGTGCCGTGGCAAGATCGATCGGACTGGTACGCTCGCGGCCGAGGACACGGACCCAATCATCTCCCACCTCGACAATGGCGCCGGTGGCACGCAACTGGACGAGCAGCGCCTCCAAGTGTGCAGGACGACAGTAATCGATGGTGACATCGCCGCCGGTTATGGCACCGGCGACCAGGAACGTTCCCCCCTCAATGCGATCGGGGATGATGTCGTGCGTAATGGGTTCCAACCACGGCACCCCTTCAATGATGAGGCGTGAACTACCCATGCCCTTGACTCGGGCCCCCATCTGGGTCAAGGCTTCGGCGAGATCGACCACTTCCGGCTCGCAGGCGGCGTTATCGATGATCGTCGTGCCTTTGGCTAACACGGCAGCCATCATGATATTTTCGGTACCGGTGACCGTCGGAGTCGGTAACGTAATCGTGGCCCCCTGCAGCTGATCAGCGTATGCCTGCACATACCCCTGCGCCAATTCTAAGTGAGCGCCGAGCGCCTGCAAGCCCTTCAGGTGAAGATTGACGGGTCTGGCGCCGATGGCGCACCCTCCCGGCAACGACACACGCGCTTGCCCATAACGCGCCAGCAACGGTCCCAGGACCAGAAAGGAGGCACGCATGGTTTTGACCAGATCATAGGGGGCTTCAAAGCGGTTGATGGAGGTCGTGTCGATGATCAGTTCAGACCCATCAAAGCTGATTTTGGCACCAAGAGCCTGCAGAACCTGCCCAAAGGTCACGACGTCTCGCACGCGTGGGACATTGCGCAGGCGTGTCGCCCCGGTTGTGAGTAACAGGCTTGCCATAACCGGGAGGACGGCATTCTTCGCCCCGCTTACGCGTACATGGCCGTGCAGTTGGACCCTACCTTCGATTTCGATGCAATCCATGCCGAGCCACTCCCCCTTCGCCTGTGCCGCGCCACCACCACACGTTCAATGCCGGCGTAGTCCTTGATAACTTCGATCAACTCCCACTGCTGCGACTGCATCGCCAGGCGCGACACATGGCCCGCCTGGCGATGCCCCACTTCGATGATTGCGATGCCATGCTCTGCTATATAGGGCGCTCCTTCGGCAAATAAACGGCGATAAAATAGCAGACCATCGCTGCCACCATCGAGAGCCTGACGCGGCTCATAACAGCGAACTGTACTCGGCAAAGCATGCCACTCCTCGGCAGCAATGTAAGGCGGATTGGAGAGGAGCAGATCGACGCGCATGTGGCCGGGATGAAACGGGCTAAAGAGATCACCACAAACAAAATGTATACGCTCGGCCACATGGCAGGACTGGGCGTTGAGCCGGGCCACGGCCAGGGCTTCTAGGGAACTGTCGATGGCTGTTACGTCTACCGAAGGCAGGCTCGTCGCCACAGCGATAGCGATGTTCCCACTTCCCGTGCCAATATCGAGGACATGGTAGTGCGAGTGCGGGTGTAGCAACTGTGGTACATATCGCAGGGCCGTCTCAACCACCCATTCAGTATCAGGACGCGGAATCAACACTCCAGGTCGCACGACAAGAGGCAGCGACCAAAACTCGCGCGTGCCGGTCAGGTAGGCGATCGGCTCGTGCGCGCCACGGCGCCTCACCAAGTCGTGGAAGCGTATCTCCTCATCAGGCGTCAACTGATAGTCGTGTTTGCAATACAGCGCCGTTCGCTCCCATCTCAAGCAGTGCATCAGCAAGACTTCGGCGTCCAGCCGCGCTGTCTCAATGCCGCAGGTCTGGAGATAGGTTTTCCCCCAGCGCAATGACTTAGCGCATGTGACGGTCATATGCGCACTTCGCTCTTGTCGAAGTCTTTGAGCCGCTCGGTCTGGTCTGCTTGCTGGAGGGCCTCAAGCACTTCGTCAAGCTCCCCCTCGAGCACCGATCCAAGTTTATAGAGCGTCAGGTTAATCCGATGATCGGTGACACGTCCCTGGGGAAAATTGTACGTGCGAATCCGCTCGCTGCGGTCGCCGGTGCCAATTTGGGACCGCCGTTCACGAGAGATTTTCTCCTGCTGTTCGTGTTTAGCGATATCCAGCAAGCGGGCGCGCAAAACGCGCAGGGCCTTGGCGCGGTTCTTATGTTGTGACTTCTCATCCTGGCAACTAATCACGATCCCTGTGGGCAAGTGTGTCACCCGCACAGCTGAATCGGTGGTATTGACGCTTTGCCCTCCAGGGCCAGAGGAGCGGAATACATCGATGCGCAGCTCCTCGGGGTTAATGTCGACTTCGACCTCTTCGGCTTCGGGCAGGATCGCCACCGTTACCGCCGAGGTATGGATGCGCCCTTGCGACTCGGTGACCGGCACGCGTTGGACGCGATGCGTGCCACTCTCATACTTAAGTCTACTGTATACCCCACGGCCTTCGATGGAGGCGATGATTTCCTTGAACCCACCGATGCCCGTTGCATGGCTCTCTAAGAGCTCTACATGCCATCCCTGACGCTCCGCGTATTTGCCATACATGCGGAACAAATCAGCCGCGAACAAGGCCGCTTCCTCTCCTCCTGTACCGGCACGAATCTCCAGGATGACGTTTTTCTGGTCGTCGGCGTCGGCGGGTAGCAGGAGGGTCTTCAATTCATACGTCAATTTATTCTCCTGCTCAGCTAATTGTGTCAGCTCTTCTTGGCCGAGTTGGCTCATCTCAGCATCATCGCCGGCGTCTTCCAACAGGCGCTGCACCCCATCTTTCTCCTGGATGACACGCGTGAACTGCCGGTACACGTCGACGATCTTGGCAAGCTCCGACCGCTCACGCGCATACCGCTGGTATTCAGCTGCTTTACTGAAGATTTCCGGGCGGCTCATGAGCTCATTCAGCTCAGTAAAGCGTCGTTCCAGGGCGTCTAATTTGTCCCACATGGTCAGCCCTCTGTGTTGCCGCCGACATTAGTTCTGGGAGGTTGGCTCTAGGCCATATTTCTTCTGGAATTTCTCCACTCGCCCGGCGGTATCGACGAGTTTCTGTTTACCAGTGTAGAAGGGGTGGCACTTCGAACAAATCTCCACACGAATCTGTGGCCGAGTTGAACGCGTCTGGACGACCTCGCCGCAGGCGCAGGTAATCGTGCAATCGACATACTGAGGATGAATCTCCGCTTTCATGATGCCCTCCTGTCGAAGAGACTGTAACGAACCGTGCATGCTGAGCGATGAGCCGATTCTAGCCAATCCTCAACACCCAGTCCTGTCCTCATGTATTCATCGAATCCAGAAAATCAGCGTTTGTCTTCGTTTGGCGGATTTTCTCGAGCAGGAATTCCATCGCATCTACCGTGCCCATCGGTTGTAACACCTTGCGCAGTAGCCAGACGCGGTTTAATTCCTTCTCCGACAATAAGAGCTCTTCTTTACGCGTGCCCGAGCGCGTGATATCGATCGCCGGGAAGACGCGCTTGTCGGCCAGCTTACGATCGAGGTGGATTTCCATGTTGCCGGTGCCCTTGAACTCTTCGAAGATGACATCGTCCATGCGGCTGCCGGTGTCGATGAGGGCGGTGGCGATGATCGTCAGGCTGCCTCCCTCCTCGATATTCCGGGCGGCGCCGAAGAAGCGCTTCGGCCGCTGCAAGGCATTCGAATCGATACCACCGGAGAGTACCTTACCGCTGGCCGGTTGAATGGTGTTGTAAGCACGCGCCAGACGGGTGATACTGTCCAACAGGATGACCACATCACGCTTATGTTCGACAAGGCGCTTGGCCTTTTCAATGACCATCTCCGCCACTTGTACATGGCGTTGGGCCGGCTCATCAAAGGTCGAGCTGACCACCTCGCCCTTGACCGACCGCTGCATGTCGGTCACTTCCTCCGGTCGCTCGTCGATGAGCAGGACGATGAGGATGATCTCCGGATGATTGGCAGTGATGCTGTTCGCGATGGACTGCAACAGCATTGTTTTCCCGGTGCGAGGCGGGGACACGATCAGGCCCCGTTGTCCCATCCCGATTGGCGTCAATAAGTCCATGATGCGGGTTGAGAGGTCGCCATCCGCCCGCTCAAGCCCAACGCGCTGGTCGGGATACAGCGGCGTCAAATTGTCGAAGAGGATTTTATCTTTGGCAAGCTCGGGATTCTCAAAATTAATGGCCTCCACCTTGAGTAGAGCGAAATAGCGCTCGCCTTCCTTAGGTGGACGGATCTGCCCTGAGATAGTATCGCCGGTACGCATGTCGAAGCGGCGGATTTGCGAGGGGGAGACATAAATGTCGTCTGGACCCGGTAGATAGTTAGAGCTCGGAGCCCTCAGGAATCCGAACCCGTCAGGGAGGATTTCCAGTACGCCTTCGCCAAAAACCAGGCCATTTTTCTCGGTCTGCGCCTCAAGGATCTTGAATATCAATTCCTGCTTGCGCAGTCCACTGGTCCCTGTGACGTTGAGCTCTTTGGCGACCGTGTTCAGGTCGGCAACGGTTTTCTCTTTTAATTCGGCTAAATTCATTCTTCGTACCTCACTACACGAATGTCCATAATAAATAAGGGCAACTTAGCACTGTTGGAACGCTTAACCTAGCATACAAAACGCTTCCATCCGGCACATGGGCACCGCGCTGCCTCTCTCTTATCTGGTATCTGGCAGACTGCGACCATCGACGGATTCAGGGTCAATCATGTCACATACACTGTTGTCAGCATGATGATTACCAGGACGCCTCAACGCGCCCGGCCTTGTGATCCATACACTCATGGCCTGGTCCATTTGAGCGTGATTGCGTGTCCATCTCCAGATGATCAAAAACCATTGTGGCAGGCATAGTGGCCAGCATTGCGAGTAGGAGTGCATGCGGAGGTAGCGGTACACGCCAACCCTCAGGTCTATTCTAGCATGGGACATCATCGGTCGAATGGGATTACCCAACAGGTAGAGCATCCACCTGGAAGTTGCGCGGTACAGAGGAGCGGAGCTCTCGGTTTGTCATCTGCCGAAGTCACAATGCTGATGCGGTTAAACGCGGATACTAGGGAGATTATCACCCTTTCGCCAGGGGGAGAAGCACACACGCATCAACCCCGATGCGTTGAGAGCTCATAGGAGTGATCACGTTGGGAACGTTACAAGACAAGACAATACGGGGAATCCTCAGTAGACACTCAATTCAATCGTCGACACTCTAGCATGGAGCCAAATGTTGTGTCAATAGGATTTTTCGCTCCATGGCCTCCTGTAGTCCCTGTCACCATGGGCAATGAACCGTTTACAGCAGATGTTCTGGACTCTTTGCTCGGCTGTTAGTACAATCGCAGGTTACATGTTAAATAGCCGAGACCCCCCGCCGATCGTCCCCGAGACCTGGGGGTTGCGGCAGCGCACGGGCATCTTAGCATGGCATATGGAGGTACAACGATGGCCTTGCATTTCCCGCCAGAATGGCTCGACGAGAATCTCCCTGAGGACTTCGACCCCAGTGATCTCTCCCCCTATCGCGCCCTTGATCGGCATGCCGACTATGTAGCCGAACAATTGGAGCAACCACCCCTGATTATGATCGACTTAGAAGGTGATACGCTTGAGAAGATTCGCCAACAGTTGCAGACCCCGGGAAATGTGCAGCCAGGTTGTGGCTGCGCCAACAGTGACTAAGCTCCGCCGCCCAAGGCTCTGACATCCATCCGCGCCGATGGGTGCGTATGCATCGTTTCCGGTCATGTGGGCCAGCTCGGAGGCGGCAGCATGCAGGGGGGAGATGGCCTCGACTGACGCTAGAGGCGTCGGTGTTCACCTTCGTCACCCTATCCTATGCTGGCCAGACGCTGGGCCGGTAGATGCGGGCGTATAGCCCGTTGCCTGTGCTGAGCTCGGCATGCGTCCCCTGCTCGAGAATGCGGCCTCGGTCCAGCACTACCACGAGACCAGCCTGGGGAAATGCCAACAGTTGGTGCGAGAGCAGCATGACCGTGCACTGCTGTTCGTAGACCGTTTCTACGGTCAGTGCCCCCGTGAGGAGGTCTGGCATCGCATAGAGCACCATCCGGAGCCTCACCACAGTGGTCAAGCCAATCGCTTATCCCATAGGCCAGGGCTGAGTGCACTCACCGAGCGGTCGATCTCGGTACCAGTGAGCACAGGCAGTGATCACCACCCGTTTCCCCAGTAGGTCGTCGAAATCCTTCGTCCGCGGGACTCACGAATGTCCCCTTCCTGGTTTGCACTTGCTGGGATCTGGCATTGCCCCACTCAGATGCCAGCACTGCCCCTTCATGCCGATCCGCCTGCACGACGAATCCGGCAAAAGAACTTGCCTTGGTATCCCATTCAGCCGATCGAGCCTGTGACGTGTCGCACCTTTTACTTACCGATATCCCTCTGCCTGCAGCGCAAAAAGGGTGGCATAGAGACCGCCCTGCGCCACCAGCGCCTCGTGCGTCCCGTCTTCGACCACGGTGCCATGCTTGACAACGAGGATACGGTCGGCCATCCGCACCGTGGAGAAGCGATGAGAAATAATGACCGCCATTTTCCCCCTCACAAGGCGCGAAAAGCGGAGGAACACTTCGTATTCGGCGCGCGCATCGAGCGACGCTGTGGGCTCGTCCAGCATGAGTACTTGGGCGTCGCGGATATAGGCGCGGGCAAGCGCGATCTTCTGCCACTCCCCGCCCGAGAGCTCGACGCCACGCTCGAATCGACGGCCGAGCATCTGCCGGTACCCCAGGGAGAAACGGGGCAGAAGAGAGGTGGCCAGGGATTTCTCGGCCGCCGCGACGATGGATGCCGGAACCACATTACTGCCGGGAGGCCCTGTGTCCCACGTCTTCGCCTTATCAGGGGGCTCCTCGTGGTCCGACCGATCGAGATACGATCGTACCGCATCGATTTCTCCGACGCCAATATTCTCGTCGAAGCGGAAATCGTAGCAGACGAAGTCCTGGAAAATGACGCCAACCGCTCGGCGCACCGACGCCAAGTCGTAATCGCGCAGATCGACACCATCGAGCAGAATGCGCCCTTCCGTGGGATCGTACAGCCGTGCCAGCAGCTTGATGAGCGTTGTCTTGCCTGCACCGTTCTCACCCACAAAGGCGATGCGCTCATCAGGAGGCAGATCAAAGTTTACATGCCGCACTGCCCAGTCACCGCGACCAGGGTAGCGGAACCCAACGTCTTCGAACACGAAGCCCTGGCGTATCGGCTTGGGCACCTCTGGCGCGCCTGAGGCTGAGCTGATGGTCGGCTTCGTCTCGAAGAAATCGAAGAGGTCTTTGAGGTACAGACACTGCTGGCTGATCCCGCTGGCACCGAGCAGCAGATGCTGGAGGAGATCACGGCAACGAGCGAACGAGGCGGCGAGAAAAGTCAGGGAGCCGAGCGTAATGATTCCCTGGACAGCATGCGCAAGGATGATGAGATAGGCGGCGTAGTATCCCAGCGTCCCCAGGATCGACAGTGCAGTTGAAAGACTGCCCTTATGGATCGACAACCGCTTATGCTCTTCGTAGAGGCGCTCTGAGAGGCGACGATATCGTCCGATCAGCCAGGGCACAAGTCCAAACAGTTGGACTTCCTTGATCGTCTCGTTGCTGGCACCAGCGTAGCGCAGATAGTCGAGCTGCCGCCGCGCCGGTGTCCATCGGGAGACGAGCGCATATTCCAGCGCCGCGAAGTGCATCTCGCCGAGGAAGCTGGGCAGGACGGCGACAGCCAGAATCAGGAGCAACCCTGGGTTATAGACGACGAGGGCCGTACCAAGCGACACCAGCGTCAGCACGTCCTGCCCCATCGTCAGGAGCTGCGCCAGCAGTCCGATCCGGTTGCTCGTCTGCCGCCGTGCCTGTTCAAGCCGGTCATAGAATGTGGGGTCTTCGAAATGATATAGATCAAGAGTAGCCGCGTGCTGCATCACACGCAGGCTCGTCGAGGTCGAGAAGCGTTCGCCGAGGAGACTCTCAACCAGCACCGAAGCCCTGGCCAGCATCTCCCCCACGACCACGATGGCGATCTCGAGCGCCACGAGCGGCCACAACTGGGCGAAGTCCGATGGCGCCTGGCGCATGTCCACCACAGCATCGATGATGAGCTTGCCAACCCAGAGCGTGGCCAGTGGGAGAAAGCCGCGACACAGGCGGAGCACCGCCATGGCCATGGTGTAGCCCCGATGGGTCTGCCACATGAGCTGGATGAACTTGGGTACGTAGTGGAGTGCCGCCAGCTGCGCGCGCCATGTCGCCGTTTCTCTTGACTGACGTCGTGTTGTCCGTGTTGATGCATAAGTCATAGAGACCACCTCACGATGGCCGAGGGGACACGAAGCATCCACAACCTTGGCGTCTTACCTTCTTTATCCTTGATGGCTTGGGGCCCCCTCCTCGGGCAAACGCGGCATAAAGCCTTTCGAAGAGGGCCACACCGCGTGCTTCGAGATCCTGGTCGGAGAACCTCATCAGGTGCCAGCCCTTTAGCACGCCGTCGATGACGGCGGTCTCCGGATGGACGTAGCGGCCATCGCGCAAATCCATTTCGTGGAGGGTTTCTCCCATAAGGTACAGGCTCGGCTCCTCAAGCCCGAAAGTGGCAACCATTGAAACGCTTCCAAGTCTTCCTCACGGGCGGGTAAGACATAGATACCCCCCGTGAGCGTGCTCGCGCCCAGGCGACGCCACCGCTGCTAAAGCGCCTCACAAGGGCGAGACTGTACTTTCGATGGCCGCGAATAGGAAAATACGAACCAGGTCATCGGACACTCCCTATGTTATAGTGTTTGTAATATCTATTTCTAAAGATTGCAATAAAAATAACAGGAAATCATGACAGGACTATGCTGAGCCAGGCAGGCTAGTGGGAAATCTGATGGAGGAGGCCGCCTTTACGCTGCTTGCAGATTGGACGTGCACTGCGGGCAGCGCGTGGCTCTGAGGGGAATCGATGATACGCAGAAGGGGCATTCGCGGCTAGTCGGCACTGCCGGCGCCGCATCTGCCTGACGGGTCAGGCGATTGATGAACCGCACCAGCAAGAAAATGGCCAAGGCCACAATGACAAAGTCGATGACTGTGTTGAGAAACACGCCATAATTGATGGTTGGGGCACCAGCGGCCCTGGCTTCTGCCAGCGAAGCAAACGACTGGCCTGAGAGATTGATGAATAGGTTAGCAAAATCGACTCGGCCGAGCAGGAGCCCAATAGGAGGCATGATGATGTCGTTGACTAGAGACGTGATAATTTTGCCAAAGGCCGCGCCAATGACAATACCCACGGCCAAGTCCACGACATTGCCGCGCATGGCAAACTCTCGGAACTCTCTGAACATATTGCCACTCCTGTCGCAAAGGTGAACGTCAACAAGCCCGCCGGTTCACCTCGTGCTCACCCCGGTCTCCCCTCCTGCCGCATGCCATCCACGGGCGCGGGATGACAAGAGGTTACCATGAGCGGCGGCTGTGCAGGCTATCGTCGAATAATATAGCACGGATTGTTGTCATACAGGTTCCTCCCGAGATCCCACCGGGCGATCTTCTGGTTCACGGCGTCATTCGTGTGAATCTTGCCGTCGGCCGTCGAGGTGAACGGGGCCTGTGAGTGATGCAGGGTGTGCATGATGACGATGTGAATGGCCAGGCTGCGGTTCGGAGTGCTCCATGGCCATAGGTCTCCAGCGAGGGCCTTGGCCTGGCGTTTAGTGGACAGCGCGGCCCGATCCAAGGGGGTGATCTTGGCCCGGACCCCTACTTTCCCCAGATTATCGGCCACCGCCTCGGAATAGGCAATCAATGTCAAGCTGAAAGGATCCAAAGAACACCTGGAGGGGATCATAAACCGAGGCTCGTAACATCCGTCCACCGCACGCTGGACTCCCGTCACGAGTCCTTCTGCCATAACCCAGTATCGCTACAATTGTAATTATGCCGCCATCTTGGTATCATATCTTTACACATCCTGCTGAAAGGAGGCCGCATCATGTCCACGATGGAACCAGGTGAGCCATCCGCGGATCAGGACATGGCGCGGGGCCGGTCGGGAGCGGCTCACATGGCCGATATCGAGCGCCGCCTGGCACCCTACTTCGAGCGTGCCGAGCCGCGGCAGCGGGCGGTGGCGTACGTGCGCGGCTTGCTCAGCTCTGTCGAGCGTAAGAACAGCTGGCAATTGGCTGAGGTGAGCGGCGACACCACACCCTATGGCTTTCAGCACCTGCTGCGTCGGGCGCTATGGGACCCTGATGCGGTCCGCGATGAATTGCGCACCTATGTGGTCCAGCATCTAGGAGATCCGCACGCGGTGTTGGTCATTGAAGAGACCGACTTTTTGAAAAAAGGGCAGCACTCGGTCGGTGTCGCTCGCCAATATAGCCCCACAGCCGGCCGCCTTGAAAACTGCCAGATCGGCGTCTTTTTGGGGTATGCCGGTCGACTGGGCCACGCCTTGCTGGATCGTGAGCTCTATTTGCCTGAGGCTTGGACCGACGATCCCGCTCGCCGGCGGCAGGCTGGCATTCCGCACGACCGTCGGTTTGCGACCAAGCCACAACTGGCCCAGCACATGCTGCAGCGAGCGCTGGCGGCCCGCGTGCCCGCTAGATGGGTCACCAGTGACAGCGTCTATGGGGATGACCGACGGCTGCGCGCCTGGTTGGAAGCCCTACCTCTCGCCTATGTGCTGGCCGTTTCGGGTAAGGTACACCTTCGGCTAGGCGGGCAGCCACGGCAGGTCAACACGCTCGTGGCCGCCTTGCCAGAAGAGGGGGGGAGCCGGCTATGCGCGCAGGATGAGACAACGGTATCCCGATGGCATGACTGGCGCCGGATGCCTCTGGAGGATCCCAAGGACCCCCGATGGCGCCGCTGGCTACTAGTGCGCCGGTGTGTCAGCGACCCACAGAAGGTGATGCCCTACGCGGTTTTTGCCCCCCATGAAACCCGGCTGGACGAGGTGGTGCGGGTTGCAGGCAGTCGGTGGACTATGGAGGGCAGCGTTGAAGCTGCCAAGAGGGAAGTCGGCCTGGATGACTACGAGGTGCGCAGTTGGACGGGCTGGTACCGCCATATCACCCTCGCCATGTGGGCCTATGCGCTCCGAACCGTCTTACGGTCGGGAGCAATTGCCGTGGAGGAGCTCAATAATAGCCTGCCGCCCTCCCAGAAGGGCAGCAGCCTGGCCGCTTTCAAAGCCGGACGCGGCCTGGACCCACGTTGAGCGTCCAGGAGGTTCTTTGGCTTCGCAGGCATCAGGCCATGCCGTGCATGTATTGCAGATTCTCGCCATCGGTGATGGGCGGACGAGATGGAATCTTACGACGCCCGTGTGGATGGGCTAAATGTCGTGGTGAGGTTTGAAGTGGAGGTGGCGATGATTGACATACGACATGCTCACACGTGAAGATGGTCAGGGTACCTTCCACGACACCGCTTCCCAGACCGAGTAAGCCAAGCTCGGCCCCCTCAGTCCCGAGGAATTCATCCGCCGGTTGTTGCTGTGTGGCCTGCCTGCCCATGTTGTCAAGGTCAAGTATGACGGCCTGTTGGGCCCTGGAAACCGCGATGCACTCCAAACGGTGCGAGAGCTCCGCGGATCCCGGAGCCCCCCAGACCCCGTCAAGGGTATGATGCCGATTCGACACCGGCAACGATGACTGTCCGCTGCCCCAGGTGTGGCCATGCTAGGGGGCTTGTCGAAACGTTGAGGCCCAACCACCGCTCTCCGTGATAGGGAAACCTCCCTCAGGCTTGGGTGTGCCAAGTCGCGTCGGTCCTCCCGGCCTGGCGGTCCTGCCCCGTAGCCCCGTGTGGCCCACCGGGCAGGGGGCGATGCTGCCGCGGCCCTCCCGCTATCCCATTGGGGGATGGGGGGGCGCGGCCACCTTGCACCCCGCGCGTGTCACGACGCTGCAAACAGCGGTTGCGCGCCTCAGCCGAGGTCGCAGGACTTGACCGGTCCGTCGCCCGGGGCTTGGCCATGGCCGCGCGTTGCATTGCCGGCTAGCCATCGAACAAAGTGGCCCGCTCGCGCTTCTTCGCGGCGCTCGACAGCCCATGCATGCAGGCCTCTGCGGTCAGAACAGGTGGGCGTTGGGCCATCGAATGCGCCATGGTAGGAAGGAAGGAGGCTGGTGTGCGCTCACGACACCGCGTGATCTACGCCATGGGTCCCAAGCTTCGCGCAGCACAGTGTAAATAGGCCATACCTGCGTGTCAAACAGCGTACGCTTGTCGGTGGTCCTGTTCAGAAAGATTATTTCATTGCCGCCGTTGGTGGTGTTCAGTACAATCACCCCTGACAACCCGACCGTAGGCATCGCACACGGATGCGCACGTTCGAAACACATATGACTTCAAGGAGTTGGATGATGAGTCAGTTGTTCTTACAGGCCTACATCGAATCCGACAACCCAGGCGATTTTGCAAGACTGCACGACCTGCGGGAAGTGTGTCGACGTCTGTCCGATGCTGTCGTATGGCAATTTGCAAGGCGCCGACTCGACGCATGTCGTTGGCGGCATCCTGGACATCCTGCGCGGCGCTCATGGCCATGATGAAGCTCGACACTGGGCCCAGGTGTGTACGGCGAGCGGATCCTGTATCCCGGCCTGTCCGGAAGGGATCAATCCTCGCAAAATGCTCAATCTGGCCAAGCACACACTGAAGCATCAGGAGCGCCTGCAACAACCATCGAGCGAGACCTACTTCAAGCGCATGGCTCAATCCATCCGCCTCCTCGCCGGCACACAGATGACGCCAGAGCAGTATCGTCGCCTCACTGGTCTCTCTCCGACGATGAAATCGCGCGCTGATGTCGTCTTCTATCTTGGCTGCAATGTTCTGCGCACGCCGCACATCGTGTTTAATGTCATGGATATTCTTGAGGCGATGGAGCTGGATTACGAGGTGCTGGGCGGCGTCAATCATTGCTGTGGGATTGTGCACTTCCGCACCCAGGGCGACCTCGACGGCAGCGACCGTATCGAAAGCCACACGCTCGGACGCTTTGCCGAATTTCGACCGCAACACGTACTGACCTGGTGTCCCTCCTGCCAGCTGCATTTGGGCGAGACGACCGCTGGTGCCACTGAGTTACCTTATACGCTTGAGCATATCACCCAGTTTCTCGCCGATCGTTTGGACGATTTGCGATCGCGCTTCGTGCGCGCGATCCCTAAACGCGTGGCTCTGCATGAGCATAATGGGATCAGTGGCACGAACGACAACGTACGCCGGTTATTGCAGGCGATCCCAGGGATCGAGTGGGTGGAGATCGACCAACTCGCCGAACCCGGCTATACCTGCGGTGGGGGGAGTCTGGGACTGGTTCCTCTGGCCCAGGAGGATGTCCACCAACATCTTCTCGAATCAGCCCAAGCGGCGGGTGTTGAGCTGCTGGTGCTCGTGTATCACGGATGCCATCGAGTGCTCTGCGATGCGCAGGGGCGCTACCCGTTCGAGGTGAAGAATTTTACCTCGGTCGTCGCTGAAGCCCTTGGGTTAGAACCACACGAAGACCGCTTCCAACGCTATAAACTCTATCAAGATGTTGACAAAGTTATTGCCGACGCCGAACCATTCATCCGTGCCCACGGCATGGACCCGAAAGCTGTCGCGGCGGCTCTGACCGATCCGGCGTTATGGGTGTGAGGCTGTAGATGTTCGCACAGAAGGGATGGCCGAGGAGAGTTCGTCATGGCAACTGCTAAGGTGATCCGCTGTGGCATCGCGATTCCGCAGGATTTTCTCGACGGACCACTCGAGACTACACGACTGCACACGTTTCTGACGCGCGCTGAGGCCCTGGGCTATGAGAGCGCCTGGGTCCAAGAACAAATCGTCGGCGCGGTGCCGATTCTCGAACCGTTAACCCTGCTCAGCTATGCGGCAGCCTTGACGCGAACAATACGGCTGGGGACCTCGGTGCTGCTAACTGTCTTACGTAATCCCATCCAGTTGGCCAAGAGTTTGACGTCGCTCGACCAGCTCAGCCAGGGTCGCTTGACCGTGGGGGTGGGCATAGGGAATCAGCGACCTGAAGACGCGGCCTTCGGCATCCCCCTGGAGCGCCGGGTACGCCGCTTCGTTGAGGGGATCGAGGTGATGAAGGCTCTGTGGACCCAGCCGACGGCCACGTTTGCCGGGGAGTATTGGACACTTGCCGGCATCTCTCAGGAGCCCAAGCCAGTGCAGCAGCCACACCCGCCGCTCTGGTTCGGCGCGCGAGAGCCTGCAGCACTGCGCCGTGCGGTGCGACTGGGCAACGGCTGGATGGGGGCGGGATCATCCTCCAACGCCGACTTCAAGGCTCAGGTAGTGACCATCCGCGGCTTGCTCGACGACGCCAAACGAGACCCCACGACCTTCTGCATCTCCAAGCGTGTCTATATCGCCGTCGATGCCGATAAATCCCGTGCCGAGGCACGCCTGCGGACCTGGTTTGGGCTACGCTATCGGAATGCCGACATGGCGTCGCGCGTGGCCATCTGGGGGGGTGTGCAGGAGTGCGTGGAGCGTCTGGCGGAGCTTGTGGCCTCAGGCGCCGAGCATTTGCTGTTGAACTCGGCCTTCGACCACATGGAACATCTGGAGGTGCTCGCCCAGGACATCGTCCCTCACCTCGCCGCAGCCGTGAAGGCCTCGTCTGGGCTGGAGGACGGAGATTGACGAGGAGTGGGCTCTCTCTCGTGCTGGCGATCGTGCTTGAGGTCTCGGGTACGACCGCGAGGAAGCTGCCGCAAGGCATTACCAAGGTGTTGCCCTTCGTGCTGATGTTTCTATGTTCACGAACTGAGCCTCAGCGCGCTGACCCTGGCGTTCACACGCATCGAGGTGAGTGTGGCTGATGCCGTGTGGTCTGGCCTCGGTACCGCCTTGATCGCTCCCGTGGGGGTGTTGTGGCTCAAGGAGGTGTGCAGACCATGCCAGGACCGACGCTCAAAATCGAAGGCGCACGGTTTCTCATCACCATAGATGCGTCGCGGCGCATCATCCAGGATGGATCCATCCTGATTGAGGGCCAACGCATCACTCGCGTGGGGAAGGCTGCCGAGCTTACTGGCCTGTCGGCCGACCAAGTCATCGATGCGCGGGAGATGGTGGTCACCCCGGGCTTCTGCAACAATCACATGCACATCAGTTATGCCCATGCCGTCCGCGGGATTTTCCCCGACGATCTCAACCCCGGTGTTTATCTGGCTAATGTCTTCAAATTGCAGGGGGCAATGACCGAGGAAGATGAGTATTACACCTCGCTTCTGGGCATTACCGAGCTCCTGAAGTATGGGACCACCTGCTTCCTCGATCCCGGCAGCACCAAGTTCCTCGACACTTGTATGCAGGCCTACGAAGAAACAGGATGCCGCATCGTCGTCGGCGCCCAGGTGGTCGATCAGCCTAATCCGATCAACATCCCGGTGACCAGCACACAGGACGCCATCGACACGATGGAGAAAACCATCAAGACCTATGATCATCGCCTCAACGACCGGGTACGCGCCTGGGCCATGCCCTTCGCTGCCGACTACGCCACGGAGGAGCTGTTGGTGGCCGCCAAACGCCTGGCGGACGCCTATCAGACCGGCATGACCCTGCATCAGAGTAATGATCCGCCCGGTGTCAAAGCCGCCCTGGAGCAATACGGCAAGCGCCCCATCGAGTACCTGGAGAGTATCGGCGTGCTCGGGCCAAACGTGCTGCTAGCGCATCTGGTTGGGCTTGATGACAACGAAGTCGAGGTCATGGCCCGGACGCACACGAAGGCGGTGATGGTGCCAACGGCGGCTCTCAAGATGGGCCGGGGGACGAGTAGCCAGGGAAAACTGCCGGAAATGCTGCAGAAGGGCATCGCCGTGAGCCTCGGCACGGATGCCGGCAACAATTCGAATCTGCTCGAAACCCAGCGCTCGATGTATCTCGCGGCGGTGCTCTACAAAGACGCCCGGCGCAGCACCAGCATCGTACCGGCCGAGACGGCTCTGGAAATGGCCACGCTCAACGGCGTCAAGGCCCTCGGCCTCGATCAGGATCTGGGCTCCATCGAGGTGGGGAAAAAGGCCGATCTCGTGCTATTCGATACCAAGCGTCCGGAATGGCGCAACCTCTTCAACCCGGTCAATACCCTGGTGTATAACGCCGATGGCCGCAGCGTGCATACCGTCATCGTCGATGGCAGGGTGGTGGTGCAGGACTATACGCCGCTGTACGTCGATGAATGGCAGCTCATCCAGAAAGTCCAGGAGATTGGGGAGCGACTGTTGGCCCGCACAGGCGTGCATTTTCTGCCACGGTGGCCGGTCGTGTGAGGTCACCGCTCCGTGGTGTGTTTCGCGAGTTTGTCAATCTTGTTGGGAAGCGAGGCAAGGCCTTGCTTCATGTGGTGCTTGAGTTGCTGGTCAAATACGACCCTGAAACACAACATGAGCCGTCTGCAATGCCCTCCGACAACACGCTAGGGCAGATCCGGCGATGGTAGCTGAATGAGTGTGCTTAACCACTATACCCTAGCATTGAATAATCGTCTGTCCCTTTGTGCTAAGTGGATTGAGCCGATATTGTTGCTTTTTTTTCTTATCCTAAGTCCTTATGCACTGGAAAGCGCAGATCACTGGAACCGTATTCTGCCTTCGCGGGACGAACAGGAGGTCCTTATGAACGATACCAGTCAACCCATGCCAACCCTCGCGGTGCGCCTGATTTTTGAGTACGAGGGTCAGCAAGTGCGTTTGGTCAGCCAGCAGCCGGTGGACGTTGCGATCACTGGCTTTGATATCGCCCGTGCCCAACACCCCGGTTACTACATCGATACCCGTGCTGCGGATGGGCGGACCTTGGCTCGGGTCCCCGCCCGCGATGCGATGTCCGGCAGTGCTGAGGTGTTCCCTGAGCGGTCCGACGAACCGATCACTCGGGTAGATGGGGCGAGACTACGGGGCGCTTTTACCGTTGTCGTTCCGGTGCCGGAGGGCGCCGACCATGTCGCCGTTGTGCACGTGGCGCCGGCCACACCCGAGGCACTGCTGCCATCCAGCCGCGCGACCAGTGCGGTGCCTGGCAGCCCTGAGGTCACCGAACTCGCCAGCTTCCCACTGCAGATCAGCCGCTGATGAGGGAGATCGGCCATGTCGACCGCAGATGGCTCTGTGCTCGGTTCCACCCAGATCTTCGGCACTGCGCCCCGCAACCGGGCGTTCAACGTCGTGCTCTTGGCCGAAGGCTTTACCGCAGCCCAGCAGAACGACTTCAATAACGCTTGTACGGCGTTCGTCAATGCCTTCCGGGCCACGCCGCCGTTCGATGAGCTGAGCCCGGCCATCAACGTGTTCCGAGTCAACGTCAGCTCAACCGATGCCGGCGCTGACGACCCCGTCGCCGGCGGCGGGACTGGCGCCTCTGTTCGCACCTACTTCGACGCTACCTTCGGCGCCAACAACATCCGTCGGTTGTTGGTCTGCAACATGACCACTGCGCTGCAGGTGGCCGCCACCCAGGTTCCGGAGTTCACCGTGGTGCTTGTTGTGGTCAACTCCACGATTTATGGCGGCAGCGGTGGGGGCGTCGGTACGTACTCGCTGGCGGCAGGGGCCACTGAAATTGCCATCCATGAGATGGGGCATACCGCTTTCGGGCTTGCCGACGAGTACCCGTACTACGCCGGTGGCAATGAGACCGGCCATGACCACCACCCTGCGGGCGAGCCGTCCGAACCCAATGTGACGACCAATTCCGACCGGAACACCTTGAAGTGGCGTTGGGCGGTCGCGTCAGTGACGGCGATCCCGACGATGAGCAACCCGAACTGCAGCCAGGTCGATAATCGGCCTAGTCCGGTTCCAACCGGTACAGTCGGGCTCTTCGAAGGGGCACACTACTACCATTGTGGTGCTTACCGGCCCGAATACGATTGCAAGATGCGTGCGCTTGGGGTCCCGTTCTGCCGGATCTGCCGCCAGGTGATCTGGAATCGCATCAGTCCACTAGCCTCCCTACCGGCCCGCGCCCGCACGCCAATGACCGTGATGGCTCGCTTCCCTGAGCACCTCGACGTGTTCGCCGTCGCCTCGGATGGTCGTACGATGAGCAACTGGTGGGACCAATCGAGCGGTTGGGCGGGGTGGTTCCACGTGCAAGGCGGAATCACCTCACCCGGTGGCGTGGGCTCACCGATTACGGCGGTGGCCCGCTACGCCGGCCATCTCGATCTGTTCACCGTCGGCACGGACAACCGTGTGTATAGTTCCTGGTGGGATAGCAGCAGCGGTTGGCACGCCTGGTTCCCCATCGGTAACCATGCAATGCCGGCCCGGATCCACGGTTAATGTCGTGTCGCGGTACAGTGACCACCTCGATCTGTTCACGACGGCAGCCGACGGGCGGATCATGTCCACCTGGTGGAATGCCCAGACCGGCTGGGCGTCATGGTTCCAGGTTCAGGGCGGGGTGGCGGCCGCCGGGGCCACAGTCACCGTCGTGGCCCGCTACCCGTTTCACCTCGACCTGTTCACGGTTGGGACTGACAACTGGCCATACAGTTCGTGGTGGGACGAGCGCAGTGGCTGGCACAATTGGTTCGCCATCGGCAACCTGCAATGCCGCTCGGACGCCACGGTGAGCGTGGTGGCGCGGTTCCCCGACCAGCTCGACCTGTTCACCACGGCGGCCGACGGGCGGATCATGTCCACCTGGTGGAATGCTCGGACTGGCTGGGGCAACTGGTTTCAGGTGTCCGGTGGGGTTGCTTCGCCTGGCTCACCCGTCACGGCGATTGCCCGCTACTCGAACCATCTCGACTTGTTTACAATAGGCACCAACAATCGGATCTACAGTACATGGTGGCACGAGGGGGGTAATTGGGCCGGCTGGTTCAACGTGTCGGGCGGTGTCGGCCAGGCGGGTGGGCAGGTGGCAGCGATCTCTCGGTTCACCGAGCACATCGACCTGTTTACCGTGGGCTCGGACGGCCTGGTCTACAGCACCTGGTGGGACGGCGCGGCCGGCTGGGCGGGGTGGTTCGCACTAGGCGTGACTTGACCGACTCCGATCGCCCGCACGTCATTGTGACGAGAGGGGCGGCGCAACGGCCCCCGGTGCCTTGGCATCGTCAAAGTAACCGGAATCCTGGCCACTCTTGATAGTGATGGTGAAGTCGTTCTGAATCGAGGAGGATGCCGTGAAAATTACTCATGTGGAAGCCATGATTTGCGATGCCGGTTGGCGGCCCTGGACCTTCGTCAAAATCCAGACCGACGATGGCCTGACTGGCTACGGCGAATGCAGCGACAACCGAACACCACGCGCCATCGCCGGCTGTGTCGAAGACCTCAAATCGTTGCTGCTGGGTCAGGACCCACGTCCCATCGAGAAACTCTACTGGGACATGTATCGCGCCACGCGCCAGAGTCCGGGCGGCATCGCGGCGAAGGCGATGGCGGGCATCGATTGTGCCCTGTGGGATATCAAAGCCAAAGCTCTGGGCGTCCCGGTGTACGAACTGTTCGGTGGCCCTACGCGTGATCAGGTACGTCTGTACTGGTCGCATTGCGGCACGACACGAGCGCGCTACGGCAAGGCCCTTGGCACGCCGCCGCTGCTCTCGCTGGAGGATATCGCCAACCTGGGACGCGAAGTGGTCAGCCGAGGCTTCACGGCCCTCAAGACCAACATCGTGATCCCAGGAGACCCGGCGCAGGTCTATATGCCAGGCTTCGGCGGCGGCGGGGGGACCACCGATCAGGTGGTCACCACCCCGGTCATTCGCACCATCGAGAATCTCATCGGCACCTTCCGTGGGGCCGTCGGCTCAGACGTCGATATTTGCCTGGACCTGAACTTCAACTTCAAGACTGAGGCGTGTCTGCGCATCGCCAAGGCGGTTGAACCGTTCAACCTGCTGTGGCTGGAAATCGATATGTACGACCCAGATGCGCTCCTGCAGATCAAGCAGTCCACCACCACGCGCATCTGCACTGGTGAGAACTTCTACACCCTGCGCGGCTATCGTCCCTATTTCGAGAAGCACGCCCTCGACGTGGCCATGATCGACGTGCCATGGAATGGCTTCACGCAATCCAAGAAAGTTGGAGACTTGGCCGAGACGTATGAGCTCAATGTGGCGCCACACAATTACTACAGCCATCTGTCGACATTGATGAGTGCGCATCTGTGTGCGGTTCTGCCCAATGTGCGCATCATGGAGATCGATATCGACGACGTGCCGTGGAAAGACGACCTCATCACCGACCCCCTGGACATCAAAGACGGCTACCTACGAATTCCCACGCGCCCAGGGTGGGGGGCCGACCTGAACGAACGAGAAATTGCCAAGCACCCCTGGAATAAGTAATTGGCCGCAACACGCTCGCGACGTGCCAACGGAGCCTGCAGCAGCGGCCTGGGCACAGATCGATTGGATGGCCACTCCCGGCTCTGAGTCTGTGGTGCCCCACTGGCCTTGGACACCCTCTGGCAAGAGTTGGTGAGAGATCGCGCAGGATCGTGAGGTACCAGGTGAGTGGGTGGGGCGCGAGCCGATTTTTGCCTGGGAGGCCAAAGTGTATGCCTTACTTTAAGGAGTGATGACCGTGAACAGTCTCGAATCGTACACGTTTCGCGCCGTGAGTTTTCCCTGGCGGCTGCACGTTGGGATTGGCGCGCTTGACCATCTCGCCGACGAGGTACGGCGCACGAAGGCCCAGCGCGCATTTGTGGTCTGCGGCCAGACGGTGGCGTATAAAACCAATCTGCTCCAACGCGTCAAGGATCAACTTGGATCGCTGTATGCTGGGGTTTTCGATGCCATGGATAAGGACTCCAGCTGGCCGGCCGTAGAACATGGCGTGAAGGCCGCCCGAGCCGTGGGGGCCGATCTGCTCATGGCCATCGGTGGTGGCAGTGTTATCGTCGGCACCCGTGCGGTGGCCATATTGCTGGCGGAGCAGGGGGATCCCTTGACGCTCATGACCCAATATCCTCCCGGTCAACCGGCTGTGAGCCCACGACTGCTGGCCCCGAAGCCACCGATCATCAACATCGTGACCACCCCAACCACGGCGATGAACCGCGCAGGTACCGGCCTGAAGAATGATCAACTCGACCACCGTATGGAATTCTACGATCCTAAGACGCGGCCGACAGCGATCTTCTGGGATGCTGAGGCGTTGCTCACCGCGCCGCCTGCCCTCGTGCGCTCAACGGCCACCTCGACATTCAGCAGTGCCCTCCGTAACCTGGCTAGCCCCACGATGAATCCACTGGTCGAGGGCGATCGCTTGCAAGCGTTTCGCCTGCTGCATCGTGCCTTGCCGCGCATCATGTCAGAACCGGACAACGTCGACCTGCGCATCGACCTCTGTGCCGCGGCATTGCTCGAAAATCGGGCGGCCGATGACGGTGCCGACCGTCGGCGCGAGCGGGATCAGACCTCCAGCCGGGCCTATGCCCTGGCTACAGCCTTGCACATCCGTTATGACTCGGTCCATCAGGGTGAGGCCACCTCCGCAGTCATGCCGACGGTCACACGCCTCACACCACCGCGGGACGCGAGACCGGCACAGCGTATTGCGGAAGCCTTAGGGGTGTGGAGAGATGGCATGGCAGCCGAGGGCGCCACCGCAGCCACCGCAGATGCTCTGGAGTCTCTCTACCGGTCGATCGGCATGCCGACACGGGTACGCGACTTGGCGATTCCCGAGACCGACTTGCCGCTGCTTGCCCGCGACACACTCAAGAACTTTAATGCTAACGCTGGGGCGCGGCCTGACTCGTACGTTGACGATATGCTGCAACTCTTACGGGCAGCATGGTAATGAGTCGACATGCCACCCCCTTCTGGTCACAGCTTCAGTTGATGAACAGCCTGCTGACAGGGAGTTACTGCATTCCAAAAGTCTTCTGAAGCACCGTACGCGAGAACGCTGCTCAGACAGGTGCTGCCGTTATTCCGAGGTGGAGGAAAGCCCACCGCGTCGTGCATGACATGTACCTCGGGGGGCCTTTTCGATGTTCGATCGGAGGCAGGGGCGTGAGGAAGAAGGGGTGGAGTTGGCGCTCCGACACTTGGACTCTCTCTATGCGGCGGCGCTGCATCTGACGCATGATGGCAGCTATGCCGAAGATCTGGTTCAAGAGGCGTTTCTTCGTGGCTATCGATATTACCGCCGACTGACGAATGCGGATGAGTGCAAAGCCCTCTTGTATAGGATCTTGCTGAATTTGTGGCTGAAAGATCGTCGACGGGCACAACGGGAGGTGAGCTACGCGGAATCGGCGGGTGAGCCGGTTCCAGCGGCTCATGCTCGAGCGCTAGGGCAACTCAGGGGAGGCGATGACCCTGAAGCGGAGGTGATAAAAAAGAATTTCCTGGTCGCTGTCGATCAGGCGTTGCAAAAACTTCCGCCCGATCTTAAGGTCATGGTGATTTTGGCTGATATCGAGGGGTTTACGTATCAAGAAATAGCGAAGATCTTGCAATGTCCGGTGGGGACTGTTATGTCACGATTGCACCGGGCTCGACGATGCTTGGAGCAGGAAATGCAAGCTTTTACAGATGGGACTATCCAAGGAAGGGCGCAGATATGAACTGTGCTGAGCGCGATGCGGACCTGCAGGCTTTCTTGGATGGCGAGCTCACACCCTCGGAAGCCTCGGTGTTCCAACAACATGTCGAGAGATGTTCGTCCTGCCAGAGCCGGCTACAGTTTTTTCAGGAGCTGCGCTCCCAATTGCGTACCCACACAGCAACATACAAGGCTCCTAAATCCCTTCGGGAACACCTGGGGAGACGTCTCCGCCAGGCGGAACGACAACGGCGCCTTTCATGGCGTGGTGCGGTGGCCATCATTGCCACAGCGCTCCTTGTCGGCGTAGGTGGCCTCTACTGGATGGCGACCGATCAAAAGCTGCCACCACTCTTGACAGCGTTGATCAGTGCCCATGAGGCGATTGTTCGTGGTCAAGTCACGTTGACCTTGTTCTCGGCCGATCGTGAGACGGTTCGGCGATGGTTCGGCCAGCAACTACCTTTTCGGCCGAGAATTCCTGAAGCCGACTGGGGGGGATTTCACATGCTGGGGGCTCGAACCCTGACCTTGTCCGACCAAGAAGGAGCCTTCCTCCTGTTTGGTCGGGATGACCGCAGGGTTTCACTGGTGAGCCTTTCCGACCCGCCTCATCTCCCAGGTTTCAGCAAGAAAGTGGAGGTGGATGGGATCACCTTTTGGATCTTCATCCAAGGGGTTTACACCATCATCCTCTGGTCGGAAGAGGGAATCTTGTCCGCCATGGTGTCTGACGACGATGTCGAGGAATCGCTCGAATACGCCCGTCTCTGTGCTCGGCAAATGCGTCCTCCTACATAACACTTTCGAACATCATGCGGTGAACCGCTTCACTTTCCCCAGCTGCGAAAGCCGCTCCACCTACCTTCTAGATGCACCAAGCAGCACAATTTCATTGGTGAGAATTTTTTCCCGCGCTGTGGATTGTTCTCCTAGACAGCGAATTGGCGCTCGGGCGATTCAATCTCGCTGCCATGAGCGCGTGGTCATTGCCATGTGCGTTGCCTCGGCGGAAGGTCTGTTATTTCCAGACCAAAAAAGGAGAACAGCTATGATGCCACGATTGCCGAAGAATCCTCGTCACATCATGATGACCCCGATGTGCATGTTGATGTTGTTGATGGTCCCATCGCTTCACGCGGGCGGAAAGTTCTATCAGCAGCACAACCTGGTCTCAGATGGAGCGGTGCCCGCCGACCATACCGACTCGAACCTCGTCAACCCCTGGGGCATTGCCTTCAACCCCAACGGCTTTGTCTGGGTGGCCGACAATCACAGCGGGGTTTCCACGCTCTACGATGGCAATGGTGTCTTGCAGTCCCTCAATGTCACCATTCCGCCGCCGCCTGGTAGCAGCGACCTCGGTAGCCGAACGGAATTGTCTTCAACGGTTCTGCCGATTTTGTGGTCAGCAACGGGGATGTCTCCGGTCCGAGCCGCTTTATCTTCGCGAGCGAAAGTGGCACCATTGCCGCGTGGGCGCCGAATGTTGATCCCACGAATGCACTCCTGGTGGTCGACAACTCTGGATCAGAAGCGATCTATAAGGGCCTAGCGTTGGCAGCCAATGGGACCGGTAATTTCCTCTATGCAACGGATTTTCACAATGGCAAAATCGATGTCTTCGACAAGGATTTCACGCCTGTTACGCCTCCAGGTTCTTTTAGCGACCCACTCCTCCCGTGCTGGTTTTGCGCCGTTCGGCATTCGCAACATCAATGGCAACCTCTATGTGACCTATGCCAAGCAGGACGAGGACAAAGAGGATGATGTCGCCGGCAAAGGCCTGGGCGTTGTTGATGTGTTCGATGCCAACGGGCAATTGATCAGACGCTTCGCGTCAGGGGGACAGTTAAATGCCCCATGGGGTTTGGCCCTGGCCCCGGCGGACTTCGGTAAATTCAGCAATCGTTTGCTCATCGCCAACTTCGGCGATGGCACCATCAATGCCTATGATCTGGACTCCAGGAAGTTCCAGGGGCGGCTTCGCACGACCGACGGTAAGAAGCTAGCGATCGAGGGGTTATGGGGGATCAGTTTCGGCAACGGCATAGCAGCTCAGCCTACCAATGTGCTGTTCTTTGCCGCTGGTCCTGGGGACGAAACCCAAGGCCTCTACGGGCGCATCGAGCCCGCCGCTGATGATGAGGACTCGAGTTCCGTTGCCGTAAGTGATGACGACACTGATTAAGCCCTCCTGTCTTCAGCGTCCTGGAGCATCGCCTGAAGTTCTGGGGCGGTGGATGTGTCCACTGCCCCAGAACTCACACCAAATGGGCACTCGGACCCCTCTATCATCTGATAGCTGTGCAACACATGTCGGAAGAGCGCCACGCCAGCATGATTGACACGTTATCCAAACCCGACTACACTCATCTCCACGGCCGGGAAACGCTGGGGTTGTCGATCTACTCATGCTCATCGGCTATTACCACAGCCTATCTCACACCCTGTCAGCCCTGGAGGTGATGCCGGAGGCGGGTTCAGTGCTGACGAACTATGAACTGATCGTTCCTGCCCTCCGTCCCGATGGGCAGGTTTTGGAAAGGAATACACAATGCCTGAGCTGACTGCATTGGCTTCATCGGTTGCGACACTCCTGAAGGCGGCCAACCAGACGGTGGCCGTTGCCGAGTCTTCGGGAGGGGGGTTGATTTCCGCGGCTCTGGTATCGATCCCTGGCGCGTCAGCGTATTACATCGGTGGCGGTGTAGTCTACACGTCCACTGCCAGACGGGCTTTGCTCCGGGTGGGAGATGAGGCGATGGTCGGCATGCGGGCCAGCACCGAGCCCTATGCACTGCTGAAGGCGCGGACGTTGCGCGAACAACTGGGTGCCACCTGGGGATTGGCCGAAACCGGCGCCAGCGGTCCCACCGGTAACCGCTATGGCGACGCGGCCGGACATGCCTGCATCGCCGTCACCGGCCCCGTCGAGCGTACCATCACCGTGGAGACGGGGAAGGCAGACCGCGAGGCCAACATGTGGACTTTTGCGAAAGCGGCACTGGATCTGTTGGAAAAGTGCATCAAAGAGGGCAAATAAGCCTGAACACCTGGTGTATGAGCCGGTGTAGGAGCACCGCCTGCCGAGGTGCGGCTGGAGCGATGCCAGAGCACGTTTGCCTCAGCCGTCTACCGCGACTGGCACGTGGCTGTGTGAAGCTGGACGCTATACTATGGTGAACGCCACCATATTGATGTGGGCCATCTCCTTGATGGCGGTACACCTTCTCGACAGATGCCGCATTCTTTCACGTCGCCGTACGGCCTATGATTGGCACGAAAGGTGGGGACATCAAGGCTGCGTGGCGCATTATACTATTCTGGTAGGTCGCCAAAGCGTTTACGGTAACGTGCCAGCAAGGCCTCTAATCCCGCTGTTTGGTCGCGTGCCTCGATGGCCTGACGTTGAGCTTCAGAGGCCTGCTGTTGGGCCTCAGCGGCTAGGCGTTGAGCTTCAGCGGCTTGACGTTGAGCCTCGGCAGCCTGTTGCTGTGTTTCAGTAGCAACCTCCTGTGGAGTTGGCAACAGTGCCCCCTCCAGTGTCGCCCAGCGCAACCAGCGAGCCTCGACGTCTTGATAGACGCCGTCCCACCGCAGCAACACCAGATCCAAACACTGGCTGATGAGGCGTCCTTGACTATCTTCCATGAGCGGCTCATAGCCCCTATTGCGTAGCGCAAATCCCGCCCACTCCGCGGTAAATGGGTCAAACCAGAAATATTCCGGTACTCGTAACCGGTCCTGATAGATGTCCTTTTTTTCGCCCTTGTCCTGGGCTGCCGTACTCTCCGATAACAACTCGATCACGACGTCTGGCCCTTTGCCTTCCTGCCACACCACCCAGCTCTTACGCTCGCGCTTTGGCACCCCGAGCACGGCAAAAAAATCGGGGCCTCGGAAATCCTGATGGCGGACTTGCTCCAGGCTGAAATAGATAAACATATTGCCGCCAACATAGGCGTCTGTCCGGTCAGCCCAGAATATGCGTAGGGGATCGATCAGCAGTTGCATTTGCAGGGCGTGGCGCTGGGTCTCCATTGGCATCCCATCATCGCAGGGGAGCTCATCTTCTGTCGGCGGTAATATGATCCCAAGGGCTTCCAGCTCAGCCGGTGTCATCTCTGCCATGGGTCTCAGCTCACTTTCGACCATCATCACGCCACGGGGTATGGTGCCTTACGCATGCCTTCATGGTCATAACAACCCATCCTGGACTACTCCATTGCCGATCGATCACCCAGTCGTTGGTACATCGACACCATACTATGAATCACCTTAACCCACAAGCGCGCTCCGAAGTGGGCAGTGACCTCATTTGCTAGGCGAGAGTTCTACCGGATTGCCGCGAGAGCGCAAGTGAGGACACCACCCTTACTTTGTCAACCTTGCAGCCGCAGTGCTGACCATGATATAGTAGGTTACCAATTTGAAATTGCTGTCTTGGTATTTCTCTTGTGCGCCCGTAGCTCAGCCGGACAGAGCGCCTGGCTTCGAACCAGGAGGTCGGGGGTTCGATCCCCTCCGGGCGTATTGCAGGATCAAGGCCTCACGCGCGTGCGTGAGGCCTTTTTTGCGCCCGTGGACGTTCGTCCAGATTGTCTGGGTTGCCTGATACTTGCAAAATAGTCTGGAGGATTTATGGAGGACGGGGACTAAGGTGTGTAGTATCCTCTGTCGTAAATTCCCGTGCCCTGCCGTTGCCAAAGCAATCGGTGAAGAAGTGGGAGTATATCCTGCAGCGGGTCCGGCCACACGTGAGCATAGTGCAAGAGTGTCTCGGCACTCGCATGGCCCATCCACCCTTTCACTAGGAGCAGCGAATCCCCCATCATGAGCCGCCAGGGGGCAAAGGGGTGACATAGGGAATGCAAGGTCAGGCGTGAATCGATCGGCGCGACTAGCCGGCGCACACCCTTAGTGAGCATATCGGCGTCAAAGCACCGCGAGCCATTCTCAGCGTTACGTTTGGCTCGGAGATAGGCGAAGGCGAGGCGATCGGTGCCGTCGGGGTAGTACACGCGGTAGCGAATTTTGTCGCTTTTCGAGTAGCGGTTCAGTAAAACCATGGGTAAGGTTTCCGTGGAGGCGACACGATAGCCCCCGGTGCAGTGGCGTCGCATTGGCCGCATCCATTGGCTAGACACCGAATCATTCAGTACTTGCCTCTTCCCCTTTTACGGCTGCCGCGACCTCACGCGCTGTTACTTCGGGGGATTCTTGCTTTAGGTATCGGCGCGATCGTACATCAAAAGGGATCTGGCGCTCGTTCACGTCCTGGGACAAAATTGGGATGAACCTTTTGCCCATTCCTAGCGCCACACCAAGCTCGAAGAGCACATTCGGGCGGAGTATATTGGCGGCTGAGAGAACCGCTACGATGGCATCGCTGTCCCGCAATCCCCTTTCTATGGCATCTCGAAGCGGATCACCCGCTTTGATTTGCCATTCATCGAACCACACGGCTACGTCAAGGTCCTTGAGGGCCTCCGCGAATTGGCGGACCCATTCGGAATCCTCGTGTGAGTGAGAAATAAAGACATTCGGCCGACTCATGGTTACTCCTCGATGTTCCTACGGGATTCGTTCTGCACGCGTCCCCGCAGCTGCTCGAGATAGGTGTCGATTTGGTTGAGTGGTAAAAGATCTCGCCTTTTGAGAAGTATGGGAATGCTTGCACGTGATTGCAGCTCGGCGACCGTCAGACCATGTAGGAGGCCAACGATGGGAATTTGTCTTCCCCATGCCGCACCGAGCTCTGCCCACACATATGGCCGCTCAAGAGCCCATGGTGTCAGCAGGACAACAAGCTCGTCTGCTTTCTGAAGAAATGCGAGAATGTCCTCTTCAAAGTCAGCCCCCACATCAATTTCCGCCTCATCCAGGAAAGGAACTGCCCCACAATCGCTGATCGCACGAGCAATTTGTTTAGCCACCCAGGTATCCATCCCACTGTGGCTGACGAAGACTAAGCGCTGGCTATCAGCCATCTGCAGCTCTCACCTTGTGCCTAATGAACCCAATTCAGCTGTCCAATGTACCACCTCCACTGTAACATGTGATGGTCAAGTAAAAACGGACAGTGAGTTAAGACACCATGGACAACCGCTCGAAGTCATGGGCACTGACATACGCCACATACGAGTGCAGCCGCTTGCTGTGGTAGAACATTTCGATGTCACCGATCACCTCATTCCGCGCGTCCGATAGTGTCTCAGATTTGTTGACATGGGTTTTAGATCGGAAGTGTAAATTCATCACGATTCACGAAGAGTCCCAGGACGATCTCAGGCAGCCTGATGGATTTCGAAAAACCGATGGTCTTTCGCGCCCACCGCTTGATGCGGGTCCGCCAGGGGAGAGGCGTATACTCGATCGTTTGGGTGTGCGGCTTGCCGACTGTCTGGGTCTCCAGACTCAGATGCCGTTGCTACACGCCCGGCGTGCTCGGTGTACAATCATGAGATGCCACAAGGCTGTAACCATGTCTGCAACGGTAAGAATACGTCATCCTCATGGGTGCCACACACATAAGCCAAGACGACCCCGCGCTGCTGATGAGCAATGGCATGCTATAACCATCGCTGCTGCCCCTTTTTTTTCACAAAAATCCACAGCCGTTCCCTGACAGCCGGGACAGTGAATCGGCTCTACGACCATCACAGACGTTCCTTTCCTGGACTAGACGTGCATAACACCGCTTCACCACTCGTCTGTATATACCAGGGAGGGTTAAGAAAATCAATAAATCAGGGACACTACCTCCGCATGCTGCATCAGCCCGGCAGCGGGACGCCGGTACCCCCGCGCCATACGCCACGTGGCCTGCACCAATGGGGCATCGATCTGGCTCTGCATCACCCACCCCACCACCATGCGCGCATACCAATCCAGCCACTTCGCGAGAGACTCCCACACCTCACATAGCACCGAAACCGGCCATGTATCTGGATGATGAGCCATACAGGCATCTCTCACGTCGACTCGCTCGCAACGAAGCCCAGGGCTTTTTTGAACATGTTGCGCTCCATCCGTAGCCGCTTATGGTCTTCACGCGGGCGATGTACGTCCTCTTGGTCCGGTGACAGGCGCCCTTTCCCAGGAAATGCCCCTTGTTCTCGCACCGCAAGTGGCCGTTTCCAGCACTGGAGCATCAGGGCATTAAGCCCCACATGGCGGGCGGCTTCAGCCACGCTGTCGCCGTGTTCAGTGACCAAACGGACCGCCTCACACTCGAACTCCGCCGTCTACGTCTGGCGTGTCTCTCGCATCATGGGACACATCATGGGTCTATCGCATCACTCGTTTCGTGGGGTCCGTTTCTATCAGACCGCAACAGAGTACTCTGTTTAGGAGGACGTATGAGTTGGAAACTCTTGGCCGTCGTAGGGGGTGTAGTGGTGGTTTTAGCGATCGTCAGATATTTCAGACTGGCAGAAGGGGCTTGAAGCTTCAATCCGCGGTCCCGTCAGGGCCGCTAGGGGATGTATTACAGAAAGGTGGTGACTGACACGAGGTGGCTCTTGAAACCTATTGCTTCCCTTCGAGTGGAAAACTTACCCGCACCTCCTGCAAGGCCGACAAAACAGCGTGGCGGTCCTCACCTTCGACGGCATCGAATAATTGCATAAGCCATGGTCGGTAGGGCGCCAGCGTGTCGTTGTTGTTGATGAAGTATCTGGTACCCTTGAAAGACCATCCGACCTTGAATCCTTCCGACTGATTAGTGATGCCTTCAACCATTGCATCGATTCTTCCGGGAACCAGGTCGGCTTTGCCGAGGGCAAGTGAGTTGGCGATCTGGATGGCTTGCAGCGCAATTTGGGTAGACGGTGCAACGGCGGGATTCGCCAAGAGCAAGGTGATGCGCTGGTCACACTCGGAGAAACGACCGGTAGTAAAATGTTTCTCCGCAAAGTCACTCAGCCCAGCCAGGTCGGTAGGATTCCGCTCCAGCCAGCGCTGGTTGAGCATAAAGGCCTGCGGAAACTCAAAGAGCATTTCATGATAAAGATAACTCGCAGTGCCATAAGCTTTTTTGTCATCTGGATACACTCTGAGCACATCCGCATAGCTCTCCGCGGCATTGGCCCAATCTTCCAGATGCGTATAAGCTTGAGCTAAGTTATTTTGGGTTTGAGCCCATTGTGGCGGCAATGTGTTGAGGGTGCGCACTTCCAGGGCCTGGCGATAGGCGGTACGGCCTCGGCCAGCAAGCGCGCCCCGCTGGTGCGCGTGCCCTGGTCTCGCAGCGCATCCCCAGGTTGTTCTGCGTCATGGCCCAGTCCTGCGGCAGCTGCTCGCGGGTACGTACCTCCAGGGCCTGGCGATAGGCGGTGACGGCCTCGGCCAGCAAGCGCGCCCCGGCCTCCCCGCCGGTGCGAATGCCCTGGTCCCGGAGCGCATTCCCCAGGTTGTTCTGCGTCGTGGCCCACTGCTGCGGCAGCTGCTCGCGGGTACGTACCTCCAGGGCCTGGCGATAGGCGGTGACGGCCTCGGCCAGCAAGCGCGCCCCGGCCTCCCCGCTGGTGCGAATGCCCTGGTCCCGGAGCGCCGTCCCCAGGTTGTTCTGCGTCGTGGCCCACTGCTGCGGCAGCTGCTCGCGGGTGTGTACCTCCAGGGCCTGGCGATAGGCGGTGACGGCCTCGGCCAGCAAGTGCGCCCCGGCCTCCCCGCTGGTGCGAATGCCCTGGTCCCGGAGCGCAATCCCCAGGTTGTTCTGCGTCATGGCCCAGTCCTGCGGCAGCTGCTCGCGGGTGTACACTTCCAGGGCCTGGCGATAGGCGGTGACGGCCTCGGCCAGCAAGCGCGCCCCGGCCTCCCCGCTGGTGCGAATGCCCTGGTCCCGGAGCGCATTCCCCAGGTTGTTCTGCGTCGTGGCCCACTGCTGCGGCAGCTGCTCGCGGGTGCGCACTTCCAGGGCCTGGCGATAGGCGGTGACGGCCTCGGCCAGCAAGCGTGCCCCGGCCTCCCCGCTGGTGCGCGTGCCCTGGTCCCGGAGCGCAGTCCCCAGGTTGTTCTGCGTCGTGGCCCACTGCTGCGGCAGCTGCTCGCGGGTGCGTACCTCCAGGGCCTGGCGATAGGCGGTGACGGCCTCGGCCAGCAAGCGCGCCCCGGCCTCCCCGCTGGTGCGCGTGCCCTGGTCCCCCAGCGCAATCCCCAGGTTGTTCTGCGTCATGGCCCACTGCTGCGGCAGCTGCTCGCGGGTATGACTTCCAGGGCCTGGCGATAGGCGGTGACGGCCTCGGCCAGCAAGCGTGCCCCGGCCTCCCCGCTGGTGCGAATGCCCTGGTCCCGGAGCGCAGTCCCCAGGTTGTTCTGCGTCGTGGCCCACTGCTGCGGCAGCTGCTCGCGGGTACGACCTCCAGGGCCTGGCGATAGGCGGTGACGGCCTCGGCCAGCAAGCGCGCCCCGGCCTCCCCGCTGGTGCGAATGCCCTGGTCCCGGAGCGCAGTCCCCAGGTTGTTCTGCGTCGTGGCCCACTGCTGCGGCAGCTGCTCGCGGGTGTACACTTCCAGGGCCTGGCGATAGGCGGTGACGGCCTCGGCCAGCAAGTGCGCCCCGGCCTCCCCGCTGGTGCGCGTGCCCTGGTCCTGGAGCGCAATCCCCAGGTTGTTCTGCGTCATGGCCCATTGCTGCGGCAGCTGCTCCCGGGTGCGCACTTCCAGGGCCTGGCGATAGGCGGTGACGGCCTCGGCCAGCAAGCGCGCCCCGGCCTCCCCGCTGGTGCGCGTGCCCTGGTTCCGGAGCGCAATCCCCAGGTTGTTCTGCGTCATGGCCCATTGCTGCGGCAGCTGCTCCCGGGTGGACACTTCCAGGGCCTGGCGATAGGCGGTGACGGCCTCGGCCAGCAAGCGCGCCCCGGCCTCCCCGCTGGTGCGCGTGCCCTGGTCCCATAGCGCAAGCCCCAGGTTGTTCTGCGTCATGGCCCACTGCTGCGGCAGCTGCTCACGGGTGTACACTTCCAGGGCCTGATGATACGCCTTCACCGCGGCCCTGAGATATTGTGCAATGGCAGGCCCTTCAGCTCTGATGCCGAGCTCCCAATTGACGCGACCGACGTCGATCAAGGTCGCTGCCCATAATTGCGGGGTCTGCTGCCTAGAAACATACGTGAGAGCGCGTTCGTAGGCGATCAATGCCTGATCGAAGATGTAGTTGTTATAATGTGCGTCGCCAGCGAGGCGAAAGTCGCGCACAACTTTCTCGGCTAAACCCCTTTCTTTCTCCCTGAGATCTTCCAACTTCTTGGCATTATACTCAGCGGATTCGTTGAAGAGTTTACTGGCTTCCCCAAAGTTCTTTTTCGCAAACGCGGCCAAACCTAATTTGTACAGATCGTTCTGGGTCGCCTCGATCTCCGCGATCCATTTATCGATCTCTTCCTTGGCCTGCTGCGCACTGAAGCCATATTTTACGGACCAATCTTTGATATACCGGCTGAAGTCGATCGTCTCTGGCCGACCTTCCGGCGTCACCTGTTGCTTGGATTTTTCCGCCATGTCGCTGACGAATTTTTCGATGCGATCATGCGTCCAGAATAATTTGGACCCCACAGGCAGGAGCTGCACTTCGACTAACTCTTTGTCTAAATCAGCTGGTATACGGGCCTCCCCTTCTAACGGATAACGAATGCGCCAGTCGGGTTTATCGATGACGAGGGTCACTTTTTCACCAGCTTTGAAAATGTCCTTGAGGAAAATGCGAAATACTCCCAAAGAATTCGTATTCCCCGTATCCCCTGTTTCGAGCGCCACCGTGATGTTCACCTCGGGTATTTTTTCTTCATGCTCACCGAGCCTCACCACTTTTCCCCTGAGCCATCGCTCTTGGGCCGACAGGAATCCTGGTAACAACAGACCAAAAAGCATGCAGAGCGCGAGACAGCGTCGCATTATGGTTTCCTCCGCATGGTGAAATTGAATGACGTATTGCCCAAGGTGGCATCAGCATTATATGTCATGTAGCCGTCTTTTTTGGCAATGACATCTACCGTACGCTGTTTGGGTGCTTTCACTTGAAAGGCAAATGCTCCATGCCGGTCCGTCATTGTTACGAGCTTAAGTTCCGGCAATACCACCTCAACGCCAGGCAAAGGCTCGTGTCCTTCATCCCAGATCACACCAGACAGAGGTTGTTGAATCACCTGGATCGTTGACTCGTCAGGAGCAAATATTTTGCGGATCTTTCCAGGCAAATCAGCCGCCAACGATCGTGATTGTCAAGACGCCAACGAACAACGCCACCCAGGTCTGCCATTTTTCCACGATCGTCTTCGCAGGCTTTGTTTCCGGCTGTGCTATCGTCAGATGAAAGTCTCCAGCCGCTTGATAGACGTTGCCTTGCACGCTCCAGCCCTGCTGCGCGAAGATGGACCTGGCGGCCTCGACCACCTCTTCCGGCTCCGCCGGCGCTAGTGATCGGAGCTGGGCGATGACGTTGGCGCTGCGCGCGGGATCGGGCGCTGGAACAGGCCGTTGGAGCGCCTGCAGAATCCTGGGCAACGCATCGTCAAGTTGCCTTACATCGATGGCATTGATTGCGCTGAGGGCGGGTGGCAGCGGAGTGTCATCGAGCAAGCATGGCAGGATGGTTTTTCGTAAGGCAATGGCGCTGTTCCATTCGAATTCCACAAAATGCGATTGGGCCGCGCTCTTGGACCATACCAGCAAGACATAATCATGAGCTGCTATGGCTTCCCCGATGGCTTTTGGCCACTGCTGCCCACCATAAATGCTCTCCTGATCGCGCCATACGCTGACGTCGTGGGCCTGGAGAGCGCGTTCGAGCTGCTGTACGGCACTCAGATCATGACGCGCATAGCTGATGAACACGCGTGGCATCTCGATCCCTCGATACCATCCGGTATGGATAGGAGAAGATCGTACCTCCATCATAGGCTCTTGCGCACAGTCGAGATGCGGATGGAACAGGGGGCCCCTCCAAGTACAAGGGGCCCACGAGACAAGTCCCCAAGGTCAGCGCAAATAGCGATCCATCCAGGCTTTACCGTGCACGGTGAAATCGGTGCGGTACTCGTGATCGAGGTCGGGATAGACGATGATCGATTTCAACGCCTGAATCTTCTCGAAGACCGGCATGACCGTGCGCAAGGGGTGCACGTCGTCGGTGATGGCGCTGGCGATCAGCGTCGGGCAAGCGATCGTCTCGGCCAGAGTCAGCTGGTCAAAGTAGGCTAGAGTGGCCAGCGCCCGGTCGCGGTCCTCGGGATGCTGCTGCAGATAGTCGTGTAACTCGACATAGGGCGAGGTGGTGATCTCCGCCGCCACCGGGAAGTTGCACAGCCACGGCACGCCCGCCACGGCGGCAGAGACGCGATGGTCAAGAGCTGCAGTGGCCAGCGTCAAGCCACCCCCTTGACTGGACCCCCAGACGCCAATGCGGCTAGTGTCGATCTCAGCACGGCTGTGCAGGAAGTCTATACCCCGCACGCAGTCCATGTAGGCTCCCCGGTAGTAGTACCGCTCCTGATCCGTGACGTGATAGGTCAGCCTCGTGCCATGCTCGATCTGCCATTCCTGCAGGCTCTCTCCCTGACTCCGTGGGTAAAGTGATAGCGTCGCATAGCCATATTGCACCAGGTGCAGCGGCAGGGTCAGGATGCCCCCGTAGCCCGGCACCTCCATGATAGCGGGCCATCCATGGGCGGGGGGGTGACCGCTTGGGACGGTGTACCAGGCGCGGATGCGCCGCCCCTCAAAGCTCGACATGATGACGCGGTAGATGGTGCGGGTCTTAATGCGTCCTTCCATAGTGAACACGTCGCTCTGCTCCACGGCCTCAATCGTGGCATCCATCTTCACCTCGGTCAGCGCCGTTCGCGTCTGCTCCCAGAATTTCCGGATGTCTTCTGCCGGCATGGCTTTCTCCTCCCCATATTCCTGTGAGACAGTGGCGCATCACACGGCAGGATTATGGCGCACGCTGTGATCGAACTCAAGCGAGAACGAGCCTGACGGCCTGCTTCCAGAGCCTATTTGACCAGTCCAAGCCCACCGAGAATCCCCGCTGCCGCCATGATGAAGAGCGGATTCACCCGCGTGGTGACGAGCAGGATCGTCGTCGCTGCGGTGAGCATGATAGCCGACCAGCCATGGTCGGCGGCGCGCGTAATGACCAGCCCGCTCGCCAGCAGAAGGCCGACCGTTATAGGGGCTAAGCCCTTTTCAGCCGCGATGCGCCATTTGGCATCCCTGAAGCGCTCCCAGGCTCGACTGGCCGCAAAGGTCACCACGGCGGATGGGGTGAACATGGCAACCGTTGCCACCAGCGCCCCAACCCAGCCGGCGGCCTTGAGCCCAACTAAACTGACGATCAGGCTGCTGGGGCCTGGCGACGCCTGGGAGATGGCGAAGATGCTGGCGAACTGCTGGTCGGTGAGCCAATGGTAGCCGGTCACGGCCTGACGGTGCATCTCCGGGAGCACCGTATTCGTACCGCCGAAGGAGAGCAGAGAGAGCGAGGTAAACATCACCATGAGGTGCAGCAAGGTGCCGCTGTTCATCGCGCTGGGTCCTCCTTGCGGTTCGTCCTGTCGCGGGGCCAGTACCAGGCCATGCCGATGGGCGCCAGCCCGGCGATCACGAGCCATAGTGGCCAACGAAGGATGGCCATGCCGATGAAGGCCGCGGCGGCCAACGCTACCGCCATCGGTTGACGGAGGATGTCCAGTCCCGCCTTGACTCCCATCGACAGGGTCAGTCCGACTCCTGCGGCCACCACCCCGGTGAGCACTGACTGCAGGCCGGGGAGGTGGTGATAGTGGAAATACATGACCCCAAGGCTGAGCATGATCGCCAGCGGCACCAGGGTCAAACCTGCGAGCGCGGCAGCCGCACCTGACAGTCCATGAAAACGAGTGCCGACGTATACCGCCAGGTTGGTCACGTTCGGTCCCGGCAAAAGCCTGGCCAGTGTCAGGGCGGTCAAAAACTCCTCGTCGGTCAACCACTGGCGCTCCTCGATGATCACCTGACGAGCCCAGGCGGAAAGCCCTCCGCCAAAGCTCACCAGCGCGATCTTGAGAAAGCAGAGAGCCAGGTCACGATGCGTCACAGGGGATTGTTTGCGGTCGATGGCGGCCTTACTCATGGCTGAACTCCGGATCATGGGGGAGCTCTTCGTCCGAGGGTTTCTCGGCTTCCAGTGGATCAGGTACCGCATAATGATGAGAATGGTCCCATTCGTGGGTGAATATATGCGACAGGCGCTCGACGATGGGCTCATCGTCGACGTTGATGCCGAGCTCTCGCCGCAGATCGAAGGCGCTGCGATCGATGTTCATCGAGCCCAGCAAGGCTCGTTTGCCGTCGGCCAGGATGAGTTTGGCGTGCAGCTTCAAATGCTTCTGACGATGCACCCGGATCCCCACCCGCTGTATGAGACGTAATGAAGCGAACGTATCGAGCACGTCATAGTCGCTGAGTCCATGCCGGCCGCCACACAGCACGCGAACGTGCACACCGCGATCCTGCGCCGCCACCAGGCGCTCGATGATGGTGGCATCGACAAACTTGGGGTGCTGAATATCCAGGGAATGCCGGGCTTGATCGATGAACTGGGCCATAAGCGGGCGAGCATTGGTGACGCTCCATAGCAACCCCGCTTGCGGATCAGGATGAAACGGCACGTGTTGCCAGTCGGCGTCGAAGCCGGTGGCTACTTGCGCCACTTGTGCCGGGTCAGTGGTGATGACGCCATAGTCGCGTGTTTCCGTGAAGTATTTCAATACCATGTTGAAGGTGGCGATCAACGCCCGGCGATCATCGACCACGATGGACTTCTCGTGCGTGACCACATAGTCCGGACTGGTCCATTGGACCGCCATGCCCGTCTGCTGCAGTTGGTCAAAGACGGCGTCGTTCGGGCGATCTCCTGAGGAACGATGGGGATTGAGCATGACACGGACCGCGACGCCACGTCGATGCGCATCGATGAGACCCTGCACGATGCGAGGTTCGCTCAAGGTGAACTGTTTAACACATAATGACTTCCTCGCATCGGCAAGCAGCTCGAGCACGGGGTCAACTCCGTCGTCGGGCTGTACCACCAACGTTCGCTGTGGTATCGGATGATTCATGTCGCGACCTCCGGACTTGTCAACTGACATACTTTCCCGTATCGTGGCGGTCACCATCGCGCCTACGAGAATTTCCGCGATGGGTCAAGGCCGACTGCCATGTCATGCATGGCGCTGAGCTTACCAAAAGGCGGGCAATTTTTCACAGAGTTTTCCGCAGGAATGCCTGGCGATTCGAGCCCGGGCGTTCTGTCGCCTGCCCGCACGGGCACATGGCCTCCCAGCGGCATGGCAAGGCAACTCTGCAGTGCGCTGATAGGGGTGAGGAAGATGCGATCGACAGGCGCCAACGGGGAAGATGTCCCCAATTTCTATGCCGCGGTCTATCATCTGGTGGCGCAGATCCCGCGCGGGCAGGTGACCACTTATGGACAGATCGCCCGCTGGCTTGGCCATCCCAGCGCCGCCCGAGCCGTCGGCTATGCGCTGCATGCTCTGCCGGCTGGCTCGGAGATTCCATGGCAACGGGTGATCAATGCGGCCGGACGCGTCAGCTCGCGCTGCGATCGGCATTACGAGGGGATCCAGCGCGCCCTGCTGGAAGCGGAAGGGGTACGATTCGACTTGTATGGCAGCGTCGATCTTCAGAAGTTCAGTTGGGGCGGGCCTCTAGCGGGTGAACACAACCAGCATGGCGAAACGCACCAGCATCAGGGTACCCACCAGCAGGAGGACGGCAGGTAGCCAGGATGACGGCAGGGGAAAGCGATCTACGGGTGATTAGCAGGCGCGTCAGCAGTGCCCTGCAGCAGAGTTACCAACATCTGTACGCCATAGCCCAGCACAAAGAGTCCGAACAGGAGAACCAGCCAGGAGATGTTCCATGCTGGCGCCAGATATCCACCAACAATGGCGGCAGGTACGGACAAGGGCAGATATTGGCGTATGATGCGGCGATCGAGGGTCTCCTGCCGCAGGTTGCGCACCACACCGCTGCCGTAGCCGCAGAGCATGGTCGCCAACGTCATCCAGAAGGCCAGCGGCGGCTCGAATCTGGCCCAGAGCAGATACACCGGCACCCAGAAATTTCCGGCGGAGATACCGCTGGACATCGCCAGCACAGCGATTGCAAACCCCACCGGCAGGAGGTACCAGTACTCGGCGCTCATGCCGGATTATGTTGCAGTTCCATGAGATATTCGCGGACCTGTTGGCGGTCATCCGCGTGGGGTTTCAATTCTAGATAGCGTTCGAACGCCTGTCGCGCCTCGGCCTTTTGGCCAGTTATGTAATAAAGCAAACCCAGGCTGCGTTGTGGGTCGGGATAGGATGGATCATGCGTGGCGGCATTCTGGTATGCCTGAACGGCCTGCTCGACGTCGGTCGGTGTCCGGCGCTGTTTGCGATAGAGCTCACCCAGATAGAAATGCGCTTTAGCATCGGTTGGAACCACGGCCAACACGCGCTCTAGGGCTGCCTTGGCGGTACCGTAGCGGCCGGCTTCGACGTCGAGGATGGCATTATCTCGGACGAGGGGACGGGTACGCCGCTGAAATTCCTCGGTGTTGGTGATCAGGCTCGAGGCGTGTGCCACCTGGGAATACTCCACACTGAGCATCTGCTCATAGTGCTCGATGCGCTCCTGATTGCGCGAGTGATTGCCGAAGAAAAAGTTCTCCAGACGCGTCGGATCCCCATAACGTTGGAGTAACATCTGGTGCACTTTGGGCGCCTCGTTAATGTCATACCCCGCCCGTGTCATCAGGCGCATGGCTCCGACGTCGGCTTCATCCTCCATGTTCCTGCCGTAGCCGTTCACCGCCGCCAGGAGCCCAAGCTGCAGCCCTAACCCCAGCATCACGTTGGCGGTCTGGCCGACCACCGCGGCAGTCACCGCGTTGCCTTGTCGCCACTGATCGCCTGCCACAGCTGAGATGCCGATGCTGGCAGCAATGGCCGCGACATTGGCCGCAATCACCTTGTTCCGTGTGCTGCGGTGTTGCCGCACCGCATCGCGATTGATCACATGCGTCATCTCATGCCCCAGCACGCTGGCCAATTGTGCCTCATTTTCCACGCGGGCCAGCAGCCCGGTATGGATATAAAGCACACCATTGGGGTAAGCGAAGGCATTCAGGCTGGGATCTCGGAGGATTTTGACGCGAATTGGGACCCCTTGCTCCTCGATTTCAGGAGGGGTCATGCGACGGGCGATCTCGTTGATATACTCCTCCAGCAGGATGTCTTGATATAAGCGCCCGCGACGGTTCAGCTTTTGCTGCTCTGCTTCGCTTTGTTCCCAGATCTCGCGCTCATCGGCGGCGAGTTGGAAGGGTTGTTGAGAGGAGCCGATGGGGGGAATGTGCGTGGTAGCACACGCTACCACTAGCAAGAGCACGAGCGCTAGAGCGGTGTATCGGTGTAAGGAACGCATGGCCTCACCCATTAACCGTGTTGTTTTGAGGGCTATGCTCGCACGTGAGCATCCACCTCAGCTTCACGATTCCGCTGGTTGCTGTGACACACATCTCAAGGGTAACTGCGTCAACGCCTCCCCTTAAAAGCCTTGCATGAGAAACCCATCCATGTCAACGATGATCTTCAATCACCCATAGCCGAGGCGTATGCTGGTCGCGCAACGGATGGCCATGAGATCTGCCTTCGTGGACTCATGCCGATGGCGTGCCATTATTGGACGGGTGTCGCCAGCGGCGGCCCCTTCTCAACGATCCAGATAGCCAAGACCTTAGCCGGGATTGTACTGGTGACTTTCGCATTGTGGGGGCGCATAGCCTCGACATGATAGGTATCGCCTGCTTTCAGGGCGACTGGTCCCTGGCCCTCCACCTCCAATACGGCGGTCCCTTCTAACACATAGCCCAGTTCATCCCCATGGTGATAATGGCCCCCTGTAGCACCTCCCGGGGCCACTTCCGCCAGCCCCACAACGGCCTCACGGCCCTCGATTCCCGCCAGGTCGGTCTTGAGGAGCACGGTGCGCTTGATCGTCTCAGGCTGGGCATGGAGAAGCTGGCCCGTGAGCAGTCCGAGTCCGACCCCTACAACCATGCCAACTACAAGCATGAACGTTGGGCGTCTCATCGCTCCGTCCTTTGCGCTGGTGACTGTCTCTGTCTCTGTGCCTCATAAGCGAGATCCGATGCGAGTGTAGAGCGGTTGGTGTGTGGTGTCAAGGTCATGGTGTGGCCCGCCCTGTGGCTTCCGTCCGAACTTTGTTTACCCGCTTCAGGACCGCCCGCGCTGTTCTGCCGAGAGAGTCGAGTACGTCAGCGCAGTGACACTGACCCATCGAACATCCACGTAGTGGTTCAGCGAGGGCCAAGCTCAAAAGACTAAAATATTTATAGATAAATATAGATTAATTTTTATCTTTAATGATTATTTATTCTATGGTAGCATTGGCATGGTTATGGAGACGTCTCTGGCAACCGGTGTGCTTGCCATCCCCTACCTGGCCTAGGAGGAATACCTTCCTAGGCTAGTAGGGTTTACGTAGGGCTCGTGCGGATTGTGACGACTTGCGAAGAGGGTGACGGACCCTCGCCGTCCGTAGGAGGTGTGCCATGTCCGATAGTCTGGTGTTGGGATGGATCCTGTTCATGATGTTCATGACGCCGCATGCCAGAGCCGGGGCCGAATATGTGTCCCCGGAGACTGTGCCAGGGGCGATTACTATTGATACGGCTCGGGCAAAGACCCTTTTTGACGGCAGCGCGATTTTCGTCGATGTGCGGAACGAGGCTGATTGGGAGGCTGGACGCATACCTGGTGCTATCCATCTGGAGTTAGACAAAGGGCTGAACGAAGAGTCCCTACGTGCCGTGGCACGACCGGACCAGGAAGTGGTGATGTACTGTAATGGGACAAAATGCCCACGCAGTTCTCAGGCAGCTGCTTCTGCTGTCAGGTGGGGGTTTACCCGCGTGTTCTACTATCGCCTTGGGTTCCCTGACTGGCAGGCGGCAGGTTATCCTGTCGAATAGGGCTATGTTTCGAGAGGTGGGGTTACCGTGACATTGCAGACACGTTTGATTTTCGTCGTGATGTCGACCCTCCTGGTGGTTGTGGGGTCGCTGATTGGGCTGGGCTGGATGGCCCAGAACAGTGTTGAAGAACGGTTTCGCCACGCCACCATTTCCAGGCAGGATGTGCTCTGGCACGAGATTGTCTCCGGTCAGCTGGAGCTTATGACCGCTAGCATTTCCGGGCTCACCAGGAACGAAGGGGCATTGCAAGCCCTTTACGACCATGATCCCAGCAGGTTGGCGGCCAACGCCATGCCAACCTACAACCGTCTGAGTGCCGCATCTGTCCTCACCAAGCTGCAATTGACAGAGCTGGATGGCGCAGTGTTATTTTCCGCGCCGGACCTGTCGACAGGGGTCGACCAGCAAGGGTCTCGTGCTTGAAGCCCTTCAGCAAGGCAAGGTGAAACAAGGTATTGAACGAGATGATGATGGAGAGCTGGTGGCGCTTCTCGTCTTCCCCCTGTATCTGCGGGGTAAACCGATCGGAGCGGGGATTTTTGCTCGCAGTCTACAAGACGCCTTGAATGACTTCAAGCGCAAACGCCGGGCTGAAGCCTTTATTGTGCGGCAGGATGCCGGCGCAGAATATGCCACGGATGCGCTTTTACTCAGTCAACTGAAGCCGGACTTGCCCGCCCTCGATACCGAGTCTTTTAAGATTTATGAATTGCACGACAAGATCTACTCTGTCCTCAGCACGCCCATCTATGATGCGTCTGGACGACCTCAAGCCCAGCTCGTCAGCGTCGACGACCATACCGAGAGTTATACTAAGCAACGCCGCATCAATCGGATTGCCTATGGCGCCGTCGCGTGCGTGGTCGTCGGCGCGTTGGTGGGCCTTAACTGGTATACACGTCGGGCATTTGCCCCTATGAAAGAGACGGTTTCTGTCATGAATGCGATCGCGGAGGCGCCGGGCCGTATCGCCCAATCCTCCTATGGGGGTCAGCGACGCACGCCTCACCCAGAAGGATGTGGGCTTGCAGGCCCTGGCCAAGCACAAGACGACCGGAGAAATCGCCGATTTGATCGCGGCGTTTCAGCGCATGATCGACAAGCGCCAGCGCGTCGAAGAAGAAAATGACCATCTCCTGAAAGAAGCCCAGGCTGCCAATCGTGCCAAGAGCGAGTTCCTGGCCAACATGAGCCATGAAATCCGCACCCCCATGAACGGCGTGATCGGCATGACCGGCTTGCTGCTGGATACCGAGCTTACTCAAGAGCAGCGCGAGTATGGTGAGGCGGTGCGTCGCTCAGGCGAGTCGTTATTGACCATTATCAATGACATCCTCGATTTCTCGAAAATCGAAGCCGGCAAATTAGATCTTGAGTCCCTCGAATTCGATCTGCGCACCGTCATCGAAGAGGTCGCTGTCTTGCTGGCCGAACGGGCCGACAGTAAGGGTTTGGAGCTAGCCTGTCTAGTCTACCACGATGTCCCCACACTGCTGAGGGGCGACCCCGGCCGGCTGCGTCAAATCCTGATGAACCTGGTGGGCAACGCCATTAAATTCACGGAACAGGGAGAAGTCATCGTGCGGGTCAGTCTGGCCGAAGCAAAGGTGGACACGGTACTCGTGCGTTTTGAAGTCAGCGACACTGGTGCTGGCATCGCTCCCGAAACACGCGCACGATTGTTCCAATCATTTTCTCAAGCGGATAGCTCGACCACACGCCAGTATGGTGGTACCGGCCTCGGGCTCGCGATTGCCAAACAACTCGCCGAGATGATGGGCGGCAGCATCGGAGTCGACAGCACCCCTGGTCAGGGGAGTACCTTTTGGTTCACGGTGCGACTGGCAACGGTCCCCGGCAGTGTCCAGACAATGCTGCCGGGGGATATCGATCTCAAGGGACAACGATTGCTGATTGTCGATGACAACGCCACGAATCGTATGATTCTGCAGCACCAGGTGGCGGCGTGGGGTATAAGTGCCGATGGCGCCGCCAATGGTCAACTTGCGCTGGAAATGCTCCGCGCCGCTGCGAGGCAGGAGACACCTTACGACCTTGCCTTGTTGGATATGCAGATGCCCGGCATGGACGGTCTCGAGTTGGCCCGCACGATCAAGGCTGATCCAGCGCTGGCGGCACTCCCCCTCGTCATGCTGACCTCCATCACCCAACGCGGCCACGAGGAGCTGGTACAGCGGGCGGGCATTGCCGCCTACCTCACCAAGCCCGTGCGGCAGTCACACCTCTTCGACTGCCTCATCCTAGTCAAAGGGATGTCGACGGCGGCAGTTGGCGTTTCATCCCGGATCACACAACCGTTGATCGACCGCTACCGGTTAGCGCAGGTGAAAGCCCAGCTCCAGCTGAGGATTCTGGTTGCTGAGGATAACCTGATCAATCAGAAGGTGGCGGTGCGGCTCCTGGAAAAGTTAGGGTACAAGGCCGATGTCGCGGCCAACGGGAACGAGGTCGTCGAAGCTGTGACGCGGACAGCGTATGCCGCCGTATTGATGGACTGTCAGATGCCTGACATGGATGGTTTCGAGGCCACAATGGCCATCCGGCAACGCGAGGGCTCTGCCCGTCACACACCGATCATCGCCATGACGGCAAACGCCATGCAGGGAGACCGTGAGAGAGTTCTTGCGGCGGGGATGGATGATTATATCTCCAAGCCGGTGAAAGTCGATGACCTGGCCGCGATGCTCCGCCGCTGGATTCCACACGAAACCGCCTAAGTACAACCACGAAAATCATCTGGCATGGGCACCAATGATGGATCAGACGCGTTCCAAACATTGGTGGCGGTGGGAAAAGGGCCATAGGCGACCCTTCTGGCGGCGTACCCCACCGCCTGCCCAGTTCTGAGGGATGCGTGACACCTCGACGTATCGCGCCTACCCGACCACTTACTGGGGGGTGATGGTGAGGCCAGTGGGTCGGGCGGGAGGGGTGGTATCTCCTCCGCCCGTGGGGGTAAATTCATCGGCACCAATATCAGCGCCAGCCCCCAATGGCCGGGAATTGCCGTCGATGTCAGTGGTTACGGCGGGCAGGGTTGGAGCTTTATCAATGGCTTGCGTGGCAGTTGACAAAAGGTGTAGATCTGCGGCGTTCGGGTTCACGAACATGCTGGGGATGGCGGCCACGTAATTGCCGCTCTGGACTGCACTGGCTCCATTGCGTGAGAGGTTGATGGGGGCGTCAGTAAGGTTGTTGCGTGCCTCGCCACCCGTGGTGGAGGCAAAGCGGAATTCAATTGATTCATGGAGATTGCCATTGGTAAGGATGGTGTTGTGGTAGACCTTCGTGTTGGGGGAATCGTTCACAATGATAGTGCCGTCAGATCCGGCTTTGCGGCTGGCACTGTACAGGCCCGGAGCCATGTAGACAAAGTTATTGCGGATCGTTCCTCCCTGATTATCGGTGCCCGTAGTATCCTGCAGCCCGTAGGCCACGGCACGGTCCACATTGATAAAGACATTGCCTTCAGTGAGGACATTGCTGGAGTGGTTCCAGATGAGCACCGCTGGGTTCCACAGGTAGGCCGCCGTGTCAGGGGTATGGAAGTTCTTGAACAGGTTGTTGCGGATGCTCCAGTTGTCCACGGCATGGGCGCTGATGCCGTTGGTATAGCCGACGCCTGCCCCATGGTTGGTAGCGGGTGGCCCGGCCGTGTACTCCATCCAGGAGTATTCTAGGATGCCGTTATCCACGCCAATGCCGTTGGGACCGTCCGTGGGGTTGGACTTCACGAACTGGGAGCCGGCGTTGAGCAGCTTCACACTGTAAACATGGGGGGCCCGAGCGCCGGAGTTAAAGGCAATAGCGTTGTCATATGTGTCGCGAATGGTCAGGTGGGCAATGGTCGTATTCAATGAATTAGACCAGATACCAACCAAGACATTCCCATGGTCGGGGTTGTCCATGCCCGTCCCGACCAGCACCACACCGTCGCAGCCCGACGTTCCCCGAATGGTGACATTGTGCTTTCCATTCAAATACAGCGTATTGGTCAGTTTGTAGGTGCCGTCGGCAATCAGCAGGGTATCGCCATTCTGGGCATTGGCCACGGCGCTTTGCAATGCTGGCTCCGTCGTGACGTCCACCTTGCGTGTGCCGGTCATGGAAAGAGCCGGAGCGGCGCTACACGGATTACCGGTGGGCTGGGCCTGGGCCAGCCCTATGATTCCGAGGATGGTGAGGGTGCCCACGACAGCCGTCCCCCAGGCACGGGTGAGGGCGCTGTGGGACTGGGCTGAGACCGTGCGTTTGACTTCTGCGATTGGTGCGGACACTCGCGTCATAATGCCTCCGTTGCGCCGTGTGCCGGTGGGCACGCGCGCTCAAGATCCCCCGTTTGTCACGCCCGAGAGGCCCCCATTATAGGCTGTCGCGCTGCTCACGCGCACGTCCCCACAGGCATCGGCGGGACGCCTAGGACTTCTCTGATTATGGGCACTCGAGACACCGGCCACCTCCACTTGTCAGGCTTCCCGCATCATCCGAGGGGTGTCAAAGGTGCAGGATTTCTCTCGGTTACCAGTGTGGCGATACCCCCGACGACTTCGCCATTCATGCCGATGAAGAGCGCGGCGATGTGCTCGACCACATGTATTGGTTCATTTAACCTATCCTAGTTGGGCATAAAAATGACATCAACCCAATAGCTATTCTGATGCCAAGTATCGGTCGGAAACGCACTACTCCCGATATGATACACGCCATTGGGGCCATCGGTTCCATCGGCTAATCCAATCAGGGGACCCTTGGTACGCGCGGTACTAAAGTAGTTCTCAGTCGTCGCGTTATGACCGTTGGGAGCGAAGTAGGAGATGACATACGTCGTATTCGCTTGGATGGCCACGGGGCTCGAAAACATCATCTGCTGCCAACCCGTGCTGGTTTCTCCGCTAAACGTTACGCTTCTGAGCAACGTGCCGGTACGACTCCAGAGCTTCGCCTGATGCGTGCCAGTATTCCCCGCTCCCTTGTAGAAGCGCACCCCCGTGATCGTGCCGGCCACCGTGGCTCGGAACTTGAGGCCTAGTTCCAGTGCCCGCGTGTCGGACACCGCGGCCACCTGTGGGAGATCCGTGGAAGCCCAGAGACTACAAGGACAGGCAGGGGGTGGCGCAGACGCCGTCGTAAAGCGCAGCGAGAAATTGGCCAAGGCGTTGCCGCCCTGATCCTTGGCGCCGATGATCGTCAAGGTATAGGCGGTATTGGCCGCTCAGCGCACTCGCCGGATCAAGGGAAACGGTCTTCGTAGCGGCGTTGTAGGTCACTGATGCGGCGATCAGGGCACCTGAGGGGTCTCGCAGCTGAACCGTGGTGGCGTTGAGCGTGCTGGCATCCATCGCCTCGCTGAACGTCACGGTGGGGGTCGTGTTGGGGTCCACGTTGGTCGCGAGGTTTGCGACAGAGCTACCGCTCACCGTCGGCGCGGTCGTATCCCCTGGAGCTGTCGGGATGGTATAGTGCACTTCGGTGGCAGGGGCACTTTCGTTCCCGGACGTATCATAGGCGGTGACGGTGATATAGTAGGTTTGCCCCTCCGCCAACCCGGCAATCACCACTTGCGTGGCCATGCCCGCCGGCAGAGTTGTACTATACTGCCCGGCACTGGTGCCGTAGTATACCCGGTAGCCGGCCAGGTCGGTCAGTGTGCTTGCCATTTGCATTGGTGGTGGGGGCCTGCCAACTCACCTGGACAGAGGCCGCCAAGCTCAGGGCCTCCCCGCCGATGAGAAGACTCAAGAGGGTGATGGCAATGGCCACAATGCGGGGTAGGAACTGCGGTCGTCGACTGGGCCGCATGAAGATACTCCTCTGGTCTGTGGGTGGAGGGTTCCCTTCAGCGGCGTCCCATTGACAGAAGTCGACAGACCTCTACAATAAGAAATACCGGCCTTCCCGTGATCGTCCACGACCGCGGGTTCCTTGCGCTCCTGGGCGGCTACCCAGGGGCAGTCAGGGGCAAAGCCGGCACGCCAGAGGGGGCGCCTTCCACCGCGTCTTCCTCGGAGGTCGGGCTTGGGGACTCGTACATGCGTGCAAGGTTCCAGGCCCGATCGTCTATATACGCGCACTACAGGGATCATGTGGGATGACTGCTCGTCCACCTCCTCTCTTGTCTCATCGCGCGTGCCTATACAGACTCCTAGCGGATCGCGCGCAAGCCATACGGGAACCCACGGGCAAACTGCGGCCTTGAATTCTGGGGGGATCAACACATCGAGGGGAAGAGGCGCAGCGGACCGAGGGATGTTCGACGTGCGAGATGGTTTCTACAAAGCGAGGTGCACTGATTCAGCAGTTGGGGCGCGCAAGGGAGCGCGATCGGGCCGGGAGCACCGGCAGGGCAGGACGTTCGGAGGAGGGGAAGAGACTTGCGTGTCGTTTCCGCATGAACAAGCTCCGTAGCTATTGCAGCCTCAAGATCAGCGGCAGCGAGCAACTGAGGAGTGGGGAAGCGCATCAATGTCTCCCCTTATACCATAATGTCAGCACATGTCAACAAAATGTTTGCGCGTCCCTAACGAGCATCGCATGTTTCTTGCGCCAGGGAAAGTGAAGCCGCCTCTTCGGACGGTGAATGACTCCTTCAGGGGACATGTGTTCGTCTCCCATACACCCATACGACAGATGGCTATCGCATCGTGATCCATTTGGACTACAAGTGGCGAACCGAAAGAGCTGGGACTGCTGTGTCGCCTGAGTTTTTCAATGTCGCGTCAAATCCGTAACGCGCCAAAAGTTAGCAATGAATTGTACGCCAAGGCTCTTATGACCTACGGCAATGGCTAAAGTCGAGCTAAGTCTTTGAGGACTCGCATTGCAGCATTATGGCCGGCTGCGCCGATCACCGAACCTGCCGGGTGACATCCGGCGCTGCAGGAATACAGCCCGGCGATGGGTGTGGCATAGGGCATTCGTTGGTCAAAGCCGAAGGTGTTGTCGACATGATGGATATGACCATAGCTGATGCCGAAATGTGTCTCGATCTTCTTGGGCGTCAAGGTGAAGACATCCACCACACTAGTGCTGAATCCAGGCGCAAATTGGTCCGCGATGCTCAGCAGATGCTTGACGTAGCGCCCCTCTTCATCCTCCCAGCGCTTGTTGTTGAGCTCATACGGTACCCACTGGACAAAAAACGCGGCGCTGTGTCGGCCCTGTTCGTCCTGTAGGCTCGGATCCGCTGGCGTATGTATGTAGCACTCGATGGGAGGGAAGTCAGCCAGCTCACCGGCTTGCATTTGTTCGAAGCCTTTGCGGATATGGCTGATCACATCTTGTGCTTGCGGCAGCAGATGAATGGTGGCGTGATGCTGGCCACAATTTGTGGGTAAACACTGAAACGTCGGTAATCTGTCCAGGGCAAGATTCACTTTTAAGGTGGAGCCAGTGCGTTGGAAGTTGTCCAGCTTGGCGTTGAACGCTGGCGGAAACTTCTCTCGGCCCACCAGCGTACGCATGCGGAATGGGTCGGCGTTGCTGAGCACAACATTGACGTCGATCTCACGGCCGTCCGTCAACACCACACCGGCGACCTGTTCACCCTTGGTTATAATGTGCTGCACGCCAGAGCCGGGCCATATCCTGACACCGGCTTCTGTGGCCAAGCGTGCCAGCTCTTTGGTGATGCTACCCATGCCGCCTGTCGCGATCATCCACGTGCCATCCGAGCCTGGCAAGCGACACATGTTATGCACCAAAAAATTCATCCCCGAGGCTGGGGTCCCGAAGCTGCCATGCAAGCCGGGGAAGCCATCGGTCACGGCATACATGGCGACCAGGAGCTCGCTGGCGAAATCAAACCTCGCCAGATAGTGCTCCACAGGATGGGTGACCAGATCGATGAACGTTTCACGCAAAGACGGGCGGAGATATTTTGCCGCGGTGTCATTGACTGAGAGCGGCTCTTCCAGCCAACTGGGAGCCAGATCGTCTCGGATCTGAGCGATTTCTCGAGTCAGTGCTTGGTGAGCGTGCCAATCCCGTTCAGAGAAGAAGGTGAGAAATTGCTGGCGCAGTGCCTGGACATCCGAGCCGAACAGCAGGTAGCGAGCATCAGTGGTGGGCAAGAAGTAATGCGGATCGCGGCGGATGAGGGAAAATTTCGCCTGTAACTTGGCGATGAGCTCTGGTGGCATGAGGCCGAATAGATAGGCCCCCGACGAGGCGCCGAGCGTTGGGGCTTTGCCAAAAGGATACTCCGTTTTGGCGGCTCCGCCGATCGTCGCTTGCTCCTCGAACACGCTCACGGTCAGTCCATGCCTGGCGAGCATAACCGCAGCGACTAACCCATTATGACCAGCGCCAATGATGGCGACGTCGGTGACAGTTTTAGTCATCATCAAGTTCTCTGACACACCTTTGACTGACGTGCGTTGTCGTGTGAGTATTGCACACGATGCGTAAATCCGTCAGGGCATCCTCTCCTATCCTAGGGTATTGCGTTCAGCTTCTGCGGTCATTGGCCTGTCGGCGCCTCTGGGCGGATTAGCCGCCAACACGAGCAGACTGCCTAAGGCCACGACTCCGGCGAAGAAAAGAAACACCATTTCATAGCTGCCGGTGGCGTCGAACACAAAGCCGGCAGTGACCGGCCCTACGGCCTGGCCACCAAGTTGTACTGGTAGGGTGATGCCGCGGATGGTGCCAAGGTGTTGGCGGCCGTAGTAATCGGCCCAGGCGAGCCGGAGGAGCAGATGCAACCCCCCGACGCCACTGCCAATGACGGCAGATGACAGAATCCCCCACGGTAGTGTACCGGAAAGGGCGGTTCCCATAGCTCCCAGAGCCACACAGATACCCGAGATGGCCAGCACGAAGCGCACGGGAATACGTCGTGTGGTGGCTGACCACAGTAGCCCACCAGGCACCTGGGCCAGGGCGAAAACGCTGGCCATGATGGCGGCCAATGGACCGGGAAGCCCCTGGCGAATGTAGTGACCCACCTGGTGTAGGCTCACCCCGCCCTGGACCAGGAATCCCGTCGCGGAGAACACCGCCAGTATCCAAAACGCCCGCGTATGGAGCGCCTCACTCAGCGTGAACTGGCGCTCAGGGCTGGGGTGAACGACCGACGCAGTGCGGCCATCTGGAGGATGCTGCCGCGTCACGGCTTCAGGCTGCCGCGCTGCCATGGAGGATGGGTCCGGCTCCAGGTTCATGTCCTCCGGCCGACGGGCCATCAGCAAGATTGCCGGGATAATTCCGGTAGCCATGGTGAACAACCCCAAGAGCGTCCAGGCACTGCGCCATCCCCTGGCGGTGATCAACTGCTGAGCGACAAAGGGCATCAGGGCCAGGCCCGTGCCCTGTGTCACCCCTAGGAGCGCCAGGGCAAAGGACCGGCGGCGGATGAACCAGTTGCTAATGGCTGTCGAGGTGGCCAACTCCAGTGGGCTGGCAAAGACCATCCGCCCAGGCACGTACACGGTGTAGAAGGCCCATGTCTGGCTGACGGCGGACAGCCCGACAGCGCAGGCCCCAGCCACTGCCGAAGTGACGCTGATCATCAAGCCTGAGCCGTATCGATCGATCAGGCGGCCGACAAGGGGGGAAATGACCACGGCACAAACTCCGCCAAGGCTGACGGCCCCGGAGAATAGTCCGCGGGACCACCCGAAAGCATCAGTCATGGGGACCATGAACACCGACAGGACCGCTACCGACATCAGGGGGCGGGCAGCATAGCTCGTACTGGCCGCGATGGCGAAGACGACCCAGCCATAATAAAAGGGACAGCGTTGCGCCAGGTGTGTGCGCAGGATGGGGAGACTCAACATATGCAGGCTACGCAGTGCGTACATGAGGAGGCGCCTGTGATTGGCAGCAAGGTGTTATTCCCGCTCGGGCCAGCGACTGGTGTACAGCAACAACAGGGCAAGCACGCCAACGAACAGGCTCGCCCCGATGATGGTCAACACTCCCGCGCCCGAAGCCATCGCACCTTGGGTGGGGAGAATCACCACCAGCAGGACCAGTGCAATCCCTGCGGCCAGGGAGAGTCCAGCGATGCGCATGAAAATGGCCAGCCAGGCCGTCAGCACCCCAGGCTCGACATGGCAGTGCTTGAGGTAGGCGAAGCGCTGACTACCATCCAGGAGCGCCAGGAGAGTAATCCCGGCACTCAGCCCCAGCCACACATTCGGGGGCTGGGCGGTGATCACCAGGGTCAAGGTGAGATTGAACAGGCCCAGTGCGCCACTCCATACCACCAGAAGCGGCATCCCGGCCACCCAACCGAAGGCGCCGAGCCCACCCGTCAAAATCGTCAGCACGATGACTCCGCGTGCCTGCGAAAACAGCAGTGGATACAGGGACCAGAGCACGGTCAGCAGTCCCAGCCAGCACGCCAGTCCTAGCTTGTGCGCCGCCATAGACGACCTCGGGAGAGTACAGAGTATAGGCCAGCCAACGGGTCATCGGAATCCTGCATCACCACTGGCATTCCGGAGCGCCGCAATTCGCGTAGACGCAGGTCCATTTCCAGACGCCACAGGCGGGCCGCGGCTTCGCTGTGGCGTTGATGGCGTGACCTGGGCATGACGTGCGCGGGCGAGATGATCAGTAACACAAATTGAAACCCACGGGCGAGCAGATCATGCAGGGCTACGTCGATACGCGTGTCGAGCATCGTGGTAATGACAAAGATCAGCGCTCCAGGAGGCAGCACACGGGGCGGAATGCGGGCGATGTCGGCGGTCAGATAACTAAACAGCGTTTGGGTCCCCAGCAGGGCATCCAGAATACGATACAATTGGAGTTGCCCCGTTGCCGGTGGCAGCCAGGTGCACACGCCACCGTAATGAATCAACCCGACGCGGTCCTTGTGATAGAGATAATGGGCGGCCAGTGATGCCGCGGCACGCACCGCCACGTCCAGGGTATTGGCCTGCAGCGTGCCAAGCGACACCAGGGTGTCGAGCAGGATCACCACATCGGCATTGCGTTCACAATAGTAGTCGGTGACATAGAGTTGCTGCCGCGTCAGGGAGGCCCGCCAGTGCACGCGTCGGATGCGATCGCCGCTGCTATAGGGACGGATACCGGCAAATTCCAACCCGTCGCCGGCCGTGCGTGAGACATAGTTGCCGAAGGAGCCGTGCGTATGTGTCGGTGGAAGATGGTGTGGCAAGGGTACCACATGCGGATAAACATGACACACCTGCTCATAGTGGTATTCCGCCAGTAATGGTTGGAGGTCGGTGCCGGGGTGGACGCGGCTATACAGGCGGCCGAGAACGTATTTGCCACGCCGCGGGAAGATGACCTCATGTTGCAGGGTCCGCTCCTCCCCTTCCCGAAGAGCCAACAGCACGCGATGACGTCCCCCAGGGCAAACCGCTTCGGGAGGGATGAGATGCCAGATTTCCATCGGCGGCACGTCGGTCTCGGCGCGTATCGTGAGCTCGACGGAAACACGATCCCCTTCGAACGTCCGCAGCGGCGTCATCTGACATCGAACCGAGAATACGGGCCTATCCTGGGTTAATCGGCTATGTAGTAAAGCGATGACCAGGGGTAAGACAACTAGCAGCGGTTCAAGACGCCGGCTCACCGCGCTGAAGACAACGCCGGCCAGCAGCAGGCCGAAATAGTAGTAGTTCTGCGCCGAGTTGCGACGCTGCATGGCCATGGTCATCATTCCCTATTGCACTGGTTTAAAGTGCTGCATCACAAAGTTTTCTGCTACGGCAGAGATGGCGCTACTGTGCTCCCCATAGTAGCACATTTGAAGTGCTCAACTCATAGCATGACCGTCTCACGTAGAGCGCTGAGAAGCTATAAGCCCGCTCGCCGGTCGCAGCAACCCTGATTCAGCCAGACTTGCCAGCGCGGCCTCGGCGCTGGGGATCCAGAAGGTCATCTCCATGGCACGGTACAGCGCGATGGCGGCGGACAGTTCGACACGACCCTGTTCCAGTTGGTCCACCCGCATATATAATCTGCCCAGGCCATGATGGCAATGGGCGAGAAGCGGACGCATGCCGAGCTCGTCAGCCAGGGCGAGGGCTTGCCGATAATGGGCTTCGGCGAGTTCGCGCTCTGGAGGCTCGCGCCGCGCCGCAATTTCGCCGAGGAGGCGCAGAGCATGCGCGTGATAGCCCCGTTCCTGGAGTTCATGGGTAAGCGCCAGTGCATGCTCGGCGAAGGCGTAAGCCTCTTCCAGGCGGCCCGACAGCAGCTGCGCCTCCCCTAGTGCGAGACGGCAGTGCGTTTCGGAGGGTCCTTCTTTCATCGCCGCACATTGCTCAAGGGCTCGCGTGAGCAGTAGCACGGCGTCGGAGACGCGCCCGTCTAAAGCATAGGCTGCGCCCAAGGCCGCAGCCAGCATGAGGAAATTGGCCGGACGGCGCGCACCTGGTGCCATGTCCTGACAGAGACCGATGGCGCGTTCGAGCAGCGGAAGTGCCCTCGGCAGGTCGCCTTGGCGGAGGGCCAGCTGACCGATCCCCCATGCGGCAAACAGCAGGCTGCCCGGGTGCCCAGCTGTCTCAGCAATCCGGAGCCCTTCTTCCGCCAAGGCACGGCCCTCGGCGAACAGACCCAACTCGGCCTGGCACCAGGCAAAGTTGGCACGAGAGAACACCGCGGGCAGGATCAGCTGGCCAAAGCGCTCGTGGCACCGCATCCTCGCGAAGAACGCTACGGCCTGCCCGAGGCAGTCGATCGCCCGACGATAGTCGCCCTGGTCCCGGTAGGTTACGCCAAGGTATTGGTTCGCGAGTGCCTCCAGGACAATATCCCCGCTGGCCGTGGCGAGCACACGGGCGCGCTGGCCAGCGGTGATGGCCTGGTCATACATACCGCGGTTACGGAGTTGGTGTGCCAGAAAGACCGAGACTTGACCCAGCCGACGTGGATCGTCGAGGGCCGCCGCGAGGGGTTCGGCTGCGCGCAGGTGCGCGAGGATGCGCTCCCAGTCGCCAGACGGATAGAGCGCCGTACGCAGGGCCAGCCGAAGATCGATGGCCTGCTCACGCGTGTCGCGCGTCTCTGGCACATGCAGGAGGGCACTGAGCGCCCGCTCAAAATACTCCACCGCCTCCCGGTAGGCCCAGCGCCTCATCGCTTTGTCGCCGGCCTGCCGATAAGTAGGCGAAGGCCTTACTCCCACCGCTCACCGTGGAAGGCATGGTGGGCGAGTTGGTCGACCTGTTCGAGGAGGCGGTCCGGGTACAGCCGTTCGAGGGCCTCGACGATCTGTGCGTGGACGACACGGCGGCGTTCGTGTGAGAGACTTCTGTAAGCCACCTCCTGGGTGAGCGCGTGATTGAACGTGTATATCGGCTCTGGGCCCCCGTAGGTCTCATGAAGAAATTCGGCGGCCTGCAAGTGCCGAAGTAGGAGGATGGCCGCCCCGGCGATGCGCTCCACTAGCGCGCTCAGCCATTCCTCCGAGGTGGGATCGCTCCAGTGCAAGTTCTCCACCGCCAGAACGAGGGGTTGCCGCCGACTGATGGACAGGCAGAACTGCTGCAGGGTGGCAAACATCTGCGCCTTGATCGCACGCGGGTGATGCGCGGCCAACGGGTCTCCCTCGGCCGCCACGCCCAGGACCTGCAGGAGATATGGGGCCTCGTCCGCTGGCGTCATGCCGACCGTGCCCAGATAGGCGTGGAGTTTCGTGGTGATCGCCTCTGAGCTATCCACCTCAGTGATCCCACAGAGCTGACGCAGCAGGTCCTGCACTGGCAGATACGGCGTAGCGCGGGCATAGGCCAGACAATGCCCTTCGCTGTAGGTCACCGGTCGATCGTGCAGGCTTTGGGCGAATTCGTAGAGCAGTCGTGACTTGCCGATGCCGGGCTCGCCGGCGATGCCGAGCACCTGTCCCTGCCCCTGGATGGCGTGCCGCAAGCGCTCGTGCAGCATCGCCATTTCCCGCTCGCGCCCGACGAACCGACTCAAAGCGCGTCCTCCATGCCCTAGCACCCCCGATCGCCGCCGCGTAATCCCACGCACCTGGTACACCGGCAGTAAGGCAGCGTCGACTCCCATGCCGATCATCCCTGCGTCGTCCACGTGGACTTCTACCTGCACCAGTCGCTGGGTGACGGTGCTGAGGAGAATCGCGCCGGGGGCCACCCGCTGCCGCAGCCGACTGGCTAGTTCGAAGGTCTCGCCCACGGGGGTATACAGCCGATGGCGCTCCGTGCCCAGGCTGCCCGCGATCACGGGCCCGGTGTGCACCCCAATGCCGAGCGGGACCGCCAGGCTTCCGCCTTCCCCGCGCGTCTGCAGCGCCTGTTGCAAGGTGACGGCGGCCAGGACGGCCCGCTGGGCATGATCCTCATCTGCCAGCGGCGCCCCAAACAGTGCCACGAAGCCCTCACCGGTGATTTGGGTCAGCGTTCCCCCGTAGAGCGGCAGTACCTGCTGCGCCGTGGCCAGACACGCCTGCATCAGGCGGTGCATCGCCTCGGGGCCCCGCTGGGCCGCCAAAGCGGTCACCCCCACCAGGCCAACGCTGAGCACGGTCACTACTTTGTACTCTGCATCGACCACGGCGGCCGTCAGGTGCTCGGGTGCACTCGACTCCGGGTCATTGGGCACGAACATCGCCTCGCTCGGCGCGGGGCAGCCCGGCGGCTCCAGCCGCCTGGTCAGGGCTGGGTTGGTTGGCACGGCGCTCCCGCGCCACTCCTGGCGATCTCCCTCGATCGCCGCCACAAAGCGAAAACCCCGCCCGTGGAGCGTCTGAATGACCCGTTGGACCCGCCCCGAATCTCGAACTGCCTTCCGTACCGCCCGGATGCAAGAGCTCAGCGTCGCCTCACTGACGAACTGCCGTGGCCAGAATTGCTCCAGCAACTCCTGCTTGGAGACGACGCGCTCACGCTGCTCGATGAGGTAGGTCAGCACATCGAACACCTTAGGCTGCAGGTTGACCAGCGTCCCGGCCCGCCACAGCTCATAGCGTCCTGTGTCGAGCGTAAGGTCGCTAAACCTATACCGCATCGCCCGCTCCTCCCCTCTTCTGAAGCCGTGCGCTGCTCGCCGCTGCAACCGCGCGCAGCATAGCACGAAATGCACACACCACGACCATGAAATGACCAGGAAACGATCATGACTTGTTTGCTCGGGAGCACTACAGTTGACCCTTATCAGTGTCCGTGCCCTGTCCCTCCCGAGCTGGGTGATGGGACGGAGGAGAGGAAAGCCACACGCTACATATACCGGACGCAGTGTCTCTAGCAGGGCAGGAGTTCTTATGAGTCGGCGAAGTCTGTTGACGACGATTACAACATGCCTGTGGCAGGTACTCACTAAAGCTTTTCGTTGTCGCTCGATGCTGCTCTTTGCTCTTCCGGTCGTCTTTTTGTCGCCTGCGGGCACGCTCGCCGCGGGCGTCCATGCCCTCTTCAATCTGGAGACTCCCACCGGAGGTCCCTTCCCCAGCGACCGATTCACCGTGCCTGACCCCAGCCATAATACCGGGTTGCGGGTAAACTTGCCGCTCCCCGACTGCGCAACGCGTCCCTCCGACTGCGACGATCTTCACGTCATCAACACCCTCGATGGCTTTAACCTCCAGACTCGCCTCTCGATCCCCTTCAGCGGTCCCATCGATGTGACGACGGTCACCAGCAACACCGTGTTCCTGGTCAACCTGGGGACCACATTCCGCGGCCACAAGGCCGCTAGCCAGGTGGTCGGGATCAATCAGATCGTCTGGGACCAGGAAATCCACACGCTCCACGTGGAGTCCGACGAACTCCTCACCCAACAGACGCGCTATGCGCTCTTGGTGACCAGCGGACTCCGAGACCTGCAAGGCGATGCGGTTAAGGCTTCAGAGGCCTTCGTCCACTTCCGCAAGCATCTGAACTTCGGCCAGACCAAAGACCCCGCCCTGAAGGCGTATTGCCAAGCGCTGCTTGAGGGGTTAGCCGCAGCCAGGAAGGCGGGGGTAGCGCCTACGGATATCGTCGCGGCCAGTGTATTCACCACCCAGAGCACCACGGCACTGCTAGAAAAGATCCGCCAGCAGCTCAAAGGCCAGAGCCCTGAACCGGCGGATTTCCTGCTCGGCCCCGGCGGCACCAGAACAGTCTTCGCGCGGAGCGAGGTAGACAGCATTCTGTTTAACCAACAAGTGCGTGTGAATCCGTCAGCTTTTTCCGCTGTCCAAGTGTTTCTGGAGGCTCTCCCTGTAGATGGTTCGGTGGGTATGCTCGCCTTTGGGAAGTACCGCTCGCCCGACTATGAGACGCCCGAGAAGTTCATCCCGCCGATTGGCACACGCTCGGGCGTGCCAATGGTCCAAGGCGAGAGTGAGATCTTCTTCAATCTCTTCCTGCCGTCAGGCGCAACCCCGCCAAAAGGCTGGCCAGTGGTCATCTTCGGTCACGGTGGGACGGAAAGCAAACAGGGCGGCGCGTTTCTTATCGCCGACAGCCTGGCCGCTAAAGGGCTCGCCACGATCGCCATAAATATGGTGGGCCATGGGAGAGGCGCCGATGGCACCTTGACCGTCTCCACTCCCAGTGGCCCGGTGACCTTTCCAGCTGGCGGGCGTAGCGTCGATCTGAACAACAATGGCAGCATTGGCGCCAGCGAGGGCCTGAATGCCAGCCCGCCGCATGGGATCATCAGCAACCGCGACGGCTTTCGGCAGACGGTCGTGGACCTAATGCAGTTGGTGCGGGTGATCAAGGCCGGCGTAGACATCCAAGGCGACGGCGTTCCCGACTTGGATCCTACACACATTTATTATACGGGGGTATCTTGGGGAGGTGTGTACGGGACGCTTTTTCTAGCGGTGGAACCACTGGTGCGCGCCGGCGTTCCCAACGTCCCAGGCGGTCCCTTCCTTGAGACAAACAGACTCGGCATGTTCCGACCGGGCGTGGGTGCGAACCTCGCCGCGCGGGTGCCGTCGCTCATCAATGTCGGCGGCACGGAGTTCAATGAGAACATGCCACTCCGGAACCAGTCCCCGGTCATCAATACCGTACCCGGCGCCATGGCCCTTCAACAATTCTTTGAGCACGCGGAGTGGGTGTCCGGCGCTGGCGACCCGGTGGCGTATGCCGTACACCTCCAGAAACAACCACTCAAGGGCGTGCCGGCCAAACCAGTCATCCTGCAGTTTGCCAAAGGCGACACAGCTCATCCGAACCCCACCACCACGGCCATGCTGCGCGCAGGAGACCTGGCGGAGCAGGCGACGTATTATCGGCATGATCTCGCCTTTGCCATGGATCCAGCAGCGGTACCGAAAAACCCACATGTTTTTCTGTATTTCTTCAATCTGCCCTTCCCATTGTCGCCCCTGTTGTTGGACATTGCCCTCGGTGCGCAAGAGCAAATCGCCGAGTTTTTTGCCTCAGATGGCGGGCTGGTCATGCACCCGGAACCGGCACAGTTCTTCGAGGTCCCGATCGTCCCACCACTGCCAGAGGAGCTAAATTTCATTCCATAGATGGGATAAGGTTGCCCACACCAGTCTGCATCGCACGGGAGGGGCTCACCGAAGATTACTTAGATTGCGTCGGATGCGTCAAGTACCGGGTGGCCGGAGATTCCGGGCGTGTGGCGTGTCTTCCAGGACCAGCTGCTGATCCCTCTGAATGGCACTGCATATGTTGCGTCGCAGGAGATGCATTGTGAGCGTTGCTCTCAGCGCACACCCCCCATAGATAGGTGATGTATGTTCGCCAAGCGATCACCCCCGTCAGGGTCGCCCGGCGGGGTATTGAGGGACATCCTCATAATAGGCATAGACGAGGACGTTCCGGGCGACCATCGCCAGCGCAGGCGATATCATTATGAATTGCCTCGCGGGTGAGCTTTCCGTAGACCGTGCCCTTGGGCACCCCTAAATCGAACCACACGACATTGGGACACTTCATCTGGCACGACTGTCCAGGCTGTCATGTTAAGCGCAGCGAAGAATCTCGCCGTTGAGACCCTTCGCTGCGCTCAGGGCGACATGATCGGTGTACCAATCGTCTGTGGCCTGATTTAGTTTGACGCGCTCGCGACGTGGTGGGGAAGCTTTCTTCCCTCCACGGGAAAGAGCCTGAACAAGCCTGCAGCTGATCCAGCGCTTCGACCAACCCGTTTAGCACCGTTCAGCACTAGCGCTTGACCGAGTGGATTCCGTCTGCTATCGTCCATTCACAATTCCGCGTCGACAGATCGAGCCTCACGCCACCGTGTCTGTGAAGCGGCAGTTTCGTGGGCGCTCTGAGAGCTGATCACGGATGGTTGAACACCGCTTCATCTGAAGGTAGACAGCGATGTTCTGCCGATGCATACAGAGGCAAGAGGGGGTGGAACCTTTCGGTGTGCGCGGTAGACTGACGCGGCTCGTGGCGGGTGGAAACCAACGAGCTGCACAAGGAAGCAATTTGAGCGAGGGCGCGAGCTATCTCTTCGACGTGGCAACTCCGCTAGGGTTCTCGGTCCGAACCACGGCGGACCATTGGTCGCGGCTGGAGGCCAAGCATCCGAAGTTGCGTGGCCGCGCCCAAGACGTGGCCCAAGTCCTTGCCCATCCCAATCAAGTGTGCCAGAGTCGGCAGGATCGTGCGGTGTTCCTTTATTACCGCACTGATCAGCAGCGGCTGCTGTGTGCTGTGGTCAAACGCTTGGACGAAGAGGGGTTTCTCATCACCGCCTATCCCTGCGATAAGATTAAAGAAGGAGACCGGATATGGCCCACATCAGAGTCATCCACGATCCGATTGGAGAAACCCTGACCGTCTACTGGGATGACCCGGAGCACGAGGAAGTCTGTGAGGAAGTCGGCCAGGGGATAATTCTGATTAAAGATGCGCGGGGAGAAGTCATCGGGTTTGAACGACTATACTTCAAATCGGGCACAGCTCCGCACGAACTAGGGGTCGTGCTCCAGACGGCCGGGACCTGATGGGCTCCTGCAACATCGCAAGCTGGCGTGGCTTGGAAGTCGCCCATCCAGGTCGTCACGAGCGGTCTTCAAGCAGCGTCTTGGGCTCTTGATGGAGGATCGCTTCCAGGTGATTGCCCATGTCACGGATAGTGGTGACACCGGGCGCCGCCCTTACGTTATGCCCCTCTCTACCGGTCGTCATCCGACTATTTGTGCCAGCTCGGCCTCAGCGCCGGGGAGCCAAAACGTCATGTCCATGGCACGGTAAAACTTGACGGCCGTGACTAGTTCAACGTGTGCCTGCTCCGGCTGGCCCACCTGCATAAATAATCGGCCCAGGCCAAGATGGCAATGGGCGAGGAGCGGCCGCATGCCGAGCTCCTCGGCGAAGGTGAGGGCCTGTTGGTATGCGGCTTCGGCCTGATCGCGCTCTGAATGGCCGCGCCGCGATGCGATCTCTCCGAGAAGGTGCAGAGTATACGCCTGGTTGCCCCGCTGCTTGTTCTCCTGGGTCAGTGTCAGGGCGTGCTCGGCGAGGACGTGTGCCTCCTCCAGGTGTCCCGACAGCATCTGTGCCTCCGCCATGGCGCGACAACAAAGCGCTTCGGCGCGGCGATCTGTCACCACGGTGCTCTGCCCAATCGCCCTCACCAATAGCCGCACGGCGTCGGAAACGCGCCCGCCCAGGGTGTAGGCTGCGCCCAAGTCCGCGGCTATCCCGCGGAAATTGACCGGGAGGTCGGCGTTCTGACAGATGGTCATCGCCCGTTCGAGATGAAGGAGCGCCTTGCCCGGATCGCCTTGGCGAAGAGCTAATACACCTATCCCCCAGGCAGCGAACATCAGGCTGGCGGGGTCCGGGGCTGCCTCGGCAATCCGGAGCCCCTCTTCTGCCATGGCCTGGCCCTCAGCGAACGTGCCCAGACTGGCATGGCATCTGACCAGGTAGTAACGAGAGAAGACACCGGGCATGGTCACTTGGCCGGAACGCTCATGGCGCGATGCCCCCTCAAAGGACGCCACGGTCTGCTTGAAGCATTCGAGCGCCCGACGATAGTTGCCCTGGGGCAGATAGGCCTGGCCAAGGTATTGGTTCGCCAGCCCTTGCAGGAGGACATCTCCCGTGGTCGTGGCGAGCGCTAGAGCGCGCTGCCGACGGCAATGGCTTGGTCATACATTCCTAAGCCGCGGAATTGGCTTGACAGGGAGACAGAGACCTGTCCCAGCCGACGAGGATCGTCGAGGGCCAGTGCGAGAGACTCGGCCTCATGCAGCAACGCCAGGATTCGCTCGCTGTCGCCAGATGGGAAAAGCGCCGTGCGCAGGGCCAGCCGAAGATCGATGGCCTGCTCACGCCTGCTGCGTGTCTCCGGCAGCTGTGCGAGGGCGCTGAGTGCCTGTTCGAGAGACCCTTTGGCCTCTTGGTACGCTGAGCGCGCCAGTGCCTTCGCCCCGGCCAACTGGCCGTAAGTCACAGCCTTGTCCCACAGCTCACCCCGGAAGGCATGGTGGGCGAGTTGATTGACGTGCTCGCGCAGGCGGTCGGGGTCACGCCGTTCGAGGGCCTCGACGATCTGTGCGTGGACGCACACGGCGGCGTTCGTGTGAGAGACTTCCGTAAGCCACCTCCTGGGTGAGCGCGTGATTGAACGTGTATATCGGCTCTGGGGCCCCGTAGGTCTCATGAAGAAATTCGGCGGCCTGCAAGTGCCGAAGATTGCCCGTCAGCGTGTCCTCGGGCACCGCGCTAATGTCCTGCAAGAGGGGGACCGCGACCTGTACGCCGATCACTGCTGCTGCCTGCAGGAGGCGCTTCGCCACTGGTGGGAGCCGGTCGATGCGGGCCGCGAGCACCGCCTGGATGGTGTCCGGGATGAGGAGGGTGGCATACGGTCGCTATCTGCTCCACCACCGCTCGCGTCAGCTCCTCCAGAAAGAAGGGATTGCCCGCCGCTTTTCCGACGATCTCCTGCTGCAGGCGGTCTGGAAGGTTCGCGCTCTGCGGCACCGACTGCACCAGCTCTAGACTATCGTCCGTGGTCAGCCGCGGCAAGGCTAACTGTGTCGCATAGGAGTGCTCTAGCCAGGCGGGACGATAGCCGGGGCGGTAGGTCACCAGCAGGAGGATGGCCGCCCCAGCGATGCACTCCACCAGCGTGATCAGCCATTCTTCCGAGGTGGGATCGCTCCAGTGCAGGTTCTCCACCGCCAGGACGAGAGGTTGCCGCCGACTGATGGACAGGCAGAACCTGCTGCAGGGTGGCAAACATCTGTGCCTTGATCGCACTGCGGGTCATGCGCGGCCAACGGGTCTCCCTCGGCCGCCACGCCCAGGACCTGCAGGAGATATGGGGCCTCGTCCGCTGGCGTCATGCCGACCGTGCCCAGATAGGCGTGGAGTTTCGTGGTGATCGCCTCTGAGCTATCCACCTCAGTGATCCCACAGAGCTGGCGCAGCAGGTCCTGGACCGGCAGATACGGCGTAGCGCGGGCATAGGCCAGACAATGCCCTTCGCCATAGGTCACCGACCGATCGCGCAGGCTCTGGGCGAATTCATAGAGCAGCCGTGACTTGCCGATGCCGGGCTCGCCGGCGATGCCGAGCACCTGTCCCTGCCCCTGGATGGCGTGCCGCAAGCGCTCGTGCAGCATCGCTATTTCCCGCTCGCGCCCGACGAACCGACTCAAGGCGCGTCCCCCACGCCCCAGCACCCCCGACCGCCGCCGCGTGACCGCCGTACCTGATACACCCGAACCGGGGCCGCCCTTCCCGCCACCCGATGATCCCTCTGTTGTCTACTTGGACCTCCTCCCGCACAAGCTGCTGGGTAGCCGTGCTGAGGAGAATAACGCCGGGGACCGCTAGCTGCCGGAGCCGGTTGGCCAAATCAACGGTCTCGCCCACGGCGGTATACGGCCGATGGCTCTCCTCGCCAAGGTAGCCAACCACCACTGGGCCGGTGTGCACCCCGATGCTGAGCGGCACGGGCGGGCTCTCACCAGCGTGGTGCGCCTGCAGGGCCTGCTGAAGCGCCACGGCAGCTAAAACAGCTCTCCGGGCATGATCCTCATCCGCCAGCGGTGCCCCGAACAGCGCGACGAAGCCATCGCCGCCAATGTGCGTCAGCGTCCCCCCATACAGCGGCAGCACCTGCTGCGCCGTGGCCAGACACGCCTGCATCAGGCGGTGCATCGCCTCGGGGCCCGCTGGGCTGCCAGAGCGGTGGCCTCCACCAGGCCAACGCTGAGCACGGTCACTACTTTGTGCTCCGCGTCGACCACGGCGGCGTCGGGCGCTCGGGCGCACCCGACTCCGGATCATTGGGCACGAACACCACCCGCTCGGCGACGGGGCAGCCCAGCGGCGCCAGCGGACTGGTCAGGGCTGGGCGGGTGGCATGGCGCTCTCGCGCCGCTCCTGGCGATCCCCCTCGATCGCCGCCACGAACCGAAAGCCCCGCCCATGGAGCGTCTGAATGACCCGTTGGGCCTGCCCTGTATCGCCCACCGCCTGGCGCGCCGCCCGAATGCAGGAAATTAGCGTCGCCTCCACGACGAACTGCTGGGGCCACAGCTGCTCCAGCAACTCCTGCTTGGCGACGACGCGCTCACGCTGCTGCGATGAGGTAGGTCAGCACATCGAACACCTTGGGCCGGAGCTTGACCAATGTCCCGGCTCGACGTAGCTCATAGCGTTGGGTGTCGAGGGTATAGTCGCCAAACTGATAGCCCATCGCCCAGTCCTCCCACCTCCCCAGGGGGACACGCCGCCCTCACAGACTGTCGGCACATGCTTCACGGCCCCGCTCTCAGGCGTGCGCAGCATAGCACGAAAAGACCATGAAATGACTCGGAAATTGCCATGGAACCGGCATGACTTGTTTCATGGGAAGGGCTAGGTTTACCACTTGTTAGCGCCCGTAACCGACGCCTGCGACAATTTCCCCTCCCCCTTCCAAGGCTAAAGATGAGGGTGAGAAGTGGGGACTGCGCATGCGGGGCACGTTGTATCTCGCGCCGTACCAGGTAAACCGTGCATGGTGTTCCCAGTCGGGGGGGAGATCCAATGTATCGACGACGCCTCTTGACGACGACTACAACATTGGTGAGGCAGGCACTGACGCAGGCCTGTTGTTGTCGCTGGATGCTCCTCTTTTCCCTTGCTGTCCTCTTATTCTCGCCTGCGGGCGTGCCCCCCGCGGGTCTCCAAGCCACCTTCTTTTTTATCTTTATCGCGCCCTATGCCTGCAACGTCCATTGAACAGTTTCAAAGAAATCTCCGGGCAACCTTAACAAGACCTGATGGAGGGCCGAACCGATGGCACATGACAGGGGAACTCTCAAGCACTGTGGTTGGACAACCTTAGCACGGGGAATTCAATTCTTACCCACATCCCTTATGAGCAAGCTGTTTCTCTTCCCACTGGCCGTTGCCTTTACTCTTGTCACGGCGAGCGCATCTGCCGCCGAGATCGAGACCATCGTCCTCTTCAACCCGGCAACTCCTGAGACGCCGGAGAGCATACAAGTTGACCGCCACGGCAACCTATATGTGAGCCTCTCCCGGACTGGAGAGGTCCGTAAGATCAGCCCGACAGGCACACAATCGACCCTTGCGATCCTGTGCCCAGCTAGCACGACGAGGACCGCGGGCATCGCCCTCGATCACCAGAACAACGTCTACGTGGTGGTCAACCCGTGCGGCACAACAGGGGAACGAGGAGGTCTACGTCTCCGTTTCGAACCGCGGACACATTGTGGCCCTGCCCATCAACGAGGATGGATCGGCCGGCTCCGGCCGAGTTCACGTCGCTCTCGGAGCCGACGATTTTGCCTTCGACAAAAAGGGAACCCTTTACGTTATGACCAACTTGGATCAACGGGTTGTGCGCGTCACTTCGGACGGCGTAACCGAGACCCTGCTGGACTTTGTTGATGGGCTGGACGGACCAACATCGGCGGCCTTTGGGGTGAAGAATCACAAGAAGGACCTGTATATCGCGAACGGCGCACTTCCGCAGTTCCCGGGTCAGAACCCTCGTCGGCCAAGCCTCATGCGGCTCCACATCGGGATCAAAGGCGAGCCGCGGCCATAAGGATGACCTGCATACTGGGCCTCACAGGGTGTGATGGTTATTTGTGGAGAGGAGTCGCGAAGCACCTTTTTGAGAGGTGATGCCTGACGGCCTGACTCTCATGCTCAGTGTATGTCGTCACCAAGAATGCATATCTTGCCATAAGTCCACTCCACAGAAGATGCGACAAGGAGCACACTATGAATACAGCGACAAGTCTGCTGGCGGCAACCTTTGTTGCCTGGATGCTCGTGACCATGATGCCTGGCCCTACCCTAGCCAATCCGCTCACCCCGGTCGTTGTATTCCCTGGCTTCCACATCAGCAAACTCGAGGTGAAGGTGCAGAACCAGTCCGTGGCCCCAGAATGCCCCACGTCCGGCACGTTCGAGGTCTGGTTCCGCAACAATAGTCCCAACACAGAGTTCAGCCAGGTGTGCCAGGACAAGCTGCTGACCCTGGTGGTCGACACGGACGATTCCAAACCCATGAGAGAGCGCTTCTCCAACCAGCCAGGGGTCACCGTCGAGCTGAAGAACTTTGGCCAGACCCAGAGCGCGCCTTTCTACGAGCCCCTGTACGCTTTCCTCGAGGCGGCCGGCTATATACGCAACGTGAACATCCGCGTGGCTGGCTATGATTCCCGTCTGACCCCAGACATTGATGACTTCCTGAAGCGCACCATTGCATTGATCGAGGAGACGTATTATCAGAACGGAAACACCCCCGTCCACCTGGTGGGCCACTCTAACGGGCCGCTCTATGCGCAGTTCCTGCTCACCCACACCAGGCAGGCATGGAAGAACAGATTCATCCACGGCTTCACGCCCATTGCCGGCAATTGGGCAGGACAGGGCTTCTTCTACCCGGTGTATTTCACGGGACTGAATGTCATCGACTTCACCTTTCCGACGGACGCCGCGAATGCGGCTAGCAGCGCCACCATGTACCAGACCCACCCCTCCAGCTATATGAGCGCTGCCGACCCCACCGTCTTCCACAACCAGGAGGTGGTGGTGCAGTCGGTGCAACCGAGCACAACGTACACGCCGAAGGACAACAGGAAGCTGTTCCGGGATGCCGGCCTGACCACCGCGCGGGAGCTGGCAGCCTTCTATGTTGGTTTCGTCCAGTTCGCTAAACGCCGGGTCTTCCCCAATGTCGATGTCTATGTCGAGAAGGGCTCTGGGATTCCGACGGTGGTGGGGCTGGTGCTCCAGGACCTCTCGGTGGGGCAGGTGGTCGACGTCAGCGATCCCGATATCTTCATCCTGAGGGATGCTGACATCAACCAAGAGGACATCACCAACGACGCTATCCTCGTGTGGGCAGCCATGCGGTGCTTCCGTTTTGAGTTTACGGACAATGTGGGCGTAAATCATCTCCGATTGGCCAGAGATACGGCTGTGCTGCAGCGCTTGCTGGCGAACCTCCAGCGGCCAAAGTCAGTTTGTCCATGAATGGGGAGACCACCGATGACATGTTCTCGCAACACACACATCCTGAGGAGTTACATTTCGTTCTATAAAAAAAGGGTCAGTCCGCCTTCGGCACCGGCGTGCGATCGAGGATGTCCTGGATGATTTGTTCGGCCTGCACCCCCCGCACCCAGAGCTCCGGTTTCAACAGCAGGCGATGGGCCAGGGCGGCGGTGGCCATGGCTTTGACGTCATCCGGCAAGACAAAGTCACGCTCGTGGACCATGGCATGCGCTCGGGCAAGTTGGTACAGGGCGAGGGTACCGCGTGGCGAGACACCCACCTGCACCTGTGGATGCTGGCGCGTGGCCGTCGTCAGGCTGACGACGTAGCGCTCGATCGCTTCATTGGCGTGGACCTGCTCAACGGTGTCCTGGATCTCCAGTAATTGCGCCGCATCGGTCACTGTGTCGAGGTCGATCTTCTCCTGGCGCCGGGCGCCACGCTGCGCCAGGATCTGGCGTTCTTCGTCAGCACTGGGATAACCAACGCGCAATCGCATGATGAAGCGATCGAGTTGGGCTTCCGGCAGGGGATAGGTGCCTTCCAGCTCGATCGGGTTTTGGGTGGCCAGCACCAGAAAGGGTTGCGGTACAGCATAGGTGGACCCCTCAACGGTGATCTGACGTTCCTGCATGACTTCCAACAGGGCGGCTTGCGTTTTCGGCGGGGCGCGATTGACCTCATCGGCGAGCACCAGGTTCGTGAACAGAGGACCGGGGCGGAACTCAAACTCCCCGCGCTTCTGGTTATAGATGAATCCTCCAGTGATGTCCCCCGGCAACAGGTCCGGGGTAAATTGGATACGCTTAAACGCCAGGCCGGTCACCTGGGCGACGAGGCGTGCAATCAGCGTTTTGGCCAACCCTGGAAAATCTTCGATGAGAATGTTTCCTCGACTGTACAGCCCGAGCAACAGGTGTTGGATGACCTGTTCCTTGCCGATGATGACCTCCTGTAAGGTGCGCAGGATGTTCTGGGACTGTCTAGCCGCTTCGATGATTTGCATCATAGGGCCTCTAAACGTCGTAAGGCATCGAGGACATCCGCGTCCCGCTGTCGGCGATGACGAAACCGGGCCCAGACCCCAATGTCTTCCTGACGGTGGATGAAGTCGAGTAGCGCTGGCTCGACCTGGGTCAACCGCGCCGTGTCCAGGGCCTCTAGTGGCAAATCAGGGGTACCGTGCAAACGGTACGCCAGCAAGCGCCGCAAGCGCGGTTTGAGCACGGCTTGCACATACTGTGGATCGCGGTGTGCACTGAGGATGGCCTCGGCGGCGCCGAAACGCTGCTCCATCCACAGAGGAATCGGTGACACAGGCGGCGGCCCCGACCATGGCGGAATCTCGGCCGGCAAGCGTCGCATGGCTCGATGCATATACTCGCCCAGGCGGATGCAGAACAATGCCAGCAGGCCATACAGCATGACCAGGCGGAAGATGCTCTGCCACAATTCATTGACCAAGAGATAGATGGGCACCAATACCAGCGCCAGGAGCGCCAGTTTGCCAATATCGTACAGCCAGCGCCTGTGCAGTGCGACGGGCTCAGCCATGTGCAGCACGGACCGCTCTCCCTTCCACGTGGGCTGTAAGTCGTTCAAGATAGGCACTAGCCGCTGCTCTGGCCGTATCATCCAGAGGATGCAAGCTATAACGGGCCAGCTCGAAGAGGCGGATCAGACCAGCGAAGGCGTCCTGAGGTAGGTTAAGACCTCGCAAGGCGGCTCCCATATATTCTTGCGGAGTCAAATGGTGGTAGGCTGGTACGCCATGATCTTCCAACAGATATTCCAGCCGTGCATAGCAGGCGATGATCGCTTGCCGGGCATCGGCGTGCTCACGGAGCTCCCGCAATCCCGCCTGCATAGCACGTCGTACCTGGCGCAGTTGTGGATCCTCCGCAGCATCCGAGCCACGTCCCAGTGCCCCATCCTCAAACAATACCCACAAGGCAACTAGGGCGATGCCACCATAGATGGCCACCACGATCATGAACAGGGTATAGCCTGCAGTCGGCGAACTGACCTGGTCTACGAGTGGTAATGTGCCGGACCCCAGGGCCCCCCGTATGGCCCCCACCTCGGACCGGACGCGTTCTAGAAAGTCTTGTACCTCCTGACCGTGTCGGATCAACCAGTTCAAGCACACGGCTACCAGTGCCACCCACGCTAGAGTGGTCAGCATCGACTGCCAAAAGGGCTTGGGAGCATCGGACTCGTGTTTCGGTTCAGGGGAACGTGGGCCACGGCGGCGCTGCAGGATAGAGACCAGAAGACTCAAGCCAACAGCCACCAGCACCACGACGAGCATGGTCAGATACATGGGCGTCGGCAGTGCCGGCACAAGCAAAAAGCCGCGGACTCCGGAGTCGCCCAATTGCAACGTAGCCGCCAAACCGCTCAGGTAGAGCAGCATGGCCAGGAGTATCGCTCCCAGCAGGAGACCGATGATCAGCTGGCGCCGCGCCTCGGAACGCATATTGTCCTGTCTCTGTTCCCCGTCCACGTCGTGCCCTTGATTCTCCTGAACCTACCGAGCCAGCATAAACGCCCTATTCCCCTCGCCCTGCAGGAGAGAACCAGGGCAGGTGGCTGTGCTCGAACGGATGGGCTTCCCTCAGCCTAACCCTCTCCCAGAGGGCGAGGGAGTGCAAGAACGATCACCCCTGTCAGCCTATCGAGTGGCCGCCAGTGTACACGAAGGATGGTAAGCGAATCAAGCATTTCGATGGGGCGTTGGGGTTACCGCGATGGCTGGTCGACGCGTCTGTCGGTGAGCGCCGTCTCCCAGGCCTGCTGGGTGGCGATGTCTTGAGTCAAGGGCCGCATCAGAGCTGATGCGCGGGCGTCGCGGTAATAGCGCTCCAGCGGATAGCGCTTCAAGAGCGCTCTGCCGCCGCAGACCCGAATGGCCTCGGCGGTCAGCTGCACGACGGCCCGTTGTACCTGAACGTGGGCAGCGCGAGCGCGCTGCATGGATTCGACCGGGGGATCCAAACGCTCTTCGGAGATGGCGCGGTAATACAGCGCCCGGGTCGCTTCCAGAAGAAACAACATTTCGGCCACGGCGTAGCCTCGCGCCGGCGCTTCCCCCTGAAGGCCTGGTGCTCCCGATACCTGCCCGGTGAGATAGGCGATCGTATAATCGTAGGCCGCTTGCATCAACCCCAAGAATGTCGCTGAGAAGCCAAGGAACAAATAGGGTTGGCGCTGGTACAACTGGGCAAAGATGCCCGGCGGCAGGATCTCTGCATCGGTCGGTACCCACACATCTGTCAGCACCATGTCGAGGCTCACCGTCGCCCGCATGCCGAGAGGGTCCCACTCGCCCGTGAACTGCACACCAGGTGTGTCGCGCGGAATAGCCAAATAGAGGGTCCGATCTTCCCAAGGGCCATCGTCTACCAGCAAGGCAGGAGTAGCATAATAAGGTGCCGCGCCGCCAAGGGAAACAAAGAACTTGCGTCCATTCACCAGATAGCCGCCGTCGACACGCTCGGCGCGTGTGCCAAAGCGCCGCCCGCCAACGTTCAGCTGATCGGCGCTGCCGGACTCGACCGGCTCGCTATGGGGTTGGCCGTAGAAAGCTCCTTGATCGACGACCTCACGGTAGCGCTGGGCACTGAGCTGCTCGTGCCGCTCGCGCACTGCGGGCGGCAGATCAATGCCTTGCATCAGCGGGCCCATCATCAGCATCGTGAGGGCATGCATATTATAGGTGAGGGCGGTGGCGGCATTACCACGCGCAATTTGCTCGGCGACTAGACAGTAGGTCTCGAAATCGGCTCCAAGACCGCCGTACGCTTCAGGGACGCAGAGGGCGAGCAGTCCTGCCGCGTGCAGGTCGGCATAATCATCGACTGGGAAGGAGGCCTCACGGTCATGCGTGGCCGCGCGCGGTGCGAAGCGCTCTACCGCAAGCTTGTAGGCGCGGTCCATCAATTCCTGCTGGCGAGGGGATGGTCGCAGCTCCATGGACAGGGGCCTCCACTGCATGTGCATATCACCCTGAACCGTGACTGCGGCGAGTATAAGATCGCAACATCACCCTGTCAAGCCGCTGCCCGTCTGTGCAACAGCAGAGGTCGGAATGGTCGATGGATGCGCGGCATATCGTAGCCTCACGGGCTCGATCCGCCACGCCATGAGCCCGTCAGTGGTTTGGGATACTAGGGCATCTCATCGAAGTCTGTCTCAACTACCGTCAAGGTACACCGGCAGCCAAGCTCCGGATCTGGGGCCTCGCACCAGTGCCCTTGCAAGGTTGTACGGACCTCGGCGACTGTTAACGCGCCTCGTTGTTCTCTGTCAGCACAACGAGCACATACATGTTCATCTTGGGTCGTAAGCCAGTTGACGCGACGTGCGCCATCCTGTGTATAGCGGTCCAGCAAGGCTAGCAATTCCTGGCGTCGACCCTCGATGAGAGTTTCCTGAGCCATCGCGCGCTCCTTCCTGGTTGAAGGTGGTACGACCATTGTGAGAGTTCCCTATTATCTAAAGTTGGCTCCCACGTCTACAGGTTCGTTCGATGAGAGCGTCCTGAGCCATCGCACGCTCCTACTTGCTTGAAGGTGGTGCTACCATGTTGAGAGTTTTCCCGATTTAGATGTTGGCTTCCACGTCTACAACTCATCAAGGGCTCTCCTGGCCCCAGGTCCCTTCTCCGTAGTTGCGATCGGTTCCCAAACCGATGTGGAACCCACTCGGGATATGAGAGAGCAACCTCTGTGCCGAGCATCGGTACAGCCCGTAGGTGACGATCCTGAGCTTGAGAGGCGAGGAGCATCACCGACCTTCCGCCTGTCATGAGGGAACGCACGACCTCACGAGGATCGCGCTCCACCCAAGCATGAATCTCCCGCTCCAGGGCTTACACCAGACCAGAAGTGTCATTTTCCGCTCTCTGCCGGGAGGTTGGCTCCAGACATGCCTGTGGGTCTTGCGAGGCGAGAATCTTTTCACTTGCGCCCTATGGTAGGCTGGCACTCTAGGAGGGCTCGCGAAGGGTACCGTCTGGTCACGTTGGAAGAGCAGTCAGGACCGCAGGGATAGTCACAGAGGGCCAAAACAGACGACACTCCTGACCGCCTGAGATCAAATTGATAGGCAGGTCGGAAGGCACGATTCATTGTGAGAAAGAGACACGCGATGCTGCCCTTTGTCGGTTCTTCCCTGGCCTCCATTCTACCGCCCTAGCCCTCCCTTTAGGGGCTCGTCACCCACCTGTTGAGACAACGATGAGCCATGAGCCCTATGCCTACCTGACTCTAGACGGTATGTGAGGCACAGACGTTGCACCTGTGTCGTGACCGTAGAAAACTCCATGATCGGAAGAAGTCTAGATCGGATGGCATTTCAGGAGAAGTTTCCCTCTCAGAAAGGAATACAGTCATGGCAACAGCTAATTGGGGTTTGTGTAAGGATTGTGAATGGTGGCAAACTGAACCGGAGGCAAAGATTAGCAATACGACCATGGGATTATGCAGCGAGGAAGACATCCAGGCCTTCCACCTGCGCGTTTCGGGCAACAGTGGCTGCAACCAGTATTCGTCTGGTGAACCCGCACGCGCTGCAGGTTCGAGTGCCGCTCCTCCGACTGCAGAGCCACAACGTTAGGTGAGGCATATTGGGCCGGTGGTTGACCGATAAGCGACGCATGCGGGGATGTCAATTCTCGTCAGAGAACCTCAACGAGATGGGCTGACGGGACCCCGCGTGCGATTCTATGAAGTAAAGGGGATCGCTATGGACATTAGGGTCAGTGAAGAGGTTCAAACACAATTGGACCAGGTGAAAGAATGGATGGAGTCAAAAATTGGACGAGAGGTAACATACAACGATGTGATTGTGCAGATCCTCAAGAATTTCCAGAGCGTCTTGTTTCCCGAAGATCTCGGCAGCGCCTGAGGACCGCGTTGAGCGGGCCTAATAGATCTTATGATTGCTCTTATAGCAGCGATAGGGCCACGGACCAGTTCGGGTCATTGGCTGCCCTGCTGGTCCGTGATCATGCGAAAGATCTACGCCACAAAGATCACGCCCATATGATGGTCAGTAACCTCTCCGGCGTCGCTGATGATGAAATTCGAAGTAATCAAGCCCTGGGCACCCTTAAACCGGCCTTCACCGCTCTCGACCTGCCACATCACAGCCCCTTGCCTCCAGTGTGGCTCAGCACTCGGTCCAATATATCCTTGCCCAATGGTACTGAATCGCAGTTGGTGTTCTCCTTCCCCAAAGGTGACTCTACCCGTTTCCTTAAACCCGGCCTCTCCCGCCGAAGTCACCTCTGGTGACTCAAACCCACCCAGGAACGTCACATCCGACTCAAAATTGACCTGCTCGCCAAGAGCCGGCTCTAAGGGAGTTTGTACCCCATTTGGTCCTACGACTGTCATGCAGATGCACTTGGCAACCAGTGTAGCCTTCATAACGTTTGGAGATGTCCCTACGGGGCTCAATTCTCCCTCAAATTGCATCGTATAGATAATTTGGCTCATTCGACTGCTCCTTGGCAGAGGGCGCCGGATTCCCTGTTAATTCGCCACAATGAAGCACCGCCATAGGCACCGTCATTTCGCATTTAACAAAGCCCAGGTGGGTGTGGGAGGGGCCCCTATCTGGAGGCCCCCCTCATGAGGCATTAACGTAGAGGCTCAGAGGGCTCGGAGACGCCTTCTAAGGTCTGCCCCGCCTGTTGTGTGTCACCGGTATGTACAGCCAGATCACCTAGCGAGATGATGCCGGCCAGTTGCTTGGACCGGTTGAGCACCACGAGTCGGCGAATCTGCTGCTCCGTCATGATCCGAGCGGCCTCGCTGACATCATCGTCCTCGAAGACATATACCACCTCAGGTGTCATCACTTCGTGGACTCTGGTTGCCTTCGGGTCACGTCCCTCAGCCGTGGCCCGCACGGTGATGTCGCGATCCGTTAACATCCCCACGAAGTTGGTCGCCGCTGCACACTGGCAGCATACCCACATCCAGGTCCGCCATCTTCTGAGCTGCTTCTCGGAGAGAGCCCTCAGGATGGACGACTTCCACGTTGCGGGTCATAATGTCTTTGACCTGTATGCCCGCCATCTCAGCATAGTACAGATCAGATGGGACTCCCGAAGTTGCCGGGTTCATACGGTAATGAGGGTCTCTGTCGGTACCACTGCCTGGGCGATTGGCCGAGGAATAGTACGGATAAGGCGGATAGTGGTAGTCAGGTCCCCAATAGGGTGGATAGCCATAATGGCTGTATACATCGCTGACATAGCGCTCTTCCACCAATGTCGGATCGTATTGCGGAGCCCCTGCGACGCGCTCCCGACTCTGGTTGATATGAACCATGTCGACGCTAATACGGGTGATTGCTTCCACCGGCAGCAGGAACTTTGTCGCGCCCAACCCAAGGAATCCACCAGAGGATACCTCGAGAAAACGCACCTTGCGCTCCTGCTCATCGATGAACAAATCATTCACCGTTCCTAATTCCTCTCCAGACATATCCACGATCTTCAGTCCCGTGATGTCCTCGGCATGATCGGCCAGTGTCAGATTCGTATCACTTAACCGCACCAACCTTGCTCTCATATCGTTCGTTGCCATCATTCTCTCCTTCACGCAGTGATCCTGTTCATGCAGTTATCCTGTTACGAGGGCAGCTTGCGCCCTCATGGAGCCGTCCTCAGTGGATGGCTTCCGGTCAACAACGGTCAGAACATCCCCCCTGTCTGGGGGCTCTCGCTTACAGTAGCATGGCAGCTACTGCAGACCTCTACACCCGATCGAGGCTGTCTCCGCCTGGCCCCGTCGTTAGGCTGGAACTTCGTCCTTCATCTCACGGCTCCAATGGCGATGTTGGGCGATGGCCTTGATGAACTCCGTGGCCACCTCGTCCACCCGTGCATCACGCCCAATGATGACACCTTCATCCGTCTCTAGCTGATTGCCTTCCGTGTTCGACACGGGAAGCACCTCCCTGCCGAGATAAGACGCGCGTAACAACTCAAGACCGGCGCCTGTCGCGGCGATCGCCTTGCAGTGTTTGTATGCCTCCTGAACGAAGTGGAGAGCCTTGCCCTCACCTTTCAGCATCTCAACGCTCTTTTCACCGCCCGGTACGTAGACGGCATCGAACAGGACCGAACCGGCAGTGAGCAGACTGAAATCGATGTGGAGTTCGGCACCGTTCGCGCTCTTGAGCGCTCCGAGTCGTGGAGCGACGACCTTGGCCTGCGCCCCGGCGGCGGCCAGTGCCTGCTGCATTTTCGAGACCGCGGTCTCATCAACACCGTCGGCGGCCAGGATCGCCACTTTACGTGTCTTGATGCTGTCTTTCGCGGTGTTCGCCATACTCAAGGCTGGCGAATGTCCGATGGGTTTCGTGACGGGTTTCGGTTGTAGGTGCTTCACATCCGCGTCCGCCGGCACACTCATATTCAGCGGCTTATCGAGCTTCGACGGCACGCCAATACCGAGACCTATGCGCGACACGTTGCGCAAGCGTCTCATCCACATGCGCCAGGATTCCCACCATGCGCGTTCTGATGTCCGGCACCGTCGACCTTTCCCAACTCAAAGCAAAAAGCCTGCACGATGTGATCTTTCTCGGCATCCGACTGGCTATTCCAGAACAGTGTTGCCTGGCTGAAATGGTCGAAGAAACTTTCACTGCGCGCGCGTACTTTATGGCCATCGAGTTTTTCGGCGTAGCTGACAAAACCACCCATATCCCTCGTCGCTTGCATGGGACAGCCACCACCTAATGAATTCGGTTCATAGCTGACGCGGCCACGATTGATCATTTGACGCATAAAGCCGTCTCGTTGATGATTATGTAGAGGCGCCACAGGGCGATTGATGGGAATCTCGTGAAAGTTGGGGCCACCCAAGCGGATCAACTGCGTATCCGTGTATGAAAAGAGGCGACCCTGTAGGAGTGGGTCGCTGCTGAAATCAATCCCTGGCACAATGTGGCCTGGGTGAAAAGCTACCTGCTCAGTCTCGGCGAAAAAGTTATCGGGGTTGCGATTGAGGGTTAGCTTGCCAATGCGCCTGACCTGGACCAATTCTTCGGGAACAATTTTGGTGGCATCCAGCAGATCGAAATCGAACGCCTGCTCATCTTTTTCCTCAATGATCTGGACTCCGAACTCCCATTCCGGGTAATCACCGTTGTCAATCGCTTCCCACAGATCGCGTCGGTGATAGTCGGGGTCCTGCCCGGAAATTTTCTGGGCCTCATCCCAGAGGACCGAGTGGACGCCCAGGACAGGTTTCCAGTGAAACTTGACAAAATGCGCCTGGCCTTGTGCATTGATCAACCGGAACGTATGCACGCCGAAGCCTTCCATCATGCGATAGCTACGAGGAAGCGCCCGATCTGACATCACCCACATGACCATGTGCATCGATTCTGGCATCAACGACACGAAATCCCAAAACGTGTCATGCGCCGAGGCCCCTTGGGGCATCTCATGATGAGGTTCCGGTTTAATGGCGTGAACAAGGTCCGGAAACTTCAGTGCGTCCTGAATAAAGAAGACGGGGATATTGTTCCCGACGAGATCGTAATTCCCCTCGTCGGTATAGAACTTGACAGCAAAGCCGCGCGCGTCACGGGCCAAATCAGTCGCCCCGCGCGAGCCGACGACGGTTGAGAAACGGACAAAGACCGGCGTCTTCACCGCCGGATCCTGAAGAAATTTGGCTTTGGTGTATGGTGCCAGTGATTCGTAAACCTGGAAGAAGCCGTGAGCCGCGGCGCCGCGCGCGTGCACGATGCGTTCGGGAATGCGTTCATGGTCGAAGTGGGTGATCTTCTCTCGAAAATGAAAATCTTCGAGGAGCGACGGACCGCGCGTTCCGGCCTTGAGGGAATTCTGATCGTCGTTTATGCGTAGTCCCTGATTGGTCGTGAGATATTGTCCCCCATGATCCTCACGAAACTGCTCCAGATCATGGACTTTATCGTGTTTGGTTTCCCGTGGACGTTTATTGTTAGGCATAGGACCTCCAGACTTCAGCTCTAGGGGGCGATGGAGCGCAAAGCTCTTGTGACACTTCGAGCATGCGTGCCAAGCTGAAAGTGCAACATCCTTGCCAGCTGCCAACACCTATTCCCTGCCGCCCTCATCCCAGTCCTCTCCCTGAGGGCGCGGCAAGGCTGTCTGAGCCTCCATCTCCAGTCCATCCTTTTCGAAGGGGAAAGGTAGTTGGTAGGCCGCAAATCCTCTCAGAATAGGAGGGCGCACACCTCTCGCTCTCTCAGATTGAGAGACCGGGGGATATCGGGAGCACACACCGAGCCTGAGCACACATGCAGGTTGCTGCATATTGATGGAGATTCGAGGAACGAAGACCAACGGCCAGTGCCGTGCTTGCGGGGCACTATCTGGAAGGCTTTTCGGGTTCAGTGATTGGTCAGGAGATGGTGAGCCGTGCTTCCGACTGGCCGGCGCTCAGAGGCGGCGCATTTCTTTCGAAAGCTCGCGTATGTGGCCGTCTTCGATCAACAATATGCGGTCAGCCGCTTGAGCCAGTCGATCGTCATGCGTGACCATGACGAAGGCCACGCCGATCTCGCGGTTCATCTCGCGCATCAAGGCGAAGACGTCTTGACCGGACCGGCTATCGAGGTTACCAGTCGGTTCGTCGGCCAAGACGATCCGCGGCGCATTGGCCAGGGCGCGCACGATGGCACAGCGCTGGTTCTCGCCGCCGCTCATGGCGTCGGGATGATTCTCCAAGCGGTGCCCCAGACCGACGCGCTCCAGGAGGTTGACCACGCGGCTGCGCTCGGCCTCACTCACGCTGCCATGGCGGATGACGATCGGTAGCAGAACATTTTCCAGGCAGGTATACTCGTCGAGCAGATGATGAAACTGAAAAATAAAGCCGATATCGTCGCTGCGCAGCCTTGCCAGAGCATCGTCATCGAGCCTGCTGATATCGACCCCGTTGATCAGCACCGTACCGCCGGTTGGGACGTCGAGGGCACCGAGGATGTTGAGCAGCGTGGATTTACCACTCCCGGACTGGCCCATGATGGCGACGAATTCGCCGGCCCGGATGCGCAGATCGATGCCAAACAACACCGGGACGGCGACCTTGCCAAAGTAGGTTTTTTGGAGCGCGTGGGTCTCGATGACGACCGGCGATGTTTGCTGGTGTGCAACGGCATCGTCTGTAGGTGAAGCGATTCTGAGGCGGTGGCATCGGCACCCTCACCGAATCACATCGACCGGGTTCAGGCGGGCGGCTCGGCGGGCCGGTAGCAAGGCCGCGAGCACCGTCGCCACGATCGCTGCCAGTACGGCCGTGGCGATATACAGGGGCAGGATCGCCACCGGAAAGAGCTGCTCGGGGGGTTGTCCGAGGCGGGTGACTGGCTGCTCGATCAAACTGAGCAAGTAGACGATCGACATCCCAACCGCTGCCCCTGCACTGCTGCCCACAAGCGCAATCCCCAGGCCTTCGAAGATAAAGGCTCGGAGGATCTGGCGGCGGCGCGCTCCCATACTCTTGAGAATGCCAATTTGCTTGGATTTTTGTAGCACTGACACGATCAGGATCGATGCGATAGCGAAAGCGGAAGCGACCAGACTGAAGGCGGAGATGAGGTAGGCCGACGCCGTCTGCATTCGTAGCGTGGACAGGAACTGTGGAAACTCCTGTATCCAGCTCCGAGCCTCATACGGCAGCAACGACTGAATGCGCGACGCGACCTCATCCGCCCGGAAAATATCTACCACTTTGACGAAGATGACGTTGACCGCGGTGCCCAGGCCATAGAGGCTCTGCGCCGTGCGCAGGGTGACGTAGGCGTTACCGCGGCCTTGTCCCTGGCTGTAGATTCCAGCGATGGTAAAGGCCTCGATAGCTCCCGTGCTCGAGGTCAGGCGAATGCGGTCCCCGGTGCTGACATTCAGATCTCTGGCCAACTCATAATCGATGACGACCTCTTCGCTTTGCAGACCGTGGTAATGGCCGGCGATGAGATTCTTCGTCACCGGCATCACCAGATCTTGGATCTCGGGATCGGCGCCGACCACGGAGACGCCATACGGATTGCCTCCCTTGGACGCGAACGCTTGCCCCCGCACCACCGGCGCCACCACGCGGACGTTTGGCAGGGCCTGTACAATTCCCACCACCTGTTCCCAGTTTTCAAGATTCTTCTGCTGCGGGGCACGCTGTTCGATACGGCTGGAGACCACGCCAGAGTGCGCGCCTGGCACCGTTGCGAGCGGCGTTGGTTTAGGATCGACTATCCGTATCGTGACATGCGGGAGGACATCGGTGAGGATGGTCGTCCACCGCCGCTGTAGCCCAAAGATCAGGGCTGTCACGAACACCACAATGATGACCCCTGCCGCTACGGCACTGATCGTCAGCAACGTTTGCTTGCCACCCCAACGCAGGTGTCGGGCTGCCAGTTGGATCTCAAACCGCAGGCTACGCGGCAGGAGAGAGGACCAGAGGGTATGCCCCAGACGACTTGCTGCCCCGTTCATTGACGCACCCGGACACGCTGACCCGCCCTCAGGCCCCGAGCATCGGCGATGATCCAGTCCTCCGCGCTCAAGCCCGCCACCACTGGCACACCCTGGGCCGTGGGAGGGCGAGTCAGCACCACCTTCTCCAAGGCGCGGCCATTTTCGACGATGTAGATGACCGTCTGGTCGCTAGAGCGGCCAACCGCCGTGGCGGGGATGAGCAGGCGAGGCGCAGCGCGGTGAGTGATGATATTGACGTTCACCGTTTGTCCCGGACGCAGCCAATTTGGAGGCTGTAGCGGCAGTCACTCGAACGGTCACGGTGCCGCGCGTCTGGTCCACGGCCGCACCAATCTCTGAAACTTTGCCGCGGAAGGTGTCGCCAGGAAAAACACTGGAGGAGACCACCGCCTCTTGCCCACCGCCAGGTCGGCCAGATTGCTTTCATCGACATCGAGGCGGATTTCGAGTGCCGAGCTGACCAAACGTACCACTCCTTGCGCTCCCACCGGTTGACCCAACTCAGCATTGATTGCCGTGATGATGCCGGTGAACGGGGCGGTCACTACGGCCTCCTGCACCTGTTGCTGCGCCACACGCAGCCCTTGCTCGGCATCAGCAACACGTTGGCGTGCCACCTCGATTTCTTCGGGAGGAGCCCCCGTCTGCACCGTCCGCAGACGCGCCTCGAGCGCCTTGACGTTTGCCTGTGCCGCCTGGACGCCTGCCTGTACTGACCGTACATTGGCTTGTGCCACCTCGATAGCCTGTTGTGCCGCTGCGACCCGTTCTTCGGCAACCCGGTATTGCGTCTGGGCCTGATCATACTCGGCTCGCGAGATGAAGTTGCGGTCCAAGAGGGCCGCAGCGCGTTCCAATTGCGTGGCCGCCAGACTCAGCTCTGCCTGCAATTGGTGCAGTTGAGCGCGGGACTGCGTCACCGATTGCTGGGCCTGTTGCACGGCGGCGCGTTGTTGCGCCAATTGGGCCTGCGCCTGTCGGATTTGCTCCTCGGCGGCTTCCACTTCAGAGCGCAAGGGACCGCGCTCGACATGCGCCAGCTGGGCGCGGGCGGTATTCAGTGCCTGCTCAGCTTGTGTCAGACGTGCCGCTGCCACATCGCGCTTCAGCGTCGCAAGCGCTTGACCCGCCGTGACGCGATCTCCCTCGTCCACGTACAGAGTCTCGACGATCCCTGCCGCCTGGGCCCCTACCACGGTTTCGGTCACCCCCCGCACGCGACCACTGCTCGCGATGGTCTCGGTAATCGTCGTGACCGTCGGCTGCGTGAGAGAAACCTCCTGCGGACGCAGGGTGTACCAGCGCGCCACCACAATGGCGATGACTAGCGCCAGAAGTAGGACAATCCGTCTCAGCCATTTTTGCCAGGCCTGTGAGCGGGCGGGGTACGGCGGCCGCGAGATAGGCGTCTCTGCCATAGCCTGATGTCCGTCCGTCGAGGTTTCCTGTGGCTCTGTATGGAACGTTGGGGTCTGCGACAGGTCCATGTGCAATCACTCGGTTAGCGGCAATAGCGTCCATCATTGCGAAAGGTGCAGATCAGCATTCTTTCATAGATGGTACCTTGGGCAGACCCATTGTGCCACCCTGGGCGACAAGATGCAATGCGGCCTCCTGCTCTGTGGCCATCAGCGGATTGCCGCCCTCCCCCACGCCTCCCACAGGTACGTGCTGAAGACGCGTTGGCTCAGCATTGACCCAGGCCCTTAAGCGCGATACAACCCTGACCTCTATGAGGTGCCCCAGACCTTATGTGCTGTCTCCACCACCAGTTCCAGTTTTCGCCACTGTTCGTCCTCCGTCAGCAGGTTGCCGGCGGCCGTCGACGCAAAGCCGCATTGGGGGCTCAGGGCTAGATTGTCGATGGGAACGTAGCGCGACGCCTCGTCGATGCGCCGGCGTAGCTCGTCCTGAGACTCTATCCTGGCTTCCTTACTGCTGATCAGACCGAGGACGACCATTTTATCGCGTGGCATGAACCGCAGAGGCTCAAAGGTACCAGCCCGTGCCGTATCGTATTCCAGCAGGAATCGATCGACGGCCAGTGAGCCGAATAGCTTCTCGGCGATCAGTTCGTAGCCGCCTTCGGCGTACCACTTGCTTTCGTTATTGCCGCGGCAGATGTGCATCGCCACCGTCAGGCCCTGCCGCTGCACGCCCTCCAGGCAAGCATTGTCAGCTGCGATGGCCGCATCGAACATCTGGTCGGGGTCTTCCCCGAGATCGCGTAAGTGTTGGCGCCACTTGGGATCAACGTAATAGCTGTACCGCGGTTCATCCACTTGGATATAGGGGATGCCATCGTCGACCAGGGCAGCGATTTCCCCTTTGATGATGGGGACGAGCGCCCACAGCAGATCAGCGCGGGTCGGATAGAACGGCTCGGTGACGCCAGGCTGAAAGCTGATGGCTGGGAACTGGTTGGGGCTGGGAAGCGTCATCTTGATCGGGCCAGGGGCATGTGCCTTCAAGAATCTCGTCTGGTGCTCGGTCAGTCGACATACCGGTCGCAGTTTCCCACCGACCACTTGCCGGGTCCCCTGCTCCTGCGGCTCTCCTCCTGGACCTTGCCAGATGCGAACAACGGCGGGACGTGCAGCGTCAACAAACCCCTCCACCGCTTCCACCAGATCATTCTGGAAACCGGTACGGCGAAACTCTCCATCCGTGAAAACGTTCACGCCAATGCTGCGCTGACGCTCTAAAGCAGCCAAGATGGCGCCATCCTCAATATGGCGCAACTGCTCCAGCGCTAGGCGTCCCTCGTGGAAGGCCGCTCGGGCCTCTTTCACATCGGCTGGACGCAGGAAGCTTCCGACGTGGTCTGCGCGCCAGGCTTCCGACATGGCTGATCCTCCTCAACCAAACATGCGCATAAACTCCCGCTGATAGCTGACCGTAGCAGACTCCATGGCTCTCTTGAAACCGCTCAGCCAAACGTATACACAGACAACGCCTCGTGATGATGATTGCCACGATAGTATGTCTCGCGCTGTTGGCTGTCAACACAGACGGTCACCTTCGCAGCCCCTCTGGCGAGCCGTCTCCGGGAAGAATGAGGACCAGGGGAGGACAAAAGCCTGCACGACGCACGTCGACCTTCAAAACACCCAAACGGCCAAGAGCAGTGGCTCAGGCGACAGCCGCAGCGGCCGCTGAAACACGCGCCGAGGCAACTTCATGCGGGCTTGGCAATACGCCGAGGCGGTAACGGTCAACTTCGCTAGCTGTCGCAGATGTCCTATTTCTTTCCGCACGCCATTACGTCCCCGACTCACATGACAAATCAAGCGGACTCTGTAACGGCTTGAGGTCGAATGTGATTGTATGGGTGTAGATCATCGTGGTTCGCACGTCGCTGTGGCCCAGCATCTGCTGAATCTGGCGGATGTCGTAGTTCGCCTGCAATAGATGTGTGGCGAACGTGTGCCGAAGTGTGTGCGGAGAAACCCACTTGGGAATTCCTGCCTTGCAGGCCGCCGCCTTGATCGCCCGCTGGATATCGGTTTCATGCACATGGTCACGCCGCACTTCGCGCATGGCCTCCACGAGCGTCAGACGTTGTGCGGGAAAGCACCACTGCCAGACGAGCTCCCGCACCGCCGACTTCGCCTTCTTTTCGAACGACGCAGGAAGAAACACGCCGTCATAGCCCGTCTTTAGAGGGTGTCTAAGAAGGTCCTGTGCGAGCCAGATGCCGCACCATCAGATGGATCATCGCGACGCGGATCATCGTCTCGCTGGTCTGGGTGAGGTATTCGTAATCTTTGGATAAACGGCGGTAGCGGCCTAACCACGCACACGTCCGCTCGACGACCCACCGTGTCGGCCAGGAGCAGGAAGCCGTGGATGCCCTCCGGCCGTTTGACCACCTCAAGGCGGATCTGCCGCCAGGGCCGTCGCGACCACAGCCAGGTGGCGAGGTCGCCTGTATCGGCCTGATCGGCCCCGATACACCGCAGCCGGGAGCACTGGTGCCGCACGCCTGTGAGCAGGCCTTCGGCGGCCACGCGGTCTTGCCCGTGGGCCCCCGTGACGACCACGGCGAGTAGCCACCCTACGGTCTCGACGAAGAGATGGCGCGTGCGACCCTTGACCTGTGTGTGGGCATCATCGCCGCGGACCCTCCTTGTTCGGGGGGCTTGACGGCCTGGCTCTCGATACTCCCCGCGCTGGGCTGGCGCTGCCGGCCCGCGGCGACCCGGAAATCACCGCGCAGCACATCGTGCCTCACCAGCCACGTGCCGTCCTGCTGCCACACCCGAAAATCATGATACACGCGCGGCCAGGGGGGGAAGTCCTGCGGCAGCCGCTGCCACGCACCACCACAACAGGACGGCCATCGTAGCCGATGATGTGACGCCACGCAAACTTTTCAGACACCCTCTTATGTCCTCTTGATGGAGCTCCCTGACCTTTTCGAACTGCCGCATGATTTCCCCATGGATTCTTGTGCGGCAACGGCACGGTCCGCGATGTGCCGCCCTTGCCGAATTGGACAGAAAGCATCCCCGTGTCAAAAATGAAATTGTGGATCCGCAGATTGGCCGTCTCGGAAAGCCTCAAGCCACATCCGTACATGATCATCGCCAGTAATGCATAAGGCTCGTGCAACTCAGCCACAAGCGATTCCACCTCCTGGCGCGAAAGCACGGTGGGGATATACTTGCTGCGCTTTGCCCGTGCCGTATCCGATAGATCACCGAGTTCTTGTTTGAAAACATGTCTGAACAGAAATAGCAGGGCGTTGAACGCCTGGTTTTGCGCCGCAGCTGAAACCTGTCTCCTGACGGCCAGATCGGCCAAAAACCGCTTGGCCTCCGCGCCTGTCAACTCCGAAGGATGGGTATGGACCATGAAACCCCTGAACTTCTTCATCCATCCCGCATACGTTGGAGCGTCTTGGGCGAATAATGGCGAAGCATGATTTCGTCTTTCAACTTTGCTTCCACCTCTCGCCGGGCCGCGTTCGCCTGTTCGCTCGTGCCCGTGGCCTGATTGGCCTGAACGAGGACATGCGCTTGTTCCTCCATCATTCGAGATTGTCCGGTGACGCGCTCCTGCTTCCTTGCCGCGAGACCATCTTCTCTGTCTTTCGGCGTGGCGCGATAGCGTCGTCGTCTCGCAACGATCGCAACTCCGGCGACAAGCACACGGAGTCATATTCAACCGCGCATTGTGCCTGGGCCTGCTGTTCGACTGTTTGGCCTTTCGAAGCCAGTTTTCCCATAAATAACTGAAGGCTCGTGGAATCGGCGGGACGGTGGCGGTACTTATGGCAAAAATGCAGGTAGAACCGCACCCATTTTTGGTAATTCCGCCATTGTTCACGTGGAACCCGCTTGGCCGCGAGGACCTCGGCGTATCTCGTATCGGTGTCCGGAAAAGCGCTCATGGGTTACTCCTTCGCTGCCATTATCCAGCTGCTAGATATTCTTACATTTCGCATGTTATACAGCAGTAATTGGGATGTCAACGATTTGTTTGCTTATTTTGATCTATTATTTCTATAATTGCGCATTATTTTCCATTCCCTGCAGGGAATGTTGCGATTAAACCTTATGAAATCAATGCCTTGTCCATTAAGATGCGATCGTGACAGCCTGATCGTGACGCGTTGAATTGAAAGGGGTCATTCAAAAAATGCGAACGTATCCTGTTTTGACCCATGCTATAATATTGGAGCTAATGGTTCGCCCCTTTTAAAACCAGTCTCAAACATTCCTTATAACTGCTTGATTTTACGAACCCCTGTTCAGCCTAAGAGCAACTCTACGGCACAGGGATGAGTCAACAGGACCAGCCAAGCAGCATTCCGACGGACGCTCAAACTTCAAAAGTACGGTATTTTCAAATCTTTGCCAAAATATTGGAAACGGTCGCAAACAATGCGCGAACCGTGAGTTGGAAGGTTATACAGAAAACGGTTGACTCACTGGTTCGGCTTCCAAGAGAATAAGAGATTTCGCATTTGTGAGTCATGTCTCGGGTGAGAACACATGCCAAGGGTTTTCATTTCATACATTCGCGAGAACAGCGAAGATGTCATCCAATTGGTGAATGCACTCAAAGCACATAAGGTCGAGGTTTGGTTCGATCAAACGCACCTGAAACCAGGGGACCGATGGGCAGACGTCATTCGGCGGGAAATTTCTCAGGGCGATTTCTTCCTTGCCTGTTTCTCAACGGAGTTCAGTAAGCGCCGCAAGACCTTCATGCACGAAGAAATTACCCAAGCGATAGAGCAACTACGTCAACGGCCAGCTGATCAACCCTGGTTCATCCCTGTGCTTTTGTCGGCCTGTGAGATCCCTGACCGCAGCATCGGTGCTGGGGAAACACTGCGCTCCATTCAGTGGCTCACTCTGTACGACGACTGGGACGAAGGTATCCGACGCATCGTTGCAGTGATTCAGTCGGAAGGTGGCCCCTTGGGCAGCCGTCAGCAGAATGCCTATGCCGAAGAGGCCATTGTGAACTTCCTTCCCAGAAGGTCGTTAACAGATCTGCTGGATGATAGACAGCGTGAACGGGAGGCAGAGAAGTTCTCACTGGTTCAAGCCGACCATAGTATTCGTGAATATACCCAGCAGGAGGTCGATAGGCTCACACCTACCCAGAGGGAAAAACTGTTTGCTGCTGATCCTGAGATGGCAAGTTGGTGGAGGGGTAAGTCGCCGATGAGTGGTGCATGGCCATTATTCAGGCTCAGAGGTGGAACATGGATCTCCAAAGACCAGATCGAGCAGACACCGCAGGAGCACCGCAGCGCCCTTTGGGAGATACCGGACCTGCTTGAGTGGTATGTGCAAGATCTCGTGTTCTAAGGCGTTGAATCGCAGTCGGGATCGAGCTACACCTTGCCGAACAACGCCTTGCAGCCGACTGCCTACGGCGTCCGCTGCGCTCCCGCTTCCGGCAGCGGCTGAAGGCTGGCGTTATGCTGCTGTGACAAACAACTGCCCGCGTGGAAAGTAAGATGCCAGAGATATCCAGGTTCCTGGGCATTGTGATAGCCATGTTCTATCGTGACCACATGCCAGCGCACTTCCACGCCATCTATGGTGATTATGAAATGACGGTCAGCATAGCAACAGGCATTGTCACGGGCCGCTTCCCACGGCGGGCTTTGCGGCATGTGCTGGAGGGGTACGAACTCCACAGAGATGACTTATGGGAAGATTGGGAGTTGGCCCAGGCACGGAGGCCTCTACAGAAGATAGCCCCCTTGGAGTAGAGCCATGACTCCACGACTTACGGAAGCGAAATATGTGCGCGATTATATCCTTCACCTACGGTTTGCCGATGGCACCGAGGGCGACGTGGATCTCAGCCCAGAGCTTGAAGGTGAAGTCTTTGAACCGCTCAAGGATCTTATCTTCTTTCAAGCGTTCACGCTCAGCGCTGACCTCCACACGGTGACGTGGCCCAACGGTGCAGATTTTGCGCCTGAGTTCTTGTACGCGAAAAGTGCAGAACGTGGCATAACAAGGCCCTGCACCTGACCGCTATTCCGCTGCGCTCCATAGCGGCAGGTGAGCGTGAGCGTTGTCGCGCCAAGCAAAGCTTGGCGTCTCTTGCAAGGTGAACGTCCGTGTCGGGTCAGGGCGAGCCACCCACCCGTCGCGAGTCTTGCGCCCATGGCGGAGCCGTGGACACACGGCGAACCAGATGGGCGAAGCGTCGACAGCGAATCCTGGAGGCCGCAGGGGTGACCGCGCACCCTGAAGTGCTGGTACAGCTTCGAACAGGCGCTTGTGGCGGACGCCGAGGGTGTTCACGCACACCGAAGGCGACACACGAGCCTCCATGTTGGCAAGGATGTGAAGGTCCGCCGGCGTCCTCAGGCCGTGGCAGGCCGGAAGAGAGGCGCACAAGCACTGGGGAAGCCCCAGCCGTTCCTGGGGGGAGGACACCACAGCCGTATGGTCGACAGCTCCTGAGGCACGGAAGGGGACACCCGGACACAGAACCCTGCGGGAACCTGGGCTCTGCGGTGGCACCCAGGCCAGGCCAGCGGAGACGTCTCGTCATCGGGACCACCCGCGGCATGCTCCTGGGGTGTCTGATCATGCCTAGGACTCTGAGGGAGGGCAAGCCGACGACATGGGGAAGGACATGACGGAAGTACGCCGCCCGCACAGGACACGTCTGCCGGACACGGTCGGATCGGACCACCAGCCGCCAACCTCCCTGCAGGGCCTAGCCCACAACGCGACAACCGACCAGCAGCCCCGCTGTCGGGATCTGTACGGGTGCCTGGATGCAGACCTGTGACTCGACGGCTGGGGGGACCTGAATACGCAGGCCGCCCGTGGGGTCGATGGCCTGACGGCCCAAGCCTACGCCGTCAACGTACAGGCCCACATCACGGCATTGGCGCAGCGCCTGCAAGGAACACGCGACCGGGCCACACGGGTCCGGCGCTGTGACATACCGCAGGAAAACGGCGCCGACAGGCCGTGAGGGATGCCCGCACTCGCAGACACACGGGTGCAATTGGCCGGCGCGAAGCTGTTGACGGCAATCGATGCACAGGACTTTCGGGATGGTCGCGACGGCGATCGCCCCGGACGGGGGGCGTTGGATGCGGTCCGTGCCCTCACCTTCGACCGGCCATACGGAACGTCTGGCGACGTGGTGGAGGCCGATGTCAAAGGCGTCTTCGAGCAACGGGACCACACGAGGCGCTTGACCATGGTGCGCGAGCGCCTCGATGCCCGCGCCTTTCTGCGCCTGATTCGGAAATGGCTGAAGGCTGGTCTTCTGGAGACCGACGGCCTGGTTGTGCCTCCAGAGACCGGCTCGCCCCAAGGCGGAGGCCTCTCACCTGTCCTGGCACACGTGTATTGGCACGATGCCCTGGACCGGTGGTGTGAGACAGTCGTCAAGGCCCACGGTCGCGGCGGGGCACGGGTGTGCCGCGCCGCCGACGACGGGGTCTGCGCCTTCCGCGACCAAGACGACGCAGAACGGTTCTCTCGGGCGCTCCCAAAGAGGTGAGCGCCGTGCAACCTCCAGGTCGCTCCCGACAAGACCCACCTCCGGCGCTTCAGTCGCTTTCAGCCGAGCCTGCGGCGACGCTTCACGTGTCTGGGATTCGAGCGGTACTGGAGGCCAGATCGCCAAGGCGTGCCACGTGTCAAGCGGCGTACCGCGCGCCAGAAGCTCCAGGCGGCGTGCCGTCGGATCACGGCATGGATCACCCAGCACCGGCACCTGCCGGGACGCGCGTGCTACCGGCACTTGAACAGCCGGCTGCGAGGCCACTACACCTACGACGGTCTGCAAGGCAACTCCCGCTCCCTGTCCCGCTTTGTTGAGCGCGCTCTGCGCTGTACGTTTAACTGGCGCCATCGGCGCGGGGGACAGCGGCAGCGTTTGACCTGGGAGCCGTTCACCCAGGCCTGGGACCGGATAGGGAGAGCCCGGCCGCGCATGACGGAGGTCAAACAACGGAGGGGGTTCGCGTGACGACAACGCGTTGCCCCGCGGATGCGAGGACAACCGAGGCACCGGATACGGGCACAACTGTACGTCCGGGACTGCACGGGGGGTGCCGGGTAACCGGCATTCCTACCGTAGAGGTTCCCAGAACGCGAGAGGCAAAGTACGGACGACTACGAGGTGCTCATGGGAGTTCAACCAGAAGACAAGCGATCGGATGCATACGAGCGATTCAGGGGAGAAGCTCAACGTTTCTTTGATGCCCAGCTTCAGCGGATTGGTCTCGGTGAAGCCCAAATTGAGAGTCAGGACATTACAGAGTTGGAGGACAGCCTAGCGCGCGTCGACGATGCATTGCGGTCGCCGGAATCTTTCGGAGTACTCAAGCTGAGCGTGTCCGCGAATGCGGCGGTGTTCATCGTGAAGTCGGACACTGCGTCACACATTGAAGTCGGCGTTGTCCCGCTTCTCCTCGAGAGAAAGAAGATGATCGTGGACAGACTGCGACTGCTCCGCAAACAACGACCTGTTTCTACGCTCGTAGAGCTGATCAATTCCGTGAGTGATAGCGGCCTTCGAGACCAGTTGCGTACGGAACTTGAAGCGACTCGGCACGTCGGTTCTCCTCAACGTCACTCCGCTCAGATTCGACGCAACTATGCGTTCATCGCAATGGCAATGGATCCACAGGATCCGCAATTGGACGATGTCTTAGACGCAATCAAGGACGGTGCATTGCGAAGCAACGTGGTTGCGGAGAGAGTTGATGAAAAGGCGACCAATGAGCCGATGACACGAAGAATGCTCAAGGCCATTGAAGAAGCAGAGTACGTCGTAGTGGACCTGACCAATCCACGTCCAAACGTCTACTATGAGGCAGGCTACGCACAGGGTATGGGAAAGACACCCGTCTATGTCGCTCGCCAGGGCGCTGAGATCCCGTTCGATGTGCGGGACTATCCAGTAATTCTCTATCCGAACATGCGCGAGTTGAAGAACTCTTTGGCTGAAAGACTTGAATCGATACGGGCTGCGCAAGGGAGCGAGCGTGATCAAGGTGAGGGAACCTAACCATGCAATGCAGCGGACGCGGCGGAGCCGCGCCGCTGATTGCTGGCGTTAGGCAGTTTCGAATGAGCTCTAAAATCATGCCTAAGTCCGAACGCATAACTTCCGTGAATTTTACCCAGTTTCAGGCGTTCGCTCGCTATGCGTTCAGCCTGGAGCACATGAATATCTTGGTTGGCCCTAACAACTCAGGAAAGTCGACCATCATCGGCGCCGTGCGTGCCCTGGCGGCAGCCCTCCGAGTCGCGCGCTCGCGCACGCCGGAACGCATAGAGCTTCCCGAAGGGTGGCGTGCCGGATATCGCCTCAACGAGTCCAGCCTGCCGATCTCCTTAGAGAACGTGCACACGGACTATGATTCGGTGGACTCAAAGATCACTTTTACCCTCAACAACGGAAATAAGCTTCACCTCGTGTTTCCCAGTTCCGAGGGCTGCTTCCTCGTTCCAGAAGTCCCCGGTGAGACTATCAGGTCTGTGGCCGCATTCAAGCGGTGCTTCCCGATCATGTTGACCGTCGTTCCTGTGTTGGGGCCTGTTGAACACCGAGAACGACGGCGGGAGTTCGACACAGTTGTTTCTTCGATTTCAACGCACCGCGCCTCACGGCATTTCAGAAGCTACTGGTATTACTTTCAGGACGATTTCGAGAGATTTAGCGATCTTGTCAGAAAAACTTGGCCGGGAATGGACATTCAGAGCCCCGAGATAGTGGATGTCATGACCAGCGAGCTCTCGATGTTCTGTCTAGAAGATCGGATGACGCGAGAGCTCTACTGGGCGGGCTTTGGATTTCAAGTGTGGTGCCAACTGCTGACGCATCTCTGTCGCGCAGGGGAGACACAACTTGTTGTCATTGACGAGCCAGAAATCTATCTTCACCCAGATGTGCAGCGGCAGCTTATTGGTATTCTGCGGGACCTGGGTCCCGATGTGTTGTTAGCCACTCACTCGACGGAAATCATGGCTGAGGCCGATCCGAGTGAGATCGTTCTCATCGATAAACATAGGCATTCCGCTGAGCGCCTCAAAGATGTCACCGGTGTGCAGCGAGCTATGGATTCCGTGGGATCCATACAGCACATTACACTAACTGCACTCGCTCGAAACCGTCGAGTGTTGTTCATCGAGGGCAATGACGACTTCAAATTGCTGCGTCGGTTCGCACGGCGACTTGGGTTCGATGAACTGGCCGCCGGCTTCGGGATCACTCCTCTGGAATCAGGCGGTTTCGGCTCCTGGCAACGCATCACGACGCTTGCAGATGGAATTGGGCAGGCGCTTGGAACGCCGCTCATGATCGGTGCGATATACGATCGAGACTATTTCTGTCCGGAAGAGATCGCTGCCGTCACTGAAACGCTGTCCAGGCATCTTAGACTTGCTCACGTGCATCAGCGCCAGGAGATCGAGAACTACCTTCTGGTGCCCGAAGCGCTCGATCGGGCTATGGCGAGAGCTGTTGCCGACCGCGCATCGCGTACCGGTATCGCTGCTGGCGAGGTGCCAAGAGCAGCAGGACTCCTGCAAGGAATCACGGACCCGTTGAGAGATGAAGTGCAATCTCAACTCATCGCCCGCCGGACAACGTACCTGCGCTCCTCTGGTAAAGACGTGGCGGATCTCACTCGAGAAACGTTGGCATGGTTTACGCCACAGTGGGAAGATCTTTCACTCCGACTGCAGATCGTTCCGGGCAAGGAGGTGCTGCGGGCTTTCAGGGAGAAAGTCCAGGCACTTCTCAATGTGTCCCTTGGTGACGCGCGAATAGTCGATGCCATCCATAGGCCCGAGATTCCCCCAGATCTTGAAGAACTCATCCGCGGCATCGAGAGCTTTCGCACGTCACAAGCCTGACATTGCCCAACCACAGGCTGCAGCGGACGCGGCACACAGCGCCGCGCCGCTGAGCCCTGACCCTTAGGCGAAAGCCCAGTGTCGCAGCAGAATGCATGAATTGGAGGTCGTGATATGTTCGGTTTTCCGTTCGAACCAAAGATTGACATTGGACATTTCCTCACCTTCATTACTCTAGTACTGGGCTTCCTCGGTGCAGGTTACAATGTCTTGAAGTCATGGCGCAAAAAAGCTGAGGAAGATGCCAAGTCAGGAGCCCTTAGACTCTTGCTCCATATTCTTCGAGAAAGAGGCTCTTCGATTAGTTTGCCCGATCTGATGACGGAATTTGAGTCTCCGACGAGGACTGCCCAACGAAAAGCCTATTGCGGAAGTGACTGGCATTTTAAGAACCCAGAGACGTTTGAGGCCGCCGTTTACCGACTCGACTGGGAAGGGAAGATTGACTTTGTTTCACCGCATGAAATCGTGTTTCGGCTTGATCGCCAGCATGAGGTAGTAAGGAAGTTTCTGCCCAAGAGCGCCGATACCCAGCAACTACTAACGCTTCTCAGGAAAGCACTGACTGATCCCAAGAAGCATACGTGGGACCTACAAGCTATAGCTGAATCATGCATGCGTGTTGATCCACAGACCACCTCTGACATTCTGCGGGAGATGTTACACAATCCAGATCCTGCTATTCGGGAGCGCGTGGCAGCTATTATTGGCAGGTTTGTACCAGAAATATAGACGTCAATAAGCAGTATCCACGCCTAACTACGGCCTGCAGCTGACTGCCTACAGCCTCCGCTTCGCTGCGGCTTTCGGCAGCAGCTGAGGCCCAGCGTTCGGCGTCCATGGAAAGAAGAAGGTCGGCATGAGGCCGACTCGAGGAGACGCTCATGTGGTGCAGCACCGTGGGGGTCATTGTCACCCTCACCCTTAGCATCCTCGCGACGCCGCTGGCTGCGCATGCGCAGCCAGCGGAGAAAGTGCACCGGATCGGTCGACTCTCTCCTGGCCTCCCCGAGTCCGGTCCAGATCTGGAAGCCTTCCGGCAGGGGCTGCGCGACCTTGGCTATGTGGAGGGCCAGAACCTCGTCATCGAGCCCCGATATGCCGAGGGAAAGTTCGAGCGCCTTCCCGACCTGGCAGCCGAGTTGGTCCGCAGCAAGGTTGACGTCATTGTGGCAATAGGAGGTACAGCCGCGACCCGCGCCGCCCAGCAGGCCACGCACACGATCCCGATCGTGATGGCGGGCGGCAGCGACCCGGTTGGGGATGGGCTCGTCGCCAGCCTGGCGCGGCCGGGAGGAAACACCACCGGTTTAAGCAACCTGAGCGCGGAGGACCCTGGGAAGCGGCTGGAGATCCTCAAGGAGACAGTGCCCCAGAGCACTCGTGTCGCCGTGCTGGCCAATCCGGCCAATCCAAACCATGCGTCCGCAATGCACAACTTGACCGGGGCAGCCCAAGCGCTGGGTCTGCACCTGCACATCGTGGAACTGCGCAGTCCTGACGACTTGGACGCGGCCTTCGCGGCGATGACCCGGGCGGGTGCGGACGCGCTCTTCGTGCAAGGGGAG
>CAVPRW010000026.1:0-82445 GCA_963707985.1 uncultured Nitrospinota bacterium | reverse complement strand
AAAATTTTGAACTGTTAAAGCTAGGCGAAGTTTCAAACCCCATTCTTTTGAAACGAGGAATGTCGGCCAGCATTGATGAGCTTTTGTCGGCGGCAGAATATATTTTAGCTTCTGGAAATCCCAAAGTAACGCTTTGTGAACGCGGCATCCGTACCTTTGAAACTGCAACACGAAACACGCTCGATCTATCCTGTGTGCCAGTCATTCGTGAGCGCACGCACTTGCCAATTATTATAGATCCAGTCATGGCGTCGGTGTGCGCCGCTGGATTCGTCCACTTTGTCGCGCGGCTAAAGCAGTTGGTGCCGACGGAATTATTATTAAAGTTCATCCCAATCCCCCTGAAGCCAAGTCAGATAAAGAGCAGGCACCACCTTTCGGAAGATTTTGTCGATATTCAGCGAGATCTCGCCAAAACCCCTAATTTCCGCGATTAGTTACCCTATTAAGGAAAGGGCCCGGTGATCATTACAACAGCTGGTTGAGGCATGGTCTTTCCGCCGTCGGGCCAATGGCTCGTCAAATCTTGTAACGAAACCGTGCCTTCCCCCGGATGCTGAATCGAAAGAAACAAAGTTCTTCCGTCATCTGAAAAACAAGGGCCGGTAAATTCTGCCTGATGAGGAGCCGATGCCACCTGAATGGCCGTTCCCGCATTAATTTACATGGGAATTTAAAAAATAATCCATTATTGCCAAAGGGTGTATAGGAAGGTTTTCCCAAGGACTCACCTTTTATGTCGGTGGTGACCCAAAGATTTCCTTTTTTATCAAAAGTCAAATTATCCGGGCAGGCGTACTTGCCACCACCAGTCTGAAAGACTTCGGCTTTAAATTCTAATGACAAAGGATTATTGTTTTTTTCTTTAATTTTCAAAATTTTTCCGAAGGGGCGTGCAGCGGACATATTGTTTGTCAGACAAATGAAGACATCTCCCGTATTGGGATCAATTTCAATGTCTTCAGGGCGATCTTCTGGCGAAGCTCCGACCAATTTGGCAGCGGCGCGCGTACGAATCAAACATTCCACCGGATCTTTAAATGCTTTTTTTAAAGTTGGCGATTTTTGCCAATCCAGAGAAAGCCATTTTCCTGTCACGGTATTGGCGCACAAAAAAGTTCTCCCGTCTCCAATTGGCCGGGGGATTTGGCTATAAATTTATATATGTGTTCATCGTTGTGATCGTCTCCCATATAGACGACGCAGCGTTTGTCGGAACTTAAGCGAATGGTTGCGCATTCATGAGCAAAACGACCCAGAGCAACTAATTTTTTTGCAGCACCTGAGTTGGGATTGATCTCGATCACCCACCCATAGTGTTCTGGAGGGCGAGCCTCGCTTCCTTCCCAGGATTGCCCGGGCCAGGCGGGCTCGTGCGATTCTTTTCCTTGGGCATCGTAGATCGTCTCACCGGTAAAAATCGTTGTAATTTTCCTCGCAGCTGAGAAAGTGCCCCCAGGGGTGTTTTGCCGCCAGCACAGTTGGCCAATGTTCCCTTAGCAAATCCGCTTCCTTTTATTTTTACACCACCTGAAAAAGGAATTTTTGTATTGCCATCGTACCTGCGATTACCGCTGCGATCTTTAGCCAATTCCCAAGAACTATTTTTATCTTTACGTGAGATGCGATAGAGACTTCCTCCCACGGCGGCTTGCTCTTTTTTCACGGTTTCTATCGTTTTAACATCGCCTTCATGCCAGTTAGAAAAAAGCAAAGGTTCTATACTTTCGTGATTGGTCCACATCCATGCGAGATTTTCACGGATTGGTAAAAATTGATTGTAGTCGTTGTTGTACCCAAATTTTTCGCCCTTCGTGGTCAGCGGATCTCCGGCTCGAAGTAAAATTTTATATTTAAAACCCTTTGCCAGCAGCAAATCATCTTGGAGGTTGGGGGAAATAGGCGAGAAGGGCAAAGTGGCGGTCGACGGTGTGGCGGCTTTGGCAAGATCTTCAAATATGGGGCCGGCCAAACTCAGGCCAATAGTAGATTTTCCCATGAATTTTAGAAATTCTCGTCTATGTTGCAAATGCACGCTGTCTCCTTGAAGTGGGGTGTTTGAGCATTAAAAATATCAGGGGGGGACTGAAAAAGGTAGTTTGAACCCTGTCAGGCAATTCACGGCATTTGCCAAAAAGCGTCACAGGTAACATCTTGAAATTACTCCTAAAGTATTGATTTTATGTAATTTTTTTAGGCTTACCATTGGCACCTCCATTGCTCAAAAACCCCTGTATTCCCAGTAGGGTAAACGGACGCTTTAGGAGTTACTATGAGATATGTCATCTCTTTCATTGCCGGTTTCTTAGCCATTTGCTTGTTTGCTGTTGGCTGTAACAACAATACCAACGGTGGCTTTAGAAGGTTTCGCACTAAAAAGGAAATTGCTGCCAATAGAACCAGGCAGGCCAAAATGGATGCTGCCATCCAAGAATTGCCAGGACTAATCAGGAAGTTTCAGCGACCTGAAAGTGTTTCACCAGCAAGTCCAGCGCCCGGAACTCCAGGTGGTGCGACAATAGCCACGCCAAATTACCACCCTCATCCGCCGCTACGTCGCTGCCCTCGAAGCCCGAGGCATCCCAGTCGAACGAGTGATTCTGTTTGGCTCCCATGCCGCGGGGCATGCACAGGAATGGAGCGATATCGACATCGCGGTGATTTCGCCGAAGTTTGACGCCCTTTCGCTGCTCGAACGTTATGAACAGCTGGGGCTGGCCAATCGTGAGCTGCAGGCACCGCTCGATGTGGTGGGATTCTCCCCCTCACAGGTGGCCCATTGTGAACCGGGAAGCTTTCTGGCCGAGATTCTGAGGACAGGCGTCACCATTCCGCTGCGGCAGCGCGGCTCTATCGTGAGCCAGCGCAAGGGGCAGAACCGTGCTCGCTAGCTTCGTGATCGCGTTAAGAATCGAGTCCGACCTGGCACTACTGGGCCTCGGTGGCGAAGCCCTGCATGGGCTCTTGTTCGAGGTATTGCGGGGGCACGATGCCAGCTTCGCGGAACACCTGCACCGGGAGGTTGATAAGCCATTTAGCCTTTCGGGTGTGCTGACAGAGTATCCCAAGCGCGAAGGACGGCTGCATATTAGCGCTGATAGCCGTGTGGAGTTCCGCCTGGGGTTGCTCACCGATGAGATCATCGAGCATGCGCTGGCCGCCTTTGGGACTCTCGCCATGAGCGGCGCCCCGGTGCGCTTCGGCAGTGCCAGCGCCCGCGTCGAAGGCATTGCCTTTCAGCCGGGCATGCACCCGCTGGTGCGCTCGACGACATACCCGACGCTCGTGCAGCAAGCGTCACAGGAGAGTCGGGTCACGTTACAGTTTGTGGCCCCCACGTCATTTCGGGCCGGGGAGGTCCAGGAGATTCTTCCCAAGCCCGAACGTGTCTTCGGCTCACTGCTCGCGGCCTGGCAATCCTTTGCCCCGGCGCCATTCGATCTGGCTCTCGCGGAAATATTCCCACTGATCCGTGTGTCTGCCTACGAGCTGCGAACCGAACTGATCCACTTTGCCCGCTACAAGGTGATCGGCTTCAAGGGACAAGTGACCTATACCTATCCGCGCGAGGTCGACGCCACAGCTCGACAGGCCCTCAATGCCCTGGCCGACTTCGCCTTCTTTGCCGGCGTGGGTTACAAAACCACAATGGGGTTGGGACAGACGCTGCGACAGCCCATCGCTTCGAGAACCGCGAGACGCCAGCCCGAACGTCCCTAATCTCGATATCTTTGACCATCAACGGCCCAGGTGCGTCATCATACCGCCGCGAGTAGCCTGGGTATAACTGCGCTCAAAGCATTGTTACACGGATGAAGGAGTTGATCGTATGGAAGCATCGGAAACCGTCTATCTCCCCATCAGCCAGGTAGCTGAGGTGGCATACTGTCCCCGCAATTTTTACTATCGCGCCGTAGAGAAGATCGACCTCACCGACGCTCGCATGGTGCAAGGCTCTATCGCCGAGCGCAAGCGCGACACGCGTGCCACCATCATGCGCGAAGGCACACTGCAGGTGCGCTCGGTGACGGTGTCATCGGACACCCTCGGTGTCATTGGCGTCATCGATGTCCTGGAAGAGGGAGAGTTCCCCTGTCCTGTCGAGTATAAGACGGGTAGTGCCGACGAAGGGCTGTACGAACGTGTGCAACTGTGTCTGCAGGCCATGTGCCTGGAAGACACTCTGGGGCGGGTGATCCCCTTTGGTTTTCTGTACTATGCGGACTCTCGACGACGTGTCCTTGTCGATTTCGATCACATCTTGCGCGAGAAAACGCTCGAGTGCGTGATCGAAGCCCGTCGCCTCATGGACAGCCCTATTCGTCCCGAGCCGGTGAATGACTGGCGCTGCCCTGGCTGCAGCCTTCTGCCCATCTGTATGCCCGCCGAGGACCGTTTCCTCGATGGCACTGGCCCCAAACCGCGCAAGCCGCTGCCATCCATCGGCATTGAGCGCGTAGTCTACGTCAATGAACAGGGAGCCTATCTCCGCAAGGATGGGTCCCGATTAGCCGTCACCAAGGACGGGCAACCCTTGGCGACAATCCCCCTTGCCCACGTGGATCAGCTGATCCTGGCGGGCAATGTGAATCTCTCCACGCCATTGCTGAAACATCTCCTCAGATATGACGTCGAGGTCGTCCTGCTCAATTCCTACGGTAAATACGAGGGGCGCTTCACGGCGGAGCTCTCGAAGAATTCAGTGTTGCGGCTGCGCCAATACGAGCGCAGTAAGGAAGAGGTGTTCCGTTTGCAGGTCGCCAAGGTGATGGTATCGGGAAAGGTGCAGAATATGCGCGCCTTCCTGATGCGTGGCAATCGGACACGGGGCAGTGCAGGGCTTGAAGCGTCGATCCATCGCCTCAGAGCCCTGGTGCCGACTGTCGAGCGTGCGACCAACATTGAGGCGTTGCTCGGCCTCGAAGGCGCGGCATCACACGCCTATTTTCAGGGTTTTGCCGAGCTCATCGGCAAGGACGTGGCCTTTGACTTCCAGAAGCGCACTCGGCGCCCGCCCAGGGATCCCGTGAACGCCCTCCTGAGCCTGGGGTACACCTTATTATGCTCCGACTGCATTACTGCCGCGCAGGTCGCTGGGCTCGATCCCTATGTGGGATTTTATCATATCCCGGTTCATGGGCGGCCTGCCCTCGCATTGGATCTCATGGAAGAGTTTCGCGTGCTTCTGGTGGATTCGGTCGTCTTGACGCTCATCAACAAAGGGAGCATTCGCCCTGACGATTTCGAGGAGAAGTATGGGGGATGGTTCCTCACCGAGCGTGGCCGGGAAAAGTTCTATGCCGCATATGGGCAACGCAAAAATACCGAGGTCATACACCCAATTTTTGAGTATACCCTCGCGTATCGACGGGTGCTGGAGCTGCAAGCACGCCTCCTGGCGAAAGTGGTCATGGAGGATATTGCCGTTTATCAATCGTTCGTCACGCGTTGAGCGGGCGGGTCGCCCAACGGAGAGGGGGGAGATTGGACGAGCAGGTGATCATTGCATATGATGTGGCTGATGACCGGCGGCGTTACCACCTGTGTAAAGCCCTGGAACGCTATGGGATGCGGATTCAATACAGCGTTTTCGAGATTTCTCTGAAGCCCAAGGAGCTGCATAAATTGGTTGACCGCCTAACTGGTCTGATCGATAATACAAAAGATCGACTGCTCGTCATGCAGCTTTGTGGAGGATGCCAGCGCAGCGTGGGGCGCTATGGAAATATGACAAGCTATTCCCCTCAAGAAACGCTGATAATCTAGGGAATTCGGCGTCAGACGTCCGCGGCCGTATTTTTGCCGGAGGGAAAGTTCCGGGAGACCCGACATTTCCGTAATGCTAGGCTTTAGGTTATGCGAGCATCGGTGATGATCAAAAATCCCCGAGGATGCTCGCAAAGTTGCAAGCTCTTGGAAAATGAATCCTTTTTCAATGTTGGCGTGTTGTCGAAAAGCCTGAGCCTCTAATGAGGGATGTCTCCCTGCAGACGATACTCGCAAAGGCCTTGTGCAACCCGTGCCGCAGGCTCTATCCGAGACGAGGGGTAGAAGAATCTCTAATTCCTGGAAGGAATTGAAACTACATGGCTGGATACCTTCAGTCGATGGTCACGGCGCATGAGTAGAAGAATCTCTAATTCCTGGAAGGAATTGAAACTTTATGTTTCGCTAGCTTATTTTACGTGTGACGTTCGTAGAAGAATCTCTAATTCCTGGAAGGAATTGAAACGGATATTCAGACTGCTGCCATCCGGTTGCGGAACTTCGTAGAAGAATCTCTAATTCCTGGAAGGAATTGAAACTATTGGCTCGGCAATCAGCAGCGCTGCGGTCCTATGCCTGTAGAAGAATCTCTAATTCCTGGAAGGAATTGAAACGTCTTGTCGTGCCTGCCTCGGCGTGTGTCGCTTGACGAAGTAGAAGAATCTCTAATTCCTGGAAGGAATTGAAACTCGTTCATGGTCGGAAACGTCCAGATCGCAGGCTGTGGACGTAGAAGAATCTCTAATTCCTGGAAGGAATTGAAACATCACCGCGTTGACACATTTTGCAGTAGCGCCCGACCATGTAGAAGAATCTCTAATTCCTGGAAGGAATTGAAACATGTCAGGAGGCCATTGAGCGGTCTCGCACGCATTGTAGAAGAATCTCTAATTCCTGGAAGGAATTGAAACCACAGACCCCCGAGTCGATTCGCACGACGTAGAATCGGTAGAAGAATCTCTAATTCCTGGAAGGAATTGAAACTTATCGACCGTGCACTCGGGGCATGGTAAGCCCTGGAAGGAATTGACAAGCGAGAAGACTCTCGCTTCGACTGGTAGAAGAATCTCTAATTCCTGGAAGGAATTGAAACTCTGGTGTCATTGTATTCCAACGATATTTAGCCACTTCCTTGTAGAAGAATCTCTAATTCCTGGAAGGAATTGAAACTCTGTCAACTCATGGTGTCAGCTACGTGCTTCCCGATCGCTCGGGCATGTAGAAGAATCTCTAATTCCTGGAAGGAATTGAAACCTAATAAACGCCGGTTAATTTCCTGTAGAATGCTCTCGTAGAAGAATCTCTAATTCCTGGAAGGAATTGAAACGCCGAGACATGATTGGCCATACTGATCCGGTCGCTCTCGTAGAAGAATCTCTAATTCCTGGAAGGAATTGAAACTCAATCGCGCACGCGGTCGTCATCTCCCCGATCAGACTTCGTAGAAGAATCTCTAATTCCTGGAAGGAATTGAAACTCCTTGCCACGCTCATACATCTCTTCGCGCCTGCTGTCAGGTAGAAGAATCTCTAATTCCTGGAAGGAATTGAAACCGAGATAGTCGCTCAGCATCGTCGGTGAACTCGCATCTAGACGTAGAAGAATCTCTAATTCCTGGAAGGAATTGAAACACTCAGCTGAGGCTCGACTGCGTAGAAGAATCTCTAATTCCTGGAAGGAATTGAAACATAGCGCCTTCCGCGTCTGTAGAAGAATCTCTAATTCCTGGAAGGAATTGAAACACTATAGTTCGGTGCCTTATTCCCACGTAGAAGAATCTCTAATTCCTGGAAGGAATTGAAACTCGCGAGCAGTGGCACACACCTTGGACCAACCTGTTGACGGTTCAAGACTGCGGGTAGAAGAATCTCTAATTCCTGGAAGGAATTGAAACAGTCGCGAGTGCGACCTTGACACATGTGGCTTCTGTAGAAGAATCTCTAATTCCTGGAAGGAATTGAAACAATGCGCAACGGCGCACTAAGAGGATGAATGGATCGGTAGAAGAATCTCTAATTCCTGGAAGGAATTGAAACTTGCTTGCCTCGGAATCCCATCATTGTCGTAGAAGAATCTCTAATTCCTGGAAGGAATTGAAACAGTTTCTGCCTACGGTGTTTGGCGGGCGTAGAAGAACCTCTAATTCCTGGAAGGAATTGCAACTCCGTCAATACGCGCCGGTTGGGCTTCTCGTGTCGCACGATGCACGCCATCTGTCTGGGGCTAGGCCATGAGGAGGCTCGCTTCTAGACGTGAGCACAGCACACGAGATAGTTGGGAATAGCGTAGGTCAGGAAGCAACGGTCAGAGAGGAGGGCATGCGCACAACCGTTGGTGCATGATCTTAAAGATTGCAGCCCCTAGACAACCTCGCCGTGTTCTGACGAGACACCTGCGACGACTGCAGCCGCACGTGGAGAGAGATCGTGTGGATGAAGGCGTGGCGAGAGATCCTCGTGGCGGTGCCAGGGCAGACGCTACAGGTGATCACTGAGCCGTTGTGCTATTCCACCCAGGTTCGAGACCCACCGGTGGCCATCGCCGGGATCCATGTCCTCACCACATAGCCCGGCAGGCAGCGGATTTTGACCGATCTACCGACCCCTGATGATGTCTCCTTTTATGCCTTTTGCTACGAGTACGACCTCGATCCCACCACCATCGCCTTCGATGTCCATTGCATCCAGGTGTTGACCGATGTGCCGGGAGACCCAATCCTGTCGCCGTCGGATGAGATCCTTGGAGACTGCTACCGTGCCTCGCGTGACCCTCTCCCTGGAAAGCTGGCCAAATGGGGCCCCTCGCCGCAAGAAGTTCTGCTGGATGATATCGGGGCTCCAAGAGCTTGTCCGCCGCGATAGTGCTTAGCACCATTGCGCAGGCACATGGCTATACCCATGTTGGCGTGGTCGAACGTGACAAAGGTGGCGTGGGGGTGATACTCGGCGGTAGAAAACAGTTGCACTACATTCTAAACCCCTGGAAGAAAGTGGCATGAGAGGAATGCAAGCGGAAGTGCTGGCAGGAGATAGTTGTATTGGTCGAGAGCGATTGTGACTGGGACGCCTGTAATCCAAGGAGTGCCAAGAATAAACTTGGACGTGCCTTGAGCTTCCTCAAACCGTATGCGCGTGGCGCTGCCCGTTTGCGTGAACAGCAGGTGCACGACGAGGCCAGCGCCTCACCGCGTAACAGCTGACTGTCTTCCTGGCCAAAGGTCTCCCACAGACGGGCCAGTGTGATCAGGCGGCGTCGCCCACCTGATACGTGATGCCGAGCGGCTCAGCCTGCTCATGCTGGTTGGCCAAACGGATCATCTCCGGGGAGATATCAACACCAATCACCTGTGCCGCGCCGCGTTGCTTGAGTAGCCGGGGATAAAAGCCGAAGCCGCAGGCGAGATCCAGGACCCGTAGGCCCTCCAGGGACCCGACCATGCGGAAGAACGTGTAGCTTTCGGCTTGTTTGAGCGTGGCCGTGCGGGCGTACTCGTCGTATTTGCTGCCGATGTGGTCATACTGCGTGCCTGGTTCCGTCATGGGGGCCTCTGTTGGCTGCGCGCCGTGATAGTCTTCTGCGCCGTTGGTGGAGTGCCTGTCCCCCTGCTGGCCCTTTCGGCTAGCGGCCCGGCCTAGCACACGGCGATGGCCACCTGCTTGCTCCCCTCGGGCGAGGTCAGGAGCCCCGCATAGGTGGTCAATGCCTCGTGGGTGGCGCAGGAGAAGTCGCGATAGAACTGCAGAACGTCTTTTGCCTTGTCAAAAGGGTGAAGCACCAGACCCGCCAACACCGGGCCGACGGGGTAGAGGCGGTATTCGAAGGAGGTGGCCACGCCAAAGTTGCCCCCGCCGCCGCGCACACCCCACATTGACAATGCCATCCCCTTTGCACCGCTCAAACCGTGAGTTCAAACGACGGGATCTCTCGCTCCAGGAACTCCGAGCTCATGCGTCGGCCGCTGGTCCTCTGCCGCGCCTCGACGAGTTTGTGCAGTTCCGTCATATGCTGCCTTGCCGCGAGTTTCCCCGATGCACTCTCACTGCTGTTGAACCAGAGCTTGAAGGGGCCGGAGGCCTGCGGATGGGGGGAGCGCAACGCGGCGTCGCCGAGGCGCGACTCGATGACGGCTTCAACCACCTGCAAGTCAGGGTTCTCATGCTCTCCATTGCCGCAAAAGATGTAATGATCAGCCGTGACGTTTGAGACGAAGTGTTCGTCGATGTTGTGCTCGGACCCATGGTGTTGGACTTTCAACACATTGAGGTGCGTTCGGCCATCGACGTCCAGCTTGCCGTGAAACTTGAGCCCCCTCAGGATATCTGTGGCATGGCCGTCTCCGGTCAGCAGCACTGTTTTCCTTCTCTCCATGACGAGCAGCATGAGGGACGCCAGGTTGGGCGGCGTGACCTTCGTCCGATCGCCCAATGTTTGCGACTGCGCAATGTGTCGCTCCAGGAGCGTACGGGCGTCGTGCGTCCCCATCCGCTCCACGTCCTCCCGTGTTTGCTTCTGGATTTTTGCGAGCAGTGCTTGGTTGTCCTCAAGCCACGCATTCCACTGCTGACGAAGCCGGTCCAGGTCCTCCGCAAACGGCCCAATCACCAAAATGCGTAGTGGGTCTAGCCGGATGGGTGGGGGCGGGGGTTTGATCATCTGCACGAACGCCAGCCTTCCCTGAAAGCGCCTATTTAACGGGATATCGAGCTGGTCGGCGCTGATCCGCCGGGAAAGTTTGATGGCTTCAGGGATGCTTGTGGCCAGCTCTCGTTGCACGGTGGCGATTTTTTGCAGGGCGTCGTCGGCGCTGCCAGAGAGAATCGCGGCAGTAGCAGCCAGCAAGTCACCGATCTGGCCTGCATTTTCGCCCACCTGCTCGTGGAAGGCGTTGTGCCAAAGTTCCTTGACCTCTGGGGGGCGGGGCGATGCTGGTGCGGGGTGCGTCGGGTTGCCGTTCTTGACCTGGAAGTCATGGACACGCCATGCCACTTGATCATCCATCAGCTGCAGCACCCCGGCAATGTGGTCCTGATCGATATGCGACACATACACCAAGTCGAGGTGCTCTCTCTTCGGTGCCAGGGTGCCGAGGGCTGGCGCCACGAATGTTTGGTACGACGTGCGCATCCCGCCATCGACAAGGATTCGGCGACGTCCATCCTGGCTAGTCAGGAGGAGACAATCCCCCTTCTCGGACTGGAAAACGGTGAGCTTCATTTCCCGACCTCCGTGCGCGTGTTAAGGCCCTGGGCCTCCTCAAGGCATGCTACCGGGTGGATCATCCCGAAACCCGCATCGTTGACCCACTCGAAAGCATTTCCAGGCAGCGGGCGCGCAGTCCGATGCAGGATCCCTTCGATCTGCGCGGCGGTGAGCCTCGGCTCGCATGCCAGCATGAGCCCCACCACCCCAGCAACGTATGGGCTTGCCATGCTCGTGCCCGTCATCTTCACCCACAGGTCGTCGGCACCCCCGAAACCGTTGGCGGCGATGATGCCAGTGCCAGGCGCGGCCACGTCCGGTTTGCAGCGGTTGTCGCGCGTCGGTCCCTGGCTGCTGGTGATATGGATCCGCTCCTCGGCCTCATGCAAGTTGGCCACGGAAATGACACGCCGTCCGCACGCCAGCGACCCGACGGAGGCGTTATCGACGTTAGAGGCCTCCGTGAAGAACGACGGGAACCGCCACGCCTCCTGAGAGCCGATCCGACCCAGCCTTCGAGGATCATCTCGCTCAATCCAGCCATGATAGCTGCCGTCGCGCATGTCCTGGCCGTGAAGACGGACGATCCACTGCCCCGCGGGCACGCCGATGACGCCCTCGTTGCTGAAGTACGGGCTCAGGTAGACCGCGATGTAATTGCTGCCATTGGCTGGGTGGTAGAGTTCGTTATAGATGCTGACGAAACTACCATCAGACAGCTGGTGGTTCTCGACATACTGTCGGGGCTCGACGGGACCAATCCAGTCAGCCTCTATCCCCGGGGGTCGAACCGAGACTGCGAAGCGATCGCGCGCGCTGTACCAGACCTCAAGTTCGTTCTCGGAAATGTCAACGCGCCCGTTGCCTACGACAGACCACTCGATGTCCTTGTGGAGGTACCGGCCCGGCACTTTCCCACTCGTATGAATCCGACCCGTGACATAGCCGATATCTCCTGGGAAGGTGGCGACTTCCTGGCCGGCGTTTCCAGCGGCAACGCAGACGCTCCGCCCGGGCACGGCCAGGGAGGCGTCGAGCCAACGGCTAATGGCGCTGCTGCCATCGTGTGCATGCCCATTGGTCCCCAGGCTAATGTTGATGGAGACGGGGACCTGAAGTTCGTCGGCCAGGAGGAGGAGATAGTCAACGGCGTGGGCGATGCGAGTCGAGTCATAGAACGACTTACGGCGATCGGCGTCGTCCTCTGGAAGGGCGATGAGCACACCCGCAATCAGGGATTTTCGGCAGATTCCCAGATTACCGGCGGCGATACTGGCCACATGGGTCCCGTGGGACGATGGAGCCATCTGCGATTGCGACTCGATCTCCTGTGGCGGCAGCCGAAGCGTTGCGGCCGCGGCGATGGCTTGGTCCAAATGCTCCTGGCGGAACTCCGCACCGAAGTCAAACTGCTTGCCGTATCGCTCCGGGGCTTGTGTATGCGGGCTCGGCCGGGCGGTGCCGCCTTGATCCCAGATACGAACGAACCTAGTCTGATGTCCGTCGAGGAAGTCAGGGTGAGCAAAGTCAAACCCCTGGACATCAATAATGCCGATCAACACGCCAGCGCCGTCATGGTGCTTGGCGGGCGAGCCGAACCGCCACCGCGAGACAGCCGGGGCGTCGAGGCCTGTATGTGAGATCTCGGGCGTTGGAGCCGCCAAGGGCTCCCCGAGTTCAATGTGCAAGACCCGGGGGTGCTGGGCGATCTCCGGCAACTTGTTGAGTTGGACTGTTGCCGTCACGAGGTTTGCTCTATGCGCACCCTCTTTGAGCACCTCGGGAAGGTTTTCGCCGATCATCCTGTGTCTCGATAAAGACGTTCAGGAGGATGTCTTCGGCCAATTTTTGCAGTTTAGGTGGCGTGGGCAACCCAGGCAACGCGCTGAGGCTTTGCATGACAGGCTCCTCTCCCCGCAACAGGGGGAGCGCCTCTGCGCGCGTGGATGTCTCGACGGCCAGAGCCGTACACTGCTCAGCGCGTACGGTGTTCACCTCTGTCGAGCCATTGGCGATCATGCGTAACTTGGGGTCGATCTTGCGGCTCTCGCTGCCCAATAGTGACGCCATAGTGCCCTCCTTGCATGGCGGATCGGGCGATGTCGACAACGCTAGCAACCGATTACACACGAGCTTCCGGGTAGGCAAAAGCGCTAGGCCGAGGCAGCCTGGGGTCAATGTGCCTTCGTAGTGCGGCGTCACACACTGCATACCCCCAGTTAATCAGGCGCTCTTGCACCTCAGGCTCAAGCCGCTTGAGCCGCGTGGGGAGACGCGCCAGTGCCATGGTCCGCTCGAAGGGACAGTCGAGCGGATCGCCTAATTGATAATCCGCAATGTTCGTCTGGATCCCCCCGTACGTTCCTTCCCGGTCGTGACCCTTGAAGGATTCAATGACTTGCCGCTTCCGTAGGCTGCGGACCTGGTTATCGATCAGATGCACGATCCGGTAGGCATGTCGTGCCCAGGTCGTAGTTTCGGTCAGGGAAGTGCCACAGTGATAGCAGTAGGTCGCTCCGGGTGGGGGGTGACTACCACTCGCGGGGCGCATCCAGGCTATCGAGTTCCCGCAGGCCGCACAGAAGCGGGCGCCCTCACGGTTCTTCATGTTGACAGTGCGGGCAGCGTATGTATGCGCCCCTCCGGACCTGCGGTGGGCGTGGCGGGGCACCACCCAGCCCCAAGTTCTTCAACGTGCCGTCGCCATAGCAGTGTGAGATGGTGTGTCAATACTGCAGAGCTAGCCCGGTGTCAAGCGAAAAGCCTGAGACGGCTCCAGCTTGCTGCGCTTCTGTTGGGGTGCTTTCTCCCGCTCGAAGCGCAGGAGCACCCGCTCCGGACAACACCGTGAGGTGCCGGCGTTCGGCGTCCGGTGCATGCAGCGCAGCTCGTGACTGGGGCTATTGGGCCTCTGGGATGCGAGGCGGTAGTTCTCGCGGTGCTTCTCTGTCTCCCGTCCACACCAGCCTGGTGACCGCCTGGTCGACCACCGCTGCCTGCGGAATCAGCCCCACCGCCTCGGCAATCCGCAGCCCTTCGTCCCCGCGGGCTCTGCCTTCGGCTCACATGACCAGCTCGGCATGGCATCTGGCCAGTTGGGCACGGCCAGGGAGAGCAGCATCACCCGCATAACGTACGTCCACCTCGCTGGTAACAGATTCCTAGTCGGCCACATCGCTACGTCCTCCAAATGCCCGCTGCCTTCACTCGTGGTCTAATGCGAGACCTATGCTCCTAAAGAACCTTCTTACAGTCATTTTATTCGAGTGTGACCAAAATCCGTGGACAGTTGGTTGATCAGGCGGTCCACGCCAGAGCCATCGGTGAGCGCCACCTGCTCCTCTGGCCCATTGGTGAGGGACGTGACCAATTATCGCCCACGGTGCGATACCTTGGCATGGCACCTCCCTACCTCAACTTTGCATAGTACGGACGCCTACCGCGTCCCACAGATTTTCCTCATACTCAAATCATTGATGGTGCAAGCTCAGGGCTAGGTGTCTGTGAGGCGCGGCGGGATGGAAGCCGCGGCCCCATTCACATCGCAGCACCCCGTCTCCTGGGAGGACATCCGAGCCTCTCATGACGATCTGGCAAAACCTTGCTTGACATTTGCTGTTGCAGGTGATACTTCTCAGGGGTTATTTCCGATTCTTGCTATAGAGGTGGAGCTTACGGGAAGAGGGTGCTATTCCCTCACGGACGCGCCACTGTGAGCGGGGACGAAAGCCAACAGGACGTGCCACTGGCCACGAGACGGCTGGGAAGGCGTTGGTGAGTAGGATGATCCGCAAGTCAGGAGACCGGCCTCTATAGCCTTTACGCACACTCCTTCGCGGCATGAGGAGCGTCAGGGATGCCCGCTTCACCAGACCTCACCTATTCCAGCGGTGGGGTTTTTTTGTGCCCAGCCCTGCCGATCCTTGCCTGTCACGTACATGACCGTAGCTGTGGGGCATGGCGGGGGACGTCATCGCCGCCGCCGCGATCTATGCCGTGCTCCCCACCAATCCCGATCCGGTCGAGACGCCCGCCCATGTGGTCTGCACCTTTCGCTTCATCTCCTTTGCGGGTCTCATCGTGTTCTGGATCAGATAGGTGGGGAGCGGCTGGTTCGCACGCGGCACCTCCCCGGCCCTGGTACCCCATGGAGGGTCGTGATAACCGCTGACCGCGTGTGTGGTGCTTTGTTGTCGCCTGTGTGTAGTACGATTATCTTGAAAAAGTGCTTATAGGTAACATCTTTCTATGCTCGAGGCGGTCAGTGGGCGCCAGCGCACGAGCTCATACGCCGCTCATGACGCCTCTGTGGATGGACGGATGGTCCGGGTGTGCACCCAAGGGGACTCTATGGAGAGAGCAGACGCAGAAGGGGGATACATGATGCGGAGAGCAGCTGTGACGATCAAAATAGGAGCGCTTGCCATCATCGGACTATGGGCACTCACCGTCGACAGCTATGCCGGACGACCGCTGGTGACTGATGACGCCTACCCAGTGGAACTGGGGCGCGTCCAGGTCGAAGCCGGCCTGGAACTGGAAACCTCGTCGGACGGGTATACCCTGACCGCCCCGTTCAGCTTTGGGTTCGGCCTCACGGACTGGCTGGAAGCGTCGATCAAGCCGAGCGTGCTCATGGCCGAGGACCAGGAGGGCTCCCCCCGGAAGGCGGTGGGGGTGGGGGATCTCGTCCTGGCGGCGAAGGCCCGCCTCCCCTGGGACCCCTTCGAGCTCGCCCTCGCCCTCATCCCCAATCTGGCGATTCCGACGGCCAACGAGAACCTCGGCCTCGGTACGGGCGAGGTGAGCGGTGGCGTTAGAGCGCAACCTTGAAGTAGGGCAATGGCTGCAGGAGAGTGGACACGAGCCCTGCTCCCATGGCTGGCGTTGGAGTGAACACTGGCGTTTCAGCCGAGAGGAAGAAAGGCAATACCTGCAGTGGGCGATCGAGTCCATCAAAAACACGTGCGGAGAGCGACCGCTGGGCTGGTACTGTCGCTATGGACCGAGTGTCAACACCAGAGAGTTGGTCGTGGAGGAGGGTGGTTTTCTCTATGACTCCGATGCCTACAATGACGATCTGCCGTACTTTACCCAGGTCAACGGGAAACGTCATCTGATCGTCCCGTATTCCCTCACCTACAACGATGTCCGCTACGTTCTGGCGCAGGGGTATGGTAGTCCCACCGATTTCTTCGAGACCTGCAAACGAGGTTTGGACGAACTGTGGCGGGAAGGGATGGCGGGCTATCCGAAAATGATGTCGATTGGCCTACATCCGCGCATGGCAGGACAGGCAGGACGGACATCTGGCCTGCGTGAGTTTATTGAATACGCCCTGAACAAAGGCGATGTGTGGTTGACACGACGAGTGGATATTGCTCGCTGGTGGCTGGAACATCATGAGCAATTCGTGGGCTGAGACGGATTCCGTCATTTCTGGAGCTATGTTGGTGTACAGCCATGGCAACGTTGTCGCCCGACGATTGAAACATGAGGGGTCTGAGGAAGACGGACAATACTCTCCTTCCAACAGGGTTTAAGAGCTCATTGGAAGTGCCATGTCACTCCTCCAACAGTTTCGATACCCGGCGTTCTTCACCGAGCAGACCCTGCGGGCGCAGCAAGATGATGGCTTCCATGATCAGGCCGATGAGGAGGAACCGCACATACGGGGCCCGCGCTGCCCAGAACGGCGGTAGTGTTTGATCGGTAATGAAGGTCGAGCCTGTCCAGATCCCCCAGACCAGGAAGGCCCCTAAGATCGCACCTTTGTTGTTGCCGGTGCCCCCCAGCATCAGCATCACCCAGATGAGGAATGTGCCAAAGAGAGGGGTAAAGGCATCAGGGGAGATGGCACGCACATAATGGGCATAGAGCCCACCTCCAAGCCCCATAATCGCCGACCCCAACACCAGGGCCTGGAGTTTGAAGGCAAACACATGTTTGCCTTGCATCGCTGTCGCCATCTCATCCTCACGGATGGCTCGCAGCACACGCCCCCAAGGGGAGCGAATACCCCGTTCGATGGCCCAATATACCGCTGCAACGGTGGCGAGAACGATGATCAAATACAGATAATGGTAATGCTGGGGCTCCACCCACGAGCGCAGCGGCTGCGGTATGCCTGTCAGACCCCGAGGGCCATTCGCTAACCAGCTTTCATTGTTAAAGATCAGACGGATCGACTCGGCGATCCCGATCGTGGCGATGGCCAGGTAATCTTCACGCAGTCGCAGGGTCGGAATGCCGATGATCAGTCCGATAATTCCTGCAACGACTGCCGCCCCCAATAACCCCAGGGGAAACGGCAGGTTCAGTCCGACAATCTGCTGCACATAAGTGGCATAGACACCTTCGGGCATGGGGGTGGTCAGCAGGGCCGACGTATAGGCACCAATAGCGAAGAACCCCGCAATGCCGATATTGAACAGGCCCGTGTAACCCCATTGCACATTAAGCCCCAGGGCGAAGACGGCGTAGATCCCGCCCATAATGGCGAGCGAGACGACATAGCTCACAAGACCACCGACATCCATAATCACCTGCCCTCACCAAAACCCTCTTGCAGAGCGGGAGGGTACCAGTGGCCCAAATCAGCCCTATGGCCTCACCGGTATTGAAACACTTCACTTTGACTTCAAACGTTTGGCCGCTCGGCACAGTCGTGGGGGCAGCGATGATGTTTATCTCACCACGCAAGCCAGCTACGCCGCGGCCTGGGTCTGCGTCCACCCAGAGAAATCCGTGTCATAGTCGCTCATCGGCTCACCTCTGATGGTGTTTCTGCGGTGCTGAACGCCATCTCTGTGGCCGGGAGCTCCTATTGCAACGCCAGCTGTCCCTGTGGGCTCACGCGGAAGGCCTGCCAGACCTGGCGGATGAAGAGGGAACTGGGGTTCCCTACGTCCCTCCGAACAACCCACGGGGTCGCACGAAGAGCAACAAGATCAGCACCATAAACGCCACCGCTGGCTTATAGGTGGGCAGCAGGAAGGCGGTGGAGACCTGTTGGACCACTCCCAGGATCATTCCTCCCACCAATGCCCCGAGCGGACTGCCAATGCCACCCAAGATCACGGCGGCGAAGAGCGGCAACAGAAAACTCCACCCCATATCCGGGCGCAGCTGGGCATCGATGGCATAGAGCACTCCAGCCGCCGCCGCCAGGGCTGCACCGATCCCCCACGTCCAAGCCGTCACATGCGCCGTGTCGATGCCACAGACCAAGGCCAGTTGCGGATTATCGGCCGTCGCCCGCATGGCTTTGCCGAGCTTGGTGTGCTGCAAAAAGAGATAAAGCAGGAGCACCAGGAGGAGGACCAGCACCAGAATGAAGACCTGGTCGGGTTTCAGCCGCACACCCAGGGGAAGCTCCCATGCCGGTCGCAGCTCCTGAGAATAAAACAAAAATTGCGGCCCCCAGATGATATACATGAAGCTGCGCAGAATAAGCGCCATCCCCAAGGAGGCAATGGCAAGCATGGCTGAGGAGGATCTTTTGGTGCGTAGGGGATAGTAGAGAATGCGGTCGATCAGGAGAGCAACCAGGGCGGTGACCCCCATCGAGACCACCAACGACCCCAGCATGCGTCCGCCGAATGACAGCGGCCCCCATTTGTGCTCTGGGATACCCAGCGCCGGCAGGAGCTCCGCGTTCAGCAGCAGCACCACATAGGCACCAAGGGTCATGAGGTCGCCATGGGCGAAGTGGGCAAACCGCAGCACACCGAATAATAGCGTCAGGCCGATCGCCCCTAAGGCGATAATGCTGCCCAACACGATGCCATACACGAGCAACTCAGTCATCGCCGCCCGCCGAGATAGAGGCGTCCTACCTCTTCATCGCCCAAAAGTTGGTCACCTTTTCCCTCGAGACGAACCTGTCCGCTGGCCAGGACATAGCCGCGATGCGACAGCCGCAGCGCCTGACGGGCATTTTGTTCGACGATGAGCAGCGCCACGCCTGTTTGATTGATCTCTGCAATCTTCTCGAAGACCATGCCCACCAGGCGGGGCGACAGGCCAGCGGACGGTTCATCAAGCAGCAACAGGCGTGGATCGAGCATCAACGCCCGCCCCATGGCCACCATCTGGCGCTCGCCCCCCGACAGACCACCGACGCGTTGCTTGCGCTTCAGCCGCAACGTGGGGAAAAAGGTATACATCTCCTCGAGCCGTTCGGCGAAGGTGTCACCGCGCACGAAGGTCCCCATTTCTAAATTCTCCTGCACCGTGAGGGACGGAAACACATTGTCAACCTGCGGTACGAATGACATACCCCGGCGCACCAGGGCCGGCGGCTTTAAACCGGTAATGTCAGCGTCTTCGAAGTGAATTCGTCCCTCAGTTGGTATCAGCAGACCGAAAATAGTCTTTAATAGTGTTGACTTGCCTGCTCCATTCGGGCCGATCAGGGTGACAGCCTCGCCGGCATCCACTCGCATGGAAATATCGTGAAGGACCGTCATCTCTCCATAGCCAGAGGTGACATGGCGCACATCGAGCAAAGCCACAGCGGTTAGTCCCCTCCCAGATAGGCTTCCAAGACTCTCGGATCGTGTGTGACCGTCTCGAAGTCGCCCTCGACTAGTGGCCGTCCCTCACTGAGCACAATGACCGGGTCGCACAGACGCATCACCAGGTCCATATCATGTTCGATGAGCAGAATCGTCACGCCCCGGTCGCGGGCCAGATGTAAAATATATGCCGCCAACTCGTCCATGAGGGCAGGGTTGACCCCCGCTCCTGGCTCGTCGAGGAGCACCAGCCGTGGCTCAGCCATCATGGTACGGGCCAACTCGAGAAGTTTTTTTTGGCCACCAGAGAGATGGCGCGCATACTCTTCCCGCAGGTCGATTAGGCGAACCGACCTCAGCACTTCGAGGGCCTTGGTACGGATTTGCGCTTCCTGTTGGCGTACTATGGCGGGGCGGAACCAGGGATACCACAGGTGCTCTCCAAACTGTCCGGGAGGGACGAGCATGAGGTTTTCGAGCACTGTCATGTCTGGAAATTCACGTGGAATCTGAAAGGTGCGACAGATACCGTGGTGGAAAATCTGGTGCGGCGCCAGGCCAGTAATCTCCTGGCCGTGGAAGAACACCTGACCGCTATCGGGTTTGGAAAAGCCGGTTAACACATTGAAGAGCGTCGTTTTTCCGGCTCCATTCGGACCGATCAAGCCGGTGATGGTTCCCTGCCGTACCTGAAACGAGCAGTGGTTCAGAACGATCAGGCCAGCAAATGTCTTGACCAAGTCCTGCACATCGAGAATAACTGCCATGGACGAAGGAACCCATCATGAGTGCTGAGGCATGAGTGCTGACGAGAAGCGAGAGGCGCAATTCAGCACCTGTCAGTCACGGTGTGGTGCTTTCTACGGTACTAACGAGGCGCGAATCACCGCTCCCGCGTCCGCCTGCTGGAACGCTTCGTTGATCTCTGTCAACGGAAAAGTATGCGAGATCAGCTGATGAAACGGATAACGCTGGAGGTTGCGCCGCATGAAATCCAAGGCTTGTGGGATGACCCAGGGCTCATAGGTGGCAAGCGCCATCAAGGTGATGCGGCCGAAGACAATGCGGCCGGCCTCCAGGGGGGCTGTTTGCTTGGGATTGATGCTCCCCATGATCAGGTAGTGGCCACCATTCTTCAACATGCGCACACCCTCGGGAATGACCGACGGTGAGCCCACCACCTCCACGCAAACGTCCGCCCCCCAGCCATTGGTCAGCTCCCGTACCAGCCGTACCCGAGATTCCTCGGTGTCATGCGTCTCCAGGTTGATCAGGTGGTCGGCGCCGAAGGCAGCGGCCATCTGTAAGCGCGGTTCGAAGCGGTCGATAACGATGATCTTCGCGGCTCCCATATCGCGCGCCACAGCGGTGGCGTATATCCCCAGACCTCCCGCCCCCTGAATGACGATGGACTGGCCTAGGCGCAGGCCAATACGCTGCAACCCATACGTGACCTGGGCCAGGGCGCAATTCACCGGCGCCACCATCTCGTCCGAAAGGTCATCCGGTACTTTGAAGACGTAATGTCCCGGTCGCAGGTAATAGTATTCTGCATAGGCTCCCATGGAGATCATCACATCGTCCATCTGGTATGGGGTCCGCATCATGTTCACACAGGCTGAGCGGTAGCCCTCCAGACAGGCATAGCAGCGACCACAAAAGTAAAAATACAGAAAGGTCACCCGATCGCCGACCGCCAGCGGCTGCCCCTGCGAGTCGGTCTCGATGTTGGCGCCGAGCTCTGCCACCCGCCCCACCATCTCGTGGCCGATAATGTGATTCCCAGGACGTAACGGTGTATCCCCACGCCAGATGTGCAGGTCGGAACCACAGATATTGGCTCTGGCAATGCGTACCAAGATGCCGTTCGGTTCGACCGCCGGCAATGTGACATCACGAATGTCCATACGGCCTTTCGGTGTATGGAAGATGGCAGCTTTCCCTTGCATGTCCCTGACCTCCCGATCACGAAATCAAGGCCTATCGAGCCACGTCGTCTCAAACTGAACCTTGTAGCCATGCAAGTACACATACCCCTTCACATCGGCGCGGGCTGCCTGTAAGAAGGGGAGCGAGGCGATGCCACAGGTCAGCATAATTTCGGTGACATAACGTTGGAAGTCGTATCCTGCCTGCAAGAGAGCTGCCTCCGTCGGCGCTTCCTTCATCCGATCGATCAGCGCGTCGACCTCCAGATCACTATGGTTGAGGGTATTGTTCCCGGCTCGGGTGTCGAGAACGCGCGAGAGTTGAAAGGAATCGAACGCTGCCCCGGACACATTGAGAATTTGATCCCAGTCACGGTCCCGCTGCCAGCGTCGCAAGAAGATCGGTCGATCGAGCACCTCGATGGTCAGGTCTACCCCAAGCTTGGCATACTGTGTTTTGAGAATCGTCGCGATGGTCGGGAGTGCGGCCTCAGCGCCGTGGGTCATGAGCGTGTAACGCAGCGGATTGTGCTCGTCATACCCGGCTTCCTTCAGCAGGACTTTGGCCTTATTGGGATTGTAAGCAAATTGCTCCTCAAAGTCGATGTGACCCTTGCCGCCCGCCGGCACGAAACTCCATAGAGGCTGCACCAGACCTAACAGAGCAGTCTTGACGATGGCCGGCCGGTCGATGCCATACCCCAGCAGTGCCTGCCGGACGCGGGCATCTTTGAAAGGTGCTCGCGCCACATTGAAGTAGCTATTGATCCGGAGCGTGTCTCGACCCCTGAGGACCTGCACCTTCCCATCTTTGGCCAGTCGCTCGACGTGCTCGAAGGGTATGGCGTTGGCGAAATCCACCTCCCCCGTCCGCAGCGCCGTCACGCGCGTCACCCCTTCCTTGATGATACGGATCTCGACGCGATCCAGATAGGGCAGCCCCGGCTTGAAGTAGTGCGGGTTCTTGTCCAACACGATGACATGGTTCTGCTCCCACCTGGCGAGTGTAAACGGCCCCGTTCCGACCGGGTGCAGTCGTACCTCTTCCTTCCCCCAGCGCTCGTACGACGCGGGCGACATCTGCAAAAACCCGGATGCGTGCGCGGCCATCACCGGCAGAAGGGTGGCGCTGGGATATTTGAGGGTAAACTTGATCGTATGCGTGTCGACCACTTCGACACTGTCGACGAGGCTGTAAGAAGGGGCATCGAGCGACTTCTCGGCGGGGTCTATCATGCGTTGATAATTCCATTGCACCGCTTTGGCGTCGAAGTCGGTGCCATCGTGGAACTTCACCCCCTGGCGGAGATGAAAAACATAAACCTTGCCATCCTCCAAAATCTCCCAAGACTCGGCCAGGTCGGGTACATAATTCAATTCGGTGTCGATACTCACCAGGCTATTGAAGAGATTACCCATGATGTATCCAGCCTGGGCACCAGGAGAAAGGCGCGGGTCCAGCCCTGCGACATCCGCCTCCCAGGCGACCTGCAGTGTTCCGCCCGATTTCGGTTGTTGGGCCCAGGCGGTGAGGGGCGCCAGGAGGAGAAGGCCCATGAGGAAGAGGAGAAACTCCATATGATGCCTGTACCCTGTCATCCTTGTCCCTCCCTGGTGAGTGCTGCTGCTTACACTCCAAATCCCCTGTTGCAATTGGCAGACGGCAGCAGCACTCCACATCACACAGATGGTCGTCGACTCCTTTGCCAAAGCCTCACGTGCACCTCGAGGGCAAGGTACGAGTCTGCGACCAGGTCGTCCTAGACCGCCGGCCCTTCCGACAGCGTCACCGGTACGCGCCGACCCTGGTCCGATGCAGCCTGGACGGCCTCCACAAGGGTGTGACGCCTGACCGCCGTGCCGAAGTCAGGCTCGACTCTCCGACCGCTACGAATAGCCTCAGCGAAGCCCTGATACACTCCCGCTACATTGGCTGGTTCACCTGCTGGCACACCCGCTGGCATGGCGGCGAGTCGCTCCGGAATCGGCAACACCTGAAGGGCTCGATCGCTCCCCTTTGCTCCCTCCAAGCGCACCGGATCGATCTGGGCGCTCAGGTCGGTCGATGCGACCAGGGTCCCTTCCCTGCCGTAGATCTCCAGCCGCATACCACTACCATGCCAGGGCACACTGGCCACCTGCACCGACGCCACCGCGCCGCTGGCTAGTTTACCACTGACGAGAATGGTGTCGGGGGCCGTGACATCCACCATGTGATCGGTATCGGTCTCGTGCCATTGTGGCACCTGTGTGCTCACCACCCCTGACACTTCGGTGAACTCACCGAGGCACATGCACATGCAATCAACAGCATGGCCAAACGGAATGGTGAGGGTGGTGGCACCCAAAGTACGGTCCCGCTGCCATGTCCGGCCTGAGGTGCGGTTGAGGACGCCAGGACGGATCTGGGTCAGGTGACAGGAAAGCACCTCCCCCACGTAGCCCTCGTCGATGAGCTCTTTCAGGCGACGAAAGGCTGGGGCAAAGCGACCCTGCAGGCCCACCATGGTTTGGACTCCCTGCCGCTGAGCCAGATCGGCCATCTCCTGCGCTTCACGGAGGTTCGCTCCCAGGGGCCATTCGGTCAGGACATGCTTTCCCGCTCTCAACACATCCATGGTCAAGCGGTAGTGAAGTGGCACGCGGACCACCACGGCCACGGCATCGATGTCCGGGTGGCGTAACATTTCCTGGTGATCGTGGAACGCGAGCGGTGCCCCAAACTGCTTGGCGGTCTCCTCGGCCGTCTCCTGATGTGCCGTACACACCCCGACGAGCTCATAGTCCGGCAAATGGGTCAGGGCTGGCAGGTGGGCGCGACTCCCCCAGCCATAATGCATGTTGGCACCTACGATCCCCACGCGAATCTTTGCTTGTGCCATGGACATCTCCTTTCTTGCCTGCGATGATCGATCCCCAACACTCTGTAGCCCAGATGCGTTCGCCCATGCTGGCGAATCGGCGCCAGCATAGCGGGGCTTGGAGGCCGTGTCAATTGCCCCCTTTCTTGACAGCCATGTGGCTCCCCATGATAATGCCCTAGCACATCTGTATGAAATGCCCGCGACAAGGCGGTGCGTGGCGTCGCCAGAGCACCACGATGCCGCTTCTGGAATGCTCTGGAACTGGAAGATGAGGTGGGCCACCCTATGACCGGCAATGCCAAGGCTTTGGAGCCACACCAATTATTAGACATGTATCGACAGATGGTGATGATTCGGCGCTTTGATCAAAGGGCCGTGGACGAGTTCCATGCTGGCAACATCCCTGGGGGCGTCCATACCTACATCGGGCAGGAAGCCGTCGCGGTCGGAGTCTGTACCGCCCTGCGCCGAGACGACAAAATCACCAGCACCCATCGCGGTCACGGCCATACCATCGCCAAGGGTGCAGACATCAAGCGCATGATGGCCGAGCTCTTTGGTCGGAGTACCGGCTACTGCCATGGCAAAGGCGGCTCCATGCATATCGCCGACTTCAGTGTCGGGATGCTTGGCGCCAATGGCATCGTGGGGGCAGGGCTGCCGATCGCCACCGGAGCGGCGCTGGCCGCCAAGCTGGAAGGGAGTGATCGGGTGGCAGTGGCTTTCTTCGGTGATGGGGCCTCCAATGAAGGAGCCTTTCACGGCTCGTTGAATCTGGCCTCGATCTGGAAGCTGCCAGCCATCTATGTGTGTGAGAACAACCGCTGGGCGAGTGGCGTGCCGGCTGCATATGCTCTGTCCGTACCCGATGTGGCGGCGCGCGCCGTGGCGTACGATATGCCTGGAGTGACCGTGGACGGCACCGATGTGCTGGCGGTCTATGAGGTGGCTGCGCAGGCTGTCCAGCGTGCCAGGACTGGGGGAGGGCCGACACTGGTGGAGTGCAAGACCTACCGCTGGCGTGCTCATGCGGAACAGCGGGGGAATCCCTCTGATCCCAGGCCCCGAGAAGAGATCGATCTGGGACCCCAGCATGACCCCATCGAATCGTTCATCGCCTGGCTCATCGACGCAAGCCGTCGCCACCGCCGCCACTTTGGAGCAGATCGATCGAGAGGTCGAGGCCGCGGTGGAGGAAGCTGTTGCTTTCGCCAAGGCCAGTCCGCTGCCTCGGCCAGAAGATGCCCTGTTGGACGTCTTCGCACCGTAGGTACTGCCGATCATCAATGCTCTGCTGCTTGCGCGTGCTTACGCGGCCCGCTACCCAGCCTCCCCCCTCGACGAAGGAGGTTCGGGTGGGGATGGAGAGGATATGAACACATGCGAGAGCTCACGTATACTGAAGCCTTGATGGAAGCCTTTCGCGAGGAGATGCGGCGGGATCAGAAAGTGTTTCACCTCTGCGGCGGCTTAGGGGCACTGGCTAGCCTCATCCCAGAGTTTGGTGAGGAGCGCGTACGTGTGTGCCCCATCTCTGAGGAAGCCTATGTCGGGGCCAGCATCGGCGCGGCGGGTAGTGGCTTCCGTCCGATTGTCAGCCCGGGGATGATGACTTTTGCCTTCACCGCCATGGACCAAATCGTCAACCAGATGGCAAAGATTCACTACATGTTCGGGGGACAGGCAACCTTCCCCATCGTGTTTCGAGCTTCCACTGGTGGTGGCCGTTCTGCCGCGGCGCAGCATTCGCAAAGCCCCCATCCCATGTTCATGAACCTGGCCGGCTTGAAGCTGGTTATGCCCAGTACGCCGTATGACGCTAAAGGACTGATGAAGAGCGCCATCCGGGACAATAACCCGGTAGTGGTCTTCGAGGATCAGATGCTGGCCCAGCGGGGTGTGAAAGGCCCCGTGCCGGAGGAGGAGTACACCATTCCCATCGGCGTTGCCGACGTCAAACGCCAGGGGCGCGACGTCACCGTGGTGGCCATCGCCAAGATGGTGCCGGAAGCGCTGGCCGCCGCCGAAGAGCTGGCCGGCGAAGGCATCGCGGTCGAAGTGGTGGACCCCAGAACACTCGTTCCCTTAGATAAGGGTGCGTTGCGTGCCTCCGTTCAAAAAACGGGGCGTGTGGTTATCGTCGATGAGGCCTGTCTGACTGGCAGCGCAGCCGCCGAGATCGCCGCGATACTGACGGAAGACCCAACCACGTTTCGAGCGTTAAAAGCGCCACCCAAGCGCGTCTGCGCGCCCGACGTGCCCATCCCCTATAGCCCGGTCATGGAGCGTTTCTGTATACCGGACAAAGCCCGCATCATCGAGGGCATCAGGGAGGTGCTCGTATGAAATATGGCTTTACGCTCCCAGGTCGAGGCCCTCTGGCCACACCCGACCACCTTGCCGCTATCGCCAGACACGGTGAAGAGCTGGGCTATCATTTTGTGTTATTCGGCGACAACTCTGGTCTGGCCGCAGGTGTCGTAGGCATGGTCACCAAATATGCGGACTGGATCGAAGGATGCCGGAAGATTGGGTACATCCGAGGCGAGAGAGGTGGATGTGCACCTGTGGCGTCATGCCGCCAAGCATAGCCTTCTACGGCCGATGCCCGCGGTGACGCCACAGGTGTGCGGGAGACGCATCGTTAGCTGAGATCAAAGCCATAGAGCTTGGCGGCATTCGCTCTGAGGATCTTCCAGCGCTCCTCCTCGTTGACGTCCTTGAAGTCGCGTTCGATCACCGCACGCGAACGTGGCCAGGTGGAAGCGGTGTGCGGGTAATCGGACGACCACATCACGTTGTCAACCCCGATCCAATGCCTGCTCGCGACTCCGAAGGGATCGTCGATGAAGGTGCAGTACATTTGGCGCTGGAAGTATTCACTGGGCTTGAGAGCAAGCTTCGTCGGCCATGGGGTCGCCGTACCGGAAGGGCCGAAGCGTGTGAACGCCCGGTCTACACGCTGCAAGTAGTAGGGCAGCCAGCCACAATTATTCTCGGCTGAGACGATCTTTAGGCGCGGAAATCGTTCTAGGACGCCGGAAAGGATGAGAGTGCTGAAGGATTTTTCGATTTCGTGGGGGGTCACGGTCGGACGCATCGCCCGTTGTTCAGCCCCGTATTCCCATGGAATACGTTCCATGCCGGTGATGGCGTGCAGGCTGACAGGCATTTCTAAGTCTTGTGCTGCAGCCCAGAATGGATCGTAGAGCGGAGAGCTGTAGGGCTGATCGGCCGGGGGTGAGCACCAGATCATGGCGCCCTTGAGGCCCAGCTTGGCACTCCGATCCAGCTCCCGGGCACCCTCCTTGGGATCGTACAAGGAAATGAGGGCCAGTCCCTTCAGGCGTTTGGGTGCATAGTTGCAAAACTCCGCCAGCCAGTCGTTGTAGACGCGGAAACAGGCTTGTTGTAACCCGGCATCTTTGAGCCAGAATAACCGAAACCCCAAAGTGGTATAGAGCACCTCCGCCTCCACCCCATCCAACTCCATGTCCGGCAACCGTTGGGCCGGATCCCACCCGCCTGGGCGAGCATCGGCGTACGTGCCGGATTTCAGAAATGCAGCCAACTCCTCAGGGGTCCTGCCTGCCCCTAAGCCGATGGCGAGGTTGTGCGGCGGATAGCCCTCATAGACGAAATAGGCGCCCTCTTGGCCTTCGGGGTTGAGCACGACCTTCGGTGCCCGGTCCCGGTACTTCGTGTCGATGCGCTGCACCCACAGGTCTGTCGGCTCGCTGACGTGCGAGTCGGAGGAGATCAACTGAAATTCGGCCACGGCTCACCTCCTGCGTGATAGTGCCTCGCGACTTTGTTGGCTTGCCTGATCCGTTATCACATCGGAAACGGCAGGCATGGGCCCCCGGAAAACATGCACTGTCCTTTCTCTAGTCGTCGCTTTGCCTTTTGTCAACAATAAATTTATCGCTGTAAAATCATTAAGAAATCTTCTCGCTGTTGTCCTCGGGCTCAGATTTGAGCAGTTTCTCCAGGATATCCACTAGCCCCAGCCCATCTTCATATGGCGATGTGTAGTATGCGATCTCTTTGACAGACGCATGCGCATTCGCCGGTGCTCCTGACCAGGCCGCTAACTGCATGAATGACGCATCACCTGGAGAATCTCCGACCGCAGCCATGCCACCCAACGAAATGCCGGTCTCGCGGGAGAGCCAGCGCATACCCTCAGCCTTGTCGATGGTGCGTATGAGGACATTTACGCACGTAGCCGCCTCATCCACACTGAAGTCATCGCCAAGATCACGTACCCGTCGGTTGACTTCAGAAGATACGTGGCGTAGAGGGATACCGGCGCACGGGAACACACTGAGTGAGGCCGATTTACCCGGCTGAAAGTACGCCTGTCCGGTGTCCACAAGGGCATCCTGTAGCACCGTCTGAAACTGCGTGAGCCGTGTCAGGATGCCGCGCGTGATCGAAGGATGCCACAACGCTGGTAATGCCAAGAGTCTGCTGGATGCGGCGGATTTCCGCTCGCATCTGCTCACGTAGTTTGGCGTCCAGATTGGATAGGGGTTCATCGAACAGCAAGACCTTCGGCTCCATGACCAGGGCGCGGGCCAGCGCGACCCGTTGTTGCTGTCCGCCAGACAGCTGATTGGGGGCGCGCTGCTCCAGCCCGGCGAGGTCGGTCAAGGTCAGGCACTCGGCAACTCGATGCTGGATCTCTGGCGAGGAAAGCCGTTTGACCTTCAACCGATAGGCGATGTTCTCGAAGACATTCAGATGCGGAAATATCGCGTAACTCTGAAACACCATGGTCATGTCACGCCGGTTGGGCGGCACGTCGTCCAGACACCGACCATCGAGGATGATGTGGCCTGACGCCGGAAACTCGAAACCCGCGATGAGGCGCAGAGTGGTAGTCTTGCCGCAGCCCGATGGGCCAAGGAGCGTGACAAACTCGCCCTGCTCGATGCCGAGCGAGACATCGTCGACGGCAGTGACTTCGGCTGCCTTGCCGCGCGCTGGAAAGATCTTCGTGAGATGGTCAAGAGTGAGATACATAGGGCTCCAGATAACACAAGACTGCGGGCCGAGTGATGAACGCTCTTGGCTCAGCCCTCAAAAAGCGGCCCTTCCATTGAGAGGCAGCCGGATACGGGCGCCGGCGCGCTGTGCGCTGCGATAGCAGGCCTCCACCAACTCGATGGCTTTGTAACCGTCCTCTGCAGTCACGGGCGGTGGCGTGCCCTCGATGATGGCATCGACAAACCGCGTGTCCTCCTCGCGATAACCCCATTTATCCGGCACGGCGAGCTGGGAAAAATCGTGCCGCACGATGGCCTGCCCCAACCCCGGTGCGTACGCCACTTGCTCCATCTCCTGGGTCACAAGCTGGGCGTGATCGCCATACAACTCTATGCGTTCAAAGGGAAACGCCCAGGAGGCATGCGCGCAGGACGTGAAAGCGCAGTGCTGGCCGCTGGCAAAGGTCAACATCATGACGAAGTCGTCAAGCTCATGATAAAAATTCGACTGCGCTCGGCACTCGACATCCACGATATCACCCATCAGCCAACGCATTATATCGAGAAGATGCACGGTGGACTCATACAAAAAACCACCGGTAACGTGGACGTCTCCGACCCAGGCTGGCTGCTGCAATTCGCCGCGATTCATCTTGACGTTGGCCGAAGTGGGCCTGAAGCCCTCGAGGATTTTCTGCCTGGCAAACTTATACACCGGGGCAAAGCGGCGATTATGGCCGATTTGATAGAGTGCCCGACTGGTGCGGGCGACATCGAGGATCTGTTGGGCTTCAGGCAGCGTTGTCGCCATGGGCTTCTCGGAGAAAACATGGACACCACGCTGCAAGGCCGCCAGCACCGCCTCCGTATGCAGGGTATTGGGGGTACAGACATACACGGCCTCGACATCAGCTTCGAAGAGGGCCTCGGCACTGGGAAAGGTACGCCCATGGACCAGACGCGCCAACTCCTCAGCCTTCGGCGTGACGACATCAACCACTCCCAGGATGTGTACACGTGCGTCGGTGATGAGATTCTTGGCGTGCACGGTGCCAATGTAACCTGCTCCGATGATGCCAACGGTCACGGCCATAACGCCTCCTGCTATCCGGCTCCTAGTGCCATATCGACGCGCCCTTCCGCTTGAAATGTCCATCCCGCCACCGCGGACATGACGGCAATGGCGCCGAACACCAGCGCGATCAGCAGCACGGAGTATGCCGCCGCCACACTCATCCCGCCCTGCTCCACTTCACTCAGGATCAGGGCGGTGAGAATCCGCCAGCGCGGGGTTGTGAGAAAAATGATCGCCGACAGGCTAGTGACGTGCCTGGCAAAACTGAAGATGAGGCCGGCGATGAACAACGGGTTGGCCAGGTCCGCCAGGCTTTCGACGAACAGCAGCAAGAACGACCCGGCTATCCCAGGGATAAGGAGTGCCAGGGTCACGGTGCGGAAGATCCGCCATCGCGAAGCTCCCAGATTTTCGGCCGCCTCCTCCAGGGCGGGGTCGAGTCGTTCCAGCATGCCGCGCAGGATGAGATACGCGACCGAGAAAAAGGTGACGGTCTGCACGAAGACCAGACCAATCATGCCGAATAGATCGAAACCCAAATGATAGACATCAACGCCGATGCCGTCGGCCAGGAATCGCCGTGTCACCAAACCGTTGCGCCCAAACAGCAAGATGGCGGCAATGGCGATGGAAAACGGCGGCGAAATCGTCGGGATGAGGGCGACGAGGTGGACGAGGCGCTTGCATGGGATGGCGCAGTTCACATAACTGTACGCAAAGCTGAAGCCAAGGATGGTCCCCAGCAGGGCACTCAGGGTGCCCATTTGCACGGTATCGAGGAAGATGAGGCGATAATGGCGGCCAGAGGTAGGGTCGATGTACCGCCTGAATTGTTCGAGGCTGAACTGCCCGTCGGGAGTAAAGAACCCCTGAGAGATGACGCGCACCAGCGGCCAGACGATGAATATCAGGATGAAGGTCCCGCACACCATCAAGCCCGCCAGGAGTACCTGGTCTTGCGCCAGCAATACGAGTTCGTGGTAGCGGCGGGTAACTGAGCGGAACAGGGCGCGGCCCTCCTAGCGTCTATGGGCGCGCGGCAGCGATGTCGTTGGTGAACTTGTCGATGAATGCCTTCCTGTTCTTACCCGCATACTCGAAATTGTAGTCGATCAATTTGACTTGCAGCAGCTCTGGCCGGGACGCCTTGGCACCCTGCACGGTAGGCGCCTGATAGGCAGCATAGCCGGGGCCAAGGTCTTGCATCGCGGGCTCCAGCGCCCAATCGAACCACGCCTTTGCCAACGTCGGGTGTTTGGCACCTTTGACGATCCCCATGCTACCGATCTCCCAGCCCATGCCCTCCTCGGCGAAGCTCAACATCAACGGTAAACCCTTTTCCTGCTGAGCGATGACATCGTGGGAGAAGACCACCCCAACGGCCGCCTCGCCCTGTCCGACATGCTGGGTGGGTGCTGCGCCGGATTTGGTATATTGCCAGACATTGCGATGGAACTGCTTCCAGTACTCCCAGCCTTTTTCCTCGCCTTTCAGTTGTAGGACGGTGATGAGCGCGGTGTAGGCCGTGCCGGAGCTGGCGGGATGGGCCATGACAAGTTGGTTCTTGAAGGCGGGGTTGAGCAGATCATCCCACGAGGCGGGCGGCTGCAGTTGGTGTTTTTCCAGGAAATGTGTATTGCTGACAAAACCGAGTGAGCCCACGTAGATACCTGCCCAGTAATTATCCGGATCCTTCATCAGCTTGGGATCGATGAGATTGGCCATATTGGGCGAGTCGTAGGCTTCGAGCAGACCTTCCTGCTTGGCGGCGATGAACGAATCGCTCGGCCCACCCCACCAGATGTCGAACTGCGGGTTGGCCCTCTCGTTACGCAGGCGGGTGAGCGCTTCACCGGAGGACAAGCGCACGAACTCAACCGTCACCCTGGGATGAATTCTCTGAAATTCGGTCTTCATGCCCTCGCACCAGAGGATGTGCGGTGTGCATAACAGGTTGAGAGTTCCCGACAGCTCGGCCTGTCGAGTGGGGGCGCCAGCGGTGGCCATACCCGCGGCGATGGCCATGAGCGCGATGACGGTGAGCGCGGCGAACAACGGCCTTTTCATTTGTGATTACTCCTTGAATGTCAAGAGGGAAGCTCGCAGTGCACTGTCATCATGTATTACCCCACAACGGTTTCTTGCAGAGAAGGACGGAGAAGCACAGCACTTACCCCTGCTGTCCCTCGGCAACCCTTAGAAAATGGGCGATCGAGGGAGTCGCGAGGATCTGCAACAATAAGGCTTTGGTCTCGGGATACTGTTCTATCCCAGGCAAAGGGAGCTGGCAACCGCCCGCCACGTGCACTGAGAAATTAAAGATCGTCAGCTCAACTGGCCTCTGGGTTTGCGGATCTACTCGCAGCAGCAACTGGTCGGAGAGCTGATATCCAGTAGCTGCGGTGGGCTGCCCAAAGGTAAGGTACAGGATGTCTCCTTCAGGGTCTTAGGTGATACGGATGAGCCTCATCGGCTCCTACCTCCTTGGTTCTGTCCGTATACGACGGCGAGAGCGCTATGCTGTTGGGGGTCATAGAGGGCAATCCCCTACTCGAAGTGCACCTGGGTGGTCAACTCTCCACACACCAACAACGTCGCCCCCAATGCCCTGTGAGCCCCCAAGAGCAGAGCTGGGTCTGGGCGGCGCTTTCCCCCACCCCACGGTATACCCGCATGGGCGTCTCGACCCCATTCAGGCGGTGGGGGCCAAGGTCGTCGCCGCGGACATAACCATGCACCAGCCGGTGCGTCGTGTCGCTGATCGTCAGCGTGTCGGGCGCAGTTAGGCTTTGCAACCGGGCTGCGAGGTTGGGCGTCTCTCCCAGAGCCAGCTGCTCGTGTCGGCCACCGTTCCCCATTGTGCCTACGACCACCAGCCCGGGATAGGTGCCGATCCGGACGGCGAGCCGCGGGCCTTGGGTCTGTTTTAGGTAAGCGTTCAACGTCGCCATAGCGTCAAGGATGCCCAGGCCGGTACGCACGGCCCGCTGAGCGTCATCTTCATGCGCTCGCGGGTAGCCAAAATATACCAGCAGGGCAATCGCCCAGATACTGGCCGATATGCCCTTCAAAGCGCTGTATCACCTCTGCACAGGTCGCCTGGTGGGCCCGCACGACCTCGCGGTGGTCCTCCGGGTCAAGCTGACCAGAAAGATAGGTGGAGTCGGCCAGGTCACAGAACAGGACCGTAAGCTGGCGGCGCTCCGCCTCAGGAGGCCGCGGTGTGGTATGTAGGGGGGCATCTTGGGGCGGGTGCTCTGTCTGGCTGATGAGTGGCGGTTCCTGTTGGGGGGCTGGTGGGGCGTGCACCTGGGTCGTGGCTGTATCGCCTGTCCAGCGCAAGTCACGGCCGCCGTCGTCGACCACCTGCGGGTGGACGTAAAGGAGCTCGTCCTTAAGAACCGCCAACTGGTCGTCGTCCAGCTGGAACTGGTGCTTCAGCGCGTTATAGGTGACCTTGCCTCGATGTGAGACACCGGCAAGCACAGCCGCCCGGCGGGAGGCGAGGCGGCCCAACTCATACATTTTCAGGGCGGCCATGGTCCTCATCGCCATCGCAAATTCGCTCAGCTCGATGTCCAGATATTCCAGCGTCTGCTCGGGGATTTCGATCTCTAATGTTGGCATCATCCATCCCTCGCAGCTTCAGCTTCCGTGTGATTGCATTATAGCATGAGAAGCCTGAGCCTGAACTCTCTGTTGCCTGCTGCTCTCCCCGTCGTGGTGTATTATCCCACCTGTGCCAGCGCGGCTTCTGCCTGGGGCAGCCAGAAGGTCAGCTCTAGGGAGCGGTACAGCGCGATGGTGGCGGACAGTTCGGGGCGGGCCTGCTCTGGCCGGCCGGCCGTGGCATACAGCATGCCGAGGCCGAGGTGGCAGTGGGCCACGAGCGGCCGCATGCCAAACTCCTCGGCCAGGGCCTGGCAGTAGTCATCTTTGGCCTGATCACTCTCCGGAGGCTCGCGCCGCGCCGCAATATCGCCGAGCAGGCGCACGGCATACGCTTGGTAGCCATGTTCCTGTCGCTCACGGGCATGCGCCAGCACACCCTCGGTGAGGGCGTGTGCCTCCTCCAGATGGCCGGCCAGCATCTGCGCCTTCCCAAGGGAGAGACCACAGACGGCTTGGGGCCCCCCCCCGGCGAATCCCGTCGGCGTAGAGTTCGCTCCGATCGCGACAGACGACGGTGATCGTCCGAGACGCTGATGCAGGCGCTCATGGTGGTAAAAGTGCCAATCGCGCGTGAGGCCGACCAGCAACGCCGCCACGCGGGCGTCGTCGTTGATGTCGAGGTCCGCGTACGTGACCGGGCGCCACAGTCGCTCCACGCAGATGGGGTCACACGCGCGCCCGCGCCCATCCATGCGCACGCGCATGCCCTCGGCCTGCAGCCGGCCCGTGCAGGCCGGTGCGGTGCACTGCGCGCCCTGCTCCGTGTTGCCGATCTCCGGCGTGCCGAGCGGCAGCGCGTGCTCCAGGGTCGTCAGGCAACACTCGCCGTCCAGGCTATTGGACAACTCCCAGGCCAGCACGTCACGGCTGTACCAGTCCAAGATCGCGACCAGCTACATGAACCCTTGCCGCATCGGCACGTCGGTGATGTCGGTTGACCAGACCTGATGGGGCCGCACGCTCTCGACCCCACGCCACAGGTACGGACATACCGCATGGTCCCGGCTTCCCAGCGTCGTGCGCGGCTTTGGGTCGATCGCTTGCACGCCCATCAGCCGCATCAAGCGCCGCACACGCTTGGCGTTGACCGCACGCGGCGTCGTCTGTGCCAGAGACGCCGTCCTGCGCGGCACCCCGTCGATCGGCGCGCGCAGGCACGGCTCGTCGATCAGCCGCATCAACCGCACGTGCCAGTCCGATTCGCCCCGCGGCTCGTCGTCCCACGTCGCCCGGTTCAGGCCCAGCCGTTCGCACGGCCGGCGCAGACGCAGGGCTGCAGGCCCTGGCTCGATCAGCCCGCGCGTGTCGTCAGCCGACGCGGGTCGCGTTTTTTTTCACCCACGCCAGGTCCATCTTCAGCCGGCCGATCTGTTCGTACAGTGCCATCGCGCGTGCCGCTGGCGTTGAGCTTCTTCTGCCTGTCTGGCCAGCCCTGGATACTGGGCAACGCTCAGGCTCTGCGTATCGATGACTGGCGAGCTGCAGCCCATGAGCATTACGTTGAGAGTCGTGGTTGTGAGGTCGATTGTTTGCTCTCGCAGTGCGGGGCGTTCAGGCCATCCATCGAATCCACGCCTGTGCGAGAAGAGCACATCCCCCTCCACGCCGAGCAAGCCTCGCAATAGGTCTTCCGGGTGCGGGCAGTTGCTCCAGCCTCCGGGACAATCGAATCTCAGATATTTTACTCGCACCTCGGCCCACCACCATGCGGGTCCTCAGGAGAATACTTGAGCGCAATTTCCCTGCGGCATTAGGCCGGTACACCACATGACTCCGGCTACCTCACTTACTCTGGCGCCTTTACAAAGACCACCTGCCGACCGTCATTAGAGAGAGAAGGCTGGCCACAATTGACCCCATCGCACCTGCTGACATTGACCGGGGAACTATTTCCCTGCTTGAGATAAACGTCGGTCCACCCGACGGTTCCGCCCATATCGCTCTTGCTCTCGCTCCTCACATAAACCTTGGTGTCGCCATACACCCTCTCCCATTCTTTCATATGGTTGATCATGCCCGCGACATCCTGGGCTTCGCGATCATAGGGCAGGACGGTCACCTGCCCGCTCTTCACCGAGAGCACACCCGCCACGTCGCTTGCCGCTGCCTTGTGAAAGAGGATAAGAGCTTTGTCGGGATCCCCCTTATCCAAACCGACGATCTTCGCGATGTCTGGAAGCGTGTGGAGATTTTTTGACTCACCTCCAGAGACAGAAATCTGGATGATCGTATTTCCTTTCAGGGCGAGTATATGTTCATCGCCTGCCAAGAAGATAGGAGAGCGATAGCCGCCATGGCGTGTGACCCGCAACCGAGTCTTCCGAGGCAGGTCAGCCACCCAGATATCTCCAGCCTGGATTTCATCATCCGGACCTTTCAGCTGGCTAGGAGTCGCCGATATGCCCGTCACCCTCAGGACGGTAGCCCAGAAGGATTGACACCAGGCCTCCTGCCAGGGTATGGCGGTGGCGACGAGCCAAGCCCAGCAGGAGAGGATGAGAACAGGGCGGAACATGCGTGACATGACTCTCTCCTTCCTCCTGAATCACACCTGTTCGCGAGAGGCCTTATCTGACCACGTAGAGCGGGAAGGACGGCAGCTCTGGGGGCTGGGTGTGAATGGCGTGCTGTTCCTTAGCGGTCAGCTCCCTGACCCGCTCGATGATCCAGGCACCGAGCTCCTTGGTATCGATGTATCCGTCCGCCTTACCGCCGTAGCCGTCGGCTTTGCCGGAGAGGCCTTCGAGCAGGGCCTTGGTGAACGCCCCATGACCCCACTCCCGTTTCTCGATTGACATCTGCCTCCCAGTGGAAGCCGCGAAGGTGACGAGCCCACGGTAGTCGCTCTGCATCTCTTTGAGGATCTCCTCGAAATTGACCGGCCCTTTCGTCTTCGGCCCGCCGGCGAGAGCCGCGGCGCGGCAGGTATCCACCATCAAAATCGCCTTGCCGGGAACGGCGGTGAGCTTGTCCAAGAAGGTGGTCCACCTGACGTCATAAACCTCCAGGTCCTCCTGAGGGTCATGGTCATAGGAGTAAAAGAAGTAGTTGCTCTGGCGGTCTACGCCACCGTGCCCAGACAGAAACAGCAGCCGGTAATCCTTCTCCGTGCCCTCCCGGCGGAGCCAGTCCAGGCCTCGGATGATGTCGGCCCGCGTGGCTTGCTGATTGGTGAGGCGCTTGGTCCTGACCTCGGCGAAGGTGCGGCCTTCCTGCGTCTTAAAGGCCTTCTCCACCTCGACGGCGTCTTGATGGGCAAAATCCAACTTGAAGTTCTTGTCCTGATACTCAGAGATGCCGATGGCCAGAAGAATCAGGTTGGGGCGTTGGTCTTTCTTGCGGCCGGCGTAGGAAATCCGCCTGAAGGTGGGCTCGGATGTCGCCTTCTCGTTGGCAGCGATGAAGGTCAGGGTATTTACCCCCTCTTCGAGGGTGACTTCCAGCTCCACTTCCCGCTGAAATGGCGCCCCCTTGACCTTACCTTGTGCCCCTCCTGCCAACTGGATGCCGTTGAGGTAGACCTTTACGATCACTGACTCGGGAGGGTCTGGGAGAGAGCGACGGCTTTGACCGACACAGAATCGTGGCTCACGGTGCTCTGCTCTTGAGTTGGGGCGACGACATAGAGTAACGGTGGCAGAAAGCTCGAGACATCCGGTGCAGCGATGTCTGGTTGTCCACGATACGTCCCACCGCGCTCGGCGTTGGCGCGTTGGACGGCAACCTGGATATCGCGGCTTTTGAGGTACTCCGCTACCACATCGGGGCGGTAGAATTGTTTCTGGAATTGCGAGGCGCTATAGTATTTGGCAGCTTTATCCTCCCCCTGATTGAGATGCCAACCGATGTACCGATCGCCCTGGAGGCTGGAAGTGTAGTAGCCCTGCGGGGTCCAGGCTACCCACTCGTGATCAGAGCCGACGAACATGGTCAGGAGGTTGCGGCCAGACGCGATATCCCAGAGCCTCACCGTCTGATCATAGGACCCAGAGACCAGCGTTTGGTTGTCAGGTGAAACTGCCATGGACCAGACAGTGCTGGTGTGGCCGACAAACTGGCGCACCTCCTTTCCCGTTTCCGTATCGTAGAGGGTAAGGTCGCCGGTGCCACCGCCGCTGATGATGTAGCGGCCATTATGGGTAAAAGTATAGGAGTAGTGACCGAGACCGGACGTGGAATCTCGGGTGATCTCATGGATGACCTTTCCCGCTTTGAGGATCTGCAGAATAGCCTGGTAACCATACGCCCCACCCTGGCGCGTCTTCAGCTCATAATCGCCGTGTCGCTCTATGGCCCTGAGATAGTCGGGCTTTTCACCCACTTCACCCCCCAGCGCGATCTGGTAATCATTCCCTTGTTTTAACGTCATGATTGTTTGCAATGGCCCTCGGTCGTTGGCGCCTTTGTTGTTGGGTTTATTCCCAAAAGCGATCGAGCGGCCGTCGCGCGAGTACCCCACGTTCCAGACAGTCTCTCCCATGCCCGCCAGCTTTGTGATGACCTCCCCGTTCCGCGGGTTCCAGAGATAAATCTCTTTGTTACTCCCTCCTCCGGTGGCGACCATCTTTCCGTCTGGAGAGACTCCGGTGCTCATGACGATGTTATCATGCTTTTCAAAGCGGGCGATGACATCACCTGAAGGGACGGCGAAAACATTAGAAATGTTCTCACCACCCGCTTCTGAACCTGTGAGGAGCCATCGGCTGTCCGGGCTAAAGGAGAGGCGGGCCACGCCAGTGCCCTGACTGCCCAGGACCTTGATGAACTTGCCGGTCTTGGCGTCCCAGAGCCGGATGGTCTTGTCTAGGCTGCCAGAGGCGATATGACGGCCGTCGGGCGAAAAGGCAGCGGACCATACCTTGTCCGTATGTCCCTTCATCTCCTTGATCAGTCTATCCTGCATCACATCCCACAGCCGCAGGGTCTTATCATTGCTTCCGGATACATACCCGGCTTCCATCTGGGGAGAAGGCTACTGCATAAATAAAATCTCCATGGCCACGAAGCACATGAGTTTCCTTCATCTGGTTCACATCCCAGAGCCGCACCGTTTGATCATTGCTACCGGAGGCCAAGTATCGGCCATCCGGGGAGAAGGCGAGATTATCCACCGCATCCGTATGCCCCTTAAGAAGCCCTATAACCTCTCCACTTTGATAATTGAATAGGCGGATGTTTCCGCATTGCCCCGGACATTCGGAGTGCATCCATCCCCCCACCGCCAGGTATTTGTCATTTCGGGAGAGCGCCGCGGCAAAGACCTTTCCCTCATTCCCGTCGCCGATCTGACCCCGGATGGTCCGAACGGTCTTAGCCTGTTGCGACATCCCAAATCCGGACCACCTTGTCATCACCAGCGGAAACCAGATATTTCCCGTCGCTGGTAAACATGATGCTCCTAATAATAGCCATGTGCCCCCCACTGTCGATAACCAGCATGGGGTCGTCAGCATAGGCAGTCGATTGGCAGAAGGGCCACAAGACGATGAACAAGAGTGCAAAAATCTTCTTCACTAGCGTCCCCCCTGTTCGCTCTCCAGCTGCGGTAATGTCTGGCTCGCGCGCTCGGCAAAGAGGACTCGCAGGATGGGGTCATAAGCGATTATGTTGATTTCTTTGACATCGCCGCGGGGTATGGTGATCAGCGCGCGCTGCTCCTTGCCAGCCTGTCTACCCCTGACCAGGTAGCTTACCCCATCCTTTCCCTCCCACACCAGCCACGCCTCCTCCGCCACCTGCAACGACTTTTGATTGCCGAGGTTGGCCACCTTCGGGATGGTTTTGTCAGCGATGAGTATGCCGTAATTCACCGGCAGCAGCAAGAGTTGTACGGCGACGAGAAAGCCTAACAGGCCATGCAGCAGATGCGATCGAGTCGTGTCCCTAGGCTGGTGTCTGGCTAATATCCACAGACCGCCGGTCAGCGCCGCGCTGGCCAACAGCCCGGAGAAGTACAGGGACCGAAAGCCTTCTTCCGGTGCTAGCAGCAGACATTGGAGCCATTTGGGTTTCGGCAGGCTGGGTGCCAGCAATAGATTGCTGAAGAGAAAGCACTGGCGCATGACGAACTGGATGATCACGACCGCCAGGATAATTCCGGTGACGGTCAGTCTGTTGGGATCAGACCACCAGATGAGGAGCCTCTGCCAGCAGCCCTTTACTGCGTCCCCCGCTCGTCTCAGGCGTCTCCATCCCAGGAGGCGAGACAGGAGATACACCAGGGCAAACACCACCAGCCCGAGCAGCACCACAATCGGGACAGAGGACACCAGGTAAACCAGGAATTTGGCCCCGGCGAAAAAATAGCGCTCATCGAAGACCGCCAAATCGGTGCCGACACCCAGAGCGGTGAGGTGGAATCGAAGTGTGAGATAGCCCAGGAGGTAGAGGGTGAAGCTCCCCAGGGCGGTATAGGCGGTCCAGGTGCCAGCCAGCCCCTTGATCTTGTCGCCCAGATCCTGCCACAGATCAGCCACGGCTACCTCCCGATCAGGAGAAACGGTCCCCAATAGTAGGGATGACTGTATTGAGGCTCTTGCTTCACCGCTATCAAGGCCAGTCGGGCAGCTTCGCCGACCGATCGGGTTTGGGCTTCCTTATAAAACGTCTGCATCCACAGGCCTGTCGATGCGGCGTCAACTCTCCAGCCAGATAAAATCAGGGTATTGGCGCCAGCATAGAGGAGAGCGCGCACCATCCCGAGGACCTCATTGGCATGGGTGGCCTGGGCCTGCCCCGTTTCGCAGGCACTCATCACCACCAAGCGGCTCTGCTCCAGGGGGAGACCGAACATCTCTGCAGCGGTGAGCTCGCCGTCATCCTGTCCGCCCGCGCTCAGCTTCAGATACGAGAGAAGCGGCTCCTGCAGCCTGAATGTGCCGTGCACAGAGAGGTGGTGCACGTCGTAATCCGCAACCCAGGACTTGAGGTCTGCCTCTCTCACCAGAACATCGCTCACCACCTTATGGCGGCCAGGATACAGTTTGGCCAGAAAGTCTACTTCTTTCCGCGCCGCAGGGATCGTGGGGTCTGCGACCGCCAGTAGCCTACCTCCAGCGACGTTTTCCGCCTTTCTGAGTCCCGAGAATATGGTCGCGCTGGGGGCGTAGGACAGTCGAAACCGCTCGCCGAGATAGGTGCGGTCCGAGGGGTCCTGGAACACCTGAAACGGGACGTAATAGAGATCTTCGTGGGGGATAATGACGAGATGGTTCGATTTGATCTGTTGCAGTACCGGTTGAATCAGGAACAGGAACATCTCCCGGGCAACTTGTTCATCGAAAACTTCGTCCCTGTGCGTGAGGCTCTTGCGCAGCACCTCCACCTTCTTGATCAGCTCCGACCTGGGCAAGAACACAGATCTGACCTGTATCGCATCGCCGCTGATGTGCCACAGCAGGACAGCGCTCTCCAGCACCAGGTACTGCAGCATTTCATAACCGTCCCGCTTCATGGACTGCTGCAATTGCTGTAAGGGGACTGGCTCTGACACTACCAACACTGGCAGCTTGGGGGCCTCTTGGGCCATGCGACTGAGGAGCTGGCGATGCTCTGCCTCCAGCTTATGGATTTCCCCCTCACGGTTGGTGATTCTGTCTGCGTAACTATCGCGATCCGCCCGACCTCTGTCGGCAAACAGCTCTTGTTGCAGACGAGCAATCTGCACCCGCACCTTGAGGGACTCCGCATACAGCTCGCGGTCCTTTGGCCGCGACAGAGCCAGTGTCTTGCTGGCCAGAAGGTCCGCCATGCCACGGGCTCTAGAGCGCTCTAACAGCTCAAAGGCCTCCGCCACATGCCGGCGTTCCAGCAGATGCAGAATCGGGGTGTAGTAAAATTCGATTTTATCCTCCAGGAAGGTGCCGCGGCTTTTATCATCACGGAGACGGCGGCGGTCCACCTCCAGTAGCTCAACCGCCTTCAGATACGCGTGCAAGGCCGCATCGTTTGCCCCCTGCATTTGATGAAACAAACCCTGGGTATAGAAGCTCCTCGCATCGCCGCCAGCGAATGCCCCTGAGTGCTGCATGAGCCCAAGCAATCCAGGCGGGATGTTCTGACTACCGGTGAGAAATTGCTCATCGACTAACACATCAGGCGGCTGTTTGGGATGGAAAATCGCGCTTTGAAGCAGCTGCTTGTGAAAGTTTTCTTGCGATTGGATCATTTCCCGGCGTGTGCCGAGCCGGCGTAAGAATCCCTCTGTCTGCTGAGCGAGACCAGTATATCCGAGTTTTCTGGCGAGGGACAAAGCCCGTTCATAATCAGCCTGGGCGAGCGTGAGGGCCTCATAGCATGGCTCAAAGGTTCGTTGGTAATCGCACTTTTCCGCCAGCTTCTGGTAGATGTCCGCCCGGTCGAAATACGCGTAATACAGCACCGTCTGGTCCTCGATGGCACTGACAACAGAAAACGCGCGGTTGAGGGTCTCGGCCGCGGCGATCAATTCTCCACGACTGATCTGGATCTGAGCCATGACATCAAGGCTATTGAAGAGCTCCTTCGGATCGTCAAGCGTAGCGCTCAAGCGGATCGCCTGTTCGATGTGGAGGCCAGCAGAGTCGTAATCGCGAAAACCGTACGCTTCGGCTCTCGCTTGCCCCAACAGGGCCTTGGCTTGATAGCCGAGGTGGTTAGCCTTTTCGGCCAGCTGATGCGCTTGCTGATAGAAAGCAACGGCCTGCTGCCATTGATTCCGCAGTCGGCCAGTATCACCACGCTTGATCAAACTCAAGGCGGCCGCTTCGCGGTTTCCGCGGCGCAGAAAAACTTCGTAACTGGCAGCAAGCTCGACATCGGCCTGCTGCAGGTCCGGCAGCAGAGACGCCGTGTCCCCCGTCTTGCGAAAGCGCTCGATATAGCTATCGATACGCTGAATAGCTCGCTGTTGCAATGCTATAGGATCATCGCTGACGGAACTGCCGACGGGAATGGCGAGAGAGGCGATCAGCGTCATTGTGGCGAAGATGACAGCCTTGACTCGTTCGGAGGGTCTGCACATTTCTTGCCTCCATAGGTTGCTATCCGACTCATGACCAAAGCGCTCCTCTGAGCCTTGTGCCTCCTCACTCATCCATTCCATGCTGGCGTATACCTGGTTGCTCAATCTGCCATTTCTGCCATTATGGACAAATTCAGGCAAGACTGATACCAATTCGCGTCATCGGAGTTAATGATTGGCGATGGTTGAGCGGATCGCTAATCCACATGGGCATAATGCTGGGGAGCCCATGCGTGGGATGACACAGCAGGGAGGGTTCGATAGCGGGAGACGGACAATATCACTTGCCTAATCAGAGGATTGGGGTCTGCTCGGATCTGAACGTACTGGCTAGATTCTGCTCAGTTCCACCGGAAGACCCGTGTTCCGAGCTATCGAGGTGTGGCCACAGACGGTCCGAGCGTCCCCGCTAGGTGGCGGGGAGCTTGGGCAGAGAGCACTACTGGCTTACTGAGAAATGGTTCGACCCACACAATTTGTCCATCGGTGCGGACAGTGATCGCCCCATGTTCGTCGGTGCGAAAGAGGTGGACACCCAAGGCTTTGTAGCGCTCGACGACCATCGGGTGGGGATGACCAAACCGGCTATCCCGTTGCACGGAAAATACTGCAACGCTTGGATCGACGGCTCGCACGAAGGGCTCGCTGCTCGATGTGCGGCTGCCATGATGCGGTACCTTCAAGACGGTGGCCCGAAGATTATCACGGGTCTGCAGCAGAACACTCTCGGCCTCTTGCTCAATGTCGCCGGTGAACAGGAAGCTGACGGCCCCGTAGGTCAGCTTGAGGACGAGCGAACGGTTATTCTCGCCGGCAGCCTCCCGCTCGCCACGTCGTTTCGTCTGAGACTGGAATGTCGCGCTGGGATGGAGCAGGTCGAGATGCACACCATCAATGACGGTCGCCGTGTACCCTGCGGCCACAACATCTTGATAGATGCCGCGCTGCACCGCCACTTCGCGTAGTGCGCTATACCACTCAGATCGCAAGGGTGCGCCGTTATCCCAGAACAACCCTGCCCGGAAGTCCTGGAGAATCGCGCCAAAACCTTTGGCATGATCGGATTGAGGGTGGGTAGCCACCAGATAATCCAGGCCGCGTACCCGTGTGTGTCGCAGGAATGGGGCCACCACACGTGCCCCTATATCACTATCATCGCGATAGGAGCCTCCACTGTCGATGAGCATGGTGGTGCCGTGTGGGAAGCGGATGAAGCTGGCATCCCCATGGCCGACATCGAGAAAGGTGACCAGGAGTTGACCACGTCCAGCCGGAAACAGCCAGGGCCAGGCGAGCCACACACTGGCCATGACAGCGCCGCCGATAGTACCCCAGCGCGCCAGGCGATGGCCCGGGCTATAGGGTAGTAATAAGAGGGCCGCATATGCCAGCATCACGGTCGGGAGCGAGACTGCACCGGTGTGGGGCGCGGCATAGGGAAGCGCCGCAAAGAAGCGGATCACGCCATACATCGATTTGACGATCACGGCTGTCAGGAAGAGCAGAATGCTGCCGAGAGGTGGGAGGATCTGCGTCGTGAAAGATGCCATGATCGCACCTAGCACAGCGATCGAGGCCAAGGGGGCAACGATGATGTTGGCCAGGGGGGCGATGAGGGGAAGCCGTTCGAAATGATACAGGATGAGAGGCGTCGTCCCGAGACTGGCGAACGTGGAAACGACCACCACGTCCCGTAACCAGCGTTTGAGCCGGATCACAGTGTCAGGGGAACGGTTCGGTTCCATGTCGTCTATACTCGATTGGGAGAGGAAGCGGTAGGCGTAAAATATGGCCAAGACCCCCACGAACGATAGCTGGAAGCCGATGCCAAACAGAGCCAAGGGATCGAGGGCGAGGATCACTAGCGCTGCCAGCAACGTGATGTTGAACGGGTCCCCATCGCGGTCGATGAGATAGGCGAAGACGAAGGTGGTGATCATGATGGTCGAACGAATGGCGGGAAAATTCGGATCGACCAAGTCAACAAGACCATCGAGCGTGACCAAACACGCATAGCCTATGACCACGGCCAGGGCGCTGGTGGCGGCAAGCTTGGAGGGACGTGGCCCGCCGCTGACACGACCGAGCAGCCGGAAGCGTATCTGCTTAATCAGGAAACGGAGCAGAAAAAACACCGCGCCATAGACGGCGGCCACGTGGAATCCCGACACCGACAGGAGATGAACTGTGCCAGAAGCGTTGAATGCTTCACGCACCTGAGGCGGGAGCGTACTGCGGACGCCCAGAACCATTGTCGTCGTAATCGCGGCTTCATCCGCATCCATTGCCGCGGCGATCCCATCGGCCAACGGCTTTTGAATTGAGAAAATCGTTCCAGCAGCACACTTGATGAGTGCTGCACCACTTCGATATGCTCCTGCTTACTCAGGCTTCCGGTAGCATAAATGCCGCGGCGTGCCAGGTAGCGGCCATAGTCGAAGGCCCCAGGGTTACGGAAGCCGCTTGGCTGCCGCAGTCGCAGATGATGGATGCGAACGATGTCTCCGACCTCGACCGCGGGCTCGAAATCGTACGCGGTGACGCGCACGCGCCCAGAGACTGGTGACCACAGCGGTCTCAACTGTGAGCGCGCGTGCCGAGAGGTCGAGCGTGGTACGGTTCGGTCCCAGCTTCACGCACCTCAGCACCTGGCCCTCAAGCGTGACTGGTGCCGGGCTTAGGTGATGGGAGACGTGATCCTCCGGCAAATAAACAGCAGTCCACAGAGCATAGGCATAACCGAGCACGAGCATACACGTCGCCGAAAGCAGCAGGCGACGCGCGCGTGCATAACGAATGGCCAGGCCCACACAGACTCCAGCCAGCAGCACGATCGTGCCCATCGCCCAAAGGAAGTGGGTAGAACTCCAATCGGCGGCAAGAATCGCGACACAAAACGCCATCACAATGGGCACCAGCGGGCGATACCGACGAGGTCGTCGCGGTGGGATTGCGTGCGGGATCCGGGACAGAGTCGGGGTACGTCATACAGCCAGCTTCTTGGTGACAATCCTCTTGCAATGGAGAGGAATTGACGCTATTCTTTCACATCGTCCCAACGTTCACCGCCGGGCACGCGGAGAGCACCGAAAATTGCTCTTCGCTGGCGTTCGGTCGCCGACCGGCAGGTCAGCCACCAGCCTTCAGCGCGTGAGGGAGCGACGCGCCCATCCCTTACCCGCCTCATCTCAACGTGCTCATCGCCCCCAGGGGTGAACAGATACAACGACCTGCTGCATATTATCATAGCAGCTCTGCCGGCCAAGAGGCGGCAGTTTTTTTGGCTAAACGATCGGTTCGGATTCGCAATTGTTCAGGGGCAGGGGGATCTGGTGATGGGCGAAGAGCTCGGGGAGTTGCGGCGAACCCACCGCTGCGGCGAGTTGCGTCGAGAGCACGCCTCCCAGCAAGTGGTGCTGATGGGCTGGGTGCATCGGCGGCGTGACCATGGCGGCCTGATTTTCATCGATTTGCGCGACCGCGAAGGCATGGTTCAGGTCGTGTTCAACCCACAGGTGGCGGTTGACACCCATGCCAACGCCAGCCGGCTGCGCAACGAGTACGTCGTGGCGGTCATCGGCACGGTCATCGAGCGCCCGGCTCGGGAGTGCCAATCCCCACCTGGCCACCGGTGACGTGGAGGTGATGGCGACGGCACTAACCATCCTCGCCGAGTCGAATCCTCCGCCCTTCGTGCTGGACAGCGAGGAAGAGGTCTCCGAGGCCCTGCGCTTCAAGTATCGTTACCTCGACCTGCGCCGCCCGCAGGTGCAACGTAACCTGATCATTCGCCATCGTGTCGTGAAGGCGATCCGCGATTACATGGATGCCAGCGGCTTCCTCGAGATCGAAACACCCTTCCTGATTCGCAGCACCCCGGAGGGGGCACGGGATTATCTGGTGCCGAGCCGCCTCAACCCTGGAGAATTCTACGCGCTGCCCCAGTCGCCGCAATATTTCAAGCAGCTGCTGATGATCTCCGGCTTCGATCGCTACTTCCAGATCGTGCGCTGTTTCCGAGACGAGGACTTGCGCGCCGACCGCCAACCCGAGTTCACGCAAATCGACGTCGAGATGTCCTTTCCGCAGATCGAGGAGCTGGTGGCGCTGATCGAGGGCATGATGGTCAGGGCGTTCCAGGTGGGCCGCGGTATCGACATTCCCACCCCCTTCCCGCGCATGACCTATCAGGAGGCCATGGAGCGCTTCGGCAAGGATGCGCCGGACATCCGCTTTGGCATGGAACTCTCCGACATCACGCCATTGGCCAGGGAGAGCGAATTTGCCGTCTTCCGCCAGGCCATCGAGGCGGGCGGGCAGGTCAAAGGTCTGACGGCCAAAGGCTGTGCCAGCTACTCGCGCAAAGACTTGGATGATCTCACCGCGTTTGTCAAACCCTTCAAGGCCAGGGGGTTGGCGTGGATGAAGGTCACTGCTGAGGGCATTCAGTCCCCCATCGCGCGCTTTTTCCCTGCATCCACCCTGCAAGCCATCACGCAGCAGATGGAAGGGAAACCCGGCGATTTGCTGTTGTTTGTGGCGGACAAGCCCGAGGTGGTGGAGGATGCCCTGGGGAATCTGCGGGTGCACCTTGGGGAGCGTCTCGGGCTCATCCCGGAGGATGTCCTGGCCTTTGTGTGGGTGGTGGATTTCCCCCTGCTGGAGTACAGTGAGGAGGAGCGTCGCTATGTGGCCAAGCACCACCCCTTCACCGCTCCACGCGACGATGACCTGCCGGTGTTGCAGACCGACCCCGGTCGGGTGCGGGCAAAAGCCTATGACCTGGTGCTGAATGGACGTGAGCTCGGTGGTGGGAGTATCCGTATCCATCGCCGTGAGACCCAGGAGTTGATGTTCCAGGTGTTGGGGATGTCCAAGGATGAGGCCCACGAACAGTTCGGCTTCCTGATGGATGCTCTGGAGCTCGGGGCTCCGCCGCACGGCGGGATTGCCCTGGGGCTTGACCGCCTGATGATGCTGTTGACCGGAGCATCATCCATCCGCGATACCATCGCCTTTCCCAAGACCCAGCGGGCAACCTGCTTGATGACCAACGCACCATCACGGGTGGATGAGAAACAACTCAAAGAGTTGCACCTCAAAGTTGATCTGAGCTAAGAAGATCGTGCCGAGCACTGTTCTCTGGACGCTTCGGTGCCTTCGTGGAGGAGGATTCGACCCTGAATGACTGAATTCAAGTCGGGCTTTATCGCGCTTCTGGGTCGTCCAAATGTCGGCAAATCCACGCTGCTGAATGCCCTGGTAGGGGAGAAGATCGCTATTGTCTCGACCAAGCCCCAGACCACGCGTAGCCGTATCACCGGGATCAAGACGACCGCAGAGGCCCAGCTGATCTTCGTTGATACGCCGGGGATGGCACGGCCGCGTAGCGCACTCAATCGGCATATGATGCAGATTGCACGCGATGCCTATCAAGGTGTCGATCTGATCTTGCTGGTGACCGAGGTGGCAAGCCCCGAACAGCTTGCGGCCGATGAGTTCATCCTGCAACAGCTCAAGGACGTGAAGACCCCGATCTTTCTGGTGATCAACAAGATCGATCTGATCGACCACCGCCAACTCCTACCGCTCATCGAGACCTACCAGCACCACTTTGCCTTTGCGGAATACGTCCCAGTGTCCGCCCTCAAAGAGGTGAACATCGAGGCCTTGCAGCGGGCCATCAGCCAATACCTGCCTGTGGGGCCGCGCTACTTCCCGACGGAGCAGCTGACTGACCAACCGGAGCGGTTCTGGATCGCGGAGTTGATCCGCGAGCAAATTTTCACCCTCATGGACCAGGAAGTGCCGTATCAGACGGCCGTGATGGTCGAACAACTAGAAGATACCGACAGTGGGGTGCTGCGCGTCGAGGCCACGATCTATGTCGAGCGCGACTCGCAGAAGGGGATCATCATCGGTAAGCGTGGTAGCCGGCTGAAGCAGGTCGGCCAGGCCGCGCGCCAGGCTATCGAACGACGCCTCAACACCCGGGTGTATCTGGCGCTCTGGGTCAAAGTCCGCAAAGACTGGAGCGAAAACGAGCAACTCATCCGCGACATGGGCTACGTGTAGCGAGGAGTCGCGCTGTGCCATTGCTACGCGCCAGGGGCTTTGTCTTGCGCAATCGGCCGTTGGGCGAGACGGACCGTCTTGTCACCTGTTTCACCCTCGAACATGGCAAGATCGCCGGGGTGGCCAAAGGGGCTGGCAGGTTGCGCAGTCGATTTGGGAGTAGCCTGCAACCCCTCTCGTTGATTCGGCTCATGCTCTTTGGTAAAGAGACCCGAAGTCTCTATCGTATCGACCACACGGACATTCTCACCTCCTTTCAGGCTATTCGTGATGATTGGGAAAAGCTCCGGCCAGCGCTCTACGCCATCGATCTGATGGACGCCTTGCTGGCCGATGCTGACTCGCAGCCGCGTGTGTTCGCGTTGCTGGAGCAGTTGTTGACGTGCGTGTCGACGGGGGAAAACGCACGCATGGAATTCTGGTTGCGTCTCTTCGAGGCGCGGCTGTTGACTCTGGTGGGTTATCAGCCGTTACTCGAGCGCTGCGTCAGCTGCCATCGACTGGCCGCAGCAACTGGGGCGCTGAGTGGGGGGCTAGGGGGCTATGTGTGCCCATCATGTGCGCCGGGAGTCGCGGATGCTCGCCGGGTGTCACCAGCGACGCTGCGCTTGTTGGCGCGGGCTTCGACTCTGCAGTGGGGAGCTGCGGAGCGGCTGTTCTTATCGGGGGAGCAACAGCTAGAGTTGCGACAGGTGCTCCACGACCTCCTCCGTGGGCACGTGAGGAAAGAGGTGAAAAGTTACCGGTTCTTGTCGGAGCAGTTCAAAGTGGAAACCACTTTGACGGGATCTCAACGTTCACATGTCAGGGAGGGCCTGTGATGCTGTTTGACCGGTTTAGCTTTCGAGAGCGCGAGAGCGGTATGCCCGAAGAAGAACCCGGACTCACCGATCCGCCATCGGAGAGTCGGAGCTATGCCTTCAGCCTCGACACCCGGCAGATCGTCTTCCTGATTGCCGGCTATTGCTTTCTCTGCGTCCTCGTGTTTGCTTTGGGCGTAGTCGTGGGACGAGCTACAGGCCATCCCGAACCCGTAGCCCAGGCGACCAAGAGTGATGACTCGGCACCGAGCCTGCCACGCGAGCAAGCGTCTAAGGGGCAGCCGACTCCCCCCACGAGCAGTCGCATCCCGCTGATCCCAGCGGCTGAGCCCAAGAAACCGACGGTTCAGGGACCAGAATTTGCGTTCTCCCCAATCCTGCCAGAGTCGGCGTTGACGAGCAAGAGTGAGAGCCCCTCGGCCACGACTCCTCTACGGCTCAAACCCTCACCTAATCCAGAGGTGGCTCCCCAGCAGTGAACCTGCCGCCGTGAAGGTGGAAGAAAAGCGTGAGCCCGAACCACGCCGTCCTGTTGTCACCGCTGAGCCTAAACCCAAGACGCCCACGGCGACTCGTGTGTCCCTGAGCCAGGGAGGCGATTACACCATTCAGGTGGGCTCGTCCCGCAGCCTGGAACAGGCGACTGAGCTGAAGGGACGCCTGAGTAAGAAAGGCTATGTGGTCTACGTGCAGACGGTGGATCTTAGCGACAAAGGCACCTGGCATCGCGTGCGAGTCGGGAACTATCGGGACAAAGAAGGGGCTGAGCGGATCGCCAGCGACATCCGCAGTCGGGAGAGCCTGCCAGCGACCGTGATGAAGAGATAGCGTTGAGAGACGAGTGCTGAGTATTGAGTACGATGCCCCTGCGATACTCAGCACTCGGGACTGTTGTAGAGGAGAGTGTTCCATGCAAGGGCTGACACTTGGGATTCTCGGCCTAGGCACCGTCGGGTCGGGGGTGGTGAAAATCTTACGACAAAATCGGGAGGTGCTTGAACGGCGGGTCGGCATCCCGCTGTCCATCAAGCGTATCGCCGTGCGCGACGTGAAGGCCAAGCGCGCCACGGAGGTCGAAGCTGAGCTGTTGACGACCGATCCCTGGGTGGTCGTGCGCGATCCCGATATCGACATCGTCGTCGAGCTCATGGGCGGGATTGAGCCCGCCAAGAGCCTCATCCTGGAAGCCGTGGCTCAGGGCAAGCCAGTGGTCACTGCCAATAAAGCCTTATTGGCTGAGGCGTGGGATGAAGTGTTCGCCGCCGTCACGCGTCATCGCGTCGATGTGGGCTTTGAGGCCAGCGTCGGTGGGGGTATTCCCATTATTCGGGCCATCCGCGAAGGCTTCGTGGGCAACCGCATCGAGTCGATCTATGGCATCGTCAACGGCACCAGCAACTATATCCTGACCCGCATGACCGAGGCTGGCGAGGAATTCGGTGCCGTCCTTGGTGAAGCCATGGCGCAAGGCTATGCCGAGCCCGACCCGACCTTGGACATTGAAGGCATCGACTCTGCCCATAAGATCACCATCCTGGCCAGGCTCGCCTTTGGCTGCCAGGTACCATTCGCGCAGGTATTCGTCGAGGGCATTTCCGGCATCGCTCCCATGGACATCAGCTATGCCAGAGAGCTCGGCTACAAAGTCAAGTCGCTGGCCATTGCCAAACACCAGGATGGCGAGATCGAAGTGCGCGTCCATCCGACGTTGATTCCCGAGGGCAATTTGCTCTACGGCGTCGATGGCGTGTACAATGCAATTACCGTCGTCGGTGATATGGTGGGTGCCAACACGTTTATCGGCCGTGGGGCGGGCATTGGACCATCCGGGAGCGCCGTCGTCGGCGACATCATCGATATGGCCCGCAATCTGGCGACCGGCGGTCGCGGTCGTGTGCCGCCTGCAGCCTACCGCCCTGGACATCACGTCGAGCTACGCATGAAGGGCATGGACGAGGTGCTCTCAGAGTATTACCTGCGCTTCTCAGTTCTTGATCAGCCAGGGGTGTTGTCGAAGATCTCCGGAGTGTTGGGTCACCATCACATCAGTATCGCCTCGGTCATTCAGAAAGGGCGCCGAGTGGGGGAAACGGTACCATTGGTGATGATGACTCATCACGCCTGCGAACACGATATGCAAGCGGCATTGCGCGAAATCGATCAGATCGCTTCCGAGGTCACCGCCAAAACCGTGCTGATCCGTGTGGAAAATGGGGCGTAGTAAAGGAGACCTGTCGATGAAATACGTTATTTTGTTGGGGGATGGCATGTCGGATTGGCCGCTACCGGAATTGGCGAACAAAACGCCACTGCAGGCGGCGCACACCCCCCATATGGACACTCTGGCACGGCTTGGCAAGACCGGTCAAGCGATGACCATCCCGGAGGGGATGTCAACGGGTAGCGACGTGGCAGCGCTGACGATCCTCGGCTACGACACGCGTCATTTATATACTGGTCGCTCGCCTCTCGAAGCCGCCAGCATTGGGATTCAATTACAGCCCACGGACGTGGCCTTCCGGTGTAATCTGGTAGTCCTCGGTGAAGCGGATGGCCAGCGCACCATGGCCGATTTCAGCGGCGGCCATATTACCACCGAGGAGGCACGCCAGCTCATCGATGCCCTCAATGATAAACTGGGCAGCGACACCTTTCAATTTTACCCCGGCGTCAGCTACCGCCATTGTCTGGTCTGGCGTGAAGGTCTGCTGGGCGCCACGCTAACCCCGCCCCACGACATCAGTGGGCGAGCTATTGACGAGTACTTGCCCAGTGGCGACGGAGCAGGTGAGCTGCAACGCATGATGGATGCTTCGCAAGCGATCTTTCGTGAGCATCCGCTCAACCAACAGCGGCGCCAGCACGGGGAACCGCCGATTAGCAGCATCTGGTTGTGGGGGGCCGGGAAACGACCGCAAATCCCGAGTTTTCGTGACAAATACGGCTTGACCGGGGCGGTGATCTCTGCCGTCGACCTGCATAAGGGGCTAGCGATCTATGCCGGGTTGGAGCCGATCAACGTGCCTGGCGCCACCGGTTGGCTCGACACCAATTACGCTGGTAAGGTCGAGCACGCGCTCAAGGCCCTAGAGGACAAGGATTTCGTCTTTTTGCATGTCGAGGCCCCGGACGAGGCGGGTCATCAAGGAGATGTGAAAGCCAAAGTGCAGGCCATCGAGGATTTCGATGCGAAAGTGGTGGGACCGATGCTGGCTGGTCTGCAACAACGCTTTGAGGACCACCGGGTACTGCTGTTGCCCGACCATCCAACGCCGATCGCTCTGAAAACTCATGTGCGTGAGCCTGTACCGATCGCGCTCTACGGCAGTGGAGTCGAGCCGGATGCAGGCCAGACTTTCGACGAGTCGGTGCGCGAGCAAGGGTCGCTGAATGTACAGCAAGGCACAGAGTTGATGCGGTTGCTACTGACGTAACGTCTACCCTCTCTCCCTTCGGGAGAGAGGGGTAAGAGCGAGGCACTGATGCGTTTCGTGGTCAAGAAGTTCGGTGGTACGTCGGTCGGCAACATCGAGCGTATTCTCGAAGTAGCCAAGAAAGTGGCAGCAGCCTGCAGCCGCGGTGAGAAGGTCGTGGTCGTCGTATCGGCTATGGCCGGTGAAACCGACCGCCTGGTGAAGCTGGCGACCCAAGTCTCCGAGTCCCCTGATGAACGGGAATTCGACCTGTTGCTGTCGACCGGTGAAATGGTCTCAAGCGCCCTGTTGACGATGGCCCTCAATGATATGGGTTATGCCGCCAAGTCCTTCACCGGCCGCCAGGTGGGCATTCTCACCGACAGCGTGCACACCAAAGCTCGTATCCGCAAGATCGACGGCGAGCGCATTTTTCAGGCCCTGGATCAGGGGAAAATCGCCGTGGTGGCCGGCTTTCAAGGGATCGACGAACGGGAGGACATGACCACGCTCGGCCGTGGCGGTTCGGATACCACAGCGGTGGCGCTGGCAGCGGCCCTGAACGCCGATATGTGCGAGATCTATACGGACGTCGACGGCATTTATACGGCCGATCCCAACCTGGTACCTGACGCTCGACGCTTGCGCAAAATCTCCTACGATGAGATGCTGGAGATGGCCAGTCTAGGGGCTAAAGTACTGCAGACGCGCTCCGTCGAGGTGGCAAAAATCTACCACGTGCCTGTGTTGGTGAAATCCACGTTTCAGGAGGGAGAAGGAACGTTGGTGACGCGAGAAGATGCCGAGTTGGAAAAGGTGGTGGTCTCAGGACTGACGCTGGACAAAAATCAGGCGCGCATCACCGTGCTGGGTGTACCGGACCGGCCAGGCCTGGCGGCCAAGATCTTTGGCAAGGTCTCGGATGCCCATATCGTCGTCGACATGATCGTGCAAAACGTCAGCGAGCAAGAGCTCACCGATATCTCCTTCACTGTGGCTCGCGGCGACGGTAAGAAGGCCTGTGCTCTGGTTGAAGAAGTATTGCCCCAGATCGGCGCGCGCGACGTGAAGCTCGATGCGAAAATCGCCAAAGTGTCGATCATCGGGGCTGGGATGAGCAGTCACTCTGGCATCGCCACCAGCATGTTCGCCACGCTCGCTCGTGAAAATATCAACATCCTGATGATTAGCACCTCGGAGATCAAGATCTCCTGTGTCATCGATGAGAAATATGGGGAATTGGCCGTCCGTACGTTACACGATGCATTCGACCTGGGGCACCCTCGGGACGACGAGCTCGCAGCGCGCTAGTGGTCTTTTCTCTCTCCTCCAGGGGGAAGTGATTGATGGGGGAGGAGGCATAAAGCCCTTGAGTGTGGGGTGAGGTATGTAGGCATTGAGTGTGAAGGAGGAGCCATGAGTACCACCATAAGTACGAAGAAATATGTCTATCTGTTTGCCGCGGGGAAGGCTGAGGGGCAAGGTGCATGGCGGAATCTGTTGGGCGGGAAGGGGGCTGGTTTGGCAGAGATGACCAACCTTGGCATCCCGGTGCCGCCAGGATTTACCATCACCACCGAAGCCTGTGTCGAATATTTCAATAATGGCGGGCATTTTCCGGAGGGCATGTGGGATCAGGTGCTGGAGTCGCTGATGCAGGTCGAAGAAGCCATGGGGGCTAAGTTCGGCGATGCCAAGAATCCCCTGCTGGTGTCGGTGCGCTCCGGGGCCCGGGTATCCATGCCCGGCATGATGGACACGGTACTCAACATTGGCCTCAACGACGATACCGTACAGGGCCTCATCCGCAAAACCACTAACCCGCGCTTTGCCTACGATGCTTATCGGCGCTTCATTGCTATGTTCAGCAACGTCGTCCTCGGCGTGCCCTCCGAGGAATTTGAACGGCTGTTGGCTCAGAAGAAAGCCGAGGTTGGTGCCCTCGTCGATACCGACCTCAGAGCGGAGGATTTGCAAGCACTCGTCGGCATCTTCAAGGACTTCGTGCGCAAAGCCAGTCCGACGCCATTTCCTGAACAGCCGATGGACCAGCTACGGATGGGAATCGAGGCCGTGTTCAGTTCGTGGAATGTCGAGCGCGCAGTGAAATACCGCCAAATCTATAGCATCCCCGAGACCTGGGGTACCGCCGCCAATGTTCAGTCGATGGTGTTCGGCAATATGGGGAGCAACTCCGGCACGGGAGTCGCCTTCACCCGTAATCCATCCACCGGTGAGCGCCGTTTTTTCGGGGAGTTCCTGATTAATGCTCAGGGCGAGGACGTCGTCGCCGGCATCCGCACCCCGGAGCAAATCGAACAGTTAGAACAGGAAATGCCCGAGGTCTATCGCCAATTGGTCGACATCTACCAGCGTCTGGAACACCATTATAAAGATATGTTGGACCTCGAATTTACCGTGCAGGACGGCAAGCTCTTCATGCTCCAGACGCGTGTGGGCAAACGCACGGCAGTGGCTGCTTTCCGCATCGCGGTGGAGATGGTGCAAGAAGGGCTCATCGATGACAAAACCGCCGTACTGCGCGTCGATCCGGAGCAGCTCGAGCAGCTCTTACACCCGATGGTTGATCCCGACAGTCACGTACAAGCCATCGCCAAAGGCCTACCTGCGTCTCCCGGTGCGGCCGTGGGTGCGGTGGTGTTCACCGCTGAGGAGGCTATCGCTCGTGGTCAGCAAGGGGATAAGGTCATTCTGGTACGGCCGGAAACCTCGCCCGATGACGTTGGTGGCATGTTTGCCGCGCAGGGAATTCTCACGGCCCGCGGTGGCATGACGTCACATGCGGCAGTGGTCGGACGCGGCATGGGGAAATGCTGTGTGGTGGGCTGCAAAGAGATTCTGGTCGATGAAGAACATGGCGAGTTCCGGGTAGGAACGGTACATGTCAAACACGGCGACATCATCACGCTGAACGGCAACACCGGTGAAGTCATCCTCGGTGCTGCCAAGCTGGTGGTCCCCGAACTGTCGGGCAACTTCGCCGCGTTCATGAAATGGGTCGATCAGTATCGTCGCCTGGGGGTACGAGCCAACGCCGATACCCCCCTCGATGCCCAGGTGGCCCGTTCGTTCGGCGCCGAAGGTATTGGGCTGTGCCGCACCGAGCACATGTTCTTCGCTGAGGAACGCTTGCCCTTCATGCAAGAGATGATTCTGGCTCAGGACCGTGAGGCCCGTGTGCGCGCCCTCGACAAGCTCTTCCCGTTCCAGAAGGCTGATTTCTATGGCATCTTCAAGGAAATGGAGGGCTATGCAGTCACCATTCGCACTCTCGACCCGCCGTTGCACGAATTCCTGCCGAAGACCCGCGAGGAAGCCGATGAACTCTCCGACAAGATCGGTGTCCCGGCTGACCGCATCTGGGACAAAGCGCAGGAGCTACATGAAACCAACCCCATGTTGGGGCATCGCGGCTGCCGACTGGGTATCAGCTATCCCGAGATCACCGAAATGCAGGCGCGCGCTATTATCGCCGCGGCCTGCGAGATCGCCAAGGAGGGGCGTAAGGTGGTCCCCGAGATCATGATCCCGTTGATCGCTGACGTGCGTGAATTGGAGCATCAGCGCAAGATCGTCGATCGTGCCGCACAGGACATCATGGCGCAATATGGCGTCAAGGTCGAATATCAGGTGGGGACCATGATCGAGCTGCCGCGCGCCGCGCTGCTGGCCGACGAGATCGCGCGCCAGGCCGAATTCTTTTCCTTTGGGACCAATGACCTGACGCAAACGGTCCTAGGCTTGAGTCGCGATGATGCCGGAAAATTCCTACCCTATTACATTGAGCAGGGGATCATGAAATACGATCCGTTTGTGGTTATGGACCAGCAGGGTGTCGGCCAGCTGGTAGAGACCGGGGTGAAGAAAGGCCGTGCCACTCGACCCAGCCTCAAGATCGGCATCTGCGGTGAGCACGGCGGCGAGCCACAATCCGTCGCCTTCTTCCATCGCGCTGGTTTGGATTACGTCAGCTGCTCGCCTTACCGGGTGCCCATCGCCCGCCTCGCCGCCGCTCATGTAGCGCTGGGGAGGTCGTTGAGCGAGACGGTGTAAGTCAGACGGGGAGGTGGCCGTTGTCGGTCACCTCCTGCTCCCACAACCCCGGATAGTGCGTCACGAAGCCGCTGTCTGATACCCGCAAGGAGGCGGCGTAACCAACGCGAGGCGCTTGATAGTCGTATGTATCGAGGGCCACACGGTGGTACTGTTGCTCCAACCTCTCAAGTTTTAACTCCGGGAAACGCAGCCATGCCGCCGGAGCATCGGATGCATGGCCAATGTCTAGCGCCAGGCGGCGGATGGCGATGAGGTTGGTGGCAGGGGTAAAGTTCAGATCGACGTCTATGCAGCCCGCAGCCTCCGGCTGGTCCCTGCCATTGAGCTCCCAGCGGTCGCCCGGCATGGCGACGATGATAAGCGCTAAGACGTGTCTGCCAATGTAACCCGTGACCTTGGCGGAGCGAGTGTGCCAGGTCGTATCGCACTCCACCTCGTAGGCAAGGTGGCAGGGCTGGCCGTCCAGAGCGAAGATCGCCGTACCCGCCAAGCGCCAACCACTCTCCATAACCCAGAGAGCACACGCGTCGTGTCCGGGTACATCAATTCTACGCCAGACGAATTAGTTGTTCGAGTGTGCGCTTTGACTTCTCGGTGTGCATCTTGACTTGTCGTGATGAGCCGTCCAACGTTCGCCTGGCCTCTACGCAGAACTCTGGCCCAATGCCCTGTCCCGCCAGCGGCGCACGCTCATTACGCCGAGACGTTCGCCCTCGAAGACGATTTGCCTCACGGGTTTCTTGCCGTTATCGCTGGCACGCTTCAGAAAGTCTCGCACGTCCATCCAGCGCACCTCGCCCTCTGAGTTTCGGATCACAGCAGTACGGAAAGCGCCTGTTTCATCCAGCAGCGGGCGTGGTGTTCGCGTCGCGCTGACCGTGTTATAGCGGTTCCCACTTGGATGAACTACGCTAAGTGCCACGGGGTTTGGAGGCACAAACCCTCTCGGAAGGAGTCGTAGCACACGCGACTGAGAACCGCTATAAAGATAAGAATTGATGCCATTAAATTGTACGTAGAACCGTTCCCTGCTGCCGCTTCCGACAGCAGCGGAATAATACTGGTTCGCTTAAGACTAAGATCCCGTTCCCTGCCATTCGGCCACATCGCGAACTCCAAACTTTTTCATCGGTGAATCACCCGGAGCCTTACCCAAAATTCCGCAGACCAACCGGTAAAAGCCGTCATTCTCATCATTCTCCCAATCGCGCATATCCACCCACACCGTCTGGCGGACAAAAAGCGGAAGTGTTGGCGCTTCCTTCACGTCAGGCAAAATAACCGGAATCATCCGCGCATCCCCACTCGACCAGTTCTCAATGTAGACTCTGATCTCCATGATGTGCCACTTGGGTGTGGACTGCGGTAGGACGACCGATTGGCCCAAGTATGCGAGTGCAGAAACTGTGTGTCAACGGCAATTATGGTGTCCATATGGGTGGAAGGCGCTGGCCTGCTGGAGACGTATAGGGTGCAGATCGTGCCGTGCTCTATGTGTGCAGGCCTGGTGGGGCGTGTGATGCTGTGGGTAGACTCAGACCCCGATGAGGATTTACAATACAGTTCCAGGTCGGTTTGATGCAATACACGTCGACGGACAGTGCAATGGAGATGAAGGAGGCGAGACATGTCTGGACTGGACGGCAAAGTTGCCTTGATCACAGGGGCCGGTGGGATGCGCGGTGTCGGCCGCGCCACGGCCTTGAAGTTGGCACAGCAGGGAGCGGACCTGGCCCTGACGGATGTCCATCGCGAGCCGGAGGACCTCCCACCGGGAGAGATTCGGCTCGGATGGCGGGGACTCGACAGTGTGGCCGAAGAAGTCCAGGCGCTGGGGAGACGCTGCTTCACCAGCCCCTGTGACCTAGGCCAGTCTGACCAAATCCAGCAATTGGTCCAGAAGGTGGCTGGGCACTATGGCCGCATCGATATTCTGGTCAACAACGCACGGGCCATCATCGGTCGGGATAAAGTCCCCGTCACCGAGCTTGCAGAAGACGTCTGGCAGCATTTCCTGGCGATCAATACCACGGCGGTGTTCCTGCTCACTAAGTTGATAGGCCGTGAAATGATCCGCCAGGGCCGTGGCGGTCGGATTATCAACATCGCCTCCAATGCCTCTAAGCAGGCCAGCGCCCGAGGTGCCGCATACTCAACCTCCAAATTCGCAGTTCTGGGGCTCACCCAGGCCTCGGCTCTGGACCTCGCGCCCTATAGCATCACGGTGAACGCCGTTTGTCCAGGACCGATCAACACCGATCGGCTGAGCTACTGGGAGCGCGCTAGGGCTGAGGAGGAAGGCATTCCGCTGGAAGACTTCCGGGCCAGAATCGTCAAAGAGGCAGGACAAGCGACTCCGCTAGGGCGCATCGCAGAAGCAGAGGATGTCGCCAACATGGTCAGTTTCTTGGCCTCCGAGGAGGCCGCTTTCATCACCGGCCAGGCCTACAACGTCAATGGTGGACTGCTCTTCCACTAGGAGGGTTGGGCCAGGAATCCGCACAGATGTGGCATCCTCCTCTACCACAAGGAGGATGCCTGTAAATCTGCCTCCCTGTTCGGCTGATCGGCCCGCATTGGTGCACGGGCGACGATACCAGAGCTATGCGCGAGAGGCATGTGAGGCAGACTGGTTGGCACCTAGATCTCAAGCCCCCGCCCAGTATACCAGCTAGCCGAGAAACGCCGGCATCACCTCACGCGCGAAGCGGCGTAGAGATGCAGGGCCTCCCGCACTATTGATCAGCACGTATGCCGCTCCAACGTCTTTCAGCGCCTGCAGCTTGACGGCAATATCATCTGGCGTGCCGTAGAGGGTCCCAGCCTCGGCGACCTCGCGCACCTCGTCCTCAGACATGGGCCTTTTCTGACTTTGCGCGTCCGGCCGTTGCGACAATCGTTCGACCCGTCGACGCCCTGCGATGCGATTCTCGATCGCCTTCTCGTACTCCACCGCGTTCATCACCACGTTGAGGGAGCGGGCGACCCCCACGGTCATCGGGTCGAATGTCCGACCTTGGGCCTCCACCTCGGACTTGAAGAGGGCAATTTGCTCAGCGATCTGCGCCAGGGAGGAAAATTGGCCCAGCAGCAGATTGAAGCCGTTGGCTGCCACTTTTTTGATGGACCCGGGGCTTCCGGCGCCCATCCAAATCGGCGGGTGGGGTTTCTGGACCGTCGGAGGCTCGACCACGACGTTGTCGAACTGCCAGTACTGGCCGCGATGCGACCATGGGGTGTCCGAGGTCCAGGCTTTGATCATGACCTCCAAGACTTCGTCAAAGCGCGGCTCTGCCTCCTCCATGGGGACACAGAACCCGGCGAATTCGTTATACCGGTACCCCTTGCCGATGCCGAAATCAAACCGACCGCCCGACAACAAATCAAGGGTGGAGGCCTGTTCGGCCAGCAGCACGGGATTGTGCCAGGGCAGCACCAGCACCGCGGTGCCAAGTCGCAAGGTCTTGGTGCGGGCCCCAATCCAGGTTAAGAGGTTTAAGGAGGCGGACACCTGGCCAAACCCAGTGAAATGGTGTTCGACGATGAATGAGCTGTGAAAGCCAAGCGCCTCGGCCTCGACATTGTACTCGACGAAATCCCTGAAGCCCGCCGCGCTGTCGACGTCAGGGCCGCCCCGTCTTGCCTGAGCACTCCCGAATAGTCCAAACTGCATGATCCCCTCCTTACGTGCGTCTGCCGCACAACTCGTCACTCTTGGGGCCGCCACCGCCGCGCCAATCGTGGACGGCAACGTAAATGTGCGCACTATACCAGAGAGATGTCGCCCATGCAACGAGATGCGTTATGATACCAGGGTAAGCGCACTGGAGCATTTCACGTCGCCCATACAGGGAAGGAGGGGATTATGATCCTGATTACCGGCGCCACAGGCCGGGTCGGTGGCGCAACACTCAAACAGCTATCCGCCAGGGGCGTGAGCGTCCGGGCATTGGTCCGGAATGCCGAAAAGGCGGCACTGGTGGCCAATCCGCAGGTAGAAACCGTTATCGGCGACCTAGGCCAGCCACAGTCTCTGGATGCGGCACTCGATGGCATCACCGCAGCACTCCTGGTTTCACCTCTTGATCCGCATCAGGTGGAGCTCCAGGGCAACTTTATCGCTGCCGCCAAACGGGCTGGTCGGGCTCATGTCGTGAAGATTTCAGGGTTAGGAACGGCGCTCGACTCCGCGGTGCGCAGTGGACGCTGGCATGCGCAGACGGAGAAGCAATTAGAAGACTCGGGATTGCCTTTTACGCACTTGCGTCCACCGTTTTTCATGCAGAATATCCTGAGGTTTGCGCCAACCATCCGCTCCAGCGGGGAGTTCACAGGCTCTCTGGACCAGGGCAAGGTGGCAATGATCGATGTTGCGGATATTGCCGCCGTGACAGCCACGACCCTGACCACGACTGCCCATATAGGCAAGGCTTATATGCTGACGGGACCTGAGGCGCTTTCTTATGGGGACGTTGCGGAGAGGCTAGCGCGGATCTTGGGGAGGACCGTCACCTACAAAAACGTACCCTTGACCGTCATGCGGGACCGGCTAGTCGCTTCGGGCATGCCCGCCTGGCATGTCGACGTGCAGGTCGACTTCAGTACCGCCCTCAGTGCCGGCCACGCCTCAACCGTTACCAGCACGGTTGAGGCCGTAACCGGCAGACCCGCACGCACCCTAGAACAATTTATCCAAGAGCACCTGGCGTTGTTTACCTGCTGAGCGGGTATCATTCGCCGCCTTCGCCTCCATGCGCTCCCTAGGCGCCGGCCAAGACGAGCGAGGAGCGTACAAATCACACCATGGCTACGAACGCGTGACCTCTAAGCCCATGGCGAACATCGAAGGTAGCCCCGTTGCCTATGCAGGAGGTGGGGGCGGCGGTAACACTCGCGCTTTCACCTGGGACTGGAATCCATCCTTGGTATGTGTGCCGTCGCAAAATGGCTTATTGTTACTTCCGCCGCAGCGACACAGGGAGACATATTCCCGCCCCGGTGTACTGAACGCGGCACCGCTGGCGTCGCACAATTCGATATCACCTTCGATGCGCAATGGACCATTGTCTCTGACCGTGATTTTTCCAGGCATGCTCATCTCCCCTCGCTAAGAGTGCACCCAACAGACAGAACGACTGACATCGACAGGGAGGGAAGGGCAGCCGCCTCCTCCCTCGGCTTGTCGACTATATCACAAATCGTTCCCCATCAGGCGGTGAAATTTGCTTTGGGACGAATCATGTGGAGCTCTGGCGCGGTTGGAGTGCGCCCCTAGGCCTGGTGTAAGCACTGACTAGCGCCCCCTCAGCTCTGCGGCAGGCGATCTTTCACATAGGTGTCCCATAATTCTCCAAAGAAGAAGGTTCCGAAGCGACTTAAGGCGTGCAATGTCGCCGTGGTGGAGGCATTATGCACGCGGAATGAGGCCACTTGTTCGACGAGGTCCCAGATGAGCACATGGATGACGCCGCGGCCATAGACCTGAGCGCTCGACGTGGTACCACGATAAATGGTGGTGAATAACGTCGTGTTATCCGACCACGCATCCAAGCCACGATCGTCACGTACTTCCTTAAAACCCGCCAAGAGGTAGGGCTGTCCGTCGCTTGCCGTAAACTGTAGGGAGTAGCGCATGTGTCTGATGCGCGTTTGCGGCATGTCGACATACATATTGAAGCGTCCCCGTTCGATCATCCGCTTGCCGCCCAGAGGGGCATATTCTACGTAGCCGCTCACGAGGGCTTCATGGTCGGGATTGTCGACAAATGCATCCAGGTGTTCGATCGCAATCCATAGCCAGACGCTCAAGCGATGGCCTGCCTGGCGGCCGCTACGCTCACCGGCGCGATAGTCCTCCAGGCTCTCTCCTTGAAGTCCCGCTGTGACATAGCCCTTCATCTCCTCGGTAAAATGTAGCCCGATGGGCGGCGGCACTTCGACGTAGGTGGCACGTTTGAAGGGTTTGGGGGTCAAATCCAACGTGGCGTCGGCGTTCATCAGGGCGGCACTTCTCTCCGCCAGCCCAGAGATGGTGAGCAGCGGATTGACCCCGACGGCGGTCGGGATGATCGACCCATCGACGACGAAGAGTCCTGAGTGGATGCCGTTCGGGCCATGAGACGGATCATAGACGCGGCCGCGGTGATCCACCACCCCTCCGGCAGCATCGCTCCCCATAATGCAACCTCCGAGGGGGTGTACGGTGATGAGATTGCGGCCCAGCGAGCGGTGCCAACGAGGATTGGCAATGTAAGTACCGCCCAGGGCCGCTGTGTGGCCGCGCATTTCAGTACTCACCATACGGCAGTAGGGTTGATCAGGCGCGCTACCCCATAGGAGTTGCACCTGGCCATGCTGGTCGAGGACAAGCGTGCCATCGGCGCTGTCATGACCAATGGCCAGATAGATCATCGAATGATTCAACGCCCCTTGCGGGTCATAGTGCAGCAAATCACGCCCGATTCGACGGCTTTCAGCCAAATAGTCCGCCAGGCCAGCGTCGGTGTCCTCCCCTTGGGTGAAGTTGAGCAGGTGGATCGTGTGGCGCAAGGTGTCGACCAACCCCCGTGGCAGGGCACCTTCTTCGATGATATAACGGTCCGCCAAGCGAGCCTTGTTCCGATAATCGGCCAGCGAGAGAATTGTCGGGCCAACGAATATCTTGGATCGCTCATCCTGAACATTGCCAAATCCGAGAATATCGGTTTGTTGATCGGTATTGTAGGCGTTGCCTAAAAAGTCTCCATTGCCGGAAAAGTAATGGCCAAGTGTCGCGGAGAGACTCAGCCCGGCTTCACGTGAGCGCAGCAGAATCTGGGGGGAGCCCAAGGCGCCGGCAGCGAGGATCACCACACTGGCCCGCAGAACTCCCGGTCGGGCGGATTGCCCGTGGTCAGCATGATAGGTGTAATGCACCGCATAACCGCCATCGGGAAGCTTGACCAGATAATTAACCTCAACCTGAGTGAACATCTGTGCTCCCCGCTGTTTCGCCAGTGGGAGGTAGTTCATATACAGGGTATTTTTCGCCCGCACGTTGCAGCCGGTGACGCAATCCCCACACAGGGTGCACAACTGCTGGTGCACACCGACGTCGTTCGGTTGGTTAGCATAGCGGCGAAAGTTGACGGCGACATTGACCTTAACATACTCTGCCCCACGTGCGCGGGTCGACTTTCGGTGGGCTTCGAGCTTGCGCAACGTCGGCAGGTCATCACCATAGGACTCGATTTGCAGCATCTGCCGCACGGTGTCAAAATACCCCTCAAGCGCGCGGGAATCGCGATCCCGGCGGATTTCGGCTGGCCAACGTGGCTGATCGAAAAGGTCATCGTCCGGAGGGATGACGACATTGGCATTAATGAGCGACGTGCCGCCAAGGCCGCTGCCGACGAAGACATCGACATCACGGTGGAGGTGGTAGTCATAGAGGCCGAGAGGTTGGTGAGGAGATCTGTTAGCCTTGAGGATGTCGTCGAGGTTATCTGGGAACGTCCCAGGGATCCACTCGCGACCGCGCTCCAAAATACACAGCGAACGCCCCTGGGCCAGACGTGCTCCGAGAATTGCACCACCGTAGCCGGAGCCAATGACCACTATACCATAGCTCTCTTCGAGATCGCTGATCGGATTGGCGAGCGGTGCGTCCATCGAACTCCCCCCTTCTGATGAGGACGATCGGCAGGTTGTTGCCCAACCACATAATTCAGTCCATCCGAAATCATCACCACGAGTCTACTGTACGCCGCAACACCTCGCAAGCCGTGACGCGCACACCACCCCCTTGTTAAGAGACAGCCACGACAATAGCAGCCCTAAATGACACGGCACTGCTCTGCCCCTCTGGCCTCCCCTGATGGGAAGCGGCATGGGGGCGTGCGGGAATTGGGTGAGCGGCATCGGTTGGGCGTGCTGGTCCGACGAGGTAAGCTTATGGCGTTTCATGGCAGTTACGACTCAATAATTCAGGAAGGCCGGAAGTCGAGACATGTCGAGCGAGAAGAAGCGATGAAATTAAAAGACAGGGCTAGATAAGGAACATCTAGGATGGCGTCTACGTTGGTCGGGAAGTTATGGTCAGGACGGAGCACGTGGGGCTCGCCACAATGCTTCGTTACGCTATGCCAGGGAGCAGCGCTGCCGGCTCCCAAGTGATCCGCCACCACCCGTCCACGTGGATGGGACCTGAAGGCCCAGCCCACGCGGACGAGGGTCCGCCTACCTTCTCTACTGGCTCAGGCTATATGGATGCGTCGCCATCGAGAGGGCAGCATGGGCTATCGCCATCTCGATGGCAGCTTCTGCACGCCGGGGTTTCACCGCTTCGTGCTCGGCGTCCCAGCACGCGTGAAGGCCAGCGAGCTTCGCCTGTTGACCTCTAGATGTTCGCGCTGCCCACCACTCTTTCAGGTGCTGATACCAACTCGTGTTCTCGTTGGCGCGGCCGACTCCTATATGAGTTCCCCAGACAGTCGCATGTCCGTGTGATCGCATGGTCATCTCCTTCTCGTGTGGTGCCGTCTTCTGTGCTACGCGGCTTGACCAACCGACCGCTTGGTTTAGAATATAGGATGCGACCAGCCAACAATCCAACGAATTGTAATCATGCACATGAACAATAATATTCATGAAAGGGTGACTTGGCGATCAGGACAGCTAAGAGTAGACTGGAGAGGAGTGACGGCTCAATGATGTGGCTAAATCATGAGACACGATGCGCGTCAACACGATGCCGTAGCGAACGTTCGAACGCGCATCTCCTGAAACCTCGCAGGCTCGCAGGGGTCATCCCTCCCCCGCCCATCACGACAGAAGAGCAGGAGAGAGACAGCGAGTTAGCGAGTGCTGGCTGTAACCTTTTTCACAGACTTGGCCTGGGGTCCTTTGGGGCCGGGGACTACCTCAAATTGGACTTGATCCCCTTCATTCAGAGATTTGAAACCCGACTCCTCGATCGCCGAATAATGCACAAACACATCCGGACCATTGTCCTGCGTAATAAACCCAAAGCCTTTCTGCTCGTTAAACCACTTCACGGTACCACTGGCCATAGCATGATCCTCCTGACCGGGGATTAAAAAGAAGCCGCCGCGCATGATCGAACGGTCATAAAAAAACCGCAACCAGCCCTGGTATCGCCGTTGCGGTTCCTTGATGGTTCACGAGGATCTGCACTGCTGGCACCCGAACTACAATGCCTGTAACATAGCAAATATTGGTCGTGGCGTCAAGCAACACCACACATCGCTCGCCAGGCCAGGCCCGACAACCTTCACGGCACCATGGCTTCTAGGTGGGGCAACACTGCGCAGGGTAGGCCTTCCCACCCACCGTCCTGTAAACCGAAGAAATTCTCCAAGGTGTTCGCCAGACGAGATGGCGGCATACCACCGCCTGCGTGCCCACCCGCCGATTATCGACTGGGCTCGACAATGGCAGCTGCAGGCTGACGAATCGCAAAATGGCCTGTGGGCACGCGGGCGATCGCATGGGCTTCGTCTCCTATCCCGGTCTCCACTTCATAGAACTGATGCCACCACTTCGCGGCGGCCCAGATCGCTTCCGGACAGCTCGAAGCTGATGAGAGACCGGGTGTCAGCTCGATACCGGCAATGCCATAAACCGTTTCGACGAATGCCGCACTGGGGAGCCCGTGTCCTGCGAGCAAAGGATTGGCTGCCTGACCGACGCTCCAGATGTAGCCGAGCCAATGGAGCATCAACGTGGGAAGGTCGATCACACTCCGTTGGGATGTGACGCGATCGATATTTTGATGGATAGGACGCTCGTCATCCGTAAAATGCAGTACAGCAATGTTGGGAAACTGCACGGGATCATCGTACTCTTCCAACTCACAAGTCTGAACTGCATTGGTGCGCGGGATGTTAGACGCGTCCGTCCTGCCATCGAATGGCACCGAGGCAAAGGTGTCCCCATCCTCAAGGATGCCAACTACCGACCAGAAACTGGGCAACAGATCACTTCGGACATGCGATTGGGCCACCCGGATGCGGAAGTGTGCCAGGGAGGTGCCCCCTAAGAGGATGATGCCACTAGTAGCCCCCAGGCGTCCCAGCCAGGCACGATTGGATTCACGCCGACGTGCCGGCATATCCTGTAACGAGTCGTTCGGTGCCATGGCCTGTGAGTACCGTATCGCAAGCATGGATACCCTCCTATCGTAAGAATCGTTGGTAAACCGTCTCGCCGAAGGCCGTACCGTGGCCAGACTCTTGTCGCCCTATAGGCCAGAACCTCACGCTCATACGGACTTGGGCGCCGGTGGCCGAAAACTCCAATGTCAGAAAATGGCTGTTGCTGGGTGAAAACGTCTGTGACGCGAGTGTGTGCACCCGCGCCCTAACCACTCCCGGAAGGGCGAAAGGTGGGAACAGGTTGGGCGCTTCTTCCCAGGAGCCTTCCGCTAGTTTATCGACCAGCGACATCGGCGAGGAGATGACTTCGATCAGCTCTCCCCCCGAGATGAGAGTACACCAGGCAATGCGGCCATAATGCACGTCCCCCGTGAGAATGACGATCGAATGGGGCGACTGTGCGAGCAACGGGGCAAGTTGTCCATATTGGTCAAAGTCCGACAAATTCCAATCGCTGAAGGTCCCACTCAGAAAGCCGGCCTTGTCGCTGAAGAGGGGCTGTCCGACGACGAGAACCCCGGGCCCCGTCAGGTTCTGAATCCACTGTGCCACGGCTTGAAAGTCAGAGGGCCGCATGAAATCCGTTTGGTCCGAACTTCGATTCGACCGCGTGTCGGCGATGAGAAACGACAGCGGGGCAACGGTAAACGTCGCGCCGGATGCGGGATTCTGAAACATCTGGTAGAATTGACGTGCGGTGGCGAACCACTCTTGGCGACCACTCCTTGACCAGGTATCACGAATGACCGTCGCGACATTGGGGGCATTATTCCAAAATTCATGATCGTCAGGGCAAAAATAATTCGCTCCCTGTGTGAGCAGTTGCCGAAACCCCGGCGCCTGCATCCACGTATCCCGATAATTAGAGAAAAATTCCACTTCGAGCTCCGAAATATCATGCGTGTGCCAGAGGTAATGGGCCCATGGATCGTCCAGGTACACCTGGTCACCACAGAGGATTTTCACGTCAGGCCGCGACCCAGTGGGTAGCTGGCCATACGTCTGGCCCACAGCACCCTCGGCATCCTCTCGTTTGCAGAAACAGGAGCCCAACAGCACTGTAAATGGTTTCTCCTCAAGCGTCGGCAGTTGTGACGGCAGCGTCATGAGGCTGGCGTCGGCTTGAGGCTGTCCGTTCGCAAGGAGTTGCACCGTCAGAGGGGTGCGCGGTTGCAAATCTGGAATGGTTACGCGCTGATAATCCAGGTGGTGTGTGCCATCGCGAGAATCCCAATGTTCCCAGGTCGCGGTGAGAGGATGTTCGCCCAGATGAGATATGAGGCGGATTTGACCAGAGGCGAAGGGCTCGTCGAGGGCTGCGATCCATATCGTCGCCGCGGTGGCTGAAACTTCATGAGGGACAACTAGATAGGCCATGTCACGTCTCCCATGCAGGCGAATATTGCCAGTTTCCGTCACCGATGCGCTGTCAGCAATGCACCCGCATCTCAAAATCTTCGCAGCCGGGCTGGCCCTGGCTGGCCTGGAGTCCAGAAGCTGCGCAGCGCCGGTCGCACTCGGGCGTCTGGAGCAAGGTCAACGTCTATGAATGACGCCCGATATTGAGATTGCACCTGGCAAGAGCACCTAGCGCAACGTGAGCGTTGCCAGTTCAGTATATGCTTTCTTATCAACGATCGCAGTAGCATTTCAAGGGAAGCATCCTCCTACGATCACCTGGTACCTGGATAGCTGCATACCTCGGAGCGGCAATAGCACGCCTGGTGTGGTAATGGCCGTGCATCTCCGTCGACGTCGCACGTGCCAACCAGCCAGCACCATAGAAAGCCTTGTCACCGACTACGAAATATGCTAAGAGTGGAAAAATATAAGCGGTGGGACGCGCCTAGGATCGATAACCATCCAACGTCAGTCATGAAAGGCAGGCTCCGATGAACAATGACTTGTTGCTCGACCTGCGTGACCTCAAGACCTATTTTTTCACCTCTGATGGGGTTGCCAAGGCCGTTGATGGGGTGAGCTATCAATTACATCGCGGCGAGACGCTGGGGGTTGTCGGTGAATCCGGCTGTGGGAAAAGTGTGACGGCGCTCTCCATCCTGCGCTTGGTCCCCGATCCCCCGGGGCGGACTGTGGGTGGAGAGATCATCTTCGAGGGTACCAATCTTCTCAAACTCACGCGCGCTGAGATGCGGCGCATCCGCGGCAACGAAATCTCGATGATCTTCCAGGAGCCGATGACCTCCCTAAACCCTGTCTTCACCATCGGCAATCAGATTTCCGAGGCCATCATCCTCCATCAAGGCCTCAGCAAACGTGATGCCCTGGCGAAATCCATCGAGATGCTGCAGAAGGTAGGCATTGCAACCCCCGAGCGCCGTGTGCATGAGTATCCCCACCAACTCAGTGGCGGCATGCGTCAGCGCGCCATGATTGCCATGGCCTTGTCGTGCAATCCCAAGATCCTGCTGGCCGACGAGCCGACCACCGCGCTGGACGTCACCATTCAGGCCCAGATTCTCGATCTCATGTTCAGCCTGAAAGAAGAGCTCGGCATGGCCATTATCCTCATTACCCATAACCTCGGGGTCGTAGCCGAATCGGCGCGGCGGGTCGTGGTCATGTATTGCGGCAAAGTGGTAGAGGAAGGACCGGTTTTGGAGATCTTCAAGCAACCGCAGCATCCCTATACCCAAGGCCTCCTGCAATCCTTGCCTCGACTTGAGGAGAAGGCCTCTGGCCAGAAACAGCGGCTGATGGAAATCCCGGGCATCGTGCCGAGCCCCTATAACTTGCCGAGTGGGTGCATGTTCCATCCTCGTTGTCCGAAAGCCCAGAAGATCTGTCAGGAACAGGAGCCCCCTCTGGAGAAGGTGCCAGGTGGCCATTACAGCGCCTGCTTTTTCCCTGGCTAATCGAGGTGAACCCCTAGCCTGGATAGGGAATGAACCATGGCCCAACCATTACTGCAAGTCAAGAACCTGAAAAAATATTTTCCCATCAAGGGGGGGATCCTCTCCAAAACCGTCGGCCACGTGCAGGCGGTAGACGGCATCAGCTTTGATCTATACCCTGGTGAGACGGTGGGACTAGTGGGCGAGAGCGGTTGCGGCAAATCGACCGCGGCACGGACGATCCTGCGTTTGATCGAACCGACCGGGGGTGAGGTGTTTTTCGAGGGACAAGACATCCTCAAGCTCGCCAAAAAGCCGATGCGTGCTCTCAGACGTCAGATGCAGATCATCTTCCAAGATCCCTATGCCTCCCTGAACCCCCGCATGACGGTGGCCAGTATCGTCGGCGAACCGCTGGAAATCCATAACATTGCCAAGGGTCGGGCGAAGGAGGAGCGGGTCGCCAATATCCTGGAGAAAGTAGGGCTTCGTCCCGAGCATATGCGACGCTATCCCCATGAATTCAGCGGTGGACAACGCCAGCGCATCGGCATCGCCCGCGCCCTGGCCCTCAACCCCAAGCTGATCATTGGGGATGAGCCAGTGTCAGCGCTTGATGTGTCGATCCAAGCCCAGGTGATCAACCTACTCGAGGATCTCCAACGCGAGTTCAACCTGACCTATCTGATTATCGCCCATGACCTGAGCGTGGTGGAGCATATCAGCAATCGCGTGGCCGTGATGTATCTCGGCAAAATCGTCGAGCTCGCCACCGATCGGGAGCTGTATCAAAATCCCTCGCATCCCTATACAGAGGCGTTGCTCTCGGCTGTGCCACGTCCGGACCCGTCCATCAAGAAACAACGTATCCTTCTCCCAGGCGACGTGCCCAGCCCGATCAATCCTCCCAGTGGGTGTCGCTTTCATACACGCTGCCTCTATGCCAAGGCTGATTGTAAAACGGCCGAGCCGCCGCTACAGGACATCGGGGACGGCCACCACGTTGCCTGCCACTATTGGAAGGAAGTACAGGCAAAGCGCTTAGGGACGCCAGCATAGCCGATGACAGGCTGGGAGGGGCAGCCCACGGTTGACCGCATGATGGTAAGCCGCGCACACGCTCATAGACGCGGTACGATGACGCCGCCTGTGGCCTCATGATCCAAATGCTGCATGTCTTTAAGAGCTTTGCGACGTCTTCCCCAGCTCTTGAGGATATCACTTTTCGGGTAGAAGCCGGTGAGTTCGCCGTGCTCACGGGCCCGAGTGGCGCCGGGAAAACGACGCTGCTCAGGCTTTTATACGCAGCGGAGCGGCCGGAACGTGGGAATATCATCGTCAATCGTCGCAATGTCACACGCTTGGCAAGGCGCCAAATCCCAGAGTTTCGTCGCTCAATCGGTGTTGTGTTTCAAGATTTCAAGTTACTTCCCACCAGAACTGCCTTTGAAAACGTCGCCTTCGCGCAACGGGTCCTGGCGGTTCCCGAACGCGAGGTGCGCCGACGAGTCGCAGCCGTCCTCAAGCGCGTTGGCATCTCACATCGCCAGGATGCACTACCGCAGCAACTTTCAGGTGGCGAGCAGCAGCGCGTGGCGTTGGCGCGAGCCCTGGTCAATGAACCAGCCCTTATCCTGGCCGATGAGCCGACGGGCAACCTGGACGACGTCTTGGCGCAGGAAATTCTGACCTTGCTTCATGAAGTGAACGCCGATGGTACGACCGTGTTTATCGCCACCCATGACCGTCAACTGGTCGATTCAGCTCCAGGACGTGTCTTAACCCTCGAACATGGTCGCCTACTCTCTACCTAGGCAAGGGTTGTGCTGAATCTCCATGTATTTTCTTCGGGAAGCGCTACGAAACTTGTATCGCCATCGCCGTGTCAATGTGGTGGCGATCTTCGTGATTGCCACGGGCATGCTCCTGGTCAGCGGCGTGGCACTGGTTTATGTGAATTTTCGTAACCTCGCCGCCTATTGGGGAAGCCAGGTCAATATGGTGATCTACCTGCGCGATTCTCTCACCCCCGCACGCCTCGAGGCCTTACGCCTCACCCTGAGTCAGGCTCCCGAGACGGCATCTCTCCAATACACCTCAAAGGAACAGGCCATGCAGCAGCTGCGCGCGCGACTGGGGGAGGGAGCGAGGGTGCTTGAGGGATTGCAGACCAACCCGCTGCCGGCATCGTTCACCGTGACCATTCGCGACGAGTTTCGACGGCCCGAGCTCTTGCGCGAGAGTGTCGAACGCTACAAGCAACTACCCGAGATCGAAGAGATCGACTATGGCGAGCGCTGGCTGGAACGCTTTCACACCCTCGTCTGGACCTTGGAAATCGGCGTTATCGGTATCGGGGGGATCATGGCTCTGGCGGTGATGTTCATCATCGCCACAACCGTGCGTCTGGCGTTACATTCCCGTGCCGAAGAGATCGAGATCATGCAGTTGGTGGGAGCGACGTTGTGGTTTATCAAATTTCCCTTTTTCCTCGAAGGGATACTCCAGGGAATGCTGGGGGCAGGCCTCGCCGTCGGCCTCTGCTATGGTCTGTTTGTCATGCTGATGAGCTGGGTCACACCGATGGGGGAGCTGTTCTTCGACGTCTCCCTGCTCCAGTTCCTGCCATTGGCAATGATTGCTAGCATTCTGCTGGGTGGAGCCGTGTTGGGAGGATTGGGGAGTTTGTTCTCCCTTGGACGCACGACCTTACCCGCATGAACCTGACGATGACCCGATACCGCCATTGTCCACAAGCGCTACGACCTTTGATCAGACGTGGTATAGGCTTACGGCTCGTCATCGGGCTGTTCGCCATGACGCCGATGTGGTTCCTAGCGTGGACGCTACACAGCGTGGCCGCACCGGGTGAGCTCGATCAACGGCTGAAAGAAGAACGCCAGGAGCTGAAGGAGGTCAAAGATCAACTGAAGGGGTATAAATCCCGTTTGGACCAGACGAAGCGGCGCGAGCGCAACGTGGTGCAGGCCCTTGAAGAGAGCGACCGCTTGCTCCAACAAAAACGGCGTGAGCTTCAGGTCAATGAGCGCAACCTTAAGCTCCAGGCAGACAAGCATGCCGATCTCGTCAAGCAGATGGACGAGCTGACCCTGCAACTGCAGGCGCGCCAGGGGTACCTGCATACTCGCCTGCGTGCCCTCTACAAGCAGGGACGCGCGGCCTATCTGCCGTTTCTGCTCTCAGCTTCCGACTTGACCGATTTCTTTATGCGCGTTCGCTACACGGTCAAGCTTGTGGAATACGATGCTGACTTGCTGCATCAGCAACGCCACAATCTCGATGCCCTCGAACGTACACGACGAGCCGTGAAAGGGCGCGCCGACCAGTTGCAGAAGGCACGCGTACAGGTGACTGCCAAACAGGGAGAAATCGGGCAAGAGCAGTCGAAAAAAAATCAACTCCTGACGAAAATCCGCGACGAACAAGGAGCATACGAGAGCGCCATGCAGGAGCTCGAAGAGTCATCGAAGCGCCTCACGGCCCTCATCACCAAACTCGAGCGCGAGCGTAAACGTATCCTCGCGCAGCAAGCCCAAGCCGAACGTCGCCGACAACAGCAGGCGCGGGCGACCCCGACGCGTGGAACTCCCGTCCCGCCCCCGAGCGCTATTTCGATGGGGATAGCAAGTTTGCGAAACTCAGAGGACAACTGGCATGGCCCATCGCGGGACAGCTAGTGTCGACCTACGGGAAGATCAAGCATCCCACCTTCAATACCTATACCTTCAACAAAGGCATCAGCATCGGTGCCTCACCTGGGAGTGACTTTCGCGTCATCGAAGCGGGGCAGGTGCTCTACGCCGATCGGTTGAAGGGCTATGGTACCCTCTTGATTGTCGACCACGGAGATAGCTATTATACCCTATACGCCCAAGCCTCACAGCTGATGGTGCAGGTGGGCGACCGAGTGACGCGGAATCAAGTCGTGGGGAAAACTGGCGAGGGCGGAGCGCTCAATGGACCCGCCCTCTATTTCGAAATTCGGCATCAAGGAAAACCGGAAAACCCGCTCGAATGGCTTGCCAATAATCGACCATAGCCTGAGCCCCGAAGGACTCTGCGCACGCGTGGCGGAAGCGGCGAAGACGAGAGAGTGGAAAGCCGGCCGAGGGTCGATTCGCTGCAAGGACCAGAGAGGAGAAGGGCATGCCAAGGTTCTTCGGGGGTAGACGAGTTCTGCTCGTTGTGCTGGTGTTGGTGTCAGCCAGCTTCCTCATTGGGGCGGGTATGGCCAGACGTGTTCTGGCACGTGGGGACGATTATGAGAACCTACGCGTGTTCACCGAAGTACTCTCCCTCGTGCAATCGAATTATGTCGAGGACATTGAAAACAAAAAGCTCGTTGAGGGTGCCATCAAGGGCATGTTGAAGATACTCGATCCACATACCTCCTACATGCCACCCGAAATGTATAAAGAGATGCAGGTCGAAACCGAGGGGCAGTTCGGGGGACTGGGTATCGAGATCACCATCCGGGATGATCAGTTGACGGTCGTGTCCCCGATCGAGGATACCCCAGCGTACCGGGCGGGCCTTAAACCCGGTGATCGCATCCTCAAAATCGATGGGGAGCTGACGAAAGACATCACACTCCTCGACGCCGTGCGCAAGATGAGGGGCCCCAAAGGCACGCCGGTGACGGTCACCATCATGCGGGAAGATTTTGAAACGCCGAAGGATTTTACCATGAACCGCGATGTCATCAAAATTCGCAGTGTCTCCCAGCGCAAACTGGACGACGACATCGGTTATGTGCGGCTGCGGAATTTTCACAAGACCACGGCGGATGAGCTGGAAGAGGCCCTGCATGAGCTGGAGGAACAAAAGATTACCGGTCTGGTCCTCGACCTCCGGAACAACCCCGGTGGCTTGCTCAATCAAGCCGTCGAAATCGTGGATAAATTCGTCGGCAAAGATCAATTGATCGTGTATACACAGGGCCGCGTACGCAACCAGAACATGCGATTTACCTCCAAGGGTGATCGTCCGCATCTCGAATATCCCCTGGTCATTTTGGTCAACGGCGGGAGCGCCAGCGCTTCCGAAATCGTGGCCGGCGCTCTGCAGGACCACGGCCGAGCGATCGTCCTGGGAACCCAAACGTTTGGCAAAGGCTCCGTGCAAACCATCATCCCGCTCAGCGATGGGTCGGGCCTGCGGCTGACGACGGCGCGCTATTACACCCCCAAAGGCGATCTCATTCAGGGTAAGGGTATTACCCCGGATATCAAAGTTGAGAATAAGCCAGTCGAGAAAGCAGAAGCTCCACAAACGCCACGCAAAACGATCCGCGAGAAAGATCTTCCCAATGCGCTGGATAAGGAGAGACTGGCTAAAGATAAGGAGAAACTGGATAAAGAGAAACTGGATAAAGAAGAGATCGAGGACACACCAGAGCGTCAGCCAGTAGAAACTGAGAACCGCAGCTCGACGCCTGAGGAGGATCTCCAGCTCCAACGCGCCGTGGAACTTCTCAAAGGATGGACGATCATCAAGAAAACTTTGCCCATGACGCAAGCCGCCCAGGCAGGTTCGAAATAATCGAGGACGGCGCAATGATCGCAGCCCCGGTGGAGCCAGCTCCAGAGAGGAAAACTGGGTCCATCGGTGGTTGCCTGCAGGCCTCGCCCCTACAAGCTTAGGGTGCCGAGCCAGACAGAGAGATTATGTCACGAATTCTAGGGATCGACACCAGCTGTGATGACACATCGATCGCCGTGGTTGCTGACGGCACGACCATTCTGTCCAATGTCGTAGCGTCACAGGTCGACGTCCATCAGCGGTATGGCGGTGTCGTTCCGGAACTGGCGTGTCGCAAACACATCGAAGCCATCGGACCGGTCTATCAGTCCGCGCTCGATGAGGCAGGTCTGCAGCTGTCAGACCTCGACGCCATTGCAGTGACGCAGGGTCCAGGCCTGATAGGAGCATTGTTGGTGGGGGTATCATTTGCCAAGTCGCTGGCATATGCGGCTGGCAAACCCCTCATCCCGGTGAACCATCTCGAAGGGCATATTTGTTCAGCCTTTCTCGAAGCCCCAGGCCTGGCGTGTCCGTTCGTCTGCCTGGTGGTCTCGGGCGGTCACACGGACCTGTACGATTGTGCGGCGCCTGGTGCATATCACCTTCTCGGACACACGCGTGATGATGCCGCTGGTGAGGCCTTTGACAAGGTGTCGAAGTTATTGGGGCTTGGCTATCCTGGCGGGCCGGTGATCGATCGCCTGGCCCGTGAGGGGGACTCACAGGCCATTCGATTTCCACGTGCCTATTTGGAGAAGGATTCCCTAGACTTTAGCTTCAGTGGTATCAAAACCGCGGTCCTGCATTATGTGCGGAAACACGCACCGTCGCAAGTGGCTGACCTGGCGGCGAGTTTTCAGCAGGCGGTGGTGGATGTTCTGGTGGCAAAGACGCTCAATGCCGCTCGCCAATGCCAGGTCAGCCGCGTCGTGGTCAGTGGTGGCGTAGCTGCCAATTCACAATTACGGCGCGAGATGCATGCAGCCTGCGCTGCCGCTGGGCTGCAATTGGTAATTCCGCATCCACGACTGTGCACCGACAATGGGGCGATGATTGCCGCGGCCGCATATTGGCGCCTACACCAGGGGCAGATACCACTCCAGGACGAAGCCCTCCTGGAGCTCGATGCCACGACAGACGATAGCCTGGCAGGCCTCTGACGTTCCCATCATGCGGATGGACTCTCGGGCGTCGGCGGGTCATCAGTTTCCTGCCCGAACCAGAGGATGTGGCCATCCGGGTCTCGCACTTCAAATTCCTTCATGCCGTAAAAAGTCACCCGCAACTCGCTCACCTGAAATGCTTGTCGTTTCACTTCTGCCCGACATTGAGCAGGTGCGCGAAGTCGAAAAACCATATATCTTCCCCTGCATATCCCGACGATCCAATTTAAGCTCGGCCGCACACTCGATGAGGTCTATGCCTATGGCTGTGATCTATTGTTTAGTGAGCTCGCCCTGGCCGTCTGTGCCCAAGAAGGTATTGACTTGCGCTTCAATCATCTCGACACGACGAGCTTTTCCCTGAGCGGCGAGTATGTCCCCGACAGCGACGAGCGGGCTATGACGATCACCCATGGGTACTCCAAAGACCATCGTCCCGACTTGAAACAAGCCGTCTTGGAGCTGATGGTCTCGCACGATGGTGGGATTCCCTTTGTGAGCCAAAGTTGGGATGGTAACGCCTCCGATACCGCGATTTTCCAGGAGCGGGCGGCGGCGCTGATCGCGACCTTTCAGCACTCACCCACGCCGCGGTACTTGGTAGCGGATTCTAAACTCTACAACGAAGCGAATGCCGCCAATCTCCAAGCGCTGGGCTTTATCACGCGGATTCCGCACACGCTCAAACTGGTCTCCCAAGTGATCACGCAAGCGCTGCCACGGGACACATGGCCGCAGCTGGATGACACCACGCGTGATCAACGGGTGGAGTTAAGCCACTACGGCATGACCCAACGGTGGCTGGTCGTGTCTTCGGAGGCCGCGGTGCAGCGCACCGCGGCGACCATCAGCCAAGCGAGGCAACGCGAAGCGGAGGCCATCGCCAAGCAACTCTTTCACTTGCAAGCCAAACGCTTTGAGACGCCCCAAGCGGCCCAAGCTGCGCTGGACACGCTGGTCCCCGCGTGGAAATATCACCAGGTGGCGACCTACAGCCTGATTGACCACAAACGCTATGCCTGTAAAGGTCGCCCGACGCCCACCACGCCGATCAAGGCCATCGCCTGGCAGATTCAAGCCCAGGTCCGGCCGGATGACGAGCAGATAGGGCAGCAGAAGCAACTCAAAGCGTGCTTTGTGGTGGGGACCACGATTGACGCGAGCCAGTTGAGCGATGCCGAGGTGATTCGAGCCTACAAAGGCCAGGCCCAGGCCGAAGGAGGCTTTCGGTTTCTCAAAGATCCACTGTTCTTTGTCTCGTCGTTGTTTGTGAAAAAACCCTGTCGGATTCAAGGGCTGCTGATGGTGATGACCTTAGCGTTGCTGGTCTATTCCGTGGCGCAACGCCGCCTGCGCCACCAACTGGCGCGCCAGAGGGAAACGGTGCCGAACCAGATCCACCAACCGACGGCGCGGCCGACCTTGCGGTGGGTCTTCCAACTGCTGGAGGGGATTCATCGCGTCCGCCTGACCATGCCAGGCAAGGTCCACGACCTCATTGAAGGGCTGAACGAGGTGCAAATGAAAATCCTTCGCTTGTTTGGGGAAGAGGTCTGTCGGCTTTATCAAATTTCTCCCAGTTAGGGGCTGCTCAATGTCGGCTATAAGCACGTAGCGGGGCTCTTTGGCCACGGCCTCTTCACGACCGACGGTGCCAATGACCTGCCAGAACTCCGGGACCAGCTTATGGTGATGGTGTATGTCTTCAACCAGGATCGCCAAATCTATCGCATATCCCCTGACCTCATCGAACTGGTCGATAACGGCACCGATGGAGTGCTGTTTGTTGCCGACTCCAAAGTCGAGCCGTTCCAACTCTGTGCGCTAGACGACTCAGAGTCCTGGTTGGACAGGATCATCATGTCGAACATCAACTTTGCGACAGATCGGCTGACACCCGATGAGCGCCGTCTCATCTTCACACTCTGGTTTTACGGACTGTTCTTCGCGAGCATCATGCACACACGGCCGATTCTGGCCTTCATTGGCCCGAAAGGCGCGGGCAAGTCCATCACCAACCGTAAAGTGGGGATGCTGCTGTTCGGTGAACGGTTCGATGTGACGCCACTCCCGGACGAGTCTAAGGATTTTGACGCCGCGGTGACCAACGCCGCCTACGTCGCCATCGACAATGCGGACTCCAGATGTGATTGGCTGAATGACCGGCTCGCCACGGTGGCCACCGGAGGCGTGATCAAGAAGCGGGAGCTGTACACCACCAATACACTCGTGGAGATTCCAGCGCGTTGCTTTCTGGCGATTACCTCCCGCACACCCCACTTTCACCGGGACGATGTGGCGGACCGGCTGTTGATCATGAAGGTGAAGCGATTCGAGACCTTCAGGTCTGAGAAAACCCTGCTGGCGGAAGTCATCCAAAACCGCCATCGGCTCATGTCGGAGGTCATTCATCACCTGCAAGAAATTGTCCGTGCCCTGCGCGATGGACGGGATGCCGATGACTAGGGATCTTCCGGATGGCAGATTTTGCAGACTTTGCCATGAAGGTCGCCCGCGCAGCAGGAGTGGAGAACGCACTCCAGGAGATCTTCCGCAAGCTCAATCAGGAGCAGTCCTCATTCACGCTCGAACACGACAGCCTGTTCGATCTCCTCTGGAAATGGGCGACCAAGCATCCAAGCCGTGAGATCACCAATACGGATCTCTGCAAGGAATTAGCCGACCTGGCGGAGGCATCTGGGGTCACATTCGCCTATCAGGGGAAGCCGCGCGCATTTGCGCAACGGATGTCACACCTTCAGTCGAACCTGGAAGACTTTTTCGTCATGACTGAACGCCAGGCCGGGGGGCACAAAAAGTTGTTTACCCTCACCCCTAAGCGCGAGGAACAGGATGGAGAGGACAAGAGCACTCCCTGATTTCACCGCCTTCACTGAGGATTTCACTGGCAGGAAAGATTGCTGAATCAACAGCTTCTGACTTAAAGGTGAAATCGATGTATTCGTACTCCTCCCTCTTGCATGTGAAAAAGCATGCAGCATTTGTATTTAAGCAAGAAAGAAAGGAGGCCTGTGAATTCACCGATTTCACATTCGCGAGAGAATGCTTTTGCTTACGACATGTTACCACATCGAATCTGCCAGTGAAAGGGGTGAGAAGAATGTCTGATACACAGCGGAGAACGTTCCTATGACATTAGCTATGTTGCTGCAACGCTATGCCGGGAGAACGTATCAACCCAAAGCGGGGGAGAAGGAAGTCTTGACGACATCGTCTCCTGACCAGCCCCAGAGTTCCCCACCGCCTGAACAACTAGTGTCCGTTCCTGAGGAGTTGAGCGCTCAGACACCACGTGTTGCGGTCATGCCGAGCTTTGAACCGGCGGCCGTGACGTACATTACCGAATCGGCCCAGTTGGACGCTGCCATCCCACTCTTACGCCAGGCCCCTGTCCTCGCCGTGGACGGAGAGACCACCGGACTGGACCCACTGCGAGATATGCTCTGTCTGCTCCAGGTCGCGACGCCGGAGCACACCTTTGTGATCGATGTCCGCAGGTGTCCGGTGCAGACGGTAGCGCCAGTCTTCACCGCCGAACACCGCATCGTCGGGCACAATCTGAAATTCGATCTCGAATTTCTGGTGGCAGCAGGACTGCCCTGGCCCGTGGGCGAGATTCTGGACACCATGCTGGCCGTCCAGGTCTTAGGAGCTGGGACCCCTGAAGGCTTGCTGAAAGGGAACGGCCTTCAAGCGGTGGTGAAACGCTACCTGGGGATAGCGCTCGATAAAACCGCCCAGACGAGCGATTGGAGCGGCCCTTTGAGCGATGCGCAACTACGCTATGCCGCCATTGATGCGGCCATCCTGCTTCCGCTGGCGGATGCACTGGACACAGCCTTGCGCAGTGCAGGATTGGCGCGGATCGCAACCCTCGAAGGGGACGCCATGCGGGCACTGGCCTGGATGGAATGGACAGGACTTCCTGTCGATGTCCCGCACTGGCAGGCACAGGCCGCCGAGGACCACCGGCAGGCGGAGGCGGCACTGGCGGCCCTGCAGGCGACTGTGGGTGATAAGGCGCGGTCTGGCGAGAAGCCCGTCAATTGGCAGAGCTCCCCACAAGTCCTGCGTCTGCTCCGAGCGCGCGGCCATGCGATCGCCCAAGTCAATGCGCCGACACTCCTGCCGCTCAAGGATCGCGACCCGCTGATCGCCACCCTGCTGGTGTATCGCGAGGCCGTGAAGCGCATGAGTACCTATGGGCATGCGTGGCTCCAGGACCATATCCATCCGGTCACGGGCCGGGTCCATCCCGATTACCTCCTACTCGGGGGACGGGCGGGTCGGATTAGTTGCCACAGCCCCAACGTGCAAAACCTGCCACGAGGGCCGCGCTACCGAGGGTCCATCAAAGCCCGTGACGGATTCCGGCTCGTGAAAGCGGATTATTCTCAGATCGAGTTGCGACTCGCTGCCGTGATCGCGCCTGATCCGGCCATGCTCTCGGCTTTTCACGCCGGGGTCGACGTGCATCGCCACACCGCTGCCCAAGTCCTGGGTATTCCTATTGAGGCGGTCACCGACGCGGAGCGCCAACTCGCGAAGGCCGTTAATTTTGGTTTGCTCTACGGGATGGGCGCTCCTGGCTTGCGGGACTATGCCGCTCTGGAGTATGGCGTCCCTTTGACTGAGGCGGAGGCCATGCACCATCGCCAGCGATTCTTTCAAGCCTATCATGGCCTCTCCCGGTGGCACCAGAAAACGAGCGCGAGGCTCCGCGGCGAACGGACGATCGAGACGAGGACCCTTGCCGGCCGGCGCCGGCTCGATGTTGGCAAATTCACCGAGGCCTTGAATAGTCCCGTCCAGGGGACCGGCGCCGATGGGCTCAAGCTGGCCCTCGCCCGACTCTTTCAGCACCGCGATGAGGTGCCCGACGCTCGCCTGGTGGCCACCGTCCATGACGAAATTCTTGCCGAATGCCCGGAGGATGCAGCCGAGGCGACCGAGCAGTGGTTGGTTCGGCACATGACCGGGGCGATGCAGGAGCTGGTGGGTGATCGCGTGCCAATCGTCGTCGAGGCCACCATCGGCCGGAGCTGGGTGGGCTAAGCGCCCCAGAAGGAAGGAGGCGACTGATCCGACACACGATGAAGGCCGGGATTTTTCACGGTCTATCTCTGGCGTGAGCTTTAATGGTGGCGACGCACGCGTCGCTGACTCGTCCCGTCCCGAGGGTACCGCTGTCGTTATGGCCCCACGACTGATGGGGCGACTTCACTCATAAAGGAGCCAATCATGCGCCGACGCTATGACCCGAATCAGATCGAATTATTTCCCGGAATTGGGGACTCAAGACCTCTC